>NZ_RBZW01000016.1 GCF_006543045.1 Salinadaptatus halalkaliphilus | reverse complement strand
TCAGATCCCATCTGTACGGAAGACCGCAGGGGTAGGATCCTCATTTCCTTCGGACCTAATCGTAAGCCATCCGGGGTACATAACCCCTTCGAACTCCGACGGTCCGAGACGACCGAGCGAGTTGAACGCCCGGTCAGTCACATCGTCTGTTGCATTACCATCCGAGTACCCTAATACACTTAAGGGCGTCGGATCGGGGTCGCCGCCGGAAACCGCATCCGGCGGGCGATTGGTCCGATTTATCGGTACGCCACTGGAGCATATAAGGGCGTCGGTCGAGACCGGCGCCGAATGCCCCGTGTACAGGGTGGATGTGTCAGCCTCCGTGCCGGGAAACGGCCGGAGGGGACGCGGCGACTTGCGCCACGTCGTTCGCATTCAATACGAATCCCCGGTCCATACATAAGGCCGTCGAATGGATCGTCCATCGGAACCCGATACCATGGGACCATTTTGCAACAACTACCCACTTCGATTGTCGATCCAGTCGCTGGACCGGTCGCTCCTCGAGGCAAATATCACGCGGGCGGAGGTCGGCCGCTCATCCCGTCCTCGCAGACGCGGTCGGGCCGAATGAGACCCGCGTATCTGGTTCTCGAGCGCCCAGACGCAAGAAGGCTTCGCGTATTGGGTTCCGATTACGCGTACGCGCGAGCAGGCAAGCAAACGAATTCGGGAGCGGCCGATCGATCGACGAGCGGCATCGATGCCGATAAACCATATCGGTCGTAATGGGCGGACGAATGGTCCGGGACCCGCTCGGCTCGGAGTCAGCCCCATCGGCGGAAGCGATCTGTTCCGCGCTCGACGATCCCGACTGTCGGGAGATTATCCAGCAACTCGAGGAGCCGATGACGGCCTCGGAGTTGACGGAGGCGTGTGACATTCCGCAGTCGACGCTATACCGGAAACTCGAGTTGCTCACCGAGGCGACGCTGCTCGAAGAATCCACGGAGATCAGACGCGACGGCCATCACGCGAGCAAGTACGCGATCGCGTTCGACGAGATATCCCTCGGATTGGACGAGGATCAACAGTTGACCGTCGAGATCGAGCGGCCGGCCCGGACGGCCGACGAACGGCTCGCGGAGTTGTGGTCGGAGGTGCGAAAAGAAACATGAGCCCATACACAGGCGGTACCGAGGTCGCAATTGCACTCGCCGTCGTCAAGACGCTCGTGCTCGTCGTCGGCAGCGTCATTACGTACTTCGCGTTCAAAGCATATCGACGGACCCGACAACGGGCACTCGGGTTACTCGCGGGGGGCTTTGGACTCGTCACGCTCGGGCTCGTTCTGGCAGGGATGCTCTACGAACTGCTCGGGGTCCCCCTGGCGACGGG
This sequence comes from Salinadaptatus halalkaliphilus, assembly GCF_006543045.1. GTDB lineage: Archaea > Halobacteriota > Halobacteria > Halobacteriales > Natrialbaceae > Salinadaptatus > Salinadaptatus halalkaliphilus. The sequence goes on along the minus strand of NZ_RBZW01000016.1, from coordinate 182,033 downwards.
AATTTTGCTCGAGAGCTTGCTCGTCCTCGCCGGCTTCATCGTGATCGCGTACTCGCTGTACGTCCAGTAGCGTTACAGCCGGTCGTGGATTACCCCTCGAGGCCGGCATCGTCCATGATTTCTGCGAACTCGTCGGTGTCCATCGCGTCCTCGTAGACGATCGCCGTCGCCATCCCGCCGGGATACCGGCCCTCGGTCGTGACGTGGTGGACTTTGTGACAGTGTGCCGGGTAGATACCCGGGTCGGCGTCGGCCACGAACTCGAGGGTGTAGCGCTCGGCCGGACCGATGTTGACGACATCTTCCTCGTGCTGTGCCGCCTCGGGAACCGGCGCGCCGTCTTTCTCGACCACGGTAAAGCGGTGGCCGTGAGTGTGGAACGGGTGGGATTCGTAGCCGTTGTTCGCGATGTTGAGCTGGACGGTGTCACCCTGAGAGACGATCAGCGGCGTCCCCAGTTCGGGGTGGAACGTCGTCGGGGCGCTGCGACCGTTGATCGTGTAGGCGTCAGAGGAGCGCTCGACCGGATCGTAGTCGGCGTCGCCGCCGGCCTCGAGCGTGTGCAGACGCGTGTCCCAGTCGCGAAGTGTAAAGAAGTACTCGCGGTCCGGCGGCTGGTAGTCCGCCGGATCGACCCGCAGGATGCCGTACATCCCCATGTCGAGGTGGTTGTGGGTCTGGTAGTGGCAGTGGTAAACGTGGGTTCCCGGAACGTCGGCCTCGAGGGTGTAGGTGTGGCTCTCGCCGGGGCCGACCTGATCGCGGTTGGTGACGGGGGCACCGTCGTCTTCCCAGGACTTCGTGAGGGCGTGGACGTGGACGGTGTGTGGGCGGTCGTGATCGCTGTTGTCGTAGGTGAGTTCGAACGTCTCGCCTTCCCGCATGCGATAGATCGGGCCGGGGACGGAGGGAGCGAGGTCGTCGGCCTGCCAGGCCCAGACTTCGGGGAGTTCGACCGGGCCTGCGCTGGCGTCGTCGGTGACGAACTGGTGGCGAGCCGGCACGGTTCGCAGTGTCGATTCGTAGTTCTGTTCGGCGAGGTCGACGATCTGTGGGGGGTCGGTGTAGGCGTAGTCGGTCAGCGGTCCGTCCCCGGTATCGGCGACGTCGGTCGTCTCATCGGCGCTGGAGCCACCTGTCGCACCTTCGGCGTCGTCGCCCGTGATAGTCGAGAGACAGCCAGCGAATGCACCGAACGTGGCGGCGCCGGCGGTCGAGAGAACAGTCCGTCGACCCGGCGTCGGAGTGGGAGGAGTCATTGGTACAGGCGTACCGACGGCCCCCCAGATGAAGGTGTATCATGGTCGTTCCCGCTGGCCGGGAGTCCGTCCGAACACGTCAGGGAACCCCTTCACGGTGAACGCTCGCGTCGATCGTCAGCGGTTGAGCGTGTGAATCGCGTGTCCGAGTGCGTTTTCGGCAGCTTCCATCACCGACTCCGACAGCGTCGGATGGGCGTGGACGGTCGCAGCGACGTCCTCGAGCGTCGCCCCGAGTTCGATCGCGAGGCCGAGTTCGGCGATCAGTTCCGACGCTTCGGGGCCGACGATGCTGGCACCGAGGACGAATCCGTCGGCCGAGTCGGCGACGATCTTGACGAACCCGTCGCTCTCGCCGGTCGTCAGCGCGCGACCGCTGGCTCGGAACGGAAATTCGCCGGTAACGGGATCGAAGCCAGCCTCAGCGGCCTCGGACTCGGGCATGCCGACGGTCGCGATTTCGGGATCGGTAAAGATGACCGCGGGCATCGCCTGGTGATCGATTGCCGCGGGTTCGCCGGCGATGACCTCGGCGGCGACCTGTCCTTCGGCGCTGCCTTTGTGCGCGAGCATCGGTTCGCCGGCGACATCGCCGACGGCGAAGATGTGGTTGACGTTCGTGCGTGCGTGCGAATCGGTCTCGATGAAGCCCCGGTCATCGGTCTCGACGCCGGCCGCCTCGAGATCGAGCGTGTCCGAGACCGGTTCGCGACCGACGGCGACGAGAACCGTCTCGGCGTCGATCTCGAGGCGTTCGTCCTCGATCGCTTCGGTACTGCCACTCGCGGTTGCACCGCTCGGTTCTTCCGAGGCGCGTGGCGCCTCGCCCCCACCATTTGCGGCGGCGCCGTCGACCGGTTCGGCGACGACGCGGATGCCGTCGCCCGGCTCGTACCACTCGGAAGCGGTGTGTTCGAAGTGAAAGTCGATCCCGAGTTCGTTCGCGCGCTGTTTGACCGGGCGCTTGAGGTCGTCGTCGTACCCTGGCAAGATGGAGTCGAGCATCTCGATGACGGTCACGTCGGTACCGAGTTTCGCGTAGACGCTCGCCAGTTCCATCCCGATGTAACCGGCGCCGACGACGACTAGCGACTCCGGCACCGACTCCAACGACAGGGCCTGCCTCGAGTCCAACACGGGCGGGGCCTCGAACGAGAAGTCGGGGATCGAGATCGGGCGCGACCCGGTCGCGACGATGGCGTGTTCGAACTCGAGGGTTTCCGAACCCTGCCCCTCGCCGTCGTGGGAGATCCGGGCCGTGTGCTCGTCGACGAAGGTGGCGGTCCCCTCGAGGAGGTTCACGCCGTTGGCTTTACAGAGCTTCTCGACGCCGCCGGTGAGCTGGTCGACGACGTCATCCTTCCAGTTGACCATTCCAGAGAGGTCGACCGCCGGGTCGGCATGAATTCCCATCGCCTCGGCGTGGCGCGCCTCGTGTGCGAGGTCCGTCGCGGTGATCAGCGCCTTCGAGGGGATACAGCCGTGATTCAGGCAGGTGCCCCCGTAGGCCGATTTTTCGACGAGCGTGACATCTAGATCGAGCTGCCCCGCACGAATCGAAGCCGTGTAGCCGGCCGGCCCCGCGCCGATAACCAGTACGTCCGTTCCAGTGGTGACGTCTCCGACGACCATACTGCTGCTTCGGCCGGCCGGCCCATATACTGTTGGCCTCGAGCACTCGTCTCGTACGGATCGCCATCCAGTAGCTCCATCGTGTCCGGGCCCGATTGGCCTCCCAGATCGTCTCGATCCATCCGTCGCCGTCCGTCCGAACGGTCGGGGGCTATATGTGTACCGTCCAGCTACCGAGACGGATACGTATATAGTGGACAGTATGTTACCCGTCGCTGCCCTCTGTCCAGTCGTGATGACTGGAACTACGCTGGACTACCACCGTGATTCGCCGAGTCTTCGTGTCGTCGAAGCACTCGCAGAGACGACCGATACCGACCCGCTCGAACTCGAGCCGCTGTATCACGCCATCGATCCAGAAGCACTCGATCGGCTCTTTCAGGCCGACCCGAACGGACACGCAAGCGTTCAATTCGAGTACGCATCTCACGCGATCGAGGTGCGAAGTGATGGCACCGTCGCCGTTGACGGCACCGTCCATGAATCAACGTAACGGCGGGCTATCCGGTGTCGATCGTCACCAGATGTCCTCGTCTCGAATTCAATGCCGGCGGTCACCACTCGTCCCCCGATGACGATACTCCCTACCGACGCGGCCGTGCTCGAACCGTCGACGGTCCGGTCGACGAGTCGCGCGCTCGTCTTCGCCGAGAACGAGGGCCTCGAGGGCGTAGACTCCGACAGCGACTGCCTCGAGATTCGGACGGTAACCTCGACGGCAGCCGCGCTGGACGGGCTCGACGATGTCGACTGTCTCGTCTGGGACCTGGCCGTCCTCGAGGGCTCCGTGCCTGCGTTCTTCGAGCGTGTTCGAACCCAGCACGCGACGCTGCCAGTTGTGATGATCGATCGCGAGCGTTCGCCGTCGGTGCTCGAGGCCGCGGCCGACGATCGATGGGCGGACGTGATCGGATCGGATGACGGTGATATCGACGGCGAGAGGCTTCGGTTCAGAATTTCGCTGCTCGTCGAGCGCAGACGACTGACGGGGCTTGCAGACCGAGCGCTTGTCGGCATCGAACTCGCCGCCGACCCGATCGCTATCGTCGATCCCGACGGCCAGTTCGAGTTTGCGAACCGATCGTTCGTGGCGCTGTTCGAGACCGGTAGCGACGACCTCGTCGGCCAGCCCTGGCAGACGGTGTTCGGGACCGAGACTGTCGATCGACTCGAGGCGACAGCTATCCCCACCGCAATCGACGGCTGGCGCTGGCGCGGAACCTGTCACTGTAGGCAACCGACTGGCGAGACGTTTTCCGCGAGCGTCCGTCTCGACGGCCTCGAGGACGGAAGCCTCGTCTTCGTGGTCGATCCCCAGTAGCCTTACAGTGCAAGGACGACGAGCACGAGCGCGCCGAGAACGACGGCGCCAAGAGCCGTCCGGAGGAGCCACGGTCGCCACCGTTCGTGCCAGCTTCGAATCCGAACGGTCGGTCGTTTTCGAACCCGTTTGATGCCGTCCTCGCTGCGATACGTACACATCACCGAGAGCGGGTACTCGCCCGTCGGTGCGCTCGCACGCGTGTTCAACTCGAGGATGTAGGCCGGATCGTCCTGGTGACTCCCGCCAAGCGGTCGCTGCTCGAGCGGGGAGTCGGTCGCAGCCGTCCCGTCACGAAGCGTCGTCGAGTGGACGTGTTGGGCTATCGACGCTGTTGTCCCGTCTGGTTCGGGCGACGCGTTCGAGTCGATTGGCTCCCCCAATTCGGTCGCATCGTCCGCAGTCGAGGCGCGTTCGTGTGTCGTCTCCCCTCCCCCTCGGTCGGCCTCGAGAGTTCGTCCGTCACCTCCAGGCGTCCCCGTCGCGACGTTGCGTCGGACGATGCCCGGATCTTCGAGATCGAGGACGGCCGTGTCGTCGTAGAACACCGTGAGATCGACCGCCTCGATCTCGCCGACGCTCGAGACGAAGACGCCGAGTTCGATCGCCTCGCCGGGATCGATCCGGGGCGACGGCACCAGGACATCGAGGTCGTGGTCGTCGAGTCGGCCGCTGCCGTCGACGGCGATACCGATCTCGAGGACGCCATCCGACTCGAGTTGGGACCGTTCGAGCAACGGCCCGACCGAGTACTGCACTGGCTCTGCCCCCCCAGCTAGCTCCCCACCGCTCATGATCGTCTCGATATCCCAGTCGACCTAGTTGAGACCTTCGGCCGATCGCACTCACTCCGTCTCGCGATCGGATTCCCGATCTTTCTGGGACCGGGTCGACGCCGTCTCGTCGGTACCCTCGAGGTCACTCTCGGCAGTCTCGTCGGGAGCGGTCCCGCCGTCGATGTCATCGACACCGCTGGCATCGTCGCTCGGTGGGCCAGTCGCATCCGGTTGACTGTCCTGATCGTCGTGGCGAGGCGTTGCCAGGTCGTCCTCGAGGCCGCTGGTCGTGGACTGCCAGTGTCGCGAGCGCGTCCGGTCGATCGTCGCGGCTCGATCGTGTGAGCGCGTCCCGGCCGTGGGGCGTTCGTCGATGCCGATCGTTCGCCGCGTCGAGGTTCGCCGATCGGGGTACTCCCGCGCGAGGTACGCCCCGAGATACCCGCCGAGGACCGCCATCCCGACGGTGTAGAGCAGCACGATCGACAGCGCGAAGACGAAAAATAGCAGGGCGATCAGCGCCCCGCCGATGGGGACTCCGGCGGTGCCGATTCCGACGCCCATAAACGCGATCAGGAGCAGCCCGATCCCGACGAACGGCAGGAAGGTGATCGCGCCGACCAGTGCGCCGACGATGGCTCCCTCGCGGTTGTCCGGCCCCTCGAGGAAGCCGGCGACAGCCCCGCCGATGACCGTCGAGAAGGGGATAAACGAGAGGACGACACCGACGACCGCGCCGATGATCGCGTGTACGATGGTTCGACCAGTGACCATGTGGCTACCTATCACGCCCAGGGTGAAAAAGCGATCAACTGGCTCGGAATCCAACTGGTGTGGTGATCGACGCTCGAGTCGCGATTGCGCGTCGGTTACTCGAGCGCAACTCGAGAGCCCGACTCTTCGTAGGTCGTTTCTGTCCCGGTCGATTCGCCGTCGTCGGGGCCGTCGGTCTCTCGCTCGGCCAGTTCGGCGAAGCTGGCGTCGGTGTTGACTTCGTCGGCTAGCAGGTCGACGGCCTCGACGAAGACGGCGACGATCAGCGGGCCGACGACGATACCGATCGCACCGAGAGTAAAGAGTCCGCCGGTGAAGCCGACGAAGTAGAGGCTCCCGGGAATGCCGGCCGAGCGACGGGCCAGCCGCGGTCGGACGACGATGTCGGGGAACCAGGCCACGAGTGCGATACCGAGGACGCCGATGAGGGCCGCGGCCAGTAACTCGCCTGCGGCGACCTGGTAGAGTGCGATCGGCGCGATCAGGAGCGTCGGGCCGATGATCGGGACGAACTGCAGGATGGCGGCAAACAGTGCGAGCGTAAAGGCCAGCTCGTAGCCAAGCGCCCAGAACAGCGGGTAGGCGATAAGCAGCGTCGCGACGGCCGTCGCGAGCTGGAGCACGTAGATCGCGTACAGCGTCTCTCGAGCCCGCGTGGCGAGTGCGAAGACGACGTCACGGTAGGCAGGCGGCACCGGCGCGATAGCGGCTCGACCGGCGGCGTCGCCTTGCAACAGCAGCGCGAACAGCAGGATGGCAAACAGCGCAAACTTGACCGCGAGGACGGGCAACTGCGTGACCACCGAGACGGCGACGCCGGCGAGGATGTCGACCGCCAGCGCTTGCAGTTCGACTACCTCGACGGTGTAGGTGTACTCGAGGATCGTAATCGGGATCTCCGCCGGAAGCCCCTCGACGATGTCGATAATTTCGTCGGTGCGAAGGTACAGCGTCATGACGATCGGCGAGAAGACCGCGACCGTCGTGACGAATCCGAACAGGGTCGCCACGACTGCGCCAGTCCACTCCGAGAGGCCGCGTCTGACGAGCCATCCTTGCACCGGTGCGAGCACGTAGGCGACGGTCAACGCGAAGAGGATCGTCCCCAGCACCTCGAGTAAGATCCCTGCGGTCACCACTCCAAGCGCGACGACGATACCCGCGAGGACGTACTGGCGTGGTACCTCGGTCGATGACACAGCAACGACTCTCGCCGAACCGACAAAGTCTTTCTGACAAACCAGTGCCGGTGGAGACACGATGCTTAAGCCGCCTCGGCGAGACCATCCGATAATGAGACGGCGGACGATGGTCCGCGGCCTCGCAACCGGGACGGCCGTCGGTCTGGCGGGCTGTATCACCCGCAACGACGACGACGAACCAAACGGTGAGGAGCCTATCGATCCCGACGGCGAAGACGAGGGAACGCTCCGAGTCGCGACGTATTCGTCGTTGCTCGCCGGCGAGCAGTCTGCCGGCGAGTGGCTCGCCGAGGCCTTCGAAGACGCGTACCCCGACGCCACTCTCGAGTGGGTCGTCCCCGAATCGGGGATCGATCACTACGTCCAGCGGGCTCGCTACCACGCCGAGATCGACGTCGACGTCTTTCTCGGCGTGACCGTCGATCAACTTGTCCGGATCGATACCACCCTCGCCAGTCGGCTGTTCGGCTCGCTCGAGCGCGGCCGCCTCGAGCACGCGGGTCGGGTCCGCGACGATCTCGCGTTCGAGGAACCCCACGATAGAGCGATCCCGTTCGGGACGGGCTACGTGAGCCTCGTCTACGACGAGCGAGACCTCGAGACGCCGGCGACGTTCGCGGATCTGCTCGAGGACGCCTACGAGGACGCGTTGCTCACCCAGGACCCCCGCTACTCCAGGCCCGGGCGAGCGTTCTTGCTGTGGACGATCGCCGCCTACGGCGAGGACTACCTCGAGTTCTGGCGGTCGCTCGCGGCAAACGGCGTCGAGATCCGGGACCGCTGGAGTGACGCTTACCTCGGGGACTACCTCGAGGGCGAGCGGCCGATGGTCGTCTCCTATTCGACCGATCGCGTCGGCGCGATCACGGCCGACCGGAATCTCGACCGCCACCAGGTCGCGACCCTCGAGGAGTCGGGCTATCGCACCACCGAAGCGATCGCGATCTTCGAGGCGACGACCAAACGCGAACTCGCCTACCAGTTCGTCGATTTCGTCCTTTCCCGAGAGATTCAGGCCGAACTGGCGACCCGAAACGTTCAGTTTCCGGCCGTCACGGACGAGTACGTCGATCTCGAGGGCCAGTTCGAAATGGCGGCCGTCGAACCCGAAGAGTCGGTAGCGTTCGACTACGAGGAACTGTACGACGACCTGGGGAACTGGCTCGTCGAGTGGGAGGCGACTATCATCGATTGAGGCGGACCGTTCGTGAGTCGAGCGCACCTTTAAGGACGGGAACGTGGTACGTCGCCTCGCATGGCGCTTGCACGGATACTCAGCGGCGATCCCTCGAGAACGTCGAAGCTCTATCTCGCCATTGGCGTGCTCTCGCTCGTCAAGGCGATCGCAGTCCGGGACGATCAGGAACGGTTCCGTCGGGAACTGGCCGACGCCGGACTCTTCATTGGCATCGGTATCGCGCTTCGAAAGTTCGCCCAGCTCAAGGCAGAAAAACGAGCGGAGATCGAGTCTCAAGTCCCCGGTTGGCTGGTCGACATCGCGGATTCCGAGGCGACGAAGACGGGCCTCCAAACAGTCGCGAAACGCCGACTCGGCCGGCAGGGACCCGAGCCGGAACCGACGATCGGCGACCGAGCCCGTGGACTCGTGTCCCGGTCCTAACTCCCGGCTAGAGCGGAATTTCCTTCCTCGAGTCGTCGATTTCGTCCCAGGAGACCCGTCCCTGCTCGACGATCCGCTCGGGCTCGAGGGCGGGGTCGCCGAGGACGGTCAGTGCAGCACCGATCGGCGGCCGCGGTTCGGGTGCCTCGGCGGGTGGCGATTCCGGTTCGTCAGCCGGGGGCTCGGCGTCGGCTGTGGGCGGGCCGTGGTCGTGATCCGGTGGCCCCTCGCGGTGGCCCGGCGGTTCCTCGTGATGACCCGCTGGATCGTCCATGTCGCCGTGCTCGGCGTCGCCGTTCGGTTCGTCCGGCGGTTCGGGATCGGGGACCGGCTCTGCACCCGGTCCGGTCGCCTCCCCGACGACGAGTCGGACGACGTGCCCGAAGAGTTCGTGTGGCCCACAATGAAGGTCGTAGACCCCCGGCTGGTCGAACGTGTAGAGCCAGGAGGCCTCGACCGGCAGGACCGGCGAGGAAAACGGCGGAACGCCGTCGGGAACGCGCTGTTGAATTCCGAGGGCCGGGTGGTAGGCCGTCACGGAGTGGTGTGGCGAAACGAGTCGAAACTGGACCGTCTCGCCGGGTTGGATGTACAACCCGGTCGGCTCGAAGAAAAACTCCGGGACCGCCCGGTCCGGTCGCGGTTCGGTTTCGACATCGATCACGTGATCCGGTTCGACCGGCGGTGACTCGTCCGCCGAGAGCGCGGCAAAGCCGAACACCGGATCGATCGCGTCTGCCGTCGGTTCGGATGGCTGGTCTTCGTGCTCGTTCCCACTGGCACCGACCGATGCCGTACCGAGGGCTGCTACTGTCGTTCCAGCCCCCAGCGCCTGGAGAACTCGCCGCCGGTCGATTCCACCCACTCGTCGTCTCCCACTGCCGTTCGAACGGTTGTTGTTGCTCGACATTCCAGGGCTTGCTCCCACGAGCACGGAGATAAATGTAGAACTCACCCAATCGTGAGAGTCAGCGATCGATCGAATTCGGACTGTAGTTACGGTCGAGTTGGCTCGAGTGGCTCGAGATCGGCGCTGAAGTGACGCAATTCGGGGACCGCTGGGTCGCTGGCAATTTCGTAGCCCGAGACGGTTTCACGATTCTCGAGGACGGCTGTGGCCGTCTCGGCGACGTGCTCGAAGTGTTCGCGGTGATAGGTTCGCCGCGGGACGGCCAGCCGAACGAGTTCGGGCCGATCGGTGTTGGGAAAGGCGAAACTCCCGAGTTCGACGCCGCGGACGCCACCCTCGCGATAGAGTTCACAGACCAGTGCCTGGCCGGGGAACTCGCTCGCCTCGAGGTGGGGAAAGAGTTCGCTCGCGTCGAGGTAGACCGCGTGGCCACCCACGGGGCGGTAGATCGGCACGCCGACATCCTCGAGCAGTGTCGCGAGCGTCGCGATCGACTCGAGGCGGTCCTCGAGATAAGACGGTTCGACGGCTTCGCGGAGGCCGACGGCCATCGCGCCGAGGTCGCGCCCGGCCATCCCGCCGTAGGTCGGAAAGCCCTCGAAAAGGATCGCCCGTTGTTTGCACCGCTCGAACAGGTCGGCGTCGTCGGTCGCAACGAAACCCCCGGCGTTGACAAGACCATCTTTCTTGCCGCTCATCACGATAGCGTCGGCGTAGCCGAGTTGTTCACGAGCGATTGCGTCGATCGTCGCGTCCTCGAATTCGGGCTCGCGGCGCCGGACGAACGCCGCGTTCTCGGCGAACCGGCAGGCGTCGATCACGAACGTGGCGTCGATCTCGTCGGCGAACGTCCGGATCGCCCGCGTATTCTCGACGCTGACCGGCTGGCCCGCCGTCGAGTTGTTCGTGATCGTCTGGACGACGACGGGTACCCGTTCGGCGCCCACGTCGTCGACGACCGCACGGGCTCGCTCGAGCGAGAAATTCCCCTTGAACGGCGCCTCGAGGGAGGGGTCGTCGGCCCCCTCGGTCGGACAGTCGACGGGATCGGCCCCCTGGTTAGCGACGTGGGCCCGGGTCGTGTCGAAGTGGGTGTTATTCGGGACGACATCGCCCTCCGAGAGCAGGCTGCCGTAGAGGACGTTCTCCGCGCCCCGTCCCTGATGGGTTGGGACGACGTGCTCGAAGCCCATCACGTCGGCGACCGCCGACTCGAGTTCGGCGAAGCTTTCCGAGCCGGCGTAGGCTTCGTCGCCCCGGAGCAGGGCGGCCCACTGGGCGTCGCTCATCGCGCCGGTGCCGCTGTCGGTCAGGAGATCGATAAAGACGTCCGCAGCGTCGAGGTTGAACACGTTGTACCCCGCAGCCTCGAGCGCCCGTTCTCTGGTCTCGCGTGCAGGGAGCGAGATCCGTTCGACCATCTTCGACTTGTAGGCGACCATACTCCGTTCTTGCGGGCCAGACAATTCAATTCGCGTGAGGCAAGCTGGGCACCGACGGCGCGACTCGTCGCGGAGGCGCCAGATTCGAACAGCGACGCACGGATACGGAGCGTGGCGACTCGGTCGGTACAGGACCAGGCAGCAACACGGACGAGCGTGACCTGTAGTTGCTACTATCGTTAGGCGTCTTCGCAGGCGCGCCCGAACACGAATCCGTCTCTGCCGAACGTCTCGTCAGGGACCCGTCGCGTCGTCGGCTCGGGACCGACGAGTTCCAGGTCGTCCGCGGATCGAACCTCGAGCGGTGGCGATCGGCGGCTGTCGTCGACGGCGCTCGTGGGCCGGCGAGAACGTCCGGCAGAGATCGATCGACACGGGCCGCCGCCTGAACCGGCGGCACCCGTCCGAACAGACTGGGATCGGTTCGTCCGCGAGATAGCGGCGACAGCAGCCTCGAGTGCGTCGTCGCCGATGGTGACGGATGTGGGTTCGCCGACGAACGTCCAGTCGGCGACGCTCTCGGCAACGGCCGCGTCGCAAGCGCCGGTTCCACGCGGTGGTGCTGGGTCGTCGCGCTCGGCGGTCGCGACGAGTGCGGCCGGCGAGTCGACGCCGTAGCGCTCGAGAACAGCGTCGGGATCGGGCTCGACGTGGGGGAAGACTTCGGTTACTGGCGGACCAGTCGACATAGCACCGATGGCATCGGTTTGCCCTTTCGTTACGATGCCATTACCGATCCTAAGAACGAATTTCGATGCAGTAACCACGGCGTTCGAGCCGACCGATCCGTGTCGAGACGCCCCTCGAGGTGAGCAGCCGACTCGAGGTAGCGACGGTTAAACGACGTCCTGGGTGAGCTCGAGTGTTCGCTCGCGGTCGTCCCAGTCGACGAAGAGAGCGACGCTCGTGGCGCTGGTGACGACATCCTGCAGGTGGATGCGATCCTCGGCAAGGGGCTGGATGATTTCGCTGATGATGCCCGGCTGGTTCGGAATCTCGCCGCCGGTAACCCGAACGACGGCGACCGGTGAGTCGACGGTGACACTCGAGAGTTCGTCGCGGGCGATGACCTCGCGGTGGAGGATGTTCTCGGCGCGTTCGGCCTCGTCCGCGTCGATGTAGAACGTGACGGTGTCCATCCCGCTGGCGACGGCGTCGACGTTGATATCGCTCTCGGCCAGCGACTCCGAGAGGTGATGAAAGATGCCCGGCTGATTGCGAATCGCGCGGCCGGCGACGGTCAGGCAGGCGAGCGGTCGCTCGCGCAGGTCGACGAGATTGCGGAACTCGCCTTCGATGCTGGTGCCGCCCGAGAGGAGGTCACCGTGCTGGTAGTGGACGACCCGCACGTCGAGCGCCCCGTCTTTGTACGAGAGCGCGGAGGGAGCAACGACCTCGGCGCCGCGGAAGGAGAGATTGCGAAGTTCGTCGACCGAAATTTCGCCGACGTTGCGAGCGCCCTCGACGACGCGTGGGTCCCCGGTCATGACCCCTTCGACATCGGTCACAATGACGACTTCGTCGGCGTCCATGTACTTACCCATCATCACGGCCGTCGTGTCGCTGCCCCCGCGACCGAGCGTCGTGATCGAGCCGTCGGCTCCTTCTGCGAGGAAGCCGGTCAGGACCGGCACTTGCGCGTCCATCGTCTCGGCGACCTCGAGGGCGCGTTGTTGGGTCTCCTCGACATCGACCTCGCCGTATTCGTCGGTGACAACCGGCCACTCGTCTTTGCCGGGCTCTAAGAAGGTCGCGTCGATGTCTCGAGCCGACAGCGCGGCCTTGAGCATCCGAACCGAGGTTCGCTCGCCCATGCTGACGATCTGAGCGCGGTCTTGTTCGTCCGTCTCGAAGGTGATATCCTCGAGGAGGTCGTCGGTCGTCGATCCCATCGCACTGGCGACGACAGCGATTTCGTGACCGTCCTCGACGGCCGCTGCGATCGAATCGGCAGCGCGATCGATCCGTTCGCCGCTCCCGAGACTCGTGCCGCCAAACTTGGCTACAACACGCATACTGATACCTCACAGCGCGGTTCGTTCGTCGTGATTCGACCGGTGGCGTGGCTCATACCCGGTTCGTTACCAGAGCGTGCAAATAACTGTGTCCCATTGGCCCGCTGTGAGTTGCCGTCGATCGATCGGTTTCGTGCCACGAGGCGCGTTATTTATACCAATGCGTAGCGTTACCATATGGTGATGAACGTACGGGACGCGCTCGAGGCCGACGCAGACGCGCTGGCGGCGATCGCGGACTCGCCAACGGACGTGATGCGCAATCTGGTCCACGACCGGACGGTTCGAGTCGCCGAAGACGGGAGCCACGATCCGAACGTCGACGTCTCGAGTTCGCAGTACGACGGCTCCGACCCCGAAGATCTGCTGGGTTTTATCAGCTTCGACGCCCGGGAGGAGACAGTCCACGTTACCCAGGTCGACGGGACCGCAGACGCCTGCAAACAACTGCTCGCCGAGCCGGTTCGATTCGCCGACCGGGAGTCGATGGCCGTCGAAGTGTTGGTGACGTCGGGTCAGGACACGGTCGCGGACGCCGCGGCTGACTTGGGCTTCGAACGGCACGGTCGCGGCCCCCGGTTCGAGGGCGAGCCGACCGTCCGGTTTCGACTGGAACCCTGACCGTCGCCTCGAGAGACAACGCACAAGACGTTCCTGGTCTTAGGCCGCGGTATGTCCGAGACTGCCCACCGAAACGAAAGCGCTATTTGGGCGACGCTGGTCGCGGTCGGCCTCGCTGCGTTCGGTATCGCAGCGACGCAAGTGACGACGCTGCCGGCGTTTCTCCTCGATCCCGCGTTGATCGATGCGCCCGCGGAGGCTTCGATGGCGGCGCGGACGCTCATGATGGTGCTCAACTTCGTCGGCTTCGCGCTGGCGGGGGCGATCTATCTCGCCTGGACCGGCCGGGGGTGGGCTTACGTCGACCTCCGTTGGCCGACGACTCGAGGGTGGCTGTACGTCGTCGGCGGTATCGTCGTGAGTATCCTCTTTTACGTCGTCGCGAGTATTTTGTTGCAGTTTCTCGAGTTACCGGCCACTGAGAACCAGATCGTCGAGATCATCGGCGACGACCAGACGATGATCCTGCTGATGATCGTCATCGTCTTTTTCTTCAACGCGCCCGCGGAGGAATTCCTCTTTCGAAACGTCGTCCAGAAACGCCTCTACGACGCCGTGACGAAGTATCAGGCCGTCGTCATCGCCAGCCTCATCTTCGCACTGGTCCACCTGCCGGTGTACTTCCTCGCCGACGCGCCGCTGCTTGCGGTTGCCGTCTCGCTGGGCATCGTCTTCGGCGGGTCGGTCATCTTCGGCTGGCTCTACGCGGAGACCGACAATCTTGTCGTCCCGATCGCCGCCCATGCGGCGTTTAACGCCTTTCAGTTCGGTCTGCTCTATCTCGCCTTCGAGTACGATATCCAGGAACCGGCGCCGTCGATGGTCGTCGATCTGTTCGCACTCGTGGGGCTATGACCTGGAGAGTATCGTAGCCAGCCGATGGTTCGCCTCGCAGCGATCGACACACAGCGAACAGTATATGGGGGCCCGCCGGTGAGCATCCCACATGTCCCAGGCGAAGGGCGACCGCCGCGAGCGCGAACTCGTCAACGCACTCGACGAGGCCGGCTTCGCGGTGATGCGTGCGCCCGCAAGCGGCTCGGCGACCGAACGGGAACTCCCCGACGTGCTGGCCGGCGACGGCGAGTCCTTTTACGCGATCGAGGCGAAATCGAGTTCGGGCGACCCCATCTACCTCACTGGCGAGGAGGTCGAAGCCCTGATCTACTTCGCCCAGAGCTTCGGCGCGAAACCCCGTATCGGCGTCCGGTTCGATCGCGAGGACTGGTACTTCTTTCACCCCGGTGACCTCCACGTCACCGACGGGGGCAACTACCGCGTCAAGAAAGAGACCGCCCTCGCCGACGGCACCGATTTCCCCGAGTTCGTCGGCGAGAGCGAGAAGGTGACTCTCGAGGAGGTCGACGAGGACGGCGTCGTCGACGACGGGCCGGACGATGAGATCGTCCGCGTCCTCAACGCCGTCGAACAGGGCGTGATGGATATCGAGGAAGCGGCCCGAATGCTCGAGTAACGAGTTACCGGTGCGACCGCAGGATGGTCGCGGTCGCACCGAAAATGACCCACAGCAGACCGTATCACTCCGCGTACATCGATTCGATCCGGTCGGCGTAGCGTTCTTCGATCGTCGGTCGGCGCTTTTTCAGCGTCGGCGTCAGTTCCTCGCGGTCGACGCTCAGTGCGCGCTCGAGGAGCCGATAATCACCGACTTCCTCGTAGCTCGCGAGCGTTTCGTTGGCGCTCTCGAGGGCGGTTTCGAAGCGCTCGTGGACGTGGTCGTCCTCGAGGAGAGCGGGATCGACGGCGACGACCTCCTCGCTGTCGTCGCGTTCGGTGGCCGACTCGTCGAACGCGATCCCTTCGTCGGTCGCGAGGTCGAGGACGGCCTCGTAGTTCGGTTGGAGTAAGGCGGTGACGAACTTGCGGCCGTCGGCGATGGCCATGGAGTCGGCGACGAACCGGTCGCGGTTCAGCGCGGTCTCGACGCGGTTGGGCGAGACGTTCTTCCCGGTATCCAGCACGGCCATGCGCTTTTTTCGGTCGACGATGGTGAGGAAGCCGTCCTCGTCGAACTCGCCGATGTCGCCGGTGTGGTACCAGCCGTCGACGATCGAGTCGGCCGTCGCAGCCTCGTTGTTCCAGTAGCCCTCCATCACGTTCGGGCCGCGATAGAGGACCTCGCCGTCGGCGGCGAGGCCGACCTCGCTGCCGGCCATCGGGTAGCCGACGGTGCCCGCTCGGAACGAGTCCGGCTTGTTCATCGTCGATGGGCCCGTCACCTCCGTCGAGCCGTAGACCTCGACCAGGGGGATGCCCAGTCCCCAGAAGTAGTGTAGCAGGTCGGCGTCGATGCTCGCCGCGCCGGTGAGGGCGTACTCGACCTGCGTGAGTCCGAGTTCCTCCCGGAGCGTCGAGAAGACGAGTTTCTCCGCGAGGGCGTGTTTGGCCGCCAGCGCGCTCGAGACGCTCTCGCCCTCGCTTCGCCCCTCGCCGTAGGCCTTGGCGACGCCGTCGGCCCACTCCATCAGACGCCGTTTCGCGCCGCTCATCTCGGCGATCTGATCCTGAATGCCGGCGTACACCCGCCGGTAGACCCGCGGTACGGTCACGAGCAGTTCGGGTTCGACCATCCCGAGTTCGTCTTTCAGGTCGTCGACGGTCATGAACGCCGCCGCGTTGCCGGTCCCCCAGAGATAGTAGTTCCCGACCCGCTGGTAGATGTGCGACAGCGGGAGGAAACACGTGCCGACGTTGCCCGACTCGAGCGAGAGGCGCTCGTCGACCATCGCCGTCGCCGCCAGCAGGTTTCGGTGGGTGATCGTACAGCCTTTCGGATCACCGGTCGTCCCGCTCGTGTAGATGATCGTCGCCGGCTCGTCGTCGTCGGCGTCGTACCCCGCCAGTTCCGGCGGCTCGGCCGTCGGCAGGTCGTCGATGGGGACGATTTCGTCGACGGCGTCCTCGAGTTCGTCCGGATAGTCGTCCTCGGTGATCAGCACCGAAGCGTCCGCGTCGTCGACGACGTGGGTGGCCTGGTCGGCGCTGAAGGAGGGATAGACGGGCACCAGCACGAGCCCCGCCAGGTGCGTCGCCACGTCGGCGACCGACCACTCGTATCTGGTCGGCGCGCGGATGCCGATTCGGTCGCCCGGTTCGAGCCCCAACTCGAGCAGGCCGCCCGCGACCGCTCTGGCCTCCTCGAGTAGCTCCGCGAAGCGTACGTCCTCGAACGAATCCCCCTCCCGAATCAGCGCGGCCGGTTCGTCGGCGTACGCCTCGAAGTGGTCTTCGAGCCAGGCCGCCATCGGTCCGTCCGGCACCGAAAGCGCCGGTCCCGCTTCGACCTCGGTCACGAGGTCGGTTGATGCAATTCCCTCCGCCGTGTCGTCGTCTGCTGTTTTTGCCATGGATACTCGTGGGTGTGGCTGTGGTTCGGTTCGCCCCCTTCAGCACCGACCAGCGACCGCGACGTCGTGACAGCCAACGAGCGGCGAATAATGGTACGTCTCAACACACCATGATTCGTGATCCCCGCCGAAAAGACTAGCTGGTTGTTTTCGTCAATCGTCGGCTGTAACGGCGCCTGACTCATCGATATCCGCCGGCTGTTTCGACGGCGCGATAGCGAGTGCGTTAGTCGCCCCGCGAGGCGACGCCGGTGAGAAACGCGCTCGAGCGCTCGCCGATGAGCAAGACCACGAGTCCCGACAGCAGGAAACAGCCGGCGATCAGTGCGAACGCCAGTATCGTCGAGGAGAGGTCGATCGCCGCGCCGAGCAACAGCGGCGTCGACAGCGAACCGAGGGAACTCGCGGTAAAGACGAAACCGAAACTTCGGCCGGTCGATCCCTCGGCGGCGTAGGTACTTACCAGCCGGTCGCGCGAGGCGAAGACGAGGCCGAAGGCGCCCCCGGCAACCGCGAAGGTGACGATCGCCGCGAGGGCCCCGATCGGCACCACGTCGACGACAGCCACGAACATCGTTCCCGCCGCGATTGTCGTCGCACCGGCGATGATGGCCCGTGGATCGTACCGATCGGCCAGCACTCCGCCGAGCAGGACGGTAACCGAGGCGACGGCGAAAAACACCGACAGCGTCGTGTTTCCGACTGTCTCCGACAGTCCGAAGCCGTCGATGACCAGGAGCGGCGTAAACGTCTGAATCCCTTTCTCGGCCATCGTAAACACGATGAAAAAGACCGCCATGATCAGAATTGTCGGCTGCAACAGCGCCGAGAGACTGCTCGTCGACGCCGTCTCCGCCTCGTCGTCCGTTCCGTCGAGATTCGCCTGGTAGACCGGCTCGAGCAATACGGCGGTCAGGACGGCGTAGCCGACGCCGACGGCACCGACGAGCAGGAGTGCAGATCGCCACCCCGCAGTCAGAGCGAGAAAGCCGACGATCACCGGCGCAGCCGCAAAGCCGACGTAGCCCCCGAACGTGTGGATACTGAAGTTCTTTCCGAGTCGATCGTCGTCGCTGACAGCCTCCAACAGCGGATAGTTGGCCGGGTGAAAGGAGGCCTGTCCGATCCCGGAGATGGCGGCCCCGGCGACCAACACGAGGTAGGTGTTTGCCAGTCCGGCGACCATCACGCCGATCGAGGTCGTCGCAATTCCGGCGACGAGGATCCACTTGGCACCGATGCGATCGACCAGTTCGCCGACGGGAATCTGGAGTAACATGCCGAGTGAGATGATCGAGACGATGAGTCCGAGCGCTGCGGTGCTCACGTCGAACTCCGCGCGCAAGAGCGGAAACAGCGGGGGAAAGACGATAATGTAAAAGTGCGACAGGAAGTGACCGCCGCTGACGAGTCCGACGGTCGAGCGTTCCGTCCAGTGATTCGACGCCGCCATACCCGGCTTTTAGCGATCGACATTATAAGTACTCGCAAACCGGGGGTTCTGGCTTCGACTCCCGTCTCACCGATGATCCGTCGTGGCTACTCGTTCGATCGGTCGGATTCCTCGGTCGGAGTCGGTACTTCGCGCTCGAGTCGCGTTCGCGGGAAGGTATAGACCTTCAGCGATCGGGGGACGGTGCCGTTGGCTTTGATAGTTGCATGGGGGTAGACCGCGCCGACGACGGGAGTGGCCGACTCGTAACGCTCGTTCGTGCCGTACTCTGCGACGGTGCAGTCGGCGTCACGAATCCAGACGGCATCGGACCGCAGGTTCGAAACGTCGACGACGGTGAGTCTGGCGTCGGTTTCACGGTCGCGAACGGTGTCGCCGGGGCGGATGCTGTGAAGATCGCAGTAGATCGGTTCGGTCGCTTGAACGTCGTCGCTGCCGTCTCGACGGCGGTTGGTCACAGCACTCTCGTCGACGAAGACGGACTCGCCGCAGTCGTAACAGGAGACGGCGACCGTCCCCGGCGGCGGCGTTCGACCCTCGGTGATCTCCATCGCGACGCGGCGAACGTGCTTGCAGCGGACATCCCGAAAGACGTGATCGGGACAGCTACAGCGCCCGCTCTCTAAGTCGACGAGATAAGTCTGATCGCTCGCGGATTCGACCTCGTAGAGGCCGTCCCCGAGTGCGAGCACCGACATCGGTTCGGTGCGGGCCCGGCGCGAGCGCTCGGAAACGTGATCGGTGGGCGGTACTGGAAGCGGTGCTTTCGGTGACGCTGTTGTGTTCATCGGTGCGTCGAGTGGTGGGGGGGTACGGTCGGCTAGCTGTTCGACGATACTAGTCGCTCGACACGTATAACGACTGTCCCAATCAGGATATCTAACGTCTCTACAGCTAGATTATGCCACTTGCTTCTACGCTACCGGCCCTCGATCGCCGCCTCGAGTTCGTCGTACGGCGGCGTCTCTGGCCACTCTGTGGCGACCCAGGCATAGTCGACGGTCAGGTCGTCCTCGAGCAGAAAGATCGCGGGTCGAGGCTCCTCGAGGCCGGCCATCCCGTCGAGGTCGTGGACGAGGTCGTATCGCGTCGCCACGTCGTTTCCAGGATCCGAGTACAGCGGGTACTCGAGGTCTCGATCCACGATGAATCGCTGGTGGTCGAACGGCTGTGAAACGCCGATGCCGACGACGGCGAGGTCGTCGCCGTCCCAGGACCGGGCCTGCAGTTCGTCCCACCAGTAGATCGACTTCCCGCCCCAGTTCAACGGGGAGAACACCAACAGGACGCCCCCCGCGTCTCGAGCGAGCGCCGAGAGGCTGACGTTCTCCCAGTACTCGTCGGTGACGAGCGGCCGGGTGAAATCCGGCGCGTGCTCGCCCGCGACGGGGTGGTCCGAGGGCGGCAACTCGACCACCGACGGGCCGTCGTCGGCTGCCGGCTCGGTCCCGTAGCTCGTCGCGAGGTACTCGAGGATATTGCCGCTCTCGGGCATCGTGACGCCGCGGTCGTGATCGATCAGCACGGGGACCGATCGCGTGCCCGCCTCGCGTGCGACCGCGTCGCGCAGTCCGTGTTCGCCGGCCACGAACCGCGACTCGTAGTCGATATCGGCGCGCTCGAGGCGGTCGACGACGCGTTCACACCACGGGCAGCCGTGGAGCCGATATAGCGTCATCGTCGGCGTCTCGTCGGTCTCGGATGTCGGTGTCATGTGGTAGCTACCGACACGTTTGGGTTCCACCATCAAAGGTTCGTACGGTCGCGAGCCGACGGCCCACACCGGTAGGATTCTAATGGGCGGCGTCCCTTCGTAGGATATGGGACTGCTGGACGGACTCCGTGCCGCCCTCGGGTTGCGAGCCGAAGCCGACGCCAAGCGCGATGCCGATCCCGAGGATCTCTTCGGGATGAGCACCGCCTACCTCACGATGGAAGCTGACCTCGGCTACGCGTCGACGGATGTCGGCGCGCTCTGTTTCTCTGGCGTCGACTCCCACAGCTTCCGCGAGGCCGTCGACGAGGTCGAGTCGATCCTCGAAGCCGGCCGCGAGGAAACCGGCACCGAGTTCGACGTGACCGAGGATGATCACGGCTACCACTGGGTGATCCTCGAGGACGACGACTCGGAGGACCTGATCACGAGCATGCACTTCGCCGCCGACACCTTCATCGAACACGGCTACGGCTCGCGGCTGCTCGCGGCCGTCTTCGGCTACGAGAACCGCGACGGGCCAGCCTACTGGATCTACTCCTTCCGTCGCGGCGCCTACTACCCCTTCGCCCCCCGTTCCGGTCGCGAACGCGACTCGAGCGCCGAGTTCAGACTCGAGTCGACCCTCGAGGACGAACTCGAGGTCGAACCCGACAAGGAGTACTGGTACCCGCTGTGGCCGAGCAAGCGCGGAACCCACCCCTGGGAGTGAACAGGGGCCGTACCGGACTGGACGTGAACGGTACTCCGCGAGTCGGTTCTCGAGTGTCTCGTCCCGACAGAACGGGCCGCACCGATAGACTGGAACGCCGCGACGATCTGGGCCACCGTGACAACCTGAATCGCTTCGACGACTGGATTGCCTCGACGACCCGAACCCTCTCTCCAGACACGGCTCTCAGCGTCTACGTGGCGGGGTCCATATTTTGCTGGGTGTGGACCCCGCGTGCGACCGCGCCGAGGCCGACGAGTGCGAGCACGGCGACGGTCAGCAGACTCCAGTCCCACAGGAACAACAGTCCCGAGAGTGCGACCGAGAGGACGCCGATCCCGGCCATCACGTAGCCGTACAGCCGCGGCCGGACGACGATCGTGGCCAGGCCGACGGCGACGACCGAGGCGAACCCCGTGACGACACTGATACCCGTCAGGGAGAGCGAAACGAGGGCGACGCCGCCGACGAACAGCGCCAGCGCGATCCACGGGTACTGCCATCGCTCGAGGGATTCCATACCCCGACTCGTTAGACAACATATATGAATTTTCTGTCCTGTGCTCGAGGAAGCGTCGCCGCTGTACGCTGCGACACCTATTTCGATCGCGTTACGATCAGCGTCTCCTCCAGCAGATACTGGAATCGCTGGACGTGTGGGTAGCACGTCCGAATTGACCGATGCTGCGGTAGAGCGGATGACACAGTACGTCTGGCCCTAACTGTCGGTGGTATCGGTGACCGTCGTGACACCCTGTAGCCGTCAGCTCCCGGTAGTATCCACGAGCGAGACAGTCGACACGAGGACCGCTTCAGGAACGCTCGAGCGGGGTACCAACAGACCGACGACGTCGAGACGCGAATCCAGTTCCATTATGCCGATCCAGTCGGTACCACAGCCCAGTGACCAACTGGAATCAATGTCAGGGGGACGCCGAACACAGCGGCCGCCGGCGTGATCGCGAGGGGCCACGCGAGATCACCGAGTCGTGGTCGGTCGACCTCGGTGGTAGCGTCGGTGCGCCCGTCTACGATCGCAACACCGTCTTCGTGGGGACGAGCCGCGGCACGCTCTACGCCCTCGAGGCCGAGACCGGTCGACGGCGCTTTACGGTCGAGACGACGGCCGCGACCGACGTCCCGCCGGCGGTCTCGCGCGATCGCGTCTACGTCGGCACCGAGACGGGGGCGGTGGTCGCGGTCGATCCCGAGACCGGCGATCAGATCTGGCAGACCGACCTGCCCGGCGATCACGCCGCCGGGCCGACGCTTCCCCCCTCGGACGACCGACTCTACGTCGCCCACGACGCGGGCGTCTCCGCGCTCGAGACCGAGACGGGCGACCTCGTCTGGACCTACGAGACGGAGACGGCCACCGTCGGCTCGCCCGCGGTCGCAGACGATCGCGAGTGGAGCGGTCCGCGGCTCTTCGTCGGCACCATCGCCGAGACGATCGTCGGTCTCGAGGCCGAGTCGGGCGAGGAACGCTGGACCGCGCCCGCCGACGGCGCGGTGGCTGCTGGCCCGGCGGTCGCCGACGGCCGGGTGTACGTCGCCGACGAAGGGGGTACGTTGCTCTCGCTGGATCCCGACTCGGGACAGACCTGGTTCACCTACCAGATTCAGGGGGGCTTCACCTCGTCGCCGACGGTCTGTCCCGGCGACGCGCCGACGGCCGACGCGGGGTCGGCGACCGATCAAGCCGAAGACGAGGAGGGGACCACGTTCGTCGGCGCGGACGACGGCTACGTCCACGTCACCGACACGACCTTCGGCCGGCGCAAGGTTCGGGGCTGGCTGTTCTCGAAGAAAGGTATCGCACTCGACGGCGAGGTGCGAGCGAGCCCCGTCGCCGTCGGCGATATCGCCTGCGTCGCCGATACGACCGGCTCGGTCTACGGTATCGACGCCGCCGACTACGATCTCTGGTGGCACGTCGGCCTCGACGGCCCGGTCACGGAACCGCCGGCGGTCGGAGACGCCCGCCTGTTCGTCCCCAGTGACGACGGCCACCTCCACTGTCTCGAGTGGACGCCGGGCGACCAGCCCTCGCGGTAGTTCATCCACCCACTCGCTCGCGTCGCCAGAACGGTACTCGCTGTGACCGTCGCTAACTCGAGTGCGTCTTGATCTCGATCGCCAACTCGTTCTCACACGTCCGATCTCGTTCTCACGCGGCCGCGTTCACCGCGACCGTCCCAGTCGACGACTCATCACCACGCCGTCGGCGTCCAGTTTCACTTTCACTTCCCTGTTAACGAGGGTTTATGATGGATCCCGCGCAAGGGTGGCCTATGCCAGAAGCAAATCTCGAGGAACTCCCCGGCGTCGGACCGGCAACCGCAGACAAACTGCAGGACGCAGGCTTCGAATCGTTCCAGAGTCTCGCCGTCGCCTCTCCATCGGAACTCTCGAACGCGGCCGACGTCGGCGAGTCGACGTCCGCAGACATCGTTCGTGCGGCCCGCGACGCCGCCGACGTCGGCGGCTTCGAGACCGGCTCGACGGTGCTCGAGCGACGGAACAAGATCGGCAAACTGAGCTGGCACATCGACGAGGTCGACGACCTGCTCGGTGGCGGCATCGAGACCCAGTCGATCACCGAAGTGTACGGCGAGTTCGGCTCCGGCAAGTCCCAGGTCACCCACCAGATGGCCGTCAACGTCCAGCTGCCAAAGGAGGTCGGCGGCCTCCACGGGAGCGCGATGTTCATCGACAGCGAGGACACCTTCCGCCCCGAGCGTATCGACGACATGGTTCGAGGGCTCCCCGACGAGGTCATCGACGCGACGCTCGAGGACCGCGAGATCGAGGGGTCGCCCGGCGACGAGGACGCGATGGAGGCGCTCGTCGAGGACATCCTCGAGAAGATCCACGTCGCGAAGGCGTTCAACTCCAACCACCAGATGCTGCTGGCCGAGAAGGCCCAGGAACTCGCGAGCGAACACGAGGAGGCCGAGTATCCCATTCGACTGCTCTGTGTCGACTCCCTGACGGCACACTTCCGCGCGGAGTACGTCGGCCGCGGTGAACTCGCGGATCGACAGCAGAAACTCAACAAGCACCTCCACGACCTCGACAAGGTCGGCAACCTCTACAACGCGGCCGTCATCGTCACGAACCAGGTCGCCTCGAACCCCGACTCCTACTTCGGTGACCCGACTCAGCCCATCGGTGGGAACATTCTCGGCCACAAGTCTACGTTCCGTATCTACCTGCGCAAGTCCAAAGGCGACAAGCGCATCGTCCGACTGGTCGACGCACCGAACCTCGCCGACGGCGAGGCCGTCATGCGCGTCCAGGACGGCGGACTGAAGCCGGAGTAACCGGAGCAATTTGGGTCTCGTCGCCGGTTCGGCTCGAGGGTCAACGTTCGAGCGCCTCGAGGGCCGCTTGCCGGTGGTCGATGACGTCCACGATGCGATCTTTCTTGTCCTCGGGGTCTTCGAGGTCCTCGAGCCAGTACAGCGAACTGTAGAACGCGACGAGGTCGCCGATTTCGCCCTCGGTGAGCAAGCCGAGATCGCCAGCGGCGGACTCGTAGATCACCGGGTGCTCGACGCGGGTCGTAACCCGTTCGTAGCCGCCGGCATCGACGATGTCGTCGAGATAATCGTAGGATCGAAGCTCTTCGACAAACGCCAGTCGAAGTCGGCGGGTTGCGTCGCGTTCTCGCTTCCAGTAGAGCAGGTACGAGCCGAGTGCGGTCGCGATAGCCCCGATGACCGCCCCGAGGACGAAGCCCGTCGCCGTCTCGAGCATGCACTCTCCTTCGCGGGGCCGACGGGTAGCACCGTGGCTTGCGACGGGTCGGTTCGTGGCGGTTCCGGTCGGAACGCAACGGATCACGGCTCGAGAATGGTCGCTACGAGAACAGTCGCGAGGGGCTCGTGAACCGGCGGCAGTCAGTCTTCGGTCGTCGTCTTCTCGACGTCGAGATCGCCCTGGTAGATCGCCGCGCCGTCCTGGGCGACTTTTTCGGCGAGTACTGCACACTTGACCCGCATCGGTGAGATGTCGACGCCGAGCATGTCGATGATGTCGTCACGGTCCATCGCCTGGAGTTCCTCGAGCGTCTTCCCGCGGAGTTCGGTCGAGAGCATGCTCGCGGCGGCCTGGCTGATCGCACAGCCGTCGCCGGAGAAGGCGACGCGTTCGATCGTCTCCTCGTCGTTCTCGAGTTCGACGTCCATGCGGATCTCGTCACCGCACATGGGATTCTCGCCGATGTGCGTGAAGGTTGGATCCTCGAGTTGCCCGTAGTTGCGGGGGTTCTTGTAGTGGTCGAGGATCTGCTGTCGGTACATATCCGAGCCCAGTCCCATCGTTGTCCACGCATAGGCTTGTCCGTTGTAAAAGGGTTCCGGGGCTCGTACTCCGGGGCGATGGAAACTGCGTGATCGCCGGTAGCTGCACGATCACCTCGAGAGGGAGTCTCGTCGGACGACGCTACGCGACGGAATAGTTGGTGGTCGGTGCTGCTAGTATCCTCCCAACCGTCGACTGCAGGGTCGAATCGATTCACCACAACGGATTCGACCCCGCAGTTCAGGGTTTGGAACGCCACTATGTCGACCCCTGGTCGGACGGGGGGTGAAGGTAGCAGGCATCGACGATCACGAGCACGCCGATGAGTGCGGCGACGAACAACGTCTGGACCATCGACGTGCCGAGGACAGTCGCCGCGACCAGTGCAACCACAAACGCGACCGGTACGACAGCGAGCAGGAAATCGTACCGGTTCGCCGCGGCGAGAACGTCGACCAGGGCATCGAACGAGCCGCGTTCGGATCGGTCGAGCTGTCTCTCGTACATTCGCTCTCACCTCGGCGGCGACTAGTTGGCCGAGAGCGTCCAAAAATCTTGGGTGAGTTTCTCGTTGTTTCGTGGCGTGGGAAGGCGACTCAGTGACTCCATCCACAGGAGTCAGTTTCGACGACCATCGGACTCACTGGCGTCCCAAGCCTGATCTAGTGAGCGACATCGTGCGGTGGGTATCGATGTCGCTCACCAGTCGATGGTTGGAACGGTACCGAGCACATCTCGAGGCGCTTTCCATCGGCTCGAGCGAGTTCCGCCGAGTCGGGCAGTAACGGTCGCCGCTCGAGGGCGGTTTGCAGTCCGTGGACGGCGAGCAAGTGGCCGATTCCGGCGAGGAGCGATCGCCTCGAGGCGAGTTGGAGACAGTCTCTCCCGGCCGTTCGTTCGGTAGAGATACTCCGCTGGCACCGCGAGCACGAGCAGCGGCAGGACGACGAACGCCGTCCCGCCAAGCGCGAAAACGACATCCGGCGACTCGCCGAACCCGATCGCCGGCCAGACGATGACGCCGACGAGTGCCGCGACCCCGAGCCCGAACGCGATCCGACACTCCCCTGTCCAGGCCGTTCCCAGACACACGCCGGCGAAGCCAAGGCACAGGCCGAACCCGAGCCAGAGCCCGGCGTCGAAACGCTGCCACCACGGCGTCGCCGTCGGGTCCGCCAACAGGACGAAGACGACGGCGACCAGCACCGGCAGTCCGACGCCACCGGCGAGCGGGCCGAGCGCGAGCTGGCGGGTCGTCACGTCCAGCTCGGAAGCGGGCGACTCGAGCACGTTAGCTCCCCATAGTGGCCCAGCCGACGAGCACCGCGGCGACGACGAACGGATGGGCCACGAGCAGTGCGATCGTTCGCCTCGAGAGTGACTCCCCTCGGTCCAGACGGCTGGCTACGAGTCGACCGGCGAGGTATGCGAGTGAGCCAAGCGGCGCGGCGATCACCGCGACAGCGAGCGGGCCGAGCGCGAGCAGGATCGGGTCGAACCCGCCCCTGACGAGGTCACCGCCAGCGAGATAGCCCCAGATACCGACGATGGGCGCGCTCGCGACCCCCCAACTCGCGAGGAGGCCGTCGTTCGCGTACGCGAGGGCGGCGGCCAGTATCACGCCCGCTGGAATCACCAGCTGTACCGCGATCCAGGCGGCCAGCGTCAGTCGGCGTCCGGCACCGACGGCGACGAGATCGAGCGCGAGAAACGTTCCGAACGCGAATCCGGCGATCAGAACTGCGTATCGACGGCTGGTGGCGACGCGCCGGCCGAACAACCGACGTTGGACGCCCGTTCGGTGAGCGAAGTCTTCTGTATCGTGGTCGAACGCACCCGCTCGAGCCGCCGCGAGGACGACGAGGACGCCACAGACGAACGTCACGGCAGCAGCGACGAACCACGGCTGGGTCGCCGTCGTCGTGGTCGTCGCCGTCGTACTCGCGGCGTCGTCACCGAGCATCCCGATTCGTGCGGGCTGGCGTGCGAGGACGCCGACGACCATCGCGATCAGCCCAACGAGTGCGATCGGTGCGAACAGCCGATCGACGGCATCCGCGAGACGCTCGGCGAACCCCGGCTCCCCCGCCGCCACGACGATCGCCTGCTTCGAGGGCTCGTAGACCGTCACCTCGCGGCCGTTCTCGCCGTATCTGGTCTCGACGGCCTCGAGCAGTTCCGCCGACTCGAGTTTGTCGACGTGGTAGCCGACGTTCTGGATGCTCGTCTCGAGTTCCTCGGCCACCTCAGAGCGGGTTCGGCCCTGCTCGTAACACGCCGCCAGCACGGCGCGTGAGGTTTCGGAGCCGAGGGCGTCGAAGAGCTGATCGGCGTCCTCGCCTTCGAGGCCGGCGACGGTCGGCTCGTCGGGCTCGCCGCGAAATCGTCGGACGAGCCGACCCGCGAGTCGATCCATGCACGGACCGTCGCACTCGAGAACAAAAGGATGTCCGGGAACTCAAAGAGGGATTTGAGCCCCGTGTCGAAAATATCGTATCCGACGCGTTAGTCCGCCGCGACCTCGAGCTTGGCCTTCTCTTCGGCGCCGATCGCTTCGACGACGAGTTCGGCGATATCGACGACCTCGATATCGTCTTCGTAGCCGCCGGTCTTGCGGCCGTCCTCGTACATCGTCATGCACATCGGACAGGCGACGACGAACTTCTCGATGCCGGCGCCGGCGTCGGTGTCCTCGAGGGCTTCCCGGATGCGTTCCTCGCTCGGTTTCGGTTCCTCTTCGAAGTCCATCCAGAGGCCGCCACCGCCGCCGCCACAGCAGAAGGAGTTGGCGCGGTTGCGTGGCATCTCGTCGAGTTCACAGCCCGTCGCGCGGATGAGTTCGCGGGGCGCTTCGTACTCGTCGTTGTACCGGCCGAGGTGACACGGATCGTGGTAGGTGACCGTGTAGTCGAGTTCGGTGCCGTTCAGGTCGAGTGCGCCGTTCTCGACGAGTTCTTCGACGGCCTGGGTCCAGTGATAGATGTCGATCTCGCCGTCTGCGTTCCAGTCGTCGGTGTAGTCAAAGGGCATCATCGGATCGTCGGCGAACTCCTCGAAGTCGAGCTCCGGATACTCGTTTTTGAACGTGTTGTAGGAGTGTGGATCCGTACAGACGATTTTGTCGAACTCGCAGTCCTCCCACGTTTCGACGTGGTGGCCGGCGAGTTCGACGTAGAGGAATTCCTCGCCGACGCGGCGGATGTCGTTGCCGTCGTACTTCTCGTCGTCGAAGAGGATGCCGAAGCTGACGTCGGCTTCCTGCAGGATCGTCGCCAGTGAGCGAGCGACCTGTTTGTTGCGCTCATCGTAGCTCGGGTAGTCGCCGACGTACCAGAGGTAGTCGACTTCCTCCTCGCGAGCGTCGGTGACGTCGAACTCGAGGTCGTCGGCCCAATCGGCGCGGTTGCGAGGCGAGTCGCCGAAGGTGTTGCCGTCCTGCATGACGTTCTGGAAGACGTCCTGCATGGAGGATGAGACGTCACCCTGATCGGTCATCTGGCGGTTGAGCCGGGTGAAAGACTGGAGATGTTCGATCTCGACCGGACAGGCGTCCATGCAGGCCATACAGGCCATACAGGATTCCATCGTCTCGGTGTTGATCACGGAGGTGCCGCCGTCGGCGATGATCGGTTTCTCCTCGCCGTCGGCGTCGAGGTCTTCGCGGTATTTTTTCAGGTCGAGGATCACGTTACGCGGGTCGAGCGGCCGGTCGGAGGCCTTCGCCGGACAGACCGAGGAACACCGACCGCACTTGGTACAGGCGTCCTGGTCCAAGATCTCTTTCCAGGTGAAATCGTCGATGGATTCGGCGTTGGTCGCGTCCAGATCCGACGGGACGTTCGGCAGGCGAGCGCCCGCGTTCTCGTCGCGCGTGACGACGTTGGCGAACGACGAGAGCATGTGGAACGGCTTGGCGTAGGGAATCCACGCGATGAAGAAGAACGCCAGCAGCGAGTGTTTCCACCAAATGAGCCAATGAAGGGTCTCGGCGTTGTATCCCAGCGACGACACCGCGCTGTACTCGACGCCGTTAACCGTCGCCTCGACGGCAGCGCCAGTCGTCGGCAGATCGATCGCCTGCAGGACGATCGCGATTCCGTAGCCGACGAAGCTGACGACCTCGTGATCCGGCATCCCGGTCGCGTAGATGCGCGCCCCCTCGAGCAGGAAGCCACCCACGCCGAGCCCAAAGAGCGTCCAGATGAAGATGTCGTCCTCGTTGGAGGTGTGGCGACCCCAGAGCCGGTGGTTTTTGACCCAGTAGCGGCGGTAGATCGCCATCCCGATCCCGACGACGAACAGCAGCCCCATCGCGTCGACCATGAACTGGTAGGCGAGGTAGAAGTCGCCCTCCCAGAAGACGATCCCGAACAGGAGTTCTGTTGTGTACTGCTCGAAGCCGATGATCAACGTTGCGATGAGCAGCGTCAGGAAGCCCCAGAGAATAAACGAGTGCATCAGGCCGCCGTAGAGGTCCCTGTTGAACTGCTTCTCGTTCGAAAGGACGATCTTTGCTGCGGCGGCGATACGATTCGGCAGATCGTTCAGTCGGGCGAACGGGTCGTCGTCGCCTTCGGCGTACCGTTTGAACCGCTGGTAGACACCGTAGGTGAGGACGGTAAGCGTAATGACGACCAGAAGATAGAACAACGCATACTCCACGTTGCTGATCCCCAGGTACGTCTCCCGCCCCACGTCCGACTGTGCTACGACGTTCATACTCATGGACGTGCGTGGGTGAGACTTAATTCTTGTCACACGGTCCCGAACCTTGACCCGGTGCCGTCCTGCGAAAATTTCTACGCCGTTTGGTGTTCATAATAGTCGACCATGTTCGACGGTTCCCGGCCAACGCAATGTGGCAACAGCCTTAAATAGACGCCCGTCGGGAGTGTCCACCCATGAACGACAAAACCGAGGAACTCCGAGAGATCTTCACCGACGTCACCGACGGTGAGGAAACCGTCACCGAATCCCAGGACAACGACCGAGGGTCCCTCGCCAGCGACGAACGAACCGACGACGAGCGCCTCGAGAGCGTCGTCACCCAGATGAAAGAGCGCTACGAGTTCGAGACGTCGCTCTCGACCGACGACCTCGTCACCGTCGCGAAGGGGTTCTACGACGACGACAGCGATAGCGACATCGCCAGCGACCTCGAGCCAGCCGTCGACGCCGAGACCGTCTTCAAGGCCCGCATGGATCTGCACCTCGTCGACGACGAGGATGCCGACGAAGTCGATCTCGTCGCGATCCGCGACCGCGAAGAAGACGACGCGTCGCTGGCTACCGAATACGATGTCAACACGGACCGAATCCAACGCTACCGGCGCGTGGCCGACGCCGAAGACGAATCCCGTCGCGCCAACGACCGCTACCGCGACGAGTTTGACAGCGTCCTGTCCGACGCCGAACTTACCAGCCAGCTGACGACCGATGTCCGGGAGGACGGCCTCGAGGACGCCACCGAGGGGATGGAAACGGACGTGGAGTTCTAGCGACCGAACTTTTCATTCTCGGGTCGGCCGAGGCCGACCGCTGGAATAAAAACTTCGATGAAAAAGGCCGAACGTTCGCTTCGCTCACGTTCGGTACAACGTCAGAGGTACCGCACCCCTACCATTCGCCAGCCACCGACGGCCGACAGCCATCGATCTGCTTCCCAGCCTCACCTTTATATACGATCGGGCGGCCAACGGCGGCGTGACTCGCACGCACGTCTCGTTCAGCGACCTCCGGACGGCAGCGTACTGTCTACGGAAACTGTACTACCAGCGGACGAACGACGAAGATCGGGAACCGCCGCCCGAGGTCGGTCGAATTCGAGGTCTTGAGCGGCGCTACGAGCAGATGCTCGAGGCCCCTGCAGCGGCTCTCGAGGACGAACCAATCGGCATTTCCCCGGCACAATACTGCGAACGGCTGGCGGCGACCAGGGACCGACTTGCCGATAGCGGCCAGTGGGAGCGACTTCGAAATCCCCGCGATCGGGACGTCTTTCTCACCGGCCGGGACTGTCGGGGACTCGTCCAGAAGGTCCTCGACGAGCCGCTCGAGCCAGTCCTCGTCTCGCCGGGAGAACCGCCGCCACAGGGGGTCTGGGACACACAGACGGTCCACGCCGTCGCGGCCGCGAAGGCACTGGCTTGGGAACACGAAACCCCAATCGAGCGAGCCTGGCTCGAGTATCCAGCGTACGGGATCGTTCGGTCGCTCGAGTTGACTGTCCGCCGAAAAGCCAGGTACCGCCGGGTGTTACGGACGGTTCGCGAACTGGACGGACCCCCACCACGGACGACCAATCGATCGAAATGCGAGTCCTGCGAGTTTGCCGGCGAGTGTGGTGTCAAGACACGGACGCTGCGCTCCCTGCTCGGATTCGGGAGCAGTTGAGAGGCGAGCGATGAACTCGAGAGCGTTCAGGGGATGGGGGCCACGCTCGAGGCGTCGAACGGGTCGCAGCCCTTAACAGTCGTCGCCGCCACGATTCGACTATGACCGACCGAGAGGGCGACCGCGATCACGAGTTCTCCGCCGGAGAGGGGTTCGACGATCCCTACGACGAGTTCGATCTGGACCCGCCGGAACTGGACGTCGACCCCTCGAAGGTCGACCCCGTCGACTCCCGCGTCGTCTCCGACACCCTCGACGAGCACAACATCGGCAGCGACGAGGTCGACGCCACGGAGTTGCTCGACGTCGGGCTCAACTACATGCAGATCAACCGCTACGAGCAGGCCACCGAGGCCTTCGAGCGAACCGCCAACTTCGCCGAGGACGACCGCCTCGAGCAGGAGGCCTGGGTGAACAAGGGCATCGCACACGCCGAACTCGAGGAGTGGGACCGGGCGATCGGCGCTCACCAGGAAGCGATTTCGATCGACGCCTCGAACGACCACACCGCGACGGCTGAGACGAACCTCGCCTACGCCCTCTGGGAGTTCGGCGAGACCGCCCAGGCCCTCGAACACGCCGAACGCGCCGTCGAACTCGACGAGCGGTTCGCCGAGGGCTGGTTCAACCGCGCCTTCTTCCTCTCGGAACGCGGCCTCTCCGAGGAAGCGCTGCACTGTATCGACAACGCGATTCGCCTCGGCCTGCGCAACGCGAAGATCCTCGAGGAGAAAGCCCACATTCTCGAGGATTTAGGCGAGTACGACGAGGCCGAGGAGATCGCCGAGGAGGCAAACGAGATGCGCGAACGGGCCGAGCAGGATGTCATGCAAGAGCGTATGGAAGGCGGCGGTCAGGCTGTCGGTGGCGGGCAACAGGTCGGCGGTCTCGGTGGCGGCGGTCTCGACGGCGTCGATCTCGCCGAGGAGGACCTCGGCAGCCTGGGCGGTCCCGAGTCCGACCGCGGCGACGACGACCGCGAGTGGGAACTCGAGTAAGATGCAACTCAACGAGCGAGAGACGCCGGAGGGGCTGCTCGTGTCGGTCTGTGACGACGACGTCCTCGGCGAGACGTTCGAGGAAGGCGAGTTCTCCCTGACGGTCACCGAGGAGTTCTACGCCGGCGAGGCCGCGACCGACGGGGACGTCGTCGAGAGCCTCGCGCGGGCCGACGTCGCCAACATCGTCGGCACGAACGCGGTCGACCTCGCCGTCGAGGAGGGGATCATCGACGAGGAGGCCGTCCTCGAGGTCGGCGAGACGCGACACGCCCAGTTGTTGCGGATGTACTGACTGCCGTTAGATCGGTGTCGGCGTTTCGACCCCTGCAGTCGATACTGGACGTGCTGACCGCTATCCTCGAGTGGGCCCGCTCGAGGCGTCGGCGATAGCGGCAACTGGACGTGTTACCTCGCGAAACCGAAGGAGTGTTTTGTCTGGGATCCCTGCTAGTTTCCAATGAGTCAACGGAATCTCGAGCCCCTCGATGTCGCATCTATTCGCGAGGAATTTCCCATCCTCCAGCGGGAGTTCGACGGCCAGCAGGTCGTCTATCTCGACAACGCGGCGACGACCCAGACGCCGGATCCGGTCGTCGACGCGATGAGTGACTACTACCGTGAGTCGAACGCGAACATCCACCGGGGGATCCACCACCTGAGCCAGGAGGCCTCGAGGCTCTACGAGGAGGCCCACGACCGCGTCGCTGAGTTCATCGGCGCCGACGGCCGCGAGGAGGTCATCTTCACGAAGAACACGACGGAGGGCGAGAACCTGGTCGCCTACGCGTGGGGGCTGAACGAACTCGGGCCCGGCGATCGCGTCGTGCTCACCGAGATGGAACACCACGCCTCGCTGGTCACCTGGCAACAGATCGCCAAGCAGACCGGCGCCGACATCGAGTACATCCGCGTCGACGCGGACGGCCGCCTCGACATGGACCACGCTCGGGACCTGATCGACGACGACACCGCCATCGTCTCGGCGGTCCACGTCTCGAACACGCTCGGGACCGTCAACCCCGTTTCCGAGCTCACCGATCTCGCTCACGAGCACGACGCCCTCTCCTTTATCGACGGCGCACAGGCCGTTCCCAACCGCCCCGTCGACGTCGCGGCGATCGACGCCGACTTCTACGCCTTCTCGGGCCACAAGATGGCCGGTCCGACCGGTATCGGCGTCCTCTACGGCAAACAGGACCTACTCGAGGAGATGGAGCCCTACCTCTACGGCGGCGGGATGATCCGGAAGGTCACCTTCGAAGACTCGACCTGGGGCGACCTGCCCTGGAAGTTCGAGCCCGGAACGCCACAGATCGCCGAAGCCGTCGGCCTCGATGCCGCGATCGACTGGCTCGAGGAGATCGGCATGGATCGCATCGAGAGCCACGAGCAGGAACTCGCCCGCTACGCCTACGAGCAACTCGCGGCCGAAGGCGATGTCGAAATTTACGGCCCCGAACCCGGTCCCGAACGCGGCGGCCTCGTCAGCTTCAATCTCGAGGGCGTCCACGCCCACGACCTCACCTCGATCCTGAACGACCATACGATCGCCGTCCGGGCCGGCGACCACTGTACCCAGCCGCTGCACGACAAACTCGGCGTCGCGGCGTCGACTCGAGCCTCGTTCTACGTGTACAACACGCGTGAGGAGATCGACAAGCTGGTAGCAGCGCTGGACGACGCGCGGCAGTTGTTCGCCTAGACATCCTGCGAGATGTTCGGCAATCTGTCCGCAGGACGATCGACAGTGCGCTGTAACCGAGCTTGCGATAGGCACAGATATATTGGCCTGGCGGCGAGCGTTCGGTCATGCACGGCAGACGATTCGTCGTACTCGGCGTCGTGGTCCTCGTCGCGATGGGGTCGCTAGCACCCGTCGCGGCACTCGAGGACGTACCGACACAGGACCCACACCACTCGAATGCTCAGGCGACCGGTGTGGAGTGTTCGTTCCCGCTGACCGTCACCGACGACACCGGGACGGAGATCACACTCGAGGACGAACCCGACTCGGTCGTGACGCTCGCGCCGAGTGCGGCCCAGACGATGTGGGAGATCGGCGCCGCGGAGAAAGTCACAGGCGTGACCCAGCACGCGGCCAACCTCGAGGGGGCCGAAGACCGAACGAACATTTCGACGGCCGCACAGACGGTCGAGCCGGAACTCGTCGTCGCCGAAGAGCCGGATCTCGTCCTCGCGCCGAGTTCGGAGTATGTCTCCGAGGAAACCGTCAACGCACTTCGGGAGTCGGGGCTGACGGTGCATCACTTCGAGTCCGCGGAATCGATCGACGACGTCCGCGAGCGAACGCACCGCATCGGGTCGCTCGTCGGCGAGTGTGAGGGTACCGCCGAGACCGTCGCATGGATGGACGAGGAGCTCGAGCTCGTCGAATCGACGATCGAGGGCGAGGACCGGCCCGACGTGCTTTACACCTTCTTCGGGTTCACTGCTGGCGAGGGGACGTTCATCGACACAATTATCGAGACCGCCGGCGGGACGAACGTGGCCGCCGAAGCCGGCATCGAGGAGTACGCAGAGCTGAACGAGGAAACCGTCATCGAGATGGATCCCGACTGGATCGTCCTCAACACCAACTCGCCGACGGTTCCCGACAGTCCGGCGTACGACTCGACGACCGCCGTCGAGAACGATCAGGCGGTGATAATCGACGTCAATCACCTAAATCGGCCCGGCCCGCGAACCGTCCACGCGGTCAGCGAACTCGCCGAAGCACTCCACCCCGACGCCTACGCCGAGGCCACCGAGGAACCGGACGCGAGCGGCGACGAACCGGACGCGAGCGGATCCGACAGGACGGACGAGAGGCCGGCCGACGGTACAGACGCCGTCCCCGGATTCGGTCCGATCGCGACGGCGCTGGCGGTGGCACTCCTGCTGGGGGCGATCGGCGCGATCCGCCAGGATAATACCCGCTCGTGAGAACAAGTCACATATATCGATGAACGTCATCTCCACGTCGCCGTCTTCGACCGAGATTCTGTACGCCCTCGGCGTCGAGCCGGTCGCGGTCTCACACGCCTGCGATTATCCACCCGAAGCGATCGAGCTCCCCGAGATCGATGTCTCGAAGGTCGACGCACGCGCCAGCGCCGACCGTCACGACCAGGTCCAGGCGGCGACCAGCGACGGCCACCTCTATCGGATGAATCCCGAGCGAATCGACGCCGTCGATCCCGACCTGATCGTCACGCAGGGCGTCTGTGGCGTCTGTGCGGTCGACGACGTCCTCGTCGGCGAGACGCTCGCGGAGCTCGAGGCCGATCCGGATGTCCTCGCACTCCAGGCCGAGCAACTCGAGGACGTCCTCGAGTGCGTTCGCGAGGTCGGCGCGGCGACCGGTACCGAGGATCGAGCGGCGTCGCTGATCGAAGAGTTGCGCGACCGGATTGCCGCCGTCGAAACGCGTGTTCCCGAGCATCCACGACCGCGGACGGCGGTCCTCGAGTGGATGGATCCGGTTCGACCGGCGGGCTACTGGGTTCCCGACGTCGTCACCGCTGCAGGCGGCGAGTACGGACTCGGTGACGTCGGCCAGCCGTCCGAACCCCTCGAGTGGGAAGCGTTTCTCGAGTACGATCCCGAGGTGGTCGTCGTCGCACCCTGTGGATTCGACGCCGACCGAACCTGCGACCAGTTTCACGAACTCGCCGATCGGCCCGGCTGGGACGACGTGACGGCCGTTCGTGAGGATCGGGTCTTCGTGCTCGACGGCGGCGCGTACCTGACCCGATGGACGCCGCGGCTCGTCGGCGCAGTCGAACGACTCGCCACGCTCTGTCACAGCGACGTCTTCGGCGAATCGCCGACGGACGTACGACGACCCTGAGACGGAGACTTGTACCCGTGTCGTCGGGTCGAACCGGCCTACGGTCATGGTCGAACTATCCACCCATCAGGAGATGGTGCAGTATTGTTAATTGTTCTCATGACCCATATTTATAATGATTGATATCGTCAGTACTACGGACACCACACGATCGAACTGTACGATCACCGACTGTGTATGGGCTGTTTCGTCGTCTATCCGGTCGCGTTCCTGTCGCTGTTGACGCTCGTGATCACCCGCCTACTCTGGCCCGAACACGCCCTGTTTGGGCTCTCGACGACGGGATTCCACCTCGTGGCGTTCGCCCTCGCAGCGCCGATGCTCGCCGGGAACTCGTACCGGGCACTCGAGCCAGACGCACGCGAATCTGGAGCAAAGCCCTGCTCGCGGTCGGACTGGCCCACCTCGCCTTTCCGATCCTCTTTCGGCCCGGCGACCGGCTCCTGACGGCGGCGCTGTTCGTCGGACTGTTGGTCCCCTACGTAGTCCACAAGGGACTGACGGCGACCGACGACTGCGAGGGCTGTCCGCAAGCCGACGATTTCCCCAATTGTACGGGGATGACCTTCGACGGCGAGTACCGATTCGAGCCCGAACAGGATGAACCCGGCCCGGAGAGCGTCGATTAGCCGTCGACCTCGAGCGTGTACACCGCGACCGGAGTAGAACCGTGTGCCGATGTCGTTGTCGGCAAGCACCTCGAGTCGGAGCCGCTCGATCTCGTCGGGCAGTCTCTCGAGGCCGGCCTCGAGCAGCGCGGTGCCGAGCCCCTGGCCCCACGAATCGGGATCGACGTAGATGGCTTTGAGTTCTGCCTCGTCCGGATCGACGAACGCTTTCGTCGGTGTGTCTTCCCACCGAAAATCGGCGAAGCCACGAACCGAACCGTTCTCGAGAGCGACGAGCACGCCCTCGGCGTCCGCACGGAGTTCCTCGAGCCAGCGGTCCACGTCACCGTCGGAGGGATCGACGGTCCGTCGTGCAGGACATCTGCCGGGAGTATCCCGTCGGAGGCGACACGCCACGCTCGTCCGTGTGCCTGAACGATCGCTCAGACATCCTTGCGCCCGCGGAAGCCCCGTATCGTCGGCATCGCCTCGATGGTTCGACGACTCGCTACAAAACGACTGCGGCGATCAGTCCTCGATCTCGATCGCCGGCCGACCGGGTGCGGCGTTTTTCAGCACGCTCTCGTCGACCTCGTCCGCACTGCGGACCGAGACGGCGGCGTCGAACTCGCGCTCGAGCAGCCACGCCGCAGACTCGAGGGCGTCGTGTTCTGCGTCGGGCTCGAGCGTCCTCGAGAGGGCTTCGCGCTCGGCCTGCAGATCCTGGCCGTAGTCAGCGGCGGCGTCGCCCTGCTCGCGGATGTGTGACTCCTGCATGAGTTCGCCGATCAGGTTGTCGGCGTCGCTCTCGATAGCGATCTCGAGGGCGTCGTACTTCCAGTCGGGGGCGACGACAACGTCGATGGCCTGTGGGTCCTCGATGCCGGCGACGTCGACGATGTCGCGGACGTCCTCGCGGGTGTTTGCGACGAGCTGGCGGCGCTTGCGGACGTGCTCGTGATCGATCTCGGCGCTGGGCCAGGGTGCGTCGACGACGAGGCCGTCGTGACCGAGTTCGTCGTACAGCTCTTCGGCGATGTGGGGGGCGACGGGTGCGAGCAGTCGCACGACCGCCGAAAGACCTCGTTCGTAGGTGTCGGCGTGGGGCTCGGTGTACGCGGCGTATTGTCGGAGCGTCCGCGTCAGATCCTGGGTTTCCCGGAGTGCGCGATTGAACGTCAGATCGTCGTACTCCGAGCCGGCGATGGCGATCGTCGCGTCGATCTCGGCGGCGACGTAGCGGGCGATGGCGTCTTCCTCGCCGTCTGGCTCGTCCGCGCTGAAGTCCTCGACCATCTCCTTCAGCCGCGTCAGGAAGGCGTTCGTCGAGCGAACCCCTTCTTCGCTCCAGTCGAAGTCGCGCTCGGGCTGGGCGGCCTGCATCATGAACAGCCGCGCGGTGTCGGCGCCGTACTCCTCGACGATCCGCTGGGGCGAGACGACGTTGCCCTTCGATTTCGACATCTTCTCGCCCTCGAGCTGGACCATCCCCTGTGCGAGCAGGTTCGTGAAGGGCTCGCGGTGGTCGAGGCCCTCGTGGTCGGCCAACACCTTGGTGAAAAACCGCGAGTACAGCAAGTGCATCACGGCGTGTTCGATGCCGCCGACGTACTGATCGACGGGCATCCAGTCGTTCGTCTGCTCCAGGTCGAACGGGGCGTCTGCGAGGTCGGGCGAGACGTATCGCAGGAAGTACCACGAGGAGTCGACGAAGGTGTCCATCGTGTCGGTCTCGCGGGTGGCCTCGCCGCCACACTCGGGACAGGTCGTCCGCTTCCACTCCTCGGCGGCGTCCAGCGGATTGCCGGTCGTGTTGATGAACGCCGGTAACTCGACGGGCAGCTCCTCGTCGGGGACGACGACCGAGCCACAGCCGTCGTGACAGTGGACGACCGGGATCGGCGTTCCCCAGTAGCGCTGGCGGGAGATCCCCCAGTCGCGAAGCTGGTACTGAGCCGTGTGTTCGGCGCTGTCGATGTCTTCGATGAGTTGCTCGCGGGCTGTCTCGCTCTCGAGGCCGGCGTACTCGCCGGAGTTGACGAGGACGCCGTCGTCGGTGAACGCTTCCTCGCTGACGTCCGGTGCCTCCGTCTCCTCGACTTCTTCGGGTTCGGGCGCGACGACGGGAACGATCTCTTCGCCCATCTTCTGGGCGAAGGCGTGGTCGCGCTCGTCGTGGCCGGGAACGGCCATCAGCGCGCCGGTCCCGACATCCGAGAGGACGAAGTCGGCGACGTAGACCGGAATCTCCTCTCCGGTGGCGGGGTTAGTCGCGGTCAGATTCGTCTCGACGCCGTTGGGTTCGTCGCCGTCGGGGTCGGCCTCCTCCTCGATGAAGTGGCGGACCCCTTCGTCTTCCTCGGCGAGTTCTTCGCTGATCGGGTGATCCGGCGCAAGTGCGAAGAAGGTCGCGCCGTAGATGGTATCGAGGCGGGTCGTAAAGGCGGTAACTGGGCCGTGGTCCTCGATTTCGAAGTCCACTTCAGCGCCGTACTGCCGCCCGATCCAGTTGCGTTGCATCTGACGCACCGAGTTTGGCCACCCCTCCAAGTCGTCGATATCCTCGAGGAGTTCGTCTGCGTACTCGGTGATTTTGAGGAACCACTGCTCGAGTTCGCGCTGTTCGACGGGAGTGTCACAGCGCCAGCAGAGTTCGGCGGCTTCGCCGCCTCCCTGAGACCCCTCCGGGCTCTCTCCGCCCTCGACCTGTTCGTCGGCGAGGACGGTTTCGCACTCGGGACACCAGTTGACATCGGCGTCACGACGTTCGACCAGGTCTTCGTCGTGAAACCGCGAGAAAAGCCACTGGTTCCACTGGTAGTACTCGGGCGTGCAGGTGGCGATTTCGCGGTCCCAGTCGTAGCCAAAGCCCATCGACTCCATCTGGCCGCGCATCGTGTCGATGCAGTCGAACGTCCAGTCCCGCGGGTTGGTATCGCGTTCCTTGGCCGCGTTCTCGGCGGGGAGACCGAAGGCGTCCCACCCCATCGGATGGAGGACCTCGTCGCCGGTCATCCGGCGATAACGGGCGTAGGCGTCCGTGATCGTGTAGTTTCGGACGTGGCCCATGTGTAGTTTGCCCGACGGATAGGGGTACATCCCGAGGACGTAGGTCGGGTCCTCGACATCGTCGGGCGTCCGGTAGGCGTCTGCGTCGTCCCACGCCTCCTGCCAGCGTCGTTCGACCGCCGCGTGGTCGTATCCCGCGTCACTCATTTGTGTACACTTCGACGGGACGGCGTCCTATAGCTTTCCATAGAGAACTCTCGAGTCGTGGTTTCCGCGCAGTCCTCGACGGCTGGATCGACGGTCGTCCGATCGGCGTCACTCGATGTCGATCGATTTCGAGCTGTCGTCCTCGCCGATCGTCGGCAGCCGAACCGTCAACACGCCGTTGTCGTACCCCGCGGAGATCTCGTCTTCCTCGACGGGTTCGGGGAGTCGAATCTGACGACTCGCCGTCTTCCGAGTGCGCTCGCGACGCAGGTACTCGCCCTCGGTGAACTCGAGTTCGTCCTCCCGACTGGCCTCGAGACGCAGGGTCCCTTCCGAGAGCGTCAGTTCGATATCCTCGGTTTCATAGCCCGGCAAATCTGCGGTGACGACGTACTCCTCGCCGGTGTTGACCACGTCGACGGGGACCGAGCCCGGGACCTGGAGTCCGCCACCGGTCATACCCTCTTCGACCTGCCGGCTGATGCGATCGAGCATCGTCTCGAGATCGTCGAACGGATTGTTTCGCATGGACCCACGTAGGGTCCCGAGCGGGATAAATTCTGCCCGCCCGCGAAGGTCAGAACAGCGGATCGTCGCGTCGGTTGCTGTGTTGGACACCTCTCTCAGTGAGTCGGCTACTGGTCACCAGTCACTCCGGCAGCTCGACGAGTTCGTCCTCGAGAGCGTCGAAGAGGACATCACGGGCGTGGCCATCGGGGTCGACGTTCTCGTAGACGGCCTGGACCTCGCCCTCGGCGAGGACGAACGTCGTTCGTGCCGTGACGGCGCTGTTCTCGAGGCGGTTGACGTCGAACGCGTCGGCGATCTCCCCGTCGGAATCGGCGAGCAGGTCGAACTCGAGGCCTTCCTGCTCGCAAAAGTCCGCGTGGGAGTCGACGTCGTCGACCGAGACGCCGTAGACGTCGACGCCGGCGTCGCGATAGCTCTCGAGTTCGCGCTGGAACTGGTTCGCTTCGACCGTACAGCCCGGCGTGTCGTCTTTCGGGTAGAAGTAGACGACCGTCGGTTCGTCGAACGAAAGCGTCACGTCCTCGTCATCCTGGGTCGGTGCCGTCACCGTCGGCGCATCCGCACCTGACTCGAGTGGCATGTCTCCTCGTACTGGTACCGACGGGAAACGGGTTTCGGTGCGCGTGCTCCCGGTTGGGCGTCTGCACTACTCGACGCCGTGTCCGATTCGGTGTGTGCGCTACTCGACGACGTGTTCGGTGTCGTACGAGCCCAGCCGCTTCACCCAACCATTTTCGGCCAGCGATTCGACATCCTCGAGTGCGTCTTCGGTCCGCGATTCGTAGAGGCCGGCCTCGATGTCGACGTGGAAGACGTAGTCACCTAACCGTTCGCCACTGGGGCGAGATTCGACGCGGGTCAGGTTGATATCGCGTTCCGCAAAGGGCTCGAGGAGTTCGAGCAAGAGCCCGGGATAGTTCGCGTTGGGGTAGACGACCAGCGAAGTCTTGCCGCCGCCCGTCGACCGATCGTCGGTGGGGGCGATAGCGAAGAATCGGGTCGCGTTCGAGTCCTGGTCCTGAATATCTTCGGCTAAGACCTCGAGTCCGTTGTTCTGATCCGCGTTGGCCGGATGGCCGATGCCGGCGACCGAAGCGTCCTCGCG
The DNA here is from genome assembly GCF_006543045.1 of Salinadaptatus halalkaliphilus. Lineage (GTDB taxonomy): Archaea > Halobacteriota > Halobacteria > Halobacteriales > Natrialbaceae > Salinadaptatus > Salinadaptatus halalkaliphilus. The sequence goes on along the minus strand of NZ_RBZW01000016.1, from coordinate 140,201 downwards.
GGCGAACTCGACGCCCTGGGCCGTGCTAGCGACGGCCTCGAGCGTCGCCGAGGGATACTCACTCTCGAGATAGGTGCGACACTGGGCCAATGCCTGAGAGTGACTCGCGATCGTGTCGAAGCCGTCGCCCTGTGCGAGGAGGGCGTGTCGGATCGGCGTGACAATCTCGCGAACGACGCTGACGTTGTACTCCGAAAGCGCATCGAGACTCTCCGTCACGGAGCCCTCGATGCTGTTTTCGATCGGGATGACGCCACGGTCGTACTCGCGGCTGGCGACGGCGTCGACGATCGAGGTGACCGACTGTCGGAACGCGATCTCGTCGCCGTCGGCGATCGCACTCGCCGCTCGATGGGAGTAGGTTCCTTCGGGTCCGAGTGTGACTGCAGCCATTGGCCACTCGTTGTGTCGAGACCGTCAAAAGACCGTCGGGTTCGGACCGAAATACCACCGATCCGTGAGTAGTCGGCGATAACAATTATGAACGACTCTGCTAGTTGTATAGTAGAACCGATCTTCTCCCCCGACAGTAGAGAGGATCGTTCGCGGAGGGATACGATGGTGATCGAAACACTCGTTCCGGATCGAATTCGGCGTTCGTATAGTGTAAAAATAGCTGCCGCACTAGGGTGTGTACTCGGAGTGACGCTCCTGTTTGCGGTTCTGTTCGGTCAACACGTCACGTCTGGCCCAGCCGAAGAGACCGAACTCCGTGCAATCTCGGCACTTTCGGGGCTCGTGATCGTATTCATCATGAATCTCGGCCTCCTCGGGATCGTTCTCGGCGGTAACGTCTCGATCTCGCTGCGCCGGCTCGGCGAATCGACCGAACGGATCGGCGACGGCGAGTTCGAGGTCGACCTCGAGACCGACCGCGTCGACGAGATCGGGACGCTCTACGACTCGATCGCCGAGATGCGAGACTCCCTAGAGGAGACCCTCGAGGATCTCGAGACCGAACAGGAACGGGCCCAGCAGGCCCAGGCCCAGGCCGAACAGCGGGCCGAGGAACTCGAGGAAGAACGCGAACGGGTCCAGGCGACCCACAAGAAGGCCGAACGACAGAACGAACAACTGGTCGCGGAGGCCCAGCGCTTCTCGGACGTGATGGACGACTGTGCCGAGGGTGACCTTACCCAGCGCCTCGAGCCGGAGGTCGACGACGAGGCGATCGAGGCGATCGCGACCTCGTTCAACGAGATGCTCGACCGCATCGGCGAGACGATCACGGAAGTCAAAGAATCCGCCGACACCGTCGAGACGATGTCGGTCGAACTCGAGAACTCGAGCGAGCAGATCGGCATCGCCAGCCAGGAGGTCGCGACGTCGGTCCAGCGGATCGCGGACGGTGCGACCGGCCAATCGAACGACCTCGATACTGCGGCGGGCGAGATCAGCGAACTCTCCGCGGCGACCGAAGAGGTCGCCTCGACGACCAACGAGATCGCCGATCAGTCCGACCAGGTGACAACGATGACCGACGACGGCCGGGAGGTTGCAGGCGAGGCGGCCTCGAACATCGACGAACTGGTCGACAACACGGAAACCGTCGCCGAGACCGCCGAGGCGCTCACCCACGAAACCGAGCAGATCGAGGAGATCATCGCGCTGATCGACGACATCGCCGATCAGACGAATCTGCTCGCGCTCAACGCCTCGATCGAGGCGGCCACGGCCGGCGAGGCTGGCAGCGGCTTCGCGGTCGTCGCCGACGAGATCAAGTCACTCGCCGAGGAGACAATGGACGCCGTCGACGAGATCGAAGGCACTCTCGAGTCGATCAGAGAGCGAACCCGAACGACGGCCGACGAAATCGAGACCGTCGACGCGAACATGAAGTCGACAGCGACGCTCGTCGAGGACCTCGAGACGCAACTCGAGGCGATCACCGACGAGATGGAGCAAGTCGATAGCAGCATCCAACAGATCGCTCGGACGACCGACGATCAGGCCGACTCCGCACAGGAGCTGTCGATCATCGTCGACGACGTCGCGGAAGTGGCCGACGAGACCAGCGGCAAGGCCGAGCAGGCTGCGGCGGCGTCCGAAGAGACCAGCGCGACGATCGACTCGGTCTCCCAGACGGCGACATCGCTGGGCGAGAGCGCGACGGCGCTCCAACAGCTGATCGACGAATTCACACTCGAGGACGGCCGCGCGACGTCAGCGACACCAGTTGCGGGAAGCGGAGGTGACTGAGTGTGGTAGACGTCATACACGCACTTTCCGGGTCCGCCATCGCGTTCGGGGTCGCTACAGCCGTCTTCTTCGTCTGGGCACGATCCTTCTCGAAATCGACGCGACGATACGGCTACATCGCGACCCTCGCCGGCGGTGCGATGGCGGTCACGTACGTTCTTATCGTCGCCGTCGATATTCAGTACGGCGCCGACACCGATCTGATCCGGTTCCTTGGATATACGTTCATGTGGCTCCCGATACTCTATCTGCTCTGTGCCGTCGCGGGCGTCGGTCGGCAGCTGGCGCTTGCACTGACCGCCATCGTACTCGGTCGGGTCTGGATCACACTCGTCAGCTGGTATCTCGACGGCATCCTCTCGACGATCGCGACGCTGTTGCCGTTCGTGTTGCTCGCCGCCGGCATCTACCTGCTGTTCGGACCGTTTTCCCGGATCGCAGGCACGCGCTCTCGAGAACGAGCGTTGCTATTTGACAAACTCAAGTACCTCGTCGTCCTCGGGTGGCTCGGCCTGGTCGGCAGCGGCCTCATCTCCGCGGACGCGCTCGGACTGACCGACGAATTCGTCGGCCAGATAAGCGTCATGTACGTCGAACTCATCCTCGTAGTCGGCTTCGTTGGCATCGTTCTCCGACGTGCCGAGGCGCTCGAAGATATCGCCGAATCGGGCGGTTTCCTCGCCTCGGAGTCGGTCGAGACGCTCGAGCGGACCGACTACGCGGAATCTGAGACGGCCGACTGATCGTGGTTCGTTACCAGTGACCGCTTCCCGATCGAGCGATGACCGGTAACACGGAACACCGGTCCATATCAGTCGTCGTCGGCGACGGCGCCGCTCCCGAGGGGCTGTGCGGGGTTTTCGTCCACGAACCAGCCGTTCTCGGTCGCGTTTTCGGCGATATGCGGCTGGAAGACCCACGCGCTCAGTGCGATGATCGGAATCATCGTGACGGCGACCACCGCGTAGCCGAGGTGGAGGTTCGGCAGGAGCGTCGAGGCGAAGATGAGCGGATAGATCGATCCGCCGGACGAGCCGATCCCGCCAACGATACCGGCGACGGAGCCCGAGTTGTTCGGGAACATCGCGGGCACCTGGGCGAAAATCGCTCCCTCGGAGAACGCACAGCCCAGCCCGACGAAGAAGCCGGCGACGACAGCGATATAGATGTTGCCGGTCAGTCCGGCCGCGGTCATGCCGAACATCGACGCCATGACGAACACGAGCGTGATGAACGTCCACTGATCGCGATGGCGACCCTCGAACCACGGCAGCGGCTCGAGTTCTCTGCGCGCGAAGAGGTCGCTGATGTAGCCCCCGAACGGTCGCAACAGGCCGGCCGCGATCGAGAACGTCGCGGCGAAGGTCGCGGCGATCACGAGGTCGCCCTGGCCGAACGCTTCGCGGTAGTACGTGCCGAGCCAGCCGTTCATCGCGAGCTCGAGGCCGAAGGTCATGATGTAGGCCGCCGAGAGGACGACGGCGCCGTGTCGGGTGGCGATGTAGAACCACTGTTTGAGGGTGACGCCCTGTTTGGTCGCCTGGCGCTTTTCCTCGCTCTTGGCGGCGTCGCCGAAGACGAAGTAGAGGACGCCGAGGATGACTGCGAGCGCGCCCGTATAGAAGAACGCGGCGCGCCAGTTCGACGCGAACAGCGGGCCGACGTAGCCCTCGCCGAAGATCCGCGGGAGCGTAAAGTAGGCTCCGAGTCCGGCTCCTGCGTTACCGATGCCGGCAAAGATCCCTTCGGCAGTCCCCAGGTTCTCTTCTTCGAACCACTCGGCGACGTGTTGGATGCCGATGACGAAAGTAATTCCAGCAAGGGACGCGACGACCCTCGAGGCGGTAAAGACGCCGTAGGACGTCGCGAACGAGCTGATGATTGCGGCGATGCCGACGACGACCAGCGTAATCCCAGCCGTGACTGGCGCACCGTATTTGTCCGTGTAGGGACCCACGACGATACGGCCGAGCGGAACGGCGATGACCGCCAGACTTGCGACAATCCCAATTTCGGCGACCGAGAGCCCGAACTCGTCGGCGATTCCCTCCGTGAACGGCGCGAAGGAAAACCAGATGGTGAACCCCAGATTGAACATCGCCGTCGCGAGCAACAAATTCTTGTATTTTGTGGAAAGCATCGAGAATCACCCGCGCAGGGTTGGTTCGTCCAGCAACTCGTACCCACGACTGGTCTCACCGCCACACCACGGCCGTTCGACCAACACTACGCCACGGAACGTGGCCGAACGATCACCGCCAGTCAGACGGGACCCCATTTGTCCACAATTATCCTCTCTCGAGTCCACTTCTTGTTCCATAGTACATCAGTCGTAGACGATCGTCCATACAATAAACCCTGCCGTTGTCGAATGGCCATAATTTCGCTTGAGAGATTATCGTTCCCAAACCGATCGGTAGTTCGGTAGTATATTTCTCCCCTCTGGTGGAGAAATAAATAATCGTTTGCAGAATTTCGACTCGGGTTGAAATGATCAAACGGGTATAGATCACGCACCCTTTCCGATCCGAAACCGCATGCACACACCGCAACAAACGGTTCTGTGCCGAACCGTACAGCGACCGATGCCGACTCGAGGCAGCTGTCAGCTGTCGCGCGGTCGGTTGTGATCGTCAATCAAATCACGGTTCGAGACGACAGATGTTCACCGACAATCGCATCGAGAGGAACTCCGCCAGTACCGTTCCAAGGCTACACTGCAGGGTCGAATCCGTCGGTGTGAGTCGAACCCGCAGTGCAGACGTGACCATTAGTCCCGTGAACGCACGTCCGCGGTCCCCTGGTGTGAGAGTCCGGCATAGTTCAACGGCGGCGTTTGTTCGGGCGCGACGACCGCGACGGCACACTGTTTGTAGTTGGGCTCGTTCGACTCGGGGTCGACCGCTGGCAGCGTCAGTTCGTTCACGTCGGGGTGATGAATGTCCATCCAGACGACGCCCGGTGGAGCCCGATCATCGGGCTGTACTTCGACGGTGATCGACGCTCGACGGGATTGAATTACCGTCCGTCCCCGATCCAGTGCGTCGATGTACTCGACGATCTCTTCGGGATGCAACCGGGCGACTGGCAGTCCGTCGCCACCGGTTTCCCGCATCCGAACGCCCGTGTTGTACGTATCCGCGCGGCGACCGGTAGTCAGCGTGAGTGGATACGCCTCGGTTGGCGGCTCCGCGAGCCCGCTGTAATTTCCTCTCGAGAACCGTGCTCGCCCATCGGCCGTCGGAAACGACCACGACGACTCGTCCGCGACATAGTACCGATAGCCACCCTGGCTCGTCGGATCGCTCGTTGGCCACCTGACCGCGAGTTCGCGCTCGAGGCGATCGTAGGTAATACCGGAAAGATCGGCTGGGGTGCCCGCGGTTAACTCGCGGAGTTCGTCGAAGATCCCTTCGGGGTCGATCGGTGGCTCGGAAAACAACTCCGGTTCGATTCGGTTGCCGATCTCGGCGATGATATCTATATCCTGTCGAATGTCCGCTGGTGGAACTGTCGCGGGAGTCACTCTCGAGACGGTGCGTTCCATGTTGGTCGTCGTCCCGTTCGTTTCGCCCCAGGTCGCTGCGGGTAAGACGACGTCTGCACGCGCGACGGTCTCGGTCCAGAAGGCATCCTGTGCGACCAGAAAAACGTCGTCGACGGCACGCCTGACCGTCCCTGCGTCGGGCATGCCGGCGACCGGATTCGTCGCGACGGTCCAACAAACATCGACGTCGCCGAGGAGGACGTTGTCGACGATGCCGACGGGACCCGGACCGGGGTCCTCGGGGAGTCGCCCGAGTGGAACGTCCCACGTCGTCGCAACGGTCTTTCGATGGCCGGGGTCGCCAAACGCCCGGTGGCCCGGCCAGGTCCCTTTCGAGGCACAGACGCGCGCTCCCATCGAGTTCGCCTGCCCGGTCAGCGAGAACGGGCCACTTCCGGGTCGAAGGTTGCCGGTCGCCAGACAGAGGTCGATCAACGCGCGGGCGGTCGTCGTCCCCTGCACGCTCTGATTGACCCCCATCCCCCAATACAACAAGGTCGGTTCGGCCAACGCGTCCGCGATTCGGTCGACCGTCTCGAGCGAGATGCCGGCCGTCGCCGCGGCGTCCGTCGCCGCCGGCAGCGATCCGACGAGCTCCGCAAAACCCGTCGTCGACTGCTCGACGAACGCGTGGTCGACCATCCCTCGGTCGACGACGCGTGCCAGCACCGCACGTGCCAGCGCAAGGTCGGTGCCGGGCTCGATGGCGACGTGACAGTCGGCGTCGCCGGCTGTTTCGCTCTCGACTGGATCGACGACGAGCAACTCACAGCCCGCCTCCGTGGCGCTGTCGAGGATCCAGCGATACAAAACGGGGTGGGCGACGGCTGGGTTCGCCCCCCAGACGAGATGCGTCGTCGTCTCGGGGACATCGTCGTAGGTCGGCGGCGGCGCGTCGCTACCAAACGCCTGGTAGTATGCCGTTACGGCACTCGCCATACACAGCGTCGTGTTGGCATCGTAGTGTCGAGTGCCGATCGCTCCGCGAGCGACTTTGCCGAGCGCGTACGCTGCTTCGTTGGTCTGCTGGCCGCTCCCGAGGACGGCGACCCGGTCGGGGTCGTCAGCCAGCGCTTCGATACACTCCGAGGCGACGATTCCCAGTGCCGTGTTCCAGTCGGTCGGCTCGAGGGAGTCGCCGCGACGAACCAGCGGTTGGCTCAACCACTCGCCCTCCGGGTCGACGGACTCGCGAATCCCGCGCCGACACGCGAGTCCGCGATTGACCGGATGCTCGACGTGACCGCGGACGTCTGCAACACCGAGTCCCTCGTCGGCACCCCGTTGCAGGTGTCCACAGCCGACGGCACATCGCATACAGGTCGTCGACTGCCACCCGATCATACAGCCATCCTATCGATCGTCGATGGACGATCCATTCGCTCGATGTACACCGGTTTTGGTTTCGTCATCCGTCGTCTGTCTACCATATCTACACACTCACCAAAAGCATTGACTCAAACCGCAAAATTACTGCCTAGCCTTCCAAAATACAGCTAACGAATCCGTACCAGTGTCCATGTCATATTATTTCGGACACACGTCAATATCGACCGAGACGCGACGGGACGGACGACAAGCGCAGTCGCAGTACCTCAAAAACACGTCCGCACTCGCGCTGCTCCTGCTGTACCCTCGTCGAAAACGGCCGGCTATCGCCACGTTACTCGTCGATGTGATCGATCCCTTGCTTCGAGACGTTTGCCTCGGTAATCTCGTTTGGCATCCAGTCGGGCTTGTCGTCCGGTGCCGTCTCCTCCCAGGCCCAGCCGTCGTAGATGTGGACTTTGTCCGTTCCTTTTTCCCGTAACTTGAGCTCGACACGTTCTGCCGCGTCCTCGCTCGAGCCCGGCTCGAGCCGCCGGGCTGCTTTGAGCGCCGCCTGTCGCGGGGTGTTCCCCGAGAAGACGCTCGTCTCTTCCCCGTCGGACTCACGCAATGCAAAGTTTCGTTTCCCGTCTTCACGTACCATGGTTTTCGCTCCATGTCAACCGAACACACGGCCCGACATAAAGATATCCCCCAAAAACCGACTGACAGCGTCGGTATCTTTAAGTGCAAAGGGGACGCTACAATTCCGCAATATCTGCCGTCGTAATATCGATCAGCGCGAGATGCGACGACGACCGATCGCCACGGCAATCGTCTGCTGTGTCGGAGTAAACACTTAAGTATATCCTACGGCGAAGTTCGGAACAGAATCCCGCGATGGTACGGAAAAAGAAGTTGAGTCCAAGCGGTGCGAAAGACGACGACGGCAACTATCACAACGTCCATTTGAATCTCCACGAGGACGAACTCGCGGTCGCGGGCATGGACATCGGCGACGAGGTTTTCGTCCGGGTTCGGGACGGCAAGATCATCATCCAAAAAGCCGACGAAGAGGACGTCGAACACGAATTCTAACGAGATTTTGCGCTGCGGTCGCTTCCGCTCGCACTGTGAGCACGAGCGATATCCCTCGGTGAAATCACCACACGTCTTCGCGCTACGGCGTGTCGCCGGCACTGGCCACTATTTAGGCCTGCCTAAATTATATATAGCTGCTATTCTTTAGGTTAGCCTAAAATGGTTGGAACGACACTCGGCGACATTCGTCAGTACATCGAGTCGCTCTCGAGCGAGTCCGGACGATACCGGCTCGTCTGTGCGCGCACGGGCGACCGGCCGGTTCCGGCGTCGGGGCTGGAATTCGAGAGTCGCGGAGCCGCACGAGCGGCCGCACAGGCGACCGAACAGTATCGGGCTACGCTTCGTCAGTACGATCCGCAGGTCCCGTACTACGAGATCGTCGTCTCGCAGTGTCCGTCCGGACCAACGCCGACCGACGACGATGGGTCATCGACAGCAGCGACACCGCTCCAGACGACATCCGTCGTCGAATTCTGTCACACCGTCGCCGGTGTCGTGTTCGAAACGATCGCCGACTCCGCCCACGACGACCTCGAGGATGCGATCATGGCGACGTACTTCGACGCGGCCGAGCGCATCGAAGCGACCGACGAACTCTGTCTCTGTCTCCTCGAGAGTATGGCCAGTGAACTCGAGGCGCGTCTCGACCCGGACGAGCAAGCGGATCTCCTATTGGCGTCGACACAACGATTGCCGTCCGATCGGTTGCTTTCGGATCCGCTCGAGTCGACGCTCGCCCATCTCCAATCAGTGGCACTGCTCGAGGCGTATACGCTCCACTCGCGACCGACAGATGCAAACGCCGAGGCGCGATCGTGGACCGTCACCCTCACCGACTACGCGCTCGAGGGGCCCGACGATCGAGTCGTCACGTTGCCGCTCGTGCTCGAACTGTTTCGACAGTCTCCGACTCGAGCACTCGACATCGGAGCGACCGAACACCACTCGAGTGGTTCCGAATCGGTGTGGGAGCTAACCGTCACGACCGAGCCGACCGATCGTCCATCCGGACTGGTCACCGTTGCACCTGCTTCCCACCGATGACCGTCGAAACCCACGTCCACGGCGCACTCTCGCGAGTCGAGACCGAACGCGAGAGCGTAGCGAACAAATTAGACGCGGTCGATCGGTTCGCGAAACGAGTCGACGACCTCGATCCGGTGAGCAACGCCGAATCGATCGCACCGCAGCCGACGAACGGCGGCGCACTCGCCGTCTCGACGACCGTTCGATCTCCCGTGACTGCCGGCGATCAATGTGAGGACGTTCGAGACGTATTCGCCGAAACCGTTCGACCCCACAGCGTCGACGACGTCGACGAAGCCGAACCGCTCCAAGAAACGATCGCAGCCGAACTCGGCACCGAACTTGCCGTCGCGCTCGCGCCGACGACCGATCATCAGTGTACCCCCGATCTGCAAGCGAGTATCCTCTCGGCAGTCCAGCAGAATCGCAGCAAACTTGAGACGATGTCTCACGCACTCAAGGCCGAACGCGACTCGCTTCGAGCCGCACTCGATGCACTCGAACCTATCATCGCCTGGCTCGTCGACGCGAACGAGCGATCACTGCTGGAACTGAACTTCGAGGAGTTACAGGACCGCCACGAAACGCTCTCGATCCACCGAGAAACCTGCCGCAGGTGCTGTCAGGACCGGCAGGCGGTGCTGCAGGATACGACGACGTACAACGGGACCGGGATGGCCCACCACCAACTCGTCAGTTACCTCTATGGAGATCCCCCGACCACGTATCCGGTGCTCTCGACAGCACTTCGACTCGAGGCGTGCTGTCGAGACTGCCAGCGAGCCGTCCGTGACCACCTCACGCGGCGAGTCTGACCCGATTTCGGCAGGTGGGGGCTCGACCGTATGTTCACTGTCGGCCACTCGCTTCGCTCGCGGAGCTACTGCAGCGCCGCGAGGTCGAACTCGAAGCCCGCCACGGGCACCTCGAGGTCGTGTTCGACGAGTACCCGTGGGTGCAGTTCGCCGATGACGCCGACGTCCTCGCCGTCGATGACGACGCTGGCGGTTCGACCCGAAATGTAGGTCGGGTGGTCTGTCGGCGGCGTCTCGAGATCGACATCGAAGCGCCGACAGAGTGCCTGCAGGCGGGCTTTGGCGTCCTCGTAGCCGGCTTCGTGGCTCGCGAGGACGGCCCCGACGCGCCGTCGTTCGGCGATACCGGTGTTCTCGCCGTCGTCGACCGCCGCAGTGAAGCCGATTTCGGCGAGGTCCTGGGGATAGGCGCGGTGAGTGTTTCGCTCGAGGACCATCAACAGCGACGGCGTAACCCACGTCCGTAACATCGTGAAGTCCTCGCTGTAGGGGCCCTTGATCGTCGCCGGCTTGCCCGCACCGTAGACGGCGGCGTCGGGCGAGACATCGACGCGCTCGTAGTTCGCTTCCTCGCTGATCATGTGGAAGTTCAGCAGGTCCTCGAAGCCGAGACCGACGAGTTGTTCACGCACCGAGCGCTCGAGCCGGGAGCGTTCGTGGCGACCGCCAACGGTTCCGACGTCGGGGTACTTCGGCTCTAAGTCGTTGAAGCCGTAGGCCCGGCCGAGGTCGTCGATCACATCCAGCGGGTGGAGCACGTCGACGCGGTAGGGTGGGATCGTCACCTCGTAGACGAGGTCTCCATCCTTGTTTTCCGACCGTTCGGCATCCAGACCCGACCGTTCGGCCAGATCGATCACTTCCTCGGGATCGAGCCCGATGCCGAGGATCGTCTCAATACGGTCGTGGGCGACGGTCTTGGTCTTCGTCGAGAGGTCCGGTCGGTGCAGTTCGTGATCGGCGTACTCGACGACGACATCCTCGATCGTCGCGCCGCGAGCGGCCAGCGCGTAGCAGACGATGGTCAGCATCTTGTCGATCGTCCACTGGTCGGTGCCGGTCATCTCGACGAAGAGGTCCCGCGAGTCCGTCGAGACTTCGGTCCGGCGGCCGTTGATCACCGGCGGGAACGAGAACAGCCCGAGATCGTCGTAGATCGCGGGATAGCGCTCGTACTCGCTGACGAGGTCGGCGTAGGTCCGACCGGTCTGGTGCTCCTCGAGCACCTCGGCGGGCGTCAGCTCGGCGTCGGAATCGAGGGGGACGAACCGATCCTCGTCGGGTTCGACGCCGACGTACTCGATCGTGGGATTGCTTTCGGTGTCGGTCACCGCCGCCCCTTTGAGCATCGTCAGATCGTGGATCCCGATCGCACCCTTCGCGCGTTTGCGCCCCATCGTCGCGTGGAGCTTCTCCTGGAGCTGGATGAGCGACTCGAGCCCCTCCTCGTCGAGATTCACGTCGCGGATCACCGCCCCGGTGACGTACGGTCGCTCCTCGGGTACCGAGTCGTCGACCCGGATGGTCCACTCCGGCGAGTTCGTGCCGGGGACGTGAACGCCGCGAGCGTCGCCGTACTGGTAGCGCAGCGAGCGGGCCACACCCTCGACCGAGAGCCGGTCGAGCCGGTCGGGAGCGAACTCGAGTTCGAACGCGCCCGCCTCGGTGCGGCCCTCGAACTCGAGGCCGAGCCCGAAGAGGTCGTCTTTGAGTTCGTCGTCGTCCTTCTCCTCGTGACCGCTCAGGTCCCGCAGTTCGTCGGGGTCGATCTCGACCGTGGGCATCAGTAGGTCACCTCCGTGTTGCGCAGCAGTTCCAGATCACAGAGCGTCCCGTGGATGTCACGAATGTCCTCGAAGCCGTACATCAGCATCAGCAGGCGCTCGAGAGCCAGCCCCCAGGCCATGACATCACAGTCGACGCCAAGCGGTTCGAGCATCTCCTCGCGGAAGATGCCGGAGTTACCGATTTCGACCAGTTCACCCGTCGTCGGATGGGTGCCGAACAGCTCGAAGCTCGGCTCCGTATAGGGGTTGTAGTGGGGTTTGAACTCGATGTCGGTGATGCCGAACTGGGCGTAGAACTCCTCGAAGGTACCCATCAGATCGCGCACCGAGAGATCCTCGGCCATCACCCAGCCCTCGATCTGGAAGAACTCGAGCAGGTGTGTCGGATCGAGCGTGTCGTTTCGATAGACTTTCTCGACGCTGAAGTACCGCGCCGGCGGCTCGATCTCGCCGATCTGCTCGCCCGAGAGATAGCGCGTCGACAGCGAAGTAGTGTGTCCACGCAACGCAAGCGCCCGAGCGAAGTCCGCATCCCACGGCGAGTGATAGCCTTCGCCGTCCGGGCCGACGCCCTCGCGGTGAGCGCGTTCGACATCCGCGATGAGATCCGCGGGGAGCTCGTCGATATGGGTCGGTTCCGCTAAGGCGAACCGGTCCCAGTGGGTCCGCGCGGGGTGGTCCTGGGGCATGAACAGGCAGTCATTGATCCAAAAGTCCGCGTCGACGTGGGGACCTTCCATCTCCTGAAAGCCCATGCCGACGAGGACGTCTTTGACGCGCTCGGCGGTCTGGCGCAGGATGTGGACGTTGCCGCCCTCGAACCGCTCGGCGTCGGCTTCGACGTTGTACTCGGCGAACTCCACGTCATCCCACTCGCCGCTCGTGAGCAGTTCGGGCGTTACCTGTCCGACCGTCTCGGCGGTCTCGAGGCCGGCCATCAGTTCCGTGACGCCCCGCTCTGTCAGTGTGACTTCGCGAAGGATCGACTCCGACCGCTCGAGTAGCCCGCGGCTCTCGAGGCCCTCGACGGTCTCGTCGCCAACCTCGACCGCGTCGGGTGCCGTCTCGCCGGTGTCGGCGAGGATCTCGAGAGCGTTCGCTTCCGGATCCGCGTCGGGGTCGGCGTCGGGGTCGGCCGTGATCTCGCCGCTGTCGATCGCGCCGTACCCTTTCCGGGCGTAGTTCGAGAGCGCGATGTCGACCTGTGGGCCCTCGAGTCCCGACCGGCCGATGACCTGGCCCATCTGGACCGGTTCGTCTCCCGCGCCGGCCTCGAGAGCGGCCTCGTAGAGTCGGAGTTCGGGGAGCGCCTCGTCGGCGTAGGCCCGTCCCTCGTCGGTCAGGTCGATCGTTTCGTCGGTGCGCTCGCTGACGGCGACCAGGCCCTCGTCTTCGAGTTCGAATACCGCGCCGGTGACGGTCTCGGGGGGCAGCTCGGTCGCCGCGGCGAGGGCGTCGACGGCCGTCGCCTCGTCCGCGTTCACAGCCTCTAAGACTGCGACCTGTGATGCTGGCAGTTGCATTCGCTTGGTTACATGGCTGGGTGGCGGTCAGTTAGCGGTTCCGACTCGGCGCGACTCTCCAGGGCAGGGGACAACGGGTGATCCCCACAGGACTCGAGTCGCGTACCGACGTGGACGGTTTCGCCGGCGTCGACCGATGTGGCCCGACGCGGCTCCACCGTCCGCCCTCAGCCGGCAAAAACGAAGTCGAATCCCGGCCGCTCGCACTGCGTTCGTCCGTCGACACCATCGCAGTCGTGGGATTCGGATGTCATTGCTCGAGGATACGCGAGCCGATGCAAAAATATTGTGGTGTGTCTTCGAGACACATTCACCCAGCCGTTGGTCATCAACCCCAACTGTTCCTCACTATCGCGATTGAACCGCTTCTGCGGCCTGGCTCGGTTGTGACGGGGAGGTATCGACTCTGGGCAGATCGATGCGGACCACCGTGCCGCGGGGCTCGTTTTCGACGAACTGCATTTCGCCACCCAGGAGCGTCACGACCCAACGAACCCCCCAGAGCCCGAGTCCACTGCCGTGGACGAGCGCCGACTCTTCGCCCTCCTGAATCGCGGTCCGTTCGTCTTCGGGGATGCCGGGTCCGTTGTCGGCGACCGATAGCCGACCACGTCGATCGGTGCCACCGATCGTCACCTCGAGTCGGGGCGTCTCACCGTCGACGTGTTCGATCGCGTTTTCGATCAGTTCGGTGACGAGATACTCGAGTGCACGGCCGCTGGCTTCGAGAGCCAACGTCGTCTCTATCGAGTACTCGATCTCGACATCGTTGGCCCCACGAGCGTCTTCGACCGCAGCCTCGACGATTGGGGCCACGTTGGTCGAGCCGGTGTATGACTGCTGTGAGGACAGTACGGATTCGATCGCTCGTGCTTTCTCGCCGAGTGCCAGCAACTCGTCGGAGGCGGCCTGGATCTCGTCGGCGACGGCGGCCGGTTCGTCGGTCATGGGAACCCGCTCTGCGTTGCCCCTGACGATCGAGAGTTTGTTCCGGAGGTTGTGTCGCAACACGCGATTGAGAATCCGAATCCGCTGTTCGCGGAGCTCGCGCCTGGTGACATCCCGAAAGCTCAGGACGCGTCCGAGCCACTGCTGGCCGTCGCCCAACTCGGACGTCTGTAAGTCGAACCGGCGTGGTCCGTCCGCCGTCTCCAGGGTCACGATGCCATCGCGCGTGAGGTCGTCTGTTGGGCTGTCACAGACATCCTCGAGCGGCGTTCCGATCGCCGCCGCCGGCGCGAGATCGAGAGTCTCCCGCGTGGCTGCGTTGTAGTCGACGATCCGTTCGCGATCGTCGACGACGACGATGAGGTCGTCGAGTTCGGCTGGAAGCGTCCGTCGGGCGACGGTCCCAGCCGCGACGGCCGAGGAATCGAACACGCCAAAGCGCGTGAGTGCGAGCCAGAGACAGCCCGCGCTGAGACAGAACCCGACGGCGTAGGTACCGACGATCGCCATCGAGCCGGCGGCGTGGCTGGCCGACCAGGCGACGAACGAGGGTAACAGCGGTCCGAACATCGCACCACACAGGACACCAGCAACTCCCGGCCGACACTGTGGGCTAGTGTAACTCGTCTGTAAGAGCGCCACCAGACCGGTGAACGCGAGTGCGTAGACGACGAGACCGAGACTGATGACGACGACCGTGAGCCGACTGGCAACCGGAGTCCCGGCGACGAGTGTGCCGGGCGTCTCGAGCAGTTCGGTCGCGAGCCAAGTATAGAGCGTTTGGCCGGTCAGCGAAACAGTAAAGAGCGCGATCGGGCTCATCAGCGCGACCGTCCGCCAGCCGGTGAGATGGGTTCCGCGCCCGGTGAACTGGAAGACAAACACCAGCCACGGTCCAATGGCCAGATACACCGGCACGCGAACCAGCAGGTGCCAGCGCGCATCCGTCACCTCGAGGCCAACGAGGTGGCCGCCGACAGCACCGACCGCCGCCGTCGCCAGCAGGCCGGCCACGAGAACGAACGCAGCGCGCCCCGGACGATCGGGGCGAGTCGCGCCGAGAGCTGCGGTCCAGTAGAGGCCGGCCCCGGCGAGACCGACTGCTCCCACTGCGATCGCCACGGCCGTTTCTATCATCGACGCTCCCGACTTTCGAGCCAACCGTGCTAAATCTTATTGCAGATTGATAGATGCCGACCGGCACTTCGGGAGCCGTCGCTCGAGCGCCCCACCCAGTCGCTATCTGCGGATTACTCGGCAGGGAGCTGTTCGACACCGCAGGCCTGGAGGACCTGCCGAACGTGGAAGTCCTTCTCCGAGGACTCGTCGGCCTGGAGTGCGGTTTCGAGGTGATCGATGCATTCGTCACTGAGTCTCCGTCGACAGGACATGATATCCAAGAAAGTCACAGTATCCAGTATAATAGTTATCAAATACAATGGTTATTTCGGATGGTTATTCCAGAGTGCGCTCACCGCACTCTCGCCCGGGTGTCGTGGCCGTCGAAGCCGTGCCTACTTCGACGAGACTCGCGTCGTCTCGAGCGAGCCCGAATCGACCCAGACGAACCCCGACTCCTCGGCGGCGGCCGTCGCCTCCTGAATCGCCGCCGGATCAAACGGATTCTCGAACTCGATACGGGTCTCGTCTGGCTCGGTTTCGGGGAGTTCGGGCAGGAACTGTTCGTCCTCGAGCAGTCCGTCGACGGAGATTCGCCCGCCGGCCCCGAGTGCCGCGCCGAGAGCCCGGTACTGGTCGTCGTCGGTCTCCCAGGCGACGTCGCTGCCGAACGAGTCGTTCGAGAGGCGTTTCGTCTCGGTCGTTCCCGAGAGCGTGCCGAGTTCCGACGACGAACTCGAGGACTCTGTCGGTCGGTCGCTCGAGGGAGTCGTCGGTGCGGGGCTCGAGGGAGTCGCGGTCGCTTCGGTCGGCGACTCGGCGCTCGACTCGCCATCACGCACGCGCGACACCGAGGGCGAGCCCCGCAGCTCGAAGCCGTCGGTGTCGGCGTCGGACGATCGCTCGTCGACACCGCCGGTCGTCGTGGCGTCATTCTCACCAGTTGCGGCGGCTGCCCCCACAGCGCGGTCAGTTTCGGCCTCGTCGATGAGCGAGCCGATATCGTCCAGTGTCGACTGACTCCCCTTGCGCTCGCGGCTGTTGGCCCACCCGGGCCAGGGCTCGCTCGTCGGTTCCGCGTCGGTGTAGGCTGCGAGGCCGTACTCGGGCAAGAGCGGCTCCTCGACCGCCGAAATGCGCGAGCCGTACCGATCCTGCAGGCGCTCGAGTTCGTCGTCGTCGACCAGCGCGGCCCGCCAGCGGTCGACGCCGCTCGAGAGGAGGACGAAACTCGCGTCGGTGCCCGCGAGCAGTGACTCGTCGATAGCGTGCAAGATCGCCGGAAAATTGTCCGAGCCCAGCGGCGTTTCGGGGTACTCGGGGGTCGTCTCGCGGCGTCGACCGCGGTGGTCGGTCACGGTTACCGCCATCCGGTCGCCCGACCCCGGCGACTCGCGGGGCTCGAGGGCGAGTGACCAGCCGATCGACTCGAAGGCGGCCCGCAGTTCCGCGGCCAGCGTCTCACGTGGATACCGCGCCGAGCAGCTGATCCCGCGGTCGCTCCGTGCGATCGTCGCCCGGAGGACGGCGGTCCGATCCCGCCCGTCCGACAGCAACGTCTCGAGGGCCGCCTCGAGAGAGCCGGCGTCGCCCTCGTCGGTACGGCGCACGTCCGCCGCCGTGACGCCGAAGGCGCCGAGCACGTCGGCACAGACCAGGAGGTCGTCCGCGTCGCGGGGAGGGCGGGGCATTCGTCCCCACGTTTCACGAACGGACGTATATATGTTCGTCAGACTCGAGCGCCGAGGTGATTGTAGAAGACGACCGGCGACTTACCGCCGCCGCGGCGACTCGAGTTCGATATCCGCTTCCTCGAGTAGTTCCTCGACCTCTTCGCGTTTCTCCTGGTGGTCTGTGAGGAACTCCTGCATCAACTGCGCCGCTTGCTCCTTGCAGTCGCCACAGAGCCGGTCGCCGCCGACGCACTCGTCGTAGACGCGCTTTGCGAACTCGTCGTCGTCGCCGGCAAGCAGGTAGGCGTACAGTTCGTAGACGGGACACTCGTCGGCGCGGCCGCCTTTCTCCCGCTGTTCCTCGGCGGTCTCGCGGCCGCCCGTGGTCGCGGATTTGACCTTGTCGTAGCCGTCCTCGGGGTCGTCCAGCAGGGAGATGTGGCTGGCCGGAATCGAGGAGGACATCTTCCCGCCGGTGAGGCCGGTCATGAACCGGTGGTAGATCGAGGAGGGCGGCTGGAAGCCGTAGCCGCCGGTGTCGACCTCGATCTCGCGAGCGAGTTCTTCGGCTTCGGCGCGATCGATCTCGAAGGCGTCGACGTGGCTCTCGTAGACCCGTTTCTCACCGTCGACGGCATCGATGAGAGCCTCGAAGGCATCCTCGGTCGCCCGCCGATCGAAGAACCTGGTTCGGGGTCGGATCGGTTCCATCCCCGCCTCCTCGAGTTTCGTCAGGACCGAACTGAGGGTGTCGGCGTCGGTCTCGAGCTCCGCAAGCGGCGTCTCCGCGAGCGCGTCGGCGACGTGAGTACACCGGAGTTGGTCGTCGTCGAACTCGGCCGGATCGAGTCGGTCGTAATATTCGGCGACGAGGTCGCGCTCGTCGGGCTCGAGTTCGAAGCTGGCGTAGGCCTCGCTGACCTTGAAATAACGCATCCGCTCGGCCAGATCCCGTGCCAGCCGGACGTGGGGGTCCTGGTCGGGGCCGACGGGGATGACGGTCGGTTTGGGTTCCTCGAGTTGCGGGTAGAGGATGTCGGCCATCTGGGTGACGACCGACTGCATGTGGGAGACGTCGGTCTCGCCGTCGAAGCCGTAGATCGCCTGGAACTCCGAGAAGTTGGCTTCCGCGCCCAGATCGAAGGCCAGATCCTGCACCTCGCGGTTGGTCGACTGCCGATAGAGGGTCCCCTCCTCGGGGTCGAAGCCGAGCGCGAGCAGGGACAGCAGGTAGCTCCGGGCGTGTTCGTCGATCTCCGCCCAGCTCATCCCGCGGGCGGAATTCGCCTCGAGGTCGGCGATCAGCGCGTAGGCGTCCGCCCCCTGCTGTTGGTGCCAGATGATCTCGTCGAAGACGAGCTTGTGACCGATGTGGGGGTCGCCGGTCGGCATGAACCCCGAGAGGACGGCCGCCGGCTCGTCGTTTCGGAGCGCTTCGGCGACCGGCCCGAAGTCCCGGTGACCGAAGATCACACCCCGGCGCATCAGGTAGTGGGGGTTCGCCACGTCGGGGAGAATGTCGTCGAACTCCTCGATACCGAACTCCTCGAAGAGGTTGCGGTAGTCGGAGACGCTCGAGGATCCCCAGGGGTCCAGTGCAACGTCGTCGGCACCTGCGGCGCCACCGTCGGGCCGAAGCCCCGGCTGTGGATCTGCGGTCCCATCACCTCCATCGGTCGGCGGTTCCCCTGACTCGGACTCCTCGAGTGGGTCGTCTCCGGTCATTACCACCGTCTTGGCGCTCGGGCGCGCAAAAGCCTTCGCCTTCGGGTCGACATCGTAGCGATTGCCTGCGGCGCTTTGGATCGGTACTCGAGGTGGAGCGTCGCTGGTCGGTTGTAAAACGAAACGATCGATATCGGGGGATAGAACAGGAAAATGCCGGGGGCGAAGCCAGTTACTAAGAGCGACTGGACTCGAGGCTGGGCTAACGATTGTTCGATGGATGTTCGGTCGGTACTCGGGCAGGAGGTGCGGGGATTGTGGGGCAATGGGACGGGCGTCTCCCTCGTCGCGATCGCGACGGCTTGGGGACTGCTGGTCGGAACGCGCATGGTCCTACCGGTCGTGCTCCCGTACCTGCAGACAACCTACGGGTTGAGCCTCTCCGTCGCGGGACTGTTGGTCTCTATCCTGTGGCTGTTCGGCTCGATCGGGCAGCTGCCGGCCGGCATCCTGGCGGATCGATACGACGAGCGAAAGCTCATGCTCGTGGGGACGACGGTCGTCGCCATCGCGGTCGGCGTCATCGTCGCGTCGTCCTCGGCGATCGTCCTCTTTCTCGCGACCGCGGTCTGGGGACTCGGCCACTCGCTGTATCCCATCGCCCGCATCACGATCCTCTCGAACCTGTACGCCGAGCGACTCGGGAGCGCACTCGGCGTGACGATGGCGACCGGCGACATCGGCCAGACCGTCCTGCCACCGATTGCCGCCGCGCTGGCCGCCGCCGTCGCGTGGCAAGCGGGGTTGGGATTCGTCGCCCCGCTGTTGTTGCTGGGCGGGGTCGTTCTCTACGTCGCCGTCCCGGCCCAGCCCTCGAGCGGAGCCGACGGCCAGACCCAGTCACTCGGCGATACCCTCGCCGTCTTCGGCGAGCTACGAAACCCCGGGCTGGGTTTCATGGCGGGCATCCTCTTTCTCTATATCTTCATCTGGCAGTCGTTTACGGCCTTTTACCCGACCTATCTGACGACCGTCAAGGGCTTCTCGCCGGCGGTCTCGAGTCTCCTCTTTGGCTTCTTCTTCGCCGTCGGTGTCGTCGTCAAACCGGTCGCTGGCGCCTCCTACGACCGCATCGGGATGCGAGGGTCGCTCGTGGCCGTCCTGTTGCCCTCGGTCGCCGGCTTTCTCTTGCTTCCGCTGCTCGACAACCTCTGGTTGCTCGTCGGCGTCACCGCCCTGATCAGTACGATGCTCGGTTCCGGGGCGGTCACCCAGTCGTATCTGGCCGACTCCTTCTCCGCGGAGAAACAGGGGACGGGACTGGGTGTCGTCCGCACGACGTCGGCGACGCTCGGTGCCGGCGGGCCGGTCGTCTTCGGCGTCGTCGCCGACTACGGCTACTTCGATCAGGGATACGTCGCGCTGGCCGCGATCATGGCCGGCGTCATCCTGCTGACGCTGGTGATGCCACAGGCCGACAGCTGAGTACCCTCCCAAGCGTCGACTGCTGGGTCGAACCGACACCCGCCAACTGGTTCGACCCAGCAGTGCAGGCTTGGGAAGCCACTGAGTCGAGTTCGTCGCTACTCGGAACTGGTCGGCGTCGAGAGCATTACGATACTGGGGCGACGACAGCAGGTATGGAAATCCACGTCCGCGAGCACGACCGGGAGATCGACGCCTCGCTGATCGCCGAAGATGCGGAAACGATCCGCAAGCAGGTGCGTGAGTATGACGCGGGCGAACGCGAGACGTTCACCCTCGAGATCGCATACCCCGAGACGTTCACGGGCGAAGTGATGCGAGCGATGATCGACATTCCCTACGGCGAGACGCGAACCTACGGCGACCTCGCCGCCGACCTGGACACCGCTGCCGTCGCGGTCGGGCAGGCTTGCAGCCGGAACCCGATCCCCGTGATCGTCCCCTGTCACCGCGTCGTCGGCGCCGACTCGCTGACCGGCTATGGGGGCGGCCTCGAGTTGAAGCGGCAGCTGCTCGCACTTGAGGGAGCAGCCGTCGTTTCCTCGCCGTCACCGGACTCACAGTAGTTTCGCGAGGAACACATATAACGGTCCATACAGTAGGTACAGCTACCGATGTCGATCGACCGAGACACGTTCGAGCGCTCGAGCGAGGCCGAACTCGAGGATCTTTCGGCCACGGACCGCGTACTCGGATTTCTCGCGACGAACGACGACAGGGCGTTCAAGGCGCGAGAAATTGCACGGCGGATCGAGGTAGACGACGGTGCGGTGAGTACGGCACTCTCTCGGCTGAAAATCGGGATCTCGTCGAACACAAGGGGCAGTACTGGGCGATCACAGACGACGAACGGGTACGACGCCACGACGGATACGCTCGCGCAACCGCGCTGTTCAACGAGCAGTTGGGAACCGAAGACCGTGCGGACTGGCAGGCACACGCTCCTGACAACCCTCATCCGAGTCTCACGGATGATGATCAGTGACCGGCGACCCTCCAATTTACGAGCCATGTGACGTCGTCTACGGGGCAGACCCGTACAAGGGAGACGAGGCCGCACGTCCCTGGCTTGTCATCACAAATCACGACGACCGGCCGTTTCACGGCCAGCAGTATATTTCACTTCCGTTGACGACAAGAACGTGAATGGACGGGCTCGTGGAAATCGAATCGGACGCGTGGATTCGGGGAGCCACACCAGACGACAGTCGCATCGTCCCGTGGGGCGTCCAATCGATCGACAGTGCGGACATCGACTTCTGGCAAGGACGGCTCGAGGAGACGGTCGTCGCGGAGGCTATCGCTGCTCTCGTCGAACAAATCCAGCTCTGAGAGTGTCTCCGTCGATACACTACTGTTATACTGATCCTGACCTATCGTCACCGTATGACGTCGTTTCCGATACTGACAGACGGCGACGTGTACTCGAGCTTCGAGTACGAGTGGGTGCTCGAGGCCATGCGCGAGGCGTTCGTCGAACGCGCGGCGGGCACGCTCGAGGCGCCGCCGCGGTGGCGCGTCGACGCCGGCGAGGGCGAGCTCGTGTTCACGGCGGGGGCGGCGACCGGAGCGGTCAACGCCGCCGGCTTCCGCGTCTACGAGACGTTTCCCGAGACGGGAGCGGACCACACCGCACTGGTGGCGGTCTTCGACGCGACGACGGGCGCGTTCGAGGGGTTACTCGCCGGCTACGCCGTCGGCGGGCTGCGGACGGGCGGGATCGGCGGCGTCGCGGTCGACGCGCTGGCTCCCGACGACGCACAGACCCTCGGCGTCCTCGGCTCGGGCTTTCAAGCGCGTTCGCAGGTCGGGGCGGCCTGTACAGCCCGGTCGTTCTCGGACGTCCAGGTCTACAGCCCGACACCCGAGCATCGCGACTCGTTCGCCACGAAACTCGACGACGAGGGCGATCCGTCGGTTCGCGCCCTCGAGGATGCCGAACCCGTCGTTCGCGAGGCCGACGCGCTGCTCTGTGCGACCGACAGCACGGGGCCCGTCTTCGACCCCGACTGGCTCGAGGCCGGCACCCACGTGACGACCATCGGACCGAAATATCGGGACGCACACGAACTCCCGCCGGCGGTCCTCGAGCGGGCCGACGCAATCGCGACCGATTCGCTGCCCCAGCTCGAGGCCGGCGACCGACCCTCGCTACTCTCGAACGACCAGCTCGATCGGACCGTCGAACTCGCCGAGGTTCTCGAGTCGCCCGATTGCGGTCGCGACGGCGCCGACGAGATCACGCTGTTCTGTTCGGTCGGGCTCGCCGGCACCGAGGTCGTCCTCGGAAAGCGACTGCTCGCGGAACTCGCGTAGTCGTCGACGGCTCTCGCCGACAGCTCGCCCGCCGTTTACGAGAACGGTGAGTCGCCAGTACGTTGATGGTACTCGGGCGGCCAGTTTCGAGCGATGCCAGACGATGTCGCCTCGCGGTCGGCGAGCGAGCGGTGTTCGGCGGTCGTATCGAGGATCGCCGACGCAGTGATCACCGACCGTGAGTTTCTGGAACACGTCATGACGGCCGTGTTGGCCCGCGGCCACGTCCTCTTAGAGGACGTTCCGGGGACGGGCAAGACCCTGACGGCGCTGACGCTCGCCGAGGCGCTGGGCCTCGAGTTTTCCCGCATCCAGTTTACGCCCGACTTGCTCCCCAACGATATTACCGGCTCGCACATCTTCAACGAGCAACACGCCGCGTTCGAGTTCGCTCGCGGCCCGGTGTTCGCCAACGTCGTGCTGGCCGACGAGATCAACCGGGCCCCACCCAAGACCCAGTCGGCTCTACTCGAGGCGATGGACGAGGGCCAGGTCACCGTCGACGGCACGACCCGTGAGCTACCCGACCCCTTCCTGGTGATCGCGACCCAGAACCCCGTCGAGCAGGAGGGCACCTTCGAACTCCCCGAGGCCCAACGCGATCGCTTCATGATCAAGAGTTCGATCGGCTACCCCGGGATGGATGGCGAACTCGAGTTGATCGACCGCCGGAGTCGCCGGGAGACGAAAACGCCCACCGTTGAGCCGGTTCTCGACGCCTCGGGTGTCCGGGCGCTACAGCGGGTCCCCGAAGGCGTCACGATGGACCAACGGGTTCGGGAGTACCTCGTGGAGTTGGCTCGCGCGACGAGGGACGATCCCAGAGTCGAGATCGGTATCTCGCCGCGGGGCATCCAGCGCTACTACGAGGCCGCCAGAGCCCGCGCGGTGATCTCGGGCCGGGAGTACGTCGCCCCTGACGATGTCAAGCACATCGCCGAGCCGATCATGCAACATCGGCTCGTGCTGACGACCGACGCCCAGATCGAGGGCGTCGACGGTGGCGCAATCGTTCGCGACGTACTCGAGCGCGTGCCAGTACCGGCCGTCGATCCGTAGCGTCGCAGAGTCACGCGATCTTGCGTGCCACTCGAGTCGAGCGCCATTACACGACGAGCGTCGACACCCACAATTACGGTTGGTCGGCCGACCAACGAGCGATGTCGGCGCCGCTCCCCGCGAACAGAATTGCAACGGCGAATCCGGAAACTGCGGTCGAGAGCACGGTGAGCGTGTGGCTACCCGGTATTCCCAGTCCAGCAGTGTAGCCGATCGTCGCCAGCGTCGTTAGCGCTCCAGCGTAGCCGGTGGCGACCCCGGCAACGACCGGGACGAGATCCAACAGTCGCTCGGGACTGGTGGCGGTGGCGTACAGATAGCCGGCGGCACCCACCACAGCGCCGGGAATAGGAACGGCGGCAAGCAGCGAGGGCGAAAGCCCACCCTGTAAGAGATGTCCGATCACCAGCTGTCCATCGAACCACACGAACAGATGGATCAGTCCGTAACTCCCCAGCCCCGCGGTGACGATATCGGCCGTCGGGTGATTCGGCGGTCCCTCGACGAACAGGAGAAAGATCGTTACCAGCGCGATTCCGACGAGCGTCGTGACGATACCGTAGGGAACACCCTTCAAAAAGACGAACAATGCCGTCGTCTCCGTCCGGGGCGTTTCCGCCGGTTCGGTGCGATCCGTTCGGGTCGACGCCACATCGTCGCCCTCCGCGGCCGTGTTCGTCTCCCGGTTCGGCGTCGGATCGTCACCGCTCTCGATCCCGTCTCCCCCGCGTGATAGCCCGTCGGTCCGCGTCCTGGTCGCTCGTCGCTTGAGTACGACGATGACGACGACCAGCGCCACGACGAGACTGAGGACGATCGTGATGCCCGTCTGGACGGCGATCGACTCGAGCGCCGCGGCGAGTCCGAACGCGAGCGCGACGCCGCAGAGACCCACGACAGCCGTGCCGGTCGTGTGTGCGACTGCGGGCAGTCGAACCGACGTTTCTCGACCTATTTCTTCGGTGATCGAAACGCCGTAGAGGGCGCCGTCCCAGACGACGATCGCACAGACGACGGCCAGACAGACGATCAGCGGGCCGGCCCCCGCCACCGCTGCGAGGATACTCGCGCCGACGAGCGCGCTGGCCCCGAGCGCACCCGGCGTCGCCCGCCGCGGCAAGAGGTGAATCGCCCCGAGTAGCGAGACGATCAGTAACACCGAGACGATCGTCCCCACGACGGCCGTCGTCGCGGCGGCTGCGACTGCGATCCCGCCCGGCGGCTCGAGCGTCGCGAGCAGTTGGTGTGGCGGCAACGCCGCACCGGTACCTGGGAGGGAAAACAACTCGCCGTCGGTCAGCGCCCCCTCGAGTTCGGGACGGACGAACTGCTCGAATAACGGCGGGTAGGCGACGATCACGAGCGCCGAGGCGAGCGTTCCACCCGCGAAGACCGGTCCCCACGTGGCCAGGGCGCTGTGTCGAAGCCGGCCGAGCACCGGAACGTTCGACAGCACGAACAGGACGAGCAACGTCACGATACACGCCAAGATGAGCGCGCGAAGCCACCCCGCCGACGTCACCGCGAGCATCGCGGCCTCGAGTTGGGGAGAGATATCGTCGAGATAGGGCACGCCGACGGCGTCTTCGGCCGCGGCGAGGACGAACGCGACGCCACCCGCCAACAACAGGACGACGCCACTGATCCTCGCCTGCGCGGCGACGGCCTCGATCCTGCGCCGCGCCGTCTCGCGTCGGTCCCGCGGGAGCAACTCGGGGATCGGGAGCCGAGTGACGACGACCGACGCGAGCCAACAACAGCCGACGACCAACGCGACGAAACTCGCCACGCCGGCGGCGGCATCCACGGGCTCGAGCAGTCGCTCGAGGACGAGTGCGCCCCTGCTGGTCGCTCCACCGAGTGCGCCCTCGAGCAGCCGCGAGCGGACGGGGTCCGTATAGAAGGCGGCGGTCGCTGCGATCGGGATCGTCGTCAGGACGGCCACGGGAATCGCCGAGCGCACGGCACCGTCGCCGATCGCCCCGGTAACGGTCGCCGTCGCGCCGAAGGCCGCGAGCGCGAGCGCGAAAACGAGACCGATTCGGGCGCCAACGGCCGTCGCGCCGCCGGCGGCGACGGCCGCCACGCCGATCGCCGCGACCAGTCCGATCGCGGCCAACACCGCGAGGGCGCTGGCAATCGCCCGCCCGCCCGGAGTACGCCGTTTCGCCGCCGTGACAGTCGCCGTCAACAGACAGCCGGTCGCCACGGCGAGGATGGCCGGCACGAGCACATCGACGCCGACAGCGAGCACGAGAACGCCCACGACCGTCGCGAGGATCGAGCCGACTGCGGTGCCGGGCGCACTGATCGTCTCCGCAGCCACCTGGTTCCGATTCCGCGTCGACCCTGCCCGATCTCGGGGCTCGCTCGAGGGCTGGCGTGGTTCGGCGGCCCCGCTCGAGGACGGCCCCGACTCGGTCTGGGTGCTCGAGGCCGACCCCCGTTCGGTCGCCATCAGCGAATCACCTCGCCGAAGCCACGACCCAGCGCGCTCGCAAGCGGGGTGTCGGGCTCCCAGTCGCTTACGGGGACGTCGAGCCGTCCCAGCCGCTCGAGGCGTGACTGACGGCGTATCGCGGCGAGGCGCGCGCCGGCATCGTCCCGGCCGGTGACGTTCGGCGAGATCGTCGACAGCGTATACCCGCGTCGCCGCAGCGCGATCGCCAGATCGACGATTTCGTCGTCGACTGCGGGCGTACAGACCACGAGCTGTGCGCGCTCGGGAAGCAACGTCTCGAGGTGATCGGCGGTCCCGTGACCGTCGGCTCGAGCCGTCGCGCCCTCGTCGGACTGGCGAGAGCGGCCGGTTGCACAATCGGATTTGGGCTGGCTCGAAGCGACCCCATCGGCAGCGGTCGCTCGAGCGGCGACCGCATCGCAGACGCGGGCGATACGGCCGCCGACGTCGACGCCGCGGCCGGGCTCGACGTAGGCTGGCGGGCCCGTGTAGACGCCGGGAACGTCGCCGCGAACGCCGAGGCCGACGACGCCGACGGTGTGGCCGGCGTCGATCAGCGCGCTGGCCGTGACGACGCCCGCGTATGCCGCGAGCGTGATGCCGTCGGGATGACCCGGCGCGGCGGCGACGCGGGCGGACTGGCGACCGTCCACGATGACGACGACGGTGGCCGCCTCCTGCTCGCGATAGAGGACGGTCCCGAGTTCGCCGGTGCGGGCGTACCGTCGCCAGTCGACGCGGTTGAGGGGATCGCCCCGCTGGTAGTCCCGCGTCGAGTGAAACTCGTTGCCCGGCCCGCCGCTGTCGGTCGCGACCGCGCCGGCGACCGCGATCGTGTCGCGCTCGACCGGGAGCCCGTCTACCGGCACGCGACACTCGAGGTCGTCGTCGCCCGTAACCGGACACGCCGCCGTCGCGACAGCCGTCGCGCTCAGGCTGCGAACGCGGACCCGGGTGTCGCCGAAGGCGTAGGACCCGCGTCGGGGCTGGAGCGTATACGAGAGCGTCGTCTCCTGGCCGGCCCGCAACGTCGCACCGGCGCGTGGGGAGCCCTCGACGACCTCGAGTTCGTCGGGGACGCCGTCGACGATTCTGACGTCCGGCAGCGTTCGCCGACCCTCGTTTCGAACCGTGAGCGTGACAGCGACGCGCTCGCCGGGAAGGGGTCGGCGTGGCGAACACTCGCGTTCGACCGACAGCGCGTCTGTGGGGTCGGGAATCGACGACAGCGCACCGTAGCCCAGATAGGTAATGGGGACGATCGCCGCCAGCAACAGCGCTCGCGACCCGACCAGCAATCCGGCGGTCGTCAGCACGATGGTGGCGACGACGCCGGAGTGCCACCGGGAGACCCTACGCATGATCGACCTCCGTCGGATCGACCGCGTTCGCGACGGCGTCGCCCTCGGGTCTCGTCCCGTCGGACTCGTCGCCATGACCGCCCGTTCGGGTGACAGCGCCGTTCGCCGGAGTCGCCGCGTACGCCTCGAGTTCCGCGAGGGTTCGCTCGAGTCGTCGATCGAACGTCCGGCCGGGGAACAGCCACCGACGGAGTCGGTGCCAGATCGAGAGGGTGCCCGCGGCGTCGTCGCCAAGGAAGACGGCGGCGACCCGATCGTCGGTCCACGCGCCCCGTCGAACCCGGTCGGCGGCGGCCTGCCTCGAGCGGCCGCGAGCAGTTTCGACGGTTCGCAGGGTCGCTCGCAGCTCCTCACGAACGGCGTTGGTGTCCGCTTCGTCGCCGCGTTGCAGCGACGCGATCGTCCCCTCGATCCGATCGGTCGTCCGCTGGCCGACGATCGCGACGGTGTCACTGCCGGCCGTCGCCGGCTCCTCGAGCGCTGTTCCGGCGGTCGGATCCCGCGGTTGCTCGCTTTCGATCGCGTCTCGGGGCGTCTTCGCACCCCCGACGTTCGACTCTCGAGCCGTCGCTTCTCCTTCGATGCCCGGATCATGAACGTCGTCTGCGCCCGAGAAGTAGGCACGCCACACCGCAAACAGGGCGACGACGAGGCCGATCGCCAGCAACGCTCGATCGGTGTCGACGGCGCTCTCGATACCCTCGACCGTCTCGAGGACGGTCGGCGGGAGCATCGTCGGTGCCGTGGCGAGAAGGCCACCGAGCGCGAGCGTACCCACCGCGACGAGTACCAGTACCGCGTCAGTTACCGACCGGCTCACGTCGACTCACCTCCTGCCGGTCGGGAACTGTCGACGCCGTCGGTGCCGGTATCGTCGCCGCTGTCGGTTCGGGTATCGTCATCGCCGTCGGTTGCCGTCTCGTCACCGCTGTCGGTTCGGGCGCCATCGACCGATCGAACGGCCGTCTGCACCTCCTCGAGTCGGTCTTCGGAGGGACTCGAGCGACCGTACTCGGTGTCCCTGAACGTATCGACAACGGTTCGAACCGGCGGCTCGGGAAACCCCTTCTCGATCGCGTAGCGTCCGATTTCGCCGGGCGTTTTCGTACGGAGCCGAGGCGGTCGAACCAGGGCCAGAAATTCCTGCCAGAGCTCTCGGAGGGTGCCGACCTGGTCGCCATCCCGACCAGCGCGATCATCGCTCGCGCTCCCGCCGCTTCCGGACGAAACCATCGATTCGGGTCCGGATCGCGACGAACGAATCAGCGATCGGACTACGCCGACGATGGCGGCGTAGAGTCGTGCGGGATGGATCGCCGCGAGTGCATCGAGACCCTCGGCGGCGAGTTCGCCCGGCAGTGCGTACAGCCAACGCCCGGCCCGACGGAGCGCTCGCCAACCGCCCCGAATTCGGGCGGCGAGCCAGCGCCCGAGTCGCTCGAGTGCGCCGGCGAGTCGGACGACGGCGTCGACCGCGAACCGACCGAGCGCATGGAGGAGTTCTCGAGCCCGCCGGTAGAGCCTCGTCGGCAGCGAGCGGGCCGCAGACGCCGACGCCCCGTACCGGCGGACGAGTGTCGCGGCGACGAGCGCGAGCACGCCGACGACAGCTGCTCCTAGGATCGCGGCGTTGCGATAGAGCCCGTCGACGGTCGTCTCGGTCGTCGCCCCGTCGTACTGGGCCGCGATCGTCGCCTCGCTCGCGACCGGCAACTGGACGGCAACCGTTCCGTCCGCACCCGTCTCGGCGACTGGCTCGCCCTCGAGCGAAACCGTGGCGTTTGCGACCGGCCCATCGCCGTCGGTGACCGCGGCGTCGACGGTCCGCCCGGGGACGGGGAGCCGATCGCTGACCGCGACCGAGAAGTGCCGAACGTCGAACGTCCGCTCGGCGCGAATCTCGTCGCGCTCGACCGCGACCGTCGCGTTCTCGCGGTCCTCGGGCACTTCGATCGTCGCCGTGCCGTCGATGTCGGTCGTCCCATACTCCTCGCCGTCGACCAGCACCATCCCGTCGGGGATCGGATTTCCGTCGACCGTCGCGGTCACCGTCCGCTCGCTGCCGGCGACGAACTCGCCGTCGACCTCGAGGGTCGTCTCGGCGTCCAACTGGATGGTCGTTCGCGTCTCGTTGTCCCACTGCTGGATCGCGCCGACGCTTCCACCCGAAAACTGCCTCGCTCCGCTCCCGCCCGGTGTGCCCGTGCCACCCGGTACACCCCCGCCACCGCGGACGACCGAGGCCTGGGTCGCTCCCGACGGATCGATCTGGACCTCGAGTTCAGTCGTGAACGGAACCGTCCCCGTTACCCGACCGTCACCGTCGGTCGTTCCGACGGGCTCGCCGTCGAAAAAGACCGTCGCGCCCTCGAGCGGGTCGCCGTCTTCGGTGATCGTGGCCGTCGCCTCGCTGCCGGGACTCGGCGAGTCCTCGAACGAAATATCGTAGGCAGCCCCCGTTTCGCCGCCTTCGTCGCCATCGTCCGGCCCGTTTTCCCCGTCGGTTCCGTCGGCGGCATCGCCCCCGGGCTCGTCGCCGTTCTCGTCCGCACCACCGTCGGCACCGTCTCCGAGGTCGCCGTCGTCGCTACCGTCGGTAGCGTCCCCGTCCACGTCGTCCGTGAGGTCGACGAGGTCATCGTCGGCATCGCCACCACCCGGTTCAGTGTCGTCTCCGGACGCACCGTCGTCGATATCTCCGGGGTCGCCACCGTCACCAGCACCCGTTCCGAGTTCGTCACCGTCACCGGATTCACCATCTCCTGGCACGTCGCCGTCACCGGCCCCGTCGCCGTCCGCTGGCTCACCACCGCCGAACCCACCGCCCTCACCGATTTCGTCGCCGTCGCCGGGTTCGCCGCTACTGCCGGCCAGCTCTCCATCGTCGAACTCGTCACCGTCTCCCGGTTGGTCGGCCCCATCGGGACTACCGCCGTCGGACGCATCGGCATCCTCCGCGTCCGCTCCGCCGGGATCGTCGCCGACTTCGAGGGCGTCTCCCTCGGTGCCGTCGCCGATAGCCGATCCGTCGGCGCCGTCGGCGTCCCCGGGCGTGTCGGCGTCGTCCAGATCACCGTCGGCCACCGCACCGTCTCCAGCCTCCGGGTCGCCCGCCACGGTGTCGTCGCCGGCGCCGTTCGTACCGTCTGCGGCCTCGCCGCTCGAGGCGCCATCGGCGTCCGCGCCATCCGGCGCCGTCTCGAGGTCGGTGAATCCGGACTCGCTCCCGGCATCCGGGCCCGCCTGTGACGGTCCACCGAGGGAAACGCCGCCGAGAGCCGGGATCGCAACCGCTGCCAGCGCCAAAATCAGGAGCGCGAGCGCGACCAGACCGAGCTGTCCCCAGTCCGGCCGGTCCGGCCCGGACGTCACCGCACCCTCGTCAGTCCCCTCCATGTACACACCGGAGCAATCGTCCTACCGTCACGCACTCCGGCAGAACCAATAAAAATACTGTCCGAGACGGATTCGTACGGACTGCTTACGTCGGTTCCAGCGCACCCGCGACCCGGGCGGCGGGTGCACCGGTAAATCGTTACAGTAAACCGTATCACTCGCCCGCCCGACGCCGATCGAGCGGCTTCGTCCTCGAGCGAAGGGCCGCGAGTCGGCCCGCGGGCTCGACGCCGGCGAGCAAGACGACCGCAAAGACCTGGTCGCTGTCGGGACGCGGGGCGTCACCGCTTAGAATCTCGGCCGAGCCGGTCGCCGACTCGAGCGTCGAGCGGCCGTCGGCGATCGCCTGGCGGTTGAGCCACGCCGGCGGGCCACCGACGACCAGCAGTGCTCGATCGGCATCGCCGCGATCGCACTCGAGGGTAAGCTTGCCCCGCAGCCCTTTCTGGATCGTCGTCTCGATGGCGCTGATCGCCGTCGTCGTGTCGACGCTCGTCTCCGCCGAAAAGAGCCCCAGCCCGAATCGGGAGCCGCCGTCGTCGGTCTCGACCTGCTGTTTGCCGTAGCCGATCGTCGCGATCCCCGTCTCGTCGCCGAGAATGCGCGCGACGTCGTTCGCGTCGATGATCGTCTCCGCACCGCTCGGTTCGTCCGTCCCGCTCGCGGTCGCCGTGAAAAACGCCAGCACTCGGTCGGCCAGCTCCCGGTTGAGGCGATCGCGCGCCTCGAGTACTGTCTCCGAACTTCGGAGCCACTCCTCGTTGTCGAACGCGATGACGGCATCCGCGCTCCCTTCGAGGCGCTCGAGCGTGCGAACAGCGTTTTCCTCGGCCATCGGCCGCGTCTCGGCGTCGGACCCCGACCCGGACCGATCGTCGCTCGACGGCTCGAGTTCGCTCGTCGCGGGCAGCGTCGCGAGGACGTAGACCGGCTTGTCGTACAGTCGTTGCAGATTCTCGACGAGCGCGGGGACCGTCCCGCCGCCGGTCGCCCCGCCGAGGCCGACAGCGACGACGAAAGCGTCCGCGATCGAGGGCTGGCCGTCGTCGAGGTGACGACTGAGTTCGTCGACGTGCTCCTCGCCGACGGTGAACCCGCGCTGGAGGTTGCCGTTGAGTCCGTTCTCGATCGTCTCCCCGTACCGAAATCGGCGTGCGACCGGGATCGACTGCAGGGCGGTCACGTCCTCGCCGTCGACATCGAACGCGAACGCCGTCCCGACGACCGACCGCTCGGCCGGATCGCCCGCGTGAATCGCATCGGCGATCCGACATCCCGCGGCGCCGACACCGATCACCTCGAGTTGCATATGGGGAGCTATCGGCTGTTGGGGTTTTTACGTTTCCGACCAGCACCGTTGGCGGCGATCATAGCGCGTGCGAGCAGCTTACGGCGTTAGGCGCTCGATCGACCACCACTCGATGTGGGACGAATCATCGACGAGCGCGAACACCATCGTCTTGCGGACGCCGTGTGCGAGGCGCACGTCGAGAGCGAGATCCCGCGGTTCGAAGGCGGCGTCGGCGGGGTGGACCCGAATCAGCAACTCGGAGTGACCCAGCTCGTCGACCGACTCGACATCGGCGTAGGTCCGAAAGTCCGCGCCGAACTTGTAGCCCGTCTTGGGAACGATATCGCGCTCCCGAAGCGTCGTGTAGACGGCGAGGCGTCGGTCGAACCGCTCACCTTCGACCTCGCGTCCGCGTTCGCGGACCGTCTCCGGCTCGAGCGCGAGCGCCCCGCGTTCGGCCAGGTAGGCCGCCTCGAGCAGCGAGCACTGCAGCGTCGGCCGGTCGTACTCTCGCCCCTCGAGGGGCTGGCCGTAGAACGACTCCTCGTAGAGCTCGAGCGGGGGCTCCCAGACGACGACCCGATCGGCGAGGAGGTCAGCGGGGCAGTCTTCGGGAACCGGGGCGTCCGTCGATCCCTCGGGCTCTCGCGGACTGATGTCGAAGTAAGTGATCTCGCTTTCCTCGTCGACGACCGCGAGGACGCCGTCGGCGAGGTCGCTCGCGGGGACATCGGTTCGCTCGCCGATCACACTCAGCGGATAGGCGATCTCGCCGTCCTGTGGCCCTTTGCCGCGCGGGAAGACGGCGAAGTCGGTCGCCGGTGGATCGTCGACCCACGGCTCGGCCGCCGGCGAAAGGTAGAATCCGCGCTCGCGCAAGTCGGCGTAGACCAGAAATCGAACGCCGAAGTCGCCACCGGGCTCGCGGCTGGCGAACGCCCGAAACGACAATCGGTCGCCCGACTCGTCGACGACCGCCTCGAGGTCGTCCCGAAAGAGCAGATGGGCCGCCTCGACCGGCGCCAGCGCGATCTCGTTACCCTCGAGTGGGTAGCCATAGCCCCGCGAGTCGTAGTACCGCTGGCGAGCGTCGCCACCGACGCGGACGATGCCCGCTTGCTCGTCGAATCGCCCCTCGAGTCCCATACTCGAGGCTTGTTCGTCCGACATTAAGTGACTGCGGATCGCTCTTCGTGCAGTCGCGTGGTTGCTGCGCTCGGTGCGCGTCTGCCGGCGATCTCCATAGCGATCGATGGCAACACCGAGCGCGGTCGGCAGGCCGAAATAAATGAAATAGTTACATTTGATCGAAAGATGATGGAGAAAACGACTATGTTTAAGTAGCAGTTCTGAGGGTTGTAAACCGATGAGAGAGCTACTCACGATGTGGCGTGACACGCGAATGATAATGCTCGTCGCAGTCGTCGCTGCGGTCTACGCTGCGCTGTTGATACCCTTCGCCGGGTTCGTGGTCGTTCCCGGCATTACGGCGGTTCGGCCGGGCAACGTGATTCCGGTGATCTTCGGCATCATGTTCGGACCGGCGGCGGCCTGGGGGTCGGCGATCGGAAACCTGATCAACGATATCTTCGCGGGGACGTTCGGCCCGGGAAGCCTGTTCGGGTTCATCGGCAACTTCTTCTTCGGCTTGCTCGGCTACAAACTGTGGGGCAACCTCGGTCCGCTCTCGAGCGGGGTGGAGCCCGATTTCCGCGAGAACACGATTCGACAACTGGTCGAGTTCGTCGCTATCGCGGCCGCGGCCTCGGCGGTCTGTGCGGCGATCATCGCCTGGGGGCTCGAAGTACTCGGGCTGTTCCCGTTCTCGGTACTCGGCACGGTGATCTTCGCGAACAACCTGATCGCGACGGTCGTCCTCGGTCCGCCGCTGCTGTACCTGACCTACCCGCGGATCAAAGAGATGGGACTGCTCTACCCCGACCTGCTTCACGACGAGGACGTGCCGGACGTCGGGCTGGGGCGAGCTAGAACAGCCGCACTCGGATTGCTGGCAGTGTCGATCATCTGGGTCACGGTCGGTATCGCGATTTCGCTCGGAGTCTACAACGTCGAATTCGGCGTCGCTCAAGGCGAAACCTTCGGTCAGGGCGGCGCGACGATCCAGATCGTCCTCGGCGCGATCGGGTTCCTGCTCGTGCTCGGGCTGACGGCGATTTCCGGCGAGCGACTCTCGCGACTGCTCGACTGATCGGGTGACGATTACCCCCGAATTTCCCGCGGGCCAATCCGGACTGTTTTAGTTCTAGAACCCGCGTGATACCAGATAGAATGGGCAGTGACTCGACGGGGGAACCGGCCGCGAAATTGCGAGATGTCGTCTTCGCGTACGATCGCGGGCTGGACCTTCCCGCTGCGGATTCGTTCGCAGACGACGAGGCGTACGACCCGGACGACCGCGGGGGCGCGGTACTCCGGGGCCTCGATCTGGATATCCCGGCCGGAAGCTTCACCGTAATAATGGGGGCCAGTGGCGGCGGGAAATCCACGCTCCTACGGACGTTCAACGCGATCATCCCAAGCTTCGTTACCGGCTCGTTCGCTGGCGATATCGAGGTTCTCGGGCGCGACGCAACGAGCGCCCGCGTCCCCGAGATGGCAGACGACGTCGGTATGGTGTTACAGGACTACGAATCCCAGCTGTTCGGAACGAGCGTGACGAGCGAGACGGTGTTCGGTCCCGAAAACCTCGCCGTTCCGATCGACGACATCGATCCCCGTGTCGAGCACGCGCTGTCGGTCGCCGGACTCTCCGATCTCGACCGACGCCGGCCGCCAGACGCGCTCTCGGGCGGCCAGAAACAACGCCTCGTCTTCGCTGGTGTGGTCGCAAACCACCCCGAACTGCTGTTGCTCGACGAACCGACCAGCGACCTCGATCCCGCGGGTAGCCACGATACCCTCGAGGTGATCCGTTCGCTCGCGGACGCCGATGGCTTCGACGCCCCGGAGGGCTGGAACGGGCCGGAGACGATCGTCACGATCACCCACGAGATCGAGGAGGCGCTGCTGGCCGACCACGCCGTCCTCTTGCGCGCCGGCCAGGTGTATCGTCAGGGGCCGATTCGCGAGGTGTTTACCGACGTCGAGGCGCTCCACAACGCGCGTGTCGCCGTTCCGCCGGTCGTCGACACCTTCGATCGCCTCGGCTGGTCGCGCGAAGACCTGCCGTTGTATCCCGACGAGGCCGTCGAGGCCGTGCTCGAGCGAGCCCTCGAGTGGACGCCGCCAGCACGCCGCGGCGACTCGCTACCCGGCGCACCCGCCGGCACCCGCCAGAAGACCGGCGATCCGGTGTTCGAACTCGAGGACATCGTCCACGAGTACGAGACCGACCGCGAGACGGTTCGGGCCGTCGACGGCGTCGATCTCACCGTCGAATCCGGCGAAGTCGTCGCCATCGTCGGCCACAACGGCAGCGGGAAGACGACGCTCGCGAAACACCTCAACGGCTTGCTCGAGCCCGATTCAGGGGAGGCACGCTGGCGCGGACGGGACGTCGCGGAGCGCTCGATGAGCGAGATCGGCCGAGCCGTCGGCTACGTCTTCCAGAACCCCGATCACCAGATCTTCGCCGACACCGTTCGCGACGAGGTCGCGTTCGGCCCCGAGAACTTCGGCATGACGGGCGACGAACTCGACCAGGCCGTCACCGAAGCGCTCGAGACGGTCGAACTCGACGGCCTCGAGGACGCCGACCCGTTCAACCTCTCGAAGGGACAGCGCCAGCGCGTGGCGCTGGCGTCGATCCTCGCGACCGATCCCGACGCGATCGTCTTCGACGAGCCGACGACCGGCCTCGACGCCACCCAGCGCGACCAATTTATGAATCTCGTGGCTCGCCTCAACCGAGAGACCAGCGTCACGATCGCGATGGTCACCCATAGCATGCACACCGTTGCCCAGTACGCGCCCCGGACGGTCGTGATGGACGACGGACAGAAGGCGTTCGACGGGCCGACTCGAGAACTGTTCGCCGACGAGTCGCTGCTCGAGCGCTGGAACCTCGAGCCGCCACAACCCATCGAGGTGTCGAATAGACTGGCCGCCGAAACCGGTCAGGACGACGCGCTGCCGGCGCTGTCGGTCGACGAACTGGTCGCTGGCCTCGAGACGGCTGGGTCGGACGCCGCATCCGGCGAGACCCATGCCGAGGCCGACGCCGCTACTGGGGGTGACCATTCGTGAGTTCCTCGCCGTCGCTGTACGCCGACCGTGACACGTTCATTCACCGGCTGAACGCACGCTCGAAACTGGCGCTTATCACGGGCCTGTTCGTCATGGCGTACTCGTTCACCGATCCGGTGTGGGTGTTCGTGCCGCTGGCGGCCTCGTTTCTCGCGCTCGTGGCCGTCGGCGGCTGGCCGAACTTCAAACGACTCTCTTTCATCGTCGTCGCGCTATTTCTCGTCGGCTTCGCCGTCTGGCCGGCGTTTACCCACTCCGGCGGTGCCGTCTTGCTCTCGACGCCGGTCGGGACGCTGACCGAGCGAGAGGTGCTGTTCGCCCTCGGTCGATCCGAACGGATCGCGGCGTTCATCATCGGCGGTCTACTGTTCGTGACGACGACATCGAACGAGGAGATCGTCGCGGGGATGCGGTCGCTCGGTATCCCCTTCGCGTTCTGTTTCGCCGTCGGCACCGCACTGCGGCTGTTTCCGACCTTCCTCGGGTCGGCCAACACGGTCCGACAGGCCCAGGCCGCTCGCGGACACGAGGTCGGCGGCAACAACCCGGTCACGCTGCTGCGAAGCTATATTCCGCTGTTGATCCCGGTGTTCATGACCGCGATTCGGAACGTCCAGACGCAGGCAATGGCACTCGAGGCCCGCGGGTTCGATACGCGTGGTGACCGGTCGTTCTACAACCGCCAGCCATTCCAGACTGTCGACTGGGCGGTCGTCGTCGTCGGTCTCGTGGCCGCCGTCGTCTCGGTCGCGCTCCGACTGCAAGGATTCGGCACGATCTAACGACCTGACGACTGCCGACAAGCGACGGTTTTTCACGCTCCCGCCCGTGACATCGCCTATGAGCAGCGCACGCAAACCCGACTGGCTGAAGATGCGGCCGCCGTCGGGTCGGGAGTTCGCCGACATTCGGGAGACACTGCGCGAGCGCGATCTCAACACTGTCTGCGAGGAGGCTAACTGTCCGAACCTCGGTGAATGTTGGTCCGGCGGGGCTGGAACCGGCAGCGGCGAAGGCGGGACGGCGACGTTCATGCTGATGGGCCATCGCTGTTCCCGGGCCTGTAACTTCTGTGACGTCGAAACCGGCGGGATGGAGCCGCTCGATCCCGACGAACCCGCGAACGTCGCCGACGCGATCGCCGAGATCGGACTGGACTACGTCGTCCTCACGAGCGTCGACCGCGACGATCTCCCCGACCAGGGTGCGGGCCACTTCGCCGAGACGATCCGCGAGATCAAGGATCGCCACCCCGGCATCCTCGTCGAGGTCCTCATCCCCGATTTTCAGGGTGAGGAACGTCTCGTTCGCAAAATTATCGACGCCGACCCCGACGTCATCGCCCACAACGTCGAGACCGTCGAGCGCCTGCAGTTTCCCGTCCGGGACCGCCGCGCCGGCTACGAACAGAGCCTGGGCGTGCTGGAGCAGGTCGACCGGGAATCGGATATCTACACCAAGACCTCGATCATGCTCGGCCACGGCGAGTACGACCACGAGGTCTACCAGACGTTGGCCGACTGTCGCGACCGCGGCGTCGACATCGTTACCCTCGGCCAGTATCTCCGGCCCTCGAGAGATCACCTCGAGGTACAACGGTACGACCACCCCGAGAAGTACGACACGTGGCGACGCGTCGCCGAGGAGGAACTGGACTTTCTGTACTGCGCCAGCGGCCCGATGGTCCGGTCGTCGTACAAGGCCGGCGAACTGTTCGTCGACGCCGTGCTCCGGGAGGGAAAGAGCGTCGAGCAGGCCCGGCAGGAGGCGCGGGCCGCATCGGACTGATACGGTTTACTGTAAGTCGTTACCGCCGAAACCGCGACCCGTCTGCGGTTTCGCCGGTAAATCGTTACAGCAATCCGTATGAGGCGACGCCTCGTCCCACATCGCATCGTACGGGTCGGAAACATCGATTCGCTCATCGCCGCGTGGCACGTCAGTACACCTCTCGACCGTCTCGACGACACTGTCTTCGCCCACATCTGTCCATAATTATCCACTGTTGTCCGGAATACGTGGCTCTGTGTGGTAAGAATCTCACCGATAGTAAGCTATTTAGGGAAAATCCTTTATCCTGAGCGATACATTGGTCGGGTATGTACTGGAGGGGTTCCCCGTGAGTACGTTACAGCGCGATCCGACGCGACGAGTACAGATCCTCGACGAGACGGGGCGGGTGCGCGAGGGTGCCGACGTGCCCGATCTCTCCGACGACGAACTCCTCGAGATCTACGAGCAGATGCGCCTGGCCCGCCACTTCGACGAACGCGCGGTGAGCCTGCAGCGCCAGGGACGAATGGGAACCTACCCCCCATTATCAGGACAGGAGGCCGCCCAGGTCGCCAGTGCCCACGCGATGGACACCGAGGACTGGGTGTTTCCCAGCTACCGCGAACACGCCGTCGGCCTGGTTCGCGGGATGGGCTTAGAGCGAACACTGCTGTACTGGATGGGCCACGAGCAAGGCAATGCGATTCCCAAGGACATCAACATGTTCTCGGTCGCGGTGCCGATCGCGACCCAGATTCCCCACGCGACGGGCGCGGCGTGGGCGTCGAAACTGAAGGGCGAGCGGAAGGCATTCGTCTGTTACTTCGGCGACGGCGCGACCTCGGAAGGCGACTTCCACGAGGGGCTGAACTTCGCCGGGGTCTTCGACACCCCGACGGTCTTCTTCTGTAACAACAACCAGTGGGCCATCTCGGTCCCGCGCGAGCGCCAGAGTGCGAGCGAGACGTTGGCCCAGAAAGCCGAAGCCTACGGCTTTGAGGGCGTCCAGGTTGACGGCATGGACCCGCTCGCGGTCTACAAGGTCACCCGCGAGGCCGTCGAGAAGGCCAAAGACCCCGACGATTTCGTGGACGACGCACCCGGCCGCGCCACCCGACCGACGCTGATCGAGGCGGTCCAGTACCGCTTTGGCGCCCATACGACGGCCGACGATCCCTCCGTCTACCGGGAGGACGACGAGGTCGAAAACTGGAAGGAAAAAGATCCGATCCCGCGCCTCGAAACCTACCTGCGCTCGCAAGGCATCCTCGACGACGAGCGCGTCGACGCGATCGAATCCAGCGTCGAAGCGGACGTCGCCGACGCCATCGAGGCCGTCGAGTCGGTTCGCCGGCCCGATCCCGAGGAAATCTTCGCTCACGTCTACGAGGGGATGCCCAAACGATTACGGCGCCAACTCGAGTATCTCGAATCGATTCGCGACGACCACGGCGACGACGAACTCCTGGAGTGATACCATGGCTACCGAAACGGAACCGCAGACCGACCGAGAGACCGAGAGCCTGACCCTGGTCCAGGCGGTTCAGGACGGGCTTCGAACCGAGATGGAACGCGACGAGGATGTCCTCGTCATGGGTGAAGACGTCGGCAAGAACGGCGGCGTCTTTCGCGCGACGGAAGGCCTTTACGATCAGTTCGGCGAGGAGAGAGTCATCGATACTCCACTCGCGGAGTCCGGAATCGTCGGCACGGCCATCGGCATGGCCGCCTACGGGCTGCGTCCCGTCGCCGAGATGCAGTTTATGGGCTTTATCTACCCCGCATTCGACCAGATCGTCTCCCACGCCGCACGCCTGCGAACGCGCTCTCGAGGACGATTTACGTGTCCACTGGTGGTCCGCGCACCCTACGGCGGCGGTATCCGCGCGCCCGAACACCACTCCGAGTCGACCGAGGCGATGTTCGTCCACCAGCCCGGCCTCAAGGTCGTCGTCCCCTCGACGCCCGCCGACACGAAGGGCTTGTTGACGAGTGCGATTCGAGACCCGGATCCCGTGCTCTTCCTCGAGCCGAAACTCATCTACCGGGCGTTTCGCGAGGACGTCCCGGTCGACTCCTACGAGGTCCCTCTCGGCGAGGCCGCCGTTCGCCGCGAGGGCAGCGACGTCTCCGTCTTCACGTGGGGCGCGATGACCCGGCCGACGCTCGAGGCCGCCGACAATCTCGCGGACGAGGTCGACGTCGAGGTGGTCGACCTGCGGACGCTCTCGCCGCTGGACGACGACACCATCCTCGACTCCTTCAAGAAGACCGGCCGCGCCGCGGTCGTCCACGAAGCCCCCAAGACGGGCGGGCTCGCGGGCGAAATCACCGCGACGATCCAGGAGGAGGCGCTGCTCTACCAGGAGGCACCGATCGAGCGCATCACCGGCTTCGACACGCCGTTCCCGCTGTACGCGCTCGAAGACTACTACCTGCCGGAAGCCGCCCGCATCGAGGACGGCATTCGGCGCGCTGCGGGGTTCTAGAATGGTTCGTGAGTTCGAACTGCCCGACGTCGGCGAGGGCGTCGCCGAGGGCGAACTGGTCTCGTGGCTCGTCGCTGAAGGCGACACCGTCGAAGAGGATCAGCCGATCGCCGAGATCGAGACCGACAAGGCGCTGGTCGACATCCCCTCGCCCGTCGACGGTACCGTCGAAACACTACACTATGACGAGGGCGACGTCATCCCCGTCGGGGAGGTGTTCGTTACCTTCTCGCTCAAGGGCGAGGCGCCCGCCGAAACCGGCGATATCGAAAACACCGACTCGAGCGAGGCGGCCGACCTGACCACAACCGAGGGCGAGAGCGAGTCAGCGGGTGATCCCGGCGCAACCGGCGCCGAGACCGAGACGATCGATACCCCCCAGGACCGCGTCTTCGCACCGCCGCGAGTCCGCAAACTGGCCCGCGAGGCGGGGATCGACCTCGCGACGCTCGAGGGCAGCGGCCCCGGCGGTCGGATCACGACGGCCGATGTCAGGGCTGCGACGGGCACCGACTCACAGACAACCGACTCGCAGCCGACTCACTCCGAATCCGCCGGGAGCGACACGGCTGCCACTGCGGGTAACGCGTCTGCCGACGCCGACGAGCCGGACGTCGCCGCGAGCGATCCGGCGACCTCGAGCGCCGATGCTGGTGCGTCGACCGCGCCGGCGGCAGGCGACCTCGAGTCGGCGGATCGCGAGCGGACGCTGGCCGCGCCGGCGACCCGACGACTCGCCGACGAGGCGGGGGTCGACATCGACGCCGTCCCCGCAGTCGACCACCGCGACGGCGAGGCGTTCGTCACGCCCGAGGCAGTCCAGGAGTACGCCGAGGCCCAACGCCGGGCCCAAGATGCGGATCGCGAGGCACTCGAGGCCGGGGACCCCGTCGGCGAGCGCGAGTACGCCGCGTTCGAACCCGGCGAGCGCGAGCGCCGCGAACCCTTCGGCGGCGTCCGCAAGCGAATCGCCGAGGCGATGGTCGAGTCGACGTACAGCGCCCCCCACGTCACCCACCACGACGAGGTCGACGTGACGGCGCTGGTCGAGACGCGAGACCGACTCGCCCCGCGTGCCGAGGACCGGGGCATTCGGCTGACCTACATGCCGTTCGTCACGAAAGCCGTCGTCGCGGCCTTACAGGAGTACCCCGAGATGAACGCGGTCATCGACGAGGACGCGGAGGAAATCGTCTACCGCGACTACTACAACATCGGCGTCGCGACCGCGACCGACGTCGGCCTGATGGTGCCGGTCCTCGAGGACGCCGACAAGAAGGGGTTGCTCCAGTTGGCCTCCGAGACGAACGAACTCGTCGAGAAAGCGCGCGATCGAACGATCGGCCCCGACGAGTTGCAGGGCTCGACGTTTACGATCACCAACGTCGGCGGCATCGGCGGCGAGTACGCGACGCCGATCCTGAACTACCCCGAATCGGGGATTCTCGCCATCGGCGAGATCAAGCGCAAACCCCGCGTCGTCACCGACGACGGCGCGGAATCGATCGAACCACGCTCCGTGCTGACGCTGTCGCTGTCGTTCGACCACCGGCTGATCGACGGCGCCGTCGGCGCGCGCTTTACGAACACCGTGATGGAGTACCTCGAGCATCCCGAGTTGCTGTTGCTCGATTGACTCCATCGTTTCGCTGCCAACGCGCCGACCAGGGACGCCGAACCGACCGAACACTCATTCTTGTCGGTCACATACAGCCGCTATGCCTTTCAGCCGAGGGTCGTCACACGATGACGGAGCGTCACCGGCACGAGACCCCCAGCTGGCGCTACCGTGGTATCGGTCCCGAATGTCCGGGATCAACGCTATCGTCGCCGGGTCACTGCTGTTCGTCGGGACGGTGCTTCTGGGGCTGTACATAGAGCAGGCTGTCGAATCGGTCGTCCTCGGGCTCGCAGTCGGTGGCAGCGCCGATCGATCGAACGCGATCGAACGTCTCGCAACCGACGTCCGAACCGTCGTCGATCGACTCGAGGGAACGACGCATCCGACGGAGATACGGACCGACGAAATCAACATCGAACTCGACCGAGACGACGAACTCGGCGAACTCTCGGCCGCAATCGACGACCTGACGAGTGCGTTCCATCGCTGCAGTCAGCGCATCGCGGAACACGAACAGTACCGAGACGCGCTGTATCGAATTACCGCCGAGACAAACGCGAGCACGGACGAGCAGATACGCCAGTTGCTCGAACTCGGCTGTGACCGACTCGAGATGGAAGCGGGGCTCGTCTCGCGAACCGACGAAGACGCCGATCGTTACGTCGTCGAGTACACCCACGGGACCGAGGTCGTCCCGGACGGAACGGAGACGAAACTTTCGGAGACGTTCTGTCGCGAGACGGTCGAATCCGACGGTCTCCGTGGGATTCACGACGCCGACGACGAGAGAGACACAGACGATCCCGCGGTCGAGTCGGGGGATATCAACAGCTATCTCGGGACGACCCTCGAGATCGGCGACGAGCGCTACGGGACGCTGTGTTTCCTCGACCGAACGCCACGCGAGGGGGAGTTTTCGACGGCCGATCGCACGTTCGTCGATCTGATGGCGAATTGGATCGGCCACGCGTTCGATCGCCAACGGTACGAACGTGAACTTCGACTCAAAGATCGAGCGCTCGAGGCAGCACCAGTCGGGGTGACGATCACCGATCCGGACCAGCCGGACAATCCGATCATCTACGCGAACGAGGCCTTCGAGGAGGTCACTGGCTACGACCGTGAAGACGCAATCGGACGAAACTGCCGATTCTTGCAGGGAGAACGGACGGATCCAGACCGCGTCGAGCAGCTACAGGAGGCGGTCGCGGACGGGAAGCCAACTGCCGTCGAGCTTCGTAACTACCGACCGGACGGCACCGAGTTCTGGAACCGAGTCCATCTCGCTCCGATCGAAGACGACGCGGGAACGGTGACGAATTTCGTCGGTTTTCAGGAAGATGTGACCGATCGCCGAATCCGCGAACAGCGGCTGCGAGAGACCAACGAGTGGCTCGACGCGATCATCGATGCCTCGCCGGCA
Source organism: Salinadaptatus halalkaliphilus (assembly GCF_006543045.1). Classification (GTDB taxonomy): domain Archaea; phylum Halobacteriota; class Halobacteria; order Halobacteriales; family Natrialbaceae; genus Salinadaptatus; species Salinadaptatus halalkaliphilus. The sequence continues at coordinate 96,606 of NZ_RBZW01000016.1, read as the reverse complement.
GCACTCATCGCGGTCGATCTCGAGGATACCGTCCAACTGTGGAATCCCGCAGCCGAGCGCATCTTCGGGTGGGACGAGTCGGAAGTACGTGGCAACGAACTGCCGACGATCCCGGAGCCGGACGAGGAGTCACTCGACATCTTCCTCGATCGGCTTCGCGCCGGTGAGACGATCACCGGCGTCGAACTACAGCGTCGAACGAAAGACGGCTCACTACTCGACGTCCGCATCTCGAAAGCACCGATCCGGGACTCGAGTGGCGAGGTCGTCGGCGTGATGGGGGCGATCGAAGACGTTTCCGAGAGCAAGCGGTACGAACGCGAACTCGAGCGAACCCGGGCGCTGCTTGAGCAGTCCCAGCACCTCGCAAGCGTCGGCGCCTGGGAGCTCGACGTCCGCGAGGAGCCGTACGAACTCGAGGGAACCGACGAGGTCGCCAGAATACTGGGCTACCATCCGGAAACGTCGAGTTTTTCCCTCGAAGACTCACTCGAGTTGTATCACCCCGAGGATCGGGCGCGTCTCCGAACGGCCCTCGACCGCGCGATCGAGGAGGGCGAACCCTACGATCTCGAACTACGCCTGACCACCACGGACGGCCACAGACGTTGGGTGCGGGCGATCGGAGAGCCGATCGTCACGGGCGACGCGGTAGCAGCGTCGAACGAGGATCGCCTGCAGTCGACCGACGATGCGGTCGTCGCCGTCCGGGGCTCGATCCAGAACATTACCGACCGCAAGGAGCGCGAACGCGAACTCGAGCAGACCCAGGAACTTCTCGAGCGCGTCGAGCAACTGGCCGGCGTCGGCGGCTGGGAACTGGATCTGACCGAGGATCCGCCACAGCCGACCTGGACCGAAGAGCAGTATCGGATTCACGGACTGCCCCGTGACACGCCGCCCGACTTGAGCGCGGCCATCGAAAAGTATCACCCCGACGATCGCCCGCGCGTTCGCCAACGACTCCAGACCGCGATCGAGACCGAATCTATCTACGAGCTCGAGGCACGGATCGAACCGACACCGGAGGAACTGATCTGGGTCCGCGGCGTCGGCGAGCCCGTCTTCGAGGACGGCGAACTGGTCGCCTACCAGGGTGCGCTGCGGGACGTGACCGACCTGAAACACCGGGAGTTAGCACTCGAGTCGCTTCACGAAGCCGCGCGCGGGCTACTAGGCGTCGAAACCGTCGAAGCGGTCGCCGATCTGGTCATCGACACCGCGACCGATCTCTTCGACGACGCTGGCGTTGCACTCTATCGGCTCGACGACGACGTCAACCAGCTCGTCCCGGTCGGCCACAGCGACGCGTTCGATCGACTCACACACGAGGCGCCAACAACCCCACTTGCCAGCGACGGCTCGGTCCTCTGGAATGCCTTCGTCACGGGCGCACAGACCGTCGTCGACGATCCCGCTGCTGGCGATCAAACACAGCTCTTCGAAGACGACGTCGAGAGTGCCGTCGTCGTCCCGATCGGCAACCACGGAGTGGTCACGGTCGCCGCCGAGTCCGACGCTATCGACGCCGAAACCCGCCAGCTCGTCGAGACGCTGGCGGCGACGACCGAAGCCGCTCTCGACCGACTCGAGCACGAGTCGCGATTGCGCGAACGCGACGCCGAACTCGAGGCCCAGAATCAGCGCCTTCGACGGCAGATGTCGGTCACCGAGATCATCAGACGAATCAACGGCTCGCTCGTCGGCGCGACGAGCCGCGCCGAGATCGATTCGACCGTCCCCGAGCGTCTCGTCGAGGCGACGGGGATCGGCTTCGCCTGGATCGGCACCGTCGATTCGAGCGAATCGACCCTCGAGCCCCAGAGCTGGGCCGGGACAAACGGCGAGTACCTCGATAGCGTTTCGCTTGCGACGGAGACGTCGGTCGAACCCGCGTGTCGGACCGCACGAACCGAGCAGACGACCGTCGTCGAGAACGTCGTCGACGATATCCGTGGCGAGTCCTGGCGGCGAAAAGCGCTCGATGCGGGCTTCCAGTCGGTGATCAGCATTCCGCTGACGTTAGCGGAGTACTCGTACGGCGTACTGACCGTCTACGCGACCGAACCCGACGCGTTTGCCGAGCTCGAGCGGGAGGTATTCGGCGAACTCGGCGAGACGATCGCGAACGCGATCAACGTGACGCGTACCCGGGAAGCCCTCCACTCGGCCGTACAGATCGAACTCACCCTCGCGATGACGGAGTCGAACGATATCCTGTCACAGATCGCGACGAAAACGGGCGGACGCATCGAGTACGACGGCATCGGAACACACTCGAGCGAGGACACGCTCCTGTTCTTCGAAACCCACGACGTGGACCCGCAAGCGGTGACGGCCATCCTCGAAGAACTCGTGGTCGTCTCGGCCTACCGGCTGCTGAGCGAGGACGAGGACCGCTGTCGGTTCGAGGCGCTCGTCAGCGGCGAAGTGCTCGCGTCGCAACTGATCCGCCACGGCGCCAGTCCGCGATCGATCGTCGGCGACGACGAGGAGACGATCGTAACCGTCGACGTTACGACCGGGACCGACGTTCGCGCCTTCATCGATGCCCTCGCGGACACACACCGCGACGTTGAACTCCGCAGCCGCCGCCACGTCGAACGTTCCATGCACACGAGACGCGAACTCATCTCCTCGCTGTTCGAGGAACTGACTGACCGTCAGCTCGAGGTACTCAGGACGGCCTTCTACGCCGGCTTCTTCGAGTGGCCCCGCGAGAGCACCGGTCAGGAGATCGCCGACCGCCTCGACGTGTCCCAACCAACTGTCAACCGCCATCTGCGGATCGGCCAACGGCGACTGCTGGCACAGTTGTTCGGCGACGCCGTCAGCTCCTGACCACCCTGGATTGATGTCAGTAGCCGAGCTCGAGGGCGCCGTTGATGACGACGGCGACGGCGACCAGCGACAGGAGACAGACGAGGACGCCAAACGAGACGGCCCAGCCGAAGGCGTCGGCGAAGAGCCCGACGGCGAACGATCCGAGCGAGCCGACCACCAGGTACACCGTTCTGACGAGGCCGAAGCCGGCACTGCGTTCACGGTCGCCCAACTCGTCCATGAATCGTGGCTCGACCGCGGAGGCCCAGCCCAGTCCCGTCCCGACCAGCACGATCGCAGCGACGACGGCGAGGGCCCCAGGGACGGCGACGAACAGAACGAGCCCGAGGACGGTCGTCACCATACAGCCGACGATGACGCTGTCTCGGCCGTAGGAATCCGACAGCGAGCCGAGGACCGGTTTGGTCACCGCCTGAACGACGAAGTACGACGAGAAGACGACGCCCGCAAGCGTCGCCGACTGTCCCCGATACTCGACGAGAAACGTCGGGAGGAAGGAGGCGGTTCCTTGCCAGACGAACGCACAGATCGCGGCGATGCCGACGGTAAACGTTATCGGCGGCGTCGAGAGGAGATCGACCAAGGGCGCGAACTCGAGACGGTCGGAAACCGGCTGGTCCGGCCGCTGTGGATCGGTTCGACGAGTTCGAAGCGCAAAGAGGACGAAGATGGGGGCGGCGATCGCCGCGCCGATAGCGATGCCGGCGCGCCAGCCGTATCGGGTGCCGACCCACGCGGCCGCGACCGGCGCGAACAAGCCCGCGGCCGGTGAGCCGATCGTGTGAATGCCGACTGCCATCCCCATCTGGTCGTCGAACGTTCGCGTAAGCAGTGAGGTCGCGACGCTGTAGTGCAAGCCGGCGACCGCGCCGAGGACGATGACACTGACGACGAAGACGGGAAAAACCGGTGCGAGCGCGAGGACGAAACTCATGACGGCAGTGCCGCCGACGGCGACGAGAATGATCAGCCGTTCGCCGTACCGATCGCCAAGCAGGCCGCTCGGAAACTGCGTCAGCGCGTACGCCAGCCACATCCCCGTCAATGCGACGCCGATCGCCGTGTTCGTGATCGTAAACGAGTCGGTGATCGCGGGCACGAGCGGACTGATGACCAGCCGCGCCACCATCGTCCCGAAAAATGCGAAGGTACAGAGGACGAGTAGCGTGTACCGGTAGTTCCACTGCATTCGATCTCGAGCCAGGGGTTGGCTGAGTCTCACGCCAGTCCGTGAAAATCGTTGAGGTCACGGAACCCGTCGCCGGAACCGGGGGATCCGACCGTCGGACGCCCTAACTGAACTTCTGGACGGTCACCTCGAGCGTATCGAGGTCGACGATGGGTGCGAAGCCGGCGTCGGGGTCGATGTTGACGCTTTGCTGGAAATCGGTCTGGGCCTGCCAGCAGCCGGAGTTGATCGCGAGCACGTCGTGGTACTTGCCGAAGCCGAGTTTGTGGACGTGGCCGGTGTGAAAGATGTCGGGAACGTCGTCGATGGTGAGGTAATCCTTCTCCTCGGGAGCGAGACGGGTGTGGCCACCGAACTGGGGAGCGACGTGGCGCTTTTTCAACAGCTGGTACATCGCCTTGTGGGGTTCGTCGTAGTTGGCCTTCTCCTCGGGGAGTTCGGCGATGACCTCGTCCAGGGAGACGCCATGATACATCAACACGGAAACCCCCTCGAGCGTCACCAGCGACGGGTTGCTGACGATCCGCGAATCGTGGGCCGACATGATATCGCGCAGTTGCTCGTCGAATCCCGGTTGTGGCTCGGCGAGACGAACCGCGTCGTGGTTGCCGGGGATCATGACGATCTCGATATCGCCGGGAACGCGTTTGAGACGCGCGTTGAACGCCTCGTACTGATCGTAGATGTCGACGATGTCCAGTTCCTCGTCCTGATTCGGGTAGACGCCGACCCCTTCGACCATGTCGCCGGCGATCAAGAGATACTCGACGTGTTCGGCGGCCTCGGTGTGGAGCCAGTCGGCAAAGGCGTTCCAGGCCTCGGCCATGAACTCCTGGCTCCCGACGTGGATGTCGCTGATCAGCGCCGCCTGGACGTGTCGATCGGCCGTCGACGGCTCGTGCGTGCGCGGAATATCCGGAAAGTGCATCGAATCGACGAACGCGATCCCCGAATCGTCCGCGAGCGTCCCCTCCATCGCCAGCACCTCGTCACAGAGCAACTGCTCGACCAGATCCGCGTACTCCCGATCTTTCATCACGAGCCACGGGAACGTTCCCGTCGCGTCCTCGAGTTCGATCAGCCAATGGCCGCTCGCGGTCGATCGGATATCGTTGACCAGCCCGACCATCCCCGCCTCCGAACCGCCGGGCATCGACTGGATCGCCGTCGCCGGCCGATGGTTGACTCGTCCACGAAGCGTCGCTCCCAGTCGCTCGAGCCGATCCCGAAACACCGAGACGAAATCCTCGTACTCGCCCGTTCCCGTACTCGCACCCGTCATGTCGTTGGCGATCTCCAGCGATCGCAACGCGGGATCGGCCGAGCGATTTCCACTGCCAGCCGCCGGGGTTGGCCCACCGGCGGACCCCCCTGTTTCAACTGGAGATCGGGTCGTCGATCCACGACCCGTCCCGCCGGCCGTTCCAGTCGAAACGGAGGGGTCTTCGGTGGCGGAAGCCGTCTCCGACGCCGAAGACCGTGGCGGTGAGTCCCGAGAGAGCGCCGATTCGACGTGTTCGGTCCGAACGACGAGCGTTTCCTCCGCAAGGTCCTCGAGCACGCGCTCGAGTGCCCGGTCGGGGTCGTCGCTCGAGGCCAGTTGCGTGACGGCCTCGCGTTCGGCGTTGTAGCCGCGGCTTACCAGTTCGCTAACGATTCGAGCGGGGGCCTCGAGTGGCACATCACTCCATTCGCGGGTAAGAAAAAAAGGATAGCGATACCGCTGATAGACGGGAAACCGATATCCGCCGACGAACACCGAGCAAACGGGTCAAAACCGTAGCGATAATGTCGCTGTTCGGTGAACGACGCTGTAATGGACGGTGGCGACCGCGACGACCGAACCGACTCCCGCGACGGTGACGGACGTTCTGCGTCGGCGCCGCCGGTCGATGCTACTGGCCCTCGTCGACGCTCGAAACCCGACGAGCCGTCGGTCACGATCGAGGACGACGGTATCGTCCGCTGGCTGGTCCTGACCGACAATGGATCGGTCGCACTCGTTCGCGACGTAGTGACGATACTCGTCCTTGTTGGGGTCGTCGGTGGCCTGTTGTTCGCGATCAGCGGCACCTGGCCGCCGCTCGTGGCGGTCGAGAGTCCCAGCATGGAGCCAAACGTCGGCGAAGGTGACCTCGTCTTCGTCGTCGACGACGATCGGTTCGTCGGCGACGATCCCGCGGGTGACACCGGCGTCGTTCCACTCGAAAACGGGGCGGGCGGAACCCACGAGACGTTCGGCCAGCCCGGCGACGTCGTGATCTTCGAGCCCAACGGTGATCCGACGGAGACGCCGATTATCCACCGAGCTCACTACTGGGTCGAAGAGGGCGAAAACTGGGTCGACACGAAAGCCGACGCGGATACCCTCGCTGGAAATAGTTGCAGCGATCTGGCAACCTGTCCGGCACCACACGACGGCTTCATCACGAAAGGCGACAACAACCCGAACTACGACCAGATCCAGGGCAGCGGCGCCGAGACGACCGTCGTCGACCCCGACTGGATCGTCGGCAAGGGCTCGATCCGGGTGCCGTGGCTCGGTAACGTCCGACTGGCGTTCGAATCGTTATTCGCCACGAGTACACCGACGGTCGATTCGGCTCCACTCGATACGGCGTCGTGATGAACGTCGTTACGCCGAAACCACCAGCAGTCTCCAGTTTCGTCGGGATATCGTTACGGCAGATTCGCCCACGTCAGAGACGCTGTCTCACGGCCGTGGGGCGAGGGGAAAGTTGATTGGTGCCCCCAGCAAAAGCCGGGACAATGAGCGGTCCCGATCCCGGCGACCACGAAGCGGATGACGAAACTGGCGACGGTCATCCCACCTCCAGCGACGAGTCCGACGAGATGATGCCATCCTCGAGCGATGATCGCGCGTCCGCCGGCCCAACAGCGGCGGAGTCCGACGACAATACCAGCGCCGACCGGCCGGCCGTCACCATCGAGGACGACGGCGTCGTCCGCTGGTTTCTTCGCAGCGAGGACGGCTCCGTCGTCTTCGTTCGCGACATCGTAAGCAGCGTCGCGATCGTGGCCGCGATCGGACTCCTCCTGTTTGCCGTCAGTGGCGTCTGGCCGCCGCTGGTCGCCGTCGAAAGTGGCAGTATGGAACCCAACATGGAACGCGGTGACCTCATCTTCGTCGTCGACGACGACCGCTTCGTCGGTGATGGCCCCGTCGACGCCACCGGCGTCGTGACGGCCGACAACGGCCTCGAGAGCGGCCACGACACGTTCGGCCAACCCGGGGACGTAGTCATCTTCAGACCCGACGGCAGCCAGTATCGAACGCCCGTCATACACCGCGCGCACTTCTGGGTCGACGAGGGCGAAAACTGGGTCGACACGAAAGCCGACGAGGAGATCATCGGCGATGCGACCTGTGACGACGTCCAGACGTGTCCGGCCTCTCGTGACGGCTTCGTCACCAAAGGCGACGCCAACAGCGGCTACGATCAGCACCAGGGCGGGGCCCAGACCGACGTGGTCGATCCCGATTGGATCACCGGCAAAGCACAGTTCCGCATCCCGTGGCTCGGTCACATCAGGCTCCTCTTCGACAGTCTGTTCGGCGGGATGCTCGCGCCGACGCCCGCACCGACCGACATCTCGGCAGTGACGACCGGACTCGAGGCCCCCATTTCGGCTGGAGACGAAATCGTCCCAGTATCCTGATCGGCTTCGTCGATTTTCAGCAGCTCCTGTTCACTATTCCATACCGTCGGTCTCGACCTCGACGAGCAGTTCGTCGCCGTTGTAGAGCAACTGCTCCGTCGGATCGACGGGATCGTCGTTGTGGAAAAACGAAATGTGAATTTCCGAATGATTCGTGTCGTAGGTCGTTCCGTCGTAGGTGAGCACGTGTTCGCCCTCGTCGGTGGCGTATTCGAAGTGGGGAATCAAATCGATCGCCTCGGCAAACGTGACTCGTTTCTCACCTTCCATATACCAGAACTCGTCGAACTCGTGAAAGTGAAAGTCGATCGAGTATTCCTCGGCGTGTTCGGACTGAAATCGGTCCGCCTCGAGGTCGACCGGTTCGTCGTCGATGACGATCTCGATCCGTCCCCGCTCCATCTCGTCGATTTCGCTGTCGTCGGAGAGACAGCCCGCAAGCGAGACGACGGCCCCGGTACCGAGAAGGACCTGGCGGCGGTACATACCTGTGGAAAGTAACTCCCCCGTTATGATTCCCTCGTCGATTCCCGGCCGACAGTCCAGTGGATTTAGTTCTCGAAGCGCGCCTGCACGAACGGCTGGACATCGTCGATGTCGGAGAGTCGCGAATCCGAGAGCAACACGGCCTCGGTCTCGTCGATCGGCACCGAGAGGCTGATCTCTTTGGTGCGGCCATATCGTCCCTTCGAGACGACGACGGCGTTGACGATGCCGAGCATGTCGAGTTCGCTGATGAGATCGGTGACCCGACGCTGGGTAAGAACGTCGGCGTCGATCTCCTCACAGAGACGTTTGTAGATATTGTACACCTCGCCCGTATTGATGCTGTGGACGCCGTTTTTCTCGAGGAGAATGATCGCAAAGAGGACGAGCTTACTCTGGGTCGGCAGCGTCCGAACGACCTCGACGACGCGATCGAGTTCGATCTTGTCCTGGGCCTGGCGAACGTGGTCCTCGTCGATCGTCTCAGCCTGGGATCGCTCGGCAAGTTCGCCAGCGGTCCGGAGCAGATCCAGCGCGCGGCGGGCGTCGCCGTGTTCCTGTGCGGCAAAGGCCGCACACAGCGGGATCACGTCCTCGGAGAGCGCACCGCCTTTGAACGCCACGTCCGATCGGTGTTCCAGAATATCGCGAAGCTGGTTGGCGTCGTAGGGCGGGAAAACGATCTCCTCCTCGCCAAGCGAGGACTTGACCCGCGGATCGAGAAAGTCCGTGAACTTGAGATCGTTCGAAATGCCGATGATCGACACGCGAGAGTTCTCGAGTTCGGAGTTCATCCGCGAGAGATTGTAGAGCGTATCGTCCCCGCTTTTCTCGACGAGTTTGTCGATCTCGTCTAACATGATGACGACGACTCGCTCGTCGTAATCGACGGCGTCGAAGAAGACGCTGTAGACTCGATCGGTTGGCCAACCGGTCATCGGCACGTCCTCGAAGGACTCTTTGTCCGCTGCGAGCTGTTCGATCCGTTCGACGACATCGGCTCTGGAGTCGAACGGCGTCGACTCGAGCGGGTGCGCTACTGTAGACTCATCGGGGGAGGGCTGGTCCCCAGTCGCCTCGTCCGTGGACAGGCCGTCCGTCGAACCGGAATCAGACGGCGTGGCGTTACCCGTATCGTCGCCCTCGGCCGACCCTGCCGTTTCGACTGGGCGACCAGTATCGGCGGCTGAGTCGTCCGTTTTCCCGTCGGTTTGGTTTCGACTCGAAACCGAGGATACCGAGCCCGAACCTTCGGCAGGCGTCGTCGAATCCGTGTTCGATCCCGCTGGACCGGCATCGACATCGGCACCGGCGGCATCGACCTGCTCGAGCAGCGTCTCGAGTGAGTCGATTTTGTCGTCGATACGGGCTTTGTTTTTTTCGATGAACTTGTTCGCCAGTTGCGCGAGCACGCGATACTGAGTGTCGGTGACTTCGCAGTTGATGTATTCGACGTCGCAGGGGACGCTATATTTCTGTGACGTACTCTCGAGTTCTTTGCTGACGAACTTCGCACTCGCGGTCTTGCCGGTCCCCGTCTTCCCGTATATCAGGATATTCGAGGGGGTTTCACCGCGAAGGGCGGCGACGAGAATCGTCGCCATCTTGTTGATCTGATCGTTTCGGTGGGGAAGTTCGTGTGGCGTATACGACGGTCGCAAGACCTCCTTGTTCTCGAAGATCGGTTCACCGCTGAGAAGATCGTCGAACAAGCCCTGGTTCGACGATTCCTCGCCAAGGTCGGTTCCCTCGAGGTCCGTCGAGAAGCCACTCGTACCGTCGATATCGAGATCGTCGGTCGGCGGCGTGTTTAGATCGTCGTCAGACATTCGTCGTACGCGTACCCCCTCATTTCGAGTGGAGATCCGGTACCGGAGCGGAAGATTTCACGGGCAAGACCGCCTCTGGAAGATCATCGGCGAATATATCGACCCGGGTCGGATCCAGTTGATGCAAACGAACCAGAGGAACACCGTGATATTAAATTCTTCCCTTCAGTTCGCGATCGAACCCGCTGGATCGATTGCCGTTTGGCAGGTTGTGACTCGATCGAGTACCCGTGCATTTTCCTATATTTCGATGATATATCGACGAGGTCAATAATACTAGACGGGTCGTCGCAGGAGTACAAGATCGTCGCAGGAGTACAGTCACGATTACAGTAGTACCACGTTTGGCGACGATTCGACGGATAGGGACGAAAGAGTTCGGGGCCCCAACAGGTGGACTGTCGTCAGGTCGAGACGCGGTGACAACCAACTCGAGGAACGAACGTCACAGTGTGGACAGTGTGGAAGTCGACGACTGAACGGTGAACTCGAGAGGGAGGGGTGGAGGGAGGTGGGTGAGGAGATATCCTGAGTGGAGAGTGGAGTGTGAGGGTGAGTGAGTTGTTCTCAGTCGAACGATCCGCCCACCTGCCCCCCACCCCTTCGTTTCGTGTGGAACGTTCCGAACCCACCCCCCACCGTGAAGGATCTGAGAAGGGGAGGTTTTATATTGGTAGTGCAGAAACAGTATCCGCAAACCAAGTGAGTTAGATTAATTGCTAGTAGTTTCAATATTATTACTAGAGCTTACTAGATTTACCGCTCAGGAACCGGTTCGTTATTAGGAGGATCGAGACAGCCACATTCTCTACAGAGAAGCTCTAACTCTACAGTCTATTGGGTCAGCACTTGAGTTCGAATGAAAACAGCCGCATATCCCAGCACCTCTCGAACCCACTGTTGGCTGGTTCCACACGAAACGAAGGGGTGGGGGTGGTGCTGAACGGCTACTAAGTCATTATATCACACATTGAGTTCGTGGCTCCTCTGTGCAGGTGTGCGTTAGGAGGGATACTCCTAGTATGGCTCCAGATCACACGACGGCTGTCCGATCAGTGTGTGCATCGTTGCAGTTGGTACTATGCCCTCGTTTCCACTCGAGGTGCCACTCCGGTGACGTGACAGGGACGAGGGTGCCCACACTCCGATGACTGCGTGCCGAACCGAGCTCTTGGTCGTTCGTTTCCGACGCGGCGTCGAATCGGACGGTCGAATCGATCGCATCGTTTCGTGCGAACATATACGAAAAACAACACCAGTAACGTAGGCTTAAGTGAATTCAGTGCGGTAGTACGCGCAGACACACCCCGTGTGCTGGAGGCCCTACAAATGGGACTGTTCACAGAACTCAAAGATAGTATCTCTCGGGCAACCGATCGGTTGTTCTCCGATCAGGATCCCAAACGAATCGGTATCTACGGACCCCCGAACGCCGGAAAGACAACGCTTGCAAATCGAATCGCACGAGACTGGACTGGCGATGCGATCGGAACGGAGAGTCACGTTCCACACGAAACGCGACGCGCGCGCAGGAAAGAAAACGTCGAGATCGAACGCAACGGCAAGTCGGTGACGATCGACATCGTCGACACGCCCGGTGTGACGACGAAAGTCGATTACGAGGAATTTACCGGCGAGATGGACGAAGAAGATGCAATCCGTCGTTCCCGGGAAGCGACCGAAGGCGTCGCCGAAGCGATGCACTGGCTTCGCGAAGACGTCGACGGTGTCATCTACGTGCTCGATAGCGCGGAAGATCCGATTACCCAGGTCAATACGATGTTGATCGGTATCATCGAATCTCGCGACCTCCCCGTCTTGATCTTTGCGAACAAGATCGACCTCGACGACGCGAGCGTCAAACGGATCGAGGACGCGTTCCCCCAACACAAGACCGTCCCGTTGTCGGCTAAGGAGGGCGACAACATGGACGAAGTGTACGACAACATCGCACAGTATTTTGGGTGATATCGATGCCTAAAGCAACGAATACGGACGACCCGGAGGGGCCTGATGGGGTCCAGATCGACCTGATCAGCGGCGAACGGATGGCGGAGATGGCCACGATGGAAAAAATCCGGATGATTCTAGATGGCGTCCACGACGGCAACATCGTCATCTTAGAGGAAGGGCTGACGCCGGACGAAGAGAGCCGCCTCATCGAGACGACGATGGCCGAGATCAATCCCGACGGCTTCAACGGCATCGAGATCGAGACCTATCCGAAATCGGAAGCCGGGGACTCCTCGCTGCTCGGTCGCATCATGGGGACCAACGACGCGGAGGCGAAACTGACCGTGATCGGACCGGCCAACCAAATCGAGACGCTTCACAAGGACGAAACGCTCATCAGCGCGCTCGTGTCCCGAAACTAATGCCACACGAATGTACGAACTGCGGCCGGACGTTTCCCGACGGCTCCAAGGAGATGCTGTCGGGCTGTCCGGACTGTGGTGGGAACAAGTTTCAGTTTACGCCCTCGAGATCGACATCGCAGGATCCAGCGGAGGGATCGGAGTCCCAGGGCGGGGGTGACACAGCCCCAGTAGCGTCGGCTGCAGACGCTCCCGACGAGGACCCTGCTGGCGACGAGACCTCGGGCTGGGATTCCGAGAGCGGATTCACGAAAGCGACCGAGACCGTTCGAAACTGGGTAACGTCCGACGACGGTCGCGACGGCGAGCGGGCGACCGCTGCCGATAGCGGAACCGCTCTCGGAGAGGCGGGGACTGCGTCCGCCGATACCGACCCAACCTCTGCCGATACCGACCCAATCTCTGCCGATACCGACACGACCTCTGCCGATACCGACCCGACCTCTGCCGACACTGAAACCGCTCCCGAGGGCCTCGAGACGGCCGGTGCCAACGCCGATGCAGAATCCGCTTCCGCCTGGCCCGCGAGTGAGACCGGCGAGGGCGGTGGATCGACGGATGAGCCATCCGAGTTTGGGGAGTGGCCAGACACTGCTCGCCGGCCCGAAGACAGATCGTCAGCGCCGGACCAACCGTCGGATCGATCGAGCGGCGACGATGCGAGCAATCGCTCGAGTGGTGCCAGTGGACGCGATCAACTTGATTCGTCGGCCGAAAGCGCTCCGTCGAAACCGCCGATTACCGAGACCGAGGATTCGGCACAGGCCGATGCCAGGGGTGGTGTCGTTTCGAACGACGACATCCCGGCCGGTACCGTCGAGGGGACGACGGGCACCGATCAGCCGGCTGTCGACGACGAGCAGGCGCCGGACCACGGTCGCGTAGTGAGCGAACCGTCCGGTGATCAGCCATCGATCGAAGAACTCCGTGCGGAGCTCAACGAACAGTTCGAGAGCATCAAAATCGTCAATCCCGGACAGTACGAACTCAACCTCATGGAGTTGTACAACCGCGAGGAATACATCATTTCGCTCCAGGAAGACGGACGCTACGTCATCGACGTCCCCGACTCCTGGCGTGACGGTGATACCGAGGAGTGATCGGCCGTCGATTCCGCTGTCGGCTACCATCCAGTTTGGTAACCAAACTCCGTTTTGGCCGACATGGCCTTCGCTTCACTTCCAGTTTCCTACCGCGTCTCTCGGTTCCTTTCCTGTTTGAGGGCCTCTTTGTCCTCAATTCGGCATCACCGCCGTTGTTTCCAGTCGAAATGAGGGGGGTTCGCTATGGATCGTTCGTCGGCGATCGATTACGGCTTAGAGACGACTGACGACCCAAGACAGACAGATGGATTTATGGAATGCGGGTGATAGCCTCCGTTTATGAGCACTGCAACGAAGGTCGTTCTCGCCACGGTCGCGGTCTCGGCACTGCTGTCGCTGCTGATCGTCGCCCAGCAAGTCACCGCCGCTTGATGTTCGAGCCTCGAGACTGCTCGAGCAGTGTCGACGCCGTCCGGGACGAGCACGCACCCGACGCGCTCGTCTGTGACGTTGCGACGGACTTCGAGACGCTGGCGCCGGCACAGGCCGAGGATCTCGGATTACTCGTCGACGCACTCGAGCCCGCGAGCTACCCAACCGAGTGGCTTCCCGCGGACGCGCCGACGCTGCTCGAGCGGTACGCGAGTTCGACGTTTACGATCGGCATGCCCGGCGACGGCAGCATCGTTTGGACCCGCCAGACCGACCCACCGGTCGTGTTGGTCAAACCGCGCATCGAAGGCTCGCCGGAACCGTTCGTGGAATTTCTCGTCGCGGAAGCGCTGGTCGAGTGCGGACTCGAGGTGCCCGAACAGTTCATCGGTTTTTTCGAGGCGCAGTATCGAGATCTCGATCGAGCGGTCCCGTTCGATCCCAACAGCACGTACCAGATCGCTGCGGCGCTGTACGATGGCTGGCTCGGCGTCCAGACTCGTGAGATCTTCGCCGGCTGGCACGACACCCACCCTGATCTCGCCAACGCGTGGCGAGATGCCGGCGACCGGCTCGAGGATCGAGTCTCGGGATTGTCACGGGCGGTCGCACGCGGCGAGACCGACTTCGCCGACGCCACCGAGTTGGCCTGTGGGGCGATCAAACACGGGATCGAACTGCCGGCGCCGTTCGACGCGCTCGATACCGCTGCGTACCGGGATCACGGCCCCGACTACGCCATCCAGTGGGCCGAAACGACCTTCGACGCGCTCGCGGAGTAGTGGTTTCCGTCTGGGGTCCGTTTCACACTCCTCGTGGATACCCTGTTTTCGACTCGAGACCGAAGTCTCCTCGACCGACCTGTGCCGAGTCGCTCCGATGCACTTACGGGGTCACGCTGAGGACTGTTTGAGCATCCCCAATGGCCGCCACCAGTTCCGATCACACGACGGGAACCGACGACGGCAGCGCCGTCGACGATCGCGTCTACTACGTCGTTAGCGACCTCCACATCGGCGGCGACGAGCAACTCGAGGAGATCGAGTTCCGCGAGGAGTTACTCGAGTTTCTCGAAGACCTCGAGAAGACCGACGAGAACGTCGAGTTGATCATCAACGGCGACGCGTTCGGTCTCTGGGAGTTTACGCGAATCGACGGGCTCGAGAAGTTCGACGCGCTCGAGGAGATGTATCCCGAACTGTTCGCCCAACTTCGTGCGACCGGTGAGAACGTCCCAATCACGTTGATGCCCGGCAATCACGATCACGAGTTGGCGGCGTACGACGAGTACGTCGATCGTTTTGCCGAGTACAACGTCGAATTGGTCCAGGACCAGTCGATCAGCCGACCGATCGGCGAGCGAGCGATTCACTTCGAGCATGGCCACCAGCGCGACGAGAACAACCGGATCGAGGATTGGGGCAACCCCCACGCGTCGCCGCTTGGCTACTACTACAATACGCTCGTGACCAGTCGTGCGGGACAGCTCTCCGATCGCGGTCGGTACAACTGGCTGAAAGACGTGCAGGCGATCACGCCGACGGAGTGGATGCCGATCTGGCTCGTTTCGAAGTACTTCTACGTGGAGATGAACCCGATCTTCCGATACGCGTTGGTGCCGTTTCTGTTGTTGTTCAACGTGAGCGCGATCCTTGCGATCCTGGCTGGACTGGATCTGGTCGGGGTCTGGTCGATGCCGACCGAGCGAACGGCGACGTTTCTCGGGCAGTTCGGTATGGCAGGGACGGCCGTCTGGCACCTGCTGGTGATCAACGTCTCGGTCGCCGGCATCCTGTTGTTCGTCGGGATCCCGATCTACGCGCTTCGCCGGGATGTCAAAAAGACGATCGACAGGTTCGGACTCTTCGAGACGGATCTCACGGTCGATCCGGAGAAACCCTACGAGTCGGCCGCACGCGAAATTTTCGACGAGCGCCCGGAGACGGCCATCTTCTGTTATGGCCACACTCACCGTCCGGAAGCCCGCGAACTCGAGGGTCGATTACTCGTCAACACCGGGACGTGGCTCAAACGCCTCCATCGACGTGACGGTATCACGGGCTTGCTTCCGCCGGTGTTTTACCCGTCGTACCAGCTCTGTGCCGTTCGCATCGAAACCACGGCCGACGGGATCGCCGTCGAACATCAGGCCATCGAGAAACCGAGCCCGAAAGCCGAAGAACTCACGCTGACAGAACGGTTGCTGACGATCGGTCGCGCCCCTAATCCGGCGTTGCCCGATCCGGCGGTGATCGAGACCGACGGCCCAGACCTCGAGGCCGTCGTCGAGCGTCGCGAGCGAGCGACGGAGCCGACGGCGACGCTACCGGACGGGACGGATCCGAACTGATCTCTGGGTCCCGGTTCGTACGGACTGGTGTCCATCGGTACCGGAGAGCGCGAGCGCTTGCGGTCCGGGAACGCGGTACAGCAGCCCTGTCAGAACTCGGTGTCGACGCTGCCGTCCTCGGCGAGATCGATCACGCCGTCGAACTGGTCACGGAACTGCTCGACGACTGCCGAGTCGTGGGGCTCTTCCGAGAGGTGGAACAGTCCGATCGCGTCGTGTTCTTCGAGCAACCCTAGAATGCGCTCGACGGCCTCGAGGGCGTCGTCGTCGCCGGCGTAGTAGGCGAGTTCTGTAACGGAGTCGAAGCTGAGTCGAAGTTTGCCGTCGTGGTTCTCGAGGAAGCCGTCGATGTGCTCGACGATGCCGTCGACGTCGTCGGGGGCGGCGACGTAGTGGACGGTATCCGTCTTCCGTCGGGAGTAGCCGCGTTCGATGCTCAGGGTGTCGAGAATCTCGGCACGCTCTTCGTCGACATCGTAGTATTCGAGTTTCTGTCTGACTTCGCGGGCGGTAGTTCGGGTGGAGACGACGAGAAAGTGATCGGTGTCGGTTTTGAGAAAGTCGGTATCGATGCGATCTGTTTCACCGGTGCTCGGGTGGAGCAAGAGGACGCCGGTCCCCCCAGGTACCGTCGCCGGCGTGTCGTCGATCTCGAGCCTGTAGTCCATGCTGGTGTGAACAACTTTCGACATCGACTTAAGCGTGCGGATGTCACGAGTTCGCGGTCGGTCAGCACCGTTGGTCGATATCGGCTGATGGCGTCCGGCTAGGGACCGAACGTCAGCCGATCTTGTCGCCTTCCTGTCGGAGCAGGACGATCATCGAGAGCCCGGAAATGAGTATCAGTAGCAGGGAGGGAATCGCCGCGTATCGGTACGCAAGCGAGTCTTGGGCGTTCCAGATGAGACTGACGAGCGTCTCCATCCCGATTGGTCTGAGCATCAGCGTCACTGGGAGTTCCTTCATTGTCGTCAGGAACACGAGAACGGCACCGGCGATCACACCCGGCATGATAAGAGGCAGAGTCACGCGACGGAACGCCTCGAGTCGGCCGGCGTTGAGCGTTCGAGCGGCCTCGATCGTCTTGTCGTCGACCTGGAGGACCGACGAGCGGACGGTCCCGACCGCTTGGGGTAAGAACCGGACGACGTAGGCGAACACGAGCAGCCAGACGCCTTCCCGGTACAGCGACGGCAGCGTTCGGGTTCCAAGGAACACCAACGCGAGGCCGATGACGACGCCGGGAACGGCGAAGCCGACGTAGGTTGCCCGCTCGAGTACCCGTGAGACGAGTGAATTCGCTCGTCCGGAGTAGTAGGCGACGGGCAGTGCAAAGAGGCAGGCGACCAGCGCAGCGAGTGCGGCGAGGTGGACGGAGTTGTAGGCCAACTCCCACCCGAACTCGTAGGCCGGGATGCGGTCGCCCTCGCTCACGAACAGCCACCGCGTAAAGATCGCCACGGGGACGACGAGGGTGAGCACGCCCAGCCCCGAGACGAAACCCATCGCCGGCCACTTCCAGTTGCCAAGCCGGATCGTACTCCCAGTATCGTCGCCACCGGTGGCGTCCTCGTCGCGGCCGATCCCAGCCTCGATGACGAGGACGACGGCGACGATCGCGATCAGTTGCAAGGCGAGTAGTGCGGCGTACTCGACGTTGAAACTGCTGAACTCCCAGTAGATCCTGCTCGTGAAGACACTCGCCCGCATGAACGCCGGCGTCCCGAAGTCAGAAATCGCATAGAGGCCGGCGAGCAACGCACCGGCGGCGATCCCTGGCCTGATCTGTGGCAGCGTGACGCGTCGAAACGCTTCGAACGGACCGGCGTTTAACGTCCGTGCGGCGTCGGCGAGCGAACTGTCCATCGACAGTAGCGCTGCCCGGGTCGTCAGGAACACGTACGGGTAGGTGTACAGCGTGATGATGAACGTCGCGCCGGACAGGCCGTCGACCGCTGGGAGCGCCAGTCCGAATAGCGAGTCGATTTCGCCGCCGGACCCGAACATGCCGGTAAACGCGATCGCGCCGATATAGCTCGGAATCACGAGCGGAAGCGCGGCCACGACCGTCCAGAACCGGGGATACGGGAGATCGGTTCGGGTGGTCAGTACGGCGAGTGGAACGCCGAGCAAAATGGAACACACCGTCACGAACAGCATCAATCCGATACTGTTCGCCGTGATGCGTGCGGTCTGTGAGGAGACGATGAGATCGTACGCGCGGGAGAGTTCGACCGTCGACGCCTGCCAGACCAGCCAGAACATCGGCACGATGACGAAAAACGCGACGAGAGCGCTCGCGGCGGCCAAGCCGATTCGCCCTGGCTCTGCACGCTCGAGTCGCTCTCTGACCGCGGCGATCTGTTGGGTGGCTTCGACGGCGCTTTTGAGTGGCTTCATCCTCTATGTCTGTGAACCGAATCGGATCTCCTACGAACCGGTCGGCTCTCGATTCTCTTGAACCTCCTGATTAGTTTCTCGAGCCCGGAACTCCGATGATGACATCCAAGATATACACCACGGGATCGAGTCCGTCGTTCGGACTTCGGTTGTACGACTGATCGGAGCGCGTTTCCGGATCAGGGCGGTCGTGCGAGTTCGATGGATACGTCGTGGTAGTGGCGAAAGGCGGGGCCGAAGGGGTGGGACAGAACGGGATCGAATGCTGGTGTCGGCGAGGGTCAACCGGTGGTCGTCGGCGTTAGAGTGGCATCATGCCCTCATCTTCCAGGAGGTCGTTGGCTGCCTGCAGTTCCATGTCGAACTCGCTAAGATCGTACGTTGGCGAGTTGAGCTCGTCGGGGCCGGGCAGCGGGCCGACGTAATCGACGCCGTCGACGACGGGGAACTCGCCGTTGTCGTCCATCATGAACTCCTGTCCCTCGACGGCGACGAGGTGACGGGCGAATTCGGCGACGAGTTCGGGATCGTCGACGTTGTTCGTCACGGCGATGCCCGCGACGCTGAACAGGGCACCTGCGTCGCCTTCGGTGAACGTCACACGGATCGGTGCGTCGGAATCTTCGTTGACGAGGCGGGCGGCGTAGTAGCTGTTGCCGAGCCCGATGATCGGGTCGTCGTCACCGCCACGGTTGACTTCCTCGGCTTGGGTACTTCCGCTCCCGTACAGCTGTGGATCCTGATCCATGAAGTCGCTGACCCACTGTCGCGTCGCGTCTTCGCCCTCGAGGTCGACCATCGCCTGAATGAACCCCCGGAACGTGCCGGAGTTGGGACGCGTCGAGATGATTCCCTCGAATCGGTCGTCGGTCGCGTACTCGGAGATATCCGTCGGCAGTTCGTCCCAGCTGTCGAACGGCGTTTCGTCCAATCGGTCCTCGTTGTAAAAGACCGAACGGACGCGACCACTGACGCCGGTCCAGTATCCGTTCGGATGACGGTAGCTCTCGGGGACCGTCTCGAGGATGTCGCTCGGAAGCTCCTGAACGATTCCCGCGTCGTGGACGGCACCGAGCGCACCCGGGTCCTGGGAGTAGAATACGTCCGCGGGCGTCGCGTCGCCTTCTTGTTCTAACTGGTTGACCTGGACGTCGTTGTCGTCGTAGTCGCGGTCGATCGTCAGTCCGCTGTACTTGTTTTCGAGTTCCTCGAAGACGAGATCGATCTGGTCGGGAGTTCGTCCGGAGTAAATCGTAATCTCGCCCTCGAGATCGCCGAGATCGTCCCAGGAAACCCCGCTCGGGTCGACCGGCGTTGCTAGCGGATCGGCGTCGGCGACGGCGCTTGGACCGCCATTTCCGCTGCCGTTTCCGCTGCCGTTTCCGCCGCCGTTCCCGTCAGAAGATCCATTCCCGTCGCCGTTACCCATACATCCTGCAAGTCCAGTGAGCCCGGCCGCAGCGATTGCGGTGGTGAGGAATGGTCGTCGGCCCGTCGTCGAACGATTCGATCGATCGCTGTCGCGCTGTTGCATACGTAGTTTTAGGCCGACCTAAAACACATATAGCTTGCGATTATCTTCGGTAGAATGGACGAGAGGCCGGGACAGCAACTGCTTCTCGATCGACCGATTACCGATGCCCACGGTATTTCGGCCAACCTAAACCTCTCCACACACATCTTTTTAGGCCATCCTAAAGAGTGTGTCGGTCGATTCGATCGAGCGGGACTTCCACTCGAGTGTGTAGCCGCGGCGCGGACACTCCCAGGAGACGAACGGGTTTTGGCGGTGGCGACGCGAGGTGACGTATGAGCGTCCGCGAGGAGTTCGACGAGTGGGCCGCAAGCGGCCGAGACAGAGGCATGGAGGATCGACACTGGCACACCGCGAAACACGCGCTCGCGCGTATGCCGGTCGAGTCGGGCGACACCGTGTTGGATCTCGGCTGTGGCAGCGGGTACGCCGGCCGTGCACTTCGAGAGACGGCAAACGCCGGCCGAATCTACGGGCTCGATGGCTCACCGGAGATGGCTCACAACGCGGCCACCTATACCGACGACCCCGGCGTTACCTACGTCGTCGGCGACTTCGGATCGTTGCCGTTCGCTCCAGACGCTATCGATCACGTCTGGTCGATGGAAGCCTTCTATTACGCCGCTGATCCCCACCGCACACTCGAGGAGATCACGCGCGTGCTCCGCCCCGGTGGGACGTTCTACTGTGCGGTCAACTACTACGAAGAGAACGTCCACTCTCACCCGTGGCAAGACACGATTTCGATCGAGATGACCCGCTGGGATCGCGACCAGTACCGGGAGGCCTTCCGCGAGGCGGGCCTCGCCGTCGCCGAACAGGACCAGATTCCCGACCGTGAGGTGGGGATCCCGCCCGAAAGCGAGTTTCCCACCGACGACTGGGAGACGCGCGAGGCGATGGTCGAACGCTACCGCGAACTCGGGACGCTGTTGACGGTCGGCGTTGTACTGTAGCCAACCGCGATTCCGACTCGAGGGTGGTCCGATCTCGAGCGTCGCGTCGCCCGGCACCGGCGACCGCCGTTTCGACTCGAGCCCACGAGCGAATCGAACCCCCTCGTTTCCACTCGAGCCCCGCTCCCCTCGATCGGTTTCGACTGTGTACGTCGACCCGAAACGGGCATTACGCTATCGCCGCGGCCGGAATCACTCGAACCGTTCGCCCGCCGGAATCGCTACTTCGAGCCAGTTCTCCTCGGGAGGTAGCGGACAATCGAAGGTGTCGCTGTAGGCACAGAATGGCGTGTACGCGAGGTTGAGGTCGAGGACGATCTCGTCGCCGTCGTCGAGTTCCCGGTCGGGTGACAGCTCCATATACCGGCCACCCTGGTAGGTCTGCTGACCGGTCGTCTTGTCGCGCATCGGGACGAAAAGCGGCTCGTCGTTTGGGCTCTCGAGTTGATAGGCGGCGAGATCGTACGTGCCGCTCTCGAGTTCGTCATCCTCGGATAGTTCGGCCGCTCCATCGTCTGCCGTCGTCGATTCGTCCGACCCACCGCGCTCGAGATCGAACGTAAGCGTCGCGACGCGAAGGTATCGCATTTCGCGGCCCCCCGTGGTGTCCATCAGGACGACTTCGGGGTCGTCGTGGACGGTCACGGTCGCGTCGACGCGGTAGGTTGGATCGGGTTCGAAATACGTGAGCCCGTCGAAATCCTCCCGTTTTTCCGGTGGGATCGGTGACTGCGGATGGCTCTCGAAGAACTCGTCTTTCTCGGCGCGTTTGGCTGCCAGTTGTTCGTGCCACTGTTCGGTGTCTACCGCAGTCGGATCTGGCTCGCTCATACCAGCGCTACCGGGCCAGGACGGGAATGCGTTGTGTTTCTCGAGGCTACTCGGTCGACGCTCGAGGCTCGCCTCGAGATTGGGCGCCGACTGTCAGATCGGCCCGAACTCGAGGGCGAGCCAGGCCAGGACCGCCGCGTAGATGGGAATGGTCAGGTTGTCGTCGACGATAACGTCGCCGACTCGAATCTTGATGCCGTCGGCCAGCGTCGCCCCCAGCGCCGCGGCGACGATCGCCAGGGGTGTCCCAAGCAGGAATGGGGTTGCGATACCGGCGCTGACGACGAACATCGTGCCGAGCACTTTCGGCCCCTTGACGGTCCTGAGCGTATCGTCGGAGACGGCCCCGCTGATGGGATCGCCGAGTGCGAGCATCAACATCGCGGGCAGTGCAATCGCCGGTTCGAACACCAAGACGACCACCGTCATGGAGAGCATGTAGTAGCCATAGCCCGCAAACTGGTCCTGTTCGTACTCCCGAGTAAGCTTCTCGTAGAGCCACCACTCGAGACCAGCGTAGAGACGAACCACCTCGAGACCGATCGTTCCGACCGCGAGGACGACCATCAACACCCGGAAGTACTCCCACGTGAGACCAATCTCGAGATAGCTCGCGAGGAGATAGAGTGCGACCAGTCCGGAGCCGCTCGCGTGGACGAGTCGCCGCTTGAGTTCGTCGGCCATCAGCCCAATCGTCGGCGGTCGGGACCTTCAGTCCGTCGGTACTGTCGCAACCGTCTGTCGGCCGCTTACCGCTTGCTCGCGGATTCAAGTCTTCGTGCGTACGCGTATCAATCGCCGAACACGACTATAGTAGCTACTGCAGTCACTGCACATCTGATCGCACTCGTTCGAGCCACCGATAACTCGCATAGCCCGTCGTCACCGCGAGCGTGGCGACGAACCCGACGAGCCACGCGAGCGCGACGTAGCCTACGGTTGCGCTCTCGTAGGGGCCGACGACGTCGCCGGGCGGTTCGACCGCGAGCGGTCCGAAGTGTAACACGGTGACCATCACGAATCCGGCACCCGTGACGACCGCCCAGTAGCCCGCGCCGACGCGGTCGGCCAGCGAGAGTGCGAGTCCGAGCGCGATCAGCGGATAGAACCCGAGACTGTACGTAAACGCCGTGACTTCCGGAATCAACGGCCAGCCGACGTGATTCCCGCGGATGACGTGATCGATGTGGTGACCGACGCCGAAGACCGTCACCAGCACGATCAGCCGGTAGAGACGGATATCGACGCCGTCGGATCCTCGAGCGATGCGTTTCAACTGCGACGACACCCCGTTCGACAGCATACTCACCGATTCGAACGGACGTGGGTAGTCATTTACACCAACAGGTTAGGCTATCCGGCCTCCCGGGCGTGTGTTTGCGTTCGCTGTCCCCTGGTCACGTGGCTCCCACTCCAATCAAGACCGTTCCCCACCCACCAGGAGACGACAGTTTAAACCACGGGACACGCCAAAGGCGGGTAATGAACGTCGAGGAGCTGTCGGGGCTCCCACCCGGTGCGCTCGAGCACTTCCGACAGGAGGGCATCGAGGAGCTCTACCCGCCCCAGGCCGAGGCGGTCGAGGCCGGCGCGACCGACGGCGAGAACCTGGTCGCGGCGGTCCCGACCGCCAGCGGAAAGACGATGATCGCCGCGCTATCGATGCTATCGGCGGTCCAGCGCGGCGGCAAAGCGCTGTATATCGTCCCGTTGCGAGCCCTGGCTAGCGAGAAAAAGGCCGAGTTCGACGCCTACGAACAGTTCGGCGTCACGACCGGCGTGGCGACGGGCAACTACGAGTCGACCAGCGAGTGGCTGGCCACGAAAGATATCGTCGTCGCGACCAGCGAGAAGGTCGATTCGCTCGTGCGAAACGGTGCCGACTGGCTCTCGGATCTCACCTGCGTCGTCTCCGACGAGGTCCACCTCATCGACGACCGCGGACGCGGCCCCACCCTCGAGGTAACCCTCGCGAAACTCCGGCGACTCAATCCGACGTTGCAGGTCGTCGCGCTCTCGGCGACGGTCGGCAACGCCGACGAGATTGCCGACTGGCTCGACGCCGCGCTGGTCGATACCGACTGGCGACCGATCGATCTCCAGATGGGCGTCCACTACGGCAACGCGCTGAACTTCGACGACGGTTCGACCCGAGAGGTGCCGGTCGAGGGATCGGAGAAGCAGGAGGCCGCACTCGTGCGAGACATCCTGCAGGAGGGCGGCTCCTCGCTCGTGTTCGTCAGCTCCCGGCGCAACGCCGAGGCCGCCGCGAGTCGTTTGGGCGGCGTCGCGAAACGCGAACTCACCGACGAGGAACGAACGGAGCTCGCCGATCTGGCCGCCGACATTCGCGACGACAGCGACACCGAGACGAGCACGGATCTGGCCGACTGCGTGGAGAACGGTTCGGCCTTTCACCACGCCGGCCTCTCGAGCGCCCAACGCTCGCTCGTCGAAGATGCGTTCCGTGATCGCTTGCTGAAGGTCATCTCGGCGACGCCGACGCTGGCTGCAGGGGTCAATACGCCAGCTCGCCGCGTCATCGTTCGAGACTGGCGACGCTTCGATCCCAGCGCTGGCGGGATGGCCCCCTTAGATGTCCTCGAGGTCCACCAGATGATGGGCCGTGCCGGTCGGCCGGGTCTCGATCCCTACGGCGAGGCCGTTTTGCTGGCCAAGAGCCACGACGAGAGCGACGAGCTGTTCGACCGGTATATTTGGGCCGACCCCGAAGCCGTCCGCTCGAAACTGGCGGCCGAACCGGCCCTGCGAACCCACGTCCTCGCGACGATCGCGTCGGGCTTCGCACGGACCCGCGAGGGATTGCTCGAGTTCCTCGAGGCGACCCTCTATGCGAGCCAATCGACCGAGGCTGGCCGCCTCGAGCGGGTGACCGACGACGTGCTCGGCTACCTCGAGCGCAACGACTTCGTCGAGCGCTCGGGGAGCGGTGGTCGTACCGACGAAAACGAGGGCGCAGGCGGGTTCACCGCCGCCGCCGATCTCGCCGCCCAGGAGAATCGAGACGAGGCTCTCGAGGCGACCAGTCTCGGCCACACCGTCTCGCGGCTCTACCTCGATCCGATGAGCGCCGCCGAGATCGTCCACGGCCTCGAGCGCGCCGACCAGCGCCCGACCGCCCTCGGTCTCTACCAGCTCACCGCTCGAACGCCGGATATGTACGAACTCTACCTTCGATCGGGCGAGGACGATACATTCGGCGAACTCTACTACGAGCGCGAGCGCGAGTTGCTGGGCGATACGCCCAGCGAGTTCGAGGAGGATCGCTTCGAGGACTGGCTCGCCGCTCTCAAGACCGGAAAACTACTGGAGGATTGGGCCGAGGAAACCGACGAGGAGACGATTACGGATCGGTACAAGATCGGCCCCGGCGACCTCCGGGGGAAAGTCGACACCGCCGAGTGGCTGCTCGGAGCCGCCGAATCGCTGGCCCGGGAGATCGACAGCGAGTGGACGGTCGCCGTCCGCGACGCTCGTGCCCGCGTCGAACACGGCGTCGGCGAGGAACTGCTCGAGCTGGTCTCGGTCGGCGGCGTCGGCCGTAAGCGCGCCAGACGGCTCTACGAGGCGGGGGTCGAGGAACCCGCCGATCTCCGAACGGCAGACAAGGGCGTGATCCTGCGAGTGCTCAAAGGGAAGAAAACGGCCGAGACGATCCTCGAGAACGCCGGCCGGGAGGATCCGTCGATGGACGACATCGAACCCGCCGGCGGCGACGCCGAGACGGCGGGGCCGGGCTCGAGCGCCGGGACAGACAGCGAGACTGAACCGCGTACGGAATCGTCGTCGGCCGAGGACAGCCAATCCAGTCTGGGTGATTTCTGATGGAGCTGGTCGAGTGCCGGCTCGCGGTTGACGACCTCGACACATTCGTCGCGATACTCGGTGACGTGGGCGACCGTCACGGCGTGACCGTCCAGGCGTTCGACGCCCGCTACGTCGCCGATCGTCGCCACCTCGAGCGCGCGGTCGAACTCGCCGATCGCGCGATCGACCGCGGCGAGAACATCGCCCACGATCGCGCTGTCGAGATACTCCTCTATGCCGCCGGTCGCCGTCAGATCGACCGCGCCCTCGAGATGGGCGTCGCGGCGGGCGAGACGCGAGCGGTCGTCCTGATCGACGCCGACCCGACGCTGGAGGCCGAGGGCGACGCCGGTACGGACGAACCGGCCGCCCTCGAGGCCGTCGCCGATCTCGATGCGGTCCTGACACGGGAGCCGACGCTCGAGTTCGTCGACGAATCGACGCTCTGTGCGTTCTTCGAGATTACCGACGCGGAACGAGCAGCAACCGACGCCTCGCTGCCGACCCTCGTTCGGGAACGCGTCGTCTTGCTCGAAGTCGAGAAATGACGGCTATCGGTCGTTCGTGGACGGGAGTTGGAAGCGATCGTCGCTCGAGCGTTTACTCGAGGGGTTCGACACCGCGGAACGCGACAGCCGTGCCGTCGTCGTCTTCTGCGATGCCGATATCCCAGTCGTGGGCGTCGGCGACCTGCTCGATGAACTCGAGTTCGAACGCGCTGGCGTCGGTGTCGTCGAGACGGTCGGGGTCGGGATCGGTGCCGCTCTCGTCGCTGTCGACGGGTCGGCTGCCGGCGATGTAGAAGCCGTCGTCGGTGCCGCCGACGGTGACGGTCACGGCGTCGGTGGCGTCCTCGCCTTCGATCTCGATCGTCGTTCGGATGACGTACTCAAAGAGCGTCTCGAGGGCGTCGCGGTCGGCCTCGAGGAGGCGGTCGTCTTGGGTGTGGAGTCGTGCGTCGGCCGTCGGCGTCGTCAGCCAGGAACGGGTAGCGATATCGTGGAGGCTGACCGGTTCGGTATCGGTGTCGCCGTCGGTTGCGGCGGCCACTAGCTCCTGCAGGCGATCGGCGAGCTGTTCGTGGGCGGTCTCGACGACGTCGAAGTGCTCCTCGTCGCCGGTCTTTTCGGCGAGCTCCAGGTAGCCACGGGCGGTATTCAGCGGGCTCCGAACGTCGTCGTCGATCCGGTCGGCGATCGACTCGAGGCGGTGGCTCGCGGCCAGCAGTTCGCGTTCGCGGCGGCGATGTTCGGTGACATCTTCGTAGATAACGAGCCCACCCGAGCGATCGGTGGGTGCCTCGACAGCGTCGGTAACCGCGAGTGGGACGATCGACAGCGAGAAGTCACGCACGCCGTCGGGCGTCCCGCGACGAACGTCGAACTGGCGGCGTTCCGTTGCGTCGACCGCGTCGCGGAGTCTGGCCCGCTGGTCGGCGATGCCGTTCGGGAGCGCGACACCCGCGAGGGGTTCGCCGACGACAGTCTCGCGATCGACGCCGAAGACGGCTTCGAAACTCGCGTTGACACTCGAGACGACGGGGTCGTCGTCGTCGAGGTCGTAGTGGACCATCGGCTCCGAGACGTCGCGAAACAGCGTAAAGAGTGCGTCGCGTTCGTCCCTGAGTGTGGTGTACTGTTCGTGGAACCGTTCGCGTTCGCGACGGAGCCGGTCGCGTTCGTTGGCGACGCCTTGCTCGGCCCAGTTGCGCTCGAGGATCGTGGTCGCGACGCCACAGAGTTCCTCGATGAGTGTGAGTTCGGCGCTATCGAACGCGTTCGGCCGTTCGGCGGCGACGTGCAAGACGCCGACATCCCCGACGGGGACGCTACACAGTGAGCGTGCGCCCTCGAAGGGCGGCTCGATCCACTCGTAGTTCGCCAGGTCGGCGATCTGGATCGGTTCGCGGGCACGGAAGGCGACGCCGAGTGGATCCTCGAGCGAGATCGACTTGAGTGCGTGTTCCGGAACGGCTGGGGCTGCGGCGCGAGGAACCAGTTCGCCGAAGTTGATCGTCGCGAGCCAGCAGTAGTCGTACGCGAGGACATCGGTGGCACTGTCGACGAGTTCCTCGAAGAGTCGATCACGCTCGTGGCACGCGACGAGGTCGGCGGTCGATTCGAACGTCGTCGCCACAGCGCGGACGTTCGAGTGAGCCCCCTCGTTTGCCGGGTTCTGCTCACAGACGCGCTCGAGTTCGTCGACGAGGTGTTGGTAAGCATCGTCGGTATCTCGACGGACGAAGCCGTCGACATCGCCGGCCGGCGCGGTCGCGCTGTAGGAGTCGTCGGCAAAGAGCACGACCGGCGTCGCTCCGATCGCCTCGAGGATCTCGGGACGGTCGTCGTCCGTTGCTGGATCCGTCTCGAGAACCACGCAGTCGACCGCCGATGTGCGGTCGCGGAGCTGATCGATCGATGTCGTGGGCTGGACGGTTCGTTCACCGCCCGTCTGGACGCTCTCGAGTGCCGCCGCTCCGTCCTCGGCCGCCTGGACGGTCGTGGCGACGTAGAGGATCGATCGGGCGGTCGAACGCGTCGTCGAGTGTACCTTCGATGTCATCGAATCCGAACTGGTAGTCTATACGCACAGTCTGTAATTCCACCATAAAGATTCTGCTGGGCGATTCGGAATTGCCGAAATAGTAAGTGTTATTTGTATCTGGGACAGACATTTGGTTTACTCTCGCTTGGTTCCAAACGATGGGGCACTAATCTCGGACTATAACTATGGTTTTCTGCATCTCTAACGAGGGGTCGAAGCGGCCGCCACTGATCGGATGGGTGGTCGATACCGACACGCAGTCGTCCCAACTGCGTCGGCGACTCGCAGGGAATGAACGTTGCGGAACTGTTTTAGGCACTGGCTGGTCAACAACGTACAATGAGTGAACTGGCGGACGAGTACCGCCTCGAGTACTTCGAGGAAGAAGGGTTCGTGCGCAAGGAGTGTCCCGAATGTGGGAATCACTTCTGGACGCGCGATGAGGACCGAGTAACCTGTGGTGAGCCGCCGTGTGAAGAGTACGACTTCATCGACGATCCGGGCTTCGACCAGGCCTACAGCTTAGCGGAGATGCGCGAGGTCTTCCTCTCTTTTTTCGAAGACCACGACCACGAGCGGATCGATCCCTATCCAGTTGCGGCGAACCGTTGGCGTGACGATGTCCTGTTGACCCAAGCATCGATCTACGACTTTCAGCCGCTGGTCACCAGCGGGGAGACGCCGCCGCCGGCGAATCCCCTCACAGTGAGCCAGCCCTGCATTCGGATGCAAGACATCGACAACGTTGGGAAAACGGGCCGACACACGATGGCCTTCGAGATGATGGCCCATCACGCGTTCAACACGCGCGAAGAGACGGACGAGGAGTACGCCTACGAAGGGGAAGTGTACTGGAAGAGTCACACCGTCGAACTCTGCGACGAACTGCTCGAGTCGATGGGTGCGGACATCACCGAGGTCACCTACATCGAGGACCCCTGGGTCGGCGGCGGCAACGCCGGGCCCGCCATCGAGGTCATCTACAAGGGCTTAGAGCTCGCGACGCTTGTCTTCATGTGCATGGAACAGGACCCCGACGGCGAGTACGAACTCAAAGACGGGAACACCTACTCTTTCATGGACACCTACATCGTCGATACGGGCTATGGACTGGAACGCTGGACCTGGATGAGCCAGGGGACGGCGACGGTTTACGAGGCCATCTACCCCGAGATGATCGACTTCCTGAAGGACAACGCCGGCATCGACCACACCGAGGCGGAAGCCGAACTCGTCGGTCGCGCCGCCCGACTCTCCGGAAACTTAGACATCGACGATGTCGACGATGTCGAGGCCGCCCGCGGCGACATCGCCGACAAACTCGGGGTTTCGGTCGAGGAACTGCGTGACCTCGTCGAACCGCTCGAGGACATCTATGCCATCGCGGACCACTGTCGCACGCTCGCGTACATGCTCGGCGACGGCATCGTCCCCTCGAACGTCGGCACGGGCTATCTCGCACGGATGGTCTTGCGCCGGACGAAACGCCTCTGTGACACGGTCGGTGTCGACGCCCCGCTGGACGAACTCGTCGACATGCAGGCTGCGCGCCTCGATTACGCAAACCGGGACACGATCCGTGACATCGTCCGCACAGAGGTCGAAAAGTACCGCGAGACCTTAGAGCGCGGCGGCCGACGCGTCGAGAGTCTCGCCGAGGAGTACGCCGAAAAAGGGGAGCCGATCCCGACGGACGAACTGATCGAACTCTACGACTCACACGGAATTCAGCCCGATATGGTCGAAGAGATCGCCGCCGAGGCCGGCGCCGATGTCGACGTTCCCGACGACTTCTACAGTCTCGTCGCGCAGCGTCAGGAGACGCCCGATGCTGGAGCGGAGACCGCCGACGACGAGGCCGACGAACGCTTCGAGGATCTTCCAGAGACGGAGAAGCTCTACTACGACGACCAGCAGCGAACGCAGTTCGAGGCGGTGGTCTTAGATGTCTTCGAGCGCGAAGACGGCTACGACATCGTGCTCGATCAGACGATGTTCTATCCCGAAGGCGGCGGCCAGCCCGCCGACACGGGGATACTCTCGACCGACGACGCGACTGTCGACGTCGTCGATGTCCAGATCCAGGACGGCGTCATCTGCCATCGGACCGACGACCGGCTTGGCAAAGGCGAGTTCGTCAACGGCCAGGTCGACGGCGGCCGGCGTCGCCAACTCATGCGACACCATACGGCGACCCACATCGTCATCCACGCCGCTCGCGAACACTTCGGCGAGCACGTTCGCCAGGCTGGTGCCCAGAAAGGGGTCGACTCCTCGCGAATCGACTTTAGCCACTACGATCGAGTCACGCGCGAGGATGTCAAAGCCATCGAAGCTCGCGCGAACGAAATCGTGATGGAAAACACCGCGGTCACCCAGGAGTGGCCCGACCGCCACGATGCCGAAGCCGACCACGGCTTCGACCTCTACCAGGGCGGCATCCCGCCGGGCGAACAGATCCGGTTGATCCACGTCGACGAGGATGTCCAGGCCTGTGGTGGCACCCACGTCGCCCGTACCGGCGAGATCGGCACGATCAAGATTCTCAACGCCGAGCGCGTGCAAGACGGCGTCGAACGTATCACCTTCGCGGCCGGAGCGGCCGCTATCGAGGCCACCCAGACCAAAGAGGATGCCCTCTACGACGCCGCAGCGACGCTCGATGTCTCCCCGGAGGAGGTCCCCGAGACGGCCGCACGATTCTTCGAGGAGTGGAAGGATCGCGGCAAGCAGATCGAAGAGCTCAAAGAACAGCTCGCCTCGGCCCGCGCCGGCGGCGGTGGGAGCGGCGAGGAGGTCGAAATCGACGAAACAACGGCCGTGATCGACCGCATCGACTCCGACATGGACGAACTGCGCGCAACCGCGACGGCCATCGCCGAAGAAGGCAGCGTCGCGGTGCTTGGAAGCGGCCAGGGCGGGGCCCAGTTCGTCGTCGCCGTCCCCGACGGCAGCGCCGTCAACGCCGGCGATGTCGTCGGTGAACTCGCCGCTAAAGTCGGCGGTGGCGGCGGCGGTCCGCCGGACTTCGCACAGGGCGGCGGCCCCAACGTCGAGGATCTGGACGACGCCCTCGAGGACGCACCCGACGTGCTCCGGCAGGTTCTCGACGCCTGACGTACCGATATCTGCAATTCACCACTTCTGAAGCACCGACGGCTGCGATTCCCGCCGCGTGATACCGCTCGATCTCGACACAGCAACCTGTTCGTTCTCTTTCCGATCAGTGTCGGTATGTCTCGGCCGTTTCGAACCGCGACGGCTCTCGAGCGGGAATCGCTTCGACGGAACGCTTGTATACGATGCAAACATGGGGACGATTTCGGCACGCGTACCGGACGATCTCGAGGCCGAACTCCAGGAGTATCTCGACGAAGAGCGTCTCGACCGGAGTACAGCCGTTCGGAAGTTGCTCGCCGACGGGCTCGCGGAGTGGCGTCGCGAACAGGCTCTCGATCGTCTCGAAGCTGGCGAGGTGACGTTCACACAAGCAGCCGACATCGCGGGGCTGTCGACGTGGGAATTCGCCGTCCTCGCCGACGAGCGAGACGTGACCTGGGTCTCGAGTGAGCACCTCGAAGCGGATCTCGACGACCTCTAATGTGGGTCTTCGACGCAACGGCGCTCATCTACCTCGCGAAAGTCGAGCAGCTACGGCTCGTGTCGACTTTCGAGGGTTGCTGCTGTATTCCCGATCTCGTATACGAGGAAGTCGTCACGACCGGTCTCGAAGCGGGGTATCCCGACGCACGTCGGATCGAACAGTCCGTCGAGGACGGGCGGTTCGACCTCGTTTCCGTCGACGACTCGCCGCTTGCAGATCGATTGCGGGGGAATCCAACCGTTAGCGATGCCGATGTCACAGCACTTACCTGTGCCGCCTCGAACGAGGGGGTCGCTGTAATGGACGAAACTGCCGGACGGCGAGTCGCAGACATCGAGGATATCGAGACACGCGGGACGGCCTACCTCGTCGTGCTGTGTGCGAAACGCGGTGCTATTGCTCCGGATACCGCACGTGAGACGATCGATGCGATGATCGACGCCGGCTGGTACTGTGCACCCGACGTATACACCACAATCGTCCGAAAACCCGAGTCATTCGAAGACTGATACGGTCTACTGTAACGATTCCCGGGACAGCGCAAGACGGTCGCGGTTGCACCGGCAACGACGTACCATAGTTCGTCTGACCGCCGACGGTCGCTCGCGGAACCGAAACTATCGCCTTGCTCCGTCTGCTCAGACCGAGTATGCCGACCGCCACGAACGGCTCCGTCTCGCTGTACTACGACCGTGAGGGCGCTGGCGTCCCCGTCGTCTTCGTCCCCGAAGTCGGCCTCGGTGGCTGGCTCTGGGGGTGGCAACACGCGGCCGTCGCCGGCCCCTACGAAGCCGTCGTCTGGGACCTACGGGGCACCGGCCGCTCCGATGCTCCGTCCGGTCCGTACGACCTCGAGACGCTCGTCGCCGACCTCGAGGCCGTCCTCACCGCCTGTGACGCCCGAAGCGGCCACCTCGTCGCGACGGGACTCGGTGGACTGCTCGCGCTCGAGGCCGCTCGGACGACTGCCCGCGTCGAGTCGCTGACGCTGTTCGGGACGGCATCCCGAGGGTCGGGGATCGATCTCGAGTCGCTGTGGGCACCGCCCGACGACCGCGAGGCGATTCGGGACTCGCTGTCGGCGGGCCTCTCCGAGACGTTCCGCCGGGAACACCCCGACGTCTGCGAGGGGATCGTCGACTGGCGTGCCGACGGTGACGCCGACCGAGCGGGCTGGACCGCCCAGCGCGAGGCGCTGGCGGACATCGACCTGTCCGATCGGCTGCTCGAGGTGGACCAGCCGACGCGGGTGTTCCACGGGACCGACGACGACATCGTCGCGCTCGAGGCGGGACGGGAGCTCGCTCGCGGACTCCCGCGGGGCGAGTTCGTCCCTATCGACGATGCCGGCCATCTCGCCTTCATCGAGCGCTCTCGAGACGTGAACGATCGGCTGCTCGGGTTTCTCGAGTCACAGACGGCAGACGACTAACCCGCCTCGTTGCTCGAGACAGTTACTCGCCGTCGGCCTGTTCTTCGGAGACCGTCCCGTCGTTGCCTGGGGGCTGGTCCGATGCGGGAACACCCTCGTCTGTTTCTGCGGCGCCTTCGGACTCGCCGGCGGCGTCGTCGCTCGGCGTCTCACCGGGATCGGACGTGTAGCCGAGCTCGAGCCAGAGTTTCGCCGTACAGTCCATCGCCTCCTCCTCGAGTTCGGTCTCGTCTTCCTGCTGGTCGAGATAGCCGTTACACCGGCCGCGATCGACGACGTTCATCAGCGTCGCCGCCGAGCCACACTCCGGGCAGTCGATGTAGTAGTTCCCGTCGTCGGTCTGGTGCCACGAGTCCGGCGTCAGTTCCATGTGGGCGGCCGCCTCGCGGTCCCGTTCGCTCATGGATCGATACTCGCGTTCACGTCGGGTAAAGACGGGCCCGGCAAACGCAGCCTGACGGCTCTTTCGGCCGTCGACGCCGGCCTAGTGGACTTTCCGACAGTCGCCACTCGAGTCGCGTTCATAGGGAGTATCGTCGCCAGCCGGATGGGGTGCCTCGAAGGGATTGATACGGATCGTTGTAGCGTTTTACCGGTGATCGCTCGGACGGGGTCGGCGATCACCGGTAAAGAACTACAACGGACCGTATGATACCGTGTTTCGATTCCCGGTCGGGACGCTATGAACGCCGACGATAATCCCTATCAGTATAGGTGGAGTAGCGAACGACCTCATCGATAACCGTCGAGAACAGTGTGCTCAAATCATTTCCACGTTTAAATTAAAGGTTCGAATTTACCGTTAGAGAATGCCGCATCTCTGGTGTGATTGCCCCATTAGACCCAGTCATCTCCTGATATAGCACTGCTGGTGACAATATAAGTGGAGGATCCTGAATCAGAAAATAGTGACCGATAGATTGACAACAGAACGGTGGATGATCGCTGATATGGCTTTCAGCCTCCGGAGCACAGGCGAACAAGCTGGTTATCTGCTGGCTGTCATCGCAGTGCTGGCATTCGGTGCCTACGAAGGAGTCCAACGGGAAGCGATTTCGCTCGACTTGCACTGGGTGATCGTCCGGATCGTCACGATCGACGCTGTCGCAGCGACGGTCGTCTTCTCGGTGCTGGTGACGGTGAGCGGGGTGATGCTCGCTCGGGAAGTCTACAGCGGACGTGATCCCGACGAGCGCGTGCTAGACGGCCCTCCGGTCGCCGCGATCCTCCCCGCGTATCAAGACGCCAACGTGATCGGCGAGAGCGTCGAGACGCTGCTGGCCTCGAACTACCACAATATCGAGATCGCTATCGTGGGCGAACCCAACGACGAACCGACGTTATCGGCCGCCCGCGAGTATGCCGAGTACCCAAACGTCCAGGTGTTGGTCAACGGCGACCCCGGTTCGAAAGCTGGTGCAATTAATGATGCCGTCGAGCGGCTGGAGGCCGATTACTTTGCGGCCTTTGACGTCGACGAACGGATCGACCCTGACTTCATCCCCACTGCGATGTACCACCTCACCGAGGAGGGCGTCGACGTCTTCCAGGCCCGACGGGTCCCCCGCGTAACCGGGCCGGTCGAGGCGCTGGCCTATTGTGAGCGCTTGCTCCTTCACGCCGGCTACAAGCTCGTTGAGCCACTAGGGTTCACCTACTGCCGGAGTTCGTCCTCGGCGTTCACTCGCGAGGCCTTCGAGACCGTTGACGGCCTCGACAAATTGCTGACTGAGGACATCGACTTCGCGCACAAGTGCTTCCGAGCAGGCTTATCCGTTCGCCAATCACGGAACATTACAAACGAGATGGAAGCATCCCACGATCTCGGCGATCTCTGGGGCCAGCGCAAGCGATGGCGACTGGGCCACATCGAGGTCTTTTTCAAAGCCATTACAGGCAGATACGATCGCGGTGGGCTTCGGGGGAAGCTATCAACGCTCCGGATCGTCTCCAGTCTCGCAACCAGTGTTTTCTTGGTCGCACTCGCCGCCAAGGTCCTCGTGCTGCTGGTGCTCGACCTCGAATTGTTCTTCCTGCTGCCATTCGTGGCAATCGCGTTGACGATTGTTCCCGTTCTCGCCCACGACGTTCGGCAGGGCCACGTCGCCGAGCTAACGCCGGCGCTGGCGCTGGTCCCGTTGGTCTACCCGGGTTTTGGCCTCTTGACCATCCGATGTGTGTTCGAGTATTTCCTTAGTTGGGACGGCGAGTGGTACCAGGTCGACAAAGTGGGTGCGTGAGCGTGCTAGTGGCTTCCCAAGCCTGCACTGCTGGGTCGAACCAGTTGGCGGGTGTCGGTTCGACCCAGCAGTCGACGCTTGGGAGGGTACTAGGTGCGTTAGGAT
The DNA here is from genome assembly GCF_006543045.1 of Salinadaptatus halalkaliphilus. GTDB lineage: Archaea > Halobacteriota > Halobacteria > Halobacteriales > Natrialbaceae > Salinadaptatus > Salinadaptatus halalkaliphilus. The sequence continues at coordinate 60,903 of NZ_RBZW01000016.1, read as the reverse complement.
CTCAATCGGTGGGTTGTGACCTACGCGAATCTTCGATTCGATTGACTCGGGAAATCTCGGCTTCACACCGAGAGGGATGTCATTCGCTGTGTATTCGATACGGCTTCCTAACATCCCCATTACTGATAGAAGTGAGCGCGTTAGATTCACACCTACTTACTGAATCGGAAGGTCACGTTTCAGGACTACCTTTGAATAAAGAAGCCGTGCTACCATCTGCTGATGATCGCACGAAGACTGTACGGTCGAATCGTCACTGCTGGGTAGTACGGGACCCCCTCATACGGACCGTTGTAGTTCTTTACCGGTGATCACCGACCCCGTCCGGGTGATCACCGGTAAAACGCTACAACAATCCGTATCACAGCAGCGCCTCGAGCAGTTCCTCGCCGGCCTCGAGCAACGCCTCGACCCGGTCCTCGTCGGTCGCCTCGGCGTAGACCCGGAGGACGGGCTCGGTCCCGCTGGGGCGGATCAGGAGCCACGAGCCGTCGGCGAGTTGGAGCTTGAAGCCGTCGGCGGTGTTGACCTCCTCGACGCCGACGCCGGCGACGTCCTCGGGGATGACGTCCTCGAGGGCGGCTAGCACTTGTGCTTTCTCGTGGTCCGGGCAGGCGACGCTGGTTTTGTCCTGGACGACGGTGCCGTGCGCTGCCAGCAGCCGGTCGACCCGCTCGTCGAGCGGTTCGTCGGCGTGTAACACCGCTGCGAGTAGCGCCATCAGGACGCCGTCTTTTTCGCGGACGTGTCCTCGAATCGTGAACCCGCCCGATTCCTCGCCGCCGACGAGCGCGTCGTGGTCGGCGATCGCCTCGGCGACCCACTTGAAGCCGACCGGTACCTCGTGGACGGCCTCGTCGTGGGCCTCGGCGACGCGGTCGATCAGGTAGGTCGTCGAGACGGTTCGGATCACCGGCCCGGAATCGCTCTCGAGGAGGGCGTCGTACAGCGCGGCGAAGAAGAGGTTCTCGTCCAGATAGCCCCGTTCTGGGGTGACGATGGCGATTCGGTCGGCGTCGCCGTCGTTCGCGATGCCAAGCGTCGGTGCAGTCTCGTCGTCGGTGACACGGTCGATCAGCCCCTCGAGATTGTCGGGGGCTGGCTCTGGCGCGCCGCCGCCGAACTCGGGGTCGCGCTCACAGCGCAGGCGCTCGACGGCGACACCGGCGCGCTCGAGGAGCGCGTCGGTCGTCCCGCGGCCGCTGCCGTGCATGGCGTCGTAGGCGACAGTGAGGTCGGCGAGGTCCGTGCTCTCGGCGAAACCGGCGGCGTCTGCACCGCCGATGACATCCTCGACCAACTCGAGGGCGGCGTCGGCGTGGGGGGTGGCGAGGTCGACCTCGCGAACGCTGCCGTGTTCGGAGTCGGATAACGGATCGGGTTCGGCCAGTCGATTCGCGATGGCGTCGGTGACCGCGGGCAGGGCCGGCGCGCCGTCGGCGGGAATGAACTTCACGCCGTTGTACTCCGGCGGGTTGTGCGAGGCGGTGATCGCGAACCCGCCGACGAGGCCCCGATCGACGATGGCGTGGGCCACCAGCGGCGTCGGCCGATCGCGTTCGGGCACGATCACGTCGAACCCGTTCGCACACAGTACGCGCGCCAGTTCCTCGGCGAATCCGCGGGAACTCTCGCGGGCGTCGTAGCCGATCGCGAGGGTCCCCTCGAGCCCCTCGTCCTGTAGATACGTCGCGACCGCCTGTCCGACCATCCGAACGCGTGGCGCGGTGAACTCCTCGAGCGTCGCCCGCCAGCCGTCGGTGCCGAACGTGATCGTCTCCATAATCGTTCGTCGTCGTCATCAACGAAAAAAGCGACGCTGGCGACAATGCGTGGGTCCCGCCGTCGGTGACGATCGACTACACCTGCTCGAGCCACCGCGTACCCGTCCGAAGGTCGGCTGGGATGTCCTCGCCGAACGCACAGCGTGTTCGTTCGCGCTCGCAGGGGTTACCGAGCGCGACGTCGATCCTCGGCGAGCCCCCTCGAAAGATGGCCGTACTGGCCGTCGTTAGCTGGCCGAACGCGTAAGGGGCGTCGGTCTCGGGCTCGGGGTGGCGACAGATCGAGTCGTCCCCGGGACCGTGTTCGTGGTCCTGGGCGACGGTCCAGAGGTCGTCGGGCCCGAATCGGTCGTCGCGCTCGAAGAGATCGAGCGCGCGCTCGCGCCGCAGCGTGGAACTCTCGGTCTGGGTCGACCGGGAGTGGACGAAGTGATTCGTCCGGACGACGACGGGCTCGTCGTCGACCGCGATGCGTTCGGCGACGGGATCGACCTCGAGCAAGACGGCGTCGGTCTCGTCGGCCAGAAACAGCGTCTGCCCGCTCAATCGCCGCGTCGGGTAGGACTCGAGGACCGTCCGAGCCTCGCCGACCGTCGCACACTCTTCCAAGATGACGCGGATGACGGTCCCGTTTCGGAGTTGGTGTTCGGGCTCGACGTCGTCGCGTTCGCTCTCGATGTAGGTGTTGGCCGTGACCAATCCCTGGTCGTTGACGCCCTTGAAAAGGGAGATCGTCCCGCAGGTATCGACGGTCAGAAAGCCGTAGTAGTCGTCGATCGAGGGTTGCTCGACGACCGACTTCGGCCGCACGCCGCGTCCCGAGATATCCCGGTTCTTGAGCACCAACGGACCGGAAGCGCCGCTCTCGAGGTCGAGTTTCGGCTCCGAGACGAGCGCGTTCGTACACCCCTGTGGATGTTTCTCCGAGCGTCCGTCTCCCTCGGCTAGCTCCTCGCAGAGTTCGGCAAATGCGAAGACGTAGGTCTCGTAGACCTCGCCATCGACGTCGAAGATGTCGGCCATCGCCTCGTAGGCACGGTCGTGGCGATCCGGCAAACTCTCGCGACTCCGGCGGGCGTACTCGAGCAACGGGTCGAGGTCGACACCCGTCGCGTCGATCCTGGCTTCGAGTTCGTCAATCGCCCACTCGAGGGCCTCGCGCTCGAGATCGGCGCGTCGGCGTGCCTGCTCGGCGAACGTCTCCACCTGCTCGACCGCGTCGCGCTCGGGATCGGCCATGGAGGACCTTCGCGCTCGACGGTGATGTCGAGTCGGCCTGCAAACGAATCGTGTCCGGACGCTACTCGACTTCTTCGAGAGCGACAATCCGCTCCCGGTTGACCGCGTACAACACGCCGTCACCGACGATCGGCGGCGACAGCGGTACCTCCGGTGGTTCGTATCGAAACCGTTCCTCGCCGGTGTCGGCATCGAACCCGACGAGTCGTGCGCCGTGTTCGACGGCGTAGACCACCCCGTCGGCGACGACGGGGGTCGTCTCCCGTTCGAAGGGGGCCGACCACCGTTGCTCGCCCGACTCGAGGTCGAGCGCGTAGAACGTCTCGCGGCCGTCGCTCAGGAAGATCGTCCCGTCGGCGACGGCTGCGGTTCCGTCGGTCGCGTTCCCCTCGAGGTCCCGACGCCAGACGGTATCGCCGGTGGCACGATCGAGCAGAGTGACGCCGTTTCGCGAGGTGACGACGACGCCAGCCTCCGTCGCGACCGTAGAGAGTTGCATCTGGTCCTCGAGTTCGCGTCGCCACTCCAGAGCGCCGTCCGTGCGATCGTAGGCCGTCACCTGGTAGGGCCAGTTGGCGACGAACAGCAGGCCATCGCGGATGGCTGGCCGGGCGAAGGAGACGCTGACCGGGTCGTCCTCGTGGTGGGTGATCCGCCAGTGCGCGCTCCCGTCGTTCGCGTCGACCGCGACGAGATCGTTCGTCCCGTGGACGGGCGCGTAGACGGTGCCATCGGTGGCAACGGGATCGACCGATGGGCGAGGGTCGATCGACGGGTGGGGACCGATACTGGGCCCGCGTGGGTGATGCCCAGGGCCGGTCCAGCGGTGGGCCCCAACGCGGGTCTCGAGGAACGGCACCTCGAGGCCGCCGCCGGCGTTCAGCCCGTAGATGCCGCTGGTCGCAGTCGCCGCGAGCGTCTCCGTTCGATAGGCGTCTGCAGCCACCTGAGCGAGACTCGAGGTGTAGGGGCCGCGGACGCCAAACAGCCCCTCGCCGGTCTCGGCCTCAAGCGCGACCAGTCCGTCGCCGGCGGCATAGAGGGTGCCATCGAGCAAGATCGGCGGCGCAGCGCCGCGAAACCAGTCCGTCGCGTCGTGTTCCCAGACGATCTCGACGTCGTCGCTGGGCCCCGAGGCGTCGGGATTGTAGCCAGTGCCGGCGAGATCGTATCCGGCCATCGGCCACTCGAGAGACGAATCGCTCGAGTCCGCCGCTGACGGCGTTGCTGTCGTCGACTGCACCACTGTGGACGAAGCCGTCGCCGCCGTCGGCGGTGTCGCACTCGAAACCAGTGTGGTCCCGCCGGCGAGTGCGCTCCCGACTCCGACGATGAGCTGACGTCTGGAGGGCATTGCTCGTCCCGTGTCGTCTCGGCTACACGTTATGTGTCTACCGATCTGTTCGTGGCTGGCCGATCTCGACCGGGCCAGTATCGGTCGGTCTCGGGCAGGTTCGCGCTTGGACTTCGGTGAGGCCGTCGGTCGAGATGTCAGTACGGCTGGAAAACGGACGTATTTTTGTCGGTGCAGCGACAGCGATCAGGTATGATTTCGCGCCGCCTCGCAGCCCTCCTGACTCTCACCCTCCTGGCCGTCTCGCTCGTCGGGTTGACCGACGTTCCCGGCGATCCAGCCCCCGAGCTGACGGTCGAAAGCGAGGACGACGACACCTACTACGTGAGCGCCTACACCGTCGCGGATGCGGACGCTGCCGGCTATCTCAACTTCGAAGTGACGACCGCCGACGGTGACCGGCGGCTGGTGACGCTCGCCGATCTCGTCTGGCCGCGCGGTCACCAGAACGTCAGGCTCGTCGACGACGTCGGTCACCAGGAGATCGTCGTCGAGCCCGACGAAACCGTCACGACCACGCTCGAGAACTGGGAACACGGCGAGATGACGATCTACGTCGTCGAACGCGGCGCGGATCGGACCCACGAATCGACGCGGACGATCGACTGCGGGAATCGCGGACAGGAACACCGGATTACGCTCGAGGACGGCGGCGGTGGCGGCGGTCACACCTGCGCGAGCGACTTCGGTTGGGTCCTGGGGTAAGGCGCCAGAGTGTCCCCTCGCCAATCGTCCCGTCGTCGAAACGAAACCGCCGACCGATAGCGATTCCGCAACCACTACACATCGACACGACGGAACGCGGCGACAGACCAATGAGGGTCCCGGTCGAACACGGCCGTATGGCCGATCCCGCCCACGTCCTCGTTCCGACGCTCGGCCGTCCGCGCGAGGAGGAGGCTCTCTCCTACGCTCTCGAGACGTTTCCCGACGCGGACGTGACCGTTCTCGCCGTCGTAACGCCACTCGATGCACCGCTCAGCGAGGGGGGAATCCTCGAGCGCGAGGACGAACGCACCGAGGCGGCCCGCGAGCGCGTGGCGGGGCTCCTCGAGTCGGTCGGAGATGCCCAACAGCGCGCTCGAGTCGCGGTCGTCGACGGCCGGCCCGGGAACGAGATTCCACGGTACGCGAGCGAGGCGGATGTCGACCACGTCGTCATGCACGGTCACGGAACCACCTCGAGCGGGTTCGTCGGACGGTTGCTCGGTCGCGGAGTCGCGACGACCGTCGTCGACCGAACTGCGCGTCCGGTGACGGTACTCGAGTGACGACGAATGAAGCCAGCCTATTTTTGCAGTCGGTGCACGGAAGAGATTCCGCGAGACGCCGAGGCATGTCCCCACTGTGGCTACGACCCGCAGTCGATCGCCTGGCGAGTTGGTGTCGGTCTACTGATATTCGGCGGGGCACTCGCAGTCGTCTCCCCGCCTATCGGCATCTTCGGTGTCTTCGTCGGCATCGTCGCCGTCGGCGGTAGTTATCTCGTGTCGCCCGCGGAGTAATATTTCGCCTCACCCGCCAAGCGCCAGCGCGAGCAGTTGGTAGAACCCGTAGCCGACGGCGATCGAACTGCCGAGCGTAAACAGCCAGAAGGAGACGGTAAACGCGATTTTGCGCCGAGAGACGCCGGCCGAACCCGCGGCCAGACCGCCGCCGATGACTCCCGAGAGGATGATATTGTTGAGCGAGATCGGAATGCCGAGCGCGATCGCTAGTTGCGCGATGATGAACCCGGGAACCAGCGCCGCGATCGACCGCCGGACCCCCAACTGCGCGTACTCCCTCGAGGTCGCCTGCAGCAGCCGCGGCGAGGCCATCCAGGCGCCGGCTAGGATACCGACCGCACCCAGCGCGAGCAACGCGATGGCCGGCAGCCCGAGTTCGACACGAAAGAGGTGCTCGAGGGGGCCGGTCGCGAGTCCGACCTGCGACCCTCCCGAGGAGAAGGCGACGATCCCACCGAGGACGAGCAGGAACGATCGGATGCCGTCCTCGACGGAGACGAGGACCCGTCGTCGCACCCAGTAGAACGCGAGTCCGCCGGCGACGAGCGTCACGAGCACGACGCCGAGGGAGATATCCGCCACGAGCGTCGGTCCGCCGCCGAACTGGGAGGCGAGAAAACGAGCGAGTGTACCCTGATCGGCGACCGGATCCGGCACGACGCCGAGTCGGACGTTCGCGACGATTGCGCCGACGATACCCGCAAGGAGGGGAACGCCGACCGATTCGGGGATATCGTCGCGACGCAGCGTGACGGCTGTCGCGTAGGCCAGCCCGCCGGACATAAACGGTACGAGAATCCAGAACGTGCCGAGACGCTGGTAGGTCGCCATCGCGGGATCGCCGCCAAGCGAGAGTCCGACGCCGACCATCGCGCCGGTCGTCGCAAACGCCGCGGGGATCGGATAGCGGGTGTAGATGCCGACCGCCATGAACGTCGCCGCCGTCAACAGCCCCGCGGTCGCCGCAAGCGGGGTGATCGTGACGCCGTCGATCAGATCCGCGCCGATGGTCTCCGAGATGCTTCCGCCCTGCATCAGTGCGCCGGCAGCGGCCAGCAGTCCGATGACGAACGCAGCCTGCATCGTCGAAATCGCGTTCGCACCGATGGCAGGCGCAAACGGCGGCGAGTTACTGTTTGCACCGAGCACCCACGCCATGAACAGACAGGTGACGATAGCAGTCCCGACCAGAAGCGCGAACGACAGTGCAACCATTCCGTTCGTCGTCGTTTCACGGGCGTTCAAAAAAACGTTCCTTCGTATCTGCCCCGAAATCCACGTCCCACCCTCGCACCCGCGCTCGAGCCCGCCCCGTCAGTGCTTTAGCCCCATCGACCCAACGGCCGCGTATGCGAGTCGAATACGACGAGGACACCTGTATCGGGATGTTCCAGTGTGTCGCCGAGTGGGACGCCTTCACGGAGGACAAATCGAAAGGGAAAGCAGTGCTCGAGGACAGCGAGGAGAGCGAAGACGGCGTTTTCGCCCGTGAGGTACCAGACGATGCGGAACTCGACGCGAAGTTCGCCGCCCGGACGTGTCCCGTCGACGCGATCACGATTTACGACGACGACGAGCAGATTATTCCCTGAGATCGATTCGATAGACCGGTCGTCGCTACCGGCCTAACGCCGCGTCCACCAGTTCCGATTCGACCGTCCGCAACAGCGTCGAGGCCGCACTCTCGGAACACTCGAGAGTCGCCCCAACCTCGGCCAGCGACGCCGAGCGCGGCACGTCGTAGTATCCCAGTTCTCGAGCGGTCGCCATCGCCTCGAACTGACGGGCCGTCAGTCGCCCCGCGAGCGTCTCGGCGCGGTGCTGGTGGTCGCTTACCCGCTCGACCTCGACGCCGACATCTTCGGGGAATCGCTCGAGCAGCCCCGCCAGTGCGTCGGATTCACCGAGGACGGTAACGTGAACGCGCTCGCGACCGGTGTAGACGATCGGCGGCACGATCACCAGACCGGGATCGTCGAACGCCGCCATCAGGGTCGCATCAGCACCGCGGACATCCATCACGGCGTAGGCGTAGAACGTGTCCTTGTCGATCGGCGTGAGATCGAACCGGTGGACGACCTCGAGATCGAGCGCCGTCGCTTCGATCGCCTCGCGGTCACCGACGATCAGCGAGAGGAATCGAACGCGGTCAGTCTTGGAGTCGACGTGCCAGGAGAGCAGTTCCTCGCGCTGGAACTCGAGTGCCGAATCCGGACGGGGGATGGGCAGTTGCATCCGGTCCGGTAAGCGCAGCGTTAGATCCGTCGATTGCATAGTACACCGTCACGTTTCAATATAAAGAAGTTCACCAATTCGGGAACACGCCGACATTAGTGGCTGCCGTTCTCCCAGCTATGACCGAGACACACTCACCGCAGTCCGAGGAGCAGTCGACGACGACCGACCGCTCGAGCGCAGACCTGCCCCCGGGACCACGAGGGCTGCCGCTGCTGGGGAACACGCTCTCGATCGGCCGCGATCCGCTCGGATTCGTCGAGTCCGCCAGGGCCTACGGCGACGTCGTCTCCTACGAGGCCTACGGCGACGATGCCGCGCTCCTGTTCGACCCGCATGCAGTCGAGACGGTGCTCGTCTCGCGGGCCGACGAGGTCAGAAAGGGGGAGTTCGAGACCGACTTTGGCGAACTCGTCGCACCCGAAGGCGTCGCCTTCACCGAAGGCGAACAGTGGCGACGGCAGCGACAGTTGCTCCAGTCGTCGTTCACGCCGGATCGCGTCTACGGTTACGCCGACGAGATGGTCGCAGAAGTGATACCCCTCCTCGAGGAGTTAGATGACGGTGAAACCGTCGCACTCCGAGACGCGATGGCGACGTACACCCTCCGCGTGCTCACCCGCACGCTGTTCGATCTCCCGCTCGAGGACGAGGGCGCCGAAACCGTCAGGCGAACGGTGACTGCTATCCAGACGTATGCGTCGCCACGACGGCTAGCGATCGGCTCACTACTGCCGTCCTGGTTTCCCGATCGTGTCGAACGCGAGTACGAGGCGTCGATGGCGGCACTCGAGGCCCTCGTCGACGATCTGGTGGCGAGACGACGCGAGACGGACGCGAGCGGCGACGATCTGCTCTCCGTACTCGCAGGCGCACAGTATCCCGACGGCGCTCGGCCCTCTCCCGACGAAGTTCGAGACCAGCTCGTCACCTTTCTCTTCGCCGGCCACGAGACGACCGCGATGGCACTGGCGGTCGCGTGCTGGCTCGTCGCTGGCAGGCCTGACGTACGAGCCGAACTCGATCGGGAACTCGAGGCGGTTTGTGACGACGGTGATCCCGGACTCGACGATCTCGATGATCTGGTCTATACGGAGGCCGTCGTCAGGGAGACGATGCGACTCTATCCGCCGATTACGGGCGTTTATCGAGAACCCGAGACAGAGATGGTCCTGTCCGGGTATCGCGTCCCGGCCGGGACGACGCTGCAGCTGTCGGTCTACGGCATCCAGCGCGACGACCGTTGGTGGGACGAGCCCGAGACGTTTCGACCCGAACGCTGGCTCGCAGACGGCGACAGCTCGAGCGGCGAGCGAACGCTCGAGTCGGCTCCAGACAGACCCGAATACGCCTATTTTCCCTTCGGCGGCGGGCCGCGACACTGCCTGGGGATGCGATTCGCGATGCTCGAGTTGCAACTCGCACTCGCGACGATCGTCCGCCACGTCGAGTTCGACCGCGTCACTGACTCGCTCGAGCCGTCGCTGGGTGTGACGCTCGATCCGGGGCCGCTCGAGGTTCGCGTTCGACAGCGGTAGCTGTCGACACTGACCGCTACCGGCTGTAAAACGGGTCGGAAGCTGCTTACGAGATCTTGTCGTACTGATCCGAGAGCTTCTCGGCGGCCTCGCCGAGCTGGTTGCGCTCGAACTCGGTCAGATCCCACTCGACGATCTCCTCGACGCCGTTGGAACCGAGTTTGACGGGAACGCCGAAAGCGGTGTCCTCGTGGCCGAACTCGCCCTCGAGTGTGACGCTTGCGGGCAGCACTTCGCCGGTATCGCGGATGATGGCTTCGACCATGTGGCCGACGCCGGTGGCTGGCCCCCACTCGGTGGCGCCTTTCTTTTCGATGACGTTCATTGCGGAGGTCTGGAGTTCTTCGAGGAGTTCTTCCTTCTCCTCGTCGTCGAACTCGAGGTCCTGGCCGTCGACGCGGACCTTCGAGAAGACGGGGACCTGCGCGTCGCCGTGCTCGCCGAGGATCGTCGCTTCGACGTTCTGGACGGGCGCGTCGAAGCGTTCGGAGATGACGTATCGGAAGCGAGCGGAGTCGAGTCGGCCGCCGAAGCCGATCACTTGCTCGCGTGCACGATCGCCTGCTTCGTAGAGGTGGCGGTTGAGCAGGTCGACGGGGTTCGAGGTGGTGACGGTGATGAAGTCGTCGTTGTACTCCGCCAGCGAGGAGCCGATGTCCTCCATGATCGGTGCGTTATCACCGGCCAGATCGATGCGAGTCTGGCCCGGCTGGCGCGGAATGCCGGCGGTGATGACGACGACATCCGATCCTTCCGTTGCCGAGTAGTCCCCCTGCCGAATCGTCGTGTTCGAGTCGTAGGCTGCGCCGTGGTTGGCGTCTGCAGCCTGCCCGATCGTGGTATCTTCCTGATCCGGGATGTCCACGAAGACGAGTTCGTCCGCGATGTCACGAAGCGCGATGTTGTAGCCTGCGGCGGCCCCGACCGTTCCGGCCGCGCCGACCACGCTAACTTTCGTCATACCACGTAAAACTGCGCCTGCCCGTGCGTTAAATCCGTCGGAATTAGAACGAACGCCGGGCAGTGACGATGGTTGATACGGCAGATGTCGATATCGTATCGGCCTATGAACAATGTTCTTTCGTTATGGATTAACTGTTGCAGGCTAAGTCCCCGTCCTCAAGGAGCGACCGCAGGGAGTGAGTAGGGCGGGGATACAGCCGTCACTTAGTCTAACCAAAACATTCAAATACAGACATTTACAACGTGAAAATAGTGGTCGAAGAAGCGTTCAAATACGCTGCCGAGCCCAAGGACACTTCGACTGCCGAGAGTGCATGGCACTCGATTCAAACCTGCCGAGAAGTATACAACCACGCACTCACACAAGAGTACAAACCCGCTCCTGAGTACGACAAACCCTCCTACACTACGATGCAGAACAAGCTCCCACAGTGGAAGCGTGAGTGGACTGAGTGGAGCGACGTGTACTCGAAGTGCCTCCAGATGGCTGTACGCCGAATCAAGAACGGTGAAAGCATCCTCGAATCGCTCGAAGAACGCGGCTTCGACGTTGGTGAACTCAAGTGGAAAGCACCGCGAGACTACCGTAGCATCACGTACAACCAGTCTGGCTTTGACGTGGATAGTAACACGGGCCGGACTAACCACGCTACGGTCAAACTCTCGAAGATCGGCACGTTCCACCTGAATTTTCACCGACCACTGCCAGATGACGCGACTATCAAGGAAGTCATCCTGAAGAAGCAGAAAACAGGTGACTGGACAGTCAGTATCATGGTCGAATACGATGCTGACTATCCCGAGAAACCCGCCGTCGAAGACATCGACATAAAAGACACCGTCGGTATTGACCTCGGTATCACGAAGTTCATCCACGATTCTGACGGGCGGGCGTTTGCACCGTTAGATGAGACTGGAGACCGTGAACGCATCGAGACACGACATCAAGCTGTGTCTCGCAAGGAACGCGAGTCAAACAATTGGAATAAGGCTCGCCAACGCTTGGCAAGAGCATACGAGCGATTATCGAACAAGCGCCTAGCGTATCGAGAAGCTCTTGCCAACGCATACACGCAACGATACGACGCTGTGTTCCTCGAAGACTTGAACGTCGGTAGTATGATGCAACAGAACGGGAACAGTCGGAATGTCGCGTCGATGTCGTGGTACGAGACGCTGAAAACGTTCGAACGTTTCGGCGACAAAAACGGTTGTCACGTCTTGCTTGTCCCACCCGAGGGAACGACGAAGCGATGTGTGCAGTGTGGTGTGGAGACTGAGAAGCCGTTGTGGGTTCGAGAGCATTCGTGCCCATCATGTGGGTTTGAGACTGATAGGGACCAGAACGCTGCGTTAGAGGTACAGCGTCTCGGAGTGCTTGAACTGGGAGTGGGTGAAGACAAGTCGGGAGTAGGTCAGGAACTGGCCGAATCAACGCCTGCTGAGACTGGAACCTCTGCAGGGCTACTTCGTCGGGAAGTAGTGCCTGCAAGTGCCGTCGTTGACACAGGAACCCCCATCTGCTCACGGGCGCGAAGCGCCCGTTCGCATGGTCCGTGAGACCGTCGGTCTCACGCTATCCTCAAGGAACGAGCGGCGATAGCCGCGAGTGAGTAGGGTGGGGTAGTTCACAAGTGGCCATTCGTCGAAATCGATCGCCGATTCGACGGCCAGGACGACCGAATCGATCATAGTGATGCGAACCGCTGGCTCGAGGATACACGGTCGTCTGTGGGAGTCGGGGCGCCACGATGGAAGCCGTCTGCCGGGGCGCGAAAGCCGAAGGCGGGGAGACGATCGGCATTTTCCCCAGCGACCGTCGCGAGCAGGCAACCAACGCCGTCGACGCCGTCGAACGGGCACTCGAGTGACGGTCACGAGTTCGATTCCGACGATCGTCTGCAGCAGGCGAATCGGTGTCGTAGCCTTTTCGACGCAGAACCTCCTCTAGACGAGTATGAGTGACTTCGACAAGGAAGCCGAACGCGAGAAGCTTCGGGAGAAGTACGAACGCGACCAGGCCGAACGGCAGGCGACCCAGCGGATGAGCGATCTTCTGCTCAAGGGGGCGACGATGACCAACTCCCACTGTGGCACGTGCGGCGACCCGCTCTTTCAGCAGGACGGGACGACGTTCTGTCCGAGCTGTCACGGCAACCCTGACGCCGTCTCGGGGACCGACCTCGAGGCCCAGCCCGCCGCCGACGAACGCGACGAGGGGGCGTCTACGGACGATGTGAACGAATCACAGCCAGCAGAGTCGGCCGATACGCAACCGACGCAGTCGGCCGATGCCCGGCGGCCGGCAGACGACGGTGCCCAAGCGCCGGACCCACGGTCGCGACAGACCGGGGCGACGACCGACGCCGAAGACGCGGTCAGAGGGGAGTCGCGAGCGGGTGAACAGCCGTCGACCACGAGTCAAATCCCGGATGCCGCCGCTTCGTCGAACCCACAGCGCGACGACCGATCGCCGGAGCGATCGACGGATCGACGACAACGACAGCCGACGGCGGGCGATACCGACACTGGGGATGCCCGGCAGTCGCTCGAGCAGGCCCTCGAACACTTCGCGGCCGAAGCCGCGGCGGCCGACGATCCGCGGTACGCGAAAGCGTGTCTCGAGGCTGCCCGCGAAGCCAGCGAGACGTTGAACACGCTCCGGTAGCCAGGGCCACCATCGAGCGAAAATCGGGGCTTAGTCCAGAAACCGTGACTGGACGTCCTCGCTTGGCATCATACACTGGTCTTTCTGGCCGAAAATCCGATACCGGTTAGCGGCGACGATGTCGTACCCCCAGTCGCGGAGCCGGCGCGGAAGATAGGCGAGCGGACGGGCGAGCGCGTAGATACCGCCGAGAATACTCGCGATACGGACGACGGCCGCCGACTTGACGTAGATGTCGTCGCCCTCGATCAGGACGATCGAGTCCAGGCCGTGGCGCTCGAGGTCGTGGCGCTCGAGTAACTGGTCGCCGATGTCCGATTGCAGGGAGGCGAAGTGAAAGCGACCCTCGGGGTCTCGCGGGATCAAAAACTGGACGAAGCCGGTACAGAGGTTACAGACGCCGTCGAAGAGGACGATCGGTTCGTCGGCCGGCACGTCCGCGTCGGTGTCCGAGCGTTCCTGTGCCATTCGGGTGACGAAGAGTAGGGCTGGGACCGAATTCAGCGTTCCGGTCGCGGTCGGTTGGTGCTCGAGGCGGCGCTACCTTTCGGGCGGCTGAATTGTCTCGGGTTCGGAATCGTCACAACTGTACTGGTACAACTCCGAGATTCGGGTGTCGCGCTCGTCTCGTTCGGTGATGGTATCCATCGTGACATCTTCGGAGACCATGTACATGTTCAGCTGCGTGAGTTCGACGTCGTGTTCCTCGGCCCAGGTGGTACAGTAGTACTCGGCCAGTTCGGTGTGGATGCCGTCGCTATCGCCGTCGGTACCTCGCCGGACGCTGTTCATGAAAAACCGTTCGCGATAGGTGTCGTACTGCAGCTGTAGCTCGTCGCCGGGGCGATCGTAGGTCAACGGCCGCTCGTTGTAGACATCGATGCGATCGCCCGCCGCGGTTTCGGCCGCGAACACATAGTATCGATCCGTCGTCCTGGGGATCGGTGCGAAGACCGTCCAGGCCGGCTGGTCAGCGTTGACGATCGATTTGGTATCGTCGATCCCGTCCTGGATTCGGTCGTCCTCGTCGACGATTCCCCCGACGGGTGTGTGTAACAACACAAGAACCGTCACGAGCGAGAGTGCAACGACGCCGAGCGAGACGCTGTACACCGCCGACCGAGCGCGGTCGACGGTCTCGTTGTCGATCGTCAACTCGGGGACGCCAGCCGCGTACCGCTCGAGAACGTCGCCGCGCTCGAGGAGACGCCGGTAGTCGACCCCGACGTAGTCGAGAACGGTCTTGCCGTCCGCCCAGACCTGGGCCTGCATAAAGAGGACGAGCCCGGCGATCGCGACGTAGGCGAACGCGCCGATGCGGACGGTAATGGCGAAGGAGGCGTGGGCGACCATGAACATCCCGGCCAGAAGCATTCGCTTGCGACCGATCAGGACGATGAGCAGCCACGAGAGTATTAGCATGGCAAACCAGGTGAAGCCGCCGATCTGGAGGAGTGTGGGGAACTGGCGCATCGTTCCGGCCAGCAGGAACGTCATGTCGTCCAGCCCCATCACCATCGCCGCGGCTTCGCCGCTCTCCCAGATGTCGACGCCCAGTTTGTGGTAGCCGTTGTGAAAGTACATGTAGACGATCTGGAAGAGAATCAGCGCGGAGGCGACGCCCGCGATAGAGCCTCGTGGCTCGCGATTGGCGTGGACGGCATCGATCGACCACCGTTCGCCAAGCGGGAGGAAGATCGCCCAGAACAACAACAGCCGAAAGAGGACGTCCGCGTAGCTCGTGACCGCCGGATTGTGGTAATCCAGCGAGATGACGAACAGGAAGGTAAGGATCGTCGCGATTCGGGTCTTGTACCCGAGGAGAAGCTGTATCGCGACGAGTCCGTGGAGGACGAACAACGCGGCGATCAGCGTCGGATCGGCGGTGAGATAGAAGAACGAAAACGCCGGATCCGGCGTCATCTCCATCGCGAGCGACTGTGGCATCAGTCCGTCGTCGGTGTAGTAAAAGCTGAAGTTACGACTCCGGAGGAAGAGATCGGCGAGTGCGAGCAGCCCGACGAGTATTCGAAAGACGGCCAGCGACCGGGTATCGATCCGTACCGAATCCGCAGCGTTTCGTCGCAGCCGCGTCCAGAGTCGATGTTGGTCGACGGAAAAATCGGGCGTCATCGATCGTCTCGTGGGGCCGGGGTCGCGATCATTGGAGGTCTGTGCGCCCACGCTCACAGACCGACTCGAGCGATCGGCGATCGACGACGGTCGGGCGCCGAACAGTGTCGAATCGCGTTCGACAAGGGCCGAGCGTCCTGCAGGCGTGGCGATGCGCTATGGTATCTTCTGGATACTCTCGAGTGCCATTATAAGTATTTTCTGCTCGCGCGACCGACCCGAAATCGATACTGTCCGCCGATCGCCCGCGTCAGGAGGTGCGATCAGCCAGTATACTCGCTGCCGATTACCTCCCGCATTCGCTCGGCGGTGACCGAACCGACGCCGTCTGCGTCCTGTAACTCCGACTCGCTGGCGATCATCACCGCCTCGACGGTGCCAAACTCCTCGAGGAGCGAGCGAGCGGTGACGGGACCGATTTCGGCGATGGCGGAGACGACGTACTCCTGCTGTTCGGCGAGCGTTTTGGCGCCTTTCTCGCCGTGAACCGAGACCTCGCGGTCGGCCGTCGACTGCTCGCGACCGGCGATCACCGCGAGCAGTTCGGTCGTCTCGGCCTCACCGGCGGTCTGGAGCAGGCTCGCGTCGAAATCGACGGCCAGACTCGAGAGTGCACCCCTGATCGCGTTCGGGTGGACGTCGCGCTGTTCGTACAGGCCGTCGCCCTCGACGATCACGAGCGGCCGGGAGTAGTGTCTGGCCATCGTGGCGACCTGCTCGAACAGCGATCGATCGCCGTCCAACAGCGAGTCGACGAAGTCCGCAACGGATTTTCGCTCGACGACCACGCGATCCGACAGGACGTAGTCGCCCACCTCGAGCGTCTCGAGGCGGATCTCGATCTCCTCGCGTTTCGAGAGGTCCCGGGCGATGGTCGCGTCCATCTCCCGTTGGTCGGCGACGATTTCGACGGTCTCGCCCTCGGCGGACGGCTCGTGGGTCTCGACGGCGTCGTCGGTTTCGTCCCCGTCTGCGGAGGGTGGTTCACCGGTATCGTCGTCGCTCGTGTTCGACTTCTGTGGGCCGAAATCCTGGAGTCCCGGCTGTGAGCGATCCCCTTCGCTTCCACTCGAGAAGTCGCCGACTGCGTCGGGGTCGGCAGCGTCGTCGTTCACTTTCGCTCCGGTCTCGTCGTCGAAGTCGGTCAGGGCCTGCTGGGAGTCGTCGAGTTCGTGTTCGATGTCGTCGGCCATCCCCTTGAGCTCGCGCAGCTCCGACTCCATCTCCTTCTCGCGCCGTCTCGAGATCCAGAAGTAGGCCTCGTCGCGGGTGTCTTCGGCCATGAGGACGACGACGCGGCCGTCCGATTGGCGACCGGTACGGCCCTTGCGCTGGATCGACCGGATCGCCGTCGGCACGGGTTCGTAGAACAGCACCAGATCGACCTCGGGGACGTCAAGCCCTTCCTCGGCGACCGACGTCGAGACCAGCACCTCGAACTCGCCGGCCCGGAAGTCGTTCAGCACGTCCTGCTGTTCGGTCTGGGTCATGCCGTCCGACCCCTCGCGGTCGCCCTGGCCGACGAAGCGTTTCGCGTCGAAGCTCTCCGAGAGGAAATCGGTCAGTGCCTCCGCCGTGTCGCGGGACTCGGTGAAGACGATCACCCGTTCGCCGTCCTCTAAGCCGAGCGTCTCAGCCAGCAGCATACGCGTCTTGCGGTACTTGGGGTGGAGTTCGTCGAAGTCCTCGGCGCGTCGCATCGCCTCGCGGACGCGGGGGTCCGAGACCAGTCGCTGGCTCGCCTTCGACGCTCCCGACGACCTGGCCTGGTTGCGCTGGCGTTCGAAGTACCGATTCAGCGCCTCGACGCTCTGGGTTTCGACGAGCGTGACGGCCTGGCGGAGCTTCATCACCTCCGCGTGGATCGACATCCCCTCGAACCCCTCCGACTGGTCGTTGTCGATCAGTCGCTGGAGTTCCGCACGCATCTTGTTCAGGTCTTTCTGGGACTGGTCGGGCTGGGTCGAAGCCGCGATACCCAGCTCTTTCAACTTCTCGAGGCGGTCCGTGACGACCTCGTTTAGGGCGTCCCGAATCTCGAGGACCGCCTCGGGGAGATCGATGCGCTCCCACTCGAGGTCGGTCTCGTGGGTAAACTCCGAGACGTCGGCGTCCTCCTCGGTCATCACCTCGACGTCCTGGATGCCGAGGTTGGCACAGACCTCGAGGATGGCTTCCTCGTCGCCGCCGGGCGAGGCGGACATCCCCGTCACGAGCGGCTGGTCGGCGTCGGCGTGGTAGCGCTCGGCGATGTAGTTGTAGGCGTAGTCGCCGGTCGCGCGGTGGCACTCGTCGACGGTCAGGTGGGTGACGTCGGCGAGTGAGATTCGGCTCCCGACGAGGTCGTTTTCGATCACTTGCGGGGTCGCCATGACGATGGTCGCCTCGGCCCACGTCTCGGCGCGGTCGTCCGGGCTCACGTCGCCAGTGAAGACGACGATCTCCTCGTCAGGAAGCTGGAGGGCCTCCCGGTAGAATTCGGCGTGTTGCTGGACGAGGGGTTTCGTCGGCGCGAGCATCAGCGCCGTGCCGCCGATCTCCTCGAGTCGCCGGGCAGTGACAAGCAGGCTGACGGTGGTCTTGCCGAGACCGGTGGGGAGACAGACGAGCGTGTGATCGTTGGCGGCCGTCCCCGCGAGTTGCAGCTGGTAGAGTCGCCGCTCGAGAAAGTCCGGCTCGAGCAGCGGATGATCGATCGACGGCACCGACTCGTCCGTCCGTGACATTGACGGGAATTCTTCGCCGGCGTGAATAAGGGTTCCCGTACCGCGGCGGAAGTGAAGCGTCGATGCGGATCGCCAGCGGTCGATCAGAAGCCGTCTCGACAACACATATCACGGTCGGGGCGAAAACACGGGTGATGCCTGCCTACGATATCGACGCATTGGAAACAAGGGAGCGCGATCGAATCGTCAAATCCGCTGTCACCCCTCGGCCGATCGCCTGGATCTCGACGACGAGTCCGGACGGCGTCGACAACCTCGCACCCTTCAGCAGCTACAACTACGTCTCCTCGGCCGAACCGGTCGTCATCTTCAACACGCCCGACGCGGAAGGCGACGATCAGAAGGATACGCCCCGAAACGCCCTCGAGACCGAGGAGTTCGCGGTCAACGTCGTCACCGAACCGCTGGCCGAGCCGATGGACGCGACCGCAGCGGACATAGAGTCCGAAGAGAGCGAGTTCGACTTCGCCGAGGTCGCACGCGCCGACTGCGAACAGATCGCACCACCCCGCGTGGCCGACGCCGTCGTGACCATGGAGTGTTCGCTCTACGACTCCATGCAGGTCAAGGATCGACTGGCGATTCTCGGTGAAGTCGAGTACGTCCACGTCGACGACAGCGTGCTGACCGACGGCGAGATCGACTCGCGGAAAGTCGATACCGTCGGCCGACTCGGGGGGCCCTACTACACCGTCTCGGACCGACTCGAGTTCGAGCGGCAGTTCTAGCCGGCTTCGGCGTCTGCTATGCGGGCTACGGCACCGCGGCGTACATGTACCTCGCGTCCGAAACCGACGACGAGTGACGATGGACGCGAGCTCGGACGACGGCCTGGAGTTCGACAAACTCGTCCACCAGCCGACGCGACTGCAACTGTTCGCGTACCTCTATCGCCACGGCGAGACGTCGTTCAGCGACCTCGCTGACGATCTGGACGTGACCGAAGGGAACCTCTCGAGTCACCTCCAGCGGATCGAAGACGCCGACGCCGTCCGCGTCGAAAAGGAGTTCGTCGACCGGAAGCCTCGGACGAGCTACGAGCTGACCGAAACCGGCCGCGAGAAGTTCGAAGAACACGTCGGCACGCTCGAGGCGCTTATCGACGGCCTCGACAACGGGGGGTAGACAGTACTCGGGACCGCATCTCGAGCGTACGAACGACGAGCACCAGTATTCGCCACCACGAATACCAAGCCCCGCAAGCACGTCGTCGACGTATGGCACTCGACACAGCGTCTCGCAAACGACCCGACTGGGACGAGCTACTGCAACTGGTCGGCTTCGTCCTCCTCGTCACCATCGTCGGCAGCGTTCCGGGCGTCCTCTCGAGCCCGGAGTCGGCCTGGTTCCAGGCGCTCGAGAAACCGTGGTTCTATCCGCCGACGATCGCGTTTCCGATCGTCTGGACGGCGCTGTTTATCTTGCTGGGCGTCGCGCTCTGGTTGCTCTGGCGCAGCGACGCGCCGGGCCGACGACTCGCGCTCGGGCTGTTCGTCCTCCAGATGGCCGTCAACGTCGCCTGGACACCGACGTTTTTCGCGCTCGAAATGCCCTTGGCCGCGCTGGGGATCATCCTCACACTCTGGGTGTTCATCGTCGCGATGATGGCGGCCGCCCGCCGCGTCGACTGGCGGGCGGCGGCGCTGTTCGTGCCGTATCTCGCCTGGGTGACGTTCGCGGCGGTGCTCAATTTCGAAATCTGGCAGCTAAACGCGTAGGGTATCGGCTATTGTCGGACTGCACTATCGTCGTCAGCGCGAGGCCGGCAGATGATCGCCCCGTCGTCGGAAACATCGCAATCGGCGAGCCAGTTACAGGTCCTCGAAGGCGAGGTCGCCGGTCCGAATCGCGGCCAGCGTCTCCGCGAGTTCGTCGATCGGGAGGCGTTTCTGGGACGTCGTATCCCGTTCGCGGACGGTGACCGTCGTCTCCGGATTCTCTATGGTCTCGTAATCGACGGTCACGCAAAACGGCGTGCCGACCTCGTCCTGACGACGGTAGCGCCGACCGATGTTACCCGAGTCGTCCTCGGTTACCGAGAGGCCGGCCTCGCGCAGGTCGGCGACGATCTCGTCGGCCGTCGCCTCGAGTTCGGCGTCGTTTTGCAGCGGGAAGACGCCGACGAAAGTGGGTGCGACTTCGGGCTCGAGGTCCAGATACGTCCGTTCCTCGCCGTCGACTTCGTCCTCGCGGTAGGCGTGGTGGAGAACGGTGTAGACGAGCCGATCGACGCCGAAGGAGGGTTCGACGACGTGGGGCGTGACGTGCTCGCCGGCGATGGTCTCTTCTTCGACCGCGAAGCCGGTTTTCTCGAGGGGGATCTCGTGGGTTTCGCCCTCGAGGTCGATCGTGACCGTCTCGCCATCGAAGGCATCGCGATCGCGAGCCGCGAGCGCCTCGAGTTCGTCGACGATGGCCTGGGCTGCGCCGCCGAACTCCGGCCCCAGATAACTCATGTCGGGATCGACGGTTGCACGTTCGACGGTTTGTGGCTCGTCGTACTGTTTGAAGACGGTAAAGCGGTCGCCGGAGTGGTCGCCGTGTTTCGAGAGGTCGTAGTCGCCCCGATAGGCGAAGCCGGCCATCTCGATCCAGTTCCCATCGATTTCGCTTTCCGCGTCCCAGCAGTCCGCGGCGTAGTGAGCGCGCTCGCCAGCGAGGTGCTGGCGGAATCGGAACCGGTCCATATCGACGCCGACCGACTCGTACCACGGCTTGGCGACGCCGAGGAAGTACGCGACCCACTCGTCGCCGATGATGCCCTCGGCGACAGCCTCGCCGATCGTCGTCTCGATCTCCGAGCCGTCTTCTGCGTTCTGCTCACTGGCTGGGTAGAGGGTCACCGCGACGTCTGCGACGCTCTCGAGGTCGGGCTCGTCCTCCTCGGGATCGACGAAGTACTCGAGTTCGGCCTGGGTGAACTCGCGGGTTCGAATAATGGATCGGCGAGGGCTGATCTCGTTTCGATACGCACGGCCGATCTGCGTGACGCCGAAGGGAAGCTGATTGCGTGCGTACTCCTTGAGCCGCGGGAATTCGACGAAGATCCCCTGGGCCGTCTCGGGGCGTAGATAGCCGGGGTCGGCGTCGCCGGGGCCGATGTTCGTATCGAACATGAGGTTGAAATTCTCGACGGCGACATCGGCGAGTCCGGCACCGCACTCGGGACAGACGAGTTCGTACTCGGCGATGACCTCCTCGACCTCGGGGATCGGAAGACTTTCGGCGTCCTCGTAGTCGGTGTTGTCCTCGACGAGGTGGTCCGCGCGACTGGAGGTGCCACAGTCGGGACACTCGATCAGCATGTCGTCGAAGCCGTCTAGGTGGCCCGAGGCCTCGAAGACGGGTTCGGGCATGATCGTCGGCGCGTCGATCTCCATGTTGCCTTCGGCGACGGCAAAGCGGTCGCGCCAGGCGTCCTCGACGTTGCCCTTCAGCGCCGCGCCCTGTGGGCCGAAGGTGTAGAAACCGCCGACGCCGCCGTAGGCGCCCGAGGACTGGAAGAAGTAGCCCCGGCGCTTGGCGAGTTCGACGAGCTTCCCGCTGGTCGGCTCGCTCGTCTCGTCTGTCGACTCCGTCGCTGCCGACTGTCCGTCCTCACTCATAGAGGGCCTCCAGCAGATCGATGTCCCGGACGATACCGACGAGCTGTTCGCCAGTCACCATCGGAATCTGTTCGATGTCGTTGCTGATGAGCTGCTGGGCGGCATCTTGTACCGCGGTCTGGGCCGAGACCGTCACGACGTCGTCGCTCATGAACTCCCGAACCGGACCGTTCGGAAGTTCGATGTCCCGCGTCGGGAGATAGCGACTGCCGACGCCTTTGATCCCCTCCCAGGACCACTCGGAGTCCTGGTCCGGGAAGTTGTCGCCCGTCTCCTCTTCGCCCTCGACGATGCGGGCGACATCGATGATGTCGACTTCCGTCAGCACACCGCTCATCTCGCCGGACGCGTCGAGTGCAACGGTGTAGGGAACGTTCGCGTAGGAGAGTCCGCGCTCGGCGGCCGGCAACGGGGCGCCCTCGTAGGTCGTGTTGACGTTCTCGCTGGCGTAGTCGCCGACGGTCCCCTCGGCATCTTGATCGCCCGTCGCGATGGCGTGGACGATGTCCGTGATCGTCACGATTCCCTCGAACTCGCCGTCGACGACGGGGACGCGACGGCCGTCCTCCTCGACCATCGTCCGTGCGACGTCGGGGAGCGAGGTCTCTCGCGTCGTCGTGGGTACGTCATCCATCAGCATGACCAGTTGGTCCTCGTCAGGCTGTTCGATCAGGACATCCCGCGAGACGAGGCCGCGGTACTCCGGTCCGTTGTCGGTCTGCTTGACGACTGGCACCGAAGAGAACGATCGCTCTTGTAGGTACTCGAGGACGTCCGACCGGGTGCCCGGCAGGTCGACGGTCACCACGTCCTCGCGGGGCGTCATCGCGTCGGCTACGTTCATATCCCCTCTGTAGGGCAAAAATGCGTATAAACCCAGTGTTTCGATGCCCGGCTACCGCCGATCGGTTCCCAAACCGGACAATCAATCCGACGAGTTTATATGAGAGTGAGTGTCAGTCACATACATGGCGACGAACCCCCACGCCATGGCGGAGACCGACACGATCGTCGGCTCGATCGACTCGAGTAGTGCGAGCGACGGCGACGAGTACGTCATCGCGGATATTACAGCCGACGGCGCATGGCTCTCGATGGAGGCTGACGACGCGCCGACGCTGCCAGCGTGGCGATAATCAGGGGTGGGGAAGGGTACTTTTGGCTGCAGGCGCGAATTGCTGTCGATGGTCGGTCCCGGCCACCGACAGCGACCGAGTGCGGACGACCCGAGTGACGACCTCGAGGCGTCCCGGACGACCGTCGCGACGCTGCTGTCCGCGCTCGTTCCACTCACGGTCGCTCGACGAGCGATCGCCGTGTCGGTCGAGACGGCACGGGACCGCTACGATCGCGGCGAGTCCGTCGACATCGCCGTCGAGTTCCGAAATCGACTCCCGATTGGCGTCGACGTCCCGACACCCCGGCAGCGTCGCTGGGGCTGGCGCGTCGACGGCGAACTCGAGGCCAGCGACGAACGCCGGTATGTTCCCGAGCGGCCGGCGACCTTTTCGTTCGACGGCGGAGAGCGAAAGCGGACGACCGTCACCTGGTCCGGCCGGTTCGAACGGACCGGCGATCCCCACGAGTTCGTCGTCCCCGACCCCGGCGAGTACGAGATCAGCGCGTTCGTCGCGACCGGGCCGGCAGGCTACCAACCCAGCGATTCGACGACGATCCGACTCGAATAACGCCTGCCGACCGCGAACCGATCGTCCGTCCCGACCGCCAACTGCGGTAACCGACAGCCGTTTTGCCCTGTGTGTCGTAGTGGCACACATGTCCCTCGAGCGCGTGTTCGACCGCCTCTCCGATCCCGGTTCGCACTCGTTTCCCGACTACGGACTGCCGCGGGGCGATCCCGTCATGCCGATCGCCGTCACGCGCGAGGAGCTATCGACGGTGCTCGCGCTCTACGAAACGTTCCAGGCGGTCGATCCGACCGGACTCGAGGCGAACCCGCTGCTCGCGGCCACTCGTGACTACATGGAACGGACGTTCGGCGTGCCCCACTACCGTCCGGACGAACAGCTAGCGGACGATATCGAGACGATGCTGACGACCGTCTCGAACGAACTCGGGAGCCGCTCGATGGGTGTCGTCGACGCGACGCCGGCCCACCACCGGACGCTGTACTTCTTTCTCGTGAACTGTCGGGGCTACCATGTGGCGCCCCACGTTCGCTTCGATCCGGACCCTGCCGCGGTCGAGACGCTCTATGACTTCTACCAGCGGGTTACCGAACAGGACGTCTATCTCAAGAACCCGGCGTCGGTACTCGAGTGAACGCGGGGCGTCTCGTCACCGATGCAGGTGACAGGCTGCGTAGTGTGGCGCCGTTCCGTACTCGGCCTCGAGTTCGTAGGCCGGGCGCTCCCGTGCACAGATGCTCTGCTGGGCGAAGGACTCGAGCAACAGATCGGTCGCTTCTGTCCAGCCGTCGGCCGACTCCGGGGCCGTTTCGTCCGGTCGCCGGCGCTCGGCCGGCAGTACGTCGATCGCCTCCGCGACGATCTCGCCGGCCTCGCCACGCGGGAGGTCACCGTCGAAGAACTCCCGGCGGATCCTCTCCGCTGGCATGGGCTCGAACGTTCGTCGCTTGACCGCGCGCATGAACGATCGCGTCTGTGCCCACTTCTCGTCGGTCAGATCGTAGTTCTCGGGGGCGATCAGTTTCGGACACCGCGTCCGGAACCGACAGCCCGAGGGCGGGTCGACCGGACTCGGTACTTCGCCCTCGAGGACGCCGCGTGCGCCTTTCTTTCGCGGGTCCGGCACCGGAATGGACTCGAGCAGCGCCTCGGTGTAGGGATGTTGTGGGTTCTCGAACAGTTCCTCCTTGTCGGCGAGTTCGACGATATTGCCCAGATACATCACCGCGACGCGATCGGAGATGTGGCGGATGACCGAGAGGTCGTGGGCGATAAAGAGGTAGGTGAGCCCGAACTCCTCCTGGAGTTGTTCCATCGTGTTCAGTACCTGGGCCTGGATGGAGACATCCAGCGCCGAGACGGGCTCGTCACAGACGATGAAGTCGGGGTCGACCGACAGCGCTCGTGCGAGGTTGACCCGCTGGCGCTGCCCGCCCGAGAAGGCGTGGGGATGGCGATTGTAGTGGTGGGGATCGAGCCCGACCTTCTCGAGGAGCATCTTCGCGCGCTGTTCGCGACCCCCGGCGTCTAACATGCCGTGGGCGCGCATCGGCTCTTCGACGATCTGGCCGATCTTCAGCCGAGGATCGAGCGATGACTGTGGGTCCTGAAAGATCATCTGCATCTCCGAGCGCTTGTCCCGGAGCTCACCGCCCTCGATGTCGGCCAGATCCTCGCCCTTGAAGTAGATGCTGCCATCTGTCGGCTCGAGCAGCCGGAGGATCGTCCGCCCGAGCGTGCTCTTGCCACAGCCGGATTCGCCGACGAGGCCGAGGGTTTCCCCACGTCGGATCTCGAAACTGACGTCGTCGACGGCTTTGACGCGTTCCTGTTCGGTATCGATCGGCGGGAACCGATCGAAATCGAGCGAGACGCCGGCGAAGAAGCCCGACCCCTGGGTGAAATACTTGCTGAGCCCGTCGACCTCGAGGACGGTCTCGTCGCTCGCGGTCGGTTCGGTCGCGCCCGTCTCGCTGGCCGCCGACTCGGTGTGAGTGCGTTCACTCATGGGTCTCACCTCGGTCGTCGCTGCGTGTTCCATCGGTCGGTTCGCCGCCGTCTTCGATCACGCTGTCCTTGAGGTCGGTCGCTCCGTCCTCGCCGCCGGGACCGCCCGTCGACCTCCCACCGGCGGGGACGCCGGCCGTTTCCTGTGTCGCCGTCTCGAGGGGCGGGCTCTCGTCGTAGCCGGCGTCGAAGACGTCGTGTTTGAGACAGGCCGCGCGGTGTGGATGGCCGTCGGCGTGGGCGACCTCCCTGGCATCAGGGTGGACGCGCTGACAGACCTCCCTGGCCTCGGGACAGCGCGGGTGGAACCGACAGCCCGAGGGCGGGTTGATGGCTTCGGGCATCACGCCCTCGATCGGCTCGAGTTCGCCGACGGTGCGGTCAGGGCGGGGCATCGAGTTCAGCAGCGCGGTGGTGTAGGGGTGTTTCGTGTCGTGAAAGAGTTCGTCGACCGGCGCCTGTTCGACGATCTCGCCGAGGTACATGACGTTGACACGGTCACAGATTTCGGCGACGACGCCCATGTCGTGGGTGACCCAGAGGAAGCTCGTGTCGTACTTGTCCTGTAGCTCGTCGACCAGCTCGAGGATCTGGCCCTCGACGGTGACGTCGAGTGCGGTCGTCGGCTCGTCGGCGATGATCAGGCTGGGTTCGCAGGCCAGTGCCATCGCGATCAACACCCGCTGGCGCATCCCGCCGGAGAACTGGTGGGGATACTCCCCGTAGCGCTGCTCGGGATCGGGGATGCCGACCTCCCGGAGCATCCGGATCGCCTCCTCCTTGGCGGCGTCTTTCGGCAGGTCGCGGTTGAGTTCGATGAACTCGCGTAACTGGCCCCCGATCGTGAACACGGGATTGAGCGACTCCATCGGATCCTGGAAGATGACCGCGATCTCGTTGCCCCGGATCTGTGTTCTGATCTCCTCGTTCGAGAGCATGTCCTCGCGCTCGCGAAGCTCGCCGTCGGGGCCCTCCTCGAGACCGAAGATGGTCTCGCCCTTGTAGGTTATCTCGCCGGCGACGATCTCGCCGGGGTCCTCGATCAGTCGTAACAGGCTCATCGAGGCGACGCTCTTGCCGGCGCCGCTCTCGCCGACGAGGCCGACGATCTCGCCTTCCCGTACTTCGAAGGAGATGCCGTCGACGGCGCGGACGGTGCCGGCGTCCGTGAAAAATTGCGTTTTCAGATTCTCGACGCGGAGGAGTGGGTCAGTCATGTGTAGTCGTGTGTCAGTCCTCGAGTCGCGGGTCCAGTGCGTCTTGCAGGCCGTCGCCGAAGAGGTTGAACCCCATGATGGTCACCAGGATGGCGAGGCCGGGCCAGATCGAGAGCCAGACGTTGGCGTGCATGTAGCCGTGGGAGACGTTGAGCATCTCGCCCCAGTCGGGCGTCGGCGGCTGGGCACCGTAGCCCAGAAACGAGAGGCCGGCCACGAGCAGTATCGTTACGCCGATCTGGAGCGTGGCGTAGACCAGCACCGGCGCGATGGAGTTTGGAATTACGTGGCGCAGGATGATGTTGCGCCGTTTGACACCGGAGGCGCGGGCGGCCTCGATGTAGTCCATCTCCCGGATCGAGAGCACCTCGCTGCGGATGATCCGGGCGAAGACCGGGATGAACGTGATGCCGACGCCGAGGATGGCGTAGGTGATGTCCGGGCTGCCGCCGCTGACGAAGACGGTAAAGACGATGATGAGGATCAGCGGCGGAATCGCGTAGACGGTCTCGACGATGCGCATGAGGAAGTCGTCGACTTTCCCGCCGTAGAACCCCGAGACGGAACCGATAATCGTCCCCCCGACGAACCCGATCAGCGTCGAGGCGATGCCGACGCTCACCGACACCTGCGCGCCGTAGACGATCCGGGTGAAGTAGTCCCGGCCGGTGGGGTCGGTTCCAAGTGGGTGGGCCATCGAGCCGTCGGCGTGAAATGCCGGCGGGAGGTGGGACTCGCCCTCTCCCGGCGGCGGAATCCGCTCGGGGTGGTCGAAGATTGGTATCGCCTCGGCGAACGTGAAATCCGACAGCACCCCGAACGTGAGCCGCGAGAGGTTGCTGTCGACCATGGTGTACGCCGAGATCACCAGCACGAACGCGACGATGTAGAGTCCCCATCTGGCGGTCGTGTCGTCGGTGATCTTTCCGAGGGTGTGTCGCCAGCCGAACTTGGCCTCGACATCCTCGGTCGGTCCACCGTCGTCCATCTGTGATTCGCCGATAGCCATGATTACTCTTCCTCACCGTAGGTGACGCGGG
This sequence comes from Salinadaptatus halalkaliphilus, assembly GCF_006543045.1. GTDB lineage: Archaea > Halobacteriota > Halobacteria > Halobacteriales > Natrialbaceae > Salinadaptatus > Salinadaptatus halalkaliphilus. The sequence goes on along the minus strand of NZ_RBZW01000016.1, from coordinate 33,237 downwards.
GATCGATGTACGCGTAGGAAAGGTCGGTGACGATCACACCGACGACGAAGATCGTCCCGAAGACGATCGTGATCCCCATGATCAGTTGGTAGTCTAACGCCTGAATCGCCTCGATGAACAGCCGTCCCATCCCGTTGATATTGAAGACGTACTCGATGAGGACGGCCCCGGAGAGCGCCGTCGAGAGGTTGAGCCCGATGATCGTGATGATCGGCAACTGGGCGTTCTGGAAGGCGTGTTTTCGCAGGATCGTCCGCTCGGGGACGCCGTAGGCGCGTGCGAGTGTGACGTACTCGCCGTGTAGCGACTCGATCATCTGGGTTCGCTCGACTCTCATTAGCGTCGCCATCTGGAGCGTGCCGAGTGCGATCATCGGCAACAACAGGTGTCGAGCCGTCTGGTAGAGTAACTCGGGCCAGGTATCGATCCACGCGTACGCGTCGGGTCCGCGCCACGGATAGACGAGCCCGGTCGAGGGCAACCACCCTAACTGGACCGCAAAGAGCAGGATGAGCATGATCCCGATCCAGAACGACGGCGTGCTGACGCCGAAGAGGGCGACGATCCGGGAGACGTGGTCGGTCGGCTCGTTACGTCGCGTCGCCGCGATGATCCCCAGCGGAATCGCCGTTGCGATCGCGAAGGCGTACGCCGAGAGTACGAGCAACAGTGTCGGCCCGACTCGACCGAGGATCAGCTCCGTTACCGGCTGTCCCCAATGGATACTGTAGCCCAGATCACCCTCGAGCACGCCGGCCATGTACGTGACATAGCGCTCGTGCAGCGGCCGGTCGAGTCCGTACTGCTGTTCGATCGCCTCGACGAGCTCCTCGTCGACCTCCTGACCGGCGAGCATGAGCTGGACCGGATCGCCCGGCGCCAGGTTCGCGAGGACGAACGTGATGATCGTGATCCCGAGCAGTACGGGGATCGCTTGCAGCAGTCGATACAGCGTGTAACGAGCGAGTCCCATTGCGGTCGCGTGTTAGTCCTCGATCCAGACGTTGCTCTCCTCGGAGACGAGGTGTGGGTTGTACTGCATCTGTGGATGGACGTGCATATCTCTGACGTGATCGCCGGTCGCCATCGAGTTGTGCTCGGTGTAGGCGGGGAGGGCGGGCAGTTCCGTCAGAACCTCCTCGATCAACTCGGTGTAGAGCTGTTCGCGTTCGGCCTGATCGGCGGTCTCGCGGGCCTCGACGATCGTGTCGTGGAAGTCATCGCTGCCGTCGTAGTGATGGCCGTTGGTGAGTTGCTCCTGGCTCTCGTGAAACAGCGAGTAGAGATACTGATCGGGATCGGGACCGCCGGTCCAGCCGAGGATGTAGAGTTCATAGTTGTCCGGATCCGCCTCGCTGTAGATCGTCTGATCGAGCATCGCGCCGAAGTCCATCGTCTGGACTTCCATGTCGTAGCCGATCTCGTCCAGTCGTGTCGCGACGCGTTCGGCGAGCGTCGCTCGCTCGTCGTCGGGGGCCATAAACGTCGGATTCCAGTCGTCGGGCGCGTGCTCGTCTAACAGCTCCTCGGCCAGTTCGGGATCGTACTCCGGATAGATCTCGTCGTCCCACTCCTCGATCGGGAACTCCCACAGATCGTTCGTAATACGCGAGGTCGGCGTCACGAGCGGGATCGCCGCGTTGTTCAGGTAGGTCTCGACGTAGTCGGTCAGCGAGAAGGCGTGAGCGATCCCCCGTCGCACGTTGGGATCCGCCGTCCCTGCACCCTCGTTCGTGTTGAAGAAGATGTACGTGACCGACGGGCTCTCGGTGACGTGGACGTCGATGTCGTCCTCGTCCTCGAGTTGGCCCCAGTCGTCGTTCGGAACGTCGCCGATAGCGTCGGTATCGTGGGCGAGCATCTCGCTGACTCGGCTCGCGTCGTCGACGTTGTCCTCGAAGCGGATCGACTCCATGTAGGGCTGGGGCTCGTCCCAGTAGTCGTCGAACCGCTCGAGTTCGACGTACTCGCCGAACTGGAAGTCGTGCCACTCGAAGGGGCCGGAACCGATCGGATTCTCGTTGAATTCCTCGCGGTCCTCGGTCCGAGCGTCTTCGGGGACGATGTCGACGGCCTGGTTGAACAGCTCCCAGGAGCCGTACTGGTGGGCCAGATCGACCTGCAGCTGGTAGTCGTCGATGACATCTATCTCCTCGATCATGTCGTAGGTCGACATGTTCGGCGTTTCTTCCTCGACCGGCGCACGAAACGAGTGGGCGACGTCGCTGGCGGTCAGTTCCTCGCCGTTGTGGAACTCGATGCCGTCGTGGATCTCGTAGATGAATCGCGTGTCGTCGCGTTCGACGTCGGGGAAGTCGACGGCGACCTTCGGCTGGAGTTCGTACTCGTAGTCGAACTCGTACAGCGAGTCGAACACCAGCGTGATGATCTGGAAACTGTAGGCGTCGTTCGAGACGACCGGGTCGAAGTCCTCGTCGCGCTCGAGTTCCTGGGTGTAGACCATGGAGCTCTGCCGAGCGGCGTCTTCGTCGTCGGGTTCGTCTCGGTCGTAGTCGTACTCCTCGGGGTCGAGAATCTCGGCGTCGTCGTCCTCACCGTTCCCACCGATGCACCCTGCGATGGTCGCTGCGGAGACCGACGCTCCCGCGGCCAGCAGCTGCCGCCGGGAGAGGCCATGGTGAAAAGTTACCATGATATCATATATCCCACGGGGCCAACCCTTATTCGTTTTGGTGTCTCATCCCGCGTGCTAGTAGTATTCGTGCCTAGATGGATGAAACGTTACTAAAATGCACACAGCCATCCATTCTTGTGATGATTTGGAGGCCAGCGTCGTATTTTCGACGGCGCTCACGATGAGCGTATGGATTCCACGCCGCTGTAGCGGCCCCGACCGGAGCCCTTTTTCTCCCTGGGGATACAGTACATGCGTATGAACTACCGAGCCGTCGAGACGACCGGAGAGTACGTCGCCCGCCTCGAGACGGGCGCCGACTGGCGCGGCGAGATCGAATCGCTCGCAGCAGAGGTCGAGGCCGACGCGGCCTGGTTTACGGCCCTCGGGGCGGTCCAGGACGCCGAACTCGCGTTCTACGATCAGGACGAGTGCGAGTACTACGAAATCGACGCCGACGAGCCCCTCGAGGTCGCGAGCTGTGTCGGCAACGTCTCCTGGCTGGACGGCGACCGATTCGCCCACACGCACGCGGTACTATCGGACGACGACGGCGAGACGATTTCGGGGCATCTGAACGAGGCGACCGTCTGGGCCGGCGAAGTCTATATGCGCGTCTTCGAGGACAGCTTAGAGCGCGAGTACGACGACACCACCGAACTCGATCTCTGGCTCTGAGATGCGCGAGGCAGACGAACGCTACTTCGAGCGCCTCGAGTCCCAGTTAGACGCGGCCTTCGACGTCGCCGAGACCGCCAAGGAACGCGGCGGCGACCCCGAGCCCGAGGTCGAGATTCCGGTCGCCAAGGACATGGCCGACCGCGTCGAGAACATCCTCGGCATCGACGGCGTCGCCGAACGGGTCCGCGAACTCGAGGGCGAGATGAGCCGCGAAGAAGCCGCCCTCGAGCTCGCGGCGGACTTCGCCGAGGGACGGGTCGGCGACTACGAGACGAAAGCCGGCAAGGTCGAGGGCGCCGTCAGGACCGCCGTCGCCCTGCTGACCGAGGGCGTCGTCGCCGCGCCGATCGAGGGAATCGACAGGGTCGAAATCTTAGAGAACGACGACGGCACCGAGTTCGTCAACGTCTACTACGCCGGGCCGATCCGGTCGGCCGGCGGGACCGCACAGGCGCTGTCGGTACTCGTCGCCGACTACACTCGCGCACTCGTCGGTATCGACCAGTACGACGCCCGAAGCGACGAAGTGGAACGCTACGCCGAGGAGATCGCCCTCTACGACAAGGAGACCGGCCTCCAGTACACGCCCAAGGCAAAGGAGGCGAAGTTCATCGCTAAGAACCTCCCGATCATGTTAGACGGGGAAGCCACCGGCGACGAGGAGGTCTCGGGCTTTCGCGATCTCGAGCGCGTCGACACCAACAGCGCCCGCGGCGGAATGTGTCTGGTCCTGGGCGAAGGGATCGCGCTCAAGGCGCCCAAGATTCAACGGTACACCCGCAACCTCGAGGAGATCGACTGGCCGTGGCTGCAGGATCTGATCGACGGCAACTACGGCGGGAGCGAGGACGAGACCGCCGCTGACAGCGCCGACGAGGACGCCGACGACGACCCAGACGGCGAGGACGCCGACGACGAGCCGAACGACGATGGGGACGCAGCCGACGAACCCGATGGGCCGCCCCGCGTCGACACCTCCGAGAAGTTCCTCCGGGACCTGATCGCCGGCCGCCCCGTCTTCTCTCACCCCTGTGCGACGGGCGGGTTCCGGTTGCGATACGGTCGAGCGCGCAACCACGGGTTCGCGACCGCCGGCGTTCACCCCGCCGCGATGCACCTAGTCGACGACTTCCTTGCGACGGGCACCCAGATCAAGACCGAACGCCCCGGCAAGGCCGCCGGCGTCGTCCCCGTCGACTCCATCGAGGGGCCGACCGTCAAGCTGGCCAACGGCGACGTGCGCCGGATCGACGACCCCGACGACGCCCTCGAGGTCAGAAACGGCGTCGAGGAGATCCTCGATCTGGGGGAGTATCTGGTCAACTACGGCGAGTTCATCGAGAACAACCATCCGCTCGCGCCGGCCTCCTACACCTACGAGTGGTGGATTCAGGACCTCGCAGCCGCCGGCGCGGACACCCAGGCACTCGAGGACGACCCACGCATCGACCTCGAGTTTCCCGACCCAGACGAGGCCCTCGAGTGGGCTCGTGAGTACGACGCGCCGCTCCATCCGGAGTACACCTACCTCTGGCACGACCTCTCGGTCGACGCCTTCTGTACCCTCGCGGACGCCGTCGCCGACGGCCACGTCGAGGGTGCAACGATCACCGACGGCCACGTCGAGGCCGAATTCGTCGGCGAAACGGACGACAGCGGTACGCTCGTCCTCGAGTACGCCGACGCCGTCCGCGACGCCCTCGAGACGATCGTCATCGAACACCGCCAGCGCGAGGACGACGGCCGCCTCGAGATCGACACCTGGCGACCGCTAGCCGCCACCCTCGGGTGTGAGCCGCGCCAGGCCGTCACCGACGGTGCCGCTCTCGATCCAGCCGACGGCGATGGGGAGCCGGCGATCGCTCTCGAGCGCACCTGGCACGACGACGACCTCTCGGAGCGTGCCTGGACGTGGGGCAACGATGAGCCCGGTGCAAACGCTATGGAAGCGGTCGACGAGGTCGCTCCCTTCACGGTTCGCGAACGGGCACCGACCCGGGTCGGGAACCGAATGGGTCGCCCCGAAAAGTCGGAACGGCGGGATCTGAGCCCGCCGGTCCACACCCTCTTTCCGATCGGCGAAGCCGGTGGTGCCCAGCGCAACGTCTCGGATGCGGCCTCCTACGCCGAGACGATGTCCGACACGCCGGGGGTCGTCGAACTCCAGATCGGCCGCCAGCGCTGTGAGTCCTGTGGCACGGAGACGTTCAAGAACCGTTGTCCCGACTGCAACGACCGGACGACGCCGGATTACCGGTGTCCCGACTGCGACCAGCAGATCGAACCCGACGAGGCCGGCCGCGTCGAGTGCGACCACTGCGAGGTCGAGGCCACCTGCGTCGAACCCCGAGAGATCGACATCAACGAGGAGTTTCGCGGCGCGCTCGAGTCCGTCGGCGAACGCGAAAACGCCTTCGAGATCCTGAAAGGTGTGAAGGGACTGACCTCGGCGAACAAGATCCCCGAGCCCATCGAGAAGGGGGTTCTACGGGCGAAACACGACGTCTCGGCGTTCAAAGACGGGACCGTTCGTTACGACATGACCGATCTCCCCGTGACATCGGTCCGGGCGAGCGAGCTCGACGTCGACGTCGGCCAACTGCAGGCGCTCGGCTACGAGGAAGACATCCACGGCGAGCCCCTGACCCACGAGGATCAACTCGTGGAGCTGAAGGTCCAGGACATCGTCCTCTCGGATGGCGCTGCCGAGCACATGCTCCAGACCGCCGCCTTCATTGACGACTTGCTCGAGCAGTACTACGGCCTCGAGCCATTTTATGAACTCGAGGATCGGGACGAACTGGTCGGCGAGCTGGTCTTCGGGATGGCACCCCACACGAGTGCGGCAACTGTCGGGAGAGTAATTGGTTTCACGAGTGCGGCAGTCGGATATGCTCATCCGTACTTTCACGCCGCAAAGCGCCGGAATTGTGACGGTGACGAAGATTGTGTGATGCTCCTCATGGACGGGCTATTGAACTTTAGTACCAGTTTCTTGCCAGATCAGAGGGGCGGGAAGATGGACGCGCCCCTGGTCATGTCCTCTCGGATCGATCCCGCCGAGATCGACGACGAGGCCCACAACATGGACATCGTTAGCCAGTACCCCCGCGAGTTCTACCTCGCGACTCGAGAGCAGGCCGATCCCGAATCCGTCGACATCCAGATCGGCGAGGACACGCTGGGTACCGACGGCGAGTACACCGGGTTCGAACACACCCACGACACCACCAACATCGCGATGGGCCCCGACCTCTCGGCGTACAAGACGCTGGGCTCGATGATGGACAAGATGGACGCCCAACTCGAGCTCTCGCGCAAACTCGAGGCAGTCGACGAGACCGACGTCGCCGAGCGAGTCATCGAGTATCACTTCCTGCCGGACCTGATCGGCAATCTGCGCGCGTTCTCCCGGCAGGAAACCCGCTGTCTCGACTGCGGCGAGAAGTTTCGGCGGATGCCACTGACCGGCGACTGCCGCGAATGCGGTGGCCGCGTCAATCTCACCGTCCACAAAGGCTCGGTCAACAAGTACATGCAGACCGCGATCCAGGTCGCCGAGGAGTACGACTGCCGGGATTACACGAAACAGCGGTTGGAAGTGCTCGAGAAGTCCCTCGAGAGCATTTTCGAAAATGACAAAAACAAACAGTCCGGTATCGAGGACTTCATGTGACGGGTATCACTCCCGCTCGAGGCGACCGATCCTGACGCGACGAACGCGAGCCAGCAATCCGCGAGCGCCCCGTCGCCAGGGTGGCCATCGTCGGCGCTCGAGTGTGGCCCGCAACCGCTCGTTTTCGGCTTCGAGGTCGCTCTTTTCGGCCTCGAGCCGGTCGACCCGATCCTCGAGACGGTAACGACGGGACCGCTGGGCCGCGAGATCGTTTTGCAGCAGGTCCCGTTCTCGTTCGACCGTCTCCGCGCGCTCGAGGAGTTGGTCGCGCTCGCGTTGGACGCGGTCGAGCAACGGTGTGTGGCCCGCTTCCGCGATAGCGGCTTCCCCGCCGTCGTCCGAGCCGTCGATCTCGGGCTCGAGGTAGCCCGTACCGACGGCGTTGACGACACCGCCGACGAGCAGGAGCATGCCGCCGAAGTAGAGCCAGGTCAACAACAGTAAGACGGCGCCGACGGGACCGGCGGCCTCCGAATCGGCGGCGAAGGTCACGTACACCTGAAAGAGCGACTGCAGTGCCGTCCAGCCGACGCCGGCGACGACCGCACCCGGGACGACCTGCCGAAGCTGGAGGTCGACGTCGGGGAAGTAGTAGTACATCGGCAGGAACGCCAACGTGAGCACGACGACGAGGATCACGGGATTGAGCAGCCCGAGATAGGGAACGTTCGGGAGGACGGCGACGGCGATGCTCGCGACGGCTGCGGCCACGAGCGCGGCCCCGATCGCACCGAGGACGATCAGGGCGTCACGGAGTTGTTCGACGATGGAGGCCTCGTCGGCCGAGTCGAAAATCTCGGAGAACGCCGTGTCGAGTCCCCGGAAGATCTTCAGCGAACCCCACAGGACGACGACCAGTCCGATCAGCGTCGAGCCCGCGGTCACGGGTGACTCCGCGATCGCGTTCTCGACCAGCAGCTGGCCGCTCTCGGGCAGGAACCCCTCCGTCATCGCCGACACCTCGGTCGCCAACCCCTCGTCTCCGACCAGGGTCACGAGGAAGAACACGAGCACGAGCAACGGAATCAGCGAAATAAAGGCCTGATAGGCGATGCTTGCGGCCATAAACGGCACGTTCTTTTCTTGGACCCCGGCGACGACCGTCCGGCCGAACGCGATCCCGTTGTGAACGTCGGTAGCCATGGCCGAACGTCCGTCTGGACGGCGTTAGGTCGTCTGCTTGCACCTCGAGCGTGGGGCCGAGACTGGTCGCAGCGGCCACTGCTCGGCTAGCGGTTAAGATGCCAGCGCCGTAGATACAGCTGTGACTCGCCGGACGATTACGACGTACCCGATCGCGGTGACCGATACCGGCCACCTGCTCGAACAGCTGTACGACGACGGTGAAACGGACGAGCTTCTCTTCTGTGCGGGCCACGGCGGCGATGTCGAGCCCGGGACCGCCGCGCTCGGGCTGGAACTGGCGACCGGCCACGAAACTGCCGCCTACTGGGCCACCCTCGGCCACGAGTCCGACGGCAGTGCGTTCGACGCGTGGCACCCGCCCTCGACGGCGATCGATCCCGCGGAGTACCCGCTACTGGGTCGGATCGCGGACCGGGGGTTCGAGACGGTGATCAGCATTCACGGACTGGCCGACGACGAAATTCTCGTCGGCGGCGGGCTCGAGGAGCCGACGAAAACACGGGTTGCGAGACACCTCGAGGACGCCGTCCCCGTGCCCGTTTCGGTCGCGACCGACCGACAGTACGCCGGTACTCATCCCGACAACTTCGTGAACTGGCTCGCCGCCGACGGTGCGGGCCTGCAACTCGAGCTCGGTCCGACGGTTCGAGGATCCCAAGCCGACGCACTCGAGCGCTCGCTTCGGTCGCTGCTCGAGCGCGATCTCCTCTGATACGGATTCCTGTCCCGATGTCCCGGCCCAGCCGCCGCCCGGGTCGCGGCTGGGCTGGAACTGACGGACAGGAAACCGTCTGAGACGGTCTGTTGTCCGTACGAGGCGATCGTCGCAGACGGATTTGGGTCAGTGTCGACTCGACCGCGACTCACCTGCCTGGGGGGCCGGTCAGAAACGCCCTGAGCAGGCTCGCCTCGCCTCGCCGGAGGATCGTACTTGCGGTGGCCTTATCGATGTCGAACGAGTCGGCGAGTTCCGCGAGCGTACACTCGCGTGGCACCTCGTAGTAGCCCATTCGGAGTCCGGCCTCGAGGAGTTCGCGCTGGCGATCGGTCACCACCGTCTCCGGATCCGTCCCGCCGACCAGCGACTGCAGTTCGAACCGTGCCCCGGCGTCCTCGAGGGTCGCCTGCAGCCGCTCGAGGTCCTCACGGGTGCCCGTCAGGTCGAATTCGAACCAGCCGTCCCGGGCGAGAACCGGAAATTCGAGCGGCATCCCGGAGAGCTCGACGAAATCGTAGAGTGCGGTGTCGCTCGTCTCGTACTTCGAGAGGACGCGGCCCTCCGTCGCTTCGAGCAGATCGTACTCGAGGACGGTCGGATGAGATCGCACTGCCTCGGCGCCGGTCTTGGGGTCGTCTGCGACGATTTCGCCGAGTTCGACCGCCGTCTCCTCGAGGCGGTAGCCAGACAGCAGTTTGAACGTCGTGTCGGGACACGATTCCGACACCTCGCGGATCCAGACGCCGGCGGGTATCTGAATGCGAAACTGGGCGCTGATCATCGTGTCGCGATGCGGATCGAGGGGAGTTCGCTCGCGGGTATTCGTCCGATCGCAGCGAGTCGTTCGGCAGTCACGCGTGAGACCAACATGTTGGGGCTAGTCGCAAGCAGACGCCCCTCGAGTAAGAGTGTGATGGCACCACAGCACGGAGATACCGACTCGAGGGTCGGCGATCAGGCGACTGCCAACTCGAGAATCGATCGACGAGTAACGGCCGAGCGAGCCGATTCGTTCGTCGTCTTCCACATCGGGATGCGGATCAACGCGTTCTGGAAGCTCCACCGGTGGCTCCCGATCTTCCTCGTCGCGGGGCGGATGGTTCGGGAGCTGTTGGCCGACGAGGACTCGGGCCTGCTCGAGAGCCGCACCGTCGTCGGTCCCGGAGTTCGTCAGATCGGGTTCGTCCAGTACTGGGAGTCCGTCGAGGCGCTCGAGGCGTACGCCCACGACGACGAGCGGTTACATCGACCGGCGTGGCTGGACTACTATCGCGACGGTACCGACGAGGACGGCGCCGTCGGCATCTGGCACGAGACGTATCGGATCGAACCCGGCGAGTACGAAACCGTCTACAACAACCTCCCACCGCAGGGACTCGCGGCCTGTGAGCGAACGGCTATCGTGTCGGCGACGGGCCGGCGACGGACGGCCGCCGGACGGTTGGACGGAACGGCCGATGCGGATCGCGGCGCTGGCTCGGAACCCGCGTAGTCGTATAGTAGTCACTGTAAGCAACTGCACACCTGACCGCACGACGAATGCGCGGTTCCGAGCGAGAACCGCGGGCCATGCGAACGCTGAAACCGTCAGCGAGCTGTGCGATCAACACCGATAATCGTTAAGTAAACGCCTGTGCTATCTATATTGGTGGTTGGTACCGTATAACATGGTATGGGTACCGACTGCCTCTCGGCGGGGATACTCGAGATGATCACAATGGCAGACACACACAAACTGGACTGTGAGTCGGTATCGGATACGTGCCGGTTCATCATCCAATCGGAAAACGAAACGGAGGCAGTCGAACTGGCCCAGAAACACATGGCGGAGGTCCACGGCCAGGAGTTCACGGCGGACGAACTCAAAGACGACCATCTGCAGGTCGTGTGACGATCGGGCGACGTCGATCGAGCGAGTAACGCGCTCTGAACGTCACAGATCCGTTTTTCGTCGACTCCGCGGTTCGAAGCGTCAATCAGGAGCAACTTGGATCGGGGTAGTACAGCCCATAGATTCAACTCGTCGCGTACCGCCCGCCTAGGTATGACCGCTGGGCGAGCGGCGGCCGACGCGTTCGCCCTGCTCTCCGACGAGAGTCGGGTAAACATCCTTCGAGCCGTCGCGATGGCACAGTACGAACAGGCGCCGTCGAACGCGGGGTTCGAGCCGCTGTCGTTTTCCGAGATTTACGACCGCGTCGACGTCGACAACACCTCGAAACTGTCCTACCACCTGGGAGAACTGACCGGAACGTACCTCCGGAAACACGACGGCGGCTACTCGTTTACCCACGCCGGCGACCGGATCGTTCGGTTCATCCTCGCGGAGAACTTCCGCCGGCCGGCGGATATCGGCTCCATCGAGACGTCCGGCACCTGCCTCTACTGCGGGGAGACCACCCTCGAGGCGCGACTGGACGAGCAGTACTTCGTGGTTCGGTGCCCGACCTGCGATCGGCCGGTCACCGGCTACACCCTCACGCCAGCCCAGGCTCGCGCACGCTCCGGAGAGACGCTGCTCGAGTCGCTCAAACGCAAACAGGGGATGGAGTTCGGGCTGGTTCAAGCGGAGATCTGTCCGGAGTGTGCCGGTCGGATGGATGCGGCCGTCCACAGTGTCGAGGAGCTGACCCCGCTCGAGGATGTCCCGGTCTCGCACTTCACGCTGCACGACTGTGAGTCGTGTCGCCGGCGCTACAGCGGCCCCCTACCGTTTGCCGCGGCGTTTCGGACCGCGTCGATCGCGTTCTACTGGGAGCGCGGCGTCGACCTGCTGGGAACCGGCTGGTGGGAGTGCTATCGATTCCTCAGGGACGGTTGCTGGACATCCGAACGCGTCGGGAGCGACCCGGTCGAGTACCGGGTCGTCCTCCGCCACGAGGACGCCGAGCTCCGACTGGTGCTCGACGACGACGCCCGAACCGTACGGACCGAGCGCGTGCGGACCCGGAGCGGCGACCGATCCTCGACGTAACACGTTCGTTACAAAACTGGTGTTGAGTCGTCTCGCCCACAGACCGCCGGAGAGCACGATAGGCTCGGTCGACCCCCTCGACACAGGCGGTAGTACCCAATCGAAATTTTGCAACCGCGCTGGTAATATATCAATCCCTCGATAATATTTATGGTGGACGTCGCGGTCTAGTCTCGTGTGGAACGAGGTGCCCCACGGATGACACAGTACGACACACACGACGCGATCGGCGGCCCCGACGCAGCCGACGGGGCGGAGCCACACGAGACCGGACCCCTGTCAGTCGACGACATGACGCTCGAGACTGGTGACGCGGCGGTCACAGACCACGAGCCGTCCGAGGGCTGCGAATCGTCCGAGGACTACGAACCGCCCGAAGAGGACGACCCGTTTCAGGACGGCGATATGACCCTCGAGGACATCCAGGCGGCCTACGCGCGCTACGCGCCGTGGGTCGATCGGCTGGGCTGGCTGGACCACCTGTTCACCGGTCGGTACCGTCGTCGGCAGTTCGCTCGAGCCGACGGACGAGTGCTCGATGTCGCCTGTGGGCCGGGAACGAACGTTCGGTACCTACCCGCCGGAACCGAGATCGTCGGCATCGACATCAGCGATCCGCTCCTCGAGCAGGCACGCGCGGCGCTGGACACCCTCGAGCGGGAGGGGACGGTCGCGCGGATGGACGCGCAGGCGCTCGAGTTCGAGGACGACAGCTTCGAGACGGTGATCTCGTCGTTCTCGACGTGTACGTTTCCGGATCCCGTCGCGGCGCTGCGGGAGATGGGTCGGGTCTGTCGGCCCGACGGAGAGATCCTGTTGCTCGAGCACGGCCGCAGCGACAACCCACTCATCGCCCGCTATCAGGAGTGGCGCGCCGATGCCCACTACGAGAAGTCCGGCTGTCGGCTGACCCAGGAGCCCCTCGAGGTCGTCCGCCGAGCGGGCCTGTCCGTCACCGAGGTCGAGACGGCACAGTTCGGCCGCCTGACGCGGCTGGTCTGTGACCCGTTCGACGGGAACCGTCCGGAGGGTGACCGATGATCCGACTCCGCACACCCGATCACGATGCGAGCGACGGTGAGCAGTCCGTCTCGTCGAGCCAGCCGTGGCGGTGGCTCCTCCTCGTCGGCACGCCCATCGCGCTGGGCGGAGTCCTGGCCGTCCACCCCCACGGCGGCACGGACCTCTACGAGAGCCTCGCGCCGGTCGCCGACGTCTGGCTGTACGTCCACCTCCTGTTGTTACCGCTGTTCGCGCTGCTGGGCGTGAGCCTGTATCTCCTGCTGGCGGACTTCGCCGGACCAGTAGCGACTGCCGGTCGGATCGGTGTCGCCGTCTACCTCGTCACGTACCTCGCGTTCGAGGCCATCGCCGGGATCGCGACCGGGCTCTTGGTCCGGGTCGGTCAGGGACTGCCGGCCGAGCAGCAAGCGGGCGTCGCGGCGGCGCTCGAGGCCACCGTCACGAGTCCGGTCGTCGGCGCCCTCGCGCTGGTCGGTTCGCTGGCTATCACCGTGGCTGCCGTCGCACTCGGTATCCTGCTCCGGCGTGCCGGGGCGCCGCTCGTTCCCGTGGCGCTGCTCGCCGGCGTCCCGCTCGTCGTCGTCGCTCACGGCGGCGGGTACGCGGACGTCCTCGGTGCAGCGATGATCGCGATCAGCGTAGGCTGGCTCGAGTTCGGATGGCGAGACGGTCGCCGATCGTCGAGCGGGCACGCTGTGTGACCGCGTAGGAATAGCGTTCCATTTCCCGGCCTGCAACCTATTGCCCTCGAGCCGGTACATCTGCGTATGTTCGATCGCTCCGCTCCAGACCCGGACGACCTCGAGACGGCCCGCGAGCGGATGGTCGAGACCGTCTCCCACCGCGTCGACGACGAGCGCGTCCTCGAGGCGCTCGCGTCGGTCCCGCGTCACGCGTTCGTCCCCGAGCGCCGGCCCAGCGACGCCTATGCCGACCGGCCGCTGCCGATCGGCGACGGCCAGACGATCAGCGCGCCCCACATGGTCGCGATCATGGCCGACGAACTCGCCCTCGAGCCCGGCGCGGACGTCCTCGAGATCGGGACCGGTTGTGGTTACCACGCCGCGGTGACGGCCGAAATCGTCGGCGCCGAACACGTCTTTTCCGTCGAGTACGGCGCGGCCCTCGCCCAGCGCGCCCGCGAGACGCTGGCCGAGATCGGCTACGGCGACGCGTCGGTCCGCGTCGGCGACGGCCGCGAGGGCTGGCCCGAACACGCCCCCTTCGAGGCCGCCTACGCGACGTGTGCCGTCCCCGAACTCCCCGATCCGGTTGCAGAGCAAGTACGCCCCGGCGGGCGCATTCTCGCCCCGGTCGGCACGGGCCACCAGACGCTCGTCAGGGCTCGAAAACGCGAGGATGGCACGCTCGAGCGAAGCGAGCACGGCGGCGTCCGGTTCGTTCAGGTTCGCGGCGAGTGACTGGCTGTCGATCCTCGATGCCAGCCCGGGACGTTACAACTCGAGTCCGAGCGCCCAGTTGCTCACGTACGCGAGGACGGCCAGCCCCATGAGGGCGCCGAGAACGGAAAACGAGACCGCCCAGCCGAACGTGTCGGCGAGGACGCCGACTACGACCGAGCCAAGCGACGCCGTTACGACGTAGATCGTCCGGACGAGGCCGAAGCCGGCGCCGCGTTCGGCGACCCCGAGTTCGTCCAGGAACCGGGGCAACAGCGCCGCCTCGAAGCTCATGCCGATCCCCAGACAAAGCAATCCGATGGCGGCGAAACCGAGTCCCGGCCCGGCGACCAGTAGCGCGATCCCGACCGCGCCGACGAGCAGACTGCCCGCGGTCGCCAGATCGCGTCCGAACCGGTCCGACGCCGCACCGACGCCGACCTGGGCGAGTCCCTGCGCGACGAAGTACGCCGAGAACCCCGCCGCGGCGACCGTCGTCGAGTAGCCCCGATAGTCGACGAGAAACAGCGGCAGGAACGACGCGACGCCCTGCCAGACGAACTCGCCGACGACCGCGATCACCAGCGCGAACGCGATCGTGGGCCGCGAGAGTAGCGCGAGCAGCGCCTCGAGGTCGAACCGATCGCGCATGGATTCGTTCGGCCGCTGAGGTTCGGTCGGCCGGACGAGCACCAGAATCGCCAGAAAAACCGGGATGCCGACTGCGACCGTCACCGCGATCGCGAGTCGCCAGCCCGCGGTGACGGCGATCCAGGCGACGACGACGGGGGCGATCAGCCCCGCGATGGTCGCCCCCGAGTTGTGGATGCCGACCGCCGTCCCGACGTTGTCGTGGATCCGCGACAGCAGCGTCGTCGCGACGCTAAAGTGCAGGCCCGCCAGCGCGCCGAGGGCGATCGCACCGAGGACGAAGACGGCGAACACCGGTGCCACCGCGATGACCAGACTGGCGACGGCGGTGCCCCCGACGGCGACGAGGATGACCGCCCGTTCGCCGTACCGATCGCCGAGCACGCCGCTTGGAAACTGTGCCAGTCCGTACGCGAGCCACATCCCGGTCAGCGCGACGCCGATGACCGCGTTCGAGACGCCGAACGCGGCGGTGATGTCGGGAACGACCGGACTGATCGCCAGCCGCCCGAACATCGCGACGAAAAAGGCGAACGTACAGAGTGCCAGGACGGTGTCTCGATAGCGCCAGTTCATACTCGAGTCGACGCGGTTCGCCGACCGCCTCGAGTCTCCCCGCCGATCGATATCGACGGCGACGGCTGGTCGAACCGACTGTCCGGCTTGTACCAGGCTGGACTCGATCAAGAAAGTGACCATCGACCGCGGGAACGGCCGCTGGACGAACACGTCTCCGAACGGAGTCAGAACGCCCGCAGTTCCTCGAGCACCGCTTCGGCGCTGCCGTCGGCGATGACCTCTCGGGCGACCTCGAGACCGTCCTCGAGGGTGTCGACATCGTTGCGGGCGTAGATGCGGAGGGCACCGTTGAGTGCGATGGCGTCGGCGAAGCGATCCTCGCGCTCGCCGGCGAGGACGGCCTCGGTGATCGACGCCGAGTCGGCGGCGACGTCGTCGACGGCGAGGTCCTCGCGTTCGATCGCCATGCCGTAGTCGGCGGTTTCGATCTCGTAGTCCTCGAGTGAGTTATCGCCACCTTCAGCGTCCCATTCTGCGACTTTCGTCGATCCCGGTCGGATATCGTCGTACCCCTCCATCCCCTGGAAGAAGATGGCCCGCGAGTACTCGAGTTCCTCGCTGGTCGCGATGAGGTCGGTCAGCTTCTTCGCGAACGCGAGGTGGTAGAACGAGCCGAGATGAACGTCGGCGTTCGCCGGATTCGCGACCGTCTCGATGGTGTTGACGAACGTCCGGACGCCCATCTGATCCCGGCGCTCGAGCAGGTCGTCGACGGCGGGGTTGAACGCGGACTGGTAGTAGAAGCCAAAGCCCGTCTCGTCGACCATATCGGCGCTTTCGGCGGGCTCTATGTCGGTCCGGACACCGAGCTCGTCGAGGACGTGTTTGTAGGCCGTCGCCTTCTGGGTGGGGACGCGGTCGCCCGAGTGGACGACGACGGGCGTCCCCGCGGCGGCGGCGACGACGCCGGCACCGACGCCGAGCAGTGCGGAGGTGTGTTTGCCGTCGTAGTTCGCGCCACAGTCGACCGGGTCGGCGTCGGGCTCGGCGGTGACGACCGACTGCTCGCGCATGACGTCGGTGTAGGCCGCCAGCTCGTCGGGGGTGTTTCGCTTCCAACGATTCGCCAGCCAGAAGGCACCGAGGGTCGTCTCGTCGGGTTCGCCGGCGAAGATGCGTGCCATGGCCTCGCGGGCCTGCGCTGGCGTCATATCCTCGGCCGATTTGGGGCCGGAACCGACGACCTCGGTCAGCAGCCGCTTGAGCGGCCACTCGTCGAACTCGTGGGTTGTCTGGGTCATGGTCGCCAGTTCGACTGACCGGTCCAAAAGTATCCCGTTTCCCGCCGTTTTCGCGATCGAGCGTCGAACGCCCTCGGCCTATGGCATCTCGGTCGTTTCCGGCGTTGCCTCGAGATCGTCGGCAACGAGCATCTCGAGCAGCTCGGGGGTGATGTAGGCCTCGACGAAGGCGGCGAGGACGAGCAAAAGCCAGGCAAAGCCCACGAGCGCGAGCGTCCGGTAGGCGTAGGATTTCGTCACGAACGCCTCGCGTACGTCGAGGACGCGCTCGGCCAGTCGATAGATGAGCCGAAAGCCGACCGCGGCGGCCAGAAACAGTGCCGCGAGTTCGAAGATACCGTGGGGTGCGAGTCCGACGATAATGTACTCGAGGCCGACCAGGTCGGCGACCATCGCGCTCACGTTGCCGACGATGAGGCCGTTGAAGACCATGACGAACGCCGTCAACAGGCCAAGCGACAGCCCGCCGACGATCGACAACAGGAAGGGGCCGGTGTTGTTCACGATGAAAAAGGACGCCGTCAGTTCAAACTCCTCATCCTCGAGTTCGGCGAACGGATTCTCGCCGGCGACCTCGATGAGAAGCTCGAGGACGTTGATCCCTGCGAGCAAGGCGAGCGCGCCGAGGACGATGCCACCGGCGAACAGGCCGGTCGCGAACCAGGTGTAGCGACGGTGTTCGATCCAGGCTGCAGAGAGCAACTCCAGCAGCGCCACGTCGGTGTTCTGTGCGACGCTCGCCAGCGCGACGAAGCCGAGCCCGAGTGCCGCCGCGCCGACGACGGGGAGGGGATCGGCCTGGGTCGCGTACGTAAACGCCGCGGTCGCAAGCGATGTCAGCGAGAGCCCAACCAAAAGCACCGTCCAGTTCCGGACGGCGTTGGGCCCCGGATCGGGACCCGATGCCAACAGATCGCGGTCGGGGTTTCGGTTCGGTGGCTCCGACCGGACCGTACTCGAGTCCGATGGCTGCGTGTCACTCGAGTCCGACGCGGGGGTGTCACCGGCGTCCGACGACTGCAGATCGACCCGGATCCGACGGTCGTCGTCGCTGGTCGTCTGAGTCGGTTCGTCCCGCGGCTCGTCGCCGGCACCGTCGTCCTCGCCGAATACGAACCCGCTGTCGTCTTCGGGGCGGTCGTGGTCTCGACCTTCGTCTCGGTCGTCCGACGGGTCGCGGCCGCCGTCCGTCCGGGTGGCCGTCGCCGTCCCGTCGGTTTCGTCGCCAGTCATAGGCAGCTATTCGGGAAAACGAGGAATAAATCCGCCGACTATGGCGATCGATCACAGCCCGGGAGCAGTCGCCGGCACTGTCGCCACAGCTGGGTCCGGCCACGCGCCGTTTGGACGACGTGCACGTAGTTGGCGACCGACTGGGCGATCCAGCACAGCCTGTACACCGGTGCCCGCGAGTCGTACTGGTCCGTGAGTGGCCCGTGTTTGGCGTAGGCGTCCCGAAAGGTTCGTCGAAGGCGTTCGCGGGTCACTGCCGGGAGCCGACAGTGGACGTCGACGAACCGCGCTTCGGCTCGAGCGAGCGCGTAGCCAGCGTGGGTGACGTGGAGTCGAAGACGCCGGTGACCGTCCCGTCGGGCGCTGCGAGAAGGTTGCTCGGCTGGTAGTCGCCGTGGGCCAGCACGGGCCGACAGCCAGGGTCGTCCGCAAACGGTGGCGATACCGAGCGCCCCACCGGCGCCGACCGAGTCAGACGCGCCAGAACGTCGGACTCCAGGGCCTCGGAAACGATTGTCTCGATCGTCTCGAGGACCACGGTCCCGTCTGGGGCTCGGAGATCCGTAGGAGTATGGCGTCCCTCCCTGCGGCGAGTCCGTTCGGCGCTGTGAAACACGGCCGAACATTCACCGTCGATGCTCGCGTCGTCTCGTCTGGATGGCGATCGATCCAGCCAACTTTCCGAGCGGGGCGCTCGAGCAGGTTCGCGGTGTCGCCCACGAGTGGTACCACCGGCTCGCGGCGCTGAACTACGATCGGCGGTTCCACTCGAGGAACAATTCGACGCCGGCGGGCACTATTCGGTGTTACGAACCGATCACTCGCCACGCCAACGACGCGATGCTTTCGGAACTGGACGCGGTCTGTGGCCCGACCGACGTGATCGTCGACGTCGGGGCACACGTCGGAATCTACGCGCTGGCGCTGGCGACGGACGAGCCTGACCGACGGGTAGCCGCGTTCGAACCGCCGTCGGCCGTCGCCGACCGATTCCGGGCGAACCTGGCGCTGAACGGCCTCGGGGGTCGGATCGATCTCCACGCCTGCGCACTGGGCGAGAGGGACGGCCGGCGGACGTTCTATCGCTCCTCGAACCCCGAATTGTCCGCGTTCGACCGCGCGGCCGCGACGCGGTGGGGGGCGACCGTCCTCGATGTCCGCTCGGTTCCGGTTCGGCGACTCGACTCGCTCGTTACCGGCCTCGAGCCCAGCGGAGCCGACGCCCCGGCGCTGGATTCGCTGGCGTCGCCGGACGTGATCAAAGTCGACGTCGAGGGGGCCGCGCCGAGCGTGCTTCGGGGCGCCCGCGCGGTCCTCGAGACCGACGAACCGACGGTCTTCGTCGAGCGCCACGATGATGGTCTCGGAGGAAATGCTCCAGCTGAAACAACGGAAGTGATGCTGGATCTGTCGTACGATATGCGCTCGAGGACGGGCTACTGGCGGTTCGAACCGCGGTAACTGCACACGATATTTGCCCCCATCGTTTCAACTCGAGAATTCCAGGAACCCGCATAATATCTGAGTGGATTTCGGCGTCGGAGAGAGGCGGCCGGATCGGCGCCGACGAACCCACTCCGATCGCGGGAAACTCCTCGCCGCGAAGGGGACTGGCCGTCGCCCGAACGAACGCCGTGGTCGAGTCGAAATCCGGGAGTGCGGTCGGTTTCGATCGGGATCCGTCGATTCTCGAGGCTGCCACTCGCGAGGGCCGTACCGGTGTCTCCGCCACCGTGACGGCGGCAGTGTCGCGGACACGTCGTCGACGTGACCACGGATCCCCGCTTAATATCCTTGCTTGCACCCCGTATTCGAACTAAGTGTCGGTCCGTCCTAGCCCCTCGCGTGGACTCGAACACGCTCGACGACCTGGGACGGAAGATTCTCGAGCGAGCGGCAAGCCGGGGCGTCTCCCCAGCCGATCTGGCCGCAGCGCTCGAGGCGCCACGGGAGGCGATCGACGAGCGACTGGTCCAACTGGTCGACAACGCCTTACTCCAATCCGTCGACGACAGCGATATCGGTGACAGCGATGTCGCTGACGGCGAGTTCGAACTCACCCGGAACGGCCACCGAGTCCTACACGCCACGCCGATCGGGCGGTACGACGACCGGATCGACACGCCGGCACGCGTCGAGGACGCCCTCGAGTCGTTCGAGCTTCGCGCGGACGAAGACGCCGCCGTCCGTAGCGTCGTTTCGGCGCTGCGGTACTGGGGCGAGGCGACGACCGCCGAACTGATCGACAAATCCTACACCGAAGTCCCTGCCGGCTACGACTCGGCCGATCGCTGGTGGGAGGACCTCGTTCGGGATCGACTCGAGGTCCTGCCCGACGTGGAACTGCTGTCGACCGGACCAGTCGCGGAGAGCTGGCGCTACGACGGCGAGGCGGCCCTCGAGCAGTCGGACCGCGACGGGCGCGAGGTTCCCGACCCCGGCGGGGAGTCCTCGGTCGGCAGCGTTCGCCACGCCCTCGAGACCGCCGACCTGACCGAGGCCGAGCGGACGGCTGCCCGCGTCGCGTTCGCGACACTGGTCGAACACGAGGTCGCAACTGAAACGATGCTCGCCGACGCCGTCTTCGAGGACCATCCCGCGGGCTACGACTCTCGGGAGGCGTGGACAGCGTGGCTCGCGGGGACGTTCGACGACGCGCCCGGTATCGACCGTCTCGAGACGGACCAGGGTCCGGGCTGGCGGTACGAGCCTGCCGTCGCCGAGAACGATGAGTGATACAGATTACTGTAACGGCGTTTCTCGGTTCGTCGTTGAACAACGATGAACTCCGACGATAATCCCTATGACATACAGTAAACCGTATGACTCCCGGCTACTCCTGGATCGTCAGAATACCGTTGTTCCCCGAGATGTCGGTCGCCTCCGGCGGCAGTTCGAACTCGAACTGGCCGTCGCCGGTGACGACGATCACGCTCGAGTCGACGACATCGATGGTAAGGTCGGCAGCGGTGCCGAAATCGACCGCGATAACGGTCCCGTCGTCGTACTCGAGGGTTCGAACGACCGCACCGTGTCGGTCGGCGTCCTGGAGTGGTTCGGGTACGTTCATAGCCGATCGTTGGAGCGGTTCCCGGGTAAGGACCGGGCTGGCAGGGGCCGGTGTCGGCGGTCGATGGTTTTGCCGACGGACGAAGGGACTCTCGAGGTCGCCAGTCGCGTCGACGTATAAACCTGCCTCACGGATTGGAGATAGAGCTACCCGGTCGACGCTCGACCGTTCGAGTCCGCTATGGAACCCAATCGGTCGACGACTGATACGGATTGCTGTAACGATGTACCGGCGCAACCGCCGTCCGGGTCGCGGTTGCGCCGGAAATGACTTACAGTAAACCGTATGATACGGATTGCTGTAACGATGTACCGACGTACCTGCCGCCCGAGTCGTGGGTGCACCGGACATGACGGACAATAAACCGTATGAAACGACGCGGTCGCACTCGGAGCGCTCGCTGGCCATCGATGCGACGGATGTCCACGTCACCTACGACGACGGCACCGAGGCGGTTCGGGGGCTTTCGCTCGCGGTCGAGGCGGGCGAATGCGTCGGCTTTCTCGGTCCTAACGGCGCTGGAAAGACGACGACGATCCGAACGCTCGTCACGCTCCTGTACCCGATGGACGGCACCGTCTCGATCAACGGCTACGATGTTCGATCCGACCCACGGGCCGTTCGCGAATCGATCGGCTACATGGCCCAGGAAGCCAGCGTCGACGCGGAACTGACCGCTCGAGAGAACGTCCGCTTCGCCTGTGATATCTACGGCGTCCCACGCGCCGAGCGAGGCGACCGCGTCGACCGACTGCTCGAGGTCGTCGGACTCGCAGATGTCGCCGACACGCGGGCCGGCCGGTTCTCCGGCGGCATGGCAAAGCGACTCGACGCGGCCACCGCGTTGGTCCATCACCCACCCGTC
Source organism: Salinadaptatus halalkaliphilus (assembly GCF_006543045.1). Classification (GTDB taxonomy): domain Archaea; phylum Halobacteriota; class Halobacteria; order Halobacteriales; family Natrialbaceae; genus Salinadaptatus; species Salinadaptatus halalkaliphilus. The sequence continues at coordinate 11,345 of NZ_RBZW01000016.1, read as the reverse complement.
GTCTTTCTCGACGAACCGACCGTCGGTCTCGATCCGGCGGCCCGAACCCAGCTGTGGAACTACGTCGACCGGCTCAACGAGGCGGGCACGACCGTCTTTCTCACGACGCAGTACGTAGAGCAGACGCTCCCCCGGTGCGATCGACTCTTCATCATCGACGACGGCCGGCTCGTTGCTTCGGGCACACCGGAGACGCTCATCTCCCGCGTCGGCGGCGAGATCTTGACGCTCGAGATCGGCGGTTCAGGCGACGGCTTCGCCGTCGAACCCCACCTCGAGCGCGCACGCCGAACCGTCCACGAATTGGACGGTATCGATCCGTCACAGACCGATTCGACGCCCGAGGGGCTGACGGTGACGGCCGAGGGAATCGGTGACCGGGCACACGAACTGCTCATCGCGCTCTCGAAGGCGGACGTTCCGGTGACGGGGTTCGACCTTCGATCGCCGACGCTCGAGGATGTCTTCGTCTCGCTGACCGGCACCCGGCCCGAACGACGCGAGGAGGAGCGACGATGAGTTCGGCGTCGTCCCCTGGCGACTCGAGCGACGCGGGACGGGGGGAATCGGAACCGGTTCCGCAGCGAGCGAGCGGGAACGGTTTCTGGGGCGATACGCGGTGCTCGCTCGAGCGGTGGCTTCGCAAGACCGCACGCAGTCCGTTCGTCACGTTTTCCTCGCTCGTCCAGCCGGTGCTCTTTTTCGTGCTGCTGGCTGCGGTGCTCGGCGCCGTCGCGGACGGCGCGCTCTCGCAGGCCTACGGCGACGATGTCCGCTACGTCACGTTTCTCACGCCGGCGATCGTGATCCAGTCCGCACTCGCCGCAGCCGCGGTCTCGGGTATCGGGCTGGTCAAGGACGTGGAAACGGGGATGTTCGACGCCCAGCTCGCCTCGCCGATCGACCGCCGAGCGATGATACTCGGAAAGACGCTGTCGGAACTCTGTCGAATCGCCGTCCAGACGGCGATCATCCTCGCGCTCGGCTACGCCATGCTGTGGTATACGACCGGCGACTCGGTCGGGTCGTATCACCAGACCGGAGTGCTCGGCCTCCTCGGTATCGTCGCGATCGCAGTGTGCTTTGGGTCCGTCTTCGTCGCGTTCTCCACGATCGTCGCGCTCGTGACTCGCGACGAGGAGGCGACGATTCTGATCGCGAACCTGCTCACCTTCCCCCTGCTGTTCGTCTCGAGTGCCTTTCTCCCGCTCGAGGTGTTACCGGGCTGGATCCGGACCGTCGCCGTCGCGAATCCGGTCACCTACGGCGTCGACGGCATTCGAGCCCTCATGCTCGGCGAGGACGTGCTAACGGTGCTCGAGGTGAGCGGCCTCGTCGGATACTGGAACGCCGTCGTCCCCGCCGTCGCGGTGTTGTCCCTGTGTGTTGTCGCCCTCGGTGCGATCGCGACGACACTGCTCAGGAGGGCCTGGCGGGCCGAGGTCCGCTGACGGCCGTTTCGACGAGATGGGTCTGTGCCCGCCGGAGTCGCTCGGACAGCGAGGACGCGGTAATCCCGAGTTCCGTGGCGACGTCCTCGAGCGTGGCTGTCCGCGGGATTTCGAAGTACCCCATCTCGTAGGCGGTTCGAACGGCCTCGCGCTGGCGATCGGTGAGTCCATCGTCTTCGGCGCTCGAGTGATCTCGAGTGAGGCGACGAAGCGTGAAAGTACCGTTTCGCTGCCAGAACACCCGAAACTCCTCGAGGACAGCTCTGTCGGCGAACCAGCCGCGTTGGACCCACCCCGTCGGGGTAACCCGGATACGATCGATGACGGCGTCGGTACTGGCGAGGTCATGAAGCTGCGAGAGGTCGTCGATCCGATCGCCGAGTTGGGCCGCCATGCCGACGGCGGGCTCGATCTGGTAGCGGTCTGTGTCGTCCTCGCGGCCGACGTGCGTGTACGAGGCGACGAACACGACGTCGTCGAAGGCGCGCTCGAGGGCTCCGATATCGTCGTAATCGACGTGTGCGATCAGCGGCGGTCGGTCGTCCTGGGTGGGCTGGATATCGACATCGATCGTCGCCTCGGGGATGGCCGCCGCGACGGTCACGAGCGGCAGACGGTCACACCCGATCTCGTACTCGGCGATAAACCCCATATCAGACCACTCCCGTCGGCGACGGATATAGCTGCCTCGTTCGTACTCGTCGCCAGCCCGCTGCTTTTTGCCCGCTGGTGTGGGAGTGACGCTGGCATGTCGTCGCTCCTTGCAGACAGGATAGCCGTCGTCATCGCCGACGGTCGGGCGCCACCACGCGAAGGCAGCGAGCCGACACACGACCCGATCGAGGCCGAAATCGACTCGAGTGCGCCCTACGTCACCGACGAATCGCTCGTGGTCGACGGCAGCATGACCAACACTCGAGAGGCGTTCCGGCGGGATCAGCGCACGACCGTCACCGGCACCGGCGAGCGACGAACGATCGTTTCGGCGACGCTACCGAGCAGGACCCGCGAGACACCGGACCGGCCGTGATTGCCGACGACGATGTGATCGACGTCGTGTTCCTCGGCGAAGGCGACGACCTCTCGAGCCGGATTCCCGACCGCGATTTCGGTTCGGAAGTCGACGTCGTCGGCGTTCACCAGATCGGAGGCGGTGTCGACCAACTCGTCGGAGGCTCGTTCTTTTCGCTCGGCGAGGTACTCTCGAGCGAGTTCGATACCCGCGCCGGTCGACCCCGCTGCGGCCTCGACGACCCGCAACAGGACGATCTCCTCGTTGGGATACTGCGTGAACGCGTGGCTGGCGGCCTGCTGTGCGGGTTCGGAATCGTCGTAGGCGACGAGTATTGCCATACCTGTTGCTTTCGGCCGCGAGCGCATAAAGCCAGCCGCGGTCGTTACCCGTCGAATCTGTCCTCGAACCGGAACGTCCCGTCGCGTTGTACCACGTCGCCGTCGACTTCGATGAGCGAGTCCTCACTCATGTCGACGATCATGTCGACGTGGACCGCCGAATCGTTCTGTTCGTTGTCTTCGCCGACGGTGTCGTCGTAGGCCCGGCCGACCGCCATGTGGACCGTATCGCCCATCTTCTCGTCGAAGAGCATGTTGTAGGTGAACTGGTCGATGTCGCGATTCATCCCGATGCCGAGTTCGCCCAGGCGGCGCGCGCCGGGATCGGTCTCGAGCACTTCCGTCAGCACGCCTTCGTTTTTCGCCGCGGAGTGGGAGACGACCTCGCCGTTTTCGAACTCGAGGAAGACGTCCGTGATCTCCCGTCCCTGATGATAGAGCGGCATGTCGAACAGCACCTCGCCCTCGACGCTGCCGGGCTGTGGGGCGGTAAAGACCTCGCCGCCGGGGAGGTTGTGCTCGCCGTGGTCGTTCAGCGTCGGGTTCCCCTCGATGGACATCGTCACGTCCGTCGTCTCGCCGCTCTTGATGCGGATTTCCGAAGCGGGATCCATGAGTTCGACCATGTTGGCCTGGTGGTCGCGCTGTTCCGCCCAGTCCTTGTTGACGGCGTCCCAGACGAAGTTCTCGTAGCCTTCGGTCGACATCTCCGCGAGCTGGGCGTTCGCGGGCGCGGGATACTGCGTGAGACACCAGCGGGTGGAGAGACGCTCCTCGAGAATTGGGCTGTGGGCCTGCTGGTGAGCGGCGCTGATCTCGGGATCGACGTCGGCGGTTTGGGTGACGTTGTCGCTGGCGCGGATGGCGATGTAGACATCGGTCTCCTCGATGAGTGCCAGTTCGTGGGCAGGCGTCCCGAAGTCGTCCTCGTCGGAAGCGCGAAGGTACGCACGCTGGCTCCGTTTGCCGGTGCGCTGGCTCGTCGTGACCGGGTTCGCACCCACGTCACCGATGACCTCGTGGAGGGCGACGACGAGGTCCTCGGCGACAGGGTGGGCGTCGACGACGACGTTGTCCCCTTCCTGCAAGTCGACCGAGTGGTTCGCGATGATCTCGGCGTGTTCGCGAATGCGTGGATCCATGTCCCACCGGTCTCCGAGCGCGCGGATACCGTTTTCGGATCGAAACCGGGGTCAGTCGGCGGTCTCGGCTGCCGAACCGCCGTTCGCCAGAAAGATCCCGAGATAGATCGACGCCAGCGCGCAGGCGACCCCCACACCGAACGCGATCGTGTAGGGCGACTCGAGGACGACCGTGCCGTCGTGGTCGATCAGCCACCCGCTGAAGCCGACCACGACGAGCGCGACTGCCGCCAGCCGAAGCACCGAGACGAGCACGCTGGCGCGTCCGCTCGCGTCGCCGTCGGTCACGGTACCACCGCGAGAGTCCGCTCGAGATTCCCGCGTGACTCGTTCATGCCGTCGATTGTCCGTCGAGACCGACAAAAGCCTGTCTGTCACCGCTCGGGCGATCGATCCCAGCCACTTGCTGACAGTTCTCACGACCAGCCGGCCGATCCCGCCAACTGCACGGCCGATTCGGGACGCGTCGCTCCGTCGCGAAACTTCTCGCCGCTGTGGACTGATACGGATTGCTGTAACGATTTACCGGCGAAACCGCAGACGGGTCCCGGTTTCGGCGGTAACGACTTACAGTAAACCGTATGACTCGAGATTTTATATCGCACGGTGGCATGTATGCCGACGATGAAATCCGTCGGCCTCTCGCTCGAGCACGACCCCGCCGCGCTCTCGCCGATCCACGAGCGAATCGTCGAATCGTCCGATATCGAGCGAGAGATTATCCTCGGCGGCCAGTCGGTCGACGGCGTCGAGACGATCACCTCCTTCGTTGCTGGCGAGCCGTCGGCCTACGAGCCGATACTCGAGGGTCGCGAGACGATCCGCGAGTACGACCTCACGCCGGCCGCGGACGGCTTCTTCCTCTATCTCCGGCGCGACCTCGAGGCCGAGGGACTGTCGCTGGTGACCGCGCTCGCCCAGGAGACCGTCGTCGTGGTGCCCCCGATCGAGGTGCGATCGGACCGAACGATTCGGCTGACGATCGTCGGCCATCCGTCCGATCTCACGACCGTCCTCGAGACGCTTGCCGACGGCGTCAGCGTCGACGTTCGCTGGACCAGCGACAGCGTGACCGTCGCGGGCACGACAGCGTCCGACCGCCAGCTCGCGGCGCTCGAGGTCGCCCGGGAACTCGGCTACTACGAGGTCCCGCGGCGAAACGGTATCGAAGCGGTCGCCGACGAACTCGCATGTGCGGTCTCGACGGCCTCGGAACTGCTCCGTCGTGGCGAGGCGAACGCGGTCGAGCGCGTGCTCGAGGATACACTGTGATCGATTCCGGGCTCTCGGCGGTTCCCTCGAGCGCCGACGTCACCGGTTTGGATCCCGCGGCCCGGACGGTCGCGTCTCCCGCGAATCGGCCGTTCGACAGATCGCCGTATACGAGACGCCAGCCAGGTTCGTCTCGACGACCTCGCACTCGTCGAAGACGGCCCGCAGCGACGCGAGGACGTTTTGCTCGGGGTTCCAGTTCGCGTACCACCGAAAGAACCGCCAGATAAGGGGGTTCAGGAGCCTCGCCGGACCACTCGGCGCGGGCCTGACGTCGACCACGGCGACGGGACTGCCGGGCGCTACGTGCCGACGAACGGTCTCGAGTGTGCTGTCTACGTCGGGCATCACGCTCAGCGAGAGGGTTGCGATTGCGGCGTCGAATCGCTCGTCGAACGCGACCGTCGTTGCGTCGGCGCGACGAACCTCGACGTTGTCCCAACCGTGGTCGTCGACGCGAGCTCTGGCCTTGGCGACCATCTCGGGGCTGTAGTCGACGGCGACGAGGTGTCCCGCCGACCCGATTTTCTCGCGGACGTACGCAAAGTTTACCCCCGGTCCGCAGCCGATATCGAGGACGCGGTCGCCCGACTCGAGAGCCAGCCGGTCGATCGCTCGCTCGCGTATCGGCTCGAAATCGGACTCGCTCAGGCCGTACCAGTCGCTCCAGCGATCCCACACCCGTCGGCTTCGCTCGAGATGGGCTGCGTACGCGTCGTCGCCGGGCGACTTGTCGCTCGAGTCCGACGCTGCGGTCGTCTCCGTAGGTTCCATGACCATATCGTGATTCGTGCCGCAACGAGAGAGTAGGTTGGCACGAAGCATATCGGCCGTTTAAGTCAGATTTCGGTAGCGGTGCGGTGGCCGTCGACGACGGTCGCCGGCTATTTGCTGATTGCGCCAGTACAGCGGACATGATCGATCTGCGTTCCGACACCGTTACGAAACCCGACGAGCGGATGCGCGAAGCGGCCCGTACCGCCGCGGTCGGCGACGACGTCTATGGCGAGGATCCGACCGTGAACGACCTCGAGCGCCGCGGCGCAGACGCCGTTGGAAAAGAAGCCGCAGTGTTCGTCCCGACCGGAACGATGGGCAACCAGATCGCCGCTCACGTCCACACCGACCCCGGCCAGGAGGTGCTGGCCGAGCGCGAGAGCCACGTCGTTCGGTACGAACTCGCCGGCTTCGCCCAGCACTCGAGTCTGCAGGTGCGGATGCTCGACGGCGGCGACCGCGGAGTTCCCACGCCCGACCAAATCAGCACGGAATACGTCGAGGAAGACCTTCACCGGCCGGGAACCGGCCTGCTGTGTCTCGAGAACACCCACAACGCGAAGGGCGGGATCGCGATCGCACCCGAGCAGATCGAAGCGGCGGCCGAGGCGGCTCGCAACCGCGATGTCCCGGTCCACCTCGACGGCGCTCGCGTGTTCAACGCGGCCGTCGCGCTCGACGTTCCCGTCACCGCCATTACCGACCACGTCGATTCGGTCATGTGCTGTCTCTCGAAGGGCCTCGGCGCGCCGGTCGGCTCGATGCTCGCCGGCAGCGAGGAGTTCGTCGAGCGGGCCCGTCGCGTGCGCAAACTCTTCGGCGGCGGAATGCGACAGGTCGGTATCCTCGCCGGTCCCGGACGCCGCGCCCTCGAGAACGTCGACGACCTCGCGACGGATCACGACCACGCTCGGCTGCTCGCCGACGGACTGTCCGATATCGACGGCCTCGAGGTTCAGGAACCCGAGACCAACATCGTCTGTGTCGACGTCACGGGGACGGGCCTCGAGGCCGAGGCCGTCGTCGATCGGCTCGAAGCGGCCGATGTCAACACCGGCGCGATCGACTCGCGGACGGTCCGCTGTTGTACGCATCGAGACCTCGAGCGTGGGGATATCGAGACTGCCCTCGAGCGGATCGAGACGGCGCTTGCTGGCTGATGATCGCCGTCATCCACCGATCAGCGTCGCCCAACGGATCGCCTTACCGATCGCCGCGCATGCCGTCGCGGAACTCGAGAATCGTCCGGCGAAGCAGGAGATAGGAGAAGAAGATCAGCGAGAGCAAGATGAGGACGATCGCGATGATGACGGGATCGTCGGGGATGAGATCGAGCATACCAGATCGGTACTGTGTCGGTGTGCAAAACCGTTTCGACGTCTGTTGGCCGCGCTCGCGGTGGTGAGCGTGGTCGATGTCGGCGGGCGATTCGGATAGCTAAAATCGGGCTTTTACCTTCCGTTGACTCTATTATATGAACGCCCGTAGGTACAACTGCGTCTCGCACAGCGGCTCCCCGCTCGCGTGGCCCTCCGCGCCGGCCGCGGTCCCCCCGCTGCGATCGTCCCACCACGATCGTGCACTTGGCCGGTTCACTCGAGCCCTCCAGGCCGGTCCACCCGAGCCCCTCCATTCGCCCGCGGCCCCCTCCATTCGCCCGCGGCGCCTTCCACCACCCCGCTGACGCGCTCGCTGGCGAGTCGCCGAGCGAACGGTACTTCTCAGTTCGATTCGACCGAAAACGACTCCACGAGCGTGCCGCTTGGCTCGCGTATCTCGCCCTCGAGTCGGCCGTCTCGCTTCCCGTGGGCGTCTCCCGACTCGCCCGGCTCTGGCTCTTCGAGGACGGCGAACCCCGGGCGATTCCCGCGCGGATCGGCGTGGCTGCCGGGGTTGAGCAGCAGGCAGTCCTCGCTCTCGATCACGGTCGGCCGGTGAGTGTGGCCCGAGACGACGATGTCGGCGTCTCTCGAGCGCCCGAACATCGCCAACCCCATTTCGCCGCCGTCGCGACGGTGAGTGACGGCAAACCGGATACCGCCCGCTTCGACGACGCGTGCTTCGGGTAACCGATCCCGAACGGCTGCGCTGTCGGCGTTGCCGTGGACCGCCAAGAGCTGGTTCGCCTCCTGCTGAAAGGCCTCGAGCGCCGCCTCGCTGGTGAAATCGCCCGCGTGGACGACGACGTCGGCCTCGCGGACGGCGGCCAGCGCCTCGCCCTCGAGTTCGTGGCCGTTCGTACTGTGCGTATCGGAGAAAATCGCGATCATACTGGCCGTTTTGCGGGCCGTGGGGACGTTCCTTTCGACCTGCTCGAGCGGCCGACTGTTCGAACGGTCGGCCGTCGGCGTCAGTCGCTCCTTCCGCACGCGAGTTGGGTGCCCGTCACTCGAGTTAGCAGTAGATAGTAGTACGGTTCTTTATTCAGAAACCGGAATAAAACTGAATGATTCGATAACTACGTGTGCGTACTGATCAGAGGGGGACAATCTCTCTTTCCCTATGGATAAAAGTTAACTCGTACATCATACAAGAAGCAGAGAAATGGCGGGGGAAGGTGAGAGACAGCGGGCAGCAGCAGTCTGTGAAAACTGTGGGAGTGCCCATGCGGTGCGTCTCGGGCCTGACGGAGAAATACGGCCCATTGGCAATGGACGAGACGAAACTTGTACATGTGGGGATGGCAATCTTCGTATTCTCAGCAACGATGGGTCTGTTCTCGAAGACGTAGATATGTAGACTACTCGGCCTGTACTGGACAAATCAAGGGGACCTACTTTATTGACGGTTCCATTACGGCCCGACCATGGCTTCGGAGGAACTTGACGCGGTTGACAAAGGCATCCTGTATCTCTTGCAGGAAGATGCCAGGAATAACACGACGAACGCCATCGGGGAACAGGTCGGCGTCTCGTCCAGCACAGTCGCCAATCGCATCACCAAGCTCGAAGAGGACGGCGTTATCACGGGATATCACCCAACAGTTGACTACGAGCAAACGGGGATGGGCCATCACTTGCTCGTCATGGCGACGATTCCAATTGATGACCAAGAGGAGATTGTTGACGATCTCGTAAGCGTCCCTGGTGTGGTGAGTGTCAGTGAACTGTTAACGAATAACGCCAACCTTTCGATTGAGTTGGTCGGGCAGAACAAGCAAGAAATTGAGAAGAGTATCGGTGAGATGGGCGAGTTGGGCGTCGATATCGAGCGCATAGATTTGTTGAAGCGGATTCGAGCGTTCCCCTACAATCACTTCGGAAAGGAATTTACGAACGAGGACGATACTGGCTGATTTCCAGACCCTATTTAAGCCTCTCTGGAAAGCATCAATCAAGCTATAAGTTTAAGGATGTGGCTGGTCTACAGGGGATGTGAACAAAGTCGAGACCGAAATCCCCGAGGAGAAGCGTGTTAGTCAGACTGTGGTGGAAGCAGTTGCTGAAGCAGAAGGTGTGCGCCCTGTAGAACTCACACCCCCATTGTACGATGCCATTGATCCCGAGGCCTTAGACCGCCTTTTTGACGATTCCCTGACCGTTGGGAAAGTTATATTCAACTATAACGATTGCGAGATCAGCGTGTTCTCTGACGGGTATGTGGCCGTCGAGAAGCAGTATCACGGTCACGGGCGCATCAAGGGGTAATCCTCGGCGATCTACCATGCATGACACTCCTGCTCACCAGTCCTCAGGCAACGATGGGATCGACATTTTGCTTGTCGAAGATAACCCCGGTGACATTCGGCTCACTCGGGAGGCATTCAAGTCAGCCGAACAAGAGATAGCACTACAGACAGTCACTAATGGTGACGACGCTGTGGAGTTCTTACAGGGGTCTTCAGATAACGAGCTTCCCGATCTCATCCTGCTGGATTTGAACCTGCCCGGTCGGGATGGTTGCGAGGTCCTTGAAGTGATTCGGGATGATTCCCGGCTCAAACCACTTCCTGTGCTTATGCTCACGAGTTCGGAAGCTGACGAGGATGCTGCGCGGTGCTATGATGCCCGCGCTAACGCCTATCTGACCAAACCAACAGATCCTGTCGAGTTCATGTCTCTTGTAGATGTTTTTGAGGAGTTTTGGCTTGAGCAGGCACGGCTCCCACCGATTCCGACATGATTTTCACCTTTTGCGGATGTCAGACCTGTGCTGAGCGGCAATTACGTGTGCTTACTGACCGTCGAAAATTCTACTAGTTCATAAGGGTGTTCCGATTGTTGTTGCGAGATACGCACAGTGAATCTCACACGGCGTCTCCTCCAAATTCAGCCTGTTTGACTTGGCGTGTTTAGTCGATAGATATATTCTCTAAATATGACTACTGAGAAAAGTCACTTCCCGTTGCGACTTCTACAGTGTAGCGATGGTCTCCGAGGAAATCGACAACGTGGATAAAGGGATACTGTATCTACTCCAGAAGGACGCCCGACGTAACACGACCGAGGACATGGCTGAGAAAGTCGGTGTTTCGTCCAGTACGGTCGCTAATCGAATCAACAGTCTTGAGGAGCGTGGCGTCATTATCGATTATCATCCAATCATCAAGTACAGTGAAACGGGGTTAGGTCATCACCTCCTCGTCACCGCGACAGTCGCTCTCCAAGACCGAGAGAAGATGGTGGACGACTTGATGGAGGTATCCGGTATCTTAAGCATCCGAGAGCTATTAACAAACAACGAGAACCTGTCACTGGAAGTAGTGGGCCGCACGCCGGAGGACATTGAGGAGACCCTTGAAACGCTGGACTCACTCGGCGTCGATATTGAGCGGATGGAGATGATGAAACAGGAACAAACAAACCCGTACAACCACTTCGGGGAGGAGTTTGCGAATGAGGGGGACACTGGCTAATTTCCAGCCCTTGTTAAGTCGCCCCGGATAATATCAAATGACCAATAGGTTCAAGAAGGGCGAGGGACTATAGTGGTCAATGGTTCAAACACAGACCGCAACAGCGTCCGTCGATAATGTAATCAATGAAGTAATTAAATCAGTGGCCGAAGTAGAAGATGTTGACCCTCTCGAACTAACTCCCCCACTCTATGAAGTAATTGACCCCGACGCCTTGGAGAGCTTGTTCGCCAACGACCGAACACTTGGGAAGGTTATTTTCAAGTATAGTGGCTGCGAGGTGAGTGTTTTTTCTGATGGATATATCTCGGTCAAATCTCACAGTACATAACCACGATCGCTGAGAGAGTCGATAATACCCGAACATTTGTAGATGACACTTTGCTGTATACATCCTCTGATGCCTTGTTGAACGCAAGACGGCATCGGGGTGGGGTTGCTGATCTACAATTTCACGGCGTTAGAGACGGCTTTTCGACCTCAGAAGATGCAGTA
>NZ_RBZW01000075.1 GCF_006543045.1 Salinadaptatus halalkaliphilus | reverse complement strand
GAGTTCGAAGGGGTTATGTACCCCGGATGGCTTACGATTAGGTCCGAAGGAAATGAGGATCCTACCCCTGCGGTCTTCCGTACAGATGGGATCTGATGTGAGCCTTGGTAGTTCGGTGACGCCAGATCGGTCGACGATCGGGGGTTGCCGAACGTGGACCCATTTAGTGTGAGTGCGACGCGATATGCATTCACCGCCAACCCCCCTCTTTCGAGAGGGGAGACCATTCCGGTTGATCCTGCCGGAGGTCATTGCTATTGGAGTCCGATTTAGCCATGCTAGTTGCACGAGTTTAGACTCGTAGCAGATAGCTCAGTAACACGTGGCCAAATTACCCTCTGGATTCGGATAACCTCGGGAAACTGAGGCTAATCCGAAATAGTAGTCTCAGGCTGGAACTGCAGAGACTGTGAAACGTTCAGGCGCCAGAGGATGTGGCTGCGGCCGATTAGGTAGACGGTGGGGTAACGGCCCACCGTGCCAGTAATCGGTACGGGTTGTGAGAGCAAGAGCCCGGAGACGGTATCTGAGACAAGATACCGGGCCCTACGGGGCGCAGCAGGCGCGAAACCTTTACACTGCACGATAGTGCGATAAGGGGACTCCAGGTGCGAGGGCATATAGTCCTCGCTTTTGTACACCGTAAGGAGGTGTACGAATAAGTGCTGGGCAAGACCGGTGCCAGCCGCCGCGGTAATACCGGCAGCACGAGTGATGACCGCTGTTATTGGGCCTAAAGCGTCCGTAGCTGGCCGTTCAAGTCTATCGGGAAATCCGCGCGCCCAACGCGCGGGCGTCCGGTGGAAACTGTTCGGCTTGGGACCGGAAGATCCAGAGGGTACGTCCGGGGTAGGAGTGAAATCCCGTAATCCTGGACGGACCACCGGTGGCGAAAGCGCTCTGGAAAGACGGATCCGACGGTGAGGGACGAAAGCTCGGGTCACGAACCGGATTAGATACCCGGGTAGTCCGAGCTGTAAACGATGTCTGCTAGGTGTGACACAGGCTACGAGCCTGTGTTGTGCCGTAGGGAAGCCGTGAAGCAGACCGCCTGGGAAGTACGTCCGCAAGGATGAAACTTAAAGGAATTGGCGGGGGAGCACTACAACCGGAGGAGCCTGCGGTTTAATTGGACTCAACGCCGGACATCTCACCAGCATCGACAGTGTGCAGTGACGGTCAGTGTGATGAGCTTACCTGAGCCACTGAGAGGAGGTGCATGGCCGCCGTCAGCTCGTACCGTGAGGCGTCCTGTTAAGTCAGGCAACGAGCGAGACCCACGTCCCTAATTGCCAGCAACACCCTTGTGGTGGTTGGGTACATTAGGGAGACTGCCAGTGCCAAACTGGAGGAAGGAATGGGCAACGGTAGGTCAGTATGCCCCGAATGTGCTGGGCGACACGCGGGCTACAATGGCCAAGACAGTGGGATGCTATCCCGAGAGGGAGCGCTAATCTCCGAAACTTGGTCGTAGTTCGGATTGCGGGTTGAAACTCACCCGCATGAAGCTGGATTCGGTAGTAATCGCGCCTCAGAAGGGCGCGGTGAATACGTCCCTGCTCCTTGCACACACCGCCCGTCAAAGCACCCGAGTGAGGTCCGGATGAGGCCCGGTTACCGGGTCGAATCTGGGCTTCGCAAGGGGGCTTAAGTCGTAACAAGGTAGCCGTAGGGGAATCTGCGGCTGGATCACCTCCACAGACCGGGATCGGGGCGACGCCCCGACCCACCTTGGCCGTGGCGCTACGCGCCACGCAGTCCACGTTCGCCGACACCCGCCGTCGTGCCGATCAGGCACCTTAGAACTACCAAGGCTCACACCAAGTCCCTCTCTCTCTCTCGTCGAGAGAGAGAGGGTGGGCCCATAGCTCAGTGGGAGAGTGCCTCCTTTGCAAGGAGGATGCCCTGGGTTCGAATCCCAGTGGGTCCATAGTCGGACTGGATCGACGAACCGTGTCCCTTAAGTGGGACAGGGAACTTCGATACAATCCGAACGAACCGATGCACCAGCCCGCGCAAGTGTGGCTGGGAAGGGTCAATGCAGGCCGGCCGTCTACCGGCGTGCAGATGAGACCGTGTGTACGTGTAGTCCAGGCGTCCACTGGACCCGTTCCCGGGTCACTATCGTTGCACTCTGTGCAACGTAGGTTGTTGTGACTTTGTCACAATGCCGATCCGATGAACGTGGCTACTGTGCCAGCTGGTGGATCGCTCGGCTTGAGAGCTGAAGACGGACGTGCCAAGCTGCGAAAAGCCTGAGGGACCCGCACGGAGGGAAAGAACTCAGGATTTCCGAATGGGAATCCCCACCGCAATTGCTTCGCGCAATGGGGAACGCCGAGAACTGAAACATCTCAGTATCGGCAGGAAAAGAAAACGTAATGCGATGTCGTTAGTAACGGCGAGTGAACGCGATCCAGTCCAAACCGAAGCCTTCACGGGCAATGTGGTGTTCGGACTGACGATCACTTCGCGACCGTCTACGAGAAGTCTCTTGGAACAGAGCACGAAACAGGGTGACAGTCCCGTACCGTAGATTAGTACCGAACGAGTCAGCTCCAGAGTATCGGGGGTTGGATATCCCTCGTGAATATTGCAGGCATCGACTGCAAAGACTAAACACTCCTCAAGACCGATAGCGAACAAGTAGTGTGAACGAACGCTGAAAAGCACCCCACAAAGGGAGGTGCAATAGGGCGTGAAATCAGTTGGCGATAGAGCGACAGGGCATAGAAGGTCCCGATCGAAACGACCGCAACGCGAGTTGCCAGTAGGAAGATGGGGAAGCCGGTGTTCTGTCGTACGTTTTGAAAAACGAACCAGGGAGTGTGCCTGTTTGACGAGTCTAACTCGATCATCGAGGAAGGCGTAGGGAAACCGACATGGCCGCAGCGCTTTGCGTGAGGGCCGCCGTGTTCAAGCGCGGGGAGTCAAACGGGCACGACCCGAAACCGGATGATCTAGGCGTGGGCAGGGCGAAGCGTGCCGAAAGGCACGTGGAGGCCCGATAGCGTTGGTGTCCTACAATACCCTCGCGTGACCTACGTCTAGGGGTGAAAGGCCCATCGAATCCGGAAACAGCTGGTTCCGACCGAAAGATGTCGAAGCATCACCTCTGCTGAGGTAGTTCGTGAGGTAGAGCTACGGATTGGGGGACCGCACTCCGAGAGGAGTGTGCCCCCCTGTCCAACTCCGAACTTACGAACGCCGTCGACGCAGGGAATCCGGTGCGCGGAGTAAGTCTGTGTACCGTGAGGGAGACAACCCAGAGCTGGGTTAAGGTCCCCAAGTGTGGACTAAGTGCGATCGAAAGTGGTCCCGAGCCCTAGACAGCCGGGAGGTGAGCTTAGAAGCAGCTACCCTCTAAGAAAAGCGTAACAGCTTACCGGCCGAGGTTCGGGGCGCTGAAAATGATCGGGGCTCAAGTCCACCACCGAGACCTAGCCGTGCCACTTATCGTGGCAATCGCGTAGGTCGGCGTTCTGTTCGGGTGGAAGCACGGGGGAGATCTCGTGTGGACCGTTCAGTAACGAAAATCCTGGTCATAGTAGCAGCGTGAGTCGGGTTAGAACCCCGACGGCCGAACGAGTAAGGGTTCCTCAGCAATGCTGATCAGCTGAGGGTTAGCCGGTCCTAAGTCAGCCCGTAAGTCGAAGCTGACAAAAGGGAAATAGGTTAATATTCCTATGCCAGTGTGTACTCAAAGCCAACGCTTTGGGGCCGCCGCAGCCGGGCCTTCGCCCGGTCGAACTGTCGAAATCCGTGGAAACCGTAATGGTACGAAGCGGACGAATGACAGGATAGCGCAAGTGCGGTCAACCTAGAGCCCGTGAAACGGCGAACACACTGTCCGTACCGAGATCCGACACAGGTACTCATGGCAGCGAAAGCCAAGGTCTGTCGGGAACAACCGACGTTAGGGAATTCGGCAAGTTAGTCCCGTACCTTCGGAAGAAGGGATGCCTGCCCTGTCTGGGGCAGGTCGCAGTGACTCGGACGCTCCAACTGTCTAGTAACAACATAGGTGACCGCAAATCCGTAAGGACTCGTACGGTCACTGAATCCTGCCCAGTGCAGGTATCTGAACACCCCGTACAAGGGGACGAAGGACCTGTTAACGGCGGGGGTAACTATGACCCTCTTAAGGTAGCGTAGTACCTTGCCGCTTCAGTAGCGGCTTGCATGAATGGATGAATGAGAGCGTCACTGTCCCAACGTTGGGCCCGGTGAACTGTACGTTCCAGTGCGGAGTCTGGAGACCCCCAAGGGGAAGCGAAGACCCTATAGAGCTTTACTGCAGGCTGTCACTGAGACGTGGTCGCCATTGTGCAGCATAGGTAGGAGGCGGTACACAGGTAGCCGCGCTAGCGGCCCACCGAGCCAGCATTGAAATACTACCCGATGGTGACTGCGACTCTCACTCCTGGCGGAGGACACTGGTAGCCGGGCAGTTTGACTGGGGCGGTACGCGCTTGAAAAGATATCGAGCGCGCCCCAAGATTTCCTCACCCGCGTCGGAGACGCGGGAAAGAGCGCAAGAGCATACGGAAGTCTGACAGTGTCCGGCACAACGACGGACGCTGACGCGAAAGCGTGGTCTAGCGAACCAATTAGGCTGCTTGATGCGGCCAATTGCTGACAGAAAAGCTACCTTAGGGATAACAGAGTCGTCACCCGCAAGAGCACATATCGACCGGGTGGCTTGCTACCTCGATGTCGGTTCCCTCCATCCTGCCCGTGCAGAAGCGGGCAAGGGTGAGGTTGTTCGCCTATTAAAGGAGGTCGTGAGCTGGGTTTAGACCGTCGTGAGACAGGTCGGCTGCTATCTATTGGGGGTGTAACGGTATCTGACGGGAACGTTCGTATAGTACGAGAGGAACTCCGAATGGGTGCCACTCGTGTACCAGCTGTCCGAGAGGGCACGTGCTGGGCAGCGACGCACCACGGGGTAAGAGCTGAACGCATCTAAGCTCGAAACCCACCTGGAAACGAGATACCACTGAGATCACTCGTAGAAGACGAGATTGATAGACTCGGGGTGTACGCGCCAAGGCAACGAGGCGTTGAGCCCGCGAGCACTAACAGATCGAGCCATACACTCATAATTACAATGCATTGGATCCGTGACGCGGTGAACGGGTCCGGACGCAAACTGGACTACACGTACATGGCGGTCACAACGGCCACCGATTACGGTTTGACGGCGGTTCGATTCCGCTGATCGGCGTTACGGCGGCCACAGCGGCGGGGTTCCTCCCGTACCCATCCCGAACACGGAAGATAAGCCCGCCTGCGTTCCGGCGAGTACTGGAGTGGGAGACCCTCTGGGAAACCTGGTTCGCCGCCATCCACTCATACTTCATTTCTAAGCCTCACAGCATCCGCTGTGGGGCTTTTTTCAT
>NZ_RBZW01000074.1 GCF_006543045.1 Salinadaptatus halalkaliphilus | reverse complement strand
CGACTTCTAGTCTAGTTAAAGTGACTATTTTAGACGCTAGTGCCCACACCATGATAGGTCGCAGCTAATTTCGAAAGCGTGCAACGGGCTATACTAGGAAGATACGGCCAAATATTTGGTTCGGCGATTGCGCTCAGTCTTCAGATTGAACGGGATATCGGCCACGATTGAGGAGGTTGCACCCCACGTTTCCGACGTATCAAGAGATACACTCGTGATCAGGGGTGTGGGAGGTCACTGAAACGTGAGCTATGCCAAATCCTCTAGCCGGCTGTCCCGGAGGACAGATTACAACACGATGCCGGTATCCTGAACCAGCCGATGCTCAAGATAACTGCCTTCACCCCGGCCACCACCGGTTCGAGTCGATTCTACGACTCCGAGGAACGCCTGCTCTTTCAACAGCTCGTAGACGCGGTGCTCGCTGCGAGTCTTCGCATCAGCCTTCTCTGTCGTCGCTTGACACCGTTCGTAATCTACTCAATGGGACGGACTGTGTCGCCATCTCGGTGGACCTGGTCGAACGTTGAGAGATACGCGAGCCGGTCGTGAACCTCGTCGGTATCCAGCTCCAGTTCGGGAGCCAGTTCGTCGACGGTCATCGGCTCGTCGAGTGCCTGGAGGACTTCGAGCCCCGGTAGTACCGATTCGTGAGCTCCTGGACGCGGGCCTCGATCGGCGTGGTCACCCCGTACTGCTCCTTGAGTTCAACCAAGGCCTCGTTCGCGAACGTAGCGAACTGATCGACCCCCAGACGTTCGATCTGGGCTTCGAGCTCATCCCGGACGACGTCGTAATCGAGGCCGGCCTGCACGAGCATATTCATGTCCTCGATGTCGTCGTCACGGCCCGCGATCAGTTTGAGCAGGAAGATATCCTCGGTGCTGACCAGCCGGACCGTCAGTCGCTCCAGGTTGAGGAACGGCTCGCTGCGCTCTTGCAGGCCATCGGTGCAGGTAGACCGTAAGCGGTTCAGAGACCCCCGTTCCGATTCGCTGGAATTCGTTCTCGATGTACTCGTGTCCGAATGTTGGTCTCATTGTGGGGGTTGCACCTCGTAGTCAGCCGCCAGCTTCTGGAACTCGTCCCACTCCGGGAGACGGTTGTCGTCGACCTCGCCGTGCGTCTCAAGGTAGCGGAGCAAGGCGTCGATTTCGTCTTCGAGGTCATACTTCGCTGCCTGCTCTCGGAGATTTTCCTCGTCGACGTCGACATGGCTGAGCAGGAGCAGACAGTACGAGCGGTGTCGGCTACCGTCGTCGATCAAGAGGGTATGACAGCAGAGCTCCGCCGTCGAGACTGCGTCGAGTTCCTCGGAGTAGACGTAGTAGCGGTGGCCGGTGAGCAGGAACTGGAGGTCGAAGTCCACGAATCGAGCAAGGCCGGTTTCGTGGAACTCCTTTGCGTCGATATCCGTCTCGGCCTGGGCAAGGAATTCGTCGTAGTCCTCCCAGAGAATCGTACCCTTCGGGACCACGGCTTCGAGGCGGTGGCGATGCAGATGGTGTGCAAGTTCCCGAGCGAACTCGTGGAGGCGGTCGAAATCGGCGTTGAACTTGTATCGACCATCGTCCGCGCCGACGAGACCACGGTCACGAAACCGCTTAAGGACGCGGTTGACCGTGTTGCGGTAGTTGTCGCTCTGGTCGGCGATCTCGGAGACGGTTCGCGGCTGGTCGAGATAGTACAGCACCTCGAGTGCCTTGCCGGTCAGCAGCTCGGGGAACTCGATGTGGGAGTGCTGACGGACGAGGTCCTGGTAGAGTTCGACGGCGCGAGCATCCGACGGGACGACTCGTTTTCGCCGGCCATCGCGTTCCGTATAGACGAGTCCCTTCTCGACGAGGTCGGCGACGGCACGGGAAAGGTAACTCTCGCTGTGGTCGAGCTTCGTCGCGAGTTCGGAGATCGTGTCGCCGCGGTCGACCGTGGCGAGGACCTCGAGTTCGATGAGCCGGAGCACGGTGTAACATAATACGAAACATGTTTATAAAGAAGTTTCGAGTAGTGTTACAGTCAGCAGGCACGGGAGCCGTCTTCATCGTCTTAACCAACAAACCTATGGGTTCGTGGGCCGTATTGGTTAACACTCCGTACGAGTCTTTGACTGAGCTCGGACTGTGAACGAGTGTTCCTCAGGATATCGAGAGGATTGGTTGTAGTGCTGCCCCTCTTGTACTGAAACCCCGTCGAGCAATTTTTAGTGGGTTCACCGTCCCGAATTCGTGGGAATCATACGTTTCTTTCGGTGAGGACCAAGAGAGGACAATCATCCAGCGAGGCGTTCCTGACACAGTGCTATTCGTAGCTCGCATCAGTACTCCCCGAATTTGCTCCGCTTACCCCGTGGTCGACCAATTTTATCGAAATCGTGGTGAGCCGGCAGCTCGTCGAGGTACTTTCTACGCTCTCAAATCGTCTCGACGGGGTTCTCCTGCTATTTGAGCGCGTTATTTCGCCTTGCATATCGCGGTTTTCGTCCAAAGAAAGAGGCGATATGCGGTGTGCGAAGGCCGCCGTCTCTCTCCGGCCGAGGGGCCACCTCTGGAGTCCTGACTTTCAAAATTTATCAGTTTGAGAGAACAGTTTCGTCTACTGAGTCACCGGGACGATTGTCGTCCCAACGACCAGCCCAGGGTATCGAGATCGGGTCCTCGCCAGCCCTGTCTGTGAGTCCGTCTCGTTGGTCCCCGATGTTGATGACGGCGGTGCGTGTGTCCTGAACTATGGATACGCGCAGTGGGCCCTCGTCGCGTGAATCATAGTCTCGCCGGATGATATCGCGTGGGTTCATACCTGTGTCTCGTAGTGCCGGCAAGTCAACGCAGTGGGCACGTCAACAAGCCCCTCTACCTTGTTTTTGATTACGATCGGGATTTCGTATCGAATGACTAATTCGACCCCGATCCAATATCCCATCAATAGTTGGACCAGTCAGAAGACGGGGTTGGAAGATACTGCCGACAGAATCATTTTTCCAGTCGTATGTGTTTAGCCCGAGCTGATTTCGGTACTCTCTCGTAGAAAGCGTTCAACGGACGCGATATGAACAGGCAGCAGACATCGGATACGACTCTC
>NZ_RBZW01000001.1 GCF_006543045.1 Salinadaptatus halalkaliphilus | reverse complement strand
ATGAACGTCAATCTGGCACATCTTGTCCTCAGTCGCTTGGATCGAGGCTACCCAGCCACGTCCTGCGAACTGATATTGAAGATGCAACAGGCTATAAGGATACAAAGTCATTTCAGACTTGCTGACTGGCTTTGGGACCAAACCAACACTATCAGCCAGTACGCAGGTCTACTGAGTGGTTGGTTCAGCGCAGTTCGTTAGAACAAACGAAGCGATTTTGCTGCGCACCCACGCCCTGTATCTACCGCTGTTTACTTTGGTACCTGCGGAGACTCGACGTGGAACTTGTGAGGTGATTTACCCGTGAAACGACGTACCACCGTTTTATTGGGCTGCTTTTGAAAATTCATTAACGATGCAAGATCGTTGGGAACGCTTCACAACTTCGACACCGTCATTCTCATCGGTGTTTTGCTGTTGCTCGCCACGACCGGCGTTCTCGCGATCTGGGTGCTCTAGGAGTGGGCTCCGTTGTTGTTCGTCCTGCTGGGTATCTGGGCGCTCGTTCGCAGCGAGTTCCGAAATCTCGTCGGCCCTGTCATGGTTATCACTATCGCTGGGGCGTTTTTCCATACGGAATCGGATTGCGTTCTGACGACGCTATCGGAACGTGGTAGCCACTGTTTGTTGTCCTCCGTGGTTTTTTTTATCGTCGTAAACCGGTCACGACGGCAGCAACGCTTGCAGCTTGACGGAAACTACAGTGTCGACGGGATACGTACGATAGGTGTCCTCGGCACGGATGAGCGCCAAGAGACATCTGACTCCTTTACCGGCATTGTTCAGATTTGCCTATTCCAGCAGTACACGAAGCTTTGCAACCAATTTTCAGCGGTTTCTAGATCGGCATTTTTGAAGTGATTTCAAACTAGTACATTTGTTGTTTTACTTTCTTGAAGACACGTTTGACGCTGTTAGGTTGGCCGTGACGTTCATACCGAAACTCGTAGCCACGACGGTGGAGTGGGGCTTTCAGCCAGTCGGCAGAATCGACGAGAACACGGGTGTCACTGGAATCTTCCTCGACGAACTGAGCGAGAAACTCGACATCGACGAGGCCGTATTTCTCGTCGGAAACAGCCGAGCATGGAGAAATTCGGTTGTTACGGGATTAACCGCCGCAAACAGCCAGTGCCGGTCGTCTGTGAGTTGGATCACAGTCTCGTCAACCGCAACGTGACCCGGTGACTTGCCCTCCTCGGGCTGTAACTCTGCTTTTTGTACCCAGCTGTGAACGGTCGACGAGCACGATCGACACCGAACCTCTACAGTACACGAACAGTATCCGAAAGCGAGAGTCCGCTGAGATACTGAGCCGCATCAACTCGCGCAGTGTCTGCTCGCGCTCCACAAATTCTAACTGAATATCGATGTTAGGTAGTGAGGGGGCTGAGTTCGGAGATGGACACCGCGAATTCCACCGCCTCTCTCCTTCAAACCCTAATCTGAACAGCGCTAGGGGATCTGGTGCCACCATTGATAGAAGGGACGCCACCGACGATCGTTGTCGAGCTCGGTGAACAGGCGACGGTCGGCTACGCCATCGATCTCGCTGTCGTGGTTCCGGCACTAGTGATCGCCGGCTACTGGCTCTGGCAGCGACATCCGTCGGGATACGTCGTCGGTGACATCGTTTTCCTGCTCAGTGCGCTGTCACCCCGACGATCACAGAAATAACCGTTGTGCTGGTCCTACAGGGCGATCTCACCGTCTCGGTGTGGTGATTTGTGTTCACGATGCTTCCGCTCGTCATCGCGGCGGCGCTGGCCAACAACTACCTGCTGGCGTTTGGCGGAAAGAAACCACCGCAACCGGCCGCCGGAGTACAGGCGACTGACGAACCAGATGCGTAGCCGTTTACCGCGAGTCATCATGTGACCGGACACGAAGATACCTGAACCGTTTCACCTCCCAGGACTCCTGGTAGACGGCGGAGGGAAGTACCGAGAGATATGGATCTCGAGATCTGCCATTCCTTTATTATCGTTGCGAGACTAGTAACCTGAGATCCTCCATGGCAACATTCCTCGTGCTCTATGGAACTGGTGAGGGACAGACGGAGAAAATTGCAACGCGAATCGGTGACGTGCTCATCGACCGCGGGCACGGAGCCACGACAGTGGATGCGAACGAGGTATCCCCGGATTTCGCCATCGACGACTTCGACGCGATCCTCGTCGGCGCGTCCATTCACGCCGGCAAGCACCAGCGGGCTGTCCGCGAGTTCGTCACAACTAACCGCGACTCGCTAGCGACGAAACCAACCGCCTTCTTCCAGGTATCGCTATCGTCCGCCGACGAGGGTGGGGAGGCCCAGGCGGCTGGCTACGTTGAGGAGTTCATCGAGGCCACCGACTGGCATCCCGATCGAATCGGTCTGTTCGGCGGCGCGTTGCGCTATACAAAATACGGTTTCGTGAAGCGATTGATCATGAAACAGATTGCCAAGCGGAAAGTGACTAAGATGCCCGAGGCGGATCCGTCCGGAGACATCGAAATCACGGATTGGGACGAAGTCGATGCGTTCGCCGCCGACATCGCTGCATTCGCCGAAGGGCAACTCGGTATCACACCCCCTACTGCTGACGACCAAGCAGGACTCGAATGAGCGAGCAACGTGACACGATCGAAGCGTTCCCGATACAGCGGCGAGGAACCGTTGACGCGATGCGCATGGCTGGCCGGCGAAGCGTCATTCACGGACTCGTCGAGTTCGACGTAACTGAGATCAGGCAGCGTATTCACGACCAGAAAGAGAGAACGGGAAAGGGACTCTCGTTCACCGCATTTCTCGTGTTTTGTCTGGCCCGAACCATCGAAGATCATCCGAACGTCAACACATACCGTGACTGGCGAGGACGGCTCATCCAGTTCGATGATGTAGACGTGATGGTCATCATCGAGGTAGAAATCGATGGCAACCGAATCGGCGTTCCACACGTCATCAGAGCGGCGAATCGGCGGTCACTGCAGCCGATTCACGACGAGATTCGGGCAGTCCAGACGGATCCAAACAAACGACAGCAGCCAGGGTTAGCCTCCCTAGCCTTTCGTATCCCCGGGCCCGTGCGTCGGCTGTTTTTTCGCCTCCCGCAGTGGTTTCCACGCCGCTGGAAACGTATCGCAGGCACTGTCGCGGTGAGTTCAGTCGGGATGTTTGGTACTGGTGGTGGGTGGGGTATCACGCCGACGAACTACACGCTTCAACTCACGGTTGGCGGGATCGGACAAAAACCGGGGATCGTCGACGGCGAGATCGAACCCCGCGAATACCTGTCGCTCACGGCGACGTTCGACCACGACATCGTCGATGGCGCACAGGCAACTCGGTTCGTTCAACGGTTGAAGGAGCTGATCGAAGAGCCCGAGGAGCTGTAACGTTATACGCTGAACAGGCACAATGCCACGTCTACGAGCGGGAGCGGACGGATGTAACAGAGCGAACCGGTTTTATAAGTAAAATGTGAACGATCCCTATGCCAAATACTCCGTCCGATGATCCGAACGCGATGGGAGGTACAGACAGCCAGAGACCGACAGCGCTGTCCGATCGGATCGTGGCTCTCGACGCTCTCCGTGGGTTTGCGCTGCTCGGAATTTTAGTCATCAACATTTGGCTGTTCGCGATGCCGACTGTAGCGTCGTTCAACCCGGCACTCTACGGGGATTTCACTGGCGCGAACTACCTCGCCTGGTTGGTCAGTCACGTATTCTTCGAGCAGAAGTTCATAACTCTGTTTACGTTCCTGTTCGGTGCTGGGATTGTCCTGTTCCTGGAATCGAAAGCGCGGAAAGGTCAACCCGGACGGAAGTTACACCTCTCCAGGACGTTTTGGCTGCTCGTCATCGGACTCGGACATGCATATCTGCTCTGGTACGGCGACATCCTCGTCTTCTACGCCCTCTGTGGCTTCCTCGTGGTCTGGGTGTGGCGGTGGCGTCCCAGCCGTCAGTTCATACTCGGCACCGTCCTGTTCTCGATTCCGTCCATCATCTACCTCTTGGCCGGCGTAGGCTACCTCTCGCTCTCTGCGGATGGGCAGGCCGAGTTCAAAGGAGAGTTGCTTGCCGCGTTCGGCGCAGATTTCTCACCCGAGCGAGAAATCGAGATTTACCAAGGCAGCTGGCTCGAACAGCTGTCACACCGTGCTCCCGTCCTCCTCGAGTATCACACACTCGGTTTCGTCTTCGAGGTATTCTGGATGATCGGCGGAATGATGATCATCGGAATGGCCCTCTACAAGTGGGGCGTGATCTCCAACGAGCGAAGCACACGTTTTTACAAACGCGTCGTGGTCGGCGTCGGCGGAGCCGGACTTGCGCTCGTTCTGCCTTGTTGAACGCAAGACGGCATCGGGGTGGGGTTGCTGATCTACAATTTCACGGCGTTAGAGACGGCTTTTCGACCTCAGAAGATGCAGTAGC
>NZ_RBZW01000015.1 GCF_006543045.1 Salinadaptatus halalkaliphilus | reverse complement strand
GTTTACGCACAACGAGCGGCTCTTCCTGAGCGCCGTCGGCCCGCGCGGGATCATCCCCGCGAGCGTCGCGACGCTGTTTGCCGTCGAGTTGCAGGCCCTCGGTCGGCCACAGGAGGCCCAGTTGCTCGCCGGCACCGTCTTTCTCATTATCTTCGCGACGGTCGTCCTTCAGGCCGGCCTCGCACGACAGATCGCGGATTACCTCGAGGTATCACCAATGCGTACGATAATCGTCGGCGGGGGACGGGTCGGCCTGTCTCTCGCAGAACGGCTCGAACAAGACGGAGAGAACGTACTACTGATCGATCTCGACCCCGATGCGGTCGAAAAAGCCCGCAAACGCGGTCTCACCGCTCTCGAGGGCGACGGCACCGATGCCGACGTTCTCGAGCAGGCGGGCGCTGGCGACGCGAAGACGGTCATTGCAACCACGCCCGACGACGACGTCAACCTGCTGGTCTGCCAGCTCGCGAAGACGACATACGACGTCGAGAGCGTCGCCTCTCGGGTCAACCAGCCCGACAACGTCGATGCGTTCGAATCGCTCGGCGTCCACGCGATCGACCTCTCGATGGCGACCGCGTGGTCGCTCGAGAACGTCCTCGAGCGTCCGTCGTTGTCGGCGTGGATGAACGAACTCGGCCGCACCGGCGACGTCCAGGAGATCGAGGTGACGGCCACGGACCTCGTCGGGAAGACGATCGCCGATCTCAACGCAGAAATCCCCGACGGTGTCATCGTCGGGTTGCTCACCCACCGGAACGGCGCGACGGAAGTTCCAACAGGCGATCACGAACTCCGGGAGGGTGACCGTGTGACGTTCCTCGGCCAGACCGAAGCCGTCGATCGCGCCGTCAAGCGGTTCCACCCACACGACTGAAATGAAAGGCGTACCGATACACCGATGCGGCCACTGTTCACGTCGCGGTCGAACCGGAAATGACCGCCTGTGTTGGAAGCTTCAGTCAGCGTCCTCGTCGCTCGCCGAAATAGTATTGTACGATACGCGCAAATCTTATGCCGGCGCGACGCTTACGTTCGAGTATGGCTAGGCAGTCGTCGATAACCGATCAACTGGAACGTGATATCGCCTGTGAAGGGCTGCTCGAATGCTTACACGGGCTCAAACCACTCGACAGGGAATGCTACCGCGTGATGGTCGAGAGCAACGACCCGCTCACCATCGACGAGGTTGCACACCGGATCGACCGCGAACGCTCGACCGCGTACCGCTCGATCCAGCGGTTGCTGGGACGTGGCCTGCTCGAAAAAGAACAGATCAACTATGATCAGGGCGGCTACTATCACGTCTACTCCCCGACTGATCCCGAGCAGATTGCGACTGACATGCGACGCCAACTCAATGACTGGTACGCGAAGATGGGCCAGCTCGTCCAGGAGTTCGAGGACAAATACGACTCCATCGACGAACCGACGCCAGATGAGGCGTTCTGACTGACTCCATGTCCAGTCGCGAACGTCCGCCCGAAATTCCTCGGGAACGGCTAGTTGAAACGACGCTCGACCTCGTCGCCTTCGATACGACGAACCCGCCAGGTGATACCCGCGAAATCGTCGACTGGATCGAATCGGCACTCACCGACCTCGGTCTCGAAACCGAACGGGTGGCGACCGATCCGACGAAACCGAACCTGCTTGCGACGCTCCCCGGCGAACGATCGACGACGCTGCTTTACAGCGGACATCTCGATACGGTCCCGTACGATCCCGACGGCTGGTCGTACGACCCGCTCGGCGAGCGCATCGATAATCGCCTCTACGGGAGAGGGACGACGGACATGAAAGGCGGCGTTGCCGCAATGCTCGAACTCGCCCGCACTTACGTCGTGGCCGACCGACGCCCGCCCGTGACGCTCGCGTTCGCGTTCGTCAGCGACGAAGAAGTGGCCGGCGACGCCGGATTACAGGCGGTACTCGATGCAGGCCGACTCACGGCCGATGCCTGCGTGATCGGCGAACCGACCGGTCCACTGAATGCCCCGTCGATCACCGTCGCCGACAAGGGTAGCCTCTGGTTGACGCTCGAAGCCACCGGTGAGGCGGCTCACGGCTCGCGACCGATGCTCGGCACTAATGCGATTGATGCGCTCTGGGACGCCCTCGAGACGATTCGGGCACGACTCGCGGACTATCCCATCACAGTCCCCGTACCGGTCGAGCCGATTCTCGAGGAGTCGATCGACTACTACGGAGAGTCAATGAACGAGGACACAGCCCGACGCCTGTTCGATCAGCCGACAGTAAACCTCGGTACGATCGAGGGCGGGGAGACCGTCAATAGCGTCCCTCGGTTTGCTCGCGCGGAGCTTGACATTCGGCTTCCTGCAGGGGTAGACACGGAAGCCGTGCTCGAGGACGTCAGGGAGTGGCTCCACGAGGACAAGGACGTCTCGATTACCGACGTCAGCTGGAGCGTTGGAACGTACGAAGCGCCCGAATCACCGCTTGTGGACGCAACGACGACTGCAGCGACTGCGGTTCTCGACGATGTGGTCCACCGACGCAGCGCGACCGGCGGTGGCGATGCGAAGCGACTCCGCAACGCTGGGATACCTACTGTCGAGTTCGCCATCGGGACCGATACAGTCCACGCCTGCGACGAATACACGACGGTCGACGCACTCGAGACGACGGCGAGGGTGTACGCTCGGCTCCCGAACGCATTCGCACGCCGAGACGTCGGCGAGTGATCGGCCCGGAACCGACTCGCTTCGATTGTCCGTTCTCTGTTCGACCCCGTTCCTGTCGCTGCTCAAGGGCAGCGGTTCGCCGACGCTGAACGTCGTGATGATCAGTCGTGTTAAAAACAAGTTTCTACCGTCGATGAATGCCACTGGATTCCCTGTTTAGGCGAACGGAACCACTTCCGGCAGCGGGAGCACGGGTACCACGAACAGGCCTGCGATGGTGACCAACCCCATGAGGATTGGGACGAGGACGAGTGCGTAGTTTGTCTTCTCGAAAACGCGACCGAGGTCACTACCCATGCTGGACAGCGACGGCGTCGCACTCTGGTGAAGAATCACCAGCTCGAGAGCGAACAGGATGACCGTCGCTGCGGCAGACACCATACAGAACGGACAGATCGCGCCGATGACGCCCAGTTGCAGGTAGACGAAGTACGCCGAGAACGCGACGCCGCTGGCTGTGATCGGCGTCAGGATCTTGATGATCAGCGGGTGGCGCGTATCGAACCACCAGAGTGCGAGTCCGATCGTCGTCAGGTAGTAGAATCCGCCGAGAGTCGCGAGCGGGATGCCCAAGACGTACGCCCACTGACTGGTGATCACTTCGATGCTTCCCTGGACTGGTGCATCAGCTGGTATTGCGGGGATTGCGAACAGGTGAATCGCCGTCAAGATGACAGTGACGAGCCAGCCGAGAACCGCGACGAGCGTGAATACTCCGAACAGCTCCGTAACTCTCGGAGAGTATTCCCATTCGTAATCGAACGCCATTGATCTTGGTGTTTCAGTAGACATGCAATACTGTGTTGGGTGACGGGGTACAAAAGTGTTGTGCGTTGTCCCCAATTCTATAGAATATATGCTGGGGGAATCGCTGCAGGTCCCAGTACTTGACCGGTTCCGAGAGAGTGCCGGTAGTACAAATTGCAGTTGTATGGGAATTACAGCCGCTATCCAGACTTTTGTACTAGGAACGTTGTTTGACGTAGCTGTCAGGACAGATGTTTTCCCCACATTGTATTGTATTGATAACCCAAAACTATTGTGCGACCAGCGCCTTCGATTTGATATGGAGTTGTCCACGACAGGGCTGATTCGATGCTAACGCCGACAGAACTCCGTGCTGATATCCCAACACTACAGGACGCGACGTATCTGAATTACGGCGCACATGGGCCGAGTCCGCAGTACGTAGTTGAGGCTGCGACGGAGTTCGTTCAACGACACGAGTACGACGTGCCTGCGGTGGGCGACCCGTACGAAACGGCGTTCGGCGAATTTGACGAAACGAGAAACCAGGTCGCTTCGTTTATCGGCGCACAGCCGGACGAGATTGCCCTTACAGAGAGTACGTCCGCCGGAATCAACGCAATCGCCGGCGCGATCGACTGGCAACCCGGCGATATCGTGGTTCGTACCGACCTCGAGCATCCGGCCGGGGTCCTCCCCTGGCAACGCCTCGAGCGGGAGGGGGTCGAGGTTCGGACCCTCGAGACCAGCGATGGGCGTCTCGATCGCGAGGCATACACCGAGGCAGTTGCCGACGCGAGACTCGTCTCGTTCAGCGCCGTTACCTGGACCCACGGAACGAAACTCCCGGTATCGGAACTCGTCGACATCGCGCACGATGCGGGCGCACTCACGCTCGTCGACGCCGTACAGGTGCCGGGACAGCTGCCGATGGACGTTGCCGAATGGGATGCAGATATCGTTGCCGCTGCCGGGCACAAGTGGTTGCTCGGTCTCTGGGGGAGCGGCTTCCTGTACGTCGATTGTGACGTCGCCGAGCAGTTCGAACCGCAGGCGGTCGGGTACCGAAGCGTCGAGACGCCCACAGCAGCCGAACCGACGTTCGCCGCTGGCGCTCGGCGCTTCGAAATCGGATCTGCGAATCCGGCTCCACACGTCGCGCTACGGGAGGCTATTCACACGGTCTCGGACGTCGGCCTCGACACTATCGAACGCCGAATCCAGAACCTCGCTGATCGATTGGCATCGAACGTCCCCAACAACCGCCTGCTCAGTCCGGCGTCTCCCGAGTCAGGTCTCATAACGATAGACGTTGATGCACCCGACGAAACCGTCAGTCGCCTCGATGACGAAGGGATCGTCGTCCGAGCGCTTCCGTCTCCGAACGCAATTCGGGTCTCAGTTCACGCCGTCAACACGTCTGCCGAAATAGACGCGGTTCTCGAGGTGCTTGCCGGTGAGTGGTAATGACGCTAATAGCCGGGCAACCAACGACGACACATTTCGGCTGTTGGAGTCAATCGTCTGTCTTCACCGCTGAGATCATCGTTTATTGGACTTGCGCAATATTCACACAACCCTTATACCAGCGCGGTCCCTATCCCGAAATAGAATAATGGCTAATTCGATGGCAGAACAACTCCAGCAGGACATGGAGTGTGAAGGGTTGCTTGAGTGTATTCACGGTCTCAAGCAACTGGACAAGGACTGTTTCCGGGCAATGGTCGAGAGTGACGAGCCACTGACGATCGACGAGGTCGCGGACCGAGTTGACCGCGAACGCTCGACCGCCTACCGATCGATTCAGCGGTTGCTCCAAGCGGGATTCATCCAGAAGGAACAGATCAACTACGACCAGGGGGGATACTATCACGTCTACTATCCGACCGATCCGTCCCAGATTGCCGACGACATGCAACGCAAGCTAAACGACTGGTACGCGAAGATGGGCCAACTCATTCAGGAGTTCGAGGACAAGTACGAATCCGTCGACGAGAGCGTAGTTGCCGCCGAGAGCTGAACGGGTCCCTGCTGTTGTTCGATTATGGATTGTGACCTTCGAATAGGCAAATATCGTGTTAATACGACCCGGACGAAGTCAAAATCATTGACATCCTCCTCCGCGTGAACGCGGAGGAATCCTGAGCGTTGGCTATTTCAGGTTTGCAGCCTCACCGAGCATCCAGTCGGTGAGAATCCGTCGGGATGCTCATGGTCTTTGGCGGGTGGGACTGCTGGGAGTGCCAAGCCCCCGGTACTCCTATCCTCGGTCATGTTCGGACTCCCGGTGTTGTTTTTGCCACGGGGAGTCCGGCAGACTTCGGCGGACTCGGAGTTACTTTTTGAGGGTTCCAAGCAGTCGGGCACTGCATCGGTTCATTGTAGGAACCGACCGTTCATCCGACTGGTTCCGATTACTGTCTCATTGCTTGGGGCGGACAGGCCGCCATCGTAGGACGAGGTGGAATCGCTCTGTTCCCGACCTGATTCCTATATAAACAATCAGTCACCTGTCGCTTAAAACTATGTGTTTGGAGATTTCGGAGTGGTTATCGTATCGTGATTTGATTTCGAGATATCGGATTCATCTTGCGGCTAAAGCCACAGGTATTCTCCTTCAATCCGTATAATAAGGTGTGGAATCCGGGAAAACGAGTCGTCTGGTGAACTTGTGTTGCGGTTCGTGAAGATCAAATAACATCGTCAGGATCGTGTATGTCTGCCATACGCTGCGCTTCAGCAGCATACCGCTCTCGCAGATCGGCATCGTTGACGGTGCCGAGGTTATCAGAGTCGGCGTCAACGGCGGCAGTCGTGTCGCGAACGTCGGTGAAAGAAGTGAGTGCGCGCTCTTTACGGAAGTATCGCTCTCCGTCGGTGGTGGCGTACGTGAGGATAATCAGGTTTTGCTCGTCGTCGGAGTACGTCCGTTCGACGAGCCACACGCGAACGGACTCCTCGGAATCAGTTGTCATATGTTTTCATTTTGGGGGTAGACGGAAGTGGTTTCTCCTACTGCTATTCGTGAACGCTGGTTTCGCTACCTGTACTGTTTGTAGATTGATCCTGGATCCAATGTTCTGTGAGCTACTGTGTTCAATTGTACTGACTTACTCGTTCTTCGTGGTGATGACCTTCCTCTCCAGTAAATTTGTGCCAATAGTTCAATCTCAACGAACGACCGCAGCACCCGACATGTGGTTTCATCAACTCGACAGCTTCGCCATTCGGGACTCATTTTCGGCTTCGGGCCAGTGACGCTCGATGCTTGTCTCTTTCACGATCTTTCTGATCGTCGGGTTATCATCATTGATCCGCGACCACCGCCTAATCCTTATCCTATATTGTGCAATACACACAAAACCTTTAAACACTGTCGGGCTCTACAGTGGAGTGATGGCAACTGACGCATACCCCGAATCGAACGACGACCCGATTGACGAACCGATTCACGTCGAGGGTGGAGACCACCTTGAGGCGATCGTCGACGAGCACGACGTTGTGCTCGTGGATTTCTACGCCGACTGGTGTGGACCCTGCAAGATGCTCGAGCCCGTTCTCGAAGAGTTGGCGCGTGAGACCGAGGGCGTGATCGCGAAGGTCGACGTCGACGAACACCAGCAACTCGCAGGTGCGTACGGCGTTCGCGGGGTACCGACGCTCGTGCTCTTCGCGGACGGCGAACAGGTCGAACAACACACCGGCGCACTGCCGGCGGATCGACTCCGCGACCTGATCCAAGGCCACACTGAATGAACGAGGACACGAACGCACTCGTCCACGACGTGGTGATCATTGGCTCCGGCGTCGCCGGCCTCTCGGCTGCGGTCTACGCCGCACGCGCCGATTTCGAGCCGATCGTGCTCGAGGGCCCGGAGCCGGGCGGCCAGCTGACGCTGACGACCGACGTCGAGAACTTCCTCGGCTTCCCCGAGGGCGTCGGTGGCATGGAGTTGATCCAGCGCGGGAAAGAACAGGCCGAGCGATTCGGCGCCGAGTTCGTCCACGGAACCCTCGAGGACGCGACGCTCGACGATCGACCGTTCGAACTCGGTCTTTCGAACGGAGAGAGAGACTCCGAACGCGCGCCCTGATCGTTGCGACCGGTGCGAGCGCTCGCTGGGTCGGAGCCGACGGCGAGGACGAGCTGATGGGGTACGGCGTCTCAACCTGTGCAACCTGCGACGGTGCGTTCCACCGCGGCGACGACGTGCTCGTGATCGGTGGTGGCGACAGCGCTATGGAAGAAGCGCTCTTCCTGACGAAGTTTGCCGACAGCGTTACGATCGTTCACCGTCGCGACGAACTTCGCGCCTCCGAGGTTATGGCCGAACGCGCTCGCAACCACGACGCAATCTCGTTCCGCTGGAACACCGAACTCCTCGAAATCCAGGGCTCGCAGAATGAGGGCGTCACCGGTGCAACCCTGGTGAGCCACCCTGACGGCTATCCGAAGCAGAAACTCGAGACGAACGCGGCACACGGCGACGTGGCAGATCAAGCGGCGAAGACGCGAGATGTTGGTGAGGTCGAACGTGAGACCGTCGACATCGGCGGGATCTTCTACGGCGTCGGTCACGTTCCAAACACGGACTTTCTCGAAGAGACACCGGTCGAACTGGCTGACACCGGTCATGTCGAAACTAGGGAGGGAATGACGACGGAGACAACTGTCGAAGGCGTCTTCGCCGCGGGTGATGTGATGGACCCCGACTACCGACAGGCAATCACGTCCGCTGGTACTGGAAGCATGGCTGCCCTCGATGCCGAGGACTGGCTCGAACAGCAGGCCGTCCGTGAGACGGCAGCGACTTACGAAGCGATAGCTGACGACTAATCCCAGATACCAACAGTTGATGAACTGCCCAATGGAGGCTGATAGGATGACAGTTTGCTAGGTTCCCGCACATAGCTAACACTGGAAAGACAAGGGCTAACAACTAGCCAGTCCACCCACATCCTAGTTTTCGAAATGATATATGTCTTTCAAAGAGTAGTATATGACCTATTTGTGTGCGAATAATAATCTACATACGAAAAATCAACTCCCTGGTCTACAAGTAATTCTCTAAGCAGTTAGTTGAATAATTCATATACGTCTGTTCTCATATTTTGAACTACTGTGGCACACGAATTGACGCCTACGCTGGATGATGATGCTCCCGCGATGGCAGGAGCAATCGTCTATCATGCGAAAACGCTCTGTGACCAAGTTGATACACTCTGGCGACTTCTCAACCGGGTCTCGATTCCAGTTGCTGAGCTCACGGATACCCGCAATCAGAATAAAGCAACCTTTAGCACCGAGTCGATGGCACGACTCTACATCTACCAGATGGTTCACGACTTCTCCCAGAGCGAACTCGCGGACCGTCTTGCGAATCGCCCAGCACTATTGAAGGGCTTCGGGATGCCCAAGCCACCGACTCAACAGAACATCTCGTATGCTTGGAGCCAGTTCAGCGAACAGACGAAAGTCACGCTTGAGGCCGCATCACGAGGAATACTCTTGGAAGCCCACGATCAGGGCCTTATCACCGACGTATTGCTACCACTACAACCCAGCGAGAACGACATCGAAGAGACCGAAGATCAGTCAACAGCGACACGCAAGTATGTACACGACCATGGCAGCAAGGTCGTCGAACTCGCTCGCCGACACGGCTTCGCCGAGTTCAGATCCGACAGAGCCGACAACAGAGTTTACGAGGACGAACAGATCCTCGATCTGTTTGCCAACGCATGCCTGACACAGGGAAGTGCCCACTCTGAAGGGGAAGCAGGGTGGTTCCTCGATAAGAACGACTTCTGTGACGATTCGACGTTTCTGCGAGTGATCAAGCAGTTCTCGATGTCACCGGGTCAGGAGCTTCCAAAACCATTTCAGGAGTACAGCATCGGGGATGTTGTCGCTTTCACCGAGGAATTTCGTGAGACGCTGATGGAGTCGTTCGACGCTGCAACCGAGAACATTCTCAGCACGATTCGCCACGAAGATCCGTTCGATGACCGCCACGTGGCAGCAGCTATCGACTTCACACACGTCCCCTACCACGTCTGGCCGTGGATCGACAAGGACAGGCAAATCCCGAAGGCAGACTATCCGCCGATGGTCAGCGGGTACAAAGGCGACGGTGAAATCAAGCACGGGTATACGTTCGCGACGATTACGGTCGTCGGGAACGACGTCCCGATCATCTTGGGTATTGAACCAGTCAAAGAATGCTCTGCGTGGGAACCAGAAGATGCTCCAGCCGGTTCGAAGGCAGATGTAGTCGACCGATTGCTGGCGATTGCCCAGCAGTACGTCGATCTCGACGAAGTGCTCCTTGATCGAGGATTCTACAGCAACGACGTGTACGCAACGATCCACGACCGTGGGTTGGTGTACATGACGCCGGTACCGAAGTACGAAAACGACTACGAGTCGATTGCGAAAATCAAGAGCAAAGACGGGGTTGACGCCGCTGTTAAGCACGATGTTCCGTTCGCGATCAATGGCGAACTCCATCACACCGCTGAATTCCTGTACGTGCCAGCAACTGACGAGGAAGCAGACGGCAATTACGCCGTGTTCGTGACCAACCGCGACCACGTCACTCCCAACGAGATCAGGCACGTCACCAACAGCTATAGCCGACGCTGGGACATCGAAAACCAATACAAGTCGGTAAAGGCGTTTCTCCCGAAGACGTCCTCGAAGGACTACCGTGTGCGGTTGTTTGGCTTCACGTTCGCAGCCCTGCTTTACAATCTCTGGCGACTCACTGATTATCTGGTGAAAGTCGGGATGGGGCGTGATATTCGCTCTCCACCAGTCGTGACTGCCAAGACGTTCGTCCGGGCGATCGGAAAATATCTCCGCGAGGGCGGCTGAAGGTGCAGCTGCGGCCCATAGGCTGCTCTTCGAGAGCCGCAGCACTCGTACTCTCCGCAAAATCTTGCATGGGAAGCCGTAGTTTGCTAGATATCACTGGTCATCGGTGAACTACACCAGCCGATTCAGGTACAAATGTCTCAAATCGAGCTAACTTCTCTCTGATCTCGTTTGTAGCGGTGGTAGATCCCGAAAACGTGCTGGAGTCCAGAGATTCTGCGTTTGGATTTCTACAAACCACCAAAGCTCCAACACTTCTAGTAGCTCAGAGTTTAGAACTCGGTGTACAGGTGACTCTCCGTATTGCTACCTGTGAGAAAGCAGAGCAGTACCTACCGAATTCTACCGACCAGCGCGAGTACTACACAGCGTACAAAGGTTTATCGTACAGGCAGACGTAGGTACACAGTGACAATGCCAATTGACATCGATACATTCGAAGGGAGTTCAGAAGATGCCCTTGGCGGTGGACTCACACAGCCGGAACGTGTCTTGTCGTTCCTCGCAACCCACGCTGATCAGGCGTTTCGGCCAGTCGAAATCGCTGAGAAGACGGATATCCCGCAAAACTCCATCAACTCCGTCCTGCGGCGTCTCGAAGAACAAGCGCTCGTTAGGCATAAGGGAGAATACTGGGCGATTACAGACGATCGAGACCGCCTCCACTCGCTCACACAATATGAATTCGTCACGGAGAGTCTAAACGATCTCTATGGTGAAGAGGACCCCGCCGAGTGGGTTGAGCATATGCCAGCTACGGACACAGCCGAGAAGACAAACGACGTATGAAGCGAGATGCTGACGGAGAGATTATCGCATTTGAGCGCGGAGATGTCGTCTGGGGAGTTGACCCGTTCAAGCAAGACCTGACCACGAACCACGAAACATCTCTTGACGATGGTGGTGTTACACCGCGTCCGTGGCTGATCATCAGCACTGATGCTGTCCCGTTCCATCCTGAGCAATACATCTGTCTTACGCTCACGACGCGAACATGGCACGACGAATCGATTCCTCTCTCAGCAGAGGACTGGGTAGAAGGCGGCTCACCAGAGGGGTCGTCGATCATGCCGTGGTCGATCTCCGCGATTCAACAGCGATTTTTGGATACAACTGGTGATCTCGTCGCTCGTCTCGACAGCATTCCAGACAACGATGTTCCGAGGGATGGCTATCAGGGGCAGCTCGTGGAGGATGTTACTGCTGAGGCGACACGAAAGGTCATCGCCTATTTTGAAGAAACGCTCGCTTCCTAATAGTAAATTGAATGGATCCCTTAGAGCTCAAAACGTCCTAATCGCCAAGGGTCAATGCAAGCTGGACGGCGCTTTTGACATCCTCCTCCGCGTGAACGCGGAGGAATCCCACGGCACCGCACCGCTGGATTGGGATATTATGCTCTGTTGAATAGCTGCTGAATGATGGTTAGAGAGGCTCACAGAGCTTTTCTATGTTGATGATGGCGAACATGAGGACAATTTCACGGAACTGTCGATACCAGCCCAGCGCTCGCACGGCATCGCCGAGCGAGCGCTTCGTTGTCGAGTACGAAGTTTCGGCCATCCAGCGCTGAGAGTAGTCTTTTGTCCGGATTAGCCCGTTGTTCCCCGTCGTGAGTGGTCTTGATCCGCGCTGTAAGATCAGTGGTTCGACACCGAGAGCGTAGAACTCGTATTTGGTGTGCCAGTTGTGGAAGGCTTTGTAAGCTGCCACTGAAAGCAGGTCGTCCGCGTTCCGGCGGACGACCTGCGGCCCTGTCTTCGTATCGTGTTTCCACCGGGCAGAGATATGGACGTCAAGAACTGCAAGAGACTCCACATCGGTTAGTGTTGTCACTTTCAGCGTCTGAACGCTATTCCCGGATCGTTGACGGTAGTATGAGGAAGCAGCGCGTCGGTCGAAGAACGTACTGTCGAGAGCGACGTGCCCAGAGTGCGGGTGTTGCTGCGCTGAAATGCGCAGCAACGCCCGCCACACCCACATTTTCAGCCGATCGAACGACTTGTAGATCGTGCTGTAATCCGGCAACTCGTCCCGATCGAGGCCAAGTACGTCACGTACTTCAGACATGTACTTCAGCCGGTTCGGCGTTTCACGGTAGCTATGGCCCTCTTCGAGCCGAAAACAGTGCAAAACGACGTGTATCCAGCGGGCGAACCCGCCGCTGGCGGGCTCGCCCGCGTGCTTCCCCAACGCTTGTTTAGCTAGGTCTCGACACTGCTCAACGAAGTCGAGGATATCGATCTCCATTCCAAGCTCGGTTTCCTCGGCTTCGTCCTTCTAACCCGTGATATCAGCCGATTAGACCGCTCTTCAACAGAGCAGCTTATACTCTTTTGAAATGTAAAGATTGTGGTCAGCGTGGAATATCCAGCCGTGGTGTAACCGGTGGACTGTTGCTCACCGTGTCGGCTTCATCACCCGCCTGTTCGTCACTCGGTTCCGACAGTCGTCGGAACACCCCCTCCTCACGGGAAGGTGTATTCGCCTTGAAATTCTATAAGGGAACTTGTAGTGTGAGCCGATTTGTTTCATTCAAGACAGCTGAATACCTCAAGCCAGCTATCCTAGACTCAGTACCTGTAATCGCTTTTCCACGAACCTTACCTATTGCATCTACCTTACCTATTGCATCTACACCTACTATTGGGCCTACTTTACCTATTGTAGCTATTGTACCTACTTCGCCTACCTTGTTTACAGTAGGTAGAATTAAGAGACCTGAATTAGATATGTTCTATATAAACTGAGATAATGCATATCGAAACAATAGGTAGCTACTCCGACCCATTCGAAGTGGAGGGCAGTCGACAATGAACGACACAACGACCGGCTCACGTGCCGTCAGCGTGGTCATCCTGAAAGGTGGCGTCGGCAAATCAACGACCTCAATGAACCTTGCGCGCCAGCTCGCCGAGCACGGCAAGACCCTCTTTGCTGACCTCGATCCGAACGGGCACGCGACTAACGGCCTTGGGTTCGAAGACGCCTATCAAAGCGATATCAATCTTGGCGACATCATCCTCGAGGGCGAGGCGACACCTCACGATCTGATCCGACCGACCGATCACCGGTTCGACCTGCTCCCTTCGTCGGACACTCTTGAGGACGTCGAGAAAGATCTCGCGGGGGCGATGCAGGGGTCCGCACGGATCAAGTCGAAAATCGTCGATCCCCTATTAGGGGAGGAGTACGACTATGTGGTCTTCGACTGCCCAGCGTATCCGGGGATGCTCAATAATAACGCCCTCGTCGCAACAGGCAACGTCATGATCCCGATCGAACCAGGCTCGAGCGCAATCGGCGGCTACAAGCGAACGATGGAACGGCTCATCGAGCCCGCACGGGAGTACATCGATGTTGACGTTCTTGCCGTTGTTCCGAACAAGCTCTCCGACCGGATTGATCAACAGACCGAAGACCGAGAACTGATCGAGAACCTGAACACGGCAACCTATGAAGTAAACCCCAGCCAGCCTCTCAAGGAGGTCGTACCCGACTTTGCCCGGATCACGAGTGAGGAGTTCGAGGCGATCGACACCGGCGAGATTACGCCGCCCAAGCCGGGGATCCGGCACCGGTCGGCGCTGTCGCGATCGCTGCAGCACAACCAGCCGTTGCAGGACTACGATCCAGAGAACGACCAGATCGTCTACTACGAGGAACTCGCCGAGATCGTTGCGGCCGGAGGGATAGAGCGATGAGCAATCCGTTCGACGATCTCAAGGAAGACGATGGTCCGGAGTCAACCGCGGCCGAATCACCCGATGCGGACGAGAGCGCGTCGGGCGACGAAACTACCACCGAAATCGAACAGTCAACAGTGGCTGCGAACGAGACGACTGCCGATTCGTCGACGCCGTCCGACGATCTCTCGAGTGCTGCTATCGAAACGGACTCGAGTTCGAGCAAATCGCCGACGACCCGCCAGTCCAAGGCCGATAACAACGCCGACACGTCCGGGGGATTGGAGCCGGTGTCTCCCGCGGAATCGGGTCCGGCGTTCGAGTACAGTGACGTCCAGCAGAAGCCGTTCTACGCGCGCAGCGAGACGGTCGATCAGTTCGAAAGCGTCATTCGGACAATAATTGTTCCGAAGTTGGCTCAGGCAGAGGTCCTCGACGAGGAGACCCGTGAGATCCACGACGCGGTGCTCCGCCTTGCGAACGAACAACCCGAACGGGTCGCCGAACTCGTCCTCGAGGAGCGACGACAGGTCGGTCAAGACTGACAGTACCGAAGAAAGCAGTCGCGAGGGCGACGAATACCATTCTAGACTGCTCCCCCGATCGATGCTTGGGGGCAGTAGCAGTTGCCGCTGCCCTATCAGCAATATACATTCATATGTCCGTAAAACACTTACTGGCTAAACTTTGGTCTACTACTACTACCGGCTACGCTCTCCTCGCGCGCGATTGTGGGGCAGAATCGGGCGCTCTCCGGCAGCCGGAAATCGACGAGGAGCGTCCGATGGGGCTGCTATCGGTCGGAGTTCTCCGTTAGTATTCAGCTGGTGGAACGGGAGTTCCCAGGACCGCCGTGCGGAAGCCAGGCGGAGAGTGGAATGTGGTTTACAAGGACTCAAATTAGAATTTCAAACCGTTTGTTCAGACGACTTTCAAACCGACTATATATCATACGTCTTCTAATACAAATTATTGAATACGACTTCCAATCAAAATGCTAATACTAAAGGCTTCCAATCCATTCTCCTGTCTCACGACTTCCAACTCCACTACTTCTAATGGCCTTCCAGCCCAACTATCGCGGTGCTGGAAAGCGAAAGCCCGGCGGCAAGCCGCCGGGATCGTGGAGGGTGGTGGGCGGTGGTGGTGTCTGAGACAGCAAAAAATAACGCCAGCAATGAGGACTGGCTAATCACAACGTCAGTGAAAGCCCGGCGGCGTTAGCCGCCCGGAACATGGAGGGTGGTGGGCGGTGATGGTGTCTGAGACAGCAAAAAAGAGAGTGAACAACCGAGAGAGGGGGAGAGCCGGCGAGGTCAGCGGGCCGGATTTCGGCTGTTAGTCTTCGAGATTTTCGAGAGCCCGAACGACCTCGTCGCGAAGGTCGAGATCCTGGACATCCTCGTCTTCGCCGTAGACGACGTCTATCACCTGCTCCAGGTTGGGGTCGGTGTCTGCTTCGAGACGGTCCAGAGTTGCCTCTGCAGCTTCCAGGACCGCTCGGTCTCGATCGTCGGCGTCCGTCTTGACGGCCCACTCGGGATCGATGTAGACGTTCCGGTCGGCCACCGGCGACTCGTCGTCGTCCTCTGCGAACCAGTTGAGCTTGCCACAGATCGTCACGAACATCGGAGCCTCTGCGTTGCGAAGGAACGCACGTGCCTCCTGCGAGTAGTCGCCAGCGTAGGCGTAGACAGTCCCCGTCGCACCGATGATCTCGGCTTTGAGGTACTCGGTGTCGTTGCCGACATCCTCGACATCGGTGAGCGTCCCGCTGAACAGCACGCGGTTTGCACCGATGCCACTGGGGAGTGCCTGGAAGCTGGGTTCTCGGTCGCCGTCTGCTTCCTGGAATTCGTATTTCGCTGCGTTGATCTCACTGGCGAGAGCGCGAACAGCCTCCTGACGCTGGTAGCGCTGGGCGTCATCGTCTTCGGCGTCGGTCTGAGTCTGAGTCTGTGCCTGGGTCTGAGCTTGAGCGTTGGTACTCATTGTTGAATCAAGGATGCTCGGATCGCTACTACAACCGCAACTCCTCGGTGGCTCCGAGCGATACCACCGACGAATCTGTTTCACTCATTGTTCGTCTGGTCACGCCGCCGATCGGCGCGAATCGCTGCACCCATTTTTCCGAACAAATGCGGTGCGTTCGGCTGGTTCGAACGTCTTCCGAGTTCCGAACCCGCTTAGGAGCGAGCGCGAACCAGGACGTTGTCGATGTCGTCCATGGTCACGCCGCTGACGGTTTCGAACGAATCGACGAAGATGGTCGGCGAGGAGTCGTTTTCGTACTGTGGACCCGTCACCGAGACACGCTGGCCGAGCGTTTCCGTCTCGATTTCGTGCTGGATCATGTCTGGGTCGGGGTTCTTCGCGAGCATGTTGCGTGCGTCTTCGACAGACATCCCGACGAGTTCCTCGGTGGCTTCGGCGTCGAAGGTGGCCACACGAGTCTCGGTACCGTCGTCGACGACCGCGATTGTTCGCACGTCCCACTCACCTTCGACCTGCCCGTGGACTGGGCACTCGCCGTTCGAGAGCACTCGGTTGCAGTCCTCCTCGGAGCAGCGCTTGATGAGTCCGCTGTTGTCCCGAATGTCGACGATTCGGCCGTTGAATTCGGTTTCGCGGTCTGCGACTTCGATGTCCTCTTCGAGTTCGACCACGTCGGTGGCCTTGTTCAGCTTCACCGACATCCGATCCTGGTAGAGGTCCGAGACGACGCTTTCGAGCTGGTAGCTTTCGCCTTCTTCCAGCATTGGCAGGTCCGTGCCGTCGAACCACGTGAACTTGATCGTACCACTCTCGTCACCGATGAGCCCGGTCTGGGCAATGGCATCCGAATTTGGTTCCCAGAGCTCCACGACTTGGACCTCGAGATTGAACCACTCACCGTCCTCGTCGATGTCAGCGACCGCGTCGATTTCCATCGGGCCGAAGAGTTCGTGGCGACTTCGGACGGTGCTGACGGCATCCTCGAGTGGAATGCGGTACTCGGTGAGTTCTTCGATTTGGTCTCGAATCTGGGCTTCGGAAACGTCTGCGTTCATTTGGTCGGCCGTTTCTGCGAGGTCGGCTGCAGCGGACTGAATGTCGTTCATAGTTATGTGAATCTGAATCCGGGCTCTGCGTACCGACGTGTCGCCACCCGGAGGGCAACAGCGTCGAGATTACGTTTCTATTCGTCTGTGTCGTCTCGTGTCGAGTCGATTCGTCGCGTCTGAATCGCCTCACCCATTTTCACCCACAAATGCGGTGCGTTCGCCGGTTCGAACGCCTTCCGAGTCGCCCCCACTGAAGGGGTGTCTCTGCTGGAACTCGGAATTGCAGTTGTACTGTGAGTCATCTGGACGAGTGTGTCAGGCAACTCGAGTCGTCGAATCGCCTCACCCATGTTTGTCCACAAATGCGGGGCGGTCGCGGGTCGGACGGTGCTGTCCGGCGAACCGACCGGGAATGGCATCTGTGAGATCATGGAACGAACGCGATCCACTCCTCAATACGGACAAATGCGGTGCGTTCGAGGGGGAAAGGGCCTTGAGCCGAACTCAACTGGAGCTAGACTCGACGATTTCGGTGTGTTGTCGAGCGAAGTTGAAACCAATGCCGGGCTCGTGGTGGTACGCGAGATCTTCGATAGCGTCCTCGAGAAACTCGGTAGGGGCTTCGATCGCCTTGTCCGGAACGGGATCGAAATCGTTCTTCATCTCGCCCCAGTCGGCAACGTCGATTTCGTGGTAGATATCTCCGGTCTTGGGGTGTACAAGGCAGATTGTACCGTCTCCTTCGATGAACCGGCAGAATTCGCCAGCGTGGCAATCGTAGTACACTCCGTTGCGATACTCCTCGTCGAGGGTCGAATTGCGATTCTCAGTCATGGTTGGTGAACGTGTGGAAAGTCGTTAATCGGATCGGGGCGGGACAGCGAGGCCGGTTTCGCGTTTGACGAACGTGGTTGCGTCCTCGAGTGTATCGAACCACTCGACGTGGCGACGTTCGTCGTTGGTATACGGTGCGGACGTCCACTTGGTGCATTCGGGGAACTCGCCGAGTTCGGATGAATACACACCAACGTGAGAACTGTGGCTTCGAGTCGCCTGCTCGTAGGTCAGCACGGCGACCCAGGCCCCAGTTGGAGGCTCGAGCGACGTTTTGGCATGGAATTTGGCCTCAGATTTTGGCGGATACAGTGTGACTCTGGAAAGAGCGTAGGCGTTGGCAGGCAGGTCGGGATGGCGGTCGCAGTCTCCAGGGGACGGAATCGACCCGCGAACGTTCCCGTGGTATCGATCGGCTGGATTCCAGCCGTGTTGCGGGCCGACCCACTGTGGGTCGTCGGTGGTCACATAGCCCAGTGGGTCTGGCCATCCCGCTTCGGGGACGACATACTCGTATCGGCGGCCGTTGTCGGTTGCGTACTCGCACCGAAGTTGACAGCCAGCACGGACGAGTCGGTCACTGATGTCTGTTGGTGGATTGGCCAAATCGAACTCCCAGCGTTCGCCGGGTGTTGGCTGCTCGAGGTCGAATTCGTCGCACAACGCCAGGACCCCTGGCGGTAACGAGTCTGGAGTATCGGACATCTGTACTCCTTCTGGAGGGACAAATGCGGTTCGTGTCGGCTACTCTGGGATGGCTTCCATCTCTTTGGCCACGGCAGTGGCATCTCTCTCGAGAAGGTCGAAATCAGGTGGCGACTCCATGATCCGGCTGAGTTCGGTTTCGAGAGTGTCGAAATCGGTTACGGTTTCTTCGAAGGGAACTCGTTCGAAGATCTCGAGGTCGCCACCTGGCGTTACATTTCGCCAAGTGGTGGTTTTTCTTTCCTGGGAGGAGATCTGGATGCCGGTAGCTCGGTCTGGGACGACAGTGGCCTGCGTTTCTGCTTGAGCGA
Organism: Salinadaptatus halalkaliphilus; assembly: GCF_006543045.1. GTDB lineage: Archaea > Halobacteriota > Halobacteria > Halobacteriales > Natrialbaceae > Salinadaptatus > Salinadaptatus halalkaliphilus. The sequence continues at coordinate 22,075 of NZ_RBZW01000015.1, read as the reverse complement.
CGAGTGCCTCAAAATTGTCTCGTCGGTGGGGGAATTCCTTCGCTGGGTGGAGGTTGTTGACCCACGCAAAGGTGGCTCCGCCGGGGGAGAACGATTCGATTGTTCCGAAGCCGCCAGCTGCCATCTGGTACTGGTCTTCGGCACTTTCGAACCAAGAGCGGCTTTCTTCGATCAGTGGAACCAGTTCTTTGTCAACTTCGAGATACCCGTGTGCGAGCAAGAAAAGGCTTGGATCTTTCCCGCTCGAGAATGCGCTTGCGTAGGCGGTTGCATCGTTCCAAGAACGGAGAACAGTACCATCCTCGAATCGATATGTTGGGTCCTGGGGAATCGAGTGGATTGGATGAGAGACGGTTGGGACGCTGACGCGCTCGAGAACCCCATCTTCTGTAATTTTATAGTCGCTTGTGACCCAAGCTGGTTCGGTTGCGGAGATGGTGGGTCGGTCTTCCAATTCTTCTTGAATGTCGGTGGGTGGTGTATCTGTGGACATTGGTGTTGGTTTGTCGCTGGTAATGGAAGTGAATCCAATAGTGAACGAATCGACACACAATTTCGGGAGAAAAATACAGTGCTTCAGGCTATTTCGGGTTGTCTGGGCTCTCGGCGGATCCGGACGAAGCGGTCGGCGTCGTACTGGCCGTTCTCGAGACGACGGTTGCGACAGGATTTGCATACGTGCGGGCAGAGATCGCCGTCCTCGAGTTCGTCACGTTCGGGATCGCGAACACGCGAGAAATCGTCGAGGGCGGGCATCCAGTACCCGAATTCAGCCTCTTCGGTGCAAAGACGGTCTGTGCATTGGGTCTGGTCGGCTTGAGATTGCTGGATTTGCATTGTGGGGGTTTCTAGGCGTAGTTGACAGTGGTTGGCAGGACCGACTCGAGAGTCTCGACGTCGGCGACAGTTGTACTGGTTAGCGTGCGACCGCACGAGCATTCGGCGGGCTGGGGGAATCGGAAATCGACATCGTCGTCGAATACGTATCCGCACTCTTCGCACTGGCCCACGACGATATCGTCGGGATCACCGTCAGTCATGCTGTTGGCTGACAGCATCAGTCATTCCGCACCCGCAGTTCGGACACGTGTTCCCGCCGAGAGTTGGTTCCTCGGTCGACCATTCTTCGTGGCCGCATTCCGAGCAGGTGAAGGCGTGCTCTGTGACCGAGTGCGGTTGTTTCTCTTCGAGGTGGCCTTGGTTGTGGAGAAGCGCTTCGAATTCCTGCAACCAGTGGTGAGCGTCGTTGAATGCATTTCGCTCCGGCTCGAGGCCGTTTTCTGCACTCCATTCGCGAGCGGTTTCGAGGACGGCGAAAGCAGTTCGGAATTGTTCTTCGGAAAGGTCGGTCGCTTCTGGTGGAATCTCGGTCATGTATTTACATCGGGTAGATTTCGTCGAGTTCTGGTTCCGATTCTTCTTGGGCGTCGTCTTCGCGAACGCCGGCGACAGGAATTTCGGTCGCACGCTCGGTCTCGAGCGTGGGCGGTTCAACCTGGTAGTTGCTGTCGGCTGGAATGAGAACGTCGCCGAAGTGTTTGACCGGGAACATTGGCGAGTCGACCCACTCCGACAACAGGCTGGCTCGTACGCGCTCGAAATTCGTCGTCCGTTGGTTGAACAGCACGACTTGAGACTCTGCGGGATCGCTGTGGTACTCGATATCGACGACGACGAAGAAATCCGAGCCCGCCACAACGTCGCCCGGCGCGATCTTGTCGATTTCTGGAGTCGACAGCTGGCGACCTTGTGCCAGTTTCGGGATTGGGCTCTCGAGGACGTGCTCGCGAACACCCATCGTGTTGGGAACGGACGGCTTTGCCGGCTCGAGGGGAGTAGCTGGTTCCTGCATCGTGATCACCGAGTGTTGTGGACCGTGCAATCGTGGTCGCCACACAGCGGGCAGAGCGGGCGCTCGTCGGGCGCAAGCTCTTCATGGACATCGGGCTGTGGTGCCTCGCGTTCGGCTTGGACAGCCGGCATGCCGTTGTAGACTTCGCTCTCGAATTGGAGGCTCTCTTCGAGTTCTGCAACGTTGATTTCGACGATGTCGGAACTTTCTGACGGCTCTGGGAATGACGGTTCTCGGTTCATTGTGTAACTCCGATCTCGCCTCTGTGTCGCCTCTGGAAGCCGACTCAAAACGAGACCACCAATTCGTCAATACAAATGCGGTGCGAGACACCGGACTTCCGGTGGAATGGCTGACCGAGCTGACCACGGAACCGCTAGATGAGGTCTTGTTCTCGAGTTTCGCGAAGGAGTTCTGTTGCCGATTTTTCGTCGTCCCCTGTGGTTTCTGCTGCGAGTGCTCCTCGGAGCTCGGACGGACGCTTGACTGGTCGGATTATGATCTCTCCGTTTTCTTTCTCGATCAATCGGATACGGCCTGGCGTGTCGATGTGGAGCTTGTCTCGGAACTCTTTCGGGATCGTGACTCTCCCCTTGCTTGTGACGGTGACGGTGGTTTCGCCTTTTATTTTGTCCATAGTGAGGGGGTAGGAGGGTGTAATACTTGGAAATTTGCAATATACCGCTAGCTATCGAAGGTCTTTGTTCGACGAACGAGAAGGGAATCGACTGGCGCGGAATCGAACCGCTTCTCGAGAGAGTATGCTCTCGAGAAACCGTTCAGTCGAATATGACGAATGTCGTCGAGCCGGATGGGCTTGTCTGCAGCCGCCGACTCGTTCCAGAGGTTAGGGGGGTGTCGATCGGAGTGACTCTGACACAGACTGTCTGGCTGAGGTGCATGAGTTCGACGCTTCAGCGCACGAATGCGCGACACGATTCGGGGAACACCGCTTCGAACCGCCGGGTTGGGGTGCCGGCGCGGACGAACCGATGCTCCCTGTCGAACCGATGTGCGCTCTTTTGGCTCCCCAGTTGCTCGAAAGAGGGGTTGGGGAAGGGAAGGTATCTGTCGTTACCAGAGCGAGGTGGAGACTCTGGAACGGCAGATTGACATCAGTGACCAACAACACGTCAGTCCATTGGTCTTTAGTTAGGCCTCAGCAGCCGGTTTGAGGGCGGTAGCGAGCTGTTCTTGGAGAACCGGCCGTTGTTTGTGGATCTTCTGCGCGTCGGCGATCAGCCGATCAAGCAGTGGCGGTGGAGAGTACCCGAGGTAGTCACTCAACCGGTAGAGAATGAGCTGGGCGTGCGACCGGAAGGTCGCCGCCCAGCGTTCCGGCGGGAACACGAGCTCATCATCTGCGTGTTCGATGACCAGACTGAGCAACTCACGGCTCACAACCAAGGACAACAGCGCCGCGTACAGCAGAATCTCTACGACGTGCTTCTTCGTCGTATCGAACTCATCCAGCCTGTACTGCGTCTTCAGCTCCCGAAACAGTAGTTCTACTTCCCACCTACACCGGTAGATCGTCGCTAGATCCTCCGGCAGGAACTCTTCGCGTGAGAGATTCGTGATGTACAGGTGGTAGTCGTCGGCGTCCTCGTTGCGGACGCCGACGACGCGGAACCGCTTCGTATCGCGCGACTGCGTGCCCGCGTACTCTCTCCGGTCAAACTCGATCTCAACTTCGACGTCGATGTACTTGCGACAGAGATCGTCCACGACGTCGAAGATTTTCTTCCCTTCCAAGGGAATGGCGCGGCCGCGCCATTCCCGAAATTCGTCGGTTACAACCGGGTTAGAGCTGCGTTTCAGTCGACTCACGAAGTAGCCGTCGTTCTCGTCGATCAACGCGAACCGCCGGTACTTGAAATAGGCCAGATCGAAGATCGCTAGCCGACCTTCGAGCCACGATCCTGTCTCGAACTGCGTGCTGTCGTGTCTTTTCTCATCTGTGACGCTGAACCGGTCGATCGTCTGCTCAGTGACGTTATGGAGCAGGTGGAGCCGTGCTCCAGCCTGCTCATCACGGCGACCTTCGTACTCCTCAGAAAGCAACTCATGGAGCCGGAGAACCGTTCCATCTGCGATCATCACGTCTCTGAATCGGTTGAACTCCTCTGAGACGGTGTGAGGAACAGCGACCTCGTCGAGCCCGTACTCGACGAGGTCGCGGAGGTACTCTGTGAGAGTCGGCGTCAACCGCTGATAGAAGCCTCCTGCGGACAATGTCCTGTCTGCAGTCGAGTTGTAGCTCCGTCTGAAGCTGGCGAGCGTTCGGCTTGCGCCGCCGGCGAAGCCGAACGCAAATGACCAAACGAGCGGCGGTATCTGCAGCTTCCGGTCACGCTCGACCACGCCGACGGCATCGGCGTGGTCTTCGAGCGCTTCAGATGGAAGGAAGTTAGTGAGATGGCGTTCCACTTCCTGTGAGGAGGGGTTAGAGTGCACATCTTCCGCCTCCTCATTCCTTCCGAAAAGTAACTCCGATAAGCCGCCGCTATCGTGCGGTTTTGCGCCTAACTAAAGACGGATGCACGTCAGTCTTACGATTTTGATAGACCCGACTTGGGGTGCTATGGTGGTTCGATGGACTGCAGACTGTACGACTCGCCACGGTGATCACCCAGCGACTCGAACACCACTCGTGGTGCTCGAGGTCGAACCTGGACGACCACCACCTCTTTCAGAGACACAAATATCGAGAGAGGTGCGGCTGACCGGTCCAACTCTCGCTGAACGGTCGCGATTGCAACCTCGTGTACTGCATCCCGGACCGTCGACGCTGGTGAAAGCCCGGCGGCGTTAGCCGCCCGGAACATGGAGGGCGGTGGGTGGTGTCGGTGTTCGAAGGAACCGGCGGGCTAGGGCGACCGGATTTCCTACCGCGTCGAGCGCCTACTCGGCAGCTGCTTTCTCGCTCGCTGCGCTGTGGGGATCGTCCGCGCCACTCGCCTTCCCGCCCATGTGCTGGACGACTCGCATCTTCTTCGGATGCGAGAACTCACAGCTGTCGACTGGACACTCATGCAAGTAGCTCCCGTTCTGGAAGATCCGCCGGGGCTCCCAGTCCGGGCGCTCCGACGGCGACCGTCCTGCGCTCTCCGTCGCCGCGCTCGGCTGCACCACCGGCACACCGCTCTCGTCCGCGCCCGTCGCTGCCTTGAGCTTCGCCGCCTCCAACGACCGCGATGGGTCGTGGCGAGCGCCGTGGAGCGATTGGACCTTCCGGACCAACCGCTGTTCCCAGCCCGGCGTCAGGTGGACCTTCGGTCGGAACGCTGTTGGTGCGTCCTCCTCGGTGTGCCACTCGACGATCCGAATCGCCTTCGGCTCACCCTCTTCCAGGGGAATCCCGGAATGAACACGAATCTCCAGTTCATCTGCCGCGTGCGGGTGGTGACCGATCCGAGCCACGAATTCGTCGATGCCACCCAGTGCCTCGGGGTCGTCAAGGAGTTCGACCGTTGCCCCGAAGTCGTCTGCCTCCCAGTACCGGCCACCGGGCGTGCTGTCCTCGGCGTCGAGGGTGGCCAGCGCCTGTGCGAACTCGTCTGGGGTGATCTGGGTCGTATCGTCCTCGAGCACCTCGTCGGGCTCGTGGACCGTTGGTGCCACCTCGCCGTCGGCTTCCTCCGAGCGAACATCGGCGTGTTCGTCGACCCACTCGGTGATCGGGTACGTCCACGTCATCGGGACGGGACGTTCCTCCATCGGGCGACCGACGCGGGTGTTCTTGCCTTCGTACGGTGGTCCGACCTGGAACGTCATCTCCGGCGGCCGGTGGCGCTTCTGGAAGATTTTCGTTGGGTTCTCCTCGACGATCTCTCCACCGACGCTTGGTGGGTGGTCGTCGCCCTCGGGACGGTGTGCCTCGTTGGCTCCGCTGATCGCCCCGATCAGGGCGTCTCGGTGGGTGTTGATCGGGCCATCGCCCGCCTCGACGACCTCGATGGTCGTGTCGCTCGTGGCAGCCAGGGTCAGTTGGTTCTTGTACTGACCGGGCTTCGCGTTCGAGATGTACAACGTGTCACCGACTGCGACCCGACTGTCGAGGTTGGATGCTCGCCAGACTGTCAACTTCGCTTCCTCGCCAAGCTGTCCTTCGCCCGTCGCCGTCGGGGTCACATCCTTCACGTAGAGGATCTGGTTCTGGCTCTGTGGGTCGTTCGGGACGTACGAGCGCGTCACTTCGACCTTGACCGAACAGCCGTTCCAGTACGGCTCGATCGTCTCGAGGGACTGCGTGCCGTCTGCGTGCCAGAGGTTCTCCATCGCCGGCTCGAAGGCGTACATGTATTCGCGCTCGGTGGCCAGCGCTCGCTCGAAACTGGTTCGTGCTCGGTCCACACTCGGCAGGCCGGGCGCACTCGAGTCGCTGAGTGCCGGGATTCGACCATCTGCCGTCACGAATGCAGGTGCCTCCTCGTTGGCTGGGTGTTCTTCGCCATCTTCGAGTTCGTCCGAGAGATCCGCGTAGAACGTGTTCTCGGCGTCGACACCGACGCACTCGGCGTTGCGATCCCACAACCGCATCGCACCGCGTTCGACCTTCTCGAGCAGCCACTCTGGGAGACACTCGATTCGAGCCTGCTCTGCGGCCCACTTCAGCTCCTCGGCCGACGCCGGCGCGATTGGCTCCGTTGCGACTTCGACCGTCTCGCCGCCCAGGTCGATCGTCTCCGTCTCGGCTTCACCCTCTGGCCACGCTGGGCAGCGGCCTTCTGGGTAGCGCGTTCGGGTGAATCGGGCGTGGTAGTTCCGGTGATCTGCAGCCTGCTCGCCCGCCATCTCGGCTTCCGGTGCTCGGTCACCGTCGTCAGTGAAGCGCTCGAAGTCGCGAGTCGCCGTGTTCGTCACGCCCATCTCGGCGACTGCCTCTCGAGACTCACGGGCTCGCCGATCGGCACAGTCGATGGTGTACTCGCGAACGGATTCCCACTTCTCGGTCATCGACATCATCGCTTCCTCGGTGAGGTCCCACTGGGTCTGCTCCTCGAGTTCTTCGGCGAACTCGTCGCCGATGGTGAACGCTCGTTCGTCGCCTGAGACGCCTTCGGTCATGTCGACCGAGTAGTGCTCATGCACGTCCTGCTGGGTGGGGATCTGGGCTCGCTGGAACTCTTCTTCGCGCTGCTCGGCGTGAGCGGCTTCGACACGGGCCGAGGGCGAGCCGCTGAGTTCGACACCGTGGCCGGCGAGTTCGCGCTCCATCAGCTGGTAGTCGGGGATGTCGTAGGTCCATCCGGAGCCGACGGTTGCGCCCATGCCGTCCGGGGTGTTCGAGTAGTTGCCCTGTCGGATCGAGCGAACGCTCTGTTTCAGGGCTTGTCCGTCGTCCGTCTCGCCGAGCTTCACGTCGGTATCGGCACTGACGACTGCCTGGGTTCGGGGAACGACGTTGTCGTAGCCAGCAGGCGTTGGACCCCAGCTTGGGTGCCACGCTCGGGCGTTGATCGTGCGACCGAACGAGGTTCGTGGCAGGTTCGCGATTTCGTCGTAGTCGGCAGTGACGTTCTGTTCTGGCGACGGCTCGTCGGCGGTGACCGGCTCGTCAACGTCGGCAGCCTCGAGAACCTCACCGTCGTGGCTGGTCGACTCAACGCTGTACTTGGTGGTCTGTGCGTCCATCTCGAACTCGGAATCGGTATTTCGACTCATGATAACAGTCACTCCGGGTCCGACCCCCCTGGGGGCCGAAACCCTCATCTCCGGAAGTTAGCCTTACTGTCGGCGATGAATCAGCCAGTCTCCCCCAACCACGGTACTCGTCTCGGGTCGGCTGTCGTCTGAATGTCGACCGACCCGGCTGTCCACAACGGCGAGCATGTGTGGAGACTGGCTGCAGTCGATCCGTTGGATCGACGATACTGCACCAATTCGTCGTGTATAAATGCGGGAACGCAGACACCTGGCAGCCGGCCGTCGTGTAACTTCTAACCACTTAGGCGAGTGTTGAGTTGGAAAGTGGTGAAACAAAGAGTGACTACGCGGAGGAAGGAGTCGGGACGGGCGGCCAATCAACGGAGTCGATCTCGCAGCCGACCGGACATCCACAGCACTTCTTGGATCCTGGCGTCGACGTCGACCCGCAGCCGAGACAGAAATACGTGATCTCGGGCTCGTAGTCACCGTGGAAGAACTCGAAGGCCTCGCCGATCGTCGTCTGCGAGGTCGCGAGGCCAGCACAGACCACGTAGTGGGCTGCCTCCGGGGAGAGTTCTCGGAGTCGGTCGGACGAGACCTCGAGAATGGTTGATCCGACACGGCCAATATAGATGCATCGGTCTGGGCGACCGTTGGCACCTTCGACGCGGACAGCTTCGTTCTCCTCGAGATCGAGGTCGTTAACGGATTCGAGCATCGACCGTTCCACGCCGACAAATGCGTGATAGCCACGAGAATACCAGCCTGTACCGACAGCCACACCAGAACAGATACCAGTCAAAAAATACTGGTAACTCCTAACCACTTAGGCGAGTGTTTGGCTGTGGAACGATGAAACGAACTACGTGGAGACTTCGTCGTATTCCTCGCAGAAGGTTTTCTGGGATACTGTCGTGTCGGTGTGCCACTCGAGGTCGTTGCGATCGGCACCGTCGGGGGCCGGGAGACGGATGACAGAGCGTGGCTGGTGTTCGGTTTCAAACGCGAGGCTACCCCCCAGGAGGAGAAGTGCTGGATCGTTCAGGGTGCCGTCGAGGATCGGCTGGAAGTTCCGGGCGAGTTTCTCGGCGGCCTCGGAGGAGAGGCCTTCGATCTGGAGTTCGATCGACCAGTTGGACTCGAGGTCGTCGTCGACGGCGTCGAGATCGCCGGTCGTCGCGACGGCCTGTGCTTCGCTGTCTTCTTCGACAGCGGTGTACAACAGCGAGACACAGCGAAGCAGCGACCGACCATCGTGGCTCTCGAGGAAGGCCGACAACTGTTCTGCAAACAGCTGGGCCTGGTCCTCGGAGAATTCGGGGACCGTGAGAAGAACTGCCTCGGCTGGATCGAAATCCTCGTACTGAGTTGCGGTTTCCATCGAAACGTTCATTCCGGAAGTCGTTAACCACATTGTACCTGTCCGATAGCATATAAATGTCGAAAGCAGTGTCCCGACAGCCAACCGGAACAACGGATTGGAAAAGGAGTCTGTATCTCCTAACCACGTACAGGAATGTTGGGCTGGCTACGAGCGAAACAAATTAGCGGAGGGAGGTCACGGCTTGCTGTTCACGTCCCCGTTAAGATATCCAACGCTTTGTTGAACGATCTCGCGAGTGAACTCGTCTGTGAGGTATCCCTGTGGTCCTGCTACTGTATCGTGTTTGACTGTAGCCAGCACCCACGGTGAACAGTACGAGGTCTTGGCTGGGTCGTTCCCTACGACCCAGTCTTTGTTTTTCACCTCGATATTGTCTGGGAGGTCACTCATCGTCAGCCCAGCACAAATGTATTCTTCGCCGACATACGGAATGGTTTCGGCGGCTAGCACCAGCCATGGCCGAGGATTGTCTCCTGTGCGATACGGATCGGGTGCCCAGAACACATCGCCGGATTCGAATGGGTCACGGTGCATTTCGATGTTCTCGAGGGTCGACGGCGTGTTCTTGCCAGTTTGTCATCTGGGGCTTCTCGTTGTCGTCTTCTCGTGCTGCTAACGCAGTAGCTGCATGGCCGGTAGCAGTATCCACACTCTGGTCGTGATCGCTGACGCGCCAGTACTTGCCCCGATGATCAACTCGTCCGCGTTCCCGTAACCGGACGAGTGTCGGCCCGACGGAACCACTTGTTACGTCGGTTTTCTCTGCGATTTCGCTTTGTGTGAACGCTTTATTCGGGTGAGTACGGAGAAAGGAGAGAATTTTCGCCGCGTTTGTTCCAGGTGTAGGGCCATCCCTGTCTTTTCGGTCACCGATTTCTTCGAATTGATCTTTGCTGATTGGCATACTCTATTGGATGTATTGAAACCTATTGAATGTATTCCTGTATCAAACTCACTGTATGTACTACCGGTGCTGTACTGAAGTTGAGACGACTACTACTTTCATTCGCGTTTTTGGATCGCATCGATTGCTCGAGCAAGCACGTCGCCGTGGCAGGCCGGTTCTTCCTCGTCGAGTCCGTGACACCAACAGCCCAGAGTCTCGCCCTGGATGTCGAACAACGCCTTTCGAAATTGTGGATCCTCGTCGATACGCTCGAGGAGATCCAGAGCGAACAGTCGGATCGACTCTTCGCGACTGTATCCATCGTCGAGGGGATACGGATTCCCGAGCCAGCCTCGTTCGCCGATCTCCACATCGCCCATCGCTTCGCCGTCGTAGCCCCGGCCGATATACACGCTGCAATCGTCCTGCTTGCAATGCCCAACACGGGTGGATTCGTTTTCAGTCATGGTATTGAACACTTGTCCGAAGGACAAAAACGCCGTCGCCGGGAGAAAGGCTTACTGTCGGCGTGTTTGTCGGACCAGATGGCATAAAAAAAGAGACGACCGGCTGGTCTCAGTCTTCGTCTGCACCGAGCACTCGGACAACCTCCTCTCGAGAGCGTTCGGCTCGAGTCCGGGCCTCGCGAATCTTCGCTGCAGCACGGGCTTCGCGACTCCCTGGGTTTTGTTCGGAAAGCAGTTCTTCAGCCTCGTCAAGCAGGTCGATTGTGTCTTGGAGATTGGTCATAGATTCGGTGGTTGGAATCGGATCGGTGAGCGATTCAGTCTTCGAGAGCGCCGAAGCGGTCGTCCATCTGGTCGTACATCTGGTCGACGACCTCGTGAACTTCCTCGCGAGACAACGCACCGTGTGCTTCGCCGGCCACGACCATCTTCAGCTCGCGCTGGGCATCCTCCCGTCGAACGTCCATGTCAGCCTCCTCCTGGGGAACGGCGTGGGAGAAAACGACGGCCAGTGCCGAGACGATCAAGTCTCGGTGAATATCTGCATGGTAATTGATTCCTCCGTCGCGAAGGCCAAGTGGATCGTCTCCCCAGAGGTAGCCCCACACATCCGATTCGTCGAGTGCTTCCGAACTGGTTTCGAGGGCAATCTCGGGTTGGGTCGTCATCCAGGTATCGAAGCGACTCCCAAGGAACGACGCGAGCCGATCGGCGGCATCGTGGAGGGTGATCGAGGTCTGGGGGGCAGCCTCCTCGCCCTGTGCAACGTGTTCGTTGTAGAGGGCATGGCGGGCCGACTTGACGACGTCGGTGATCTCGACGGTGATCCCTCGGTGCTCGAACCCGTCGAACGCTGCAAGGTCGTCGACACCCATCGTTTCGGCGACGGGCTCGGGAACCTCGAGATCGTCGACGGAGAACGACCGGGCGTGTTCGACATCGGACTCGTGGACAGTCGGGTAGCGGTTCTGCTGAACGGATTGGGAACTCGAACTCATGTATGTGGGGCCTCTACCGGCGAAAATCGGCTGTTTTCACTTCGCAAGCGGGGTGTTGTCAGTGTGCCATTCGAGGTTGGGCTGGACACTGGTTTCGGGCTTCGCGATGCGGACGATCGACCGTTGGCCGTCCTCCGTGACCGTTGCGAGCATGTCCGCAAGGTACTCGAGTTCGGTGTGGAGATCGTCGGTGTCGCGGTGGCGACAGATGTGGGCCAGCTGGTGCTGGATCGCGTCTGCAGCCCGCTGGTCGAGATGTTCGATTTCGAGTTCGACCGGCGAGGAACAGCGGACAACGTGGTGTGCATCGCGGTCGACGGACGGGCCGTCGATCACCCACTTGTCGTCGATGTCGATCGAATCGTTGGCGTCTTCGGCGATATCGAGGGCCATCAACAGCGCGGCACAGGCCTTTTTGAGGTGGACTTCGTCGCCGGTGTCGAGGAACCGCGACAGTTTCATCGCGAAGCCGGTTGCTCGTTCGTGCATCCATTCCACCTCGAGACGGATAGTCTCGGAGTTCTCGAGCTCGGAATCGTAGGCAGTTGGCGTCTCGATGCATCGTCGTGGGGACTGGGTCTGCTGTGTCGTACTCATGAAGATCACTCCGAAGGCCGACTCCCTTGGTCGTCCTTCGCTCTGGTCCGTCGGAACTGGACCTGCCCATTCGGGCACATAAATGCGGTACGACAGTGTCTGGCTAACAGTCACGAGCTGGATAGGCCTAACTCTGATCGATGTGCTCAGAGAGTAGTTGTTCGGGATGGTTGTGAGGGTCTTCGGGAGGATCCTGCTGGTGCCAAGATGGGTCGAACACGGGTTCGGGGAGTGCGACACGGTCGCGGTCGTTGGGAAGAGGGAAGCGGCGATCTACCAGCTGTGATCGACTCCAGGATTCGGTTCCGTCTGGCATGTCGGTGGCGATTGGGTGGGTGGCACTGGCAACCTGTTGCAGGTACATCATATCGGTGAGTACGACCGATGGTTCCTCGCCGTAGTGGCCACCGACACCACAGACGAAATCGTACAGGATATTCACGGCGTCGAAGACTGTCACCAGTCCGGCGTCGATTTCGTTGTCTCGAGACAACTCGAAGGCCGAGAGGCCGGAGTTGGAAAACGTTGCTGCACGAATGAATCTAGCACGTTCGTGGCCGTCGGCCGGTTCGTATCCCAACAGGAGATCGCGTGTCGATCCACGAAGCCAGAGACACAGGGTCGGGTAGTTCGTTATGGCATTGATCCCATCCAGAAGCCAGTCGAGTAGGTCGGCCATCCACGGGTCTGCGTCGTCCGGCAACGTCGAGGTATCGAACGACAGCTTGTGCTTTCGGCGGTGGTCGGCCCCGTCAAAATCCGATAGTGACAATGGGCTAGTCTGGGTAAATTCGAACGATTGTGCCTTTTCCTCTGGGTGGGTAGATTCCGTCATGTTCGTTCTACCCGTCACGATATACAAATGCCGTACTGAGCACACACTCACTAGACCTCGGCGGCCCCTGGTGGACTGAAAGGGCGAGGGCCGCTCGAGTGTACGTGGTCGCCTCTGTGGGCACTATCGACGCAACACCGTCCGTCGATATCCCGCAGAGCGGCCTCGAGCGGCTCGAGGGCTTTCGGAGTGGTGTGGTTCGCCGGCGTCGACGTCGACGAAGAGGTAGTTGCCCCAGTGTCTCTGTCCCCACCGGAGAGATCGCGACCGTCACGACGGCCGTTCAACCGAGCTGGATGAGGACTTGGCGACTGGAGTGGAAGGGAAAGCCCGGAACCGATGCCGAAGGCATCGGCAGCCCGGAACCTGGAGGTGGTGGGTGGTGGAGGCGTCGAGAAGCGCAAAAAAAAGAGGCGACCGGCTGGGCTCACTCGAGGTTCTCGAGAAGGTCGCTGATCGATGCCCCGCCGGTGGTCGTCTGGACGCTGTCCACCTCCGACCCGCGTTGGCGGGTAACGGCGTGACCGGAAAGGCTGAAGGTGACACGACGGCTCATCGGCCTTCGACCTCCGTTTCGTCGGTTGCAAAGTGCTTTACTCGGTTGCGGGCGTTGAACATGCTGGTGAGTCGCTGCTGCTGCTCGGGAGTTGGGTTGTCAGACATTGAAGTCACTCCGAGGGACCTCACCCCTCTGGGGGCGAAAACCCTCATCTCCGGTCGATGGCCTTACTGTCGGCGACGAATCTGCTGAGGCATCCAGACCACGGGGAGTTCAGTACCGACTGCTTTTTCCCAAGCACTTACTGCTGTGTTGGGCGGATTGTCAGCGCAAAAAAAGAGGCCGACCGGCTGGCCTCACTCCGAGGCGATCGTGAACTGGCTTCCCTGTTGCTTCTCGAGGGAGAGGCATTCGGTGTCGATCTCGAAGAGGGCATCCGAGGAGAGGCGACCGCATCGACTCCAGGGCTTGTTCTTGCAGAAGACCGTCTCGTCGGCCGTGCTGACTCCCTCGACCGGGTTGGGGTGGATTGCGCCGTCTCCACTGCCGACGGCGGCCTCGTTCGTCTCCGGGTCGACACGCAGCACGTGGAACTTCCGGGAGCGGTTGAACGCCAGATCGTGGACGAGGGCCTCGAGCTGGCAATCGTAGACCGTCTGGGTCGCGTTCGGGCCGATCTGTTCGAGCGTCCGGCTAGACAGCGACGTGCCGGGAGCCAGCAGGTAGTAGTTCGCGTTGGTCGATTCGGTCTCGGTATCGGTGCGACGGCTTCGCTGAATGGTTTTCTGAGTCATGGTAGTCACTCCGAGGGTGGATCCGACCCCCCTGGGGTCGAAACCCTCATCTTCGGAAGTTGGCCTTACTGTCGGCGATAAATGCTGCCTGCGTCGGTCGAAACCTCGAGTCGTATCGTGGATTGCATCTATCCACTTAGACGAATGTCGGGCTGATTGTCAGCGCAAAAAAAGAGGCGACCGGCTGGGTTCACTCGTCGCAGTCGGGACAGATGATGTCTTTCTCCGGCCCGTCTCGACAGAGCCCGTCGGCGTAGATGAGCGTCTCTTCGGGGACGAGGCCGGTGATACCGCAGCTGTCACACGACGTGGTACAGTGGGCGGCTAGTGCTTGGGACTCTCCGTGGGGATCGTGGTCGGGACGCCGGCCGACCACATCGTCTTTGCTCTTGAACGTCGCGACGACTGGTTCTGGGTTGTCGGTGCTGGACTGCTGGACGGTCTGTGGATTCGAACTCATGATAGTCACTCCGAGGGACCTCGCCCCTCTGGGGGCGATAAACCCTCATCTCCGGTAGATAGCCTTACTGTCGGCGCTATATCTGCCGCCGCCACCGTCCCCTGGTGGACTGAAAGGGCGAGGGTCGCTCGAGTGTACGTGGTCGTCTCTGTGGGCTCTATCGACGCAACGACGTCCGTCGATATCCCGCAGAGCGACCTCGAGCGGCCCGAGGGCTTTCGAAGTGGTGTGGTTCGCCGGCGTCGACGTCGACGAAGTGATCACCGCCGATCCGAGACACCTCCCTATGGGGACAATCGGTCGGCTGATTACACCCACAGTAACGGACGATACCCCTTTGCAGAGTGACCGAAACTCGAGTGGAAAGCAAGGGGTTCAGAACACCATTGCCCCCACGGGAGCCACGCTTGTCCCACTGGGGGACTTGGTACTGAGGCAGCTCCAAATCACCCCCTGGCGACTGGCGTTACAGACGGGGCTGATCGAGCGCTCAACCAACCCCGACTACCCCCTCGAGACTGGTGTTGTTTCCATGTCGATTGCGATCCAAAACGAACAGCCACTCCCCTGCGACACTCCCATTGGATACAGGTCGATCTGGGCCTCGAACAAACTTCCACTGCTGCTCGAGACTGTGGTTGCTTTCAGGATCGATCGCGCCTCGGACAAACACCCACTGCTTCTCGAGACCGTCCTTGGTTTCGGCCATGACTGGACCTCGAACAAACTTCTGCTGGTCCTCGAGACTGTCCTTGGTTTCAAGGTCATCCGAGCCTCGAACGAACAACCGCCGCCCTCTCGAGACCGACCTTGCTTACGCCACGCTACAGCAGTGGAAACAAAATCTCCCCTCGCTCGAGGTCGCCGTTCGTTGGAAACCTGATCGGTTCCGAAAGAAACCCGAAATACCCACCCAATATCCGACCTTGTTTTCGGCCTGTAATGGGTGTCAAACGAACCGTGAGTACAACCCTCAATGGTGAGTTCGTTTCGGTCTGCAAAGAACCTCGAACAAACTATGGAAGTTCCCGGTTGAGGTAGTGGTTCGTTTCGGCTTCGATAGTAGCCTGAAGAAACAGCCGAGATTCCATTCAGAATCGGGGCTAACTTGCAATCCTAAATGGCCTCAACAAACCCGTGGGTAGGAGTCCAAATCGGTGAGTAAATTGTGTGCCTAACAGCAGTAGCAAGAAACACCAAGTGTCCAAAGCAAATGCCGGATAAATTCGGCTTGAAAATGCGAATGTAACAAACCCTGCCTGCACGGCCCATCTGGTTGACCTCATTCCAGGGTAAATACAGCGCCGAAAAAACAGGCGGCCCGACCTGGGCTGTAGGGTTCGTTGCAGTCCATCGGAGGTGGTGAACGAAGCGTGGCGGTGACCGTCCTACTGGGGGCCACCCAGTGTCAATGGAACCTCGATCGGCGCGGCGACCGTCGCAGCTGGGGCGGCTTGGTCGGAGCCTGCCGACCGGCTGTTCGCGACCGGCATCAGACCTGGGCTGACGGACCCTGAGACGACTCCCGACAGATGGCGTTTGGTCACCAGCCGATATCAGATTTCTGAGAGTGACTGTCGGTCACGTCTGCACCGTTCCGATGGCGACGGTCGCCGGCGGGATTCGTCCTCTCGAACTGAGCCGATCGGCGAGTGAGTTACCTGGTGTTCGTGGTCGACCGTCCGGTGACCAGACCTGGGTCAGTATTGGGTCGATCACCGTCGACGAACTCTCGGTGAAATCACTCCTCGAATCGAGTCCGACTGACCGGGAAGTCGACTGAGATCCGAGTCGGTATCGCGGTGAGACGAGTGGTCAAAATCTGGTGGCGATCCAGCTGGTGCGACCGCGTCGAGACTCACTCGGGAAGCGGCGGTCGTCACCGCTCGAAAAATTGTGTCATCCCTTGGTCCGTCTGACCCAGAAGACATCGGTGAGTCCAATCTAGGAAATCAGATAGTTTCGAGGGAGTCAGTTGGAGTCGATGGGAGTGCAACGACCGGCGGTCGCGATAGCACGTCGAGTTCGTCGAGGCCGATCGGCCGTTTGGAGATCGTGGTGGCAGTCCAACTTGTCTTCCCACCCTCCCCCATCTCCAATCTTCGTTTTCCTCTGGTCTTCCCAATACCCCAACCCCCTCACAGGGGGACTGGGGGTGATGCTGGTGAAGCCAGTATATCTAGGAGCCATACAACTTGGCAAATCCCCATTCACCCCCCACCCAACGGGGGTAAATGGGGGTATTAACTCAGACGCCGCTAGTCAAATCGGGGGGTCCAAAATAGGGTGAAATAAAGAGCAGTGAAAATGGGGACTATATTCCTGCAATAAGCTCTATCACACCATATTTGCCAAGAATATGCCCTATCCACCCCGTTTAAGTACATCTATCCCTGAACACCCCGAAGCCATCTTGCGATTAGGCGGGGGTGTTCGGGGATAGGCTTCAAACAACACTCGAATTGGAAGCTATCGTACCGCCGTATGGTTTTTTTCAGTAAAGAGAGAAAAACTATCAAGAATATTTCTATATATGGCGGAATAAAGTCAGGAGGCTATCCCTGAACACCCCTAAGTCTTCTTGCGATTAGATGGGGGTGTTCGGGGATAGGTAGAATAGGTCATATTCTATCCCTGAACACCGCTACGTATGGTTTTTTTCGTGATTTCTCAAATCGGCATTACTCGCATGTCCATTCACTTTAACTAATAGACATAGCATCAGTATTGATATACTGAATTCCTATATCGTGAGATTTACCTATATTGTGTTGAAATTATGCATCCCTGAACACCGCTACGTATAGCAATTATTGGCTATATTAGGCTGAATATTAATTTTGATATTTTTATCGGATTATCCCTGAACACCCCCTCGTTGTATGGTTTATTTCAATATATTCCGTTTCAGATGTAGAAATCCAATTATTGGTGATTCTTTATGGTTATGTCTTTATGGGAGTTAGGTCCCTCTCAAAACAAACTATAGGAAGATCTCTATCCGAAGTGGTGCTATGAAACCGGCTAGCGGGGCTATTTGTTTGGGGTGAAAATGTATCTGAATAAATATTAGATTCTTAGTCTTCGGTCAAGTTAGATAGTTTGTTACCGTCTGAGTTCAAGCATATTCCAATGTAACACGAAGTGAGAGGCCCGTCTATTCGGCGGCGGGATTTTGACACATCATCATTTTCATTCAGATTTCTTCCCAAGATATTTGGTGCTTTCTTTTCAACATCAGCATAGTCGATACCATCTGTGTTGCTCGTGTATTCGTTTACCAGATCGACCCAGGTGTAATAAGCTTCTCTGAATTGCTCGGTTGGGATGTACAGGTCACTCTCTTTGGGCTCGTCAACATCGGTGTCGATCTCGACGAAGAAGTTCAGGAACTGTTGGAGTGGTTCGGGCGAATCGTCTTGCTGCTGGTGCAAGGAACCGTACTGGAGCAGAGCATCGTCCCAGCTCATCGTATCAGATTTGGGACTATCTTCGTTACCGCTATGATTGTCACTGGAAGAATCCCCCTCGCGCAGGGTGACGAGACGGGCTGGTGTGACGCCGTGGTGTTCTTCGATATGCTCGAGTGTCTGGGTGTAGTTGTCGTACGGGAACTTGGTTTTGGGCGCGGCGTTGCTGGCGTTGGTTTCATCGCCGTCAGTGTCGTCAGTATCCCAGCGCTCGAGCTGGGATTCTTCGACGAGATCATTCTCGAGTCCGTACCAGACGAGCGAGTCGATCGGGAGAGGAGTATGGGCAGGAACGATGCCGTTTGTTCGAGCGTATTTCCAGACCAAAAATTTCTCCCGATCTGAGAGCGAGCCTTCGGCATTTGCGTGGTGTCGTTCACCGATCTCGACCAGGGTTGCGTTCAAGAAATTATAGAGCACATTGTTCTTGAAACAATAGGCTTTGTCATCGTCGTAGACGACGAAGTAATTTTCACTCTCGCCGTGATGGCCGAAGGGATTCTTTCCTCGGAATCCAGGCGTGAACCCAAGGTCCCGTAAGGTGGCACTCCAGAGGGGGTTGTGAGAGCCGGTGAGATTCTGCCATTCGTTCGACTCAATTCGGTCCTCGAGTTCCTGCGGATCGAGGTTGAGATCGGTGCCGGATTGGCCCCCAGTTGGGGGGAGTGCTGATGCCGGGTGTTGGCCGGGGGTCAGCGAGGGGAGTGTGCCGAACAACGAAGCATGGTGGTACGGGGTGGTTGCCAGTCCCTGTTGAGCGAGAGTGGCCAGTTGTTCTGTGTCGGTGATTGGGTTGTAGACTGCACTGGAGCTAGCCATGCAGTCACGCTTGACACTCCCGTAGGTTTCTGGTGTCGCAGAGTCGATTGGTGGATACCGAAGGATGGTTGGATCGATCTTCGATGGGTAGGCTCTCACCGGCTCCTCGTCGCTTGTGAGACTCGCCAGCCAATCGGCGGGTTGGGTCGGTCCATCGCTGGGTGTTGCTGGGAAGGTCTCGAGGATCGACCAGAGGCCGAACTGAGCTGGTGGCATGATCGAGAGCCACCCCTCTTGGAGGTAGTCGTCGAGGTCGCGTTTTTCGTCACCGAACTGCGGGAGTTCCGTCACCCAGATGTTGGTCCCTTCGTAGTCGCTCGGAACGTCGATTTTGCCGTCCGTGTCTGGAGCTGGATTTGCTTCGTCTTCGTCTTCGGTTTCTTCGGCGGCAATCTCCTCGAGCGTCTCTTCGAGTAGCGTGTCGAGTTCGGCGTTGGTTGGGTGGTCCTCTGGGGGTGCGTTGACGACGTGGTCCTCGTAGATCGATGCAGCCTGTTGGAGGTCGCCGTGTTCTGCAGAGTACTGGTCGGGTGTTTTCGCGTCGAGAATCTGTCCCATTTGGACAGCGGATTTCACCCCTGGCCCATCCTGGCCGATCGTCAGGACTTCCGAGATTGGACCACTGTCGCTGATCGATGGGTCGTCGGTCAAGATGTGGACCGGCACATCCTCGGGGTCGGTGGCAATGTTGTGCTCCTCGAGTAGCGCTCCGAGTTCGTCGCTTTGGTAGGCGTCGACGATCTGGTCGGCTGTGAGGTCGGCTGGAAGGTCGGTCGGCGAGAACAGCAGTCGAGTGTTCAGTGCCTCTTTGCACGCCTCCTCGTCGTACTCGAGGTCGTCTTCGGCGGGAATACTCGTCTCGGGTGGGTCGGCGTCCTGAATGAAATGGACGTCGGGGATGCCGTGAGATTGGATCATATCGCTCAGTTTGTCGCGAAGTTCTGTTTTCACGGTTGTCGTGACGGGGCTGATACAGGGGATGCCGTGAGCGTGAGCTGAGATCGCGTCGGCAATCCCTTCGGTGATCACGAGTGGTTCGCCGTCGACGATGGACTCTTGGCCGTAGATTGGTTCGTTGGCGGCGGAGTAGCCCTTGCTCATCGCGAGTTTGATGTACTTCCCTTTGAGGAAGTCATTTTCGTGGATGCCGTGTTCGGTGTCGAATCCGACTTTCCGGCCGATGAGGAACGTGACTCGATTGTGCTCGTCGTAGTATGGGAAGACGTATCGAGCGCAGAAGAGACATTTGAGGGGGTCTGGCTCTTCATCGTCGTCGATTTGGGTCGTGTAGTCGACCCACTCTCGGTTGTTGTCGGTTTTGCCGCCGGCGTCGGACGGTCTGGCAAAGAGGCCAGTTGCGACCATCGTGTGGTGTTCGAAGCCGTGTGCCTGGAGATGGTCGAAAAGTGCAGTGGTGTCGATGGGTGCCCAGCCGAGTTGTTTGTCGTCGATCGTCTCGTCAGGCCACCCACGGTGATCCGTTCCGAGGTAGGCGTAAGGTTGGTCGTCGGCTGCTAGTTCCTCTGGGGTACGATCGTCGGCTTTGGCGTCGGCGGTCGGGATGACGCCAGAGTGTTGTTCGTCCCGGTGGGCAGGTTGATTCTCGAGTGCCTCTGGATCCTGTTCGAGGGGGATTGGTATCGGGTCCGTATCTGGCGTGCCGAAGTATTCTCGTGCTGTTTCGGGTTTCCGGTAGCCTTCCTCGTAGGCCTTTGTCTCGTTCCACTCGATATTCTCGTCGATTGGTGTCTCGAGTTGAGCGTGGAAGAATGCGGCTGCTTCCTCGAGACAGGCTTGGATTCGTTCAAGCCGGGGTTTGGGTCGGAGGTTGAGATCGTCGACATCAACCTCTTTGAGCATACTGTTGGGTTCGGCGGCAAGTGGGTCGTCAGAGTAATCTGGAGACTCTGCCGGCTCAGTGCTGTCTTCTGTTTCGCGCTCAGATTGTTCCTGAGCGGATTCGGATGAGGTAGAAGGGGTATTCGTCGAGGGAGAGTCGCGATCGGCTTGTGTGTCTGCTTGGGGCTGTGAGTTCGATTTGCTGGTGTCGGTACTGGAGTGTTGATCACCTTCGGGGTCCTGGGCAGGCTCAGAGTCTGTTACAGTATCTGCTGAGTAAAACCCAGAGCCGAAAGTTTCGGACTCTGAATCCTCAGTTGTGTCTTGGCCAGTGGAGTCGTCTGGGTGAGGGGGCTCTGTTGGTTCCTGATTGGATTTTTGCGAGCTATCTATGGAATCCACTGGGTCAGTTGTGGAATCCGATTGTGCGTCTGTCTCTTGCTGTGAATTGGATTCTGGGGCTGGATCTGTGGAGTCGGTGGGAGGCTGAGGTTCTGCTGTGAGTGAAGCCCCGAGTGTTTGTTGGCCACCGGGTGGTGTGTCCGAAGTGGCTTTCTCTGTGGGTGGTTCGTCTTCGTCAGAGGTATATTCAAGCTCAGTACTTTCGGTTTCAGTTGTTTGCTCAGATGTTGAGGCCGGATCGGTCGGGCTCTTTTCGGGCGAGGGATCAGCGGAGGTACCTTGGGCTGATTGTTCTTCTAGGGTGTCGGTTGGGTCGTTGTCGTTCTCTTTGTCGTCTGGATCGGAATCTGTGCTATCGATGGTGACCGGATAGCTTTCAGGATTGAAAGCTGCGTCATCGATCTGGGGGCCTTTGTCATCTCGAGGTGTGTTGATGCTGAAGCGGTCCTCGTGTTTGTATAGAATCCCGTGGTCAAGTGCTAGTTTTATTGTTGCGTTAGCTTCGTCTTCTGTTAAATCGTGTAGCTTTTCCAAACCGATCTGAAGTCGGGCTTTTGGCATTGGTTCGTGGGGTGAGTATGAGAATTCATTGTAGATATTAGCCCAAAATGTGGGGATTTTTCTTTCTCCAAGAGTGATTTGTTTGCCGGATTCTTTTAATACGCCGGCTGTAATCGCAGCACCAACCCCTGCTTGTGCTTCAGTAGAATTATAGTCATATATGAGTTTTAAGGTTGCTATGGTAGAGGCTATCTCTTCTTTTTCATCCTTTTTCAAGCCCGATTTTTCCCAAATATTAGCCCATGTTTCATACGATTGTGTGAAATCGATTTGTTCGTCGTTGAGATGGTGCTCAAAGTTTTCTCGTGGGCTGGGGAGACGTACGGCATCTTTTCCGTCACCGCCACAAGGAAGAATTTGTTCTGAGGCGAGACCGATCTGGATAGCGTCTTCTATGAGGTCTGGTTGCACTGATGTATTTCGGACTGCTCCACCAAGCCTTTCCCGATAGATTGGCTCATAGTTTCGCTCTTGTGTAGCACTTTGTTGATTTCACAGTGTAGCTTTGATAGCGTGTTTGAGCGCTTTTCTCCCCGGTTTTCGAAATAGTTTCCGCCGAA
>NZ_RBZW01000073.1:826-2337 GCF_006543045.1 Salinadaptatus halalkaliphilus | reverse complement strand
ATGAACGTCAATCTGGCACATCTTGTCCTCAGTCGCTTGGATCGAGGCTACCCAGCCACGTCCTGCGAACTGATATTGAAGATGCAACAGGCTATAGTAATGATTCATCTGGCCGAGAGCCCATCCTGCAGCCTTTTGTACTTCCATACTGCTGTCCTCGTCTCGCCGTTCCTTGAGCGGTCCAACAGCTGTTTTCACGCCAACGTAGCCGAGCGCGCGACACGCACTGATCCGTGTATGTTCACTCTCTGCCCCAAGTGCATCGATCAAGACATCGGTCGCATGCTTGACGTCACTCGGATACTGTTCTGCAACCCGGGCAAGGATGTAGGCCGCATTTTGCTTTGCATAGTCATCATCGTCATCGACGAGTCTACTGATGCTCTCGAGGTCATACAACATACTCGCTGGATGGTGTTCCGCCAGATCCGCCAGTACACCAGCAGCATTTGCTCGAGTTCGAGCAGCAGATGTATCTAAGAGATCAATCATCGTCGGGGTCGCCATCTCTACAGCGTCTGGGTACTCCTTTGCGACGTATCCAAGCACGGCGATCGCTCCCGCTCGGTGGCTCGAGTCGGGGTTTTTGATGTAGGTATGGAGATCAGAAACGACGGGAACTACGACGTCGGCTTCGGCCCCAGCAATATCGATCAACGCTTGAACGGCTTTCTGTTCTTCGGGCGGGTCCTCCTGAAGGAGGGTAACCAGATTCGGAACAGCGTCTCTGACAGCACCCGGATGTGCTTCAGCAATCGCAGCAACAAATCGAATACCCTCCTCGAGGATACCGCCATCGGATGCTGGCTCGAGCAGCGGAATTATCTCATCGGTAACTGGGACCCCCATGTCGGGATCGTGTTCGGCTAGCAGCGCCAGACAACTGAGAGCACCAAACCGTGTGAGAATAACATCACTATCTAACTGATCGACTAGCACTGGGCGTTTCGATACGATATCAGCTGCGCGTTCGGGAATCAGCCGCCCGAGTGCAGTCAATGCATGCATCTGCGCTTTCTCGTGCTCAGAATGAACAAGCGTGACTAATTCATCGATATTGGCTTCATCGGGCGAACCACCCACCGTCCGGTCAAGATACTCTGCTCGATGCACATCTGCCTTGCCGGCATGGATCCACTCGGGCGACCATCGATCACGAACATCGGCCCAGCAATCTGGGCACAGCCAATCCACGATGTCTCCGTCAGTCCGGCCTGGAGTAATAATCTCTGGTGGTGACACTGCTGTTGCACAGCGGTTGCACTCGATATGCCGATCTGGATTGTACGAGTCCGGAACCCACCACGGGCGTTGGTCAGGCGTTTCGTTGAGACGAAGTAGGTACCAGTCTGGAATTCCTCGTTCCCCGGCAAGGTACTGGTGTCCAAATTCCTGGATTCCAGCAGCGGTCACGCGAGCATAGCCGGCGACAAACCCCTGATAGTGAATCAGGTATACCGACTCTGATTCGCGTACAATGTCGAATCGATCGATTCCATCGGTGAGGATAA
>NZ_RBZW01000073.1:0-662 GCF_006543045.1 Salinadaptatus halalkaliphilus | reverse complement strand
TCTCGAACCTGCCAATTTCTTCGATATGTTTGTCGCTAATCTCGAGATCCATCGTCTTGATTTCTCTAGAATTGACAGGCAGTTATCGTGAGTGTTATGGCAGGGCAACTCGAACCGTTTCGGAAAAGATGGGGCAGCGATACGTAGCGTCGACAATTCACTCACGTCGATCGGTCATCGGCCTCGACCTGACTGTTTCGGAGGTCGGAAAGCGTCCGGTGCCCGAACTCTGGATGGCACCAGTTTTGTATCCGTTGATTGCAGTTGGTCTCTCTTCTGTTAGTTCGGCTATGAGCTCTTTCGTAAGACCGCTGAAAGAATAGACTTCATCATCGTACTCCCATCGAACGTTGTCACTTCGGCCGGTGTCACCGGTTACTTCTGCAGTCCAGAACGATTCCGACGGATCGTGTTCCCATTCGCTTTCATTTGGTTTCGCGTCCTCATCGAATTCAACGATATCTCCAGTGGCTAGCACCCCACGGTCAAGTAGAACTTCGATAGCCCGTGTTCGCCGATGGGATTCTTGTTGTTTTTCCTGTTTCTCCCGCCGGCGAGTCATATACTCAGTACTTCACAAAGCCGTTAGTTGAGAAGTCCGCTTGGCTGAGTTGTGACCAAACAAACCGAGCCAGCGGACAGTGAAATCCACGAGGACCAAC
>NZ_RBZW01000072.1:2604-76821 GCF_006543045.1 Salinadaptatus halalkaliphilus | reverse complement strand
CGTTCGATCTGGGCTTCGAGCTCATCCCGGACGACGTCGTAATCGAGGCCGGCCTGCACGAGCATATTCATGTCCTCGATGTCGTCGTCACGGCCCGCGATCAGTTTGAGCAGGAAGATATCCTCGGTGCTGACCAGCCGGACCGTCAGTCGCTCCAGGTTGAGGAACGGCTCGCTGCGCTCTTGCATGCCATCGGTGCAGGTAGACCGTAAGCAGTTCAGAGACCCCCGTTCCGATTCGCTGGAATTCGTTCTCGATGTACTCGTGTCCGAATGTTGGTCTCATTGTGGGGGTTGCACCTCGTAGTCAGCCGCCAGCTTCTGGAACTCGTCCCACTCCGGGATCCAGTTGTCGTCGACCTCGCCGTGCGTCTCGAGGTAGCGGAGCAAGGCGTCGATTTCGTCTTCGAGGTCATACTTCGCTGCCTGCTCTCGGAGATTTTCATCGTCGACGTCGACGTGGCTGAGCAGGAGCAGACAGTACGAGCGGTGTCGGCTACCGTCGTCGATCAAGAGGGTATGACAGCAGAGCTCCGCCGTCGAGACTGCGTCGATTTCCTCGGAGTAGACGTAGTAGCGGTGGCCGGTAAGCAGGAACTGGAGGTCGAAGTCCACGAATCGAGCAAGGCCGGTTTCGTGGAACTCCTTTGCGTCGATATCCGTCTCGGCCTGGGCAAGGAATTCGTCGTAGTCCTCCCAGAGAATCGTACCCTTCGGGACCACGGCTTCGAGACGTTGACGATGCAGATGGTGTGCAAGTTCCCAGCGAACTCGTGGAGGCGGTCGAAACCGGCGTTAAACTCATAGCGGCTGTCGGCCGTTCCGACGAGACCACGGTTACGAAACCGCTTGAGGACGCGGTTGACCGTGTTGCGGTAGTTGTCGCTCTGGTCGGCGATCTCGGAGACGGTTCGCGGCTGGTCGAGATAGTACAGCACCTCGAGTGCCTTCCCGGTCAGCAGCTCGGGGAACTCGATGTGGGAGTGCTGACGGACGAGGTCTTGGTAGAGTTCGACGGCACGAGCATCCGACGGGACGACTCGTTTTCGCCGGGCATCGCGTTCCGTGTAGACGAGCCCCTTCTCGATGAGGTCGCCGACGGCACGGGAGAGGTAACTCTCGCTGTGGTCGAGCTTCGTCGCGAGCTCGAAGATTGTGTCGCCGCGGTCGACCGTAGCGGGAACCTCGAGTTCGATGCGCCGGAGCACGGTGTAACATAGTACGAAACTGGTATATAAAGAAGTTTCAAGTAGTGTTACAGCCAGCAATCGCGAGAACCGTGTCTATCGTCTTAACCAACAAACCTATGGATTCGTGGGTCGTGTTGGTTAACACGAGAGTAGCCGATGTCCTACGAACCTCCGATCCCACCAGCGAACCTCCCGACGGAAATTGTCAATTCGCTCATCGAGTCGGACCCGGAGCAGCTCCGAGAGATTGCTACGTACGCCGAAGCACTAGCCGAGCACAAGGAACGTGAGGCCCGTCTCGAAAAGTCGGCAGATCAAGAAGAGGTCGAAGAGCGACCAGACGATCTTCCGGATGACGTCCCGGCCAAAGCAACAATCACGATCAAGGAGATCAACGATAATCGCTACTACTACTGGCAGTGGCGGGAGGGAGAGAAGATTCGTTCTCAGTACAAGGGCCCGGTCAACCCGGACGAGTAAAACTCGGTGAGGGAGGACACCCACCCCACGTTTCCGTCGTAACTGGATGTGGGTGGAGGGGGTGACGCTGATTTCGACGGGACCACACCCCCCGCGTTTCCGTCGTTTCTCCACGACGGCGTAGGGAGATACTACGATAGTACTATGCAGCCACTAATTATATTGACCTAGAACCAACCTAGAGATGAACCAACCTCTGGAACACATAGATTAAAGTGGTATAGATGAGAAACGCTCATTAAGTGTACTTCGACCAAAGAGGGGACGAAGTACTTCGCCCCCTCAGATGAAACAATCCTTTCCAGCTGCTGCTGTAGACGGCCAGCTTTGGACGGCTAGGCCGCTCTCGTCTTTGGTATCTCGTCGTGGACGTTTTCTTCGAGTCCCCTCCCGCCTGTTCAGTGATTACGACGGAAACGTGGGGTGTGTGGGTTCGGAATTCGAGATCGAGGAAACGCTTCCGTCTATGGGTTTCCTCTCTCACGTCGGAAACGCGGCTATATTGTCAGCGATCTAATTCCGTCGAATTACGGCATTTTCCGGCTGATATCGGACAAGAAACGTCGGAAACGTGGGGTGGCATGCTCCACTAGATTTATACTCTCTCCGCTCACACCGTGTGATATTCAATGACGCCCGACTCTTCACCCAGT
Organism: Salinadaptatus halalkaliphilus; assembly: GCF_006543045.1. Lineage (GTDB taxonomy): Archaea > Halobacteriota > Halobacteria > Halobacteriales > Natrialbaceae > Salinadaptatus > Salinadaptatus halalkaliphilus. The sequence goes on along the minus strand of NZ_RBZW01000072.1, from coordinate 74,499 downwards.
TCTGTCGACGATCCACTCTTTGAATCCGGGCATCGTATCTTCGCGAACAAGGATCTCCTGAAAATCGGTCACGTTCCCGAGGCTGACCGAATCGTCGGTCGCGACGAGGAAATCTCGAAGCTCGCAAAACGTCTCAACGGTGCTGTCCACGGATACTCCCCGGAGAACGTGATGATCTACGGGAAAACTGGGACCGGTAAATCTCTTGTTTCAAAACACGTCTGCCAACGAGCTCAAAATGCCGCTCAGGACGGCGTCGAGATTGGAACAGCGTATATCGACTGTGCTGAAGACAATACCGAGACCCAAGCAATCTCTTCACTTGCTGCGAAGCTGAACGATGAATCTTCGACTGGAATCACCGTCCCCTATACCGGCCTCAGTACGTCGAAATATTACAAACTCCTCTGGAAGACGCTCGATGCTCAATTCGATTCTGTGATCATCATCCTCGACGAGATCGACTTGATGAACGACGACAGTATGCTAATGAAACTCTCGCGTGCTGAGGAGGCAGGCAAAATCGACTGTAGCGTCGGTGTCATCGCGATCAGCAACAAGATCCAGTACGTCGACAACGTGAACGAGCGCGTGAAAAGCAGCTTCCAGCACAAGGAGTTGTTCTTCAAGCCATACGACGCCAACCAGCTTCGTGAGATTATGTTCAACCGCGAGGACGCTTTCCAGGACGGCGTCCTTTCCGAGGACGTGATTCCGCTCTCGGCTGCCTTCGCCGCGCAAGAACACGGCGATGCTCGGAAGGCGATCGATATTCTTCGCCACGCTGGGGAAGTTGCCTACGAGGCTGGAGCAGAGCGAGTGACGGAGGAACACGTCCGCCAGGCACAACAACACGCCGAAAAGGACCGGTTTAGAGAACTCGTGAACGGCGCACCCACGCAGGCGAAGGCGGCGTTGCTGGCGCTCACGGAACTGAGTATCAATAGTACCGACGATGCGTTCCTCACAAGTCGGGTGTACGACCAGTACGAACGCATCTGCAACCATCTCGACATGGACATCCTCTCCGTCCGTCGGTTCCGTGACATCCTGAAAGAGCAAGCCTTCCTCGGGGTTGTCGAAATCGAGAAGATCAACAAGGGGAGTGCGGGCGGCATCCACCTCCAGAACCGACTTATCGAGGACTCCCAGGTCGTCCGCGAAACGATCCTCGAGGACAGCCGGATGCAGGACTGGACTCGCGAGTAGGGCCCCTACTACTGAGTGGCTGGGGACGACGGAAATCCGGGGTGGGGCGTGAGGAAACGACGGAAACGAGGGGGGTCGAAGATTACGTCGGAAACGTGGGGTTGGATCGAAACGACGGAAACCAGGGGTGGGGTCCACTACGACAATTCATCGAGTGCCCCGAACGACCTCAAAACGGCGTCCCTCTCACCGGAGAGCTCTCGGCGAATGTCGGATCGGTCCCACCCGAGCGGTGACAGCACACTCTCAACAGCTCTGACGAGTTGCGTCTCGTAGTACGACGCATCGTACGACTCGACCTCCTCATGAGCCAACGCAACCCGTTCTCGCGAGCTCTTCTCGTCGTCGACGACTACGTACTCGATGTCCTGTCCTGGGTGGTCAGCGAGGTCCTGCTCTCGAGCCCGCTTCAGCGCCGCCACGTTCTGGGTGTTCTGCGTGTATCCCCCCAGTGGCTTGGAGACACGATTCCGTTCGACGAGTTGCTCGACCGACACCGTTCCAGCGTGGAGGCGCTTGATCGCGTCCTGAAGACAGTCGAGCACCGCGTCCGGTGACCGCGTGGCATCGAGTCGGTCGAGACAGTCCCGCTGGACATCCTCGATGAACGGCGGGGTTGAGCGCTGTCGGGCTTCGATGCCTCTGACCTTGAAGTCGTCGTCGCCGGCGACCGTCCCGAAGTACTTCGTCAGCGCGCCGGCGTTGCCCTCGCGCTGTGGCACGAACGCCACCCAATCGTAGTGGGCTTCGTGTTCGAGCCGAATTTTGACTCGCTCCGTGATCGCCGTTGCGAGCGTCTGGAGGTTCTCGCGGTCATCGTCGTCGACGTCGGGGTCCGGGGTCACCCAGATGGAGTCAACGATGCCATGGACGACGCGCCAGCCGCCGGCTTCCAGTCGCTGTTTCGCCGTCAGCAGAATCTCGCGAGCGAACGCATTGATCGCCTCGTGGCACTCGATCCGGCCGAACTTCGCGTTGCTGAACCCCTGATAGCCGAAGCAGGCGACGAGGATCCATTTCAGCGCTCCCGACCGTCCCTCGAGTTGCGCCAGTCGGTCCTCGTCGGGGTCGTCTCGTTCCTTCTCGCGTCGGATGGCCGCCTTGATCTCGTCGCGAGCATCGATGATCGGCTGGAGCACGTCGACGAGGTAGCCCGGGTCGTCACAGATCGAGTACCCGAGGCCAGGGACATCCTCACGGTCACTGTGGCAGTCACACCGGATGACGTCCGGCGAAACGTTCCGGGTACAGATGATATTCGGATACAGGCTCGAGAAGTCGAGTTCGTGGACGTTCTCGTGAAGACCGACCTCGGGCGCGAAGATGAAGCCGCCGCGGTCGGCGTCGTGGAGTGTCTCCATCGACTTGTAGAACTCGTGGCGCCAGGAGTTCCACGGCACGAGGACGCCGCGGTCGTGGGCCTCACAGATCTGGATGGCGGTGAGCACGTTCCCGATCGACGCCCACGCAAGCTCTTGGACGGGCTTTTTCGAGCGCGACACAAGGTCGAGGACGCCGTCGAGATTCGTCTCCCCGTAGAAGAACGTGTTCGACTCGTCGATGATCGCCCGGCCGGGCACGTTGTACCGCGCCGGCGAGTGGCCGACGCGGCCGTAGCTCGAGTATGTCGACCGGCTCGCGAGCTGCTGGTAGTCGATGTTCGGCCACCGACTCAGCGAGAAGTCGTCGACGCTGGTGCCCGTCGCCATCTCGTGGAGCGTCGGGACGATCTCGCTCGTCGAGCAGACCAAGACGTCCGGATCGTGTGCGTCGAGCGCCCCTTGGACGACGGTCAGAATATCCGTTGGCGATCCGGTGACGGTGTCGCCGGCGACGGTCAGCTCTCCATAGATGTCGTTGCTCGTTTCGGTCACCGGGACGCTGAGCCTGAGCGTCGACAGCTCGCCCGCTGGCGTCGGATTGACGCCGGTCTCCAGACAGTACCGGAACTCTCGCGAGAAATCGACGTTGAAACAGGCGAGATCCCCGACTGGATGGTCCGACAGCTGGCGCGCCTGCCGGGCGAGTGGAGTGACGCGATCGATGTGGGCGACGTCGACGGCGAGGACTGTTTCCTCGTCCTGTCGAAAGCCGGGGCGTCGCGTAACCATTTCGGTCGCGACGACATCCGGGTGCTGGTCGTACACCGACTGGAGCGTCGTGAGGTCGCGGTCGGCATCTGGATCGCGAGGGGCGACGTAGAAGCGCGGAGTGTAGTCTTCGTGCTCGGTCGCGACGGCGCTGTCAGCTGTCGTCTCCCATTCGAGGACTCGGCCGTCATTGAGGAAATCAAATGTGAACGGCATTTTCTATTTGTCACCCTCTAGTATAGGCACGCCAACGTACGCTCACCCGATAATTGACAGTGTGTCGCTTCCGGAATTCAAGGAATTTGTGTGACACGGCTGCGAAGGGCTTAGAAGGCAAATTTGGCCCTTTTCAACCATCTTCCGCAAACACTTCCGGGGAGTTGGTTCCTCTTTCCCGCCATCTTAACCAACAATACCAACACAGCCTACGACGTGTTGGTTAAGTCTACTGATTACGGAACCGAGGCGCTATATTCGATACGGATTCACCCGAGAACCTCGAGATCCTCGAATCCCAAAGCATGGAGTGTATAGTGACCAGGACTATCTTCGATCAGCTGTTTGAAAGTCAGCTGGAGCGTGTTCTCCTGGTCCATCCGATGTGCTGTTTTGAACACGATGCGATCAGGCGGCACGATTTCGTCAGGTGGATCGAGACGCACTGTCCGATGAAATTCGATATGTCGGACCTCATCTCCCTTCCGGGGATCCTTTCTCTCTTCGTGTACACTTCCGACGGAGGTCTCCCACGGATTCGGAAACGCAACACCGCCAGCCTCAACCGGACTGCCCCCGGTAAGGTGGATCCGAATTCGATCACCTGATTCCAAGTCGTTGATTCTCTGGAAGCGATCCGTTGCCATACGAAGGAGCTAGTACCCCGTCATAATAACCATCAGTGCAACCCGTCCTCTGTGGTATCCGTCTCGGAGAGTTGCTGTCGGTTGTTCCCCTCATTGAGTGCGTTTTCGAGCTCTTCGAGGCGTTCCTCGTGGTCGTCAAGCCGACCCTCCTGTTCGAGATCGATACTGAGCAGCGCCGGCAGCAACGGATTCTGGTGGTTCAACAGCCCGCCCGCGTCGGCGTGCTCGCGGGCGTACTCGAACAGGCGGTCGAAGCGCGGCTGGTCGCGACGCCGCAGTGCCCGCCGAAACTCTGCCCAGCGCTCTTCGATGGCTCGCAGTGCATCCCGGTAGGTTGGGTTCGTGCGCCCCATCGCTATCGACCTCCTCTCCCGGTTACGGTCCACGCATCAAGCAAGGGGTCCGCGGTGGCCGCCACCCTCTCACCGTCAGCTGTGATGCCCGCCCCGACACCCTCCGGGGTCGGCGTTGACGGCGCTTGCGTCGTCGGTTCCACGCCGACCTGCGTGGCGCGTGCCGTGAGCAGCTGCCGCCAGTACGCGAACGTCGTCTGGTAGTACGCGCCGTCGTCGACGGGATAGACGAGCGTCTCGAAATCCTCGCCGACGACCCGTGGGCCCATCCGCGTCTGCTCGCACTCCAGGTGGTGGTCGGCGACCGTCGCAACTGGTTCGGTGAATTCGTTTCGTTCGTTTCGCGTAACGAGCACCGGGATGTCGTACCCATCGGCGTAGGTCGCCAACCGGGCGAGAGTTCGAGCCTGAAGGGTTTTCGCGTGGGATTCGCCGAAGGTATCGTCGGCACGGTACTGGGCGTCGACCGCCGGCGCGACGATAAGGGCGGGCGTGTGGGGCGACGTGTCCTCGTCACAACTTGGTTCCCCTCGGCCGGCCGCCCCGGGGTCAGTGGTGGATCTCTGGATCGACTTGTTCACTGCCGACGGGAGATCACAAACGGCGCCGTAGTGCTGGTAGGCGGTGAATCCACGTGCGACGTGGATTCGGTTGAGCAATCGCTGGCTGGGCGCGATCTGGGCCAGTGTCGTCGTCGCCGCGTGGCCGTTCGCATCGACCCAGAAGGCGGGCCCGTCGTGCAGGAGGAGATGGTCGAGCACGAGCGACTGCAGGATCGGGACGCCGCGGCCACCCTTCACGTCGAGCAGCGTGATGCCGTCCTCGAGTGACGGCAACAGCATTTCGTCCGTAGCCGGATCGGCCTGGTCAGCAAGGGGCCGATTGCGGTCTGCGCCCCGGGTTGGCTGGTCCACCGCTAATCGGTTCGACGTTGGGTGTTCTTCCATACTCGATTAGAGGTCTACCTTCACGATAAGCCGCGGCGTGTCGCTTCCGTGTTTCAGGGAACGCGACTGATCCCCCTCCAATCCCAGTACAGTCCCGAGTAGTCTCTGTTTGAATCCCGTTTCCGAGAATAGTTCCTGAATCGAGCGTTCTCCGTGTTAACCAACATCCGACTGTATTGATCGCGGCGCGTTGGTTAAACCTACACAATTGCAGTCTCGAGCCTGTCTGCTCAGAATGTTAATGCTTAACGCCACGTTGGAAGAGGTGCTCTATGAGCTATCCACGAACTCATGTCGACCACCGAAAGCCCGATCACCACGAGTCAATGCATCCAACTCGAAATATCGTGAACGCCCAGGTTGTTGCCGGTGAATTCCTCACTTCCCGGTACCACGATGCGCTTCAAATTGTTCTCCACCCCCTAGGCGATTCTCTGGACACCAAAGACCAACATGCGCTCAACGACCTTGGAATCGTCCATGCGAATGGTTCCTTGAACGACCTATCCCCTATCGTTCGCACATACGTCAAACTGGACGAGTATTGGACGCGAACCCATCGTACTGCGCTCAACGAACTATTCACTGATCGACGTGCTCACGTCCTGAGTTGCTGTACACGGTTCCTTTCTGAATTCTCTCGACACACACTCGAAGTCGAATCTGGCCGTTCCGGAACTGCGCTGGATACTACCCTTGCCCCACTTCTCGAAAGTGGATTTCTCTCTCACACCGACGACGAGAAAACGCCCTATACTGCCGATGAACACCACGCGCTGTATCGACCGACTGAACGGCTCTTCGACGCACTTCTTGACCAAGCAGCTGTTCTCTGTGATCTTCTGCCACCGACCGAACTCTAATCACACGATTCAGAGCCTTTTCGACTCTGTGGAAATCCTCTCGGTCACATACCATCTGCGGTGAAACAGCCGGTAAGTAGGCTTGCGTATCGACCACGGAAGTTCCTGACTGATTTAGATAACATTCGCATCGCTGTGCAAGAGTGGTTTATATTTGAGAGAGAACAACAAGCAGCTATGAATACCAGAACCAGTGGGATCTCAGGTGGAGGCGTGAATCTCACATGCCGTCACTGCGATTCCATGATTGACATTCTCGACTTCCCGGATCTGCAGCCAAGTTCAATGGAACCAGATCAATTTGTGATCTGTCCCTACTGCCAGAGCGGTTTTACTTTGGATACAGGAGTACTCCAGACACTACATCGGACAGGAAGTGTCGAAGGTGATTATTTTAACATCCCGCTCACTCCTGGAGGAAGACAGATTGACGATTTTAACGGAGTGAACGTAGGTGAGACACGCCCAGTACCGATGCACAAAATACACAAGGGCTGTGAATACACTTCGCTATTCATTACCGGAGCAAGCCGCAGAGGAGTAAACGAAGAAAACTGGCTACCTTTCGAGATCGCTGAATCCCAGAACCAAGCACGGCTGGGAGACAATCTTCTAATTACCGTTGTTCGAACTGGGCCTACAAATCTGGCGATCAATTCAACACTCCGTGAGGGTCGAGACAGTCAGGGACCACTCAGTTTCGGAGACGAGATCGATGTCTCGTACCGGGCTACCGTATCACACAGAGAAGTGACGAACCCGACATGGGTTGACCTCTTAGTGGATGCACAGCACGCTATTCAGGAAGATAATCTGCTTGCTGCAGTACCCCTGCTACGCTCAGCAGTCGATAATTGCCTGATCAGACAGATGATCATCTATTATCGGTGGGAGGGACACGACCTTGACAGCGCAATTGACGAAGCAAACGACTTAGAAAAAGGACATCTGAACCGGTATACAATTGCTAAACACGGTTTAGAAGAAGTGTCTAATACTCGACTTACGTCTGGTCCATACGCCCAGCTATGGGACGATTTTGATGATGTTGTCCAACAACGAGACTCTATCATCCACTGTGAGACTGACCCTTATTTAGAGGAGCCAGAGGAAGCGGACGTCATCAAGTTATTCAACACTACAGTCGCTGTTCTGGTAGCTGCCTACGATCTCTTTGAGTTTTCTGGCGCTATTGAAACTCATAACGGGTGATAGGAAATGCTTACTGAATATAGGGAGTGGCTTTAATTTGCTTCCACACTCATAGAGACATAGTACCTTGGGAATACTAGGCCACATTTAGTTTCACTTTTCTGAAGTCCTTGCCGTCGTAAACCATCTCATAAAACTCAACAGGAGAGGAATCACCATCTTGATTGTTTTCGGAGATGATCTTCATCACCTCAAAACGATCCTCAAGTGAAGTACGAAGGCCAAATACAATTCCCTCAAGTTGGGACATATCATATGTGACCTTACGATGAGATCCCTCTGATTCCAACAGATCGGGGAGCACCATGCGAATTTCTTGTTCATGTTCCCATTTTCTCAGCTTTCTCGTCGACATACTGTGGAAATGGTTCCAAAGGTTTTCTCGCCAGGCATCTAGATCATCTACGATTTCATCCATCATCTGACTAGTTCTGCCATCCGGCGTGGAATGCCACGCTGACTCCAGCTTCGGGAGTGGGAGCCTGCCTAAAAACCGGAAGAAGTCAACTTCTGGCGGTGGAGATTCATAGTCAACAGCATGCAGAGGTGCTGTGATCTCCCCCGAGGTAGGTTCCGAATCTTCCGAACCAGCACCCTCGCTGACGTCCATCTTCCCCCATGACTCGTCAGTTTGGCAGTCTGCGCGGAACATCAACGCGGCTCCTCTATGTTCGTCTGCATACGTAGCCCACATCGGAGGACTTGCACACTCCTTCGCGAAACACAACGTATGCCAATTCGTGTGAATAAGTGAGTTGGTTATTTCTCTAATATACCGGTCGGGAAATGAGTGGTGCAAAAAGTGACATTTCTTATGTTGCAGTTCAATCTGCTCCACCCCCGTCTGCACCGCCTGTTGTAGGTACATATGCGATTCTAAGGGCCTAACTAGCGACGCTACTGATTCTAACAGTTCTTCATTCTCACCAGCCATAGCGGCGGAAATAGCATCCAACAGATCTTCAACGGTTTCAGAGTCACCTGAAATCGTAACCTCAGGCCATCCTTCCGGAATCGCTCCCGATCCCCTCATTCTCTCTAATACAGACTCGAGTGCCGAGCGGTGGATGACCGACAGGATCTGTTTGAGATTGTTCCTCTTCAGTGGCTCTGGCAGGGAAGCTAGACTCGAAGGGACACTTTCGAATCCTTTCTCCTCGAAAAACAACTGGCAGATGGAATCGAATTGTTGGCGACGCTCATCTGTGGAGAGATCGCCACGGGTGAGCTTGGGTTCTATGGCATATTCTTCGAGAGTTTCCTCGTCATCAGAAAGCACACACGTTATGGCCGCCTGATGTAGATTTAACAAATAATGTCGGAGCAGGTTCTCCCACAGGACTTCGTCCCCTTCCCAAAACACATCTTGATAGCCCTCAAGTGGGTCGTTGAAGTACCGTGGTGAGGAGAGTGCTAATTCCTGCTTCTCAAGCTCGCGGTAGTCGTTATCGCCGTCGTCGCCAATCAAATATTTCATTGGGCGAAATCTGTAGATAATGGTCATAATACTCCAAAATTCGCATAGCTTCTAACCTTTTGCGGTGCTGTATCCAGCAACGGCGAGGAATCAGCGCAACCCAGGGCAGAAGCCTAGAGCCAAGATGTCGAACTACAAATCACGATGGTAAGTGCCGCGTTTGTACTTACCGATCATCCCCAAATCTACCATTAAACGAGGGAGCAACAGAACCAGCCCTTCACATTTTCAGATACGTTGAAGGCTCTCCCGATCGGACCCGGATGTATGTGTGGCCGCAACTCGCTCTTCATCGACCAGGCTGACCTCGAGGCCCGCTTCGACGCCGAGGTCGTCGCAGACGGTGGGTACAATCCCGATACAACATCGCGCCTGGCGAGGACCTCTACATCATCACGAACGAGGCTTCAGACGAGATCGAGGCCTACCACTGGGGGCTGATTCCGTTCTGGGCGGACCAACCCAAGGAAGGCATCATCAACGCCCGCTCCGAAACGGCCGATGAGAAGAGCGCGTTCAAGCGGGCGTGGGAATCTCGCCCCTGTCTCGTCCCTTCATCAGGGTTCTACGAATGGACATCGCCAATCGGCGGGTCGAAACAGCCCTACCGGATTTACCGGGAAGACGACCCCGCGTTCGCGATGGCCGGGCTCTGGGACGTCTGGGAGGGCGACGACCAGACGATCTCGTGCGTGACGATTCTGACGACGGAGCCGAATAACTTGCTGAACTCCATCCACGATCGGATGCCGGTCGTCCTCCCACCGGACGCTGAGTCCGACTGGCTCGCCGCAGATCCGAAGACCCGCAAGGACCTGTGCCAGCCGTATCCGAAGGACGATCTAGACGCTTACGAGATCTCGTCGGGAGTCAATAACCCTGGCAACGACGATCCCCAGATCATTGAGCCGCTAGACCACGAGCAATCGGGCCTCGGCGAGTTCAGTTCGGGGTAGGTCGCGGCCTCACAGTCACTGCATCGACGATGCCGCTGCTGAATCGACGAGCGAGTACTCTCGGTCCCGGGTGGTACCTTCTATGCGGTCTTCGAGATGCTTACGCTCGGTCTTATCCAATTGTGTCTTCCGCTGCGAGAGCAGCACGTACTATGCGACGATGACCCGTCTGTTATCGGGCTAGCACCCATCCTGATCGTCTGATTCCGTGTCCGATGGCCATGTTGGGCCCTCTGGGCGGGGAATCTCCTCTACCAACCCCTTCTCGAACTGAGAAGCTCTCCAAGCTATCACGTTCTCCTTTCGCTGGACGTATTTTTTGTCAGTCTCCAGCCAGCGGGCAATCTCCTCGTGACTGTGACCAGCACAGAGCAGCACCATCACTGCGAAATCGAAGCGATCGAGATTGCTCTCGTTCGCATCGGCATCAATCCGGTCAAGGAACGCCTGTGAGACATCACTGACGAACTCTATCAGTATCTCATACAGCTCTTTGTCATCAAATCCATTAAATGTGAATCCCTCCGTGATGTTGTTCCCAGGATCACTCTCTTCGGTATCCCAGCGAATCCCTTCGAGGGTTGCTCTTTCACAGTCGTGAAGTTTCGATAGGCGCTCTGGATTCTCCTGTTCCCAGGTCGTGATTGTGTCGGCCACCGCCTCAGATTGAGCGTGTTCGATATAGGGATCACACCCCCGCTTCGCGATGACTGACTCGATGTTCTTTCCCGAGATCGTCAGTAGCACGGACGCACATCGATCAGTCTGCTCGAGGATCTGTGCGACTTCACGACGCGATTCGAGTTCGTCAAGGCCTGCACGTTTCTGCGCGTCGTGGACGAGATTGTTTCTGCGTTCTTTGACCTCGACAAGCGATCCGTGGTCACCCCCGGTCAGTATTTGGATATCACAGAGTTTCTCTAATCGCTTCGCGTGCCCCATACTCCGAACGTGCTCTGTGATGCTGTCGAGACGAGCTTCCTCGCGAAAGAGTTCGTTGAGGACCGTTTCTGTGGTCAACTCTTCGATGAGTGCCGAGGCGAGGAGTAGATACGAAAAGAACGACCGCTCAACGTCGCTGTCGATCTCGTCGGTGGAACGGAGTTTTTCAGCGATTTCAGCACGCTGTTCGAGATAATATTCGAGAACGTTGTCTGAGTGCCCGACGAGAGAGTTTTGACGTTCTACGTATGCAACTTGGAGCAATAATTCCTTATCGAAAGGGGTGTTCGCACTCAGTTTCTGGCACTTCTGGAGTGAATTTGTGGAGAGATGGCGAGTCAAATAATCAATGTCGTCGTAGACGAGCGGCGTATTCGTCGGACAATTGTCTACGATCGACTGAAAGTCGTCGTTGTCAGCGAGCTCGCTGAGTGCAGCACGTATCTCGTCGACGCTAAGTTCTCGGACATCTTCTGACTGGTCTGATTTTTCACCGACCGGAACAACGCGGTACGACGCATCTCCAACGATGACGACCGGCCCTTCCAGATCGAGAACCTGAAAATCCCCAATAGGGCTCAGAGAGACTGTCTCTGCGTCTATTGCGAACGATAAGCCGAGATCAGTATCGTCGCCCACGCGTCAAAAACTGTAAGGGCTCTATTCGACTTGGGCTTCGTACTCGTCCCAAAGCGTGTCGATGTCCGTGCCGGTCTCCTCAGAGATATGGCGCAGCAACTGCGCTCTATTCTCGAACCGATGGAGTTGGCCCTTTGCACTCATAGTAGGATGTATTTGCTCCTGCAGTAATAAATCACCGGGGTACATTTTCCGTTCAACAAAACGGGACCTATCAATTCCTTAGCCACCTACTCAGCCAGCGTAGGAGATGGCTGGTCGACGATCGCGTATTCCCGATCCCGGCTCGTCCCTTCCGCCTCGAGGAGGTTGTATTGAGTCATCTTAGACAGATACGCCCGCACAGTCCGTTTCGTCCGTGGATCATCGACCTCCTCTGAGTAGCGCTTGTGGATTTCGCTCGGCCCGACTGGGCCGTGATCGCGAACGATGTCGTAGACGACGCGCTGGTGCGGTGTGAGCGAGTCGAGGCTCGTCTGTTTAATCTGGGCCCGAGCATCCTCAGCGGCATTTAGGAGAATGTCGTCGGTGATGCGCTCGTGGTTCTCTCGATCCGCCTTGCCGGCGGCCGTTCGGAGGATGCCGATTGCGAGGCGGGCGTCGCCGGCGGCTGCGTCGGCGATCCGGTAGAGTTGGTTGTCGTTGATGACGTCCTCGTCGAGGCCCCGTTTCGAGCGAGCACTCAGGATGTCGTACAGCTGCTCGTCGTGGTACTTGTCCATCCGGACGTGCTCGCTGGAGCGCAGGCGACTCACGAGGCGGTCGTCGACGCGGCTGAACAGATCCTCTTCCTTGTTCGCGATGCAGATGATCGCGAACTGCGGGAGGCTGTGGAGGTCGTAGATGAGGCTGGGATCTTCGAGCTGGTCGACCTCGTCGAGGATGACGACGGTTCGCGGGCCGTCGTGTTGCTGGAGGCGGTCGACGAGTTCGTCGTGGGGTGTCGACTGGCGGTGGATGTCGATGGTCGCGCCGAGGTCATCGAGGATCTGATAGAGCGTGCGAAACCGAGTGTAGTTGCGCCAGCAGTTGACGTAGGTGGTCTCGACGTTGAGGACCTCTTCACGGAGGCGTTCGGTGACGAACTTCGAGATACATGTCTTGCCGGCGCCGCTGGGCCCGGTAACGATAGCCGTGTCGGTGGGCTCCTCGTTCGTGATGGGCTCGAGGACGCTGGAGAGGTGATTGACCTCAGCATCGCGATGTTCAACCTCCTGAGGGACGAACCCAGCCCGTAGTACACGAGCATCGCGGATCATCTTTTGTCTGAAAGGCTGTTTTTCTGGCTAGTACTAAAAACGTGACTGGGATGTTTCCGGAAACGATTTAATTAGTCCTATTCTGTCTGTGGCAATTCCCGTGCTGTATCGCGATTCTCTTTAGGGAAAACCCTGTTTTCCGGGAATTTCCGGACGGAGAAACCGGTGTGGGTCAGAACACATGACTGTCCGATGTGTGGGTTCGAGGTGGATCGTGACTTGAACGCCGCGTACAACGTGTTGAAGCGCGGATTGAAACAACTAGGAGTGGTTCACTCCGGAGCAACGCCTGTGGAGACTGCAACCGCTGTGTCCACCGGCGGATGCAGAGTTTCTGCGTCCAGTCAAGTGGATGCAAGTCGCGTCGTAGAAGCAGGAACCCTCTGCCTCAAGGAAGCCGCCGAAGGCGGCTGAGTAGACAGGGGTAGTTCACAGCTCTGGGTGTGTTACAACTCGAAAATGGGGGGTGTGGGCTACAATTTCTCGTTTTCCGTTCCATCGATGAGGGAATTGTAATAAAAGGACAAAAAGAATCTCCCGAGTCGAGTTAATTCGTTTGGGTTGACTGGTCCCTTGTATTTCGACTTGATTTATTCGCCCTCACGCCACTGCCAGTAGTAGTACCGATTGTCGTTGATTTCCTCGATTGTGACCATAGCCTTCGCCGGGACCTCGTCTGGGAGGTCATCGGGCCGCTCCTCGACGTCGGCCTCGTCTGGCTCCGCCTCGAGACGAGCCTCACGTTCCCTGTGTTCGGCTAACCCTCGGCGTACGTGGCAACGTCACGGAGGCGCTCCGGAGTGGCTTCGTTGAGCGTGTTGACTATTTCCGGTGTGAGTTCCGCTGCTGGGGCCGGTGGTTCGTAGGGCATCGGCTGTTCTCGAATTAACCAACACAGAACACGTCCCCATAGTTTTGTTGGTTAAGGAGGTAGTACCGGCTCCCGTGCCTACTGACTGTAACACCACTCGAAACTTCTTCATATACAAGTTTCGTACTATGCTACACCGTACTCCGGCGTATCGAACTTGAGATCCTCGCCACTGTCGAGATCATAGTCGACCCGATCATGCTCATGGCGGATTATCGAGATCGTTTGCAATATCCAAAGAACCGACGTTGTAGCACTCTCGCCAGGCGGCCTTGACTGCTCGAGCAACCGTCTCGACCTCTTGTACCCCGATGCACGATTTTTCGACGTCTTCGTCGTCGTTCGAGGCGTTCGGTGATGGATGATAGTGACGATCGTCCAATGGGGCCGTGTAGCCGTGGTGGTGGAGGTCCCATCGGAGGTTGCGGTCCGTGTCCGTATAATGGATGTTATAGTCACCGACTGTTGACCACCTGATATCAAATCTGCCACTCGAGTCCTCCCCGATTCCAGTATTGTACATAATCGTCAGCACATCGGGATTCAGCGGGTCATCTAGTTCTGCTGTTGCAAGTGGTTCTTCCTCCTGGAATATATCTCGGAAATCACATAGCGACTTTCGATCGATGCTCCCCCTCAGAGTATGTGATTCAGAATCTCCGTCTAGATCGCTCATAGAACCTATACCGCTGTTTTACGGATACTGTCTTCAGCCTGATCCAGCGCGAGTGCGACCTTCGCGAAGTTCAGGTTCCGTCGCGTTGTTCGCCACTGTAGCAGCGTCTCCTCGTCAATCTCCATGTCGTTCCAGGAGATATCCTCTGGGTCATCTAATCCAGTTTCTTCACGATATTCTTTGAGTTCGTCCTGCATCTTCTGTACCTGAGTGAGCAGTGTCTCCGAGTCCACGTTCTGTCTCATATCCTGTGCCTGTTCGAGAACCAACGACTCCCACGATCGCGAGTATAATGTCGCCCTGCTATCAGCGTCGGATACTGTTTCGACAAACCCGTCGTCGGCGAGTCCTTCCAAGTGACTTCGGGCTGTGGTCTCTGCCACCAGCGCTCGTTCAGCAATCTCCGTGGCTGGCTTCCCCTCGTATGTGCGACTCACTACAGACTTTACACGCTGATAGGGTGTCGTGTTGTCTCTCCATTCTTCACGGGCTGCCTCGTTAATATCGTCCACTGTTTGATCACCATCCATTTTAATAGCGACTACGGAAACAAGATATAATAATCTGTGGATTGCTATACTGAACTATGGGCTAGAATGGAAGCTCATGTTGGCCCTTATCCAGTTCGAGTTAGCAACTTGCTGGCTCACAGATACAACTCGCAGCAGAACACTCTTGATCCCGGTTAGCTGGAAAAGAGGGCGCTAAGCTCCCGTCCTCAAGGAGCCAGCTACTGCTGGCGAGTAGGTCGGAGTAGTCTGACCCCCTTATACTAATACGGGGGTAATCACACAGCATTCAAGATTCCGTGAATCAGTGAATCAGTGAATCACTGATCAGCGTCTTGCTTGGCGAGTTCGCGAATCATCTCCTTCGTTTCTTCCCGGTGCTCGCCGAACGCCACCTCGAAAACCCCGCGGTAGAAGTGCTTGTTTTTCTCCAGCGTGATATCCTCACGTTTGAGTTGCTTTTTCAGGCGAGTAAACGTGATCTCAATGTCCTCGCTTTGCTCCGGTTCAACATATATTGTGGCTGAATCCCAATCTTCGCGGATGTTCAGCGGTTCATCATCTGTCTCTCCTGCCTCACTGGTCGACGAATCAGTATCGGTCGTGGATGCGGTTCGCTGCTGATCTGATTGATCCTCGGTTGCTGCCGCAGTTTCACGACCCTGTTCTTCCGATTCTTCCGGTGTCTCTGTGGTCTCCTCATCTGCGACCGCGTCCTCCTCATCTACCTCGTCTGAGGGATCCTCGAACCGTTCGTCCATTCCCCGGGGCATTCTTATGCCTCCACCTGCGTTTTGTCAAACGCTCGTTCCATTGTCTCCGCAACCTCGAGGAAGAGGTCGTGCTCTACTTGCTGGTCGTTCGCGTCTTCCCATCCGAAAATATCTCGTCCGTTGTCCCACGCACGCTGGATTGCTACTCGCATCGGGAGTTTGAAAATCGGTGCCATCGACGCGAAGGATTCGTCGAAGGAGTTGAGGAACTTTTTCGACTGCCCGTCGTCCCGGTACATGTTCGCCAGGAGTCCAACGATTGCGATCTCGATCTGCTGGTTGTCCTCGATGGACTCCAGCTGGTCCCACAGATCGTCAAGTGCATCCCGTGATGTTGCTTGGGTCTGTGCAGCCAAGAAGACGTTCTGAGCCGCAATGAACGCCGCGTCCGTCAGGACTGAGAGGTCAGGGGGGCAATCGACTACGATAAAATCGTAGTTATATCCATCGTCAACCATCTCTTCGAGGGCGAGTTTCAGCGAGAGACGGGCATTTGCATCGTCCATCCAGTCTCGAGCAAGGCCCATGTCCTTGTGACTGGGAATCAGGTCGAAGTTCAGATGGTCGTACTCGTCGGCTTCGATCACGATCTCTGAAAGACTAGTATCGTGCGTGCGCGGATTGTCGACGAGTACGTCAAGCAGATTCTCGTCATCGGTGACTAGTGTGTTGGGGAGTTCGTTCTTTGGGCTTGATGGGTCGTTGTCGTCGCCCGGTCCCAGTCCAAGCCCTTTTGTCATGTCGGCTTGCGGATCCATATCGATCGCAAGCACATCGTGGTCGCGAGTGGCCAGCGCCGCGGCACTGTTGATCGTCGCGGTTGTCTTTCCCGTCCCGCCTTTCTGGTTGCCGAAGGCGATCGTAGGGATGCCAGTCGATGGTGTGACGCCCCATCCATGAGGTGATTCGGTCATAGTTAGATCATTGAATCAATGACTCATAAATCCATGTCAGACACTCAGTTGTATCTCTCCCAGTGTGATTTCATCGAATATTGGTGTTTGATGGACTGTATGTTGTGATTTGCTCTTTTTGAGTATCGTCTTTGAATCATTGATTCACTGACTCAATGATTCTTAACGTCAAAAATTCACTGATTCACAGATTCACTACCTCAATAATTTTGTGATTCAGAGGTAGTGTTTCTGAGTCCTCAATTCAATGCTTCAAGAACTCACTGATTCACTGACTCAATGATTCTCTGAGTTGGTGAATTAGCTCTCCTCGTAATGGCAGATAACGCTATAGCTCATTGACTCTTTAATTCTTGACTTCCAGAAATCGATACTTCATTGAATTTGTGACTCTGTGATTCAATGACTTAGTCACCAACCGAGGACAGACATTTGGAATGGCTCGATAGATGGGTAACATCAAGTTCTCTCTCCAAAGGCTGCGTTAAGTTGATCCTGCATGAACTCTCGTCGGACTTGACGAGAACGCGAGTCAGATAGGTAATTTTGCATCACTACCTGAGGATCGCTACTACCTTGCTCTGCAGCGATTTCGTTGATACCTTCGAGAACGCCTTCGAGGGCTACTGTATAGGTATCGTACCAGAATCGACGGCAGAGCTGTGGGCTTGGTCGTTTGCCCTCGATCCGCTCGGGAAGATCTGCCTCCGATGCAAGATTCTGGAACCAATTACGGATTGTATCTCGGGTCACGTACGGCATTTCTCCCTGCGAAGATGGGAACAAATATCTCGTCCACGTATCGTCTTCCGCTAGCTCGTCGATTCGGGAGTCGAGCACGTCCATTCCGTACAAGAGAGATACCTGGCCGGGCCCGTTCTTGCGACTTTCGAATGTGATGAAGGGGACGTCGTCTTCGGGAACGTCACGGTGGAACTGCGAGACGTGGAGTGCTGCGACCTCACTTGCTCGAAGTCCCCAGCCAGCTAGTGCTACTACGAGCAGCTGTTCTTGCGTTGTCTCCGACGCCTGCATTAGCTTCTGAATATGGTTTGCTGAAAGGGAAGGTGTCGGGGATTCTTCTACTTCCCACTTGAATTCGTCGTAGAGGCCGCTGGCAGGGTTCATCGAGGTAACTCGCCGACCGACCAGATGCTGATACCAGGCGTCGACGACGCGCCGCACACGCTGGAGAGTCTGGGCACTGTACTTGTCCTCGGTTCCCTCGTTCAACCAGTCGAACGCTGCATAGACCGCATCAACGGCTTCGTAGGCTGGATTCTCTTGACCTCGTAGAATTGGTGTAAGGAGGTCGCCCGTTCCATTTGCCTCTTGGTAAGCACGGACGTAGAGATTCAGCCGCGTTCGCATTGCTTCGATGGACGACGATGCCAGACTGTACCGTGATTTTCGTCGGTTGAGGAACTGTTCGAGGGCGTCGATTGTTGCCTCGTCCGTTGTTGCCCATGTGTAGCCTTCTTTATTGTCTCCAAGCCCGAGGTCTTTATTCCAGAACTCCCCGAATGAGCGGTCATGATGGCGGCGGAGAGCCGCAAGGAATGATCGTGCATCGTGATTCTGAAACCACTGGTGGGTCGGTTTCTCGCTTGTTGGATCGAAACCCTCTGTTTCGAGACAGGGTGCGATCTCGTCCCAGTACAGGTCCGCGAAGTCTTCGAGCGAACACGAGGTCCATCGAACACCATCGAATGATAGCGCCTGCTCAACGTTGCTCTCGCTCTCCTGTTCGGCATCTGATCGACTCATTGTAACGATCTCTGGGAGATTCGACCATCCGAAATTGGATTGATGTAGAATTCGGATAGGAGCCTGGTCACGGTCCAGTATGATTGTTCTAAGAGTGGCATTTTGGAGCAGTTCAGCAGTTCAGTTGGATTCTTTATTAGTTTGTGGGTTTTGCTGACCGGAAGAGTCTGCTAAACCCACGACAATTTGGGTGAGAAAATGCGCTAACCGAATAAACTGTATGGCGCAATACCTTTTTCGCAGGCTGATTCCCCAGATTCACCTGAATATATCTATAAACAAGAGGGGTTCAATAGAGCTGTTTCAGCATATCAGCAACGATTAACTGTCAGCCACTCTAATTAGATTGAAAATGAACTCTCCTCCCCCTACACTCTGCGAAGACGATTTCTATCAGACACTCGTTGAAAATGCTGCCGAGGGGATGTTGACTATCGACCAGGAGAGTAAAATCGTCTATTCGAATCCAGCGGTCGAAGAGATTCTTGGATACTCTCAAGAGGAGTTGATTGGGAGTTCGAAGATGAAGATTATCCCCGAGCGGCTAGAATCTGTCCACGCTGCGGCTCTTGACGCATATGTCGATACTGGCGAGCGCAATATTGACTGGGACGGAATGGAATTGCCTGCACTTCACAAAGAGGGACACGAAGTACCGACACTGATCAGCCTTCGCGAACATGAACACAACGGTGACCAGTATTTTACAGGCATTATACGGGATATTACCGAGCAACAAAGGCGAGAAGAACAACTCCAGGAACAACGGGATCGGCTGAACGAATTCGCAGATATTCTCACCCACGATATTCGTACCCCTCTCTCTGTCGCCCAAGGCTATACTGAGGTCGCACAAGAAAATCACAATAGTCCAGAACTCGACGAAGTTTCCGAGTCACTTGATCGAATTGATACCTTAGTCGATACTGTCCTTGAACTTTCGAAATCGGGGCAGTTAATTGGAGAAACTGAACCTATTGATATCGAAGCGTATATTCACAAATCCTGGGATAGCGTCGAAACTCAAGAGGATACGTTACAGATCGATGATGAACTGGGGCAAATAGTTGCTGATACAAGCAGGTTCCAAGAACTGTTGGAGAATTTGTTCCGGAACGCAGTTGACCACAGTGATGAGGCTGTCAGAATCTCTGTGGGGAGCCTTGCTGAAGAACCAGGAATATATGTTGCAGATGATGGCCCTGGAATTCCGAGTTCAGTTCATACAGACGTATTCGAACACGGATATTCGACAAATCAAGCGGGAACCGGCTATGGCCTCTCGATTGTACAACAAGTCGTGCAGGGTCACGGGTGGGAGATCGATATCACAGAGAGTGCTGAAGGTGGTGCCCGATTCGAGATTAAGTGGTAGCAATACTGGTCCCGATCGGCATTCACTGCTTAGCCGCACATGTGACGGATATTTATTGTGATTGAATTTCAATCAGGGAGACATGACCTCAACCTCGCCTCATCTAACACTCGAGGATGCCTTAGATGAGCATGCACTTCTCTCCGACATCGAAGACGGCGTGACAGTACTCCACATCGAAGATGATTCGAGCTTTGCTGATCTTGTTTCGACGTTCTTAGAGCGTGAGCGCGAGTTCTTCGATATCCACACAGAGACAAATCCAGTGGAGGGTGTGGAACTTGCCAAGGAGGGGGAAGCAGACTGTATTGTCTGTGATTACGACATGCCGGAGATGGATGGGTTGGACGTTCTCGAAGCCATCAGATCGGACATCCCTGAACTCCCGTTTATTCTGTTTACTGGGAAAGGGAGTGAAGAGATAGCAAGCGAAGCGATTTCCGCTGGCGTTACCGAATATCTTCAGAAAAGGGGTGGCACAGAGCAATACGAGGTCCTCGCCAATCGCATCGAACAGGCTGTTGCTCGACGCCGAGCAGAACGGCAGGTCACGCGAGGATTCCGTGCTATCGAAACGGCACACGACGGAATCAGTCTGCTCGATCCTGATGGTAAATTCATGTACGTTAACGAGGCGTACGCAGAGATTGTTGGGTACGAGCGAACAGAATTAGTCGGGCAACATTGGGATATTCTGTATCCAGAGAAAGAAGAGAAGCAAGTCCACGAAGAAATACTTCCCGGAGCAAGAGACGAGGAGTGGGTCGGCGAGACAGATTACATCCGCAAGGACGGGAAGGCGATCACTGTCGATCACCGACTGGTGTACACCAAAGAGGACACGCTGGTCTGTGCGATATCTGCGACCGATGATATCGAAACAGTCCGCGACGAACTCTCACTGAAAGAGCATTCAATGGACGAGGCACCGATCGGGATCACTATCACGAATCCAACACGGCCTGACAACCCAATCATTTACGCGAACAGTGGGTTCACCGAATTAACAGGCTATGCTAGAGAAGAGGTTCTTGGTCGCAACTGTCGATTCCTACAGGGAGACCGAACACAGCCGGGACCAATCACCGAGCTAGATCGGGCTATTGACGCTGAAGAGCCAGTGAGTGTGGAACTCCGGAACTACCGCCAGGATGGGGAGTTATTCTGGAATCGTGTCACGGTTGCTCCCTTGACAGACGAGGACGGGGACGTGGAGTATTTTGTGGGGTTCCAAGAAGATGTAACAGCCCGCCGAGGACTGTTAGAAGAGTTCGGCGCACTCGCGGACGTACTCTCACACGATATGCAAAACCCGCTTCAAACGGTTCGTGGACGAGTGAGGTTAGCGCTGGACACTGGAGATGTAGACCATGTCGAGGAAGCTCTCCCCTCCTTGGATCGAATGGAGCAACTGGTCGATGATGTCGCCAATGCACTAGAATCGGGTACAATCGTTGGCGAACACCATCCAATCGACCTAGAAGAACTTGTCGAGACGACGTGGGAGTCATTAGACCGACACGGTGAAACCGGGTCCCTCAAAATCGATGACGCGCCGATGGTCCACGGCAATCCGGAAGCAGTCCGGCGAATGTTCGATAATTTGCTCGGAAACTCGCTAGAACACGGAGAGGCACCGATCAACATTCGAGTTGGTGCCTCAGACGATGGAATCTTCCTCGAGGATAACGGGCCTGGTATCGCTGAGCCGAACCGAGAACAAGTGTTCGAGCAGGGCTTTTCAACGAAATCCCATAACGGTGGGACTGGAATGGGGATGGCGAGTGTCCGGCAGATCGTCTTAGCTCATGACTGGCGGATCGATATCACTGAGAGTGACGAACTCGGTGGTGTGAGGTTCGAAATTCAGACCCGCCAGTAATGATGTCCAACAGTACTTCAGGTGGGCTAGACGACGAGGCTTCCCAGCTGTACGGGCAGTAGGAAGCTGCCGACTTTCACAGATACGCTACTATGCCAACATCTATTGTGTCATCGACACAAAAATTCGGACATGGACGACGACAGTGATGAAGACACGCTACAAGAAGCGCTAGACCGGGCACAAGATGTAATGTTGCCAGCGGATGATTCTGATGAACTCCAGCCAAATTATCCAGCTGACTACACTCCCGAAGAGCGTGTTGAACACGTTCTTCGAGGAGAGTACCCCCGGTGGCGAAGTGTAGAATGGATTACAGCGGCTGCTGATACGGATTCGGACGTCTGCTGGTCTGTTATCCAGGATCGACTCGGTGAAGGGGAAGTCGAAATTTCTTCGGAGGGTGTCCGGCGGAACCGATATCACGTCTACTTTGAGAAGGTAGAAAAGGCCACAGAGCGTGCTCGTGAGCGTCCACGTCGGCTATTGTGAACTCGGTCGCTGGCACGACACGCCACCTCTCCGTCCAGTAAGGAGAACGTCTCATGGGTCCGTTCTCGAGGTCACTTCTCAGTGCTGCAGGGTCGCCAATATACCTTTCCGGAGGCGATCTGTTTTGATTCCAGTTCACCCAGAAAGACAAGATCAGTACCTCACAAATCAGCCTCAGCTAACTGGCGCTGAAGCGTGAGTTGCCGACGAATCAGAGCAGAATCTGTTCTCCATAGATCTACCCGACAACAAGAGACGAGAGGCTGTCGCAGTCGGCGGCAATTAGCCGCCGACGCGACGGTGTTGCCACTGGTCGATAGGGCGTCCCCGGTCACCGGTTACCGGTGAAACCGATCATCCGGTAGCCGGTTCGCGGGGACGGCCCGACGCACCGCGAGGGCCGTCCACGCTGCCCGAGTCACCATGTCGACGAACTCTTCGAATGGCCACCACCAGAGGCGACGCCCGCCTCGACGGGGCGTCGCCACATACTCCCAGTGCAAGTACCGCCAGACGTTCTGAATCAACAGGCTGAGTACGACGAACAACAGCCGTCTCGTGGGATCTTGCGTCGTCGTCGAGATGATCGTTGACTCGGAGAGACGGTAGCTCGCTTCGATCCCGAACCGCTTGCTGTAGTGGGATCGGGCCTGTCGAGGTTCATCGACGAACAGCGCGTCGACGGCGTAGCCGTGACGCGCCACCCCGTGCTCACCGTAGCGACCGTTCTTGTAGGTACAGTCGATCATCACTGGAAACTCGACGGTCCACTCGTTCTCGCCGTAGGACGTCGTGAGATCGTGAGTGATCTCACGACTCCAACCGGTGCTGAGTTCGTTCTTGATCGTGCTGCCCCACTTGATCACCGGAACGATGTACGCGAAATTGTGTGCCTGGAGCAACGTGAGACACTTCCCGTCGTAGAAGCCGCTGTCGAGATAGACCGCTTTGACGTCGAAGTCAAAGTTGCTGACCAGTCCGAGGAACTCAGAAAGGACATCGCTGGCGGTGTCGCCGTCGGTAAGACGGCGCACCGCCAAGGTGTAGCGTTTGTTGTTCACGCGGGCGTAGAGTGTGGCGTAGGCGTGGAACGCAGTCGTTCCTGCTTTGGCTTCGCTGTAGTAGAGGCCGTCAGTCTCGTCTTCGTCACCGTAGTAGGGCCGCAGGTGGAGGTCAGCGACGACCTCCACCTGCTGGGGAAGCGTGTCGAGGACATCTTGTTGGAGAAGCGCGTTCCCGGTTGATTCGACGGTTTCGAGGTCGAACTTGGTGCGTAGGTGATAGAGAACATCGTTCCCAGAAGGCGCATCCTCACTCTTCTCGCAGAGTGAGGAGATCGAGGTCCCGTCGGCGGTCGCGCCGACGAGGACCTCGAAGATGTCCTCTGGATCGATTTCTGCGTTCTCACCGAAGTCCAGCGTGAATGCGCCGGTGAGAACGTTGACGAGAAAGTTAAGGAGCTGGTCTTCGTGGATTTCACTGTCCGCTTGTGGCTGGTTGTTGGACACAACTCAGCAAGCGGACTTCTCAACTAACGGCTTTGTGAAGTACTGAACCTATATGTGTTTCAAGCAACTAATTCTGTTGCTGGGCTGAATGCCACCCTCCAGGCACGCCGAGCAAGTGTCAGAGGCACGGACGGAACGGCAGAAATATTCCTTTTGCTGAACGAAGAGTGTACCCGAGCCAGTGGCTACTTTGATGGGTCCTTGTTACTGGTCTCGGCGTCGGACGTCTTATCATCAGTATCAGTGTCTGACTGGTGTTCCAACAGCTCAAACGGGCCACGAATGAGGTCGATCATCCGTCGAGCAACTCACCAACGTACTGATTTTCCCACTCTCGTCGTGCTTCAATCTCGCGCTGGCCACGTCGGGTAACGCTGTAGAAGTTCGTCCGACGATCTGCTTCCCCTTTCTCGACGAGACCTTTATCGACGAGCGTATCGAGGTTCGGATAGAGTCGCCCATGGTGAATTTCTTTCTCGTAGTAATCCTCGAGTTCGTCTTTGATCGCGAGTCCATGGGGATCATCCTGTCCGGCAATTGTATAAAGAAGGTCCCGTTGAAACCCAGTAAGATCGTACATAGACACTAATTGAGGGTGTTAGTTGTTAAAAACGTCGATATTCCTAGGTGAATAGCTCAGGGCACCGGAGACAGATTACCCCCAGCCATTTCGTCGATCTGGTCGATAACTCTCGTGATCAGACCATATGGATCATTGATACCACCACTTGGATCGTGATCAAGGACGGTTACCTCGAGAGCATCAGCGCTCTGGATATCACCCGTATTCACGTCGACGTTGAGAATCGATCGGGCGTAGATGATGAGCACGCGCTGGTCAGAGACGGTCAAAAATTCGATATCGAGTGCTGACAATGCCGATAGAAGGTCGACACTTGACGCCGCATGGTATTGTTTCTCTGCCTGTTCGCTATCAGCCATTAGTCTTTCCACTACATGCTACCCGAAAATTCTACGGATCAGTCGCTCGTTAACCAACAGACACCTCCTTGCGGCCGTCTGTTGGTTAATTCTCTGCGCCGGTGTCGGTCAACGGGTGAGGACTGCCTCTCAACCTGGGGTCTTCATTGGGCTCACCAGATCTTTTCAAACACGGCATGTGAGATATTTCCGTCTTTTCGAGGATCGAACCGGTCAGGTGCTTGCAAGCAAATCCTCAAAATTTTCGTTCTCATCGTATTGTTCGCGGTAGCGAAGTGCCCGTTCCCCAAGCGATGTAATTTCATAAAGCCCAGAGCGATCGGCAGGACCAACTTTCTGGACGAGTCCATAGTCTGAGAGTACTGGAAGACGGGTATTGATATTTTGCCGTGATTTGTTTGTATGATGCGCAAGATTCGTTGCTACGTTTCGACCAGTCTCCTCGAGTGCTTCAAGGATAAGAAAATCTGTTGGCTGTCGCAGTTTCATTCCAATCCCCAGTCATGAGTTGCGATGGTGACAAAATATCTTTGTTGGCCATTGTATACGATGGCGGTTATTTCCACAGACGAATCTGTGTAGAATTGTGTTTTTATTTCCCGGAAGCAGTGAAGGAGAGTCAGTACAAAAAGAGCCGGCGTCGGCCTTGTAGTTGACAGCTGGTAGCCACTGACTGTTCTGTCTTCAGTTATGATCGAACCCCAAACCCATCATCCGACCAGTAACAGCACAGCAACCGAGACAGCATTCGTTGTGTCGTTTTCGGAAAGCACAAACAATCAGGAACGGCGCATCCGGTACGTTAAACGCCAAGACAACTCGCAGTTCTGGCGCGTCGACGAATCGCGCCACGATGGCAGCTGGCAGGTCGAGACTGTCGAGCCGATCGAGAACCTGCAGTGCCAGCAGCCAGACATCACGGATGCCCTAGCCCCTAAGGCGGAATCGGCAGTATGACACACGCAAGATCGTGTCCACCGCGTGACGACCTCGTAGCAACACCCCATCATCCGACGACTCCCAACCACCCATATGGCGATCGAGCGGCTGTCTTGCTCGAGGCAAACGACCAGCATGCCCTGGCCGAGACACCGACCGCGATCTGCTGTCCGAACTGTGGCGAGGCCGTCACCGTCTACGAGCAGGGGCTTCCAACAGTCGTCCCGCATCTCGACATTGCCTGTGGCCAATGCGACGTTGAGTTGCGCGTCTGGTGTGTTGTCGCGGTCGATGCTGCGTATCTCTCAATTGTCGAGCCCTCGACGCTGACAGCGATGGTCCAACGGTTCTGGGACGACTGGCTCTGGGGTGGCATTACGAACAGCAAAGGCGAGCCGCGCAACGACGAGTACACGAGCCGGTTAGCAGAGAAAGCCTCAGCCTTTGGCTGGGACTGGGACGTCTCCTGTCCGCTGTGTCGGCGCTCACTGACGACTCTCAACCACGACGGCGCGATTGCAAACGGGAGCCTCGACTACCACCATTGGTCCCATAATCCCGATCAGGGGATCTGTCTCTGCCGTGAATGTCACGACATCATCGGCTTCGATACCTACGATACCGAACTCGAGGATCGCGCTGAAGCCTGGGGGTTTGACTCGCGGCATGATCTCCAGATTATTCGGCTTGGGCTTCGCCACGCTGCTGTTACTGGGCGGCCACTCGAGTCGTGGCATGCCCCAGCGCTTGTCGACCGGTACAATCTCCCCCAGTCGGTCGAGCGAATCGACGGACTGATCCGATCCATCTGTACCGACGACCAACTCTGCGATGCGTTCATCGACTCGCGGCTTGTTGCTGGAATTGAGTCTTCTACTAAATAGCCAACTCTACAATTACGGCCGATATTAGTTGAGATTCAGTAGATATATTCTCACATGTAGGATTCATACGGCAAAATCGTCGGAATAGGGATGGATTTTAACTAATTTGAAAGCATACAACAGCTATGTTACTATCGGGTGATTCAGATCGTTGGTGAGAACAGCGGTGGAATCAGGACTAAACTGGATCAAGGACAACGTTTGGCGGGTCATACTGGTTGTGAGTGATGTCTTCGTGAACGTACAGCCACAGGAAGAAGTCCTCAATACTTGCATGCCAGTTGGTGTGCTTAATACCAAGATGGCGACGGATTCGATGAACAGGAACACTGTTGCGCGCCATTCTAATACCACCGGTTGCTCGCAGATCACTTGCTCGCACTAACGGGACTGGCTGATTGAAATTGGGATGCCCTGGAATAGTTTGTTCTCTTTCTGTAAGCTCGGCCTTCTCTGCTGTCTTCATTATTGCGCTTTGATATAGCATGGAACTTCTGCCAGAGAGTGATCGGTTCGACTGAAACCACAAGGTATGACCGGGGAGCTGTGTATCAATCTTTCTTCCACCACTAGACCACGACTCAGGAAGTCGAAACTCCCATCTCTTTCCTGATACTGTCTGTTCTGCTGGAACAGTGACGATGACATCGTGACGCCGCTCTTCAACCCACTCGCTTTCGAGATCATTGAATAACTGACCCGTGAGCCCAGTGAACATTGCGAGAAGCACAGCTAACTTCCAGGCCGAGTTCTGGAGCTCAGTAGCGGTAGTATGGAGCTTTTTGAATTCCGAGGAGCTGAGGGGTCTTCGGTTTCTTGGTAGAAGTCCAGCCTGAACGACAGCCCGCCACCAACTCCCAAATCTATATTGATATGTCGAAGCGCCAAAGCCGGTTTTACTGGCTGATTCTTGCGGTGGTGCGACATCATCACCATCCGAAGCCTCCCGGAGCGCAGTAAGTAGCTGTCTGTCAGAGACATTCTGTTCCCTGTTCGGGCTATAGCCCGCAGCTCTTACGGCAGCATTCCAGCTCCCGAATCGATCTTTGTAAGGACCTACACTGAATTTTCCGTTTGAGTTCATCTCTGACATTGTTGGTTGTTTGTCCCCACTGAGTCGGCGCATTTCGTCGAGGAGTTCATCTTCAGTGCAGTGGTCGTTTGGGGTGTAGCCGGCAGTCTTTAGAGCGGCATTCCAACTCCCGAAACGGCGCCGGTAGATACTAGGCCAGAATTGTCCATCTGACTTCATATCTGACGTTTCCGGTGCTGAGTCTCCACCTACCCGCTGCATCTCCTCAAGGAGTTCCTTCTCAGTAGGTGAGCTGTTCGGGATGTACCCGGCGGCCCTCACAGCGGCATTCCAGGATCCAAACCTGCTCTCGTAAGGAGTTCTACTAAATTTTCCGTCTGACTTCATATCTGTGATTGACGGTGCTGAGTCCCCACCGAGTCGGCGTAACTCATCGAGGAGTTCTTGTTCACTGATTCGTTTCATTGACTCAGTACATGTGTGTTTCTTCCTGTTTGTCGATCTCTCCATTTGCGAACGAAATGTAGGGGGCCATACTCTGAGCTGTTTTGTGGCCGGTTTTTTTGATGGCTTTGTCAGGATTCGTGTCGGTACGCATCAACTGTGTACAGAACGTTGCACGGAGATCGTGGGAGATAATATCCGGTATCTCGTTCCCCTTGTCATCTGTTCCAAAATTCTTGATTTGTACCGTTTCACGGTCATTGGAATTGTCGATAGGGTCTTTTATTTCCAATTCCTGGCGGAGCCGATCTTCGCGGAACTGGGCACTAATCTCGGTGTAAGCACCAATGTCACGGTACCATTTGTTGAGGGTACCCTTGGAAACGCCGTCCCCACCGATCATCTTTTCACCGTGCATGGCATCGTCAGGGGCGTGGGTTCCTGTATGTGCAAAATAACGTCTAACCATATCTTTGAGAGGGAAATATTCACGCTCCTTGGTGACTGGGTTCGTCCAAGTGTCGTCGATAAGGATTTCACGGCCTTCGCCAGCTGGAGTCTTCGGTTCAAACTCGCCGTGGCCTAGCATGTTGCAGTCGCCGCACGGTTCATGAGTTCCATACTTTCGACAGGGATCGCTAGCCGGCACTTTCAGGTAGAGCGTGGGCTCTCCGTCTCGTGTTGGTTTCCAACGAAACCAATTGGTATGAACATGGCCTATAGTGTCAGGTCGAACACCTGTTCCGACGTGAAGGACTCCTGAAAGCCCTTTGTCAAAATTAGGGTAGTCAGCTGCACCTCTGACGAAGGCCACGTGGCGAGATTTGTAGAGCGGGATCGCGGTACGTCGGGGCATTTGGCTATTATTAATGTAGTAACAACTTATGTCTTACCAAGAATGTAAGGTAATTCTTATAATGTATATGGCATTATTTTAAAAAGGATCTTTATATTGCGGAGGAAAGTTCGCGGAATCTCCACATTATCATTGAAAACGTAGAGTCCTCGTTTCATTTTAGTCAGTTTTCTTATGTTGGTCTCAGCACGGTTATTTCACTCGATTTATTTGAGTTTTTACATTCCACCTTCTCTTCCATCAATCAACTCTTGTTGAATACGAGTCCCAATCCGGACAGAGAGTGATCCAGTTATAATCGCTGTACGAACGTTTTTGTCAGCTCCCGGTTCGGAGCTGACTTGGACGGACCAGTAGCTAATCGTGAGTGCGCTTGTCACGGAACAACCCAGTCAGTCGATGGAATCAGGCGGTCGATCACCTCCGGTAGCCGGCTCAGATGCCAACCTATCAATGTCGTTGAGCGAGTCTGCCGGATCGGAAGTGAGCTCACATGGGGAGTTGCGGAAATCCCACGTATAGATTGTTTTTCTACGTGCTATTTCTTCAACTTCGTTTGCCCCCTCAGCTCCGTCAAGCTCGACTGGCTCGAGTTCGACATCGCCGTGGTCATTGATCCTGTGGAGGCCGTCATCGTACCAAACATACCCTCGCCCATCGCTTTCTCGCTGCAGGTAGCCGTGGTCGGCGAGGTCGTTCAGGATGTTGAACACCTGTCGCTTGCCCACGTTGACGATTGGGTGTTCGGCGATTTCGGCGGTCTGCCAGCTGTGGAGGTCGGTGGCGGCTTTGATTACTTGCTGTTCACCCTCGCTCCGGGTCCGGATAACGCGCCCCTCAGCAGCAATCACGGGCTCGACCCACTCTGGGAGCGTATCGGTGTGCACGTAGACGACCGCCCCCTCCCCGTCGCGCCCGAAGCGCATAACGCTTTGTAGCGTCGTGTGTTCTCGCATGTGCTGGAGGACGTCGTCGCCGAACTCGCCGTAGGAGAGCTCAGCCCCCTTCTCGTCGTTTCGCTCGACGGCTTCGCCGGCGTAGGCACCCCACTTCTGGATGAACCGGTCCCCGTAATGGGTCGATCCGATAACCGCCCCGACACGCTTGTGCTTGAACTCGTTGCTGCCGAGGACGTTGCCGTACCACCTCACCTGGTCGGCAGGGCCCTCGAGCACTTCACCGGTGTTGTCATTGTAGGAGAGCACCCCCTCGCACTCGTACTCCTGAAGAGCGGTCATCGATGTAATCACGCTGGGATCCTCGTCGTGGCGCTCGGTGATTGCCTCTAAGAGGGCAGCGTCGTCGTTGACGGCGACGTGGTCCGCCGAGTTGTACGGCTTGACGTACTCCGACGTTCGCACCAGATTGAGGTCTAGGGCGTCCCGGAGGTAGTCCCGCCGCTCGTCGTCGGTCAGAATCTGGCGGTGGTTAAGTCGCTCGCCGAGCACCAGCTCCCACATTGATTTAGTCGGCGTCCCGTCGAGCGCGACCACGCCGCGGGCGTAGGAGAGGTCTGGTGGAGCAAGGACGCGGACGGTACCCTCTTCGCGGTCGTGAAGGCCGACACGTGAATCGTCGTTGTCGTGGCCGTCGGCAGCGAACTCGGCGCGCTCAAGCCCGTTCCCAAGATTGTTCTCCGCGGCAGCCAACAAGGTGAACGCAGCTAGCGGAGCAGCGGCGTTCGCAGCGTCGTCCTTAAGGACTGCTCGCCCGTCTGGGTCGATTCTGTGATCGAGAAGTTCGGTGAGTGCGTTGGCTCGTCGGGCGTCGTCGTCGCGCCCCTCGAGCAACTCGGTGTAGTGGTCAAACGGGATCGCGTCGTGACTCTGCAGGTAGTAGGTGACGGCGCCTTCGATGCCATGGTCAAGGGTCCGTTCGTAGGCTCCGCCGGGGAACTCGTCGAATACCACGGTCCGGCCGTGGACGACCTTGTCTTCGCGATGGGCGTGTGTGTAGTGGCCGATGAGGACGTTAATCTGTAGATCTTCATCTGGGTCCGCGCTCCCGTCTGTCTCGGGGTCAAAGTCCCACTTGCGAGCATAGGGGCAGTCAACGTGGTTCTCATCATGGCCAACTTGGCACGGGAGCGGTCGATCGAGGATGTCCTCGGCGTATTTGTGGATGTCTTGGGGAGTTGCACCGCGGTTGTACCAGTCGAGGACAGTTTCCTTCCAATCCTCGCCGTGTTCGCCGCTAGCGGTCGGACAGTCGCGGGTGAACGCTGGAAGGATCTTGTAGGTAAGACCGTGTTCTCGGCACCACTCGGCGATTTGGTCGTACTGTTCTTTTCGCCCTCGGCCGGTCAGATAAGTGATCGGCTCACTAGTTCGTGCGGCGGCCTCGATCGAGCCGAAGGACTTCCCACCGGTCGGGAGGACCTCAACGAGCCGGCGGTCGCCTCGTTTGTAACCGTCTGCAATCGTCTCGACAGTGCGCTCTCGGACATCATCGACGTCGAGTGTGTCTTGCTCCGGAAGCTCTCCATGAGCCGCTCGAGCGCCTGCAGCCTCCCAGTCCCAGGCAGTCACGGGTGGGAGGATATCCTCACTGGGGAGGACAGTTGTAGGCTCGGTTGCTTGCTGCCCCACCGATCGATCGAGTTCTGGAATCGGTGCGCCGCGATCGCGAGCGGCCTCGACGGCATTCCACCACTCAGCGCCGGTGAGGCGGTCCCATGGGTTGGAAATAATGTCCTCCTCAACGGCGATCAGCCCGAGGACACCGAAGGCCTCATTTTCTTTGTGGTCGTGGAACACGCCTTCGCCATTGTAGTGGAGGCTCTCACCGCTCGCAGACGCGCGATAGCTGGGATCCCACGTACTCCACCCGGTTGACTCTTCACCTGTTTGCCGGGTTCGTAGACGAACATCGGACGGCTCCAAGTTGTCGACCGTAGCGAGGACATCCCGGATGTCGGCGGTAGTTTCGTCGGCACTAGTCGAATCGGGGTTATAGCCCTTGAGTTCGGGGCGTTCTCGGTCGGTGTCGTGCTCGACCGACTCCTGATCCTCGTACCCATTGACTTTGAGAATTGTCCGAAGCACGTCGGTGTCCCACTTGGCCACCTCTAGGGGCGTCTCCTCAACGTGTTCCCCGGTCGCGACGTTGACATGCTTGTTGGCGTAGATCTCCACCGTCGGTACATCGTCATTCTTGCCCCACGGGTCACTATCGAGAGCGAACGTTGCTTGCTCCGTTCCGTCGATAGGCAGTTCCCCACGGTAGTAGGCGTGAACGCCGGATCCAGAGGTCGATACGTCGGCGTAGGTCGCCCCGAGGTGTTCAAGGATCGCCACGAACGCCGGATGCACCTCGCCCGTTTCAGGACAACGAATGTCGTCGCCGTCGACGAACGCATACGGGTCGTCCTCGAGTTGGATGAACACGCGCCCGTCAAGGCGGGGGTCATCCTCGGCGATTGCGACCGTTTCACCGTCGACGTAGTTCTCCTCGAGCCCCCACTTCCAACGGGCGTCTTCGTCAGGGTCAGCTTCCGGGTGGTCGTAATCTCCCCAAGGAGCGAATGGTAGCTTATCCTGGCGCCCCATCCACTGCTCGCGCTTGTGGAGCGTAGGCGGCCAGGTGTCGCTGTTCGTCTCAGTGAAATCAACGTCCTCCCATCTATCGGCAAGTTCGTTAGCACATTCTGCTAACGTCGACGGATCCACATTGTCTTCGTCGACGCAATCAGTACTGTTTGGTGTTGCGCTGTTGTTCGGCGGAATCGTGGGCGTAGTAGACTCAGCAGTCTGTCTGACATAATCACCCCAGTCATTAGGATTGAGCTCAAATCTGCCGAGAATCTCGCTCACGCCAGCGTTGGGGTGGTGGCTGAGATAGCGGTCAATCTGTCTTTTGAGGCCAATTCTTTCGTCTATCTGCTGTCGTTGTTGTCGGTCAGTGTTTGGCATATCGTTGGTTTTGCAATCGACTTCTACCGTCCGAAGGCACCACCAATGACAGCGCAGCCGCTCCTCAAGTGTAGCGGAGCGCTGAAGCCGTTGAGTGGAGAATTACTACCTATATTAAGGGATTGGGCGGCAACAGGGCCACACTGTGATTCTCCCAGAGAGTTGGACTCTTAGCCTTACGTGTGGTGTTTGCGGATTCGTTGATTGTTTATTGATGTCTGAGTCTGTCTGTACGGTGTTCTCTTCCGCACCATGATTTCTATGCAGGCCTATGATCTAAATGTACATACTGGACTATTATATCTTATGGGTGCATTTATGTCCAAGGAGTACGGAAAGGTTTGTATGGCAGAAGACGATGTACGAAAAAGAGCTGAATGGACTACCCAAGCCGATGAGGTTATTATGGAATGGCTGCGAGGGGCAGGAATCCACTCATCATCTGCAATTGGCCATGCATTAAATGATATCTGTGATGGCATCGATTATAGTCGGCCACACATCTCTCGAAGGTGTAAAAACTTGAGTGAATATGGCCTTTTAGATAGAAATTACAAAAATTACAATCTAAATGAGCAGGGAGAACAGTTCCTTGACG
Organism: Salinadaptatus halalkaliphilus; assembly: GCF_006543045.1. Taxonomy (GTDB): domain Archaea; phylum Halobacteriota; class Halobacteria; order Halobacteriales; family Natrialbaceae; genus Salinadaptatus; species Salinadaptatus halalkaliphilus. The sequence continues at coordinate 41,315 of NZ_RBZW01000072.1, read as the reverse complement.
GTGAATTAGATGCTTCAACGCTGGAAAAGACACAGTTGGATGATTAACTCACGGTCCGAACCCACAGTGAGAAGCCGTTGAACTGGTAGTGACTGGTATCTGTTTCGACGAGACCACGGTCTCGGAGTCGCTAGAGTACTCAATTGGCGATGTTTCGATAGTTGTCATCTGAGAAGGGGTTTGCGACGAATTCAAATGATATTACAGAAAGCCGGTTCCTACTCCAAATTAACCAACAGAACTTTGGATTGGGGACACGTGTTGGTTAACACGGGGATCGCTGATGTCCTACGAACCACCAACCCCACCGGCTGACCTCGCTACGGAGTTCGTTAACAGCCTCAACGAATCCTCCCCAGAACGGCTTCAGGACATTGCCCGCTACGCCGAAGCGTTGGCCGAACACAAGGAACGCGAAATTCGTCTCGAGGAAAAGTCTGATGAGGACGACATCGAGGACCGACCAGACGATCTTCCGGACGACGTTCCAGCAAAGGCGACGATCACGATCAAAGAGATCAACGACAATCGCTACTACTACTGGCAGTGGAGAGACGGGGACAAGGTAACCTCGAAGTACAAGGGCCCGGTTAACCCGGATGAATGAGTTCGACTGGGAAAAGACCCACACTACGTTTCTGTCGTAACTAATGATGAGTGAAGGGGAAAGAACGAGCAATCAGAACCGACTCATCGAGGATCTGAACGTCGTCCGCGAAACAGTCACTCGAAGACGGCTGTTCCTACAGGTTTCGATCGAGCCAGTCCAGAAATTGCTGGAAATCTTTCATCCCAGCTTGATCACCGATTCGCTTGAGCGTTCCCGTACTGATCTCGTCGTGACGGGGCACGACAACCGTTCGTGCATCTGAATCATGATCTTCGGGAGGGTTCCAGCGAAGAATGAAGTGGTCGCCATTAACGCGATCGACGTAGAACGGCCCATGGTTGACTAAGACGGTCATCACATCGTCGCCAGAATACGTACCCCTCGCCATCCTGAGTGTACTTACTTAAGCGCGTCTGGGAGTGTGTCTCCCGACTTGTTGTTTTCTGGGTTGATCCCAATCTCACGGAGTTCTTCGTTGGTTGGCTCCCGACCGTCTCCTTTATGGAGTTCAACGGCTTCGTCGAGGTTTTCCAATGCCTCTACGCGCGTCCCCCCCTGGCTGGTGACACCTGTTTCTTCGTCGGTTGCGACCCACCACTCATCTTCCTCGGTGAGCGTGATCCTCGTTCGGATTTCTGGGGCGTCTTTCCGATCGGTGTCGGTACTCATTAGATTCGTATACACGGAGCGGGTGGATAAGAGTTCGGTCACCTCACCTCAGTCTATGATGTCCCGGGCAGCAACCGATTCGTACCGTCAAGTGGCATCCTCCGCGCCCTGAAAGGCACGGCTTCCCGTACCGCAGGTGGGATATTTGCCGGTCTACGACTCGAGGACTTTGCTGCGTTCTGCGAACGAGAAAACGTCGATCACGTTGGGACCCTCGCATCGAACGATCTTCGAGAGTACGGCTTATACCTCCGTGAGAAGCACATCGACAACAGGATCGCCGGTTCGACGGCAAACAGCTACTTCACGTACGTCCGGGCATTCCGCATCTCTACTGATCGTTGCGAACGATTCTATGACACGCTCCAAGTTCCAAAACCCAACTCTCCCTTAAGTGCTTCTGGTCATAAGGTGAAGCTATGACGGGAAGTCGGGTTCTCTGGGTTCGCTACCAAGGTCGAATAGAGATATCGTAAGTCATGGTCCAAATCGCGAGACCTTCCGGTACATCCGCTTCCATCGTCGGAAGGCCGTTTTCGCAGACTTGATCCCGGCAAGCACTTCAGCGAGCGTCGAGGGTTCGGCTTCGGCGTCCGTAATCGCCGTCGGTGCAACTGCGTTCCTCGAGTGAACGGCGTCGTGACATGATTTACACACCGTGACGAGGTTCTCGAGGCGGTGAACCCCACCGCGTGACTTTGGAACGATATGGTGGGCGTGCAATTCGACGTCACCATACGGGCCGCCTCGGCGACGGCAGTTTTGACACTGGTGGTCGTCCCGGGCATACACTTGCCGTCGACGGCGATCCCAATCAGGCGGGTAGTCCTGTGTCGATTGGCGAACGACCCCCGCTGGAGTCTGGTTCTCTTCAACGGTGACAGGGGCATCGAGGACGTCCGCCAGATCGACGTCGTCGGGATCAACTGTCTCACCCTCAGTAGAGAGGTCCAGCTCGACGACATCCTGCAGGTCGTCAACACTCTCGAGGTCGGCAGGGTCGACACCGATCTCTTCAAGCAACTCACGAACTGTGGTGGAATCGTCGTCACCAACCTGTCCATCCTCGGCGTGAGCGCCGGTGGAACCGCTAGACGGTTCGTCGGTCATGGTCCTCTGGTTGCTTCACCGTTTACGATTTCTGTCGTCTTCATACACTCCCGGCATCCGTGTACGTCGCCGTCGTTATCGCCGAAAACTCGCTCAAATCGCGCCGTAACGTGTGATCCACAGTTTTGACATTCAGGCATGGTTGTCTTTCCAGACACTCGCAGTGTCCGCTTGTTCGAGTCGGTCGTCCTCCTCAGTGAAGTATTGTGATTATTTGTACATACAAGTAGCCCATCACGAATGGCTGCGCCAGCGTCGTCTCTCTGAGCAGATTGGTGGGTTACATTGGACACCTCTCGCCGCCATTATCTAGACAGTGTCGAACCTAGGATACAATGGGAAGGTACCTGAGGTACGACATTAGCAATGGATCTAATACTTGTTGGTATGACAGTCGAAAAGGAAGATTTTTCTACACCAATCCATAGGTTCTATCTGCGGATGACAGGGCTTAGCGAAGATGCGAAGACACACCTAGAACAGGCTCTCCAAGCGGAAGATTCCAGCGAGAAAGATTTCCACATCCGGAACGTTCTACAGGCTCACGTCGACACGGATGTGGATTTAGACGACTAGTTGCCTTCGCAAGCCCGCTCCATGTATTCCCTGTCTTCCAAGCAAATCCGACTAGAGTCAACTGTAACGACCTCGCCAGCATATTCGAACTGAACCACAACGTCAGAACCATTGCCTACCAGAGAATCCAAGGCATCCGGTTCTACAGATTCGTAAATTGGCTCCAATTCTTCGTGATGGACTCCTTTGTGGTCAGCAACAGCTTGGACAACAGCGATGGCTGTGGATTCGTCGCTGTCAATTTGGTATTTCATTGTGAGTGGGGAAAGTGGAGGATTCCCCCATCCCCCGGCGAAACTTATCGCGTGATAGGTATAACGGTGTCGGATAAATCAACTCTCCTACTATTTATGTACATATCAAACATAATGTCTAAAAAAGTGCTTTTGGCCATCTTACGTTGCCATTCGCACGATGACGAAGAAGACTGTGAAGGTGCGTGGTCGGAAGGGCACGGCAACGATGGATATCTCTATCCCTGCATCTGTGACCAGAGAACATGATATCGAGCGAGGAGATGTATTTGCAATTGAAACTGAAGAGGATAACAAGGGAAGGACGGTGCTGAAATACACTTGTGTCTATGATGGGGACTAGATCAGCGTTCTAATTCAGATCTAAAACAAAATTCCTCTGTTACGTACCGAGAAATATTGCGCCGCCGTCAACGCATTCCCCTAAATACCGAAGAGCGTGATTGTTTGTCGGGCAGTCGCGGAGACGTGTTTGAACTGTTATATGACGATTTATTTCAGTAGCTACTATATCCACCGTTAGAAAATCATCCAAAATCCTCTGCCACTCAAATCTGGCTCTGAATCAATTACGTCTCGCAGATCAGTGTTTTACGCTCGGTCGCCGTTATTACCAGATATGCCGTTCATCGTCAGTTGGCACACGCTTCTCGAGGAACTCGAGGATCTCCCCGACGATGCAGGGCTCGTCACACCGTTGTCACACAAACGGTTAAAGATCGGTGACGTTCAAGAGCACCGTGTCATCATCGAATTCACCGAGAGCGACGAGAAACGACCACTCCAACGAGAACAGTTCGAGACACTGTTCCAGCGGATCAAAGGCAGCAACGGACGATTCAATCTCGATCGGCTTCCACCCGACGGCGATCCATACCCTGCGGTACTCAGCCTCCACCCCCGCTTCGAGATCAACGAAGACGCCGGCGTGATCATCGAAACCGACGAGCCGACTACCAGCTCCCAAGTTGATGCTGACTCGACTCCAGCGTCCAACGACCGTACCGAACCGGATCTGGATGTTTACGCTGATACGCTCCTCCTCGTTGATGCACTCGAGCGCTACGACGTGACGACCCCTGAAGAACTGGAGACAGAGACGCTCGTCAACCTCTATACACTGCTTTCGGACGTCCAGCGCAACGCGAACGACCTCCGCCAGACGGTCGCCGATGTGTTGCTGGGACGGCTTCATCACGATCGGCCTGTCAGCGGTCCCTACGGCTCCGTCCAACGGACGACACGTCGAAATCGGACACTCAAAGACGACGAAAAGGTCCTTGAGACGCTCGAAGACGCGGGCATCGATCGCGAGCGAGTGATGGGGCTTGATCGCAGCAAGGTCGATGACGCCCTGGAGGTCACAGAACTGTCCGAATCCGATGTCTACGAGGTCGACGAAAGCGAGTACGTTCGAAAGGCCGACGTCGATGAAGAAGTAAAAGAGACGCGCCTCCAGGGACTGAAAGACCAACTTACCGCAACCGACGGTGACGAGGCGGAGGAGCTTCGCGAAGAGATCGAAGATCTCGAGGATCGCATCGACGAACTCACGAGTTTCCGAACCGGCACAGAAGTTGGAGATTGAGGGCAACTGATTCCTTCCGACAGATGGACAAGCCGGCCACACGACTGAGTGTGAGCGGGAACAGGTCAACCTCAAGAAGGTGAGTCCGAACAAGCGTAAAGAGCCTGACCTCGGTACTGCTACAAAGAAGCGTACGGCTGCTCTGTCTGGCTCAAGTAGGGAGACAGAGAGCTGTTCGCAACCTTTCATATTAATTGTGTAGGACACCACCTCGACAACGAAAGAGTGTCAGATGCTTCGTGCAGATCAGATCAAATCTGGTGATAGGAGACTGTAGTCGCGTTGATATTCCTGATAGAGGGGGTGCCTCTGACCACGACCAATATCAGAAGCGAAATGAGTGTCAAATCGCAGGTTTTGTCCGAAAACCTTATCCTTATTATGAGTTTTAAATCTAGTCATATATTATGACTAACTTGATGTCAATTGCCGGTTGGGGAACGGTATCACCGAAGCGATGACAAGTACCAACCCACTCACCGAAAAGTCCGATGGATATGCTGAGAGGGTTAACCTGCCGTTCGATATCTACATCGGCGAATCAGAGCGAATCTGGCGCGAGTCGATCCGCAGAGAGCAGGCCACCCAGTTGGTTGTGACTCCTGTCCAACTTCACCGACGAAACATACAGCGACGTCTTCGTGAGGAAGCAATGCCACAGAGCGATTTTTTATTTGCTCGGTTGGTTGATGTCGCTCGTGAAATCAACGGCACCGCCCGCGTCGCAACCGAGGCGGAGCCTGCGGTAGAGTCACTCGACCGCATAGATCGGCTCAAGCACACTCGCCGTATCCTGTCCGAGGACGACAGCGACAGTAGCCCACTGGCTGCGCTTTCGACTGTCGTCGGCTCGCCAGTCACCGATCACGTCGAGACGATCGAGCGGGCCCGGACCAGCCTGGAGATGGTGACTGGATTTTACCCTGACCGACTCGAGGCGTTTGAATCGATCGCCGACGATGTCGGCGGCGTCGTGGGCACGGACGCCCGGGACCTCGCCACGGCACTGTACACGCTGCAAGAGCGACTCCAACAACGAGCCGATTCTGCCGTCTCAGATACAGAACTACTGCGAACCGCCACGGATATACTCGCCGACAAGCCAGCGATCTGGGACGAGGCGTATCCCGCGGTCGAAACGCTGACCGTCGGAGGGATAAGTATGCTCACGGCGACGGTTGAGGAGTTCATATCAACGGTCGCGACGGCGACCGGGGGCGGGGTCGACGTCGACCTGCATCTTCGCCGAGGTACCGGGCCGAAGATCTGTGAGCAACTCCTTGCGTGTGAGTCTACCGACGAACTCGAAGAAGGGCGTACTGTGACTAGGAGTGAGCCTTCCCCCGCTGCGGCAGTTTCCGGGGTATCCGCCCCAGCATTCGAGGCGGTCGCTCAAACACGGGAAGCGGAAGCCCGTCTTGCGATGGCACTGGTGTCCGCGCTGCTCGATCAAGGAGTCTCGGAGAGCGACGTGACGGTGGTGGTTCGGGACATCGACGATTACGAAGAGCCCCTGACGCGAGGGGGACGCCGGTATGGCGTCACCCCGACGTTCTGGACGACGCTTCGGCTGAAACGAACCATCCCCTACCAGCTCCTGCAAAGTCTCTTCGACCTGCTGCAGGCCCGCGAAACCGATACTCCCGTCACTGCGGAGACGCTCTTTTCGCCCCTCGAGTACGGCTGGGTCGATCCACAAATCGACGTCGAGAAACCGATACCGCTTGGCGAATCCGTCGAAACCAATGGATGGCCCGTCCCAGTCGCGACCGTTCGCGACGGTATCCGACTCGCCGCTGAGGAGTCTTATCGGATCGGGCAGTGGCAAGAGCGACTCGGCGATCTCGCGACCGCAGCTGGTGATACGGAGGCCGACGATATCGCTGCCGAGACGGTGAGTTGCGGATCGAAGTTCGATAGCTACCTCGGCTGGCTGGACAACGTTGCGAGGACGCCCAATCCGACAGACGTCAGGCAAACCCTGCTTCCGGTACTCGACGCCTATGCCGTCGGAGCACTCCCGGAGCGACAGGCAATCGATGACGACACGAAGCTCGATGTCGCCCAGAGTGTGAGAGCGGTCGACCGACTGGGGGCTCACCCGGATAGCACTCGGTTCACCGTCGACGGCCGCTCGTTGCACGCACACGACGGAATGGTCACGGAACTCGCTGAGAAGTACGAACAGTGGCTCGACGCTGGCTACGTCGACCCGTCTTGGAGGTCGGTCGCTGACCTATTCGATCAGTTGGCCACGGTCGTCCCCGGACGGCGCGAGCATCCGACTGCACACGCGATTGACGTAATGGAGGCCAACGACGTGTGGGGACTTGACCTGCCGTACGTCGTCTCGGTCGGCCTGGTCGACGGAGAGTGGCCACAGCCGCCCGACAGCGTCGTCCCGGCAGCGATCAGGCAGCGACTTCGCGGCCTTTCGAAACCGGAGCGGCAGCTCCGACCGCGATCAGGCTGGACCGAAAGCCGAGAACTCGACTTTTTCGCGGACACGGTGGCGGCTGCCAGCGAAGCGCTCGTTTGTACGCGATATCGGCGCGATACTGACGGCGTCGAACAGTCGATGTCGCCGTACCTGCGTGTCCTCCCCACACGAACAATCGCTCCCGACGACACAGATCAGCTAATCAGCACCGGTAGTCTCCCGGCGGCTATTGGTACAGCGGTCAAGCAAGAGAGATGACTGACAAATACAAGAGTGAGTAACGTGACCGGAAACGACTCCGAATTCGATTCCGATCCCACTGTCGATCCCGACAGCACAGCGCCAACCGAAACGACCGACCATCCGGATACGAACTCGAACTCGGAGGATTCAACGGGAGACCCCGTTCCAACACCGGATGTTCCGAAACTAGATGATCAGCAGAGTACCATCGTCGACGAATTCTGCGATCCGAGCGTTGATTCCGGGTTGTTCGTGCTAAGCAGTCATCCAGGTGCAGGAAAATCGACGGCGAGTGGCAAAGCCGCCGCCACACAACTATACCGACATTACCTGGCGGGCGACCACACACCCGAGCGGCGGCTGCTTGCGACCTCCTTCTCGAAGGAGGACGCCGCAGATATTGTCCCCGATATCGTCGACTGGCTGTGGGCGCTGTACCATCGCGACGAGATACCGACGAACGAGACAGTGTCAGCGGATGAGATCCGGAATATCGAACGCCGATTACGCCAGGGAGCGTCCATCGGGACGGTCGACGGTGTTCTTCGCTCGGTGTTCGACTCCATCGCAACCGACGTCGGCTTCGATGGGATGCCAACGGTCGGCAACAAGGCACTGCTAACCCGTCTCCGGATCGACTGTTACGAAGAACTCGGCGATGACCCCGAGTACGGCCCTCTCGTCGATCAACTCGAGGTCGCGTATCCTGACTCCAATGCGCAAGAGGTCTCGGAGTACGTTTCCTCACTACGAGAGATGCTCGAAGAGGCGTTGTTGGCCTGTCGCGAACGGAAACTCTCGATCGAGGAGTTTCGGACGGACCTGTACGCGACCGTCAACGATGTCTATGCCGGGCAAGAGGCAGGCTCACCCGCTGCGATCCATGATGCGGTCGAGCGGGCGTGCGGCCCTGATGCGACGGCCGAAGTCGACGCCCTCGAAACCGACGAAATGACAGCCTTGACCGATGCCGACGAGCAACTGCACAACGAGTGGCTCGCGGCGATCGATCAGTTCTGCGAATTGCTGGGTGCATACCGTGAACGGTACGACGACCTAACACGCCAACGAGGCGTGATTGCGCACGTCGACTGTGCATATTGGGTTGCCGAGTACTTCACTGCCGACGACGACCACGATCTCGACGTTGACGACGACCGGCGGGAGCGAGTCCGAGAGCGGTTTCAGGACCAGATCGAGAGTGTGATCGTTGACGAAGCTCAAGACGTCTCCGAGATTCAGTACACGGCACTGGCCGAACTCGTCGCATCAGACATGAAGCTGTTTCTGGCCGGGGACCTGAAACAGTCCATCTACGTTTGGCGGAACGCCCACCCAAAACGCTTCCAACAGGCGATCCGCGATGGCGTGTACTTCGGGATCGACTGGGACCATCACGTCCACGAGCAAGCGAGACAGAACTATCGATCCCGGCCAGACATCGTCGCCGCGATCAACGCCGTCGCCGAGGAGACGCTTCCGGAACCAGACCGCGGAAACCTAGGGGAACTCGACATCACCTTCTCGCCGTTGCAGGCGAGACGCTCTAGCACCGAGCGGACAAACGTCCACGTCGCACAGTTTCGGAGACGAGAAAATGAGTACCCTGGTACCGAAGATTGGGTAACCGGAGAAGGGAACGAAGCTCAAGCGGTAGCGCGGGTGCTTGCAGGGGGAGTCGAGGACGGTACATTCGTTACCACGGATGATACCAATGCGAAGCAGGATACGGACGCAGACGCCTCGATATCTGACCCGACGGACGAAATAGACGACGAGGAGACGACGGATGCGGAGAAAGCGTCCCCACCCATCACAGTCCTCTTTCCTCGGACGAAGTACATGGGTGCGTACGAGCAGGCACTGGAATCACGTGGGTTCTCTGTCGGGAACGAACGGATTCCGCTATTCGAGACAACTGCCGTCCGGATGGCAGTCGCAGTACTGGAGTGGCTCATCGACCCGTTCGATCCGGAGCGAACCAAACGGCTCGTGACTACATCTCCGCTTTCAGACGGCGATGAAGGGCTTAGGGCAGCATCATCGGCCTTTCAGCGCCACGGTTGGGCAATTGAGGATGTAGCGAGAGCGCTCGGCTTGGCGGCCAGTGACGGTGGTGATGAACTCGAACACGAAACCGGAAGTGGAATTGAAACTGAACCAGAAACCAGGACTACTGAAGGCGGCACCGAACCACTCCCAGAGGGTACTGTACGTGTTCTCGAGGGGCTGGCCGCACTCGCGACGGATCTCCCCCGTCGGCGGGCTGATCCAGTAGCTGTCGTCGCCCGTGACGTTATCGATGTCCTCGGCCTGGAAGCTGACCCGCTCAACTGTGATATGGCCACCACAAAGGCACAGCGAGTGGCCAACCTCGATGCGTTCGTGGCCACGGTTGAGGAGTGGGAGGGCGATGATCGATATAGCCTTGAGCAGTTCACGGAGTTGTTATCGCCGTTCATAGAGAACCCCGATGATGGTCCGGACCGCCCGCTCGTCGATGACGATGTCGACATCGTCTTCAAAACCGTTCACCAGATGAAAGGCGATCAGGACGAGGTGATCGTCCTCGCAGATCCAGCACGCTCTATTGGGCTATACAAGCGTACAACCGACCGTCTTATTACGACCACCAACAGGATCGGCCTCGCACCTCCGTGGAACGGTGCTATCGAACGTGTTGATGTTCCAGGGTTCGACAACGGATTGTACAACCCGTTTGCAGATTCGGGCGATGATATCGGGCTTCGATGGACTCTCGAGAGGTGGCGACCATCGACCGACGGGTCTGACGGTCCCGACAGTCTGGCAGGACCCGAGCTGTTTCAGCGGGCGTGTGCCGAGCGACGTGCTGAATCGTGGCGACTTTTGTTTGTCGCTATGAGCCGTGCTCAGAGTCACCTCGTTGTACCGCTTCCCTCTACGTGGCACCCAGAATACTGGAACCTTCGAGATCACTGGGCTGGTGTCCTCCACGATGCATTTGATGTCGGACATGGTGCACCAGGAGGTACCCATACGGTCGCCGATGAACACGACGCCGAGGAGGCCTCGTTCGCGGTCGCCGTTAACGACGTTGGTTGGGTTGAGTCCACGACGATCGGTTCGGATCCCGTCGAAACGCCACGGCTTCCGCCGCTCGAATCGACATCGGAATCGTGGCTTCCACGGTTCGTGAGGCCAAGTACCGTCCACCCGCTCTCGGACGACCCCGAACGATACGCACTGGACCATCTGATGGGACAGGCCTTACACACCGATTCGGCGTCGCCCGAGATCGATCTCCCGTATCATGCCCTCGGGCCGGACCAGATCGGACAGCTAACTCACGACCTTGTAAGGAGGATAGCGACACGAAACGTCACGACAAAAGAACTCGAGACGGTTAGCGGCCCCGTCGCGTCGATCCTCGAGAATTGCCTCGACACGTACGCAGGGCATCTCAGTGACGGCGACAGGGCGGTAGTGCACTCGTTCTTGGCCGAGACCGTCATCCCTCAGTTTGCGATGTCTGCCCTCCGCGAACGTGTGGACCGTGCAGAGGCCGTGTACGGCGAGACCAAGCTTGAAGGAGTGATTACAGTAGACGGCGTCAAGATAGAGGTTCGTGGTCAAGGCGATATCGTGTGTCGGCACCCCGATGGGTCGTGGACAGTCGACGACGTGAAAGTTGCACTCGCAGCGATTACCGATGCCCCACGCTATCAGGTGCAGTTAGCGACCTACGAGTGGGTACTGCAGCAGCAGCTCGGAGAGGACGTGACTGTCAGGAGCTACTTGACGTACTTCGGTGTGGGCGACACAACGGTTGAGCAGAAGACTGCGGCGACAAGCCTGAAGTTTTGTCTCGAAAAGCTCCTTTAGTCGTAACCACCCTCCATCGGTCAGTAGAGGTGAACTACTGATTATTCTCAACCACTGCTAAATCATGGTGACGGAATGGAATTGGGAGCTCCTCATCTGTTTCTACATCTCTGAGTCTGTATGAGTATGCATCTGTGGCCCGATCAGTTTCCGAATCAAGATCATCCGTGAGAACTTCGACAACCTCGCAGACGACACCATGATACTGCGAATCAGGGTCGTCAGAACCAATGTAGATTTGGACCTGATCACCAGTTGAGTACGAGTCACGTGACGGTTGCGGGATGTCTTCCATTGGTTTATTTTGAGTCTGCAAACTGTATCAGTCCATCGTTGCATTCGCACACGTAGTTACCGAATTACCCAACTAAATTTCAATCTCAATCATAAATCAAGAAATCGGATTACTATCTACTGGAGGTTAATCAGAGTCGGCAGGTTCGCGGTCGGCGTTCAGCATAGCCTGGGTGGCACCTTCGCTCCAGTCGCTCATGTCGAAGCCGGCGGACCGGCCCACCTTCTGGCGCGATATACTCGTGGTGTGTCGTCACTGTTGCCGGTCATCAATTCCTCCTGCGGTGTCGGCACGTAGGGCCAGTACTTCGATTCAGCGCTATAGTGACTGGTCCGATGCATTGGTCACAACTTGAAAGGCGCGGAGAATAATTCACAGTATGGAGTGGAACCAGGTTAGAGAGGACACCCCTCGTTTCCGCTCCAAACCACCGTAAAATGACTTATATCTCTGGTTTAGAATATTCTTGTCCAAAAACCGATGTAGAAAAGGCGTGCAGTTCTGTGTGTATCACACATGATATCTTGGCCTGTTCGAGATTGTTGTAATCAGTACAGGAAAACAAGTTATCATTTGGTTTTTTCAGTACTGGCAACACCACTTCGTCGATATTATCCTTCGCGGGAACGCGGAGTGGATGTCAATGTATGATAAATCCCAAAGAAGTGGTTCCCGAGCACTGTATGCGGGGGGTATCAGAGTGTATCAGTTGACATGTTCTGGAAGGGGACCCTGTCAAAACGGGATGGATTGGAAATATCTGAGCGTCAGTTGTCCAGTCAGTTTCGGGCGAAGCTAAAACGTAGACGATGGTTTTATGTGTTTCTTTAAGTTCTCTAACGCTGGTATACCTCTTCCCTGTACAGCACGCAGTCGCGTTTACGGATCGAACTCCTCGCCCATGTCGGTCGCAGTCTGGGCAACACGATCGAGGGGATCAAAACGAGTGAAAATAGGCACTCAGCCTAATTGATGTGGACGCCGTCGGGCGATACATACCGCTCTTTGTGGACGACCGTTCGGTGGTCACGATCCATCTCGCGGTACGCTTGGAGGCCGTCTGTCCAGACCTCTCCTAGCGGCTGGGAGAGGTCTTTAGCCTCCTGAATTACTGAATCAAGATCGCCTTCGGAGTTGATACCCCGCTGTCCGCGAATCACACGAAGTGAGTCGCGGCACGCCGCGACGAGCGTCATCTGATCACCGTGGTGTCCTCGCCAGCGTGATCGGTCAGACTGGGACTAGCCGCCGGTAGAACGGCTGTTTCGCGGCGGCTCTTGACCCTTGTAGCCTGAACAGACTTTACCAGATTCGTCGACCTGTGTCGGTCCATCAATAGTCTGGTTTAGCAGCTCCCAGACGACGGGGAAGCCGCGCTGAACCGCGGCTTCCACTCCCGGATCGCGGTGTGAACGGTTTTGTAGGCGCGATCGAGCAACGGCGCGATTTGGTTGATACTGAGCAACGTATCGGCGTAGAGCGTGAACGTGAGAAGTACCTCGCCGCAGGTGAGGTGCTTCTCGTGAATGGCGTTCCGTAGGTGTAGACCGGCTTGAAGTTGCAGTCACGGCACCACACGCGATCGAGATGCGGCCACGTTTGAACGGCGTTGTGTCCCCACTGTGGACAGGACGTATGCTTCCAGAATTCCTTGACGCCCGATACCGATCCCGACGATGTCCAACTCGATTGGCTCTCGAAACATCGCGCCGAACACCGGCTGAGCAGAAGACATATCGTCAAATTAGCGCCGGCTCAGTGTAACTACAGGGTCTTTCCGCAGTTCTACATAAGAGCGTCGTTCAAAGCTCCTCCCATCGTAGCGTTGATTCCCCTGTACTCCCCAGTCCAACACTATGCCGTCGCTCTCAGTAGGCAATAGAGTCCGCGTCGACATTCCCGATGAGCGTGACCCGGACTACGAACAGTTCCATGGGGCCACGGGGAGATCGTACGCATACTTTCAGATGACCTTGGGGCGTCCACCGGCAGCGATGAAGACTCACAGATCTATCGAGTCGAACTCGACTCTGGCGAGCAAGTAGACTTTCGGGCACGAGACAAATGCCACCCCATTGAGGAACAGTAGCTACCTCTACTCTTCGGACGGCTGAACGGAGATGTCTAGAATATCCATGAGTATCTCGTCGATTTTCCCTATGGGTTCAAAAATATCTTCATCACCACGTTCTGCGGTCTCCAACTCATCGAACAGCGTAGCGAGCTCCTGAACGGTCTCAGCCGCTAATTCCCGAGGATCGATCACTGGTGAGGACTTCAGCGCACCGAGCTCTATCTTCTCTAGGCCACTATACGACCGACTTACTTTGCTGATCTCCTGTTTGACGATATTGCTGTTCAGGTAGGCAAGCAGCGCTTTCACCTGCTCCTCATTCTCCTCGAAGTCGGGGATGATGTTGTGCATGTTATTCAGCGTTCTCACCCCGGCTTTGTTGTGGATGAACTGAGATCCTGTTCGGCTCATGTACTTCGCTAGTATCGGTGCAGGCTCGCGTTCGTCGACGCAGTGCCAGGGGTTTCGCTGATCCAGCAGCTTCCGGTCGGTGTCGTACTCCTTTTCGCAGTAATCCAGATACTCAGTGACACCTTCTGGATCCTGGATTTTCACCCCATCATCGTCATAACAGTACAGGAGCCAGACATCTCTCCCTTTTCTATTCCACGAGAACCAGTCCTCAGAGGTGATTTCGTACCCGGGGATGTCTTTCGCTGTTCGGATTATGGGCCAAAGGTACTTCTTTGGAAGATTATGCTTCTCAATATCGTCCTTCGTGAGGCAGAATATCTGGTTATTCCCTGTGGCGATCCCACGCTTGATCGTAGCAATATCGCTAAATTCGCTTACACCGGAGATCTCCTCGGTGTCCGTTGGCGCGAAGTAGTGGAGCCACTTTTCTTCAGGAGGGAGTAATCGCTGTGCGATATCTACCCGATATCCCTCCGGACCATCTGAGTCCTCGAAGTCCTCATCAAGAAGGTCAGACAGCGACTCATAATCTGGCCATTCTGGGAGATTGATGAACGTAACATCGTGATTCTGATCTGGGGCTCCCTTCGTCAAGAACAGGAGACTCACGGTGGTCTTCACCCCCTCAAACGTCCCTTCTTGGTCATCAAGGTTAACGACGGCCTCGATCTGGAACTCCTCTTTGAGATATTGCTTGAACCCGACTCCGAAGTCGGTCTGCATGAATCCGGACGGGATGACGAACCCTAGTTTTCCACCCGGCTTAACGAACTGCGTTGCATGGATAAGGAAATACACATACAGTGGCGACTTACCGTGGAGGTCGATTCCAGCTTCTCGGGATATTTGGGTGTTTACCGCGTCCTTTTCGTCTTTTGTCAGTAACTGTGACCGGGAGTAGGGCGGATTTGAAACAACAGCGTCGGCGGGATCTGATTGGTCTCGTCCCTCACTAGTCCACTCGTATGGCTTCAGGTCTAGGAAATCCTCGATATTCAGCTCCGGGCTCCCGGCTCCATCGATTGACTTCAGCGAGACTGCTGCCATTGAGACGGACAGACCGTCGACGTCGATGGCCTTGATGTCCTGAATCGGGGTACTGTCTCCCCTCTCTGCTTTCTCACGGACAACTGCAGATGAGAGCATGCCGGCACCAACGCCGGGGTCCAAGACAGTATCAGAGTCCTCAGAGACGGCCCACTCTGCTAGGAGCGAACTGATTCTGTTAGAGGTGGCGAACTGTCCCAGCTCTCGACGTGCTTCCTGTGTAAAGAGGCACTCATAGACCGAGCTGAGGATAATAGCTGGCTGATCGCAGGCACGAAGAGCGCTCCGGAGTGCTAGGATCCGCTTCTGCGCATCCTCAGGGAGATCCCCCGATAACTGACCTGGTGGCGTTGGAGAGAACCCTTCGTTACCGGTGAGGTTTCTCGCAGTTTCGAATGATTGGGCATGATCGGCCTCGACGTCTAGAGGCTCTAGCTTTTCAACCTCCGGAACGTACAGTGAGTGGAGCGTGCTCTTCAGATAGAAATCGAACACAGCGGCGCGGGAGGTCGCTTCTGAGGATGATTCGGATGCATCCATTCCTCTGTCGTTGAGCCACCGTCGAACCTCGTGAGGAGGGTTCTGCACAAACGAAGAGGAAGTTTTGAGCTGCTGTGCCGCATCATCAACAGCTTCAAGCATCAGAGCCGCCAGCTTCTCCCGTGTCAGTCTTCTTAGGTTCGCCCCTTCTGAACCAGTGTGTCCGACATTCATAGACCATACCAGGGGGTTACTGTCTTCGCGACATTGAATTATCCCGAGTTCCGAGAGGGCTCGAAGCTTCTTATATGCTGTTGGGTACGAACAACCGAGTTCAGACGCGACCTGCGATGTTTCCGCATGGCCGAGATCAGAGACAGTATGGAAAAAATCGGCGAGTGGGTATTCGATTTTATGGGGACCCCCTCTCAGTTCCCGCCCTAGTGACATACGCCAATAAATACAGTCGGGTATATTGGAGCTTTTGGAACGCTGTTATTCGCAATCAGAAAGTTCGATGCGGAATCGTCGAGGGTGACTGTGTCTATGGATGCTAATAGGTTGATCACAGCCGACAGGCCTCTACGCTCTTTTCAACAGTTCCTCCCAGTTCTCGTTGCGATGGAGCGCATACCAGAACATCTGTAGCTCACCTCGATACTGATCATACTCTGGAACCATCGACTCCACAAGGTCCCAGAACGCCTCCGAGTGTTCCGGGTGCCTTGTATGTGCCACTTCGTGGGCGACCAAGTAGCGCAGGTGGTCATAGGGAAGGAACGCAGATCTAAGGTTAAAATTGAGCGTGTGGCCAGACGAGCAACTCGCCCATTTTGTCTGCTGGTTTCGGATCGATATTTGCTGGACCGTCAACTCGTGGGTCGCACACATCGAGTCAGCTATCGTGGTAACCGCCTCACGGACTGCCTCCCTCGTCTGGTTGAGAAGAAAACGCAGGTGGTCACCGGACTGTGGCGTCTGTACTTTTACCGTGTTCTCCTCAATGCTGATGTCGTAAGAGCCGATCCACCTTTCCAAGTCATATTTCTGCCCCCAGAAGACGAAGCCAGACGTAATATCGCCGTACTTCTCGGTGACGATCTTTACAGACTCCTCTTGCTCATCGAATTTCTCCGAAATCCAGCCGGTATTCCTCGCAACGATTTCTCGGCCCGAAGCGTCTGAAGAGACTGTAACCGAGAGGGAACCATCGGGATTGAGCGTTAGCTTCGAGTTCTGCACGTTCCGCTGCTGGACAGAGTATGGTATCCGGTCCCCGGACCGAAGCTCCAGTATCTCTCGCCCTGCGCTCACAATAATGAAGGGGACTTTCCCAAGTGCTTTTAAACTTACCACCGTATCCTGTAGTCAATGAGCAGCTCTCCAGATGACGTTTCATTCACTATCGATAGTCGGTTATTGGAGGAGCTGGGAGAGAACCTCGTCACTCGAAACCACGTCGCTGTTAGTGAACTCATCAAGAACGCATACGACGCTGACGCGACTGAGGTTGTTCTAGAGTTTGAGGACACAAAAGCAGATGATACCACAGACAGTGAGATTCGAATCCGCGACGATGGGACTGGAATGTCCCTCGCTGAGGTGCGGGATGACTTCATGCGGATCGCAACGACAGATAAGATTGATAATCCGAACTCGGATAAATACGGACGCGAGAGGGCGGGATCGAAGGGGATCGGCCGGTTTGCTTGCCGCCGATTAGCCCATGTGTTGGAGCTTACTACTACAGCATACGTTGAGGCTGATGGCGAGTATGAACGGACATCTCTAACAATCCCTTGGCGGAAGTACGAGAGTAATCAAGAAATCGACGAGGTCACATTTAGCCCAACAGTTGAACGGTTTCCCGCAGATGGAAAAGTGCAGACAGGGACAACTATTGGACTACGCGATCTCCAAGACAAGTGGAATCAGCAGGATTTCAACACTCTTCGGCGAAACGTTTCGATGCTTGCGGTTGTTCAGCCGACAAATAGAGGCCCGGAGTATGAGCCCGACCCAGGCTTTGAGATTCGGTTTGACGCACCTGAGTTCAAGGATGGAAAAGGAGCTCTTTCAGAGCAGGTTCACGACGCTAGTTGGGGCTGTCTAGAGGGTAGTCTGTCTGAAAATGGAGAGGTTTCTCTCTCGTTGGATGCTAAGTTGATTGGTAATCGGATGTATTCTTTCAACCATACTGTCGACAGTCTAGCTGGGACAGAATTCAAGATCTCATACATTCCACGAGACACCAAGGAACATTATCGAGATCCTCAAACGCTGAGTTTGGAACGTGCTAATGAGATTGCAGAGGAGCAAAGCGGTGTTCGAGTATACAAAGGTGGGTTCCGGGTGTTTTCATATGGGGGGCCAGATGACGACTGGTTGGGAGTCGACAAAAGAAGGACCACAAACAGGGGTCGAAAGCCTGATGACCGATTCGAAGACCTCTCCGACACGCTCGATCTACACACAGAGTTTGAGGATACCTTGCTGTCATTCCCGAACAACCGGAATCTGATCGGACGTGTAATGATTAGCTCTTCCGCAGAGTTGAGAATGGCGTCCAATCGAGAAGACTTCCTCGACAATGACCTGATAAAGCAACTGAAAGAAATTGTCGTCCTAAGTCTCGAATGGATGACTCTCCAGTATAGCCACTACAAAGCTAGAAAGGCCCAAGAAGAGCTACAGGAGGAGACTGAGAAGTTCCTTGAGGAAACCGGAGAAGATGATGGCTCCGATAGGAAAACAGAATCTGAGGGTCAGACACAATTGGGTGACCTGAACGGTGGGGAATCTGAAGATGACGACTTAGGTGCGGAACAGACGGATACACCGGATGAGACCGTAGACAAAGCGATTAATCTCTTGGAGGGTGTGGCAGATACAGCGACTGAGACGATGCCAGAGGAAGATAAGCAAGTCTCTGACGAGGCAGTCGAAACCGCCACTAAAGTCATTAGAAACTCCATCGATAGAAAAGAACAGGAAATCGACTTCTTCAGATCTGCGTTTTCTGTCAATCAGGTCGTCTTCTCCTTTTCGCATGAGCTTCGGTCCATGGTAAGTAACCTGGAAAGCAGTGCTTCCCGCATTGAGGCAGTCATCGACGATTTACCTGAGGAACAACAGCCGAGGTTTTCAGATGTTATAGACGACCTTCGAGATATGCAAGGCCGATTCGAAGACCAGATGGAACTCTTTGGCATCTTCATGGAGACTGGTACACAGAAAGAGATCTCTCCACAAAACGTTGCAGATACCGTAACAGACGTTACAGACGCAGTTGAGTACATTGGTGATTATTATGGAGTGGACATCTCTACTGACATTCCTGACCTGCTTCGTACTCCGCCGATGTATGAATCAGAACTCTATTCGGTTATCGTGAATTTAGTGACTAACAGCATAAAAGCCGTGGGAACCATCTCTGACACTGAAAAAGCAATTTTGGTCCAAGGAAGTTCGACTGATAATGGAGTTCGAATCAGAGTGTATGATGACGGGGTTGGTATTCCAGATAATCAGCAGGGTGCCGCGTTTGAGCCATTGGTCTCTGACCCGGCTGAGAACATGTATGAGGGGCTTTCTGAGCAAATGCCCGAAGAATTGTCTGAACACCTAGGGAAGGGCAGTGGGCTTGGACTCAGCATTGTGCGGAACATTGCTCAGAAACACGACGGTCATGCTAAGTTTGTAGATACAGATGACTGGTCTACGTGTGTAGAGGTGACGCTGAATGAATGACTATACTGTCTGGTGGATTGATGATCGAGACAATCGAGAAGAAAATTTTGCTAACGTTCTAGAGGAGCAAGCAGACCCTCTCTGTGTTGAATTCACCAACCCCGAAGATGCTACAGAGGACCTTCAATCAGACAACGAACCGGATGCAGATCTCGTTTTGATTGATTGGGTTCTGCATCAGAACGGGGACTATACTGGGAAAGGACTCACAATGGCTGGTACAGTCAGAGAGAACCTCCCCCAAGTCCCTATCTATGCCTTTAGCGGGGAAGCGATAGAGGAACTCCAACAGCCTGTAAGTAAGAGCCACTTCCAGTGGACATGCGAAGTTAAAGACTTAGTGAGTCAGGACGGAGCTACCAAACTGGTTAACGATCTATCTGATTATGACGCCATAGAATCGGTTAGGGGAGAAGGGTTTGAATCTCTGGTAGAAACTTTGAAGCCTCCAGAGACTGCTATCGAAGAGGTAGAAGCTGTTGTCCCGAGGGAGTTCAATTCTGGATTGAAGAAGGATTCAACGGTGAAGGGAGGAAACAAGCTTGCGTTTATGGAATGGGTTTGTCACCGCTTCCGTGAGACTCCCGGGCCGCTCTGGAACAAAACTTGGACTGCTACAAAGGTCGGACTAGAGGTAAATGTCTTTGATGACTATCTCGAAGAACTATACGATACGTCGTATGGGGAATTCACCTACGATGGGGTCTTTTCGCACTGGTCTGGGGAGCACTGGTGGTCTTCTGAACTGATTGGGGTTGTCGTTGAGCTGAATCAAGAGCGTAATGAGCCGGTCGGAGAGATATGTCGGACCACTCCAAAGATACTCGATGTACCCGAGGACGGTATCGCAGAATGTAGAGTATGCGATGATAAATATCCGGAAACGGTCGCTGCTCAAACAGAGGGCAAAGATGCTAGATTCCCAGTTCATCTAATCTGCAGCAATGTCCATCACTCACGGGAGGGAAAATTTGAGGATTATCGATTAGTTGATGAGGGCTCAAAATAGTGTCATTTGACGATCTACTGCCCGAGGCTAACCAGCTGTATGAGCATCTGCTATCCGAACTAGATTTCCTCCGAAATTATGAATCGGGGGCTTTCGAGCGAAATTGCGAATACGTCACAACTGCCTATTTCTCCATGAAGAGTCAAGAACCCAACAATTGGACTCTGGATCTTTCTCCGAATTGGGTATTAGATATCGGCGGGGAAGATTTTGATACAGGAGAGGCACGGGATTTCCAGGAGAACATGGGGAAGGCGATTGTTGGGGGCAAAATATCTGTCGCAGATAGGGATTTTGAAGAGTACTCTCTCAATCTCACATTGTTGGCCCAGGAGGATACAGAAGCGCGTGGTAGAGATGAGAATAGGCACCTTGGGGCTCCTTGCTGTTGGAGTGCTGAGGCCGCAGAGTTCGATTATCGGGTGGCTCGTCGATATCACTTTGATATTGATATGGGAAACAATGAGGATGAGCGAAAGCCTGTCTCACATCTTCAGAATGGGGGAAAATTTGAGTCAGGACATATCCAGTTCGCAAATCCGCATTATTGTTCAAGTCCATTGGATAAGCCTCGGCTACCTCATCCGCCGATGGATCCCATTCTGATACTCCACATGCTTGCAAAGCAGTATCAAACGCTCAGTCAGATGATACAGAGCGAGTGGGGTAACAGAGTACGTAGGGCTGAACGACACCTCTGGCAGCCATACCACTCCACGATCAGTGACTGGTATGATGTTGGGGCAGGATCCGAGACATTCGCTACTTACATCGAGAATGACTGAACAGCCTACTGGTACCTGCACTGGGGTTTCCGAGCTATTCCTCTAATGGCGAACTCGGGGTTCAGGCAAAATTCCACCAATCAGAAAATTTTTCTACCCGATATGCTCGACGGGAGTTCGAAAATCGCCGGACACGAGCCTATCTATCCTCACATCACCTGAAAGGGAGGTACATATCATAAGCCAAAATCCGAAATTCTGGGGCTTCGAAGCTTCGGATACGTTGCGAATGCCGGTCAAAACGTTCGCGGATTCCGGCTGTTCGTCCGATCTCGGTGAGAAACAGCGAATTTTACTGTAGCGAAATTATTCAACTTATCGAAATTAACCCGCAAGTGACTGCAAATTCGCTCCAATCTACGAACACAAATAGTGATGCCTCTCGGGGGGGGCCTACCCCGGATCGAGATCTATATCAGTGCGATCAGTTCCTCGTTCAACCAATCGCCATGTACGTGACGTGGGGGAGTATCAGTTTAATGGAAGTTCTGCGTGGCCATAAGAAGTACTCGAGCGTGCTCGCCATGCGGGTGGTTCGGATTGGAGTAGTCTTCGGCACCTCTCTCGTGGAGAGCGTCAATAGCTTCAAAATTGTATTGACTTCACATGTGCGATGTCGTCGTTGTATGTCGTGTCCGGGTATAAGAGTAGTTATGTCACTTCTGGCGAGTATAACACACCGTGGTGCCGCAGATGGTAGACATCTACACGGAATAGTCTAAGAAAAGACTATATGGAAAGGCTCTAACAGTCATAGCATCTGAAATGACCCGGAAGACAATCGCTCGGAATGCAGGTGACTCCGGGCGAGTGAATATCTCTGGCTCCGAGCTCGAGAAGCTCGAAGCCGAGATCGGCGACGACGTCGACGTCGACATTGCCGACGCGAAAGACATCGCTCACGCTATCATCGACAGCAAGGACACAGATCAGTTCCTCATCGTCACTCCACTGTAATCATGCAGACAGCACTTTCCTACCGAACGAATCGCGACCTGTTCTCGAACCACTACCTCAACGAACATCTCCCCGAAACGGAAGCATGGGACGAACTCAGCAAGGAGGAGCTCCGCGAGGCGAAGGACGACATCATGGAGTTGTGGAAGCGCGAGAAAGAGACGGCTCCCAAGCGAAACGAATCTCAGCTCGAGGAGAAGTTCATCCGGCCAATGTTCCGGAAGCTTGGGGTTCCCTTCGAAGTTGAGGAGAGTACCAGCCGGACGCAGCGCCGCCCTGACTACGGTTTCTTCGAGTCTGATGACGCTGCACGTGGTGCGTTCGAGCGCCGCGAGGAAGGTGGCGATTTCTACAAGGACGCGGTCGCCGTCGCGGACGCCAAGCGCTGGGGCCGTCCACTCGATACCCGTGGGAGTGGCGAACACGAACGGGACTTCGAGAACCCGAGCTACCAGATTCACGTCTATCTCCAAGAGACGCCGGCGCGGTGGGCAGTCCTCACCGACGGGAAGAAGTGGCGGCTCTACTACGGTCCAACGAGCCACCGGCTCGACTCCTACTACGAGATTGACCTGCCGACCGTCCTCGAAAAGGGTAATCTTGAGGACTTCAAATACTTCTACCTCTTCTTCAGACACGGCGCATTCCTCGAGGATTCCAGCGGCGAGTGTTTCCTCGACGACGTCTACGACGAGTCCAACGTCTTCGCCCAGGAGTTGGGAGAGGACCTCCAGGATAACATCTACGAGGCAATCAAGGTCCTCTCCGAGGGGTTCATGCAGTACCCGGACAACGACCTCTCCGAAGACGATCTCGACCTCATTCACGACAGCTCCCTCATCTACCTCTACCGGCTCATATTCGTGCTCTACGCCGAGAGTGAGGGGCGTGACCTGCTCGACACGAACAACGAGATCTACGAGGAATCCTACAGTCTGAATACACTCAAGCAGGAGGTAGCAGAGGAATTAGACAGTCCGAATCCGAAGTATCGCGACTGGCAAGACAACCTCTGGGACCGACTGGACGAACTCTTCAAGCTGATCGACCAGGGGAGCAAATCGCGAGGCATCCCTGAAGAGGATCTCTACATCCCGGCGTACAACGGCGGACTGTTCAGAACTGATCCCGACGAGGACGATAGTGCCGAAGCCCAGTTCATCGCGAATCACCAGGTGGGGGACGCCTACCTCGCCGAGGTCATTGAACTGCTCACCCGGAGTCAGAACGGCAACGGCGAAGGGAAGATCTTCGTCGATTACTCGTCGCTGGATGTTCGCCACCTCGGGAGCATCTACGAGGGGCTTCTCGAATATCAACTCGACATCGCCGACGAACCACTAGCACTCGAAGACGGTGAGTACGTCAGCGCAGGCGAGGGTGATGAGGTGATCGTCGAAGAGGGAGAAGTCCACCTTTCGACCGGCTCAGGTGAACGGAAGGCGACGGGGTCGTACTACACGCCGGAGTACGTCGTCGAGTACATCGTCGAGGAGACGCTCGGCCCGCTCGTCGACGATATCCGGAGTAGTCTCGTTGGCCAAAGTGCGTTCGATGAAGGAGGATTCGCTGAGGAGTTTGCTGAGGAGGTGTTCGACCTCAAAATCCTCGACCCTGCGATGGGAAGTGGCCACTTCCTGACAAGCGCTATCGACTACTTGGCACGTGAAATCATCGACGCACAGGAGCGGCAGGCCGCACAGCAGGGTATCGAGACGGTTGACGAGGACCACGATATCAACTGGGCCCGTCGGCAGGTCGCCCAGCGCTGTATCTACGGTGTCGACCTGAATCCGCTTGCTGTGGAACTGGCGAAGGTGTCTCTATGGCTTCGGACGCTCGCAGCCGAACAACCGCTTGCGTTCCTTGACCACCACCTGAAGACCGGGAATTCGCTTGTCGGGAGCGACATCGAGGAAATCGAGGAACTGGAATCCGATGCTGGTGGCGACGGACAGAACGCAACGCTCGCTGACTTCGGTGTAGCTCGAAAGGGGACTATCGAGCAGTTGATGCGAATCTATCAGGACTTCATCGCCATCGAGAATCAGGATCTCGCCGACGTCAAGGAGATGGAGGCCAAGTACGACGAGTTCGAGCGGAACAAGCTTCGCCAGCGGCTCGAGGCGATGACAAACGTTCACACTGCCGAGGAGTTTGGATTGGACAATCTCCCGGGCGATGCCTATGAGCAGATGGCAGCAGCGTTGGAAGATGATGACCAGTGGGAACAGATTGAACAAATGCAGTGGTTTGCAGATGCTCAAAAGTGGTCAGAGGATAATGATTATTTCCACTGGAAGTTAGAATACCCCGAAGTGTTCTACGATGAAGACGGTTCAGGAGTTGATGACCCTGGATTTGATGCCGTTATTGGAAATCCGCCATACGTCCGTATGGAACAAATTAAGCCTTTGAAACCGTTCCTCGCCTCAAATTACGACGTACACGATACTCGGGTTGACCTCTATGGGTATTTTGTTGAGCGTAGCCTTGAATTGACGTCTCAACGATACGGAGTCGTCGTCTCCAACAAGTGGATCAAATCAAAGTATGGTCAAAAAATACGGGGTGTGCTAGATGACCATCAAATAGAACAGATTGTTGATTTCGGCGATTTGGAGGTGTTTGAAGGGGCAACTGCATACCCTTGTATACTAACTGTTGACGTCAATCAATCTCTTGAAAATAGTGTATCTGTTACCAGAATCAACAATTTAGAATTTGAGTCGCTCCCAGTGGAGATCACTGAGAACAAGGCAGAAATTCCTGCTGAACTTTTCAAAGGAGATGACTGGACCGTCACAAACCCAGGAGTTGCCAACATTAGCCAGGAACTTAAAGAAAAGTTCTCAAGCCTTTCAGAGTACATACAAGGAACTTGCGACACCAGTATTACTGATGGGATGGGACGCGGTGTAGTAACTGGCCTTAATGAAGCTTTTTTAATAAGTGAAGAACAAAAAAATGAGCTTGTTGGTTCCGATGAAAGGTCTTCCCAACTCATTAAGCCGTACATCAAAGGTACTGACATTTCTCGGCACCATGTTGACCACAATCAACAGTATATCATATATTGTCACTCAGGAGTGGATATTGATGAGTATCCCGCAATAAAATCTTACCTGAGCCAGTACAAAGAGAAACTGGAGGGCACCGCAACTAATGAAGAATGGTATGAGTTGCAACAACCACAACAAGAATACACAGGCATCTTCTCTGAACGCAAGATAATTTACCCAGACATAGCAAAGCATTCCAGATTTGCCATTGATACAAGAGGTGATTATATAGACTGTACGGTGTTTATGATTCCTTCAGAGGACTTTTATCTCCTGTCTTTGCTGAATTCGACACTTATTGAAGTACTCTTCAAGATGAATAGTCCCAGTGTCAGAGGTGGCTATCATCGATATAAAAATGAGTACGTGAAGAGTCTTCCAATCCCTCTAGTTACGCCAGATGAGGCTTCTTCAAGTTCTAATGACTCTGTAGAGTCACTTCTTAATGAATATGAAGAATACCTTGCGGGAGGGGCGAAGCCCGAAACTGGGGATTCCAATGGTGTTATCCGTGAGTTTTTATCTGAATTGTCTAATCGAATGTTAGAATACAACCAGAAATGTCAAGATTATAACACCAATCTGTTAGATTATATCGGTAATTATCAAGAAGGCGAAAATATCCCTGATATCGGGCTCTTTCAGCCAAATAACCCCGAGATCCTCAATGCAACCACAGAGCAGTACGAGAAGTTACGAGTTGGTAATGTCAGAACTGAGCGCAAAGGGCATAGAGTCACAATTTATGCAAGCGCTCGTTACAAACCGGAAAATGAAGAGGGACATGAGACTGATCAATGGGGATACACTGAAACGGGATATTTTGAGGCATTTTCTCTTACTGATCTCTCAGAGAACCAAGCTGCACTTATAGAAGCATTCGTTCCTGTTGCTGTTGAGGAGGCTGATGGGTTCGGTGGTTTCCGTGAGAATGCCACGAAGACCAATTCACCGATTGACCGATTGAAGGCAATTGTTCTCCCCGACCCTGAGAGCATCAAAGACGATCTTCGACGTTACACTAAGACGAAAGAACGCGCAGATGAAATTGACAATAAGATCGCTATGACTGAACATCTTATCGACGAAATCGTCTATGAACTCTATGGATTAACAGAGGATGAAATCGAGATTGTGGAGTCTACGGCTCAGAATGACTGACTTTGAGGTCGGCGACCACGTCAAGTTCGCCGGCGGACGTGGAGAAATCACGAAAATCGAGGAACGGCCCAACTGCGGTCACCTCCTCCACGTCTACACGTCGGAGGGACAGCTCCGCAAACTCCCCAGCGGCCTTCCCCACATCGAGAAACTCGATTCGGTCGTCGACCGTCTCGCAGCCGGCCAATCCGACGCACCGCTCCACTACGACCTTCGGGAGCGAGCGATTCAACTCGATCTCGCGTACCGGTACGACCGCTTCCTCTCGCTGACGAACAACCGAATCGAGATCGAGCCGTACCAAGTCAAGGCAGCCTACGAAATCTTGAACTCCTACGACCAGCGGTATCTCATCGGCGACGAGGTCGGGCTTGGGAAGACCATCGAGGCAGGTATGGTCATCGAGGAGCTTATCGCTCGAGGCCGTGCCGATCGCGTCCTTATCGTCGCGCCTGCGCCGCTGACTGTCCAGTGGCAAGAGGAAATGCGCGAGAAGTTTGACCGAAACTTCGTCATCTACGACCGCGAGACCGTCGAGACATATCGCCAGTCCCACCCGAACCAGAACGTCTGGGAACAGGAAGATTTCATCATCACCTCGATCGACTTCGCGAAGCAGACGACAGACAATCCCGACGATGACAGAGTTTCCGTGCTCGATGCACTCAAGAATCTCGAGCCGGAGTGGGACGTTGCCGTCTTCGACGAGGCCCACCACTTGACGGCGCGGCGCTCGAGTGACGATTCCATCGAACGAACGCAGCGATATCTGGTCGGTGAAGCGGTCGCCGATAACTCCGATTCACTTCTGTTGATGACTGGAACGCCCCACAAGGGAAAATCCGACCAGTTCTACTTCCTTGTGAGTCTGCTCGATCCCTACCGGTTCAGCCACGAGTCTCAGATCCATCCCGACGGCCTTGAGGAGTTGATGATCCGCCGGCTGAAAGACGAGATGTACGACACCGACGGAACGCGGATGTTCCCTGAGAAGAATATCGAGGCCCTAGGCGTCGAGATGTCCGATGCAGAGCAACAGCTCTACGACGATGTCACTGAGTACATCCGCGAATACTACAACCTGGCGCAGCAGGAAGAGAACCAAGCCGCCGGTTTCACGATGGTTATCTACCAAAAGCGGCTGGTCTCGAGCGTCCATGCTATCAGAAAATCTCTCGAAAACCGTCTGCGGGCGATCCAGAACGATGCAATAGCCGAGGATCTCCCCGACGATGTCCAAGAACTCATTCCCCGCTACAGCACCGAACCGGAGACGCTGACCGAGGACGAACGAACTCAGGTTGAGGAGGCTCTCGAGACGGTCACAGTCACGCTGAACCGTTCGCAGATGCAAGCTGAACTCGACCGTGTCAAACAGCTCTGGCAGCAGGCAAAAGACATCGAGACCGACTCCAAGGCCCAACTGCTTCGCCAGTTCGTCGACCGGATCCTGCAGGAGGATCCAAACGAGAAAATCCTCATTTTCACGGAGTATACGGACACGCTCGAGTACCTTCGCGATCAGGTGTTTCCTGAACACGACATTGCACAGGTATACGGCGACCTTGACCAGGATAGACGTCGGAAGGAGATGGAGAAGTTCGAGGAAGAAGCGAACCTGATGCTTGCGACCGACGCGGCTCAAGAAGGACTCAATCTCCAGTTCGCCCACATTATGGTGAACTACGATCTCCCCTGGAACCCGATTCGTATCGACCAGCGTATGGGTCGGCTCCACCGATACGGGCAGGAACACACGGTCGAGATTCGGAATCTCTTCTTCAAAAACACTCGCGAGAGCGAGATTCTCAATCTCCTCGTTGAGAAGACAAACCAGATCGAATCCGATCTCGGGATGCGCTCCGACGTGATGGGGCGCGTCTTAGAGGACGTTGACCTGGACGAGACGATCATGGCCGCCATTGCCGAAGGAAGACCGACAGACGAGGTTGTGGCAGACATCGAATCGACGATAGAGGAGCGCAAAGAGGCCTTGGAAACCGTCGAGAACGAGTTCCTCATTCGAGATCGGTTCGACCTCTCCAACGAGGACGACGAGGTACTCGAGGTCATCGAACGCAGTCAACACGGCGAAGTAAGCGAAGCCGACATCGAGGTTCTGGTTCGGGAGTTCTTTGACGAGTTCAGCGGGACAATCAAGGGCGTTCGGCCCGGCCCTGCACGCTCTGATGGCGACGTCTACCAATTGGACGTTCCCGACGTTCTGTCCGGTGATCAGGTAGCAGGACAGTACGACAGTGCAACCTTTACGAAACAGATCGCGATGGAAAAGGACGATGTCGACTTCATTGCGCTCGATCATCCATTGGTCCAGTCGCTCATCGAATTCTGTCTCAACTCAGACCGTATACAGGGACAGGTCGCTGTAAAAGTCGCTCCCGAAGACGAGCCGGCACCAGGGATTCTCTTTACTTACCGGTTAGGATACGTCTCAGGAGCAGGTGATGTAGTCACTGAGAAGCTTGTTCCGCTGTATGTTACTACCGATGGCGAGGTCACTACCAGTACCCCTGAAATAGCCGATACACTTCCGCCAGAAGAGACGGCGTCCATCCAAAGTCTCGAGACCCTGGCGTCGATTGGAGACGATCTGCATGAAGAGGCACAGATGGAAGCCTGGACTCAGGTCGAATCGTTTGCGGACGAAGCCCGTGAAGAGCGTGAACGTGAAATAGCGATCAAGCGCCAGCATGCAGAACGATACTTCGAGGAGGAAATCAGCGAGTGGGAGGATCGACTCGAGACGTACCGACAGCGCGATAAAGAGGGCACAGATATGTCTGCTCCGATCGGAAACGCCAAACGAGAGCTCGAATCACTCCGTCGGAAACGCGATACAGAGTTGGACCGTCTTGAAGAGGAGAAACACGTCACACCGGAAGAGCCAGACTTAGTGTCCGCTGCGTTCGTCATTCCAGACAGCGAGGTGGAGTGATGGTCACAATCACTAACGTTGTTGGGTCTGGTACGCTCGGCCTCGAGTTAGACGTTGAACAACTCGGTGCCGATCTCGATGTTCCGTATACGGAGCACGATCCAGAAAATTACCACGGGCTCTACGTTCGGTTAGAGGAAGACGGGCCGCTGATCATTGTTTATCGAAGTGGGAAGTACATCATCACTGGTTCTTCGAGTCTCGACGAACTCGAGGAATCAAACGATGTATTCTTGAATAAGCTGTCTGCGTTGAACGGGATCGATATTCCCGAGGAGACTGGATTTTCAGTCCAGAACGTCGTCAGTACTGCAGAACTTGGAATGGATGTTAACCTAAACGCACTCTCGATTGGTCTTGGCCTTGAGTCCACTGAATACGAGCCAGAGCAGTTCCCAGGACTTGTCTATCGCCCTGAAGAGTACACTGCTGTGATCTTGCTATTCGCGAACGGCAAAGCGGTTATTACTGGTGCACCGACTGTCGATGTCGCAACGGATGCATTTGATCATCTCCAGTCTCGAGTCAACTCACTGCTCTAGAAACTGCTCTTCTGGTTCGAACGCCTGTTCTGGGAAATTATCGATCGTATCTCAGGTGTCTTCAGACTCGTCGTCACCACGGGCGAAACTCGCCTGACTCTCACTGGAACCATCACCGTCGGTTGCATTAGGACCGCGGATGAGTTCCTCGAAGTCATCCACTTCATCGTACTGATCTTGGTAGACCAACACGGCTTTTCCGAGAGATGTGATCTCGTACAGTCCAGATCGCTCAGCCGGTCCAATCTTTTCAACGAGCCCGTAGTCCTCAAGCACCGGCAGTCGGGTGTTGATGTTTTTGCGGGACTTCCCGGTGTGAGCGGCCAAGTTCGTCGCAACATTCCGTCCTTTGTCTTCCAGACCTTCAAGGATGAGAAAGTCGGTTGGTTGACGTAGTTTCACGGGTAGTACTCTGTATTGAGAAAGTAGTTATGGTGACAAGTAATGCTTTTCGGCCAGTGAAAAAGGAATCTCTCGCTGTACCGTCACGGTGTAGAAGATGTCGTGTAGGTATCTGATGAGAGTTTCTCAAGTTCTGTTTCGGCGGCTCGTTGAAGGTCTTCTTCAGCAGTTGGTCCTGGACTCGAGTCAGATACCGCAAGAGCAGCAGAGACCGCGTCTCGATCGGCTTCACATACTCGTTCAAGGGCATCTTCGGATATTTGGCTCTTCTCGTCGGAAACTTCATTTGGATACTTCGCTCGAGCAATTTTATTATCCAAGATTTGCTTTGGAATAGTTTCAATATCGAAATCGGAAGTCTCACAGAGTTTTGAGATATGGTCAGCAGCGCGGTCGACCCAGTTATCCGGCGACGAATCACAGTCAGTTACTGCCGCAGATGAATCCGGGTCAAAGTTGGCGTATGCAACGATTTCTTCTGCTAACTCAGGTTGTTCTTCTGCAAGCCGAACAAGATTCAGTCGGAGGTTCTCACGCTTGGTTTTGACTGGGTAGTTATCAACAACAGCGGCAACAGTTCGACGTGCCGTTGCAGGTGAGACAGCCTCATTCAAAATCTCCTTACAGACAGCTGATTTTTCGATTCCAATACGCCCGTTCGACGCTGCGGCTTGCTTCCCGAGTTCGAGAACGACGCGACGAGCACGGGCCTCTGGGTCGCCCTTGAGATACTCGACAGAAACCCAGCATTCCCACGGGTAGTCGTCCGGCCGGTCTGGGAGTTCAGCGACCGGCTTATAGAGCTTTGGTGTTTGTGGATGGCGACCAAGATTGAGCGTTTCAACGACTTGATTACGATATTTACGCATCGTTCGTTTCGTTGGTTCCCCGTCGCCAACAACTACTTCAATCGCTTCATCAAGGTCGTCACGACTGATTTGGTGACTTTCGCACGACATCTCGGTTTCGAGATAGTCGACAATCGCCTCGGTTTTTTCTTCGACTGTCCGCGGTTGTTTGTTGACACCATCCTGATCGTTGATGGTGTCCTCAGGGGGTTCATCCTCAGTATCATCGAGAGCAGTCGACAATCGATCAGCTAAATCGGCAACCCACTCATGGAAGGGGTTGGTTCGGTACTGACGGAGCGCACGTGCAAGTTCAACACCATACGAATTTTTCGACTCCGAAACTGCGTTTCGGAAACCGTCTTTTGAATAGGGGGCAATACGGACCCGGACTTCAGTTTTCGAGTCAGTAGTGAGGTCGTCACCCACCAAACTGTGTGGTATATCCGTTTCTTCTTCGGTGATGACGTCGTCGGCAAGAGTCTGTAGCTTCTTAACAGCGTCAGCAAAGCGGATATAGTCCTCTATTGCTTTCTCGACGTACCGGCCGAGAGAACCTTTGTACCCGCCAGTTACATCACGAACCCATTCTTTGAAGGGTTCCCATTCAGACGTCGGGACAAGCCAGCCAAGATGTTCCAGACCAGCACTCATGACGCAATCACCCCGGAAAGAACTTCGAAGAAACCACCCAAGATGGGTGATATCAGATCATCATCACACACAGTATGGGAAGAAGGGTAAGGGGGTGTATTCCGTCGTGACGGAAGAAGCGAGTCGTGGCTAGATCGTGTTTCGGTTAGAGAGGTGCTCTCCCATGACTTTTCCCTCCAGCAACTTCCTATGGGGACGTTTGGAGCAGGCTTCATCACCGAAGAACCGCCCCGTACCTCACACAGGTTGGGTGGTGAGATACGCCAAACTATTGTTTTGGTATCTCCTCTATCGGTTAGAAGTTCAATTCCTACTTCTAACCGACACTTAGATAGTGCTTTACTTCTAAAGTAAAGCCGTCGGCACAACGGGGATTCCCTTACCAAGAGTGTCCCGTTGATGTCGATGGATAGCTTCCTTTCCATTTCTGGTGTTAGTAGTACCGTCTGTCGCCGATCGATCGTATGTTCTGGTTGTCGGCAGGGAGTACTGTTGTTTTCCTATTCACACAAACTCCTATGAGATTGCGTAATAATAAATAGTTCGGCGATGCAGATATACAACACATGGACTTAGATCGCCCAGCAGCATTACTGACAGATGCACAACGAGAATATCTACGCGGTGAAAAGGAATTTAAGCGGCCTGTTCACGAGCGAAACCTCCGGTCACGGATTCGGGAGCGTCTTGTGGCAGCAACACACGATCTCACATTACTGTATAATGAGTTAGATCCAGAAGATCGAAAGATGGTGTATAACGTTACGGGGTATGACTTAGCTGATCGTGTTGATGACGAACTTGAAAGGGATCCTGAGCTTGTTGGTGCAATTAGAAGTTCAATAGCGTTCTTTTATGAAGCCGCTCATGATTCCGGGAGAGATGCCGAATCAATCGTTGAAACGGCAGTTGGGCAAGTTGAACAGCGTCGTAACTCATCCACAATAGTTGATGTCAACCTCGAAGTCGAGAAGAGTCGGCTCGACTATCTTGCAGATCGCGGTCGCAGTAAAATGGAACAGATGGATGATCTTTCGAATGCCGAAGTGCGTGCGTTACTCGAAGCAGAAACGGAGGAAATCGATCCAGACGATGTTTCCATGTATCTCCGGGATAAGTGGGAATGGTCAATACAATCAGACAAGCATACCGATGACTTTGACGACACCGACACTGAAAAGTGAACTACCCCGGCCTACCCGCCAGCAGAAGCTGGCTCCTTGAAGCAAGGACTTCCTGCTTCGACGATACGACTTGCAGACATCCTAGTTGCATCCACAGCGGTCGCAGTCTTCACAGGTGTCCTCTTGGAGTGAATCACTCCTAGTTTCTAAGACCGCTGAAATTAATCGTGTTTCGCAGTATCTCGTATCCCTGCACTGGTCCGTTCGACGAATCCGTACTGCTCGAGATAGTCATATCGACGTTCGATTTCTGTTTCTGAAACGTCTATCGTCGACGCGAGTTCGCTGACGGATGTTGCGGTGTCCTCGTCTAACCGCACTCGGAGTTCGTACCCGTTCATGTACCGTTGGTAGTACTCTCGGGCGACATCGTCGAGGGGTGTTTGGATACCATCGTTTTGGTCGAGCCGCTCCAGCAATTCGGAGATTACTGTGGCAAATTGCTCTCCTCCCAGGAGGTCGACCAGGCATTCTATTTCGTCTTCGATCACATCGAAGTTAAGATCTGTTTGGACGAGTGTCGACATGTCTCCGATATCGTCCGGACGCTCTGCGACGGCCTTGAAAAGAAAGATGTCCTCGAACGAAAACGAGACCGACTGAGAATGACTCGTCGGCAAGAAACGCCTCACTCCATGTTTGCATTCCGTCACTGAAACTTTTTATAAACCTCTTTCGCTATTTGAGACGGATTGAGTGCACGGTGACCATGGGGTTGATCACTTTTTCGTGGTAGCTATACTGGAGGTGATGTCAGTCAGATTGGTTCTCTTTGACTGCCTCGCGAACAATATCATTCATTTCGTCTTGAACAATCCGTCGGATATCCTCTTCCGAGAAGCCACTATCATGGCGCTCAACAGCTAATTGGCCACTAAGCGAACGAAGGGCTAATTCTAGTGCTTCGATTTGGTCACTGAATTCCGATAGTGTTCCGTGGACCGCATCAGAATTGAAGTGGCTCTGATCGCTAACCTCAATATCACCACCACGTTCGTTCAGAATCCGTTTTGCAGGTCGGTCCCCAACGACTTGTTCATCGGGAAGATCGGGGCTAACCGATACCGGATTCATCATTCCAGTTAACTGGATTGTAGAGACAGAGTCAAGATTTCCTGCAAGGTGATTGGCCATCTTTTTCTGTTGATCTTGCTCACCGTGAATGAGATACACCTGCGATGGAGACACTTGACGTGCAAATTGAAGCAATTCGTTCCGAGCAGCGTGTGCCGACAGCCCGTGGTATCGACTGATCCAACTCACTGGAACTTTAACACGTGTTCCGTCGCCCTCATCAGGAATACCTCCGTTCAACCCATTTGAGGGAAGGGTGAGAGCGATTTCGTCCAAGTCATCCTTTAACGCTTCCTCTAACCGACGGCCAGGTGTTCCCTCGGCTTGGTACCCACAGAGGATGATACGGGCATCATCATATCGCTGGGTGAACTCGAGTAAGTAGGTCGGAGAAAAGCCACCAGACAACATCCCAGAGGGTGCAATTATAATGGGTGTTTCGTCAGCTTCCAATAATTCTTTTCGGGACAAGGGCATTCGTCTCGCAGATGATGTCTGATCAAAGAGGAATGGCTGTTGGTCACCCGAATTGACAATGTAATTGCGAATCGATTCAGCTGCAAACTCTCCTCGACAATGCTCATTATATGTGTTTGTGGCGCGTTGGGCCATTCCATCGTAGACAATGTTGAGTTGCGATTGATCTTCCTCTGGGAGCGTATGGATACGGTTTTTGAACATATAGAGCAGTTCCTGGGATCGCCCGACGCCAAAGCAGGGAATGAGAACTGGTTTTCCGTTCGTGGCCGCTTCAATAGCCTCATTGTAAATATCGGTTCGCGTATCAGAAGCGCTAGTGTGAGAATGTGTATCCCCGTATGTTGACTCAAGAAAGAGCGCATCCGCCTGTGGTGGTTCATCGATATCTGGAAGGTGATTCGATCGTCCACCAATATCTCCCGAGAAAACCACTCGGGAGCCATCAACAGTTAGAGCGAGCCACGCACTCCCCAGCAAGTGAGCAGCATTCCCGAACTCGAAGTGAAGTGTCTCAGTATCATCAATATGTGCAATATGGTCACTCAGATCGGCTGCCTGGTATCCACAATGTCGGAAACGATCAACGACCTTTCTTAGATCCGTTTCAGTGTACTGCTGTTCTCTTCCCGGTTTTTGAGTCACACGACGATGGATCTTCAGTGAATCTCGAAGGAGTGTATCCGCCAGTGCTGCTGTTGGCCTTGTCGTAATTACAGGTGCCTGATCTGATAGAAAATTGTGGCTTTCTAATAGCGGAAGCGATCCAATATGATCGATATGGGCGTGGGTGAGAAATACTGCATCTATTTGACCTTCGTCAAGACCTCTGAGATCGGGAAACAGTCCTCCATCTCCCTGGTTTAGTCCGGCATCGACAAGATACGTTCCCGTCCGAGTCTCAACTTGGTAACAACTTCGTCCAATCTCTTTCGCACCTCCTCGAGGAATGACTACAAAGGGAGATTCATCACTGACCGAAAAATCAAATTCTGCCTCCCCTCCGATTCTGGGAACATACTCATTTTCTTCCTCACTAGATTCCTGAACAGCACCACTCATCGGGACAACACCTCATTTGCGTAGAACCGCTCACTGCTTTCAGTTCGGCCACGTAACCGAATAAACTCGAGTAGATCTGTCTCACTTAGTTGTGGGAAGAACTGGTCAATTTCAGAGAGAATTGGGTTTAGTGATCGATGGCCGCTGGTGGCTGGTGCCGCACGGTCTAACATCCAATTAGCGGGTGTCGCGTCAAGTTGGTCTATACGCTCTGCTTCACCCTCTGTGAAGTATTTATGACGGCCAGCTGGCTGCTGTGTCTCACGGCTGGATCGCGCTGGTTTTGCAGTTGCCTCAGTAACCTGGATGAGTTGTGGTGGAGATCGTGTTTCTCCAGGCATTGCAGTATCAAGCGAGTCTCTGACTTGTGTCGCTGCGAGACTGCCCTCTCGACGAAAGTACCCAAGAGTGATGTCTGCTTGGTCTTTGTAGAGTTCTGGTGTAGCTACTGTGGCTCCAGTATCTGGATCATTAGTTGTGTAGCGAGGGGCAATCTCAGCTACACAAAGATCTGTGAATTGAAGGCGATCTGTATCAACGTAAGGAGAGCTATCGATTTCCGTTAGAAGTTCGGATAGAGACTCGATGAACTCACTTGGTCGCCATGCAGTCGCATTTCGAGGTGGTCGTTCTGCAGGATTATCGAAATAGACTGTCGACTCTGGAATGTATGCTCCTTGTGGAATCCGGACGTCAACTGGATAATCCGGTGTACGAAGTTCTTCATGCGTTCGATCACCAGTCGTTGACTTTCCTAGGGAAAACCGAATCATTACAGGAAAGACGGTACTGGGGAGACACTCGATAACAGTACGTGGATCGGATTCGTCTAGGATGACCGTGCCCCGGTTAGTAATCTCAGCAGACTCGATATCCGTGTCGTTCGTTCCCATGGACCAATGGAGAGTCGTATACACACTAAATGTCATCCAACCGCAGTGGAAGTGAAACTAATAGATAGGATGCGATTTCGACACACAAACGCAGTCCGTCAGAAGAGATTCGGAGTTGCGTCGGTATCAGACCAGGCTGGTTCTACATACGACTGGAAGCGACTGCGAAAGAAGACGGATTTAAAGTCTGGACGACCGACCGAAGGCGTCATAAAACTCTTCATAAGGGGGTTCTCTCGCGCTGAATACCACTAAATAGCTATTCGATCTCAGTCGAACGCAAGTACGTACATCATGCCACCTCGACGAGATCAACCGCCAGTGATTCGAGTTCGTCTGTTTCATCAATGGCAGAGAGCCAGCGGTCAGGAAGCTGTGACGCACCGAACCGTGCACCAGCAACTGCGCCCGCAATCGCCCCGATCGTATCAGTGTCCCCACCACGATTAACTGCAGTCACAATCGCTTCTTCAGTACTACTGGCGAGTAGTCCGTCGTGGAGGGCCGTTTGCAGCGAGTGGACGACGTACCCGGACGTTTCGAGCGTTCTTGGCGAGGTCCCGTCGGCGAGGGGATCGAGTGCGGTCACGAGCTCGTCCGGAGCATCATCTGGGACGTACTCGAGGGCGTCCTGCAGCGGCGTGTCGACGTCCTCGAGCAGACCGGCCACCGTAAGGTTGAGAATCGCACAGCCGTACGTACACCGCGGGTCAGCATGCGTAATCTGAGAGGACTGTCGGCTCACGTCCACGAGCTGGTCCCAATCAGTCGCGTACGGGATAGCAAGCGGTGGACACCGCATCACACTCCCGTTCCCGGCGTTCGAACCTTCTGGGCTGTCCTCCCAGACCTCTTGCCCTGCCTGGTTCCATGTTTCCCCTTTCTCGAGGCGACTGAGCGAACGCAACGTCATCCGCCCAATGTCAAACGGATCGCTCTCGTACCATGCGACGAACCGATTCGCCATATCAGCAGGATCGAACTCCTGTTTCTCGACGAGACTCCGCGCAATACAGAGTGCCTGCTCGGTGTCGTCAGTAATCGTTCCAGCCGGCTTGTTCCACGTTCCGTACCCGACCATCTCGTCGAGGTCGCCGTACTCAGCAGTAATCGTAGACGCTGTGTCGAACTCGACTGGTCGTCCAAGCGCGTCCCCACACGCTAACCCTACCAGAACACCACGGGCACGATCAAGATCCATAATTCATACGATGAACACATTCCAGAAAAGTGTAGGGACGTAAGTATCTATCAGAGTCCATCCCCGTTCGGAGCTCCCCTTGGGGTGCTACTGTAGCTAAAATTGAGGGTACTAAACGCCCGTTCGCAAGGGGCGAGTGCAAGCAACGACTAAGCAGGGATTGTTTACTCGGCAGAATGATATAAGGGACTAGCGCAGAATATGACACCCAACCATGCTGTTTTCTGTTGACGAAGAGAAGGATTCGCCTCAGCAACTCGAGGAACAGGAGTTTGTAGAACTAGATATCCTCGAACGATCTGACTTTCAGGAGTGGGCACTCGAGGAGCCAGCATTACTGGGCGAAGATCTGCTCATCATCACATCGGAGTATGCCAATTTCGAACAAACACGTGATCGGTTGGATATTCTTGCGCTGGATCCGAACGGGAAGTTGGTCGTCGTCGAATTAAAACGAGATGAAGCAGATAAGACAACCGACCTCCAGGCGATCAAATACGCGAGCTATTGTGCAACCTTGACCGCCGAAGAGATTCAACAAGATTACCGCGAATTTTGGAATGAGAGAGGTGAGAAGGACCTGAGTCCAGATGACGTCGGAGAAGAGTTCGCTGATTTTCTGGATGAAAGTGTTGAAGAAGGAGTGCCAATTACGGACGATGGCTGGGCGGATTTCGACCTTGATGACAAGCCACGGATCCTTCTCGTGGCTGGTGAGTTCGGGATCGAGGTAACTGCCCCAGTAATGTGGCTCATCGAAGAGTACGATCTCGATATCACCTGTGTTGTCGTCCAAGCCTACGAACACAACGATGAGTTCCTTCTCAGTAATCAGCAGGCCATCCCAGTAGCTGAGGCAGAGGAGTATATGACTCGCCGGCGGGAGAAACAGGAAAAACAACAAGAATCCCAACGGCGAACACGAGCTATCGAAGTCCTACTTGACCGTGGGGTGCTAGCCACTGGAGATATCGTTGAATTCGATGAGGACGCGAAACCAAATGAAAACGAATGGGAACACGATCCGTCA
>NZ_RBZW01000072.1:1797-2565 GCF_006543045.1 Salinadaptatus halalkaliphilus | reverse complement strand
AGTACGATGATGAAGTCTATTCTTTCAGCGGTCTTACGAAAGAGCTCATAGCCGAACTAACAGAAGAGAGACCAACTGCAATCAACGGATACAAAAACTGGTGCCATCCAGAGTTCGGGCACCGGACGCTTTCCGACCTCCGAAACAGTCAGGTCGAGGCCGATGACCGATCGACGTGAGTGAATTGTCGACGCTACGTATCGCCGCCCCATCTTTTCCAAAACAGTTCGAGTTGCCCTACCACAACACTCACGATAACTGCCTGTCAATTCTAGAGAAATCAAGACGATGGATCTCGAGATTAGCGACAAACATATCGAAGAAATTGGCAGGTTCGAGAGGGAACCACCGTACAATTCCGAAGAATCGGTCGAACTCGTCACAGCAAGTCCGTCGGATACTGATCCGCGTATCCTCACCGATGGAATCGATCGATTCGACATCGTACGCGAATCAGAGTCGGTATACCTGATTCACTATCAGGGGTTTGTCGCCGGCTATGCTCGCGTGACCGCTGCTGGAATCCAGGAATTTGGACACCAGTACCTTGCCGGGGAACGAGGAATTCCAGACTGGTATCTACTCTGCCTCGACGAAACACCTAACCAACGCCCGTGGTGGGTTCCGGACTCGTACAATCCAGATCGGCATATCGAGTGTAACCGCTGTGCAACAGCAGTGTCACCACCAGAGATTATTACACCAGGCCGGACTGACGGAGACATCGTGGATTGGCTGTGCCCAGATTGCTGGGCCGATGTTCGTGAC
>NZ_RBZW01000072.1:0-1787 GCF_006543045.1 Salinadaptatus halalkaliphilus | reverse complement strand
CGGCAAGGCAGATGTGCATCGAGCAGAGTATCTTGACCGGACGGTGGGTGGTTCGCCCGATGAAGCCAATATCGATGAATTAGTCACGCTTGTTCACTCTGACCACGAGAAAGCGCAGATGCATGCATTGACTGCACTCGGGCGGCTGATTCCCGAACGCGCAGCTGATATCGTATCGAAACGCCCAGTGCTAGTCGATCAGTTAGACAGTGATGTTATTCTCACACGGTTTGGAGCTCTCAGTTGTCTGGCGCTGCTAGCCGAACACGATCCCGACATGGGGGTCCCAGTTACCGATGAGATAATTCCGCTGCTCGAGCCAGCATCCGATGGCGGTATCCTCGAGGAGGGTATTCGATTTGTTGCTGCGATTGCTGAAGCACATCCGGGAGCCGTCAGAGACGCTGTTCCGAATCTGGTTACCCTCCTTCAGGAGGACCCGCCCGAAGAACAGAAAGCCGTTCAAGCGTTGATCGATATTGCTGAGGCCGAAGCCGACGTCGTAGTTCCCGTCGTTTCTGATCTCCATACCTACATCAAAAACCCCGACTCGAGCCACCGAGCGGGATCGATCGCCGTGCTTGGATACGTCGCAAAGGAGTACCCAGACGCTGTAGAGATGGCGACCCCGACGATGATTGATCTCTTAGATACATCTGCTGCTCGAACTCGAGCAAATGCTGCTGGTGTACTGGCGGATCTGGCGGAACACCATCCAGCGAGTATGTTGTACGACCTCGAGAACATCAGTAGACTTGTCGACGACGATGATGACTATGCGAAGCAAAATGCGGCCTATATCTTAGCTCGGGTTGCAGAACAGTATCCGAGTGACGTTGAGCACGCAACCGACGTCTTGATCGACGCACTTGGGGCAGAGAGTGAACATACACGGATCAGTACGTGTCGCGCGCTCGGCTACATTGGCGCGAAAACAGCTGTTGGACCGCTCAAGGAACGGCGAGACGAGGACAGCAGTATGGAAGTACAAAAGGCTGCAGGATGGGCTCTCGGCCAGATGAATCATTACTAGGAAGATACGGCCAAATATTTGGTTCGGCGATTGCGCTCAGTCTTCAGATTGAACGGGATATCGGCCACGATTGAGGAGGTTGCACCCCACGTTTCCGACGTATCAAGAGATACACTCGTGATCAGGGGTGTGGGAAGTCACTGAAACGTGAGCTAGGACAAATCCTCTAACCGGCTGTCCCGGAGGACAGATTGCAACACGATGCCGGTATCCTGAACCAGCCGATGCTCGAGATAACTGCCTTCACCCCGGCCACCACTGGTTCGAGTCGATTCTACGACTCCGAGGAACGCCTGCTCTTTCAACAGCTCGTAGACGCGGTGCTCGCTGCGAGTCTTCGCATCAGCCTTCTCTGTCGTCGCTTGACACCGTTCGTAATCTACTCAATGGGACGGACTGTGTCGCCATCTCGGTGGACTCGGTCGAACGTTGAGAGATACGCGAGCCGGTCGTGAACCTCGTCGGTATCCAGCTCCAGTTCGGCAGCCAGTTCGTCGATGGCCATCGGCTCGTCGAGTGCCTGGAGGACTTCGAGCCCCAGTAGTACCGATTCGTGAGCTCCTAGACGCGGGCCTCGATCGGCGTGGTCACCCCGTACTGCTCCTCGAGTTCGACCAAGGCCTCGCTCGCGAACGTGGCGAACTGATCGTCCCTCAGGCGTTCGATCTGGGCTTCGAGCTCATCCCGGACGACGTCGTAATCGAGGCCGGCCTGCACGAGCATATTCATGTCCTCGATGTCGTCGTCACGGCCC
>NZ_RBZW01000014.1 GCF_006543045.1 Salinadaptatus halalkaliphilus | reverse complement strand
CTACTGCATCTTCTGAGGTCGAAAAGCCGTCTCTAACGCCGTGAAATTGTAGATCAGCAACCCCACCCCGATGCCGTCTTGCGTTCAACAAGGCAACGTATTTTCCAAGAATCCAGAAGCCGGCGATGAGCGCCACATCGAAATCAAATCCTTCTCAAGCGGGGGAACCGCTAAGCTCCGACCCAATCAACAGGACCGAGCCAAGAATGACGACGACTTCTATCTCTACATAGTGATTAATCCGAAGAGCGATGACCCAAGGATTTGGTTCAAAGGGTCTCCAGATATAGAACATCTTCTTGACAGAGGTGCAGAAATGGAGAGAATTTTGGCGATTCCACGACCAGTTTGGGAAGGATACTGTGATGGACCAATCCCGACTAGGCGGCAATAATTAATTCACGTTCTGTATTCTCTGTTCATTTGACAATGAGCTGGATACCGATCACTCTTGCCCCGCCAGTTACCGATCCTGACGCTCCCTGTGGTTTCGATAAAACAGCGATAGCAGAGTCGCTGTTCTTAGCGGTCGGTCGGTCATGGACACGACCGAAAGCGCTGAAACTGGGTTAGTAGCGAATTGATACGTTAGGAGGTGTTCGACTCTATAATGAGGATGCGGGCTTTTTCAGTTGGTTGAATCTTGTAGTCGGCGTTTCGCTCGAAGTAGTCGTCGAGTTCCGAGGAGAGGTATTGCCACGCCTCTTTTCCGGTCTGGAGTCCCCACTCGTCGGCTAATTCACTGTTTGATGTTGGGGCTAACTGTACGATGTCTTTGACTCGGGAGCGGAGTTGCGGGTCACTGGGCGTGGTGCGGGCCGGGTCGTCGTCAGACCCGTTCCCAGTACCGTTAGTAGTGTTCGTGGTGCTACCCGTGCCGGGAGACTTTCCAGTCGATGGTTCGATGATGTCTGGCTGGTCACGCGGAACAGGTGATGGGACGTTGGATGGGTCGATCCCGTCAATCCAGAGCCCACCGTCCCAGTTGAACACGCCGCCGTGCTCGGTAGCGTACCTGATGAATGCACGGAGGGTGTTCTTCCACGGTGCTTCGTCTTTGATGGCGGTTTTATTGCCTACCATGATGAACTGGTCTTTCGGGCGAGTACAAGCGACGTTGAATCGGTTCTTGTTCCCGGAAAATTGCAGCCCATATTTTTCAGTGTTGACGGCGCTGAAGATGATCATTTCTCGCTCGCGGCCTTGAAAGCCGTCAACAGTTGAGACTTCGACACTGCCGTAGTCGGTGAGTTCGTCGCTGATCAAGGTGCGTTGGCCGCGGTAGGGTGTGATGACGCCGAGTTCTGATTCGGGGACGTCGCGTTCGTCTACGAGGTGGGCGACGAGGTCGGCGACGACATCGACTTCTACGGTATTGACGGAGCCGCTGAAGCGTTTGCGCCAGGATTGCTCGCCGGTGACGTCCACGAACGTTACGGGCGGGCCGTCACAAATGGCTTCGACCTTCGAGTCGGGGTCGTCTGCAGGATTCCAATCGAATCCTTCGGGGCAGGAGTCGTCGATAGTGATGTTTCCGTCGTAGATGTGTTCTTGCGAGAAGCCGATGATATCGGCGTGGCTTCGGTAGTGGTATTCAAGCCACTGATCGATGTCGTACCTGTTGCGAAGGAACGAAAAGATCGAAGCGTCGTCGGGTGGGCTGCCGTCGCTCGTTGAGAGGGTTTTGAGGACTGGTTGGAGTTGGTTGTGGTCGCCGACGACAACCCATTTGTTCGCGTTGATCAT
Organism: Salinadaptatus halalkaliphilus; assembly: GCF_006543045.1. Lineage (GTDB taxonomy): Archaea > Halobacteriota > Halobacteria > Halobacteriales > Natrialbaceae > Salinadaptatus > Salinadaptatus halalkaliphilus. The sequence continues at coordinate 112,699 of NZ_RBZW01000014.1, read as the reverse complement.
ACCGAGAAGGCCGAGTGGGACGGGTATTTGGCTCGCTTCATCGATAATGACCGTGTCGAACTGAACTTGGGCGAGGCCGCCGAGTTGGGAGCGGATGATTGTCGCACCGGTAATGTCTGCGTTCTCGATGGAGGTCTTCTCCGCTTCCGACTGAAGTTCCTGAATTTTCCGCCGGGTGTCGGAGAGTTTGGCTTGCTTCGCATCGATATCGGCCTCGACCTCGCTCATTTGCGTGCTGCTCACAGGGCCGGTTTCGGCCGCTCGTTGCAACACCTCGTATTGCTCTTGATCGTTCTGTAGTTGAGCGCCCATGTTGCTGATCTCTGATTTGAGATCCTCGACTTCGGCCAGCAACTCTGACACGGAGTCATCGTCACTCTCGTCGATGACTTTCGAGAGCATCACTTCGGACGTGCCCTTCGACATTTTTTCTGGCCGGCCAGCCCGGACGAGCTGATGCGTATCTTGATGACTAAGTTTCTCGATAACGTTGTCAACCGCGATGTTCGTGTGAGATGTGACGAGCACAGATTCGCCTCGGGTAGCAAGTTCCTGAGCGGCTTTGGCGATAACTTCAGTTTTTCCGGAACCAGGGGGACCAACGACGAGTGAGAGGTCACCGGCTTCGAGGCCGAGGATGTTGGCCAACACGGATTGCTGTGAGTCATCCAGTTCGAATCCATCGAGACTTCGCGTATCATCTAATTCGACAGGTGTCTCCTGGGTGATCGTGGATTGGTCCAGCGTGTTGGATAGGTGTGGGCCGTTGACAGCGAGTTTCGCCACCGTTGGATCCGGGTTCTGCTCGTTTCGCCAGCCGGCGAAATCGCGGCGCAGTTCTCGTAATAACCCGAGTTGCTGGGTCGTGGCGATCATTGTTTCGGAACTACAGACCGTGATGTCCTGTCCAGATTCGAGGCTTGTTGCGACGCCGCCCCAGTAATCAACCTGAATGTCGCGGTTATCGATATTCACGACGCGCCCCATGTCGTGGAGACTGCCGTCGATAATCTGGCCGATTTGCCCGCCTTCTTCGGTCCACCCGGGAAGGGATGTTTTTGAGCGAAGGACGAGGAATCGTTTCTCGATGTTCTGGCTCAGGACGGTTACGTCGAGCTGTTCGCGCCATTTCGATGCGCTCTGTTCTTCGCCTTCAGCGAAGACGAGTCCGGACCAGCCAGGAAACCGCGTGGCACACGTTGTGCAGCGATAACTGAACGCTGTTTCGAGTTCTTCGCCACAGTACTCACAGTACTCGTACGGGTTCTCGTCGTCATATGCGTCTTCGATTCGCTTGAGTTCCATCGTATTCGCGTCGAAATACGATCGAACTTTCTCGACTTCGGCGGCGATGTCGTGCCGCGAGATGTCCTGTAGAAAGTCGTCAATGTAGTTTCCGAGGATTGCGAACCCCATCGCTAAATCGCCCTCTGTACGGGAAGCGACCTCTGATCCGACAGCATGGATCGTCGCGGCGACTGCGGAATCCTTCCCGTAGCGCTCTTTACAGAATGCAATTCCTTGCGTTGGGTGTTCGTCAAGCCACGTGACCTGCGTACCGAAGTCGGGTAAGTCGTAGTTCAGATACGGCGGCTGATTTTCGGTGAGGTAGCCACCATCAGCGAGCACGTTGACGAGGTGCATCGTTTCGGGAGGGATATCGAGGTCAATGGCGATTTGCTGATACACTCGCCAGGGAACCATGATAATGTGAATCCAAGTCACACATTTATAGATTTTCCAAAAGGGTGATGAGTGAGGTTCTCATCGTAGGTCCGTCTGTGAGTCTTTCCATGGTGGCTAAGGAAACCGTACTGAACAGGATGGCGAGTGCGGTTCGTATCGTGTTACGCAGTGCTTCGGGGCTATCTGGGACGTACCCGGCTCCTGCAAGTTGGTGAGGGCCTGATCGATAGTTGCGAGGTTCTTATGAAGGTCTTCTCTGGTACAGCCGTGCCGAGGAATTCGTTGCTGTGGGTGTTTTCGATGAGGAAATTGGCGTGCACGACGTCGTTACGGAACTCGGTGACTTCATGGAAACGAGAATCTGCGCCGCCTTTTGCGGAGAAGCCACAGGTTTGATAACAGGCTTCAACGCTGGTCACGATGGTTTCGAGCGCCGAAAATGAGGCATAATGGATCTCTTCTAACTCGACGTTTGCTGCTTGCGTGTCTTCATAACGGTCTTCGAGGTCGTTGAGTTCGTCTGCGGTGACTGGTGTGTTTTCCAGTCTGATTTCTTGTTGAGGATGAGTTCGCGGAGGTGTTCTTCGAGGTAGGTGATGCGGTCGAAGAGGTAGATGCGTACGGGAGTGGTGTTGAGATCCGGTTTAGGTGAGGATGCCGGTGACGTGGTTCGGACCACCAAGGAAGTACACGCGGTTCTCGATGAGTGCGGACAGGACGGCTGTGAAGGAAGTGTCGCCACTGATCATGTATGCGATGACCAGTCCAGTGAGATGGTCGCCCCGACCATAGGCATCCTACCAGCAACGCCGCAAATTAGGTTCGGCGTCTACTGTTTACGACGGGCGTGAATCCGACAATGCCTCCACAGTCATCGTTCAGTAGAAATACCGATATTTAAGTGAAATCCTCCCGTAGCATGACAGACACCGAGGCGGCATGACCGCCCACCTAATCGGACAATATCGGGACTCCGAGACCCAGAACGTTCGAGACACCATCTCGAACCGCTGTGGTGTCTCGACCAGTGAGATAACTCCGAGTCCCCCGCCGGGATAGGAGTAACAGCGGTGTGGCCCCGCCATCGACCCGTCATGCCGACAGGTCGTAAACCAGTAAATATCCCAACCCAGCGGCGCGGTGCCGTGGGAAGCCTCGCCGTTCACGGCGAGGAGGAGGTCACTTTGGATATTCCATTGATACTCTTTCGTAATTATTAGCTGTTGAGTCTGACGAGAGTAATGTGGGCTAACTGGACCGACAACGGTACGTCGGTCGTGCAAGAGAGAGAATGATCTCGGATCCTCAAGCACACTACGCGTGGTGTGCGGGACCGAGTACTCTCGCTACCCTACGATTCCGAATTAACCATTACAGCTACAGCGGAAACAAAATTCTCCCTGCGCACACCATGCTTGGCGTGCGGCTGTCTCCCGTGATTCCGGCGCCGACAAGAGTTCCTGTCGTCATAGTTGAGCGCTCATCTCGACAGTCGGTCTCCAGAATAACCTCTTCGGTAAAGTCGTCTGCGACAGTTACCGACACGAGAGTAGACCCCTCACTCTTGATACCTTCTCCCGGTTCATCATCGGAACCAAGACATCCCGAAAGCCCTGCGAGAAGGGGAAGAGTCGAAAGCAGTTTTCGCCGGTTCACACGTAACGTTGATAGTTTGAGTTGTAAGTGCTTTTTGTCGTTGAGGAACCTACTTTCTTCAGTGTTTCAATTGCTCAGTCATCCACCTGTACTTATCGCTTCCAAAGGACACCAGAACAAGATGTGCGAACTGCCTATGAAAATCCTGCAGGTGAATTTTCGCCTTGATCGCGTGCGGGTACGAACGCGATACCTCACCGTTGTGGGGTGAGGAAGACAATGAACTCCGGGACTTGCTTGATGAGGAACGGCAGACCGTTGCTGACGTCATTAACCGAGGAAACTTCGTCAGTTCTGCCCGTCGTGTTTCCCAGAACTTGCAGCATGGGCGGATGATTCCGAGGGGATACCCCGAGAAACATGAATCAGGGGTCGAGGGTTCGTTCGCCGAGGAGTTCTCGAAGGTACGTGCTGGCTGCGACGCCAATGTTAATACCCCAACGTAGTTTTCCGCCACGGCTCCTGCAGCGCGGTGTGAGATCCCGTCTGCAAGGCTGTGGCGGATGCACTCTGCGACGGCATTTTCCCGTACTTGTCGACGGCTTCGCGTACCCCTTTCGCATGAGCCATCCGATATGGTCGTGCTGTGAGTCCGCAGGAAGTGCTGATAATCTGGTTTTGAAGGCTTGTGTTCCCTATTCTCGCTAAACCTTTTCCCGCCAGAACGGGTATTATAGAATAATGCAACTGAGTCCGTTTGAGTCACGAATCAACGAGGACAGCTGGCCGCACAAAGCGCCACTCTATGGAAGATGTGGGTTACGGGACCCTCGCGGTCGCTGTACATTCGAGGTGTTCCCCGCACGTCCTGGGGAAGATGTGAGCGGATATCAGGAGATTCCACGGGATGACGAGCAGCATGACCCGGAATCAATTGGCTTCGATATCTCGAACGCGCAGTCTGGAACAGAGTATGTGTTGATAATAGATACGTACGGTCGACCGACTCTCAAGTGGTATTCACAAAACCAGTTCAGGGAGCGGTTCGGATATGATCCCCTAGACCCACCTCGTCCAAGAGGAATCCGTCCCGAGAAATGTAGACAACTTGCTGAGGACCGAGTGAGAGGAAAAGTCGAATCGACGGTTCAGCTCGATACGGACAAAACAATATTACTGAAGCGAATCGCCGCTCTGTGGAACGGCGAAGTCGTCTGCGGAGTGCATCTCCTTGCGGACCAGTGCCCGAGCATCAGACAGATCGCGTCCGACTTGGACGAAGAATCTCTCAATCGTCTCTACTACAACACGGATCTTGGTCGAAATGTTATTAGTGCGTTCGATGATGCTGACTGGTTTAAGACCGCGAGTGGGTTCTTAAAACCGACGAGTGTATTTCGCAAGCAAGCGTGGTATGATCTGAACGAGAAGGGTCGCTCACTGATTAATAACCGTAGTGAGTTTTCTACCCTCAAAGGAGATCCACGCGAAGGCCTCGTTCACAGAATTACGGTCGGGTTGGTAACACTCTTCGACAAACATCCCGGTTGGAAAGTATCTTCGTATTATAACTTAGACAACTACGTCATCGATGTCTTTGGAATAGACAGCGATGATCAAGCCAACGCGTACGAAATCCTCACTGAACATCACAATTGGAAGCTGTATCGGAAAACGTACCGGAAAATGGAGTCGCTGAACAAACGTGGAATCAAACCGATCGCAGTCTTTGATTCCCGAGAGACCGCTTATATGGTTTTCAACCACTGGCACAGAAAGGAGCTTGGAGAACTTCCAAACGGACCGTTCGAATCGGTGTATAGCGTAGAAAACGGGCGTAAGCAAATCAAGGAGGCATACCAGAGTGATAGTTTCGATTGGGTAGTAGCTGATTGGACGACAACCTGGAAAATCAAGCAGAAAGCGCTCGGGCCAGACGGCCCGGAGTTCACCCGAGATCAGATAGTATCGCTTGACTGGTAGGACGGTTTTCCGCAGCATTCACTTCTCATCCCTAAATGGGGTACAGTACACTAATTATACTGGTCCATTCTGAAGCGCTAATTTCACCGTTTACCGGTGCCTCACCCTCTTCCGGAGTTGATTTTCGCTCGGGAACGGGAACGCAGCCTGCTTCCTGTGACAAGATATAGATACATTAGTTTATGATATTGATCGTTAGAAACCACCAGACTACGACGGGGTATGGACTAATTGAATAATGTAATGATATATTTGAAGTTCAGAGATGGGAGTGGCGTGACTTCGAGTCGCTGACGATCAAATTTTCACGTTCTATCAATCAGAATTATATCCCACTAATTGAAACACAGGATGAAGATCTCGAAATCGCAGTACTGCGAGCTAATTGAATATTGGAATGGTTTCCTCAAAACTAATGGACTGAAGTGGAGTAGTAGAACGTCTCGATCTTAGTCTTCTCGGTAGCGATAGCCCCATCCTCGAAGTTCGTCAGCCAGTTCATCAACGTGATTCGCGCCGACGCGAATGAGGGCTTCACGGATATCGGTCAGGTACACATCAGTCCCAAGTTCCTGTTCAACAGCATGTTTGACATCGGATTCAAGATTCATTGTTTCGTCACGCAAGAAATATTGAACCATTTGCCGGTCAGTCTTGACTGTGTTCCGTCCGAAAATATACGGTAAATCCCCCTCATCAGTGTGATCTGCTGACTCGGATGCCACTGAACGAGTTGATGATGAGTGTCCGTCTGCCTCCGATTCAGGCTCCGAGTTGGCCTGTGTTGTCGTCTCTTGAGTGGTTACGTCACTAGTCTCCGGAGACTCCTCTTCGTTGTCGGAGTCGTCAGCAAATGGATCGCTTCCTGCCCCTGATTTCATTCCGTCCGTCATTGATCTCCTACCACCTGGATATGAGCCGCAAGATCACGTATCTTGTCTAGTGTTCCGACTTCGTAGTCTCTCCGTCGATTACGGTGGTATCCCACGTAGTAAAACGCCGTACATCGTTTGTCCCAGCAGCCTTCGAACAGCGATGACCGATCACGTAACACGATCGGGGCATGGTAGCCGAGTTCTCGAATTTGTTCGAGGTACTGTTCTTGATTTGTTGTCTGCCCGACGCCGTTTGGAATGATCGCAAGCACACCGATATCAATCTCCAACGCGGTTTCAAGGTTCATGACCATGTCCTGAATTCCTTCTACTGACTGTATTCCTTTTCCCGTTGGTTCGACTGGCAAGACGAGCGAGCGCGTCGCTGACAAGGCGTTATATAGGTGTGGCCCTGCTGTTGCTGGCGGGTCGATGATGACGGTATCGTACTCGTCGGGGATGTTCGCATCCGCTAGAACTTGTTGGAGACGGTCGTTCGTATCGAATGATTCCCCCAAATCCTCAGCCATGTCTTCGGCCTTCGTTAAGAGCTTCGGCAGGCTTTCAAGCATATTGTGCGAGGGAACGATATCGAAGTCAAACGGAGTCTCGTGAATGAGATCGGTGAAGTTACCTTTCGGCCGATCAATAAGATGGCGAGCGATATTGTCGGCTTCTCCGTCGTCACGAGGGGCAGTGATTCCTAGTAAGTACGTCAAAGAGCCTTGTTGTGGGTCTAAGTCTACAACCAGTACGTCGCGTCCTTGCTGGGCGTGAGCGTCAGCAAGGTTTGCGGTGAGTGTGCTTTTCCCAACGCCTCCGGCCTCAGAGTATGTCGTGTACGTGAGCATGTATACACATTAGTTATGCTTACGTAAAAGGGTAATTAGACTAATCAGTTAGACTAACTAGTTATACTAGATTGTTATACAGATCCGACAGCTCATTTTGGAAACCACGATTTCTAAGATCGTGATTTCTCTACCGAGTCAGTAGCTACGGGAAGTCAGAGCAAAGATTGAAAGACAATAATACTCGCTATAGAACACCCAAAAGCCGGTATTCGATTCTGAGATCCATACTAGTCGGAACTTTGTAAGCACAACGTTTCACATCTACCTTCATTTTCCGAGATTGTTGGATCTGATCCGAAAAGCATCACCTCGTATAACAACGAATTCCTCGTAATCAGGATACGGTGTCCCCCTCAGAAGAAATTCCCACGTCGAAACCACGGTATCTTGCATTGATCTGGTTCCAATACACCATTGTTCAGCCCCCGTCGCTATTACTCTCAATGGCTCTATTGAATCCACCAACGGCGTCGGGATGAGTTGCCAGAACGATTGAGTTGAAGCGGAAGAGGAACCTTTGTGCAGAAGACTCTCTTCCGCTTCGTCGAACAAGCCGTCTCGATAGCACGAAGACTTACCGATGCTGCGGTAATGCAGATCAGTCATCCTGCCGGCTGTAGGCACGCTGTCTTGCACTTTCTCCGGCTTCAGGTCCTCCACGACGCAATCCGGGCTGATACCGCCTAGGACGCCATTGTAACCGCTGTCAACCGAGGTGGCGATACGGATACGATGGGGGCCGTTGCCGGGGCCGTCGCTGGCGCTTGTTTTGGCGCAAACGAACTCCCCAAACGGTGGTTGAACGCGATCGATGAGGAGACCGAACTCTGTCAGCTCGCGGGTGATCTACTCGACATCGGAGCCAACTGATGTTCATCCTTGCGTTCGATCGTAACTGAACGGTTGACCTGAACCTATTCCTAAACGATACGCGGTGCTCCTCAACTAGGTCAAACATGAAGTATGGGCGATCAGGGCCAAGAACTCAGACTAATTCATACAATTGCTGCACGGTTGTGAGTGAATTCGACCACCACTTATTTATGTGCTATCGCCGTTCGATTATCCGGATTCCCAGAGGGAGGCGACTCGCGTGAAACAACTGCATGGGTTCACGAAATATCGTGACTCGAAATCGGCCGATGAAAATCACTATTCGGCTGGTAGAAGCGCTGAGGATTCGGAAAACGACGGAGTTACAGACCGTACGTAGTTCGTATGGGTTGGGGCAGATTCGAACTGCCGACTTCCTCCGTGTGAAGGAGGTATCATAACCGGACTAGATCACCAACCCGCAGGCGAGTGTATCCGGGCGTCTAACTTAAGACTTCCTTTCAATCGTGGCCCTCGAGCCGACTCCCGCGAGAACATATACGGTGGTACACGTCCACAATGGGGTATGAACGAGTTACAGGGAATCGCTCTGGAACGCGAGGGCGCGACCGCCGATCTGGTCGTCGACGGTGGACACGTCTACTGTTCGAACCGTCGGGAGTTCCTCGAGCGAGATGTCGCTATCGTCGGCGATCGCATCGCTGCACTCTTGCCCGACGCGGGTTCGGTCGTCGGCGACGAGACGACCGTCGTCGCGGCGGACGATCAACTCGTCTTGCCCGGCCTGATCGACGCCCACACGCACGCCGACCTACAGGTGACCCCGGATCGACTGTATCCGAAACTGCTCGAGGCCGGCACGACGGCGATCGTCAGCGAGACCTCGGGGTTGGGACTGCTGTGTGGCAGTCGCGGTATCGAGATGCTGCTCGAGCGAACGGCCGACACGCCGGTCGCGACCTATCTCGCGCTGGCGCCCCAGGGGCAGACGGTTCAGACGCTGACGTTTCCGGGCGTTCCCGCGCTGAAGCTGACGGCGTCGGGATACGCTGACGTCCTCGATCGGTCCGTCGTCAGCCTCGAGCTGGACGGCGGCGAACGCGAACCGGGCGGAAACTGACTCGAGCAAGATAGCGACGAACTCGAGTCGGACAACGGTGGCGACGGGTCCTAGTACTGTGGTTCTTCTTCGAGTTCGCCCTCGCGTGCGTTGACGACGCGAGCGAACGTGAACAGCCCGTCGGAGAGGCGATTCAGGTACTGGACGGCCTGTTCGTTGATCGGCTCCTCGCTCGCGAGGGCGACCGCGCGGCGTTCGGCGCGTCGACAGACCGTCCGGGCGTGATGGAGTTCGGCGCCGGCGTCGCTCCCGCTTGGCAGGATAAACGACGTCAGCGGCTCGAGTTCCGCGTCGAAATCGTCGATCCAGTTCTCGACGGTGTCGACGTGGTCGGCCCGGATCGCGGGGTCGTCATCGTCGGGGTCGGGATTCGCGAAATCGGCCTGCACGACGTGCAGGTGGTTTTGGACGGACCGCAGGCAGTCGTCGATATCGTCGTGGCCCGTCGGTCGAATGGTCCCGAGCAAGGCGTTGAGTTCGTCGACGGTGCCGTAGGCCTCGATGCGGGCGCTCGTCTTCGAGACGCGGGTCATATCACGCAGGTCCGTCTGCCCGTCGTCGCCGCGACCGGTGTAGATCGACATATCTCGAGCGACGGTCGCACGATACTTATCAGTAGTTGGTAGCGCCTGGGGATGAGTCAAACTACTTCAGTTTCGGCCAATTACCTTTTAATTTGTGTGACTAATACGTATTCATGGCTATCAGTAATACATCAGAAGACCCGCTTCTTCCAGATATCGAAGAGGAAGAACCCCTAGAGCAGGTGAAAAAAGAGCGGGATTTCTGGCAGTCGATGTTTCAGAGCCTCGTTGAGAACGCTCCCACACCCATACTCGTTACTGATAACGAGGAACGGATCACGCACTGGAACGAAGCCTGTGTCGAGTTTACCGGACTTTCACAATCCGATGCAATTGGGACGGCTGCTTCGGAGTTCGTCGTCGATGATGGAGAAGAGTTCGTCGTTCAGCCAGCAGTCCGTCACGACGAACCAGCCGTAGCCGATAAACGAACTGGAGAATATCCTGATGGATCGACGTGGACGACGAAAGACGTGGGCGTCCCGCTGGAAGGACCGGATGGGGAAGTCGTCGGCGGGATTGAATACGTGGTCGAAATCACAGAAGTCGTCGATGAACTGCACACTCTGATGAAAGATGTCGAACATGACCTCGCGACGCCGATCGACGAACTCACCGAATCAGCGAACGAGGTGAGCGGGACCGCGAGAGAGATACATACGGTCATTGAGGAGCAGACGGAGGCGCTCGACACGGCCGCTGGCGAGATTTCCGATATGAGTGCGGCGATAGAAGAGGTAGCATCGACGAGCGAACGAGTGGTTGATCGGAGTCAGCGGTCGGAAGCGCTGGCAGAAGACGGACGTGACGCTGCGATGACTGCTATCGACAGGATGGAAGAGATCGACAGTTCCGTCGAAACGGTGCGAAACGACATGGATGGGCTCCAGGCCCGGATGCAAGATGTCGCTGATTTCACCGAAATCATCGAAGACATCGCAGAGCAGACCAACCTGCTTGCGCTGAACGCCTCCATCGAGGCGGCAAGAGCGGGCGAGGAAGGTGACGGATTTGCGGTCGTTGCCTCCGAAATCAAATCGCTGGCAAATGAATCTGGGGAAAACGCGACAGAAATTGAAGCGACGATCGAGAGCGCCCAGACCGAGATGAACGAGACGGTCGAGAGTCTCCAGGCCGTCAGCAACCAGGTCGAACAGGGGATTACTGACGTTCAGCAGACGGTCGAACACCTGGGGGATATCGTCGAAGCAGCAAGAAAAACCGCAGAAGGGATACAAGATGTCGCACGCTCCACTGACGACCAAGCGTCTGGGGTTGAGGAAGTCGCTTCGATGGTAGATAACTTGGTCGATAAACTTGCGGAGATCCGTATTGGCGTGAACGAAGTCGCGGAGGCGACTGAGAACCAAACCGAACAGATTCAAGAAATTTCCGACACGACGGCACGTCTCACGGCCACGCAATAACGAAATCGTATTACCACTACTGTTATTACTGCCGAATGTCGCCGCTACGTCGGGAATCGGGACAGCAGTTCGTATGAGCGAAAGCAGTATCTTCAACACCGTCCGGTACGAACGCTCGCGTATGTCCATGGAACTCGATCACGACTGTCCCGACTGTGGGGGCGAGAAGACCTTCTATCGCGCGGCAAGCACGACGTTGCACCTGGGTGAGAAAGTCAAGTGGCACTGTCCCGACTGTGAGTACGGCTTCGTCCAGATCAACGGCAACGGCGACGGCATCGACTCGAGTGCGGCCGACGCCTGATACGGATTCTTGTAAATCGAGTTACTGTAGGTCAGTTCCGGCCCGATAGCGAGCTCTCCTGCACTCGGGCCGGTAAATCGGTACAGCGGTCCGCCCGAACGCAGCCAGTACGTATCGCTGGCTACCGATACCGTTCCGAGCGAGTCCCTGCTTGGATTCGTTATATAATTGTACTGTTATCCAAATATACTGAGAAACCAGTGTTATCCGGCCAAAGTACGTAGACCGTAGTGCGAATGAACGCCCACTGTCCGGCCTGTGACGACGGGCTGGGAGAACGACTCGCAAAATACGTCCCAACGGCGAAGTCGTCGCCGATTTCCGTTGTACGAGCTGTCGCCACGAGTGGTCGATTTCGTTGTAACTCGAGTATGCTTGCGAGCGGCTATACTCACACTTCTGTCCCGGATCGCTCGTCGGTGACGATCGATCGATCCGGGAGTTCGGGCGTCGGGGTTCGTCCGAGCGTGAGCAGCCGTTCGGTCCGGGTGATTTCGTCCCCACCGGGGGACGCTTTCTCGATTTCTTCGAACTCGACGGACACGCCGCCCGGTACGGCGGAAATGCGGACGACACACAGCTGGTAGGACGGATAAAACACTGGCGGTAACACGCCGGTGATGACGTCCCGACGATGAAGCCGTTTCAGCCACGTACCGGTATTGACGAGCAATCGATTATCGACCTCGGTGATGCCCGGTCGGTGCGTATGTCCGTAGCAAAACACCGCCGTCTCCGGATGCTCGGCGAAAATCTCTCGAGCGGCCTCGATATAGGGCGTCTCGGGATCGACGGTGAGATCCGTCTCGAACACCCCGAATCGATCGACGGTCGTGCCGATATCTCGGATGACGAAGTAGATCGGAATGCCTGCAAGCAAGAGCACGCCAGCGACCGCCGCGTTGAGCACGAGCAGGAAGTGGACGGCTTCACCGACCAGCCCGAGTTGCTCGAGTAGCGCGTCAGTCCGTTCGACGGGCATCGTCCAGATGCCGATCACGTCGAGACCCGCGGTCACCGCGAGAAAGGCGCTTACGTTGAACACCAACAGAAACGGGATCACGGCGTATCGCAGCAGCGGATTCATCTCGCGATAGAAGTACTTCGAAAGCAGCCAATGTGGGACGCGCTCTGTCGGGGTAACGGCCTGGACGTCTTTCAGCCAGTTGAATCGGCCGCGCTCGGACAGCCGGCCCGCTCGGCTCGTCACGTGCGTGTTGTAGTAGTAACCAAGCGGGGTCTCGTATCGGTTGCCGAAATCCTCGAAGCGGTTGTTTGAATCACGTTGATTGCCATGTTCGAACCAGATCGTCCGGTCGCCCACCTGTCGGGTGACCGATTCGGACCGAACGAGATCGACGTTGTACGCCGAGAGACGGTCGGCGTACGTCTCGTAAGCGGCGAGCTCGTGGTCGTGATTGCCCGGTAGCATCGTGATCGGAATCGATCCACCGGTCGCGCGCAGCTGCTCGAACAGTCCGGGATACCACTCGGTCAGCCGGTCGAATTTTGCCATCCCATCGGTCCCCGTCATCTCCCATAGCCCGAACGCGTCGCCGTTGATCACGAGCTCCGCCGGCTCGTCCGTCGTCTCTAATCGCTCGAGAAACGCGAGCAGTTCCTCGAGAAAGTCGATCTCACCTAGCTGCTCGTCGCCACCGATGTGGAGATCGCTGATGACGTAGTAGACCGGCTCGGTCGCGTTGTCGGTCATACCACCACACCACCGCGGCCAGCCCGATAGTAGTAGGCCCGGCACCGTGACCGCCCGTAGGGACAGGTGGTGATACCGTCGGCCAGCAGCCACTGCAGAGCAGTCGCCGGGCAGAGATGCGGAATCTGGGTACTAGTTCTGTCCAGCAGTCTGAATGCTCGAGCAACGCCACGCGATGCGTCTCGTATTCCACGGACACATACGGATTATCGAAGTCAGTTCCGGCGCAACCGTGATCTGGATGGCGGTTGCACGGGATATCGGGACAGCAATCCGTATCAGCGACGCCGAACGACGAGCCAGCCGGCCAGTCCCAGCCCGACGGCAGGAAAGATCGCGAGGACAAGAAACAGCAGTGTGGTCCCGCCGTAGGTGAGTGTGATGCCGGCAATCGAGGCCCCCGCAGCGCCGATGCCGAAGACGCCGAGGTAGGTGTAGCCAAACGAAAGGCCGTGGACGTCGGCGCGTGCATACTTGCCGATCAGTGCTTGGTGGATCGGCGCCTCGAGGTAGACGAAAAAGCCGAGCGCACCACAGGCGACGAGCGTCGCGACTAGTCCTGCGTTGGCCGCGATCGGGAACAGTAGCGAAACGACGATCAGCGCGACAAACGCGCCGGTGATCGCCCACTCGGGCGAGCGAGCGTCGCTGACCTTCCCGCCGACGTACTGGCCACCGGCGCCGAGCAACAGCAGGCCGGCGTAGGCGTACTGACTCGGCTCGAGCGTCTCGCCGGCGACCTCCACGGGCTCGAACACGGGGAGGTCGGCCAGGACATCGGGGAGGAACGTAAAGACGCCGCGATAGTACGTCCCCGCGAGCATCGCGATGGCGAAGACGAGGACGAATCCGCCGACGAACAGCAGTTTCGTCTGCTCGAACAGCTCGACGAATTCTCCGCGACGGTCGCGCTCGCTCGAGCCGCCATCGAACGTCGCGTCGGCAGCGTCGACGCCGGCCGTCTCGTCGAAACTGAGCCCGTAGGCGGCGAGGACCCCGAGGAGTGCCGGCAGAACGAACAGGAAGGCGACGACGCGCCAATCCAGCACCGTCAGCGCGATGGCGGCGATCAACGGACCGAACGCCGTCCCGACGTTGCCCGCCACGCCGTGATAGGCCAGGACGGTCCCCTGCTGGCTCGAGCCCCGGGTGATCAGCGAGAGGCCGGCCGGATGATAGAGACTGGCCGCTCCACCCCACAGCACGAGCGCGACCGCGAGGACGTGGACCGACGGGGCGAGGCCAACCAGGGCGAATCCGGCACCCATACCGAGCATCGAGAGGACAACCAGCCGCCGCGAGCCGTAGCGGTCGGCGAGGATGCCACTCGGGAGCGCACCGACGCCGACGAGTCCGTACCCGACCGCGACGACCGTCCCCAAAATCGCCGGCGAGACATCGAAGACATCGAGCCAGATTACGACGAACAGCGGGATCGTGAGTTCGTAGACGTGGAACGTCGCGTGCCCGACCATCGTGAATCGAGCAATGGCGCGATCGTTCCGATTCATACGTAGGAATTCCAGCGAGCGTGACACAAAACTGCCGATTCCACGTGTTCGAGTCCATCGCTTCCACTTTCACTCCGGTAGCGTACACCTTTTAGCCCCGCCGCTAATACAGGGTGGTGATGACGTCGTTCCAGTCGACGCTCGGCGAGGAGTCGGGGATCGCCGAAGAGCTGGCGGAAAACCAGCAATCGATCTCCATCGCCGAGTTCTTCGAGAAGAACAAGCACATGCTCGGCTTCGACAGCGGCGCTCGAGGCCTCGTCACGGCCGTCAAGGAGGCCGTCGACAACGCCTTAGACGCCGCCGAGGAGTCCGGTATTCTACCCGACATCTACGTCGAAATCCAGGAGGAAGGAGACTACTACCGGCTGATCGTCGAGGACAACGGGCCGGGACTGACGAAAGACTCGCTCCCGAAAGTCTTCGGGAAGCTGCTGTATGGCTCGCGGTTTCACGTCCGCGAGCAAAACCGCGGCCAGCAGGGGATCGGTATCTCTGCCGCGGTACTTTACTCCCAGCTCACGAGCGGCAAACCCGCCAAGATAACCAGCCGCACCCAGGGTTCGAGCGAGGCCCAGTACTTCGAGTTGATCGTCGACACCGACACGAACGAGCCCGAGATCAGCGTCGAGGAGACCACCTCCTGGGATCGACCCCACGGCACGCGCATCGAACTCGAGATGGAAGCCAACATGCGCGCCCGCCAACAACTCCACGACTACATCAAGCACACGGCGGTCGTCAACCCCCACGCCCGCCTCGAGTTGCGCGAACCCCAGGAACACTTCAAGTTCGAGCGCGCGACCGACCAGTTGCCTGAAGAAACGGAAGAAATTCGCCCCCACCCACACGGCGTCGAACTCGGGACCGTCCTGAAGATGCTCGAGGCGACCGACTCCCACTCGGTCTCGGGGTTCCTCCAGGAGGAGTTTACGCGCGTCGGCACCAAGACCGCCAATTCGGTCATCGACGCCTTTCGCGACCGTCACTACGGCCGCGAGATGCGCTGGCGACCGCCCGCGAGTCACGAATCGATCGATATCGAAGCAGCGGCTACCGACGCAACTGCGAACAAGGGCGCCGACGCGACCGACGCCTTCGCCAAAACCATCGCCGACGCCGTTGCCGACCACGACCGGATCGCCCACCACGAACTTCGCGAGATCGTCGCCGACGCCGCCGACGCCGTCGAAACCGAGCACGGAACGACGTTCGGCGAGACGGTCCAGGAGAACGCCCTCGAGGCGGTCTGGCTTGCACTCCTGGATGGCGCGGCCGTGGACGACGGGGCAGCGATCGACATCGACCCGGAATCCCGGCTGGTCACCGACCTCTACGAACTCGCCGACGAGGCGACGAGTACTCGCAAGGACGACGCCGTCGTCCGTGCATTCGCCGAACGCCTCGCCGGGACGTTCGCCGACGCGGCGGCCGAGGACGTTCGACAGCGACTGACGCGGGGAACGCTCGAGGAACGCGTCGACCGCGCCGCGGAGCTCACCGAGGAGTACGACGACGTCGCCTTCGGTGACACCGCTCGCGAGAACGTCGTCGAGGCAATCTGGGACGTGATGGGGACGGTACCGGACGAGCCGCCGCTCGTCCGCGAATTGAGCGACGACCGCGACGCCGCCAGCGACCTCGTCGACGGGATGCGCGCGACCGACATCATGGCCCCGCCGACGCGGTGTCTCTCGCCGATTTCGGCCGACCTTGTCGAAGCCGGCCTCGAGAAGGAGTTCGACGCTGATTTTTACGCCTCCGCCACGAGAGACGCCGAGGTCCACGGGGGCGATCCCTTCGTCGTCGAAGCCGGCATCGCACACGGCGGGGAGTTAGACGCCGAGGGAAGCGCTGACGTCCTTCGCTTTGCCAATCGAGTGCCGCTCGTCTACCAGCGCGGCGCGTGTGCGACGACGGACGTGGTCAAGTCGATCGGCTGGCGCAACTACGGGCTCGATCAGCCCGGCGGCTCCGGGCTACCGAAGGGACCCACCGTCATTATGGTCCACGTCGCCTCGACGAACGTGCCCTTTACCAGCGAATCGAAAGACGCCGTCGCGAACGTCCCCGAGATCGAAGACGAGATCGAACTCGCCATCCGGGAGGCCGCTCGCGAGCTCAAAAGCTACCTGAACAAACGCCGGTCGATGCAACAGCGCCGGAAGAAACAGAACGTCCTCGGGACGATTCTGCCGGAGATGGCCCAGAAGGTCGCCGAGGTGACCGGCCGCGACGAACCCGATATCGGCGACGCGCTCGCTCGCATCATGAACAACGTCCTCGTCGAACGACGCGTCGAACAGAACGGCGACGGCCAGGCCGTCTCGGTGACCGTCGAGAACAACGCCGAGACGAACGAATCACTCGAGATCACCGACATTGTCTCAGCGGAACCGACCGCCCTTCCCGACGACGCGACGGTCGTCGAGATGGACGGCGAGTGGTTCCTCAAGTGGGAACCCGAGGTGGGAAGCGACGACGAAGCGACGCTCGAGTACGTCGTCCCTGACGATGCATCGTTCGAGCTGGACGTCAAGGGCGTCGAAACGGAGAAACTAACGATCCAACAATGAGCGCGGACAACGACCAGGCCAGAGACCAGTTGATCGACCTCGCCGCACAGTTTTACGACCAGTTCGAACTCGGCGAGATTCCACACATGTCCGTGCCAACACGGACGAAGGCAAACATCGAGTACGACGAGGACTCGAACGTCTGGGTCTACGGCGACCGGGAGTCGACCCGCTCTGCGAACTCCGTTCGCGGAGCCCGGAAGCTGCTGAAAGCCGTCTACACGATCGAGTTCCTCGCCGAGCAACTCGAGGAAGACCGCTCGTCGACCCTGCGTGAACTGTACTACCTTTCGGAAAGCTGGGACAACGACGAGGCCCAGTTCAACGACCAGGACGAGTCGAACAGCATGATCGAGGACTTAGAGATCGTCTCGGGAGTCACCCGCGAAGACTTTCACATGCGCCCCGAGGAGTCCGGCGCGACGATCATGGGGCCGCTCCATCTGCGAGAGCAGACCCGCCGCGGCGAGCGCGAGATCCACTGTCAGGAAGATGTCGGCGAAGGTGGCTACCAGATCCCAAACAATCCTGATACGATCGAGTTTCTGGATACCGACGCCGACTTCATCCTGGCCGTCGAGACGGGTGGGATGCGCGACCGCCTCGTCGAGAACGGCTTCGACGACGAGTACAACGCCCTGGTCGTCCACCTGAAGGGCCAGCCCGCACGGGCGACCAGACGGATCACCAAACGCCTCCACGACGAACTCGAGTTACCGGTGACGGTCTTTACGGACGGCGACCCGTGGTCGTACCGGATCTACGGCTCGGTCGCCTACGGATCGATCAAGTCGGCCCACCTCTCGGAGTACCTAGCGACGCCCGAAGCGCAGTACATCGGCATCCAGCCAGCCGATATCGTCGAGTACGACCTGCCAACCGACCCGCTGTCGGATTCGGACATCAACGCCTTAGAGAGCGAACTCGAGGACCCGCGGTTCCAGACCGACTACTGGGAAGAACAGATCGAACTCCAACTCGAGATCGAGAAGAAGTCCGAACAGCAGTCGCTGGCCTCCCACGGACTCGATTTCGTGACCGATACCTACCTGCCGGAGCGACTCGACGCGATGGGCGTCCTCTGAAGTCGAAACCCGCGCTGAGCCGGGAACAACAGGAGTAAGACGGTCTATCGACGAGTGGACGTATGGTCGTCGACGGGCTCGGACTCGTGCTGGCAGCAGGGATATTTACCGCGCTCGTCTGTGGACTCGGGACGGTACCGTTTTTCGTCGTCGACGACATCAGCGATCGCGTCACCGTCGTTCTCTGGGGACTCGCCGGCGGAATCATGCTCTTTGCGTCCCTGTTTGGCTTCGTCGTCGAAGGGTTGGGCGAAGGGACCGTCGGCCAGGTCGGCCTCGGACTCCTCGTCGGCGTCGTGCTGGTCGTCGTCGCCGATCGGCTCATCACCGGCTACGAGTTCGAACCTCGAGAGATGCCCGACGCCGACTTTCGCAAGCTCGTACTCATCGTTGGCGTCCTCACCGTCCACAGTTTTCCGGAAGGGGTGGCACTCGGCGTCGCGTTCGCCGATCTCGGCGTCGAGGGGGATCTGGTGTTGGCAGGGCTGGCAGTTCCCGCACTCGCGGTCTTCATTACGATCGCGATCTCGATACAGAACATCCCCGAAGGGCTGGCCGTCGCCATTCCGCTTCACACCTACGGTCTCGCAAACTGGAAGATATTCGGCTGGGCCGTTTTCTCGAGCGTGCCCCAACCGATCGGCGCCGGAATCGCATACCTGTTCGTCACCGTCGCCCGCGAGTTCCTCCCGTTCGGGTTCGGCTTCGCGGCCGGCGCGATGATCTATCTGGTCGTCCACGATATCTTCCCCGAGGCACTCGAGTACGGAACGGATCTCCCCGGCCGGGGACGCCGCGAACTCGTCTTCGGGGTTGTACTCGGTGTCTCGATCATGGTCCCGGTCATGCTGCTCACCGACTAGGCTCTCGTTAACAATCACGCGAGAGACCGTGACTGACCGTCGTTCATGGCCGCCTCGAGACCAAACGTCCTCCTCGTCCACTGTCACGACCTGGGCCGATATCTCGGCTGTTACGGTGCCGACATCGAGACGCCCCGGCTCGACGCCCTCGCCGAGAACGGCGCGTGTTTCGAGAACCACTTCGTGACCGCACCGCAGTGTTCGCCGAGCCGCGGCAGCCTCATGACCGGACGCTACCCCCACGTCAACGGACTGATGGGGCTCGCACACGGCGAGTGGGAACTCGGCGACGGCGAGCGGATCCTCCCGCACTATCTCAGCGAGGCCGGCTACGAAACGCACCTGTTCGGCCTTCAGCACATCACCCAGGATACCGATCGCCTCGAGTACGATTACGTCCACTCCGAGGGGAATCTCTATCCCGGCGTCGCGCCGACGGTCCATCAGGCAAACCGGGCGCAAAACGTCGCCGACGTCGTCGACGGCTTTCTCGAGCGAGAAGCGTTCGAGCCACCCTTTTTCGCCTCCATCGGTTTTTTCGAACTGCACCGCGTCGAAGAAGACAACGGTCGGTTCGGGTTCGACGGCGACCACTACGAGACGGACGATCCGGACGCGATCAGGCCACTTGCCTATCTGCCCGACCGGCGAGGCATTCGCCACGACCTCGCGGAGATGCACGGCATGGTATACGCCATCGACGACGCCGTCGGCACCATCCTCGACGCCCTCGAGTCCAACGGGCACGCCGACGAGACGCTGGTACTCTTTACGACCGAACACGGGATCGCGTTTCCGCGAGCCAAAGGCAACTGTTACGATCCCGGCATCGAGGCGGCACTGTTGATGCGGTACCCGGAGTTGACCGACGACGGACGACGATACGACGAACTGATCAGCAACGTCGACGTGTTGCCGACCCTGCTCGAGTTTCTCGAGATCGATGTTCCGCCGGAAGTCGACGGACGGAGTTTCCTCCCCCTGTTAACCGACGACGAGTTCGACGAGCGCGACCGACTCTTCGCGGAGATGACCTGGCACGATATGTACAACCCGGTCCGGGCGATTCGCACGAACCGGTACAAGTACATCCGCAGCTTCTGGCACCTGCCGAAGGTGTATCTCACCACGGATATCTTCGCGAGCGAGGCCGGCCGCATGGTTCGCGAGACTGACGGGGTGCCACCCCGTCCCTACGAGGAGCTGTACGATCTCCGGGAGAGCCCTCAGGAAGACGACAACGTCGCACAGGAGCCGAGATACCAGGACGTTCGCCGGGATCTCGCAGCGCAACTCCACGAATGGATGGTCGACACCGACGATCCGCTGCTCGAGGGTCCGGTTCCGCCCGGTGACTACGAGACGGTGACGGCGTGGCCAGACGACATCCAGTAACCGACTGTCCGCTCGTCGAGGACCGGCCGTCGGTATCGTTGGTGACCACCGGGCATCGGGGTCGGTCTGATATGGTCCGTATGATTACGGAGCACCACCCGCATAGGTGGGGGTGGTTTTTTGTACTCGACGTGGTAGAGGATCCCGATGGCGGGACTACGCTGGGTTACCCTGCCCGACGCCGAACGCGACGCGTTTCTCGAGCCCGGTGGCACCGGAGTACTCTCGTTCACTACCGAGAACGACGAGCCGCCGGCGTCGTTACCCGTTTCGTACGGCTACGCGACGGACGATGGTGCCTTTTATTTCCGCCTCTCGTTCCCGCCCGAGAGCAACAAATCCGATCGGATCGACGATCCGGTGTCGTTCGTCGTCGCCGAGGAGACCGACGATGGCTGGCGAAGCGTCGTCGCGACGGGGAGCCTCGAGGAGCTGGCCGGCCATCCCTACGACTCGTCGGCCGTCCAGCGCATGTGGGCCGTCGACATCCCGACGGTCGACATCTTCGACCGGCCTCGAGACGAGATCGAGTTCGCCGACTTCAGGTTGATACCAACGTCGGTGACCGGGCGGAAAAGTGCCCCCGAGTGACGGTCGTACGGCTGACTGTCCGTCAGCGTCGGTCCGACCTCGAGGCGTCCTGGAGTCACTCCGGTAAAACGGGACAGCAGTCCGATGAATCCCATCTCCACGCGGTGGATCGACGACGGTGTTCGAACATCCGAACGGACGCCGCGGCCAGTTGGTACACGAACCGAGCACGGCCACGTCAGTCCGTCCCACCGTCGACTCGGAACGGAACGTTTTTGATAAACCCTCGGCAACTACCAGGTACGCCTCGATGGCGAGATGGACCGTGTCCGTCAGGCCGTCAGGTGTGTGAGAGACGCTCCGTTGGTGTAGTCCGGCCAATCATTTCGGCCTTTCGAGCCGATGACCTGGGTTCAAATCCCAGACGGAGCATTTTCCGAACCTACTGAGAAAAAGCGAACGCTTTTGATTTGAAGCAGGTACTCCGGCGAATCGAGGCTACGCATCGGGTTCAAATCCCGGACAGCGTCGGCGTCTCCGTAGTCGCTCGGTCGCTCGATAGAGCCGTTCCCATCTCGAGCGAGCGAATGATTCTGTCTCGATTCGAGGTCGATGTCGGATTCGGTGTGACCGATCTGCTCGCTGGGCCGGGTCTACCCATTGCGTTCGATCGTGCTCGAGCGAACGTCGATGGAACGGTCTCACTCGAGACGGTCGATCGAATCACGGGAGCGACCGTATCGCTCGGTTGCGTCGGAGACCTCGAGAACGCGTCGTTTTCGTGTATCCGTTCCGTACCGCTATCGCGTTTGGCTACGGGGCGTTAGTGTCGTCCCAAGCCTGCACTGGTGAGCGACATCACGCGGTGGGTATCGATGCGCTCAGCAGTCGACGCTTGGGAGGGTACTTAGCCGAGAACGTATCGGAGCCACGGATTCGATCGAACGATTCCGGTCTGCTCGAGGACGCCGTCGATGCCGGCGAGACGACCGGCACCCCAGGCAGCGAGGCCGAACAGCAGTAGCATGTAGACGAACGAGCTATCGAAGACGAAGCCGTTTTCGACGGGGAGTCCCGCTGCCAGGCCGCCTTCCCAGGCTGCAGTCCAGAAAAATAGCATCTGGACTGCGCCCATCAGTGCGGCAAACCGGAAGCATGCGCCAACCAGTAACGCCAATCCGATGAGTAGCTGTCCGAAGATAACCAACGGGTCGACGAGAGCGGCGTAGTCGCCAAACCACAGGAACAAGCCGTGTAGGGGGTTCGCATCGGCGACGGCGTTGTTCAGAAAGCCCGCGGACGACCACGCCAGCGGTTCGCCCCAGCCACCGTCGGCCACCTTCCCGAGGCCGGCCTGGATGAAGACCCAGGCCATCACGAGTCGAAGGCCGACGATCGAGTAGGCGACCCAGGTCTCCGAGTAGTTGAACGAGACTGACCGGCCGAGCAATGTCGATTCGAGCGTGCGTTCTGCAGGGGTACGTTTCGTTGCCACGTGTTGAGCCTCCATTTGGCGGTGGGTCCCAACGGTCTTAATACAGACCTGAATTCCAGCGTTTTGATAAGTTCCGAAAGTCGAGTTCGTGCCCCGGTGGGCCGTGCATGGCTCGCGAGCAGACGGACAGGTGTGGCGATTCCCGGTGGGCTCGCGAGGCGGTCGCGGGCATATCGGCACTGCCGGACAATCGTCTCAGCGGACGAGCTCGAGGACGGTCAACGTCTCGAAGGGGAACGACTCCTCGGCGATGGCGACGGCGCTGAATCCGTGCTCGCCGGCCCGTTCGACGACCTCGTCGACGCCGGTGAGACTGCTGACGAGCAGATAGACGACGCCGTCGGGTGCGAGCACGCGGCCGACGGTTTCGAGGAACGGATCGATGACGGCGCGGCCGTCTTCGCCGCCCGAGAGGGCCCGTTCCATCCAGTCGTCCCACTCGTTGTCGGGATCGGTCGGCAGATACGGCGGATTGAACGCCACGGCGTCGAAACTGTCGTTGGCAAACGGCGAGACCAGATCGGCTCGAATCGCCTCGACACCCTCGTCGCGGGCCTGGCGAACGGCGTGGGGATTCAGGTCGGTGGCGACGACTTGGGCGTTCGTCTCCTCGGCAATGCGGCCGGCGACGTAGCCCGACCCCGTCCCGACCTCGAGGACGAGTCCGTCCGCCACGCGATCACAGACGGCATCGGCGAGCAACTGTGAATCCTCGGCTGGTTGGTAGACGTCGGTCGTTTCGCCGCGTTGCTCTCGGAGATCCATCACTCGTCCTCCGCGTAGGTTATCGGTCGGTGGTCGTCGTCCGATCCATCGTCGGTTTGCGGGCTCGAGTCGTCGGTAGCGTTGGTGTCGTCTGTCATCCTCTCGGTGCCGTCCGCGTCGACATTCGCGTGGTCGCCCTCGGAATCCGGTGGATCGACGGTGGGTTCTGCCCCGTCGCTATCGCCGACTCGAACGGCAACGTCGTCACGGCCCGAGAGTTCGCGCTGTGGATACGGGATGTCGATCGATTCGGCCTCGAGATCGCGTTTGATGGCCTGAACGGCCGCCGTCCGGGCCCGCCAGTAGCGTCTCGCGCTTGGGTTGGTGATCCAGAAGCGCGCGCCAAGAACGATCGCCGAGTCGCCGAACTCCTTGGAGACGACCTGTGGCGAGGGGGCATCGAGCGATCGCTCGAGGTCCGCGAGGACCGCCTCGAGGCGCTCGGTCGCATATTCGATATCGGCGTCGTAGTCCACGCCGATGTCGATTTCGATGCGGAGTCGGCCGCGGCGGGATCGATTCGTGACCATCTCGGAGGAGACGACGTCGTTTGGAATCATGATATATTCGCCGTCGAACGATCGAACGCGCGTGTTGACGATCGAGATATCCGTGACGATGCCCTGTTTGTCTTCGATTTCGACCCAGTCACCGATCTCGAAGGGGCGAGAGAACATCAACACGAACCCGGCGAGGACGGTGCCAAGCGTCTGTCGGGCGGCCATCCCGATGACGATTCCGAGAAACCCGGCTCCAGCGAGCAGGCCGGTCAGGTCGTCGATCCAAACGGCTAGGATGACGATACACGAGATCGCCCAGACGATGACCTGTGCGACCCGGTGGGTGATCTCGCGCTGGTGGTCGGTCACGGCGGACGCCGAGCCAAGCACCTCGTCGACGATGCGCTTGACGAATCGCATCACGATGACGGTCCCGATCACGAGGACGAACGAGGCGATCGCGCTCGGGACGATGTCGCCATCAAGGCCGTTTTCCGAAATCGCGTCGACGACAGTCGCGGTGTACTCCCAGAGGCCCAAGACGACCGAGAGCGTAATCGCACAGGTGATAATAAGGATCGCCGTCGAAATCACGTCGCCATATAACGGTCTGGTCCAGTCGCTGATCTTGGATTGGAGCCGCCGGTAGGTGAGGAGGACAGCGACTAAAATCCCGACTGCAGCGACGGTGATGGCGAGTTTGAGTTGCGCCGACTCTATTTCCATCCCGAGCCAGTCGAGACCCGCCGATTCTACCGCCATGGTCAGTGTATCTCTCGCTCTGTCGTCCGCCCAGCTTTGAGTATCCGTCGGTCACGGCCGACCGTGCCCTCGACACACTGCGATCGCAAACCCCAACTCGAGTTCGGTCGGCCGTATCACACAGGTAGACCTGCCGAACCACGTCAGTATCCGATCGACTGCAGCCCCATCTCGAGAACCAATTGCGGAACCTCGTAGATGATCGCAGCGGCGACGGCAAGTTCGAGCCCCGTCACGACCCACGTGACGACCGTCGCGTGTTTGCTACTGACCGCGACGCCAAACGGAAAGCCGAACTCGTGAGAAGAGAGCGGATAGAAGAGGGCGATACCGCGTTTGCTCCCGGCGACATCTAAGACGTAGTGGGTCAGGACGCCGATCCAGACGTACTCGAGGTTGTTGAAAATTTCCGGAAACGCAACGAAGGCGGCAAGTAGCGGGAGGTTGTGCAGCGTCTTGCGGTGCTTGCCGAACTCGGTGTCGATGTCGGGGACCATCGCCCCGAGCGTAATCGGGACGCCGACGAGTACGATCATCTCGAGCGTCGCTGGCGCGTGGGCGAGTTCCGTCGCTGGCTCGAGCAGATACCCCAACCCGATACTCAACAGGATGGCGTTGAGCACGTGGCCCTTCTTGTTCATCTACATCCTCCTCTCGAAGCGACCGACGAATAGTTTTCTCTCTCGAGAGTGTCGTTCGAAATGGCGTATCTCGAGGGATCCGATCGGGAGCTTAGCGCTGGTCGTCGATTTCCCCACGGAGATCCTCGAGGGCCCGATCGACGGTCTGGGCACGAACGGCCGCACGGTCGCCGTCGAACTCGTAGCGGGACACGGTTGCGAACGAGGACTCGCTACCCCACGGGCCGGCGTAGGCGATCCCGATATAGACCGTCCCGACCGGATTCGCTTCGCTTCCACCCGAGGGACCCGCGACGCCGGTCGTCGAGAGTCCCCAGGAGACGTCCGCCACGTCGCGGACGCCGCGGGCCATCTCGCGGGCGACGGGTTCGGAGACGGCGCCGTGTTCGTCGAGGGCTTCCCGACTGACCCCGAGATGGCGGCGCTTGGCGTCGTAGGCGTAGGTCGTCAGCCCGGTATCGAAGTAGTCGCTTGCACCCGGAACCGCGGTGATCGCCGCCCCGACCAGCCCCCCGGTACAGGATTCGGCGACCGCGAGGGTGTCGTCGGCGTCTCGCAACGTGTCAGCGACCGTCATCGGTAGCTCGCGGTCGATGTCGTCGTTCATGGTTCGGGGGTAGGATCGGGACGGTTGTCATACTGTCGGACAGAAGTCAGTGAAACGTCGGTCGCGAATTCGCGGCCGTCCTTACGGTGGCGGCCGCAGTACTGCGACCGATCGTTGAATAGTTCTGTCCAACAGTATCAATGGACGGGTGGACGAGAGGTCGATGACCGGCGGGACGCGGGCTCGGTGATCGACTGGCATTCGAGCCCTCGCGGAGAAGAACAAGAGCCACGGTTGCCCAGTAGTATGTCCCGGTATGGAGTACGAGACGCCGCTTTTCTTCCGCGTGATGCAATACGCGGACGAGGCCGATCGCGATGTCGTCGACATGGTCAGCGGGAATCCGGACTGGGAGCCGCCGACGGCGCTCAGAGCGGGACTTCGAGAGTACGCCGACCGCGACCCCGATGCCTTTCAGTACCCCGCCAGCGAGGGGTTGCTCGAGTTGCGCGAAGAGATCGCCGCCCGCCGCCGCGTCGACGTCGAGCAGGTGATCGTCACCAACGGTGCTGGCGAGGCGAACTACCTCGCGATGGCGCGAGCCCTCGAGCGCGACCGCGGCGACGAGATCCTGCTGACCGATCCGGTATATCCCTACTATCCGGGGAAGACGACGATGCTCGGCGGGACTCAACGCTATGTCGCGACGGACGAGAGCGGCCAACTCGAGCCGGCTGCCGTCCGCGAGGCGGCGAGCCAGGAAACGGCGGCGATCGTGGTCAACTCGCCGAACAACCCGACGGGTGCGGTCTACCCCGAGTCGACGATGGCGGCACTCGTCGACGTCGCCGAGGCGTACGACGCCATCCTCGTCAGTGACGAAGTCTACGATCACTACGATCTCTCCGGACGATTCACGAGCGCACTCGGCTTCGATTCCGATCACCGGATCGTGACCAACGCCTTCTCGAAGTCGATGGCGATCACCGGCTTTCGGGTCGGCTACGCCATCTTCCCGCCGGGGCTGGTCGCCGACGCCAAGCGCCGTCACATGCTGGTCAACGTCGCCGGCAGTCGGCCGGCACAGACGGCCGTCTTGCACGCCCTTCGAGAAACCGGCCCCGACTACTACGACCGAAATCGAAAACTGCTCGCCGACCGGGTCGATACCTTCACCGACGCGCTCGAGGCAGCCGGCGCGGACTATACGGAGCCACAGGGATCGTTCTACGTCATGGCTCGATTCGAGAACTTTCCCGGCACGCTCGAGAACACCTTCAGACTCGTCGATGAGGCCGGCGTCGCCGGGATGCCGGGCAACGCCTTTGGCGACTCGCGAACCGACTGGCTTCGATTCGCGCTCGTGACGCCGCGACTCGAGGCGGCCGCGGATCGGCTCGCGGCGTACTTCGAGTAGGTCGGCCGTCTCGAGCCGTTACCAGTTCGTCGTCGCGAGCTATCGAAGGATACCGGTCCAGTCACACGACGTGCAGACGAACAGGCCGGCACCGTTGATCGTCTCTCCGTCGCAGGCGGGACAGGCCGTCGACCCCGCAGCGCCGACCGCCGCTGTCGGCTCGGCCGGCCGGAGCACTCCCCGAGCGGGGTACTGGGCGAGGGCAAAGCCGGTGTCGGTACTAGCGTACGGAAACGGTGCGTCGGGCGTTCGGTCGGCGTCGGTTCGGGCGGACTCGAGGTGGGCGAGTTGCGGTGTCATGGTATGGAGTTGGCATCGCGAGTGGCGTCTGCGTACTCGAATCAACACCGTTTTCGTATATAATGCTTCGCCTCAAATGAATACATGGGATAGGCAGTATCGAGATAATTGGTAGAATATAAGGGCATATGCACGGTCGTTTCACAACCCACCTCGACCGGAGACGGTCCGTGAGAAGTGACCCGCAACCACTAAACGCGACTCGCCCCAACCACGCGTCAATGAGCGACTGGACCGTGCAGTCGAACAAATACGATGTAGATTCGATGTACTGAGAACGCCGAATATCTGTCGCCGGCCGCTCGTGAATGTAGAGACAAACTCCGACAAGTGGACGTGGAATGGGTATCCACATATATCGGGGAACGCTTTTACTTTCGCCCACCGTACACCGAGATATGTCTGACGTAGCGCTTGACGACCGTGGCCGTCTCACGCTCCCGAAGGAGGTCCGAGAGCGATACGGGGACCGATATCACGTCGTTCAGCTTTCCGACGGTGTTAAACTGGTTCCTGTCGCCGATGACCCGCTCGAGGCCCTTAGGGACGAATTCGAGGATGTCGAAAAATCGGCAGACGAACTCCGTGAAGAAGCGCGCAATGCAGCGCTCGACGAGGCCGGACGATAGATGTATGCGGAAACCGACTTCCTTCTTGCACTGATTAAGGACGACGACTGGCTCGGAGATGCCGCTGAGTCGGTATACCACGAGCACCGTGACGAGTTGTGGACATCACAGTTCACGCTCATCGAACTCCTGATGGTCGCTTATCGCGAGGATCGAGACACCGAACGTGTCGTCACGAACGCTGCCGCCCTCGTCGAGGTACGTGGTGATGTCGAGACCGTCGTCTCCGCAGCGACCTACGTCGAAGACCACGGGTTCACACCGTTCGATGCGCTCCACCTCGTCGAATCAGATGGTGATACCATCGTTTCGAGCGACGACACGTATGACGACGTTACACCGCGTCTCGACCTGAAAACAGTCGCCGAGGAGTGACGCTCCGCAACCACTAAACGCGACTCACCCCAACAATCTCTCAATGAGCGACTGGACCGAAACGTACCGCCCGACGACGCTGTCGGAGGTGCGTGGGAACAACAAGGCCCGCGACAAACTCGAGGAGTGGGCGACATCGTGGGACGACCACCGGGATGCGGTGATCGTCCACGGCTCGCCAGGCATCGGGAAGACTTCGGCGGCCCACGCGCTGGCAAACGACATGGGCTGGCCGGTGATGGAACTCAACGCCAGCGACGACCGCCAGGCCGATGTCATCGAGCGTATCGCAGGCGAAGCCGCAAAGAGCGGAACGCTGACCGCCGGTGAGTCGGGCCGACGGCTCGTCATCTTAGACGAGGCCGACAACTTCCACGGCAACGCCGACTACGGCGGCTCTCGGGAAGTCACGCGAGTCGTCAACGACGCCAACCAGCCGATCGTCCTCGTGGCCAACGAGTTCTACGACATGAGCCAGTCACTTCGCAACTCGTGTGAGACGATCGAGTTCCGTGATGTTTCGGCTCGCTCGATCGTCCCCGTGCTACGGGATATCTGCCGTCGTGAAGGAATCGAGTTCGAAGAGGAAGCTCTCGAGAAGATCGCCGACGACACCAGCGGCGATCTGCGTTCGGCGGTCAACGATCTGCAGGCTGTCGCGGAGGACACGTCGCGGCTGACCGTCGACGACATCGTCACCGGCGAGCGCGACCGGACCGAAGGCATCTTCGACTTCCTCGATACGGTCATCAAGGAGGCCGGCGCCGAGGCCGCCCTGCGCGCGTCCTACGACGTCGACGAGAACCCAGACGAGATGCTCAACTGGCTCGAGGACAACGTCCCGAAGGACTACGCGGGCGCCGAACTCGCGGACGCCTACGAGTTCTTCGCGAACGCCGATCGCTGGCTCGGGCGCGTCCGCTCGAGTCAGAACTACTCCTACTGGCGGTACGCGACGGACAACATGACCGCCGGCGTGGCTGCCTCCCGCCGCGAGCCGAAAGGCGGCTGGACCCGCTATGGGCCGCCGAGTTACTGGTCGAAACTCGGCCGCAGCAAGGGGACACGCAACACCCGCGACGGGATCGCCGAACGCATCGCCGAGCGCGAGGGGACGAGCGTCGCGACGGCACGGCGGGAAATTCTGCCGTTCCTCTCGGCGATCACCCATCACTGCAAGAACCGCGAGCGGACCGTCCAGATGGCCGCCACCTACAATCTGGACGAGTCGGAGGTATCGTTCGTCACCGGCAGTGGCAAAGAGACCAACAAGGTCGAGTCAATCGTCGAGGACGCCGAAGAGCGAATCGCCGAGACGACGGTCGAACACTCCGGATCGGCGTTCTTCCAACCCGACGACGCGGATAGCGATGGGAGTGAAGACACAGCATCCGCCACGGAGCGCCCGGACGACACCGACGCCGATCGACAGTCGCCTGCGTCCTCGAACGAGTCGTCGTCCGCCGAAAGTACGGCCGAGACAGCAGGACACGAGTCGGACGACGACCAGGCTGGCCTGAACGATTTCTTCTGAGTTCGACCTCGCCGCCAGCGTCGATCCGTTGGTCCAGATTACCGGGGATAACCGGCCAGTTCCTCGAGAAAGGCGTCCGAGAGCGCGTCGTAGACGCCGATAGCGAGCCGTTCCGGTGATGGATCGGCCGCTTCGTCTTCGCGTCCCGAACCGATCGGCGGCACCGTCTCGACGTCGTAGCCGGTCATCCGTTCGAGTTCGGTCGGGTTCGTCCGTTCGGCGACGGTATCGGCTCGATACTCGTTACAGACGATGCCGACGACATCGACATCGCGGCGCTCGAGGGCGTCGACGGAGAGCGCGGTGTGATTTAGCGTCCCCAGTCCGGAGCGGGTGACGACGATGGCCGTCGCCCCGAGATCGGCAACGAGGTCGATCACCTCGTGGTCTTCGGCCAGCGGCACGCGCAGGCCACCGATGCCTTCGAGCAGCGGGAGCGCCGTGCGTTCGATCTCGCGCTCACAGGCCGCACGGATCGCCTCGTAATCGAGTGCTTCCTCGGCGACATCGGCGGCGACCCGTGGGGCGAGTGCGGGCTCGAGATAGCGCGGGCAGGTGGCCGCCTCGGGGTCGGCACAGGCCTCCACGACGAATCCTGCATCGTCGTCCGGCGGATAGCCGGTCTGGGCGGGTTTGATCGCTCGCGCGTCGATCCCCTCTTCGCGAAGCCAGCGCGTCAGTCCCGCCGTGACGACGGTCTTGCCGATACCGGTGCCGGTACCGACGACCGCGATCGGACCGGTGGCGTCGCTCACAGCAGCCCCACCTCCTCACCGGCCGCCTGGAACGCCTCGAGACAGGTGACGATATCGTCGCGGCTGTGGGCGGCCGTCGGCGTGACCCGAATGCGACTCGTCCCCTCGGGGACCGTCGGCGGGCGAATCGCCGGCGCGACGACGTTGCGTTCGCGCAAGCCGTCGGCGAGCATGAGTGCATCCTGTCGATTCCCCACGCGAACGGGGAGAATCTGGGAGTCGCCGGTGATGGCAAAGCCCATGGCCTCGAGACCGTCCCGGAGGTGGGCGACGTTGTCCCAGAGTCGCTCGCGAACGTCGTCGTGGCGGGCGACGTGTAACGCCTCGCTCGCCGCAGCGGCCGCCGGCGGCGTGAGGCCGGTCGAGAAGACGAACGACCGAGCCTCGTTGACGAGATACTCGATCAGCGCCTCGTTACCGGCGATGTAGCCGCCCTGGCTGGCGAGTGCCTTCGAGAGCGTGCCAAGCTGGACGTCGATGCGATCCGCGAGTCCTTCGGCCTGCACGACGCCGCCGCCGTCGGCGTACAGGCCAGTCGCGTGTGCTTCGTCGACCATCACCCACGCACCGTACTCGTCTGCCAGGTCGGCGATCCCGGTCAGCGGGGCGACGGTCCCGTCCATGCTGAAGATGGAATCGGTGACGATCAGCCAAGACTCGTCCTCGCCGCCTCGCGTCGCCTGCTCCTCGAGGGCGATCCGTAAGCTCGCGAGGTCACAGTGATCGTAGACGACGGTGTCGGCAGCGGCGAGTCGACAGCCGTCGATGATACTCGCGTGGTTGTGTTCGTCCGAGAAGATTACGTCCGGCTCGAGAGCGGCGATCGTGCCGACGTTTGCGGCGTAGCCCGAGGAAAAGACCAGCGCCCGCTCGGTGTCTTTGGTCTCGGCGAGTTGGCGCTCGAGGTCACGATGGACGAGCGTATCACCGGTGACCAACCGGCTCGCGCCAGCACCGGTTCCAACGGTCGCAGCCGCCTGGGTCACCGCCTCCTCGATACGCTCGTCGGCGGTGAGCCCGAGATAGTTGTTCGAGGCAAACACCAGCGCCTCCGAGCCCTCGAGTACCGGCAATTCGCCCCCAGAGGGTGCCGCGAAGTAGCCCCGTTCGGCCACCCGATCGACCGGTGACAGCGTTCGTTTCAGGTCCTGCGACTGAAGGGACTCGAGTCGGCTCTCGAGATCGAACCCGCGGTCTTCCATTCGGATCAATGCTGACGGTGCCACGATTTCACTGTCACGGTTTGGCCTCGGGCGATTCAAAATCGTGGCAACAGCTCTGCTGGTCCGAAAACGCCGTACTCACCGGCCCAATTCCGACGAACGCCGGCCGAGAGATACCCCAGCGCGGGACCGTTGACGTTCGCTTCCATGCTCGTCCGGTCGCCGAGTTCGAAGGTGTTCGTCGCCGTCTCACCGTCGAAGGTTCGACCGGTCACCGAGACGGTCGTCGTCGTCGGCTTCGCGTCGCTCTCGACGTCGAGAATCCCGCCGACGGTGACATCCTCGGCCTCGCAGATACCGGCACGCTCTAAGAGGACGTCGTCAGCGTGTTCCATGTCTTGGAACTCGATGACGCCGTCGTGGTCGTCGATGATCGCTTCGATCTCTTCGTCGCTCAACTCGCGTGCGGTCTCGATGTCGTATCCCGGCAGGTGAGCGATATCTTCGCGGACCGTGCCGCGGTTGTCCTCGTAGCCCGACTTGAGGCCAACGCCCCACCAGATCTCGACCTCGGTGACCTCGACGAACGACTGGGCGGCGAGTGCCGCGGCACCTGTCAAGAGTCCCGGCGTCGCGCCAGCGCCACAGACGAAGGTGATGCCGGCATCCTCGAAGTCCGCGCTGCGCTCGTCGAGCATGTCGATCACGCGCGAGCGCTTGAGCACGTCGATCAACACGCCCGCGTAGCCACCCTCGAGAAACCGATCTGCCGTCCGTGGGATGAAGTCGTGCTCGTAGTTCGGCACCGCGAGCAAGACCGCGTCGATCCCATCGCCGTGGTCGATGACGTCCTGAATCGGGTCCTCGCTCGCACGAGCTTGACTCGAGGCGACGACGCCTTTGCCGTCGCCGTGTTGTTTGACGCCGTCGCCGCCGGTATCTCGTTGCTGCGTCGGCCCAACGCCGTCGGCCGCCGTCGCACCCGACCCGCCGTCGGTCGCAATCTCGTCGTCACCCGGTCCGCTGTCGATATTCCCTTCCGTCGCGGCGAGCAGTTCGTCGACATCGAGGCCGTCGAAGTCGATCGCGGTCCCGTGGCGATCACAGGCCGCGACCGGCGTCAGGGCGTCCTTGTGCTGGCTCACTTCGAGTGCTCGTCGGCCGATTCCACCGGTGCCAAGTACTGCAAACGTGATTTCGTCCATTATCGTCGTTGTCGGGTAGCGCGTGTCGGTCGCTCGTCGTTGGCTAGCGCGTGTTGGTCAGTCATCGCTCGGTTCCGGATCCGTATTTACGGTCGCGTCACTCGAGGTTGGACCTGTACTCGCGGCCGCGTCGTCCGGGGCCGTCTCACTCGCCGCTGTCTCCGAATTACCGTGGCGTGCTTTGACCGCCTCGGGATCGAACGCGTTCGTCTCCCGATTCGGCTCGAGGCCGGCGCGCTCGATGATTTCGATATCCTCGGCGGGCGATTGGCCCTCCGTCGTGAGGTAGTCGCCGGTGAGGATACCATCGGCGCCGGCCTCGAGGGGGAGGTGCTGTTCCTCGGGCTCGAGGTTGACCTCCCGGCCGCCGGTGAGTCGAACCCGCGAGTCGGGATGAAGGAGTTTGTAGACGGCGACCGTCTTGACGATCTCCTCGGTAGTGATGTCGACACCTCGCTCAGCGAGTGGCGTCCCCGCGACGGGATTAAGGACGTTGACCGGCAGCGAGGAGATACCGATGTCCTGTAGCGCGATCGCGGCCTCGACGCGGTCGGTCGGCGACTCGCCCATACCGAGGATGACGCCGGCACAGAGGTCCATACCGGCCTCTTTGGCGACCTCGAGCGTCTGTACCCGATCCTCGAAGCTGTGGGTCTCGACGATCTCGGGAAAGTAGTTCGGCGAGGTCTCGATGTTGTGATTGTAGTGATTGATCCCTTCGTCGGCGAGGATCGCGGCCTCTTCCTCGGTGAGAATCCCCAGCGAGGCGTCGACCTCGAGATCGCACTCGTCGCGGACGCGACGGATGGACTCGAGGACATCCTGCCACTCCTCGGGACGGTTCTCCTTCGAGACGCCTTTCTCGGCGACGACAATGCCAAAGCGCTGGGCGCCGTCGCGTTCGGCTCGCTTGGCCGCCTCGAGGATCTTCTCCGGGCCGAGAAAGCCGTAGGTGTCGATACCGGTGTCGAAGTGGACCGACTGCGCGCAAAAGCCGCAGTCCTCGGCGCAGTTGCCCGCTTTCGCGTTGACGATCGAGCACGCGTCGACCGTGCCGTCGCCGAACTGATCGCGCACGACCGCACCGGCGTCGGCGAGGGGCTCGACCGGCTGGGCTATCAGTGCCAGTCCGTCGGTCCGGTCGAGTTGCTCGCCGGCCAGCACGCGCTCGAGTGCATCGTCGACCGTCTCGTTGCCTGTCTCGTAAACCACGACTAGAAAAGTGGTTAACGAGGATATAACCGTTGTGGATACTCACGATATTTGACTGTGCCCGGCCAACTCCAGCCGTACCGACTCCAGCCGGTTACTCGTCCGTCTCGTCGCCCTCGAGTTCGCGCGTCGAAATCTCGTACGTCTCGCCGTCGTACTCGTAGTAGCCGTCGTCCCGGCTGCCGAAGATCGGGTGGGTACCGTCGTACTCCTTGAGCCGAACGCGGTCGGCGTCGTACTCGCGAGCCAGCGCGACGACATCGCGCAACTGATCGTTTCGCATCAGCGTTTCGGTGATGTGGGGATCACCCCGGACATCGTCGTCGGTGCGGACCAGTTCGTAGGCGCCAAGTCGCGTCGAGTCGCTGTCCGCGTCACCCCGATCGGACATCGCCACGAGCGTTTCGTCGTCCCATTTTGTCTCCGAAATCGCATCCGACGGCGTCAACTCGAGCGGTTCGGTCTCGAGGTCGAACCGGGCGCTGAACCCGATGGCGTCCTCGTGGGATTCGTCTTCGAACCAGCCGCGGGTACCGAACGCGTACTCGCCGCCGCCGAGGCCGGCGATCGGATTCGGCTCCTGACCGCCGCCTCGGTCGGGTGATCCGCCGGGCTCGAGGGCTGCGTTGTCGACGCGCAGCGTCCACACGTGGCTGTCGCCGGCCCGTAGATTGGTCAACGGGAGGGGGACTTCCCAAGGTGCGACGTGGTACCATCTGTCGTCGACCCGTTTGTGGAGCCGCCAGCCGTAGGGATTGAGCGCGAACGTCCGTCCGGCGGCGTTGGTCAACGTAAACGTTGCGCCCTCGTTCTCGGTGAGCGTCGTCGTCGAGGGCTCGAGGTAGATCGGCGTCGTGTCGGGGTCGATTTCGCCGTAGGCGACGACGCGCTCGACGTCGTCGTACTCGGGGTAGCCGTTGGGAAACGTTCCCTCGACGGGCAATTCCCCTCGAGAACCACGGGAGAGACAGCCACTGAGGACGAGCCCACCGATGGAAGCGAGGAGGGTACGACGGGATGGGCGGAACATGTCGGAAATACAGTTCGAATCGCTGTATGCTTTGTCCTGTCTCGAATGGGGTTTCTTCCGGACGGATTCACGCCCGTTCTCTCGTTACACCTCGTCAACGTGTTCGTGGTTTGTTTCTGTTTCACAATCCTTGAATAGTGGTATGGTGTCTCACGACATATGGTTCTCAGTGTCCCGGAAGCACGATTCGAGGACGTTCCGAACTTCGATTACGAGCCCCAGTACGTCGACGTCGGCGACCTGCGGATGGCCTACGTCGAAGCCGGCGACGGTAGCGATGGCAACGCCGAGGAGACGTTCCTCTGTCTGCACGGCGAGCCCACGTGGTCGTTTCTCTACCGGAAGATGATGCCCACGCTGGCCGAGCGCGGCCGTGTCGTCGTCCCCGACTTGATCGGCTGTGGCCGCTCGGACAGATACGAGGATCGCGACGAGTACACGGTCGAGATGCACTACAGCGCTCTCAAGACGTTCGTCGAGACACTCGAGTTGACGAACATCACCCTCGTCTGTCAGGACTGGGGTGGGGTTCTGGGCCTTCCGCTCGCGACCCACGAACCCGACCGATTCGCACGGCTCGTCCCGATGAACACCGGCGTCCCCGACGGAACCCAGGAGATGAGCGATCGATGGAAGGAGTTTTCCGAGATGGTGGCGACGACCGACCATCTCGACATCGGTCGACTGGTCGAAGGCGGCTGCTACCGGGACCTCTCGGACGACGTCGTCGACGCCTATCGTGCGCCGTTTCCCGACGATCGGTACAAGGCCGCTGCGCGGACGTTTCCGGGTCTCGTTCCACAGTCTCCCGACGACCCAGGGGCGGAGCTGTTCGCCGAAACGCAGGACCGTCTCGGCGAGTGGGAGAAACCGGCGTTCGTCCTCTTCGCGAGTGACGACCCGATCACCTCTCACGACCGCGATCCACTGCGACACCACATCCCGACCGCGACCGAGCAACCCGACGTCTGGATCGACGACGCGGCACACTTTCTCCAGGAAGACGCCGGCGAGGAGATCGCCGACCACATCGTCGCGTTCGTCGATCGAACCTGACGCGAGGCCGGCTCCCGACCAGCACGACTACCGCGGCGTCTCCGCCCCCCACTTCTCGAGCGCGGTCGCCAGTTCCTCGTGATCCGTCGCGTAGTCCGCGAGACTCACGCCCTCGAGGCTCGCTTCGGTGGCCTGCCGAAGTGCTTTCGCACCCGCGTGGGTGCCGTCGGGGTGGCCGTGGATGCCGCCGCCGGCCTGGATACAGATGTCGGTCCCGAGGGCGTCGATGAGCTGGTCGACGACGCCGGGGTGGAGCCCGCCGGAGGCGACCGGGAGGACGGGCTCGAGGCCGTGACAATCGCCGTGGAGCCAGTCGTTGATACCAGGGGTATCCTCGTTCGCGAGTTTGCCGAGCCCCGCAGTCCCGGTGTGGATGTGGTCGACGCCACAGAGGCGGGCAATCTGGGCGAGGACGCGCATCGAGACGCCGTGGTGCTCGAGTCGATCGAAGGCGGCGTGCATCGCGCGGTGGGCGTGGATTGCGAGCCCGTGGTCTTCACAGCGCTCGCGGACGCTCTGGACGGCCGACCAGCCGCAGGTAATGACGTCGACCATGACGAAGCCACCCCCGTGTTCGGCCACCAGATCGACGCGCTCGAGCATCTCGGTCGTCTCCGCGGTGACGTTGACGAGGTAGTCCTTTCGTTCGCCCACGTCTTCCTCGACGCGATCACGGGCCGCGAGACTCTCCGCGAGTCGGTCCTCGAACGGGTTGAACGCCTGGTCAGTGAGGTTCTCGTCGTCTTTCAGGAGGTCGACGCCGCCGCGCCAGGCCTCCTCGCCGACGCGGACGTGGGCGTCCGTCGAGAGCCCCACCTTGGGTTTAGGCACCGTCGCCAGAATCGGACGCGCACCGGCGTCGAGTTTCTCGCGAGCGACGCTCGTACCAAACTGGGGGCCGGGAAATCCCGAGACGATCGACTCGGGCCACTCACAGTCCTCGAGGCGGATCGAGTCGACCGCTTTCATACCCAAAATATTTCCCGCGATACACGAGAGGATCTGTGGCATACTCCCCGACTCGAACAGCTCGGCGGGATAGGCGACGGTGATCCGCTGGCCGTCGATGTCACAGGCGACCGCGCCGAGGTGGGTCAACTCGTCCTCGGCGACGTGCAACGCCGCCCACGTGCCGTTCGACGATTCCGAGGCGACTCGACTGGCTGCGGCCTCGAGGCTCATGTCTTCGGCCGGATCGATGCGAAATTCACAGATCAGATCCGACGCGGTTGGCTCGTACTCGAGGTCCAGGAAGTCGTCGTATTCGATTCCAGTCATGGCAATTGCTGACGTTTGTCGCGTCAGACAATAAGCGTTTGTACGCGCCCCACCCCACGAGACCGAACGCCGGCGTAGCGATCCGCTGGCGATTGGAACTTTTCGTTCGCCACGGGTTTATCGATATTATTGTGCATTCGACCACCGATTACACGGCAGCCGGCACGCGGTGGCCGTCACGCTATTGTACTCCGTCTCTCGACGGTCGTGACTGAAAAAATTCCAAAACTTAATTACGTGTGATAATGTAGTGGTACAGAACGAGTCCATGACCGACAGTACGATCGACAACAAATCGGGCGAGGGCGATCTCGATGTCGGCTCGAGTGCCGAGGAACTGTTCGGGGGGATCAACGAGGAGTCACCCGAGGCGGAGGTCGATCGATCGAAGGAGACAGCGTCGGCCGAGGACGAGGATGCAGCGGCTGACGACGCCAGTGATATCGAAGACCAGACTGCCGCGTCGGTCTTCGGACAGTTGAAAAGCGACGTCGACTCGGACGGCGCGGACGAAGTGCTCGCCGACGAGAGCCCCGACGACATCATCGCGAGTGCCGACGAACCCGATCCGGATCACGAGCCACTCGACGACGCATTGCGACCCGACGACGACGAACTCGCCGACCTTTTGCTCACCGGCCGCACGAAAGACCAGGAGTTTCTCTGGATCGAGACTGAAGAGGATGCCGACGCCGACTCGGTGGACTGGAGCGGGGCCGACGACGCCGGCGTTGGGACGGATACGGGCGGCGACGATACCGAAACGGACGACCCCGAGACACCCGATAGCAACGCCGAACCGGCCACCACCGACGCTCGTGCCGTCGAGGACGCCGAACGCGACGCCGACCTCGAGTCCGGGTCGACACAACCGACGGTGGTCGATTCGGACACGACAGAATCGTCGCCGGCGGCTGAAGCCGATTCGACAGAATCGGAGTCGGCCCCAGTCGAGTCGGATGCAGTGACTGCAGAATCGGCCGCCGAACCGAACGACGACGGTGGGGAAGAAACACTCGAGTCGGCGACGGCCGAAACACAAGACTGCAATTCGAGTGCAGCCGAATCGGTTGCCCCGGCGAGCGACGACGAAGACAGCCAGGCACTCGCCGTTCACGAGTCCGAAACAGCGGATGTCCCCGCATCCGCCGCTGACGACGACACTGACGACGATTCACCCGGATTCGTTCGTCGACTCCTCGCGAAGCTCAACCCGTTTTAACCTGGCAATCGGTCGTGGACAGGTCGATCGTACGGGAACACTCGAGCTCGGACGGGATGTTCGGACGAGGCGTAACTGACTCTCTATTGACTTCTAGACGATCCACTAGACACAGTTTTCTCCCTGGGAGTGCTTCACGTCACCATGGGACATTCATATCGAACGGAGCCCGATCCACCGGAAGAACCGAGTGAGCGGAGCGAGGCTGACGCACAGGAGACGACTGATGCGTTCCGAAACGGGGTCTGGATCGCAATTTCGTCGGTATTCGGACTGATGTTTCTCGTCGCGGCCATGACACAGCTGATTCGCGTGCTCGTCCCGGCCTCCCCCTATGGCGGTCCGACGGTGCTCAACTGGTTGCTGTTTACCGCCGTCACGGTCGCGTTCGTCGTGGCTCTCGCCTGGAGCTGGCGGGAACGAACTGCGTTGCAGGCACGGCGTGCGAGTCGATAAGAAAAACGTCGAGCCGGTGTCGTTACGCGAGGAACTCTTCGATGTGGTCGGCGACTTCTTCGGGGGTGTCACCGACTGGGACGCCAGCATCGTTCAGTGCGGAGATCTTGCTTTCGGCGGTCCCGGTTCCGGAGCCGGAAACGATCGCACCGGCGTGGCCCATCCGTTTGCCCGGCGGCGCGGTTCGGCCGGCGATGAAGCCGGCGACCGGCGTCTCGACGTTTTCGTCGATGAACGCAGCCGCTTCTTCTTCGTCTTCGCCACCGATTTCACCGCACATGACGATGGCGTCGGTGTCGTCGTCGTTCTCGAAGAGTTCGAGGGCGTCGACGAAGTCCGTGCC
Source organism: Salinadaptatus halalkaliphilus (assembly GCF_006543045.1). Classification (GTDB taxonomy): domain Archaea; phylum Halobacteriota; class Halobacteria; order Halobacteriales; family Natrialbaceae; genus Salinadaptatus; species Salinadaptatus halalkaliphilus. The sequence continues at coordinate 73,076 of NZ_RBZW01000014.1, read as the reverse complement.
GATGATCGGATCGCCGCCGATGCCGATGGCGGTCGTCTGGCCGATCCCGCGGTTCGTGAGATTGTCGACGACCTGGTAGGTCAGCGTCCCGGATCGGGAGACGAGACCGACGTTGCCCTCCGAGAAGATGTTTCCGGGGAGGATACCGAGTTTGGCTTCGCCGGGGGTGATGAGACCGGGACAGTTCGGACCGACGAGTCGCGTGTCGGTTTCGGTCAGACGCTTGTTGACCCGAGCCATATCCTGAGTCGGGATGCCTTCCGTAATCGCGACCGCGAGCTCGAGGTCGGCGTCGAGCGACTCGAAGACGGCGTCGCCGGCAAACGCCGGCGGGACGAAGATGACCGAGGTGTCTGCGTTTTCTTCCTCGACGGCCTCGTGGACCGTATCGTAGACGGGAACGCCGGCGGCTTCCTGTCCACCCTTGCCCGGAACCGCTCCGGCGACGACGTTCGTGCCGTATTCCATCATCTGTTCGGCGTGGAATTTGCCTTCCCCGCCGGTGATGCCCTGTACCACGACGCGCGTGTCGTCGTCGACTAGCACACTCATTATTCGTTCACCTCCGCGGCGTACGCGACGGTACGCTCGACCGCATCCTCGAGGGTCTGTTCGACCGTCACGAGGTCTTCGTTTAGAATCTCCATCCCTTCCTCCCAGTTGGTGCCGGCGAGTCGAACGACGACGGGCTTGGGAATCTCGTCGAACTGCTCGAGCGCTTCGTTGATCCCCCGGGCGACCTCGTCGCCGCGGGTGATGCCGCCGAAGATGTTGAAGACGACGGCGTCGACGTTGTCGTCGGAGAAGACCATATCGAGCGCGTTCGCGATGCGGGCCGCTTTCGCGCCGCCACCGACGTCTAGGAAGTTCGCCGGCTCGCCGTCGTAGTAGTCGACGAGGTCGAGCGTCGTCATCACGAGGCCGGCGCCGTTGCCGATGATGCCGACGTTACCCTCGAGGCGGACGTAGTCGAAGCCGTACTCGTCGGCTTTTTGCTCGAGTTCGTCGCCGCCGGCAGCTTCCTCTTCCATCTCGGCGAGTTCGGGCTGGCGGAAGAGTGCGTCTTCGTCGATGTTCATCACGGCGTCGGCTGCGATAACGTCGTCGTCAGCTGTGACCATCAGTGGGTTGATCTCGGCGTCGGAGCCATCCCGACTCTCCCAGAGGTCGTACAGCGTCGTGAGGACGCTCGCGACGTCGTTGGCGATCGACTTGTCGACGCCGGCGTCGTAGACGGCCTTTCGGGCCTGGTATGGGTGCATCCCGAAGGCAGGATCGATATGTTCGCGGGCGATCGCGTCAGGATCTTCCTCGGCGACTTCCTCGATATTGACGCCGCCCTTGGTCGAGACCATCGCGACGGGCTTGCCCTCGCCGCGGTCCATCGTGATACCGACGTAGAGTTCGTTCGTGAAGTCGACGGCTTCCTCGACGAGCACGCGGTCGACGTGGTAGCCCTTGAGATCCATCCCGAGAATCTGGGAGGCCGCGTCCCGAGCCTCGTCCTGGTCGTCGACGAGTTTGATGCCGCCGGCTTTGCCCCGGCCACCGACCTGTACCTGCGCTTTGATCGCGACTGGATACCCGATCTCCTCGGCCGCGGCGACCGCGCCGTCGACGTCGGAGGCGAGTGCTGACGCCGGCGTCGGAATGCCAGCGTCGGCGAAGACCTGCTTCGCCTGATACTCGTGTAGTTTCATAGCCATTCGAACGGCCGTGCCGACCTTGCTTAAATCCTGCCAGTTTCCACTCGCTACCGGAATCGCCAGACGAGTATCAACTCCACGTCGCTACCGTTCCGATACCGTGCTTCGACTAGCTGATTTTGTGTACTATTTCAATAGGCAACACCGAAAGACACACAGCCGTCCGAACTTTGCCGATAGATCACCTCGAGAGTGCTCGATCGGGCGCTTCTCTGGTGTATCGCTTCTCAGACGTTGATTGTCGATGCTCGCTCGTGGTCGATACCGATACGCAATACGAGGTCGCGAATCGCGTATGCACCGCCGACGTACCGTTAGGCCTCGATTTGAGTGACGTCGAGAATAATCTGATTGCGGGTCGTTTCGATCGCTTCGATCTCACCCGCAAGCAGCAGTTCGGAGTCGGGCATCGCACCGATCGCGATGGCATCACCTTCGTCGAACTCCTGAATCGACTGCTGAAAGCGGATCCGCGCCCGGCAGACATCCGGATGGTGGACGTTCGGAAACGTGATCGCGTCGACGATTGCATCGACACGGTCGAACTCCCGGGCGAGGACAGCCATTTCCGGATCCTCGAGTTCCTCCCGGTCGAGAATATCGTAGGCGTTTTCCATCGGTTTGTACCCACCAGCGGGTCCTGGAATGCCTTCGACGAGGCTGAGATCTTTCAGACTCGACATCTGGTTGCGGACCGTCCGTGGTTCGCGATCGACTTCGCTAGCGATATCTTTCGCGGGTATCGGCTCGTCGGCGGCTTGGTAGTGATTAATAAGTACCGTCAAAATATGTTGTTGACTGTTCGTCAACTCGATCCGTCCCATACTCCCAAAACGGTCGTCGGCAATTTATACTGTTCGCTGTCGGAACCGGCCAACAGACGTGAACGTTGTGGCAGTTTTCGAAGGCCGTCTGCAGCCCCCCACAATCACCAAGTTCGTCCGTCCGCTACGGCTACAGTAGTGGTGGATCGCACGTGACCTGGCGGTCGTCGACGACGGCTGCCCCTCGACAGTCGTCGGGCAACAGAGGGCCGCGCTCGTGATCGACTCACCCTCGAGTACTGGACAGTCTCGACCGGTCTCGGCCCTGATTGGGGTCGTTCGGACACTGGTCCATAGCAATCTCGTTATTTCGCTGGCGACCACGAGCGTGGCAGTCACGACGATGATTCTGGCGGGACTGCCCCTCGAGGCGATACCGCTGTTTATCGTCTTCGCTGCGACGATGTTCGTCTACACGGTCAATCGGTTCACCGACCTCGACGAAGACGAACAGAACGTCCCCCGGCGCGCGGCGTTTGCGAAGCGATACGGGGCCGGCTGGCTCGCCGTCGGCGTCGGGCTATACCTCGGGGCGATCGTCGCTGCAGTGGCTCTCGGCCTCCCCGGCGCGGTGTATCTGGGGTTACCACTCGTCGTCGCACTGGCGTACTCCTACGGCGGAATCAAGCGCGTCTTCCTGGTGAAAAACTGCTTCGTCGGAGGGGCCTGGGCTGGGATCCCGCTGGGCGTTGGCTACTACTATGGCCAGCTCCTGGCGCTCGAGATCCTCTTTCTGGCCGGCTACGTGTTCGCGATGATCACCATCGCCGCCGTGATATTCGATATCAAAGACATCGAGGGCGACCGCGAAGCGGGAGTTTCGACGGTCCCCAACGTCTTCGGTCCACGGGTGACCCGGATCGGATCGCTGGTCGCAACCGCCACCGTCGCCATCGCCGTCGTGATCGTCGTCTTCGAGACGGCGCTCGCTCAGGCGTTTCTCGTCGTCCTCGCGATGAACGGCTACGTCACCGCCTACACACCGTTTGCGAGGGCGGACCGTGGGCCGCTGTTTTACGGTTTCGTCGTCGACGGCGAACACGTCTTTTTGGCAGCGCTCGTGTGTCTCCTCGAGTGGGGTGGGTTCCTCTAAGAACTCGCGCTGGCTACTCCCTGTCGGTCTCGGCCCAGTCACACTCCTGGCATTTCCAGCCGGTGACAAACGCCGTCACTGACGGCATGTAGCCGACCTCGAGGACGTCACCGCCACACTCCGGACAGTCCCGGTCGGCGTCTTCGATCGGTTCGGCGTCCATCACTGACTCGCCTTCGATGAGTTCGGCGAGCGATTTTCTCGTAACCATCCGTCCCTGAACGACGCGATTTTCGCTCACAGCAACGACTCAGACCGACTGCTGTAAGTCAGTTCCGGCGCAACGACAGGACCTGGCGGAGTTGCCGGTCAATCGGGACACCACCCCGTATCACGTGATTCGAAGGACGGTCTCGTCGCCGAACTCGATCGAGATGTCGTAACCGGCGTACGGAAACGAAACCTGTCCGGTTCTGGGACCACTCGTGGTCGTCGACCGAAAGATCGTCGATAACGCGTCGGGGTCGACGACGTCGAACAACGGGGGTAACTCCACCGGATCGACATCCTCGAGTTCTGCGACCGCTGTAACGATCCGTTCGCAGACGGTGTCGTGAGTGGTCACGACGGTTCGTTCCATTGCTACTCAGGGCCACATACCCACGTGAATAGGTTTCGATATTCTTCGACCGATCTTCGCCGAACCGCCAGAAAAAACCCATACGTTGGGGCCTGCCGTGGTAACTAGGGACACACCGGTGGCGAAGCAGCGAAGCGATAGACAGTCACACTGTTTTCGACACGCAAGTGGACGTTTGTATGATATTACCCCTCAGTTCGGAGACTGTGGTGAATGTTCACGGAAAATTTGCGTGGAAAAGTTGAATACGTTTCGCTCGATGTGTGTTGTATACGACCATGAGTAAGACAATCACACTCGAACGCGTCGACGACGTTCCAGCTGACTCCCGAGTCTGTCACTACGACGAGCTAGGCGAGCGTGCGAAAGCGGAACTGCCGTCACTCACCGAGTCGACCGACGATGCGGTAGAGAGTGCTGTTGCCGAAGGGTTCCACACCTGCGACCTCGTCAAGTATACCGATTACTACGAGGTATCCGTCCACTGATACGGACTGCTGTGAGTCGGTATGGAGCGACCACGAGCGCTCGCGGTCGCTCCAATAAAACGGTACAGCAGACCGGATGAACGGGATCCTCGTAGCCAACCGGGCGTTTCGTACCGTTCGACTTGCCCCGTCGATTGATCCCATAGCCAGGATTTTCGAATCCACACTAGTACCCTCCCAACCGTCGACTGCTGGGTCGAACCGACACCCGCCAACTGGTTCGACCCAGCAGTGCAGGCTTGGGAAGCCACTAGTATCCTCCTGAGCGCGCACTGGTGTGCGAAATCATGCAGCGGGTATCGGTGTCGCTCAGCAGTCGACGGTTGGAACGGTACTGATTCCGACGAGGCGGATCCGGCCGGAACTCGTCTCGGATCGACGATACACCGGAACTCGAGTCTCGACGCTCGTCTCCATCGTTCCCAGACGTTGCCACCGTCGAAACCCCCTTGCGGGATGGTTTCCTACGGACGGGTAGCACATGGTTCGCGCGACCGTTACGACCGGGGCTCGCCTCCACGTCGGCTTTCAGAACCTCTCGCTCGCCCGCAGACGCCTCTACGGGGGGATCGGCGTCGGGCTCAAGCAGCCGAGCGTGACGGTAACGGCCGAGCCGGCAGCCACCGTCGAGACGGCAGATTCACTTGCCGAGGAGTATGCGAGTCGGGCCGTCGATGCACTCGACGTGTCGGGTGTCAGGCTAACGGTCGATCAGCGACTTCCCCGCCACGTCGGACTCGGCAGCGGCACGCAACTCGCCCTGGCGGTCCTTGCGGCGACAGCGCGGGCTCACGACCTCGAGCCGGCCGTCAGAGCGAACGCACCGGCGATGGGTCGAGGCGGCCGCAGCGGCGTCGGCGTCGCGACGTTCGAAGCGGGCGGCTTCGTCGTCGACGCCGGCCATCCGACGAACCGGTTTACGACCGAGCCGCCGGCCGAAGGCGACTGGACGGTGCCACCGATCGTCGCCCGTCACGACCTCCCCGAAACGTGGCGATTTCTCGTCGTCGTCCCCGACGCCGATCCCGGCCGTAGCGGCGACGACGAAGACGCGAGCATGCGTGCGGTCGTCGAACGAGCCGACCCCGCAGTCGCCGACGAACTCGCCGGCGTCCTCACCCGAAAACTCCTGCCCGCGGTCGCCGCCGGCCGACTCGAGGCCTTCGGGGAGGCGATCGCCGAGATCGGCCGGAAGAACGGATCCTGGTACGCCGACGCCCAGGGCGGCGTCTTTCGGCCACCCGCCGGATCGCTCGTCGAGACGCTCGAGGACTGTCCGGTGCTCTCCGGCGTCGGCCAGTCGTCGTGGGGACCGGTCGTCTACGGCGTGACCGACCGCCGCCACGCCACGGAAGCGAAACGCGCGGCCGAGCAAGCCCTTGCAACACACGGACTCGAGGGACGGGTCGTCGTCTCCCAGCCGTCGACGACGGGTGCGACGGTCGACGGCATCGGCGAAACGGGCGATCGACTCGACGGTGGATGCCACAACTGGTAAGCAAGTGCCACGAGAGTGGCGGGTATGGAGCGGATGCCACTTGGCGTCTCCCGGCTCGATCGGATGATCGGTGGCGGAGCACCTGCCGGAAGCGTCGTCTTACTCGCGGGCCAGTCAGGAGCCGGTGCCCGCGAGTTTTGCTACACGAGCGCGCTCATAAACGGGCTCGCAAGGGCCGATCACGAGCTGTTCGACCTTCATTACGGTGACGTCGCCGAGGGGACGACCGTCCCCGAAGAAATACACTATCTCTCCTTTACCCACGAGCGAAGCGCCGTTACCGACGAAATGTCGGTGGTCCTGGATGACGAGCTCGTCGACGCTGGGATGAACGACGTCGAGTTCGTCGAGTTGGCCAAGCAGTACTTCCAGCTGACACCGGTCCCTCGCGAGTGGTACGCCGCTAGCCCGGGCGACATTACCGAACTTGGCGATCACACCGGCGACAGCGACGTTCTCGAGGCGTTCGCGTCGTATCTGACGGACCACGCTGCCGGGAATCTGGTCGTCGTCGACTCGATCTCCGATCTCGTGTCCGCGGCCGACGACGACCTCGGCTGGGCAGATCTGACCGTCCTACTGAAGGGGCTTGCACGGGCCTCTCACCGCTGGGGTGGTTTGGTCCTCCTACTGGTCAATGCCGACGTTCTTTCGTCGACCCAGTTTGGACGACTCCAGGAGGCGACCGACGGCACGCTTCGGTTTGAGTGGGAAAGCGGCGGCTCCGAACGCGCCCGAACGCTGGTCGTCCAGGAGTTCCGTGGGGTTCTCTCGAGACTCGAAGACGAGAACATCGTCCGGTTCGAGACGGAGATCGGTGACGGCGGCTTCGATATCAGCAACGTCCGGAAGATCCGCTGACGGCAACAATCCTTATCTGGCGGTCGACCCAACCCCGAAGAAATGGCGGGCGACGACCAATACCGCGGCAGTGTCTCGATTTCACTCCCGCCCGACGTCGACGACTGGCTGGCCGATATCGCCGCCGAACAGGGCCAGACTCGTGACGAACTCTGCCGACGACTGGTAACGGCAGCGCACTCGGTCTCGACCGCCGACGAAATACCGGGCAACGCCGATACCAGCGCGGAGATCGACAGGCAACTCGAGGAGGTGACACAGCAACTCGAGGACGTCGAGAACGATCTCGAGGACCACCGTGCGGAGTTCACGGATCTCATCGAAGACGTGCGTTCGCGCGTGATCCAGGTCAAACGCGAAGCCGACGCGAAAGCGCCGGCCGACCACGACCACCCCAGCTATGCTGCGGCCGACGACCTCGAGGTGATCCGTGCGGATGTCGACGACCTCGAGGACCGACTCGAGGGCGGGTTCGAGAACTTCGAAACGATCCTCGAAGATCTGCTGGACCGCGTCGATCAGTTCGACGATCGATCCACGACACTGGCTCGAGCCGTCCTCGAGCTTCGACGCCAGTACGACGAAATCGTCGAACGCGAACGTCGACACACCGCGCTCGCGGATCTCCAACGTGCAGCGAACAGGGCCGGTATCAGATCCGCCACCTGTGAAGACTGTGGCGCGAGCGTCGACATCGCATTACTGACCGAACCCGCCTGTCCGGACTGTGGATCCTCCATCGTCGATGTCGTCGAAAACACCTCCTTTTTCGGCTCGGACACGCTCGTGACCGGCGACCCACCTGCACTCGAGGGAAGCGACGATCCGGCGTCCGAAACCGACGACGTGTTCGAGGCCGTCGAATCGGAGGCAATCGACGAGTCGACGAACGAGGCTGGCGCCGATGCGGAGGAATCGACCCCTTCCCCGGACCCCCACTCATGACGGACCGAGACACCGAGGCGACCGATCGACCGATCGACGACCCTGACGAGACGATCGACGACGACAGCCACGACGCGGACCGATCGATCGGCCCCGCTGACGAGACAGACATCGATACCGATGACGACCGAGTTTCTCCGGCGGAACCGGCGGTTCCACTGGGCGAGCTCGCCGCTCGCGTCGATGACGACGGTGCAACCGCCAGCTCCAGTGCCCGATCGACGACCGACGATGTCGACGAACTATTCGATCAGGAACCCGTCACCGAAATCGATAGCGATCGCCTCTGGGAGCGCCTCGAGGACGGCACGTCGGTCCCGATCGGTGAGACAGATCGCGAGATTCGCGAGATCGACGCCCAAAACTACTGCCACCAGTGCGAGCACTTCGCCAAACCCCCGACGGTCGCGTGTACCCGCGAGGACACCGACATCATCGAATTGGCTGCACTGGGCACGTTTCGCGTCGCCGACTGTCCGATCGTCCTCGAGGACGAGGCACTCGAGGACGACCGGCACTGATACCGGTGGCCGACAGCCGGTGCCAATCGACGGCTCCGCTCGCCGATGGCCCGGGCACCGTTTAGGGGACGTGGCGGCGACGACAGTATATTTTTGCCGACCGAGCGCGTACGGACGGCTATGCAATTTTGCGACGAGTGCGGGTCGATGATGAAAGCAGACGGCGAGCAGATGGAGTGTACGAACGCCGACTGTGGCGCTGCGACAGATCGTGACCGCGATCTCGAGGACGCGTTCGTCACGACGGAAGCCCAGACCGACGACGACGTCATCGAGTCGAGCGAAGACGCGAACTTCGAAGGGAAACCGACCTCGACCGACGTCGTCTGTGACGAGTGTGGGAATCAGGAAGCCTGGTACACGCTCAAACAGACCGCCTCCGCGGACGAACCGCCGACGCGATTTTTCAAGTGCACCGAGTGTGGCAGCCGCTGGCGGGAGTATAACTGAAAGTAATGTGACACGTCTTGCGGTCGCGTCGGAACTGACTTCCAGCAGTTCGTCTCAATCGTCGTCTGCTTCGTCTTCCGCCTCGGCTTCGGCAGCGTACGCTTCGATATCGTCGGTAGCGAGCGGGAACCGATCCATCTCACCGTCTTCGCCGGGCAGCGTTCGCGTCTCGAGGAGGCCCTCGTCGGCCGCGTCGACGCCCGCCCACTCGGCGTAGTAGTTCCCCAGCTCCCGTTCGGAATCGTAGAGATCGATGTCGTCGCTGGGGAACGACGAGAGGTCGCCGGTGTCGGTCGTGATGCGAACGTCGCCGCCACGGAAGACGTTGAGATAGATGTTCGTCGCCGGTGCGCCGTCGATGACGAACCGGGCGCTCGAGGGGGCGTCGACGACGTTCATCTCGAGGCGGTCGATGTAGGAGCCGTCCTCGTTCGATCGGATGGTCCCGTAGATCTCGGAGTGTTCGATAGCGACGTCGTACCTGCTCAGGATGTCGATCGCGCGGTCGGTATCGGGTTTAGACTGGATCTCGCAGTCGTCGACGTTGCCGCCGCCGGTGACGTTCAGTCCGCTGTGGAGTTCACAGCGAACCATCGTGAGGTTGTTCAGGCTCGCGATTCCCTCGATGGTACTGTTGTAGACCCAGCCGCCGTCGCCGTCGACTCGGCCGTCGAACTGGCAGTGATTGGCGGTCACTCTCGGTCCGCCGACATCGTCGTAGAACCGACAGTTGGTCGGAGACACCTCGTAGAAGACCTCGTCGGTAAACGTCGTCTCGTAGGCGCTGACCGGGCCGTCGAACGAGCCGTCGACGACGCAGTAGTTGACGGTGGATTGCTCGTTTGGATAGATTTCGGTGAGGTCGTCCTCCTCGGACGCCTCAAAGTGGGCGGCGAGATGGTCCTCGCGGTCGTCCTCGTCCTCGAAGATCTCGTCGAGGTAGTCGTCGAGTTTGTCGCTGTCGTCCTCGTAGGCACCGATCCGTGCGAACGACACCGTCTCTGGAATATCGACTGTCAGATGCCAGAAGCCTGGCGCACCGTCCTCGGGCCTGAATCGCTGCGGGCCACGAACGATGTAGGAGGTCGCTTCGGGCTGGACGAACTCGATCGAGGTCTCGTCGGGATCGTCCGCGAGTCCGACGTAGGTGTAGGTCTTGACCAGATCCTCGCCGTCGCCGACATCGGCGTTGTCGACATCGAGTTGGACCGTGTGCTCGCCAGGTTCGAGGCCGATCACGTCACCGGACTCGAGCGAATCGTAGGCGTTCTGGAGTGTCTCGTAGTCGGCGTCGGCGCTGTCGCCGACGATGAACCCGGGTTCGGGCGCCGTCGGTTCGGCGAGTGTGTCGCCACCGCCGTCGACATCGTCGTCACCGTTTCCGTCGCCGTTCCCGCTGTTGTCGACGGTGTTTTCGCCGCCCGTATCGATTTCGAGACAGCCGGCTGCCCCGGGCAGTGCCAGGCTCGCCCCGAGAAGCACCGCCCGCCGCCGTAACCGCGTTCCCTCCAACTGACCCATACATTCTGCATGAGACGACTGTGTAATAAGCCTGTTCGTCGACCGAACCGGTCGCATGACCCAAGGTTCACTACGGTTCGGACGAACCGCTCAGTACGCGCATGTCCGACGGGCCACGGTTACCGGGTGTCGAAGACGGCGACGACGAGGATCGCATCGTCTGTCACGTCGACGCCGACTGTTTCTACGCCGGCTGCGAGCGCCTTCGCGAACCGGAACTCCGTGGCGAACCCGTCGTCGTCGGCATGGGATACGAGCCCGGTGAAACGATCGGCGCAGTCGCGACTGCCAGTTACGAGGCCCGCGAGTTCGGCGTCGAGAGCGCCGATGCCATCTCGAGCGCGCTCGAGGCCCTGCCGCGGCGGGCCGCCCTGGACGAGGGCGACGAATCCGATCTCTCCCGGGCGGAAACCGGCTACTACCGTCCGGTCGATATGGACTACTACGAATCGATCGCCGCCGAGGTCCGGGAGATCCTCCATGACTGTGCCGATGTCGTCCGCGAGGTAAGCATCGACGAAGCCTATCTCGACGTCACCGAGCGAACCGCCTGGAACGTCGCCGACGGCTTCGCACGCCACATCAAAGATCGCATCCGCCGGGAGGTCGGCGTCACCGTCAGCGTCGGCGTCGCCGCCTCGATGTCGACGGCCAAAATCGCGAGTGACTTCGAAAAACCCGATGGGCTCACGGTGGTCAGACCCGACGAGACGCGGGAGTTTCTGGCCCCGCTCGCGGTCGATCTCCTTCACGGCGTCGGCCCGGTGACAGCACGGGAACTTCGGGAGATGGGCCTCGAGACGGCGGGCGACGTCGCCACAGCCGATCCCGAGCCGCTGGTCGAGCGCTTCGGCGAGCGGGGCCGTGAGCTGTACGACCGCGCCCGCGGCGAGGACGACCGGCGGGTCGAGCCGAAAGGCGAGCCAAAGAGCTTCTCGAGGGAGTCGGCTTTCGCCGAGCCGGTGGCCGATCCGGAGCCGAAGTACGACCAAATCGAGGCCCTCGCGGAAGCGGTCGCCGACCGAGCGCAACGAGAAGGCGCGTTGTACCGAACGATCGGCGTCAAAGCCGTCACGCCGCCATACGACGTCAACACCCGCGAACGGTCGCTGTCGGGCCCGGTCGACGAACCCGATCTCGTCGCGGAGATCGCTCGCGAACTGTGTACCGAGTTCGACGACGTTCCCGTCCGCAAACTCGGCGTCCGCGTCGCCAACCTCGAGTTCGCAGCCGCGGATCAGGCGAGTTTAGACAGTTGGGAGGGCGAGCGAGTCGACACCACCGCGGAATCGGCAGTGGCGAAAGAGAGTATCGACGAGCCGGAGCCACCGCACGGCCAATCGTCGTTGGCGGACTTTTCGTGACCGACTTCATCGCCGACCGGTGATCCCAGAAGAACGTCGGAATTATGATCGTTCGTTCGTAACTCCGGAGCAGACGACGATATCCCCCTACCCATGACTGAGGATTTCTACGATCTTCTCGACGTGTCGCCCGACGCCTCACAGGACGAGATTACGTCGGCCTATCGCGAGAAGGTCCGGGACTATCACCCCGACGTCAACGACGACGATCGGGCACAGGCCCAGTTTACGGCACTCACGAAGGCAAACGAAATCCTCGGTGATCCGGTCGAGCGGCGGGCCTACGACCGACTCGGCCACGAAACCTACGTCGCGAAACGGACCAGCGGCATCCCGTCGCCCGACGTCTGGGCGAGCCGGGTCGACGATTCGGAGCGTTCGGTCACCGAATCGCCGGCCGCCGCCGACGACAATCCATCGGAAACCGGCCGCGGCGCAACCGCTGGCGAGAAGACCGGGACGGCCACCGGTAGCGACTCGCAGATGTCGTCCGGGACGACGGGCGCTCACGCGGGCGACTCGAGCAGGAGTGACCGAGCACGAACGCGATCGACGACGGACCGATCGACGACCGATCGAACGAGCGAGTCGTCGACGAGTGCCGACTCGGCTGGCTCAACGACGCAGTCGACCGCCACGACGACGACACACACGACCAAAACCAACCGAGAAACGGCCACAACGGGGGAGTCGACGGCGTCACGCGCCACCGGTGGGACGGCAACGGGACGTTCGAGCGCGACGGCCGGGTCGACGGGCACACGCTCGAGTACCCGGACAACGACTCCCAGCGAGCCGGCGCGTGCTGACAACAGTGTCGTTCGCTGGTGGCGTCGGCGAAACGTCGCGATGCCCTTGTTGTGGTGTTCGTTGGTCGTGTATCTCGCCGGCGTCGCTCACTACGCGGGAGCGAACGAAACGGCCCTCGAGACGCTGTGGGCTGACCTACGGGCAGGTGGCCTCGCGCCGACGGCCGTCTGGGAAACGCTTTCGAGCGGTCGGTACGGCCTCGAGACGCCACTCGCGTTCGTGACGGCCGTCGAACCGATTGCGCCGTCGCTCCCACCGACCCAGTGGTACGGGCTGTTAGCGGGGATCGTCGGCCTCACCGTCGTGGCGATCGGCGGCTCACGACTCGCCATTCGATCCGATCCGTGGGGACCGATTACGATGGACGAGACGATCGTCCTCGCGCTGGCACTGGCGCTGTCGACGGGGCTCTACGGCGGTCCGTTGCTCGCCGGCACGGTCCTGTTGCCGTTGCTGTTTGGCATCGTCGTCCATCACACGCGCCGACGGCCCGGCTGGACTCCCACCTATCTCTACGTCGTCCCCGTCCTCGCACCGATCGTCGGGCTCGGGGCCCTGGCCGGCGGCATCACGTCGTTGCCACTCGAGTTGGGCGCGTTCGTCGCCTGTCCGCTCGTCGGCGGGCTCTGGCTGCCGCTGCGAGCGACGATCAGAAAACATCTCGGCCGGTAGCGTTTCTACCCGACCGTCGTCGCGACACCCTTCGTCTGCCTGTAATCCCGACCGAGGATCGCCTCGAGCGCCGAGCCGATCGCGTCTCGGTCGCCGTCGGTCCACTCGCGAGGATCGCGGATCGGCACGACCAGAAAGCCGCGGCCGCGGATATCGCGAGCGTGGAGCTTCGCCATGTCTAACTCGAGTCGGCCGCGTTGGGTGGTGTACTCCCGGAGTACGTGGTCGGTTGCTCGATCGCCGACCGCCAGCAGAATGTGAGCGTTGATCGCCCGCAGTTCCGCGTCGAAAAACCGCTCGAGCGTGGCGTAGTCGTCCGTGGTCGGCTCGTGACCGTCCGGCAAACAGTTCATGTGGACGTAGCTCAGAAAACAGTTCTCGAGGGACGGCTCGTCCATGGAACCGGCGCTAAACCCTCCCTCGCGAAGCACGTCCTGGATAGCGCGACCGCTTTCGGTTTCGGTGAAGGGGACCCCGGTTCGGCGGCCGCCGTGGACGCCGGGATGGTCGCCGATAACGTGGAAATCCGCGTTGGCATCACCGTAGCCGAAGACGGCCGTCCGTTCGTCGGATCCGGTCCGATCGAACGGCGGCCTGAAACCGAACGGATTGCTCGTCCTGTCGGTGACGTTTTGCACGCCAGTACCGACGCGTCCGAGGGAAAAAACGCTCCCGGTACGCGTCGCGTGGGTTCCGTACGGTTAGTGCTCCTCCGAGCGCAACAGTGTTACGGAGACTTGGCCGACGGCGTCGAAATCTTTCAACCGATAGACGAGCGACCGAATCTGGGCCGCCGAGCCGTGACAGAACACCGCCTCGAGACACCACTCGCCGTGGTGGACGTGACAGGTCGTATCGATTTCGGCCTGGAACTCGTGTTGGATCTCGTGGAGGTCTTCGATGATCGCTTCGTGAACGTAATCGAAGACGACGGTCGCCGCGACAGTCCCGCGTGCTTCCTCGAGTCGATGATGGGATTCGACATACTCCTGAATCGCCTCCCGAAGGGCGCGCGAGCGCGACTCGAGGCCTTCGGCCTGCCAGGTCCGGTCGAACTCCTCGAGCATCTCCTCGGGCACGTTGAGGCTGGTCCGCATACGAGTGCGTTCGATCGACGAGGAAAAAGCTCCGGCGATCGGGGTCGCTCGAGCGCTGGCGGGTGGCATCCAAACGCCTTTGGTTGCGCTCTGTTTTCTCTCGAGCCAGATGTACCAGCTCGGCCACTACGGGGCTGCCCTCCTCGTCTACGCTCCACTCGGCGGTGTCGTCGCCGTCCTCGGCGCCGAGTGGCTCGCCGTCGTCGGCGGTGTCGTCTGCGTCTCGCTGTCGACGCTCCCCGATATCGATCACCGACTCCCGGGAATCTCTCACCGGGGGGCGACCCACACCGTCGGGTTCGCGCTGCTCGTCGGCGCCGCCGTCGCCAGCGCCGCGGCGATACTGATCGATGCAGCGCCACTGGCGCTCGAGGGGTTCGTGATCGCGTTCGCGTTTCTCGTCGGAGTGCTCGCGATCGGCTCGCATCTCCTCGCGGACGCGCTGACGCCGATGGGGATCCGTCCGTTCTGGCCGGTCCGGGGGAGCCACTACTCGCTCGAGGTGACCCGTGCCGCCAACCCGATCGCGAACTACGTTCTGCTGGCACTCGGTGTGGCCAGTTGCGTCGCCGTCGGTGCCGCCGTGACGACGGTTCTCTGAGACGGTTTACTGTAAGTCATTTCCGGCCCAGCCGCGACCCGGGCGGCGGCTGGGCCGGTAAATCGGTACAGTAATCCGTATGAGACGGTTCGTGTCGTATCCCGGCGCGACGGGCGGATCACGGTTGCGAACCGTCTCAACGCGGTTCAGATCCGGTCGGAGTTGCTCCGGGTGAGCACGAGGCTCGCGACGAACGCACCGAACAGTCCGATAGCAACGAATATATAGAGATCATCGAGCACTGGATTCAGCGTCATCACCGTCCGTCGGCCGAGGAAAATCGCAACGAATGCGAGCACCGAGGTGACCGCGAGCAGGCCGATCGTCCGTCGACTCTCGAGTCGCCAGTAGCCGATCATCAGCGAGGCGATGACGGCGGTTAGCAGGGCGAGCGTGACGCCGTACTGGGTCATCTGGACGGTCGGCGAGTAGTTGGTGATGTCGGTGAGGACGAACGGACTCAAGACGACGTGAAACGGCACGGAGAGGATACCGAGTGCGAGTGCACCGGTAAGATGGGTTCGGGTCAGCCGCGGCTTCCAGACCATGATCGTCGCGACGATAAACAGTGCGAAGATGAGCACGGCCGTCCAGAAGTGTAGCGAGAGGATGTCCATCTGGTACTGGAGGACGGTCTCACGCCCGAGAATAACCTGGATCGGCGTCAGAACCATCCCGGCGACGACGAGTGCGGCGACACGTGTATCGATATCCGGTACTCGCCAGGACGCAAGCGCCGAGCCGATGATCGCGAAGCCGGCAAACATGGCGACGAAGCGGTGGAACCACTCGTAGAAACTCGGCAGATTCGCCGGAAACAGGTTGTAGGGGCCGGCATCACACTGGGGCCAGTTCGCTTCACAGGCCAGTCCCGAACCCGTCGCCTTCGCCGCGACGCCGAGTAAAATCGTCGCGGCGACCAATACGAGCGTCGTCGCGAGCAGGTGCGGGAAGCCGAACCGATCGATCAGCGAGCGAAGTCTCGAGGTGGGGCTGTCGGACGACACAGTCGTTCGCTCGAGGGTTAGGATCTCCCGTATTTAGGTTGCCCGAGTCGTTCTCAGATCGTTAGAACCGCTGTTAGTGGCGCGAAAACGGTCGTGTAGCGCAGTTGTGGGAATCGACACAGCCCGGAGAGCGCCCGCTTCGTCGCATTCAAGAGCCAGCCACGCCAGCACCCGGCATGGACAAACGCGAGCGCCTCGAGGCGGTCCTCGAGAGCCGCGACCTCGACTCGATCTGGCTCGCCCGCCCGAACACCTTCGCCTGGTTCACCGGCGGTTCGAACGTCGTCGACCGCGAGAGCGATATCGGCGAAGCCGCGGTCGGCTACGACGGAACGACCGTCACCGTCGTCACGAACAACATCGAAGCCGACCGTATCGCCGCCGAGGAACTCCCCGACTGCTCGTCGGCGAACGTCGCCGTAGAGGCGGTGCCGTGGTACGAGACATCACTCGAGGCGGGTATCGCCGAGCAGGTCGAGGCGGCCGACCGAGCTGCCGCCGATATCGACGTTCCCGGGCTCGAGACGTTCGATCCGTCGACGGTCCGCCAGCCCCTGACCGAGACCGATCGCGACCGCTACCGGCGCCTCGGCCGCGAGACTGCCGCCGCCGTCGAGTCGGTCTGTCGCGAACTGCGAGCCGACGATACCGAACACGAAGTTGCCTCGGCCCTGCGGGTCGCCCTCTCGGCGCGCGACATCGAAGCGCCGGTCGTTCTCGTCGGCGGCAGCGAGCGAGCAACGCAGTACCGCCATTGGACGCCAACCGAGGCCACACTCGGTGCGTACGCACTCGTTGCGGTAACGGCTCAGCGAGGTGGGCTCCATGCGAGCTGTACGCGAACCGTCGCGTTCAATTTGCCAGCCTGGCTCGAGGACCGTCACGAAGCCGCTGCCCGCGTCGAGACGACGGCGCTCGAAGCGACGCAGGCGGCCGCAACCGCCGATGGGACTGCAGGCGACGTCTTCGCGGCGATTCAGGACGCCTACGACGCCGTCGGCCACGCCGGCGAGTGGCAACACCACCACCAGGGCGGTGCAGCAGGCTTTGCCGGTCGAGAGTGGATCGCAAACCCCGGCCACGACGCCCCAGTGTGTGAGCCCATGGCCTACGCGTGGAATCCGACGGTCAGCGGCGCAAAAAGTGAGGACACGGTGCTCGTCACGGCGGATGATCTCGAGGTGCTTACGGCGACCGACCGGTGGCCGACATCGACGGTCACCGCTCTCGACGGCGATCTCGAACTCGAGCGTCCCGACGTGCTCGAACTCGACGGCGACGCCTAAGACTCCTCGGCCGAATCGAACTCGTCCTCGTCCTTGCCGTCCTCGCCGTCCTCGCCGTCGTTCGTTTCGTCGCCCGTCTCGTCGAAGCTCGCGTCGCCGTCCTCGAGCGGATCGGTGTCGTCGACGGTGATCGTCACGGGCTCGATGTCGCCGTCGAACGTCGGGTCGGTGTCGCCGCCACGATCGAGGACGCGATCGAGCGCGAAGATCGTATTCAACTCCGCTTGAACCTGATCGACGACGCCCCCGACGAGTTCGCTCGGCTGGATCGCCGTGTACTCGTAGGGATTGTTCCCGGCACCGTCGCTCGAGCGTTTTTCCCGCGTGACGCGGTCTTCCTCGTGGAGTTCCGCGAGCGCTTCTCGGACCGTACTCGGGTAGAGCCCGGTTCCGGTCGCGACCTCCTCGGACGTGCTGGCGGAGTTGGCAAGCAGGAAGACGTAAATCTTCGCTCGCGTCTCCGTATCGAGGATCCAGGACAGCAGATCGACGATGCGTTGATCGATCTCGTCGCTGGTCGCCGATTGGAGTACCTCCTCGCTACTGTCAAACTCGTCTGGCGAGCGATCGGTTCCGTCGTCCACCCGGTGCTCGTCGGTATCGTCTCGAGACATAGTGTCCTCTCCAGTAGGACGAAGTCTCGCGCGAGGTTAAACCTTTGTGCGCTCTGTGCGATCATCTGCACCGATCGACGCCCGTTGCACGACGACCGTGATGTGTCCTGACACTCCAGAGTGGGGACCAAACCACTGGAGCTATATGTCCGGTCGTCTCTGTTTGAGACATGGGTTTTGGAAGCTACGACGAGTCCGAGCAACAGCACCAGCAAAGCACGGATGACGACGACGAAGACGCTGCGATCAACGTCCACGAACACGACCATCACGGTTCGGTCTCCGTCGAAACCGACGCCTCGACCGACGACCTGCTCGGCCAGTTACAGGAGATCAAAGACGCCGACGAAGACGACGAGTAACGGTCGTCGAGACGACGTTTTGCACGTGCTACGGGACGAACACCATTCTTCCAAGCGTCGACAGTAGCGTCGGGACGAGTCCATCGACCGTTCGACCGAACCACCCGGCCACACATACCCACGAACGTGCACATAGAAACCCATTTACCGGCCGACTTTCACCACCTAGATGAATGAGTCTTGCCGATTCGGACCGCGAACTCGTCGTCGAGGAGCTCGGTCGGGAGCCCACCCCAGCCGAGGCGGCGCTGTTCGAGAACCTCTGGAGCGAACACTGTGCGTACCGCTCCTCGAGACCGTTGTTGTCGGCCTTCGAAAGCGAGGGCGAACAGGTCGTGATCGGACCGGGCGACGACGCGGCGGTCGTCGCGTTACCCGAGGATGGTACGGACGAAAACCACTCGAGTACCTACATCACGCTGGGGATCGAGAGCCACAACCACCCGTCCTACGTCGATCCGTTCGACGGCGCGGCAACGGGCGTCGGCGGCATCGTTCGAGACACCCTCTCGATGGGTGCCTACCCGATCGCACTCGCCGATTCGCTATACTTCGGCGACTTCGACGCTGAGCACTCGCGATACCTCCTCGAGGGAGTCGTCGAGGGGATCAGCCACTACGGCAACTGCATCGGCGTCCCGACGGTCGCAGGGAGCGTCGACTTTCACGACGGTTACGAGGGTAACCCACTGGTCAACGTCGCCTGCGTCGGCCTGACCGACGACGAGCGGCTGGTGACCGCCGAGGCCCAAGAGCCCGGTAACAAACTCGTACTCGTCGGCAACGGCACCGGTCGCGACGGACTCGGCGGCGCGAGTTTCGCCAGCGAGGATCTGGCCGAAGACGCCGAAACCGAGGACCGACCGGCGGTCCAGGTCGGCGACCCCTACGCCGAGAAACTGCTCATCGAGGCCAACGAACAACTGATCGAGGAGCAACTCGTCGAGTCCGCTCGAGACCTCGGCGCGGCCGGCCTCGGCGGCGCCTCGAGCGAACTCGTCGCCAAAGGTGGGCTGGGGGCCCACATCGAACTCGAGCGCGTCCACCAGCGCGAGCCGAACATGAACGCCCTCGAGATTCTGCTCGCCGAATCCCAGGAGCGGATGTGCTACGAGGTCGCGCCCGACAACGTCGAGCGCGTCCGCGAGATCGCACAGCGTTTCGACCTGGGCTGTTCAGTCATCGGCGAGGTTACCGACGGCAACTACACCTGCACCTTCGATAACGGCTCGGGCGACTCCGAGACCGTCGTCGATGTCGACGCCCACTTCCTCGGCGAGGGCGCACCGATGAACGACCTGCCGGCCGAGGAGCCAAGCCAGCCCGACACCGATCTCCCCCGGACAGATCTCGAGGCGGCCTTCGAAGCCGTCGTCTCGAGTCCGAACACGGCTTCGAAACGGTGGGTCTATCGCCAGTACGATCACGAAGTCGGCGTGCGTACGAGCGTCGGTCCCGGCGACGACGCGGCCATCGTCGCCGTCCGGGAGGCCGAGTGCGGGCTCGCCATCTCGAGTGGCGCCGCGCCGAACTGGACCGAGACCGCTCCCTACGTGGGTGCACAGGCGGTCGCTCTCGAGAACGCGACGAACGTCGCAGCCAAGGGCGCAACCCCGCTTGCAGCCGTCGACTGTCTGAACGGCGGCAACCCGGAAAAACCCGACGTCTACGGCGGGTTCACGGGAATCGTCGACGGACTCGCGGACATGTGTGAGACGCTCTCGACGCCGGTCGTCGGCGGCAACGTCTCGCTGTACAACGACTCGGCGGCCGGTCCGATCCCGCCGACGCCGACGCTCGCGCTCGTCGGAACCAAAGCCGGCTACGATGCACCCGCGCTGTCGGTCGATGCCGACGGCGACAGCGAACTCCTGTTGGTCGGCGATCACGGCCTCGAGCGCGAGGACGCTCGTCTGGGTGGCTCGGAGTATCTCCGGCAGTTCGACGGGTCGGATCGGTTCCCCGCGCTCCCCGACGACCCCGCGTCGGTCGTCGACACGCTCGCGGCCGTCGCCGACGACGAGTCGACCCGTGCCGTCCACGACGTGAGCCACGGCGGCCTCGCCGTTGCCCTCGCGGAGATGGTCACCGACGAGGCCGGCCTCGAGGTCTCGATTCCCGTCGACGGCGGTGTCGACCCTGCACACGTACTCTTCCACGAACAGCCCGGCCGCGCGCTGATCCAGACGACCGATCCCGACGATGTCCGCGAGGCATTCGACGGCGTCGCCCCGGTCGTTTCCCTGGGCGCGCCGACCGACGATGGCACGCTCGAGATCGACATCGGCGAGACGACCCTCGAGACCGACGCCGACGCGATTCGGACGCTCCGGTCGACGATCGAGTCCGAACTCGAGTAATCTCGGAGCCGAACTCGTGTTCCACCGGATCCGAACCCACACACCACTGGACCCGGCGAACCGAGCAAATACACCGTTGTACCGACGCTCGAGCACGTTTCTCCCAGTTCCGAGATAGTATTCCGCCGTCGGTATATTGATATAACTGCAGGACTCACCGAGGAGACGAACGGAATCGGTTCCCCGATGAGTCCACAATCTCCCACGGTGTTGATCGTCGAAGACGAGCCGGACCTCGCGACGTTGTACGCCGCCTGGCTCGAGGACGTCTGCGAGCCGACCGCGGTCCACGATGGGAGCAACGCTCTCGAGGCGATCGACGAAAACGTCGACATCGTATTGCTCGATCGGCGGATGCCGGGACTGTCCGGTGATGCCGTCCTGGATACGATTCGCGAACAGCAACTGGAGTGTCGGGTTGCGATGGTGACGGCGATCGAACCGGACTTCGACATCGTCGAAATGGGGTTCGACGACTACCTCGTCAAACCGGTCTCGGAGGACGAACTGATCGAGACGATCGACCGACTGCGGCTGCGCTCGGCGTACGACGAGCAACTGCAGGAATTCTTCGCGCTGGCCTCGAAAAAGGTCCTCCTCGATTCGGAGAAGACCACCGCCGAACGCAAGGCCAGCCAGGAGTATGCCCGCCTCGAGGACCGACTCGCCGTCTTGCGCGTGCAGGTCGACGAGACCGTCGAGGAACTCCTCGAGGGCGATGGCTACCGCCAACTCTGTCGAGAACTCTCGAACGAGCCGCTGCTCGAGGATTGAGACGGATTGCTGTACCGGTACAGCCCAAGATCGTCGTGGTTGAGTATACAACAAACCGAAAACTGCCCGGAAGGCGTTTCGGCTATTCCTCGTTGGTGCCTGAGTTGGTGTCGGCGTGTGCGGACAGTTCAGCTTCGTCCCCGGTCGCCGAGTCGGACTCGAGGGTCGTCACGTCTCGGATCTCGATGCGAGTCTCTTCGTCGTCAACGATCGAAAGCTCCCAGTCGTGGGCTTGAGCGATCGCCCGAACGAGCGCGAGACCCAGTCCCTCGAGGGCGCCGTCCCGGTCGGCTGTCGACTCGAGGAAGTGGTCTTGGGGCGAGGAGGGTCGTTCGGGTGCATCGTCGACGAGTGCGAAGCCACGTGGTCGGTCGGTCTCGTCGACACCGACGATTTCGATTCGGACCGTCACGTCGCCACTCGAGCGCGCCGCGACATCGTCGAACGCCGTCTCGAGGAGGTGGACGAACCGGTCGTAGTCCGCCCGCAGCGTGGCTGGACGCTCGAGGGTGACGGCGTCGTCCTCGAGACGGGATCCCGCCGTGGCCTGCTCGATGGCCTCGCCGACGTCGACCCGCGTTCGCGTTCGAACGGCGGTCGCGTTGCGGGCGAACTCGCGAACGTCGTCGACGAGGCGTTCGGCCCGGTCGAGCGTGGCTTCGACCGATTCCTCGGCGAGCGGGAACTCCCAGTTCTCGTCGTCGTCGCCCAACGCGTCGGCGACCAACTCGAGCTGGTGTTTCAGGTCGTTCGAGAGAACGGTCGCGACGCCCTCGAGACGTTCGGTCTGGCGCTCGAGGTCGGCGCTGCGTTCGCGGAGGATTCGCTCGCGATCGGCACGATCGAGCGCGGCGCGCGTGTTCTCGACGAGCGTCGAGACCAGTTCCACGTCGGTCTCGTCGAATCGGTGGGCCTCGAGGGAGCCGGACATGAGCACGCCGTGGGTGCCGATCGGTGCGATGAGTTCGGATCGAATCGGCGTCTCCGGATTGTAGATGTCGTCGACGGTCTCGAGGTCGTCGAACCGGCTCACGTCACCGGATTCGAACACGTCCCAGACGAGTCCCTCGCCCGGATGGAAGCGGGGCAGGCCGCCGAACTCCTCGTGAGCGCCGGCGGTGCCCGCGACGGGATCGAGATAGCCGTGTTCTTCCTCGAGCAGCCAGACGCCGCTGATCGGGAGATCGAGGAGGTCGCTCCCGGCGTGGACGGCGATCGCACAGATTTCCTCGGGATCGTCGGATTCCAACAGCCAGCGAGTCACCTCGTGGAGCGAGGCCGCCACGCGTTCGTACTCGTGGCGATCGGTGACGTCCCGGATAACGATGGCGACGGTGGCCGTATCGTCTTCGATCGGGACGACGCGGAACTCGCCAATCCGGTTGCGGCCGTCGCCGTCGCTAAAGGGTAACTCGAGCTGGCGTTGGTCGGCGGTGCCGATATCGACGTCGGTGATCGCCCGGCCGATGTCGACCGCGTCGTCGTTTGCGATGTCGGCCAGTTGGGGCACGACCTCGACGTGTTCGCCCCGTAACTCCTCGCGGTCGGTGCCCAGAAAGGACTCGAGGGCGTCGTTGACGGTAACGATCTGGCGGTTGCGGTCGAGGGTGAGGATGCCGTCGTGGATTGCCTCCACGACGGCGGCGTGCTGGGCCAGCGTCGTTTCCTGGCGCTTTCGCGCCGTAATGTCGCGCATGAACACCGAGAGACCGCTCTCGGAGGGGTAGGCCCGCGTCTCGAACCAGGTCTCGACCTGCGTGTGATAGATTTCGAAGGCGACCGATACCTGCTCGTCCATCGCCTGGTGGAAGCCGTCGGGAAACTGCGTCTCGACGGTCTGGGGAAATTCGTCCCACATGACCCGACCGATCAACTCGCCACGAGAACGCTCCAGGAGGTCCTCGGCGCGGTCGTTCAGGTAGGTGAACCGAAAGTCCGTATCGAGCGCGAAGAAAGCGTCCGTGACACGATCGACCATCGGATCCGATCGGATCGTCACGACTACGCACCCGCCTCCGTCATCGCTGCGTGATCCCTATCTGTGATCGACGCTCGCTCGAGAATACCATCACCTAACAGTTACGTCTATTTCGTGAAGGGTGTATTTCAGTGTCGCGGCCGATCGACTGACGCCAGCATGACGCTCGTCGGACGGATACGGATTGCCGTACCCGTATTTCGGTACAATCCGATCCCACTGACGGTTGCACCGAAACTGACGTACAGTAAACCGTATCATATGGACCGTTGTAGTTCTTTACCGGTGATCACCCGGACGGGGTCGGTGATCACCGGTAAAACGCTACAACAATCCGTATCAGTCGAGGGCGACCGTCGTTCCCAGCTCGCGATCGACCGCCCGATCGAAGACGAACGTTGCCGTCGCCGCGTCGAGTACCGCCGAGCCGACGCTCTCGAGGACGACGATTTCGTCGGTCGACTGCCGGCCAGCCGTCGCGTCGGCGGATCGACGGTCGGTATCCTCGGCAACGACGGCGCCGAACGGTCGGACGGTTCGATCCCGGTGCTCTCGAAGGTCGCCCGTTTCGATAGCCTCCGCGGGAACGTCGCCGAAAATTCGATCCGCGCGATCGATCGTCGTCGCGTCCAGTTCCTGCATCTCGGGCGTGTACGCCCCGATCGCGATCACGAGCGTTCCCTCGGCCAGTTTCTCGCCGGGAAACACCGGCTCCTCGCTCGTTGTCGCTGTCACCACGATTTCGGCGTCCGAGACGGCGGTCTCGGGACTCGAGACCGGCGAGACAGACGCGTCGAGTTCGCGCTCGAGCACGCTAGCACACTCCCGGCGAGAATCGCTTGGCGAATAGACGCGAACGGACTCGAGGGCTGAACCGACCGCCGCCGCGATGGCGCGAACCTGCCAGCGGGCCTGGACGCCGGCACCGATCACGCCGACCTCGAGCGGGCCTTCCGTCGCGAGGTCGTGGGCCGCGAGACCGCCGATGCAGCCGGTTCGGGCGTTGGTGATACGGTTGCCCTCGAGGTAGCCGGCGGGCCGGCCAGTTTCGGCGTCGACGACCGACAGCTGGGCGGACACAGTGGGCCGGTCGCGTTCACGATTGTCCGGACAGACGGCCACGAGTTTCGTGACGGCGTACTCGCTGCCGTGAATATACGCCGGCATACAGAGCCCGGTTCCCGTCGGCTCCGTCGGTGCGTCGGGATCGAGCCCAATGCCGATCGGGTAGTGCGGTCGCGCCGGTCGTTCGACGGCGCCGTCGAACTGCCGTTCGAACGCGTCGGCGATCACGGGCAACAGCGCCTCGAGATCGAGGACCGATGCAACGTCGTCGGCGGCGAGTGCGCGTACCATAGCCGAGCTATCGACGGGAAATCACTTGAGCGTCTCCCCGTGGCAAAGACGGCGAACCCCGACGACCCACACCGGTTACCGTGATACGTCTATCACGTTCGACGTGGTAGCGCGACCCATGCACATCGTCATCGTCGGCGGCGGCATCGTCGGCACTGCGATCGCAGCTCGACTCGGCGAGACCGACCACGACGTGACTCTCCTCGAGCGCTCGACCGTCGGCCGGGAGACGACCGCCGCGTCGGCCGGGATCGTCATGCAGTCGATGGTCGATCCGACGCCGTTCGATGTCGACCTGCGCGAGCGCGCACGGTCGGTCTACCGCCGACTGTTCGAGGACGGCCCGCTCGAGTGGACCCGCGTCGGCGTGCTCTACGTCGCCGAGACGGACGCATTCGCCGAGCAACTCGAGTTGGCGGCCGAGACGTTCGCCGAGTGCGGGCTCGAGGCATCGGTTCTCCCGGCGACCGATCTCGCGGACTTCGGCGTCGCCCCCGAGAATTTCGTCGGCGGCCTCTGGACGCCGAACGACCGCATCTTCGATCCGACCGCCGTCGCCCGGTGGTTCGCGGACTGTGCACGGCGCCGGGGCGTCGACGTTCGTACCGATGTGGCGGTAACCGACCTTGGGGAACGGAACGGTAGCGTCTCGGGCGTCGAGATCGACGACGATGCCGAGGGTCGAGCCACCACGGACACGCTCGCAGCCGACTACGTGCTCAACGCGACCGGCCCGTGGGCGCCGCGGCTGAACGAACTGGCCGGCGTCTCGCTTCCGCTCTGTCACACGCTCGGGCCGATGACAGCGCTCGAGACCGACGCGCCGGTCGAGAGCCCGGTGACGATCTTCGAGTCCGAACGCTACGTCCGCCCCACCCGCGAGCCCGACCGAACCGGCGCGTGGGTCGGCGCCTACCGGACGGGCTACGTCGAGGGCCAGTCGTTCGACCCCGACGACCTGACGGTTCCCGCCGAATTCATGGCCGAAGCGACCGACCTCGCCGACGCCGTCCCCGCACTCGAGGGCGCACGCGTCGTCGACGAGTGGGTCGGCCTGCGGACCGTGACGCCCGACGGCCGCCCGATCGTCGGCGAGACTGCCCTCGAGGGCTATCTCGTCGCTTGCGGATTCTCCGGCCAGGGACTCACGCTCGCGCCCGCCGCCGCCATCGTCGTCTCTGCCCTCCTTGAGGGGCGACTCGACGACGAGACGCGAGCGCGACTCGGGTCGGACCGGTTCTAAACGGGCGCGGACAGGCCCGACGACGGAACCAATCCTTATCGCCGGTCACGTTCTACGGTACCGCATGACTGTCGTCGTAGTCGGGGGCGGCATCGTCGGGATGGCGAGCGCGTACGAGCTGGCCGATCGTGGCGTCGACGTGATCGTCTGTGAGAACGGATCGATCGGGAACGGCAGCACGGAACGCGCCGTCGGCGGCATTCGAGCGCAGTTTTCGACGCCGGCGACGGTCGAGATGTCACTCGCGAGCATGGCCGTCTGGGACGCGTTCGAGGAGCGATTCGGCGAGACCATCGACTATCGACGAACGGGATACCTGTTTCTCGCTCGCTCGAGCGAGGACGCCGACGCGCTCGAGGCGGCGGTCGCCACCCAGTCCGACCGCGGCGTCCCGAGCGAGGTGATTTCGCCGGACATGGCCCACGAGTACTGCCCGGCGATCGACCCCAGTCAGTTCGTCGCGGGATCGTATTCCCCAACGGACGGCGTCGCCGACCCCCACCTCGCGTTGCAGGCCTACACCTCGGCGGCCAGGGAGGCTGGCGCGGAGATTCGGACGCAGACGCCGGTAACCGACATCTATCGCGACGGCGTCGCGGCCGCAACCGGAACGCGGCGAGTGGCGGGCGTCGAGACATCGGAGAGCCGCCTCGAGGCGGACTACGTCGTCAACGCGGCGGGGCCCTGGGCCGGGGAGGTCGGGGCGATGGCCGACGTGTCGCTGCCGATCGTCCCCAAGCGCCGCCAAATCGCCGTCGTCCGTCCCGAGACGACGATTTCGGAGTCGTCACCGCTGACGATCGATCTCGAGAGCGGTACCTACTTCCGGCCGGAACGCGGTGACGACGCGCTGGTCGGCGGTCACGTAGACGATGCCGATCCCGTCGTCGACCCCGACGGCTATACTCGCTCGATGGACTTCGAGTGGGCCGGTCGCGTCCTCGAGACTGTCGCCGGCTGGACGAGTGCCTTCGGGCCCGAGTCGGCGATCAAGCGCGGCTGGGCGGGGCTGTACGCGGTAACGCCGGACGACAACGCGATCATCGAGGAGAGCGTTCCCGGCTTCATCACCGCCGGGGGGTTCTCGGGTCACGGCTTCCAGCACGCGCCGGCGACCGGACAACTCGTCGCGGAACTGATCGTCGACGGGTCGGCGTCGCTGGTAGATCTGTCGGCGTTTGCGAGCAACCGCTTCGAGCAGGGCGAGCAGCGACGGGAGCGAAACGTGGTCTGATCGGCTCAGATCGTTAGCCGTGCGCTGCGACGAACGCCTCGAGTCGATTCATCGCTTCGCGCAGGTCCTGCAGTCCGGTGGCGTAGGAGACCCGAAGGTGGCCCTCGCCACCGGCGCCGAAGACATCGCCGGGGACGACGGCGACGCCCTGTTCGTGCAGGACCGCCTCGGCGAACTCCTCGGCGGTAAAGCCGTCGGGTACCTCGGGGAAGCAATAAAACGCTCCCTTGGCCTCGAAAACATCCATCCCGATCTCACGGAATCGCGAGAGGACGAACTGGCGGCGCCGATCGTACTGGCTCACCATCTCCCGAACGTCGTCCTCACAGGAGTCGAGCGCCTCGAGTGCGGCGTGTTGGGCCGTCGTCGGGGCCGAGAGCATCGCGTACTGGTGTATCTTGTTCATCGCGTGGATGGCGTCGGCGGGCCCGAGCGCGTAGCCGAGCCGAAGGCCGGTCATCGCGTGGGCCTTCGAAAAGCCGTTGAAGACGATGGTCCGCTCGCGCATGCCCTCGAAGGTCGCGATCGAAGTGTGTTCGCCCTCGTAGGTCAGTTCGGCGTAGATCTCGTCGGAAAGAACGATCTGATCGTGCTCGCGGACGAACTCGGCGATCGGCTCGAGATCCGCCTCGCGCATGATCGCGCCCGTCGGGTTGTTGGGATAACAGAGCACGAGAACGTCGGCATCCTGCGCGCCGGCTTCCTCGAGGGCGTCCACGGTCAGCCGAAAGTCGTCGTCCTCTTTCGTGGGTACGGGCAGGACATCGCCGCCGGCAAAGATGACGCCGGGCTCGTAGGAGATGTAGGACGGTTGGGCGATGGCGACGGTGTCGCCGGGATCGACGAACGCTCGGAAGGCCAGATCGACCGCCTCGCTCGCTCCCGCGGTGACGATGATCTCCTCGCCGGGATCGTAGCCCAGGTCGAACCGATCCGCGACGTAGTCGGCGATCGCGTCCCGGAGTTCGCGTTTCCCTCGATTCGCCGTATAGGAGGTCTTGCCCTGCTCGAGCGAGGCGATCGCAGCGTCACGGGCCGCCCACGGCGTGGCGAAGTCGGGTTCGCCGACGCCCAGCGAGATGACATCGTCGCGCTCTTCGGCGATTTCGAAAAAGCGCCGGATCCCCGACGGCGGCACCGTCTGGACGCGGTCGGCTAGTTCGAACGTCATTGTCAGGGAGAGACCGAGAGCCGGTCGTCGTCGTCGCCGTCACCGAACTCGATCCCGTTTTCCTTGTAGGAGGTCATCACGTAGTGCGTGACCGTCTGGGTGATCTCGGGGACGGGAGCGACTTTCTCGCTGATGAACTGCGACACTTCTCGAATGGAGTCACCCTCGACCTCCATATCGAAGTCGTAGTCGCCACTGACCAGTCGCAACGCGGTGACCTCCGGGAACCGTGCGAGGCGCTCGGCGATGTCGGCATAGCCCGTCTCGCGGTCGAGCCGGACGTTGAGCTCGACCTCCGCGCGGACGCGCTCGTCTTCAAGCTCGTCCCAGTCGACGACCGCCTGGTAGCCCTGGACCACCCCTGCGGCCTCGAGCTCGTCGATCGCTGCCTCGACCTCGGCTTCGTCGAGGTCGGTCATTCGCGCGATATCGGCCGCCGAGTAGCGCGCGTTCTCACGAAGCAACTCAAGCACCTCGCGTTCGCTCATACCGTCTCGAAGCGCGACCGCGAGTAAAAACGTTGTTCTTTGTCGCGTTTGCTGGTAGCGAGCGCGTCGAACGCGGTATCGGACGTGCTGGCCCCGCGAACGTTATTCGGCGTCGAGATCGATCGACTCGAGTCCGATCCGGGACTCCGTGGGATGGGGTTCGTAGCCGCTGACGCTCGCCGCGGTCGCGGTGATGTTCGTGTAGTTGGTTAAAACCGCGATCGGGACATCTTCGGCGACGATCGACTGGACCTCGTGGTACCGTTCCAACCGGGCTTCGTGATCGTCGGTTCCGCGGGCCTCCTCGAGCAGCGTATCGACGCGGTCGTTCTCGTACCCGTGGTGCAACGACGCGGCCCTCGAGTGAAACATGTCGGTGAGCCGATCCGGATCGGGATACCACAGCGTTCCCCAGGAGGTGAGATAGACGTCGAACGGCTCCTGGCCGACGCGGTCGACCATCGTCGCGTACTCAAGGGTCGTCACGTCGAGATCGATGCCGACGGCGGCGAGTTGCTCCTGGAGCACCTGGGCTATCAGGGGCAGGTCTCTGCCGTCGAAAGTGAGACACTCGATGGCCAGTTCGGTTCCGTCTCGCGTCCGTGTCTCACGCTCCGTATCACCGTCGATCGTCCAGCCGGCGTCCGCAAGCAGCGTCCGTGCCTGTTCGGGATCGTAGCGGTCGGTCTCGAGGTCCGGATTCGCCCACTCGGTAATCGTCGGCGAGAACGGGCCGACTGCCGGATCGTCGACACCGTCGAGAATCGAGTCAGTGAGCGCGTCTCGGTCGACTGCAACCGACACCGCGCGCCTGACACGTTCGTCGTCGAACGGTTCGGTCTGCGTGTCGAACGTGAGGAACCGTATCCGTGGGATTTCGGGCGTGTAGACGTCGATTCCGTCGGTCTCCTCGAGCGGGGCGACCGTTTCGGTCGGCAAGATTCGAGCCATCTCGACTTCGCCGTTTTCCAGTTTCAGTCGTCTGGTCTGGTCGTCGTCGACGACCTCGTAGTGGACCGCCTCGAAGGCGGGTTCCTCGCCGTAGTACTCGTCGTGGCGCTCGAGACGGAGTTCGGCGCCGGGATCGAACGTGTCGACGGCGAAGGGACCGGCGCTGATCGGGTTCTCGATCGAATCGTCGGCCTCGATGCTCTCGGGGCTCAAAATCACTGCCTCGTTGCGCGAGAGGTGGGCCGGTAGCGGTGAGAACGGCGTTGCCGTCTCGACGCCGACGGTCGTTTCGTCGACGGCCTCGATCGATTCGATCGGCACGTCCTCGAAGGCCGCCGACGCGTTGGTTCGGTGAAGCGATTCGACGGCGGCCGCGGCGTCCAGAGACGCCCCGTCGTGAAACGTGACGTCCTCGCGGAGGGGAAACTCCCAGCGGTGGTCGTCGGGTCGCTCCCAGCCGGTCGCGAGCCCGGGTGCCGGATTGGCGTCGTCGTCGACGCTGACTAACGCCTCGGTCACGCCGAGGCGACGAATCTGGCTGCCGCCGTCGAGGGGATCGCGGTTGGGCGCCCACTTGCCGCCGATCCGGAACGTCGATCCGGTCTCGCCGGCTGAATCGTCCGAGAGACAGCCCGCGAGAGCGAGCGCTCCGGTGGCAAGGGTCGTTCGCAGTGCGGTTCGTCGGTTCATCGTCGGCTGTCGGGTGTGGTTCATGCTATGTCGTCGTCGACGGGTCGTTCGGCGGACGATTCGTCTCGCCACTCCGGGGCGTACAGACACCTCGAGCACCCGTTTCCGGTGGGCTCGAGGTCGGGGTCGATCTGCGAACACTCCTCGGTCGCTACCGGACAACGGGGATGGAAGGCACAGCCCGAGGGCGGGTCGGCGAGACTGGGCGGCTCCGCCCCGAGCGTTCGCTCGTCGAGTTCGGCGTTCCGGCCGGGGACGGCGTCGAGCAACGTCTGTGTGTACGGATGCGTCGGCCGGGTGAGCGTCGTCTCGGCAGGGCCGCGTTCGACCAACCGCCCGCAGTACATCACCGCGACCCGGTCGGCGACGTGTCGAACGGCGTCGAGGTCGTGAGAGACGTACAGGTACGCCAACCCGAGTTCGGCCTGCAGGTCGGCCAGCAGATTGAGGACCGTCGCCTGGATCGAGACGTCGAGTGCGGCGGTCGGCTCGTCTAACACGAGCACGGCTGGTTCCAACGCGAGCGCACGTGCGATCGCGACCCGCTGTCGTTGGCCGCCCGAAAGCTGGTCGGGGTAGCGATCGCCGACGCCGTCGGGGAGGCCGACCAGCGAACACAGCTCCTCGAGGCGGCTCTCACGGCGCGACCGCGACCAGCCGGCTTCGACCAGCGGCTCGGTAATCGACTCGGCGACCGTTCGCTTCGGGTTCAAACTGCCGCCCGGATGCTGGAACACGACCCCGACGTCGGCCAGTTGCTCACTCGTCCGCCCGCCGACCCCGCCGACCGGGCGGCCACGGAGCCTGACGGTCCCCTCGTCGGGCACCTCGAGGCCCGAGACCAGGGATGCAAGCGTCGACTTGCCACAGCCGCTTTCGCCGACCAGCCCGACCGTCTTGCCGGCTCGGAGCTCGAGCGAGACGTTTCGGACCGCCGGCATCCGATCGTCGGTGCCCAGCAGGCGATCGACGAGCGCGTCGGATTCGCGAAACGACTTCGCGACACCCTCGAGTTCGACGACCGGCTCGTCCGGTCGGATCGGCTCGTGGTCGTCGTTCGAGGCATCGCCGGCCACTCCAGTCGAGACAGGGTCGCCCGTTCCGCCGTCGACGGCAACCGACGATGGGTGCATCTGTTGGGATTGTGATGCCATATCGCCAGTCCCGTTACCAGTCGGTGTCTCGGTGGTCATCGCCTCAAGCGACGCCTCGCGAGCGTCGGAGACGTCACACCGTACTGTGTGGTCCGGCCCAGCGTCGACGACCGCTGGCGGCGTTTCCCGACAGTCGTCGGTCGCAAACGGACAGCGCTCGACGAACGCACAGCCAGCCGGTGGCGCGGTGGTGTCCGGCGGCGTGCCCGCCACCGTCGGCAGCGGCGAACCGGAATCCGCACGTCGGGGGACACAGCCCAGTAACGCCTTCGTGTAGGGATGTTCGGGATTCGAGCGCAACTCGTCGGTCGGTCCGCGTTCGACGACGACGCCGTCGTACATGACCACGATGCGGTCACACAGCGTCGAGACCACGCCGAAATCGTGGCTGATCACGAGCATCCCCATCCCCCGGTCGGCGTTGAGGTCGGCCAACCGCTCGAGGATGGCCGCTTGGGTGGTCGTATCCAGCGCCGTCGTCGGTTCGTCGGCGATCAACACTGACGGATCGCGAGCGAGTGCGACGGCAAGCATCGCCCGCTGGCGCATCCCGCCGCTGAACTGGTGGGGGTAGGCGTCGATCCGCGCTGCCGGCCGCGGGATGCCGACGGCTGCCATCAGCTCGAGGACGTCCGATCGGCGGCTCGAGGATCGCAGCCGCGAACTCAGTCCGCGCGTGAGTTCCCGGAAAAACGGCTGGCGGTCGGGATCGCGGTGAATGCGAAGCGCCTCGGCGATCTGTTCCCCGATCGGGTAGACGGGGTTCAGGGTCGTCGACGGATCCTGGAACACCATCGCGAGCTCTCGCCCGCGGAGCTGACGGAGCGTTCGATCGTCCGCCGTCGTCAGCTCGCGGTCGCCGTAGCGGATGCGTCCGTCGACGATGTCGCCCGGTGACTCGAGGCGGACGATCGATCGGGCGGTGACCGACTTCCCACAACCGCTCTCGCCGATCACGCCGACGACCTCGCCGGGATCGATCGCAAACGACGCGCCGTTGACCGCGTGTACCGTCTCCGAGCCGGTGTCGAATCGAACGTGCAGGTTCTCGATGGTGAGTTTGGAGCTCATGTTCGCCTCCGTTGTCGGTCCTCGAGGTGGTCGGGATCGAGCGCGTCCCGCAGCCCGTCCCCGAGGAGGTTGAAGCTGATGACGGTCAGCATGATCGCGACGCCCGGCGCGGTGACGATCCAGGGGGCAGCTCGCAGGTAGTTGCGGCCATTAGCGATCATCGTCCCCCATTCCGGCGTCGGCGGCTGTGCACCTAACCCGAGATAGGAGAGGCCGGCGACGGCGAGAACGACGGTCCCGACGTTCAACGTTGCGAGGACCAACACCGGACTGACGAGGTGTGGCAACAGGTGGCGTCGAACCAGTCGATGCCACGGCGTCCCGTGGAGTTTCGCCGAGCGAACGAACGGTCGCTCTCGAATCGAGAGGACGCTCCCTCTGACGACCCGAGCGTAGGACGCCCAGCCGACCAGCGACAGGGCGATCACGACGTTTCGCAGGCTCGGTCCGAGGACGCCGGCGATGACGAGCGCGAGCACGAGCCCCGGGAAGGCCAACTGGACGTCGACGAGCCGCATCAAGACCGTGTCGACGAGTCGGCCGCCGGTCGCCGCGAGCAAGCCGACGGTCGTCCCGATCACGAGCCGAACGAGCGTCGCCGCAACCGCAAGCGCCAGCGAGACTCGCGCGCCGTAAGCGAGTCGCGTCGCGATGTCGCGCCCGAGCGCATCAGTACCGAGCGGGTGGGCTAGCGACGGCCCCTCGAGTCGTGCCTCGAGCAACTGTGCGGTCGGATCATACGGCGACACGGACGGCCCCACGAGGGCGAAGACCACGAGGACGCCGGCGATTGCCCCGCCGAGTCGGACGGCCGCGTTCGTCCGACCGAGGGGTCGACTAGCGAGGAGGGTTCGGCCGCGCTCTACCAGCGTCGACGGACGGAGCGCCGCCACGGCCGACCGCGACGACCGGCGGTCGCTCACGACCGATCACCTCGGTCGACGCGGGGGTCGAGTGCGACGTAGGCGAGGTCGACGAGCTGGTTGGTCAGGACGAACGCCACCGCCGTGACCAGCACGACGCCCTGGACGATCGGATAGTCGCGAGCGAAGACGGCGTCGACCAACAGCGTCCCGAGTCCCGGTCGCTGGAACACCCCCTCGACGACGACCGCACCGTTGATGATGAATCCAAACTGTAGTCCGACGATTGTTACGACGGGGATCAGCGCGTTTCGAAGCGCGTGTTTGTAGACGACCAGCCGTTCGCGCACGCCTTTCGATCGCGCGGTATCGACGTAGGCCTCCTCGAGCACCTCGAGCATCGACGCGCGGACGAGCCGGGTGACGATCGCGGCCATTCCGGTCCCGAGCGTAATCGCGGGCAACACGAGGTGGGCGAGCGTGCCGGCACCGCCGACGGGCGTCAGTCCGAGCCAGAGCGATACGACCAGGATCAACAGATAGCCGAGCCAGAAGTTCGGCATCGAGACGCCGAGCAACGCGACGAGTTGGCTGGTTCGGTCGATCCACGTGTCACGGTGGACGGCACTGATCACGCCCGTCGGTACCGCAAGGAGCAAGGAGACGACCGTCGCCGCAAGCGCTAACTCGAGCGTGTTCGGCAGGTGTGCAAGCACCAACGAGGTCACGGGTTCGGATTGATAGTAGGACATCCCGAGATCCCCCCGAAGCGCATCGGTAAGCCAGGCGCTATACTGGACGAGAAACGGCTCGTCTAACCCGTGTTCGGCACGGAACGCCGCCACCTCGGACTCGGACGGCGGACTCTGGCGTTGCTCTCTAAGAATCGTATACGCCGGATCGCCGGGTGTCAGAAAGACGAACCCGTAGGTCACCATCGACACACCGACCAGGACGGCCGACAGCGAACCCAACCGTGCGAGGAGCGGCCGTAACATTTCAGGCGTCGATCGTCGCGTCTTCCATCTCGGTCGCCGATTGTGGCGATCCCACGCGATAGTGGCGTCGTGTTTCGGTCACAGTGCGGTCGTCACGTTGCCCGTTCATCAACCTTACTTTCATTCCTACAATTGTACTTGTTAATACTGTCGTTCATCTCGAGTCCGACCAGGGACCCAACTAGTTGCCACTACCATCGCCAGGACGGTCGATGGCTCTATAGGAAACGATCCGCATATCCTAGTTAAATCTTGCTATTATGAGTCAGTATTTTACTAGAATATGCTAATATACTATATCAGTATATTATAATCTATTGGCGAACACACTTATTTTGAAGTGGCGAAGAGAGTATCGTCACCGGACGCCATCTCATCTGGACGCTGCCGTCTCCCGAACGCGCGATTCGAGAGTGGCGTCGCGTCGTCGGTCCCGGCGGTCGAATCGTCCTCATCGAAGGTCACTGGGACTTTCCGGAACCGTTCGAGGGGTACGAGGCTATCCACGACGACTTGCCGCTGTACGACGGACGCCCGCCGGAAGAATTGGCCACCTTCCTGACCGATCACGGCCTCGAGAACGTCGAGTACGAACCGCTGATGGACGCCGTTCTCTGGGGGACAGATCCGAACGACGAGCAATACATCATGGTCGGCGACGTTGTGCAGTAAGCGGCCGGATCAAAAGTGAAGAGGTAGAACGTGTTACCATACAACACAGTGAGTCGCACACAGCGCGTGCCGTCCCTCAAGTTCGAACACGCCCTGCGGTCGCGGTCGGTGCTCTGGGCCGCGTTCGGCGTCTGGTGGGGGATCGACCTGCTGACGACGCTGCAGTTTTTCCGCGCGACGTCGATCGTCGAACTCAACCCGATAACGGTGCTGTTGTACCATCTCTTGGGGCTTCCAGGCGTGGTTCTGGCAGCAACGGGATACGCCGGTGGCGTCGTCCTCGCCGTTCGTGCGAGTCCCCAACGGTACGAGGGAATTGTGCTCCGATGGTCGATCCTCTTCTATGGGGCATTTGCGATCCACAACGTCAGCCTGCTCGTGGGTGGCGTGAGTCTGCTCGGCGTCTACGCGCTGGTCGCGTTGACTGGTGCCCTCTCGATCGCCGTCACGCACCTGACCGTCGCCTACGAGCGCGGGTTTCTCAACTATCTCGGGGGCTCACGCCTGCGGAACCCACTGGCGCTGTATTGTTACGGCGCCGTACTGGTGGCTTGCTGTAGCACACTCGCCGATACTGCGACCGACTCGTTCGTCCTCGCCGTCGGCATTCGTTTTCTTGGCAGCTCGCTCCCACCACGGTCGGCAGAACAGGTATTCGCCCAGTTTGCTCTCGGCGTCTTCCTGGCGTTTCTGTATTGGCATTTCGTCGTCTTTGGCGGGCCGTCTCGAACATCCGCTCGAGCGTGAGTCGTGAACGCACTCAGCGCTCGGAAATGGAAATCTCACCGCTGCTCTGGACACAAACCTCGTATCCGTTGTACGTGAATCGGACGTTTCCGACGCTCCTGGCGTCCGTCCCGTCGGTCGTCGAAAAAAGCGAGTCGAGCGCCTCGGGATCGATTGCCGAATAGAGCGGCGGGGTTAGTTCCGTTGGATCGACGCCATCGCGCTTTGCGATCCGCTCGACGATCGTGACACTCGGTTTCGACGATGAGACGGTCGTATCGGCGTCCACAGTCACTGCATCCATTACGTTCGAGTCAGTGCCGTCGGCCCTCGAGTCTACTGTCGTATTCTTCCACTACTTATATCGGGGGCGGTGTATCTTCCAGCAGTGACGCTATCCGAGAGGATAGTGTCAGAGGGACTAGTGTCTGTCAGTACAGATGGCCTCGCAGGCGGTTGGATGGTCCCGGGAGATCGGTACGACGGACCGCCTCACCCGTCCTCGGACAGATACTCGAACATCGTCGCCATGATCCGCCGAATGTGCGTCGAGAGCGTCGACGGCGAGATATCGAGTTCGTCGGCAACCGCCTTGGCTGTGGCCCCATCCTGGTCGTAGTAGCCCATTCGGGTGACGGTGTCGACAACCTCTAACTGTCGATCGGTGAGTTGTGCCTCGAGCGGCTCGCTTCCGGTCGGCCGCGGCTGCGGGCCGGAGCTGTAGATTTTCTCGAGTTCGAACGCGACGCCTTCGTCGCGACAGTACTGCCAGTAGTCGCCGAGTGCGTCCCTGTCGGGAGCCTGCAGCTGGAAGTGCCACCGACCGTCTACACTCTCGAGAGAAAGCACACGAATGCCGAGATCGGCGATTTTCGGCGTCGTGAACTTCGTGTTAGCGCTTGGCGCAATCTGGTAGAGGCGACACTCGTCGTCCGTGATGGATGTCTGCCAGTCCGTAACCGTCGGATCGTCCTCGAGGGCGCTCTCGAACTTTGCAAAGTCGTCGCCGGTCACGGAGTAGAAGATACTCGGCGACTCTCGCTGGGTCGGCTGTGATTCTACCGTAACTGCTATCTCGGGGACGGCACGTAGCGTCGGTGTCAACGGAAGCTCGGCGTGGTCGATGACGACGTCGGCGACGAAGCTCCGAGACATGCGTGCTCGCTCGATACGATGTCGTCCACAAGGAAACAGCCTCGGATTGCTGTATGCAGTCCGATACTATCGCGGACGACGACGGCGTTTCCCCCACAGGGACTGATTCCGACTCTCGGGCGTCTCGGGGCCCGTTTCGTAGTGGTTTCGGGGTTGGTGATACTGCCAGACCGAACGAGTGTGAGCGTTCGCCGCCCCCGTCCGTGGAGTTCGCTTCAGTGACTGCTGTCCGACAGACGCGTCGCAACTGGAATGGTGAATGTCGACCGAAGGGTCGAACTCGAGTTGCCAGGAGCCCGGTGACGGGTCGCTGCCATCCGTCGGTTTGTCGTGGTGTGGCGTGACGGTGCGGCCTCGATTCGCAACCCTTATACATCCCTCCGGGAGTAGAATGAAGTGTAGCAGGGCGCTGGTAGTGTAGTGGTATCACGTGACCTTGCCATGGTCACAACCTGGGTTCAAATCCCAGCCAGCGCATTTCTGTCGCGAACAAATCGTGAGCGGCAGAAATCGTTCTTGGATTTGAACGAGAGAAGTCCCAGCCTGCGAGCGAACGGAGTGAGCGAGCAGGACCGTCTTCGCGTTGTTCAAATCCCAGCCAGCGCATTTTTCGATCACCAACACCGACAAGCGACGCGGTCGAGT
Source organism: Salinadaptatus halalkaliphilus (assembly GCF_006543045.1). Classification (GTDB taxonomy): domain Archaea; phylum Halobacteriota; class Halobacteria; order Halobacteriales; family Natrialbaceae; genus Salinadaptatus; species Salinadaptatus halalkaliphilus. The sequence continues at coordinate 35,247 of NZ_RBZW01000014.1, read as the reverse complement.
AGGGGACCCTCGATACGATGGGATCAGAACGGAGGAGAGCACGTCCGACGAGTGTGAGGCCATTTGGATAGTGGCACTACCGGTCCACAGACGATTATTCCGCAATACGGTCGCTCTCTCACTCGAGGTTCCGATTACGCCTCGTCCCACTCGCCGCCGATTCGGTCGACGCCCATCATCGACTCGCCGGGGTGCTCGGTGAACACGGCCTTCATGTTTTCGTCGGGAACGTCGAACGTCTCGCCAACGTACCCGAAGACGTCGAGGGCGAACGCACGCTTGCGCTCGAGCGATCGCCCTCGCCGAATGTCGGCGTCGAGAAAGAGCAGTGGGCCGTCGACCGCACGTCCGAGGTGGAGGTCGGCTGGATCGCGCTCGCAGATCGTCACGGCGACGTGGCCTGCAGTCGTCGCCATCTCCGTAGTGTAGCTGTCGGTCACGAAATTTGCCAACGCCGTCTTCTCCTCGGCCGATAGCGAGAGCGTCGTCTCGAACTGAAGCAGTGGCATACGCCGACGTGGATCTGCCATCGGGTATACGTTCCGACGGTCTCGCGGCGTCGGCACGTCTGTGACGGTCACCGCCGTCGCGACCGGAAAACATACATCTTCTCTGACGTGTATGGTGGCGTATGGCTAGGACTGTGACGACAACCAGTCTCCACCGGTTTTGTAAGCGGTACGGTCCGGGTCGACTGCCGAAGGCCGACGACGACAGCATCGGCGCAGGATACGCCGCCGCCACGGCAGCGGTGGTAGCCACAGTCGCGTTCGGACTCGTTATGGTCGGTGCCGATTTCGTCGTTGCCGGCGCGTTCGATGGGACCGTACTGGCGGCACTCGGACTATCGATGGCGCCGATCGTCGGCCCGTTGGCGTTCGTCGTCGGCGTCGTTATCTGGCGACACCTCCCGTCAGAAACGCCATACTACGGCTTCACCGCCGGGTTCCTGGGTACGGTAGTGACCTACGTCGGGGCGTTTCTCGTCGGCTGTATTCTTCTCGTCAGTCTAGCGGCGCTGTCGGTGACTGGCACCGATCCGGTGGCGGCCGGTGCCTTCGCGGTCGGGGTTGCCGACGTCGGCTTTCGCCTCACCGCCTGGCTGACGGTTCCCATCGGCTGTGCAAGCGGCTACCTCTACGAAACCGTCGCGGTCCGCTCTCGAGTGCCATCCTAACTATCCACGAGCCCGTCACAGACGGCGTATTTCACCGAAACTAACCGTTGACGCCTCCAGTTGACTTTTATACCGCGGCATACTACGACGGAGTGACGACCGCACCGCTCAGATACCAATGCAGACGGAATCACCAGCAAGCGCAACGACGGACCTCCAGTACGATCAGCCTAACGACCGGTACGTGTTCCACCACGACGTGGAGGGGACCGCGACGCTGACGACGACGATCGTCCACGCGATCGCGGAGATCGCCGACACCGACGTCTCCCAGGGGGAGTTCTCTCTCTACGATAGCATCGACCCCGACGCCCTCGATCGGCTCTTTAGCCCGAAAGCCGACGGCACCGACCGAACCGGCGGTCACGTGGCGTTTACCGCCCTCGAGCACGAAGTGTTCGTATACGCAAACGGCGACGTCATCATCTATCCCCCGTCGAAAAACGGCCATCCGACGCCGTCGAACTGACCCGCAACCACCCGCGGAATCGACCGTTGCCACGCTGTCCACGACGGCCACGGTTTTAGGAGTCTACCGCTCGTGAGTGTCGACGATGACAGTAATCGCACTACTGAGCGTCGCTCCCGTCATCGAAGACAGCATGGCCGGCGAGATCGCCGAGGCAGTCGACGCGCTCGAGGCCTACGACGTGAGCTACGAAACGAATCCGATGGGGACGGTGATCGAAGCCGAGAGTACCGACGAACTCTTCGCGGCCGCGCAGGCGGCCCACGAGGCGGTCGACGCCGACCGAGTGAGTACGGTGTTGAAGATCGACGACAAGCGAACGCGGGAAGGCACAGCCAGCGACAAGGTCGACGCCGTCGCCGAGGAGTTGGGCAGGGAGCCACGAAACGAGTGACGCCGTCCAGCGACGAGTGAACACGCCACACAGGCGCCACGTCGATCCGAAAGCGTGGATTCAAGTATCGCCCGCTCCGTGTCTCGGGTATGCAAAACCAGGGACGCTCCACGCGAAAGCGAACCGGTGGTCGACTGAAGAACGTCCGCAAACGCCGCAAGGACGAACTCGGTCGGCTACCGACCGAAACCCAGGTCGGCGAACCGCGCTACCGAACCGTCGACGTTCGGGGCAACGACACCAAGATCCGCGCGCTGGCGACGAACGTCGCAAGCGTCAACGACGGCGACGAGACGCTCTCGGCCGACATCGAAGATGTCGTCGAAAACGACGCCAACCCCAACTACGTCCGCCGAAACATCATCACGAAGGGGGCCGTCATCGAAACCTCCGAAGGCCGCGCCCGCGTGACATCCCGACCCGGCCAGACCGGCCAGGTCAACGCCGTCTTGCTCGAGTAATCGGTTTCTTCGGTCCGCGTATCGCTTCTAATCGACTCTCACCCGCTAGCGGCTGGTCCAGCGGGGGCGAGTCGGTAGCTCGATCCAACGGACGACGAGTGAACCGGACTCGATCGAACGCGGACCACCGGCCGACCACGTCGTCGACCGGTGGATGGAAGCCCGACTGCGGAAATCTGGAATAAAAAGGCAAGAACAAAGCGTTCAGGGACGAGGGGCTGCCTTCTGCAACGCTGTCTCGGCAATGTTACCGCCGTAGTCGGCACTTCGCGAGAGCGAGTCGACGATCAAACCGAGCGACTGGGCCTGGACGGGCTCGAGATCCCGGAGCATGTCGTCGATGTGGCGGGTGTGTTCGTCGATCTCGAGGACGGCCTCGCGAGCGGCGTGGCCGAGTCGGTTTGCGTCCTCAGTCTCGTCGGCAAAGAGGGCGTCCATCGCCTTCTCGAGAACGTCGACGGCGTCGGCCTGCAGCGCCTCGAGCGCGTCGGCGACGGAGTCGGGAATCTCCTCGAGTTTGAGCGCGAGATTACTAATCTTGGCGGCGTGGTCGGCAACTCGTTCGAGTTGACGAGCGCTCGAGTGGTAGTCGAAGCAGTCCTCGCGGGGGACGCCGAGTTCCTCGGCAGCGCGGGGCGAGCGAAGCGTCGCACGGAAGATACGGGAGACGACGAGCCAGAGCCGATCGACATCGTCGTCGCGTTCGATGACGTCGCGGGCGATGTCGTCGTCGTTTTCGGTGAGAGCGACGACGGCGTCCTCGAGCATCGAGGTGGCGATCAAGCGCATGCGCGAGACGGCGTTGACGATCGAGAGCTCCGAGGAGTCGAGCAGGTCCTGGATGACGACGCTGTCGGTCGTCTCCTCCAGTACTTCGACGCCGACGAGACTCTGCGTGGCGTCCCGAATTGCCCGTCGCTGGTCGGTCGTGATTCGGGTCGCCTCGAGGCGGATGATGTCGAAGCCGCTGACGTACATCGTCATCACGGCTCGGGTGAGTCGTTCGCCCTCGAGGTCGGAAACGTCGAGGGTCCCCTCCTGTCGATCGGTTTCGCTCCGGGGCGTCAGCAACAGCGAGTCGTCTTCAGGGTAGAGTTCGACCGTCGACCCCGAACTGATCTCGTTGTCGGTCGCCCACCCTTTCGGCAGCGAGACGGTGTAGGTCGATCCTCCCGTTACCTGGACCTTACGCGTTTCCATACACTCGATTGTGGTCCCCGAACTATAAATTCCCGACCATCTATAGACCGCAGGCCGACGGCAGCTACTCGCTCGATAGCTCGCGTTTTACCCTCGCTTGCGTCCCCCACATCGGTTCCGTTTCCGTGGCATCGATTGTCCTATGTATCCCTATATAGGAAACATAGTAGGGTATTTAGAGACGATATCCCCACGTACACGATAATGGGTACGGAGCCGATCACTGACCGAGCCGGCGCGGTGTCACGTCGGCAGGTTCTACTCGGTGCCACAGGAACCACGCTTGCTGGGCTTGCAGGCTGTATCACTCGCGGCGAATCGAGTCATCTCGAGGGCGAAATCGTCATCGACGGCTCGAACACGCTGTTGCCAAACAGCGCGTTGGTCGCCGAACTATTTATGTGGGAGAACAACCAGGTGAATATTTCCGTTAGCGGAGCCGGGACCGGCGCCGGCTTCCAGCAGTTCTGTCGAGACGAGACGGATCTGCAGAACGCGAGCCGGGAGATCAACGATGCCGAGGCCGACCAGTGTGCAGACAACGGCGTCGAGTGGCTCGAACTCGAGGTCGTCTTAGACGGCCTCGCCGTGATGAAACACCCCGACAACGACTGGTGTGACTGTCTCACGGTCGAGGAACTGAGCCGAATGTGGGAACGGGGTTCGGACGTCGAGACCTGGGCCGACCTCGACGACGAGCGGCCCGACGAAGAGTGGCCCGACGAGGAAATCGCCTTTTACGGTCGGGATGCGGCGTCGGGTACCTACGATTATTTCACCGAGCAGATAAACGGTGCGGTCGGCAATATCCGAGATGACTTCAGCGGCTCGCCGGATACGAACAACATCATTCGCGGCGTTCGGGGTAATCGTCACGCGGTCGGCTTCGGTGGGGCCGGCTACTACTACGAGAACGAAGACGATGTGGACCTCGTCGCGATCGACAACGGTAACGGTTGTGTCGAACCCGAACGCGAGACGATCGAAGCAGAAACCTATCAACCGCTGTCTAGACCGATGTATCTCTACGTTCGGATGGGCGCGCTCGCTCGAGAGGAGTTTCGTGCGTTCGTTCGGTTCTATCTGGAGAACACCCAGGAAACCGCCCGCGACGTCGGTTTCTATGCGGTCCCCGACGAAACGATCGACAGCCAGCGCGAGAAACTCGAGGACGCGATCGCGGGGGTCACATGAGTTCGGAACCGATCGACCTGAGCCGGTCCGGTAACGATGTCGGGACGATCGGCGATCGGGTCGCGAGATACGTCTTCTTCGCGTGTGCGTTCGTCACGGTCGCGACGACGGTGGCGATTATCGCCGTGCTGGTCGAGGGTGCGATCGACTTCTTCTCGGCCGTCTCGATCGTCGAGTATCTCACCGGAACGAACTGGTCGCCACGGGCGGCCGACGATCCGAGCTTTGGGGTCCTCCCACTGGTCTGGGGGACGCTCATGATCACCGTCGGCGCGGCGCTGATCGCGGTTCCGGTCGGCACGCTGACGGCGATCTATCTCTCGGAGTACGCCAGTCCGCGCGTTCGCAGCGTCGTCAAACCGGTGCTCGAGATCCTCGCGGGCATTCCGACGATCGTCTACGGCTTTTTCGCGATCTCGTTTATTACCCCGATTCTCCAGGGGCTCGGGGGCCGGGTTCCGCTGCTCCCGGAACCGGGGACGTTCAACGCTGCTGCAGCGGCGATCGTCGTCGGCATCATGATCATCCCGATGGTGTCGTCGATCTCCGAAGACGCGATGTCGTCGGTTCCCGACTCGCTTCGGAACGCGGCCTACGGGCTGGGCGCGACGAAGTTCGAGGTCTCGACGCAAGTCGTGCTGCCGGCGTCGCTGTCGGGAATCGTCGCGGCCTACATCCTCGCGGTGTCGCGGGCCATCGGCGAGACGATGGCGGTCGCGCTCGCGGCGGGTGCACTGCCCCAACTGACACGCAACCCCTTCGAGGAGATTCAGACGATGACGGCGTACATGGTCGAGATCGGGACGGGTGACGCGTCGGTCGGATCGATCGGCTATCAGAGCCTGTTCGCGATCGGGTTGACCCTGTTCGTGATGACGTTCCTGATGAACATCTTCAGCATGTGGGTTCGGTCCCGCTACCGGGAGGAGTACCAATGAGTACGCCACCGACGACCGACGACAGCGGCTTCGAGTTCGACGAATCGGCGGTCAGACGAAAACGACGGCTCGGGAAACTGTTCCTCGGGCTGTGTGGGACCGCGACGCTGGTCGGTATCGTCGCGCTCGTGGCGCTGCTGGTCGACGTCGTCGTCGAAGCCTGGGGCTGGCTCACCTGGGAATTCCTGACCTATCCGCCGTCCCAGATCGTCGAACACTACGATCCGAGCAACTACGGCGATCTGCCGACCGGTCCGGGCGGCCTCTATCCGGCGATCGTCGGCTCGATCTACCTGATCGTCCTCACCGCGATTTTCACGCTCTTTCTGGGTGTCGGCGCAGCGATCTACTTAGAGGAATACGCCCCCGATAACCGACTGACGCGGTTCATCGAGGCGAACATCACCAACCTCGCCGGGGTTCCCTCGATCGTTTATGGACTGCTCGGCTTGGCCGTCTTCGTCCGGGCGCTGCAGACGGGAGCGAGTCTCATCGCCGGTGCGTTGACGCTGACACTGCTCATCCTGCCTATCGTCATCGTCCAGTCCCAAGAATCCCTACGGGCCGTTCCGGATTCGATGCGACAGGCCTCCTACGGCACCGGCGCGACGAAGTGGCAGACGATTCGCAACGTCGTCCTTCCCGAAGCGGTTCCGGGGATCATGACCGGGATCATCCTCTCGCTCTCTCGAGCGATCGGCGAGACGGCGCCGATCCTGATGGTCGGGGCGGCGACGACGATGTTCACGCCGCCCGAGTTGACGGATCCGACCGGACCGTTCAGCGCGATGCCGATGCAGATCTTCGAATGGGCGAAACTTCCGGACGGCGACTTCCAACACGTTGCAGCCGCCGGGATCGTCGTTCTCTTGACGGTGTTGCTGTTGATGAACGCCGTTGCGATCTACATCCGCAACGCGTACGATCCTCGCGGGTGAATAGCCGCTGTCCCGTCTGTGGCGGCCTGCATGGACATCGGCTTTCTAACATCGAACACAACAGCCACAACCATAATAAAACGATACATTACATATAATGGTACAACCACACCGACATGAGAATTGCGTACCGCTTTTTTCTCGTCTTTCTGCTCGTCGTTCTCGTCTCCGGAGCGGTGCTTTTCCTGACGTTCGACGCCCATCAGAGCGACGTGACGGCAAACGCCGAAACCTCGGTCGCGGACCACGCGAACATCTCCGCCTCGATGCTCGACGATCGCATTCGCGAGCAACAGCGGTCGGTCGCGATCGCTGCAGGCGACGAGGCGCTCACCGAGCACGGAACCGACGCCCAGTCCGACGCCCTCGAAGCGTTCGTCGACACGTCTGCCTTCGAGGGGGCGACCGTCGTCGACGACACCGGCGAAGTGCAGGCGATCGTGTCCGGCGACGACGCCGCTGACGTCGAGGGAGCAGACCTCAGCAAACGCCCCTACGTCGATCGAGCGCTCGCAGGTGAGCGATACGTCAGCGAACCATTCGTCGCCGAAACCGGTTACGAAATCGTGACCATCAGCATGCCGATCTACGACGACGACGAGATCGTCGGTGCGCTCAATGGCGCGTATCACCTCGACGAGACCGAACTGTTCGATCCGTTGAGCGGAGCGCCCCGCGAGGGCATCACCGTCGAAACGACGGACCAGACGCTGTACTCCGATGGCGACCAGTTCGAGGAGACGATCGACCACAGCGAAACGCTCGAGACGGTCGAGTGGACCGTCACCGCCCACCGCGACCGGGCGGAGGTATCGGCGACGACCAACCAACTCGCCATCTTCCAGCTCGTCTCCGGACTCACCCTTCTCGGTTCGATTTCGGCGTTCGGTCTCTGGGTCTATTGTTCGAACATTCGACGTATCGGACGACTCCACGACCGGGTTCGCGCCCTCGAGGCGCGTGACTATGAGTCGAGGCCATCGATCGACGGCAGCGGCGAGTGGGGTCGGATCGATGCCGCACTCGAGTCGCTGGCGAGTTCGTTGGCGCGGCGCGAACAGATGCTGCTCGTGCTCAATCGTATTTTGCGACACAATCTCCGCAATACGCTCAACGTCGTTGCCGGCCGGGCGACCGACCTCGAGTCGACGCTCGAGGGTGAACGCAGCGATACCGCGGCGGACATCCGCGTGGCGACCGACGAACTGGTGGCGTTGGCCGATCGGGCCCGAATGACGGAGTCGCTGCTCGATCCGATCGAGGAGCCAGTCCCCCGAACGGACCTCGCGGCGCTCGTCCGCGAGCGCGTCGACGCATTCGAGCGCACGCCGGACGACGGCGGCGATGGCGGAGACGAGACGACCGATCGGACGGAGCGCCATCGGCAACTGGAGTCGATCACCGTGGTCGCTCCGGAAACCGCCGTTGCAACCTGTGGCGAGGAGGTTGCCGTCGCTATCGATGAGCTGCTCGCAAACGCCGCCGAACACGCTGGTCCGAACGCGAGCGTCGAGGTCACCGTCGAAACCGACGAGCAGTGGGTGCGGGTTCGAATCGACGACGACGGTCCAGGGATTCCGCCCGTCGAAGGCTCCGCTATTGCTAGTGACCGACCGACCTCACAGGTCAATCACACTGGCGGAATCGGGTTGTGGCTCGTCAACTGGATCGTGAGTCGATACGACGGTCGGCTCTCTATTCCGTCGGTCGAAGACCAGCCGCCGACGGATTCGAACACGAACGACGGCCCGACCGGGGACAGCGGGACGACCGTGATGTTCGAACTCCCGCGTGGTTCGGATTCGACCGCCGACTGACCGATCGTCGGCCTCGGCTACATAGGACTATATGGCCGTATGGAGAGATCTAGTTTCCTACTGACTCCTCATAGTATCGTATTTTAGTTCGACCGACAACGGTTCGATATGCACCACGACGAGTATCGGGTCGAGCCTGTGGGGTTGTGGAAACGGACCGACCCGCAACGCCGACGCCCAGTTCCGAGTCGCAGTCGATCGAATCCGGAACAAGTAACTGCTCGAGTGCCAAGGGTGTCGTACGTTCTATGACTGCGAACGGAGAGGCCCCACGAACCGTATCCAAGTCCGCAGCCGACGACCAGCAGTCGACCGCGACGAGCGTTGACGACGGGTCGCTCGGTTCGTCTCGCGTGGCCGATCCCGTCATCGAATCACGTGATCTCGACGTCTACTACGGCGACGACCAGGCGCTTGATGGAATCGACATGACGATTCCGGAACGACAGGTGACCGCGCTCATCGGGCCCTCCGGCTGCGGGAAGTCGACGTTCCTGCGCTCGATCAACCGGATGAACGATCTCATCGACATCGCTCGCGTCGACGGAGAGCTGTCCTTTCACGGAAAAAACGTCTACGACGAGGACGTCGATCCCGTCGCCTTACGTCGGAAGATCGGCATGGTGTTTCAGAAACCCAATCCGTTCCCCAAGAGCATCTTCGACAACGTCGCCTACGGACTTCGTGTACAGGACCAAGACGAGAACGTCGAGCAACAGGTACGGACGGCCTTAGAGCGGGCCGCACTGCTCGAGGAAGTCGAAGACCAACTCGACTCGAGCGGCCTCGATCTCTCGGGCGGCCAACAACAGCGCCTCTGTATCGCCCGCGCGATCGCACCCGACCCGGAGGTCATCCTGATGGACGAACCCGCGAGCGCGCTCGATCCCGTCGCGACTTCGAAAATCGAGGATCTCGTCGAGGAGTTAGCCGAGGAGTATACGGTCGTCATCGTCACACACAACATGCAGCAGGCGGCGCGAATCTCAGATAAGACCGCCGTTTTCCTGACCGGCGGTCACCTCGTGGAGTTCGACGACACGGACAAGATCTTCGAAAATCCCGAAAGCGACCGCGTCGAAGACTACATCACCGGCAAGTTCGGCTGATCCGCTGATCGGAACCGCGCCTACGCGTCGTCGCTGTTTTCGCTCTGTCGCGGTTCGTCATCCGCCGGATCCTCACCACCAGTGTTTTCCGACGCTTCGGCCGTCGATTTCTCGGTGTCGCGTTCCGACTCGTCGCTCGAGCGTCGGTAGCCACGATAGCGCCGAGCGGCGAAAGCCAACAAGACGCCGCCACCGACGATCAGGGCGCCGCCTCGAGAGAGATCCCCCTGGAACAGTATCAGCATGAGACCGAGCGCGAACGCGAGGACTGCACCGTTGACGACGAGTACCACCGCCCAGAAGGTCTTGAGGAGGGCAGGCGGGACATCGCTCTCTTCGCCCATCTCCTCGAGTCCCGTCTTTGCTTCGGATTCGAACTCCTCGCGCAGCTCCGATCCGAGGCCCGAGCCCGCATCCTCGGTCTCGACTCGCGGAATCGTCAGCGAATCGCTATCGGGATCCCGAAAGTCAGCTTCCGGATCGTCCTCGTCGGGTTCGTGCTCGGTCCGATCGAATACCACAGTCGAACGCTTGGCGAGCGGTGAGAAAAGGATTGGCGTTTCAGTCGAAAACGCGAACGATTTCAGGCGAGTTCCTCGAGGGCGATCGCTCGCGAGGTTTCGACCCACGCCAGCGGATTTTCGGCATCGTATAAGACCATCCCATCGTCCGTCTCGTAGGCCTCGATCGTCGCGGTTCCGGCAGGTTCAGATCGCGACTCGACTCCGTCCGTCTCGTCGTCGGCTTGCGTAGACATATCGAACACCTGATCCTATGGTATGTGTTACCACATTATATGTCTTGTTGCTCCTGCAAGTGCCGCTGGCAGTCGGGGCCGACGCGAGAGAAAGGGGTTTTATTCGCCGGCTGCCAATCCCGATATCATGACTGAGGCGGGCCAGACCGGACTTACCGAGTTTTCCGGGGGAGACGACCGGCCGGACGAAGAGGCAGTTGCCGTCGCGGGCAACGGTGGGACCGACGCGACCGAGGTAATCGACGTCGTCGCGGAGACGCTTCCGGACCCCGAGGGGACACTCGAGCTCGCCGTGATGCAGGTCGACTACACGATCGCCGGCTACGGCGACGAGGAACGACCGATCATGCACGTCTTCGGGCGCACGCCTGCGGGCACGCTCGAGCACGTCCAGGTCGTCGGCTTTCGCCCATACTTTTACGCGCCGACCGACAGCCTCGAGCGGCCGCCCGAAGAGGCCTACGATCGCCTCACCGACAGCCGCGAACTCGACCGGAACGAGGAGCCCTATGAGAGTATTCGTGGCGAGAAACTGACGAAGATCTTCGGCCAGACGCCACGCGACGTCGGGCAGATTCGTGACGACTTCGAGCACTACGAGGCGGACATCCTCTTTCCGAACCGGTTTCTGATCGACAAGGACATCCGCAGCGGCATTCGGGTGCCGGAGCGACGCGCGGACGACGATTCGCTGGTCGTCCCCCACGAGGAAGTCGAGGCCGTAGATGTCGACGCGGAGCCTCGCGTCCTGACGTTCGACATCGAGGTCGAGGACCGCCACGGGTTCCCCGAGGACGGCGAAGAGCCGATCGTCTGTCTCACGAGCCACGACTCCTATCGCGACGAGTACGTCATGTGGCTGTTCGACGCGCCCGATGGCGACGGCGAGATCCCCGACGAAATCACCGACTACGACCCCATAGAAGGCGAAATTGACCACGAGATTCGGGCCTTCGAGGAGGAGGAAGCGATGCTCGAGGCGTTCGTCGATTACGTCCGTGAAACCAACGGAGACATCATGACCGGGTGGAATTTCGAGGATTTCGACGCCCCCTACGTTCTCGACCGCCTCGAGGAACTCCAGGGTCCCCACCACGACTACGACCTCTCGATCGACCGGCTCTCGCGGGTCGACGAGGTCTGGCGCAGCAACTGGGGCGGCCCCGATATCAAGGGCCGGGTCGTCTTCGACCTGCTGTATGGCTACCAGCGGATGGTTTTCTCCGAACTGGACTCCTACCGACTCGACGCCGTCGGGGAGACCGAGTTAGGTGTCGGGAAGGAACGCTACGCCGGCGACATCGGCGACCTCTGGGAGACCGATCCGACACAACTGCTCGAGTACAATCTCCGGGACGTCGAACTCTGTGTCGAACTCGACCGCCACCAGCAGATCATTCCCTTCTGGGACGAGGTGCGAGCGTTCGTCGGCTGTAAACTCGAGGACGCGCCGACGCCGGGGGACGCGGTCGACATGTACGTCCTGCACCAGGCCCACGGCCAGTTCGCGCTCCCTTCGAAGGGCCAACAGGAAGCCGGCGAGGAGTACGAGGGTGGGGCTGTCTTCGAGCCGATCACAGGCGTCAAGGAGAACGTGACCGTACTCGACCTCAAATCGCTGTACCCGATGTGTATGACGACGGTCAACGCCTCCCCGGAGACGAAGGTCGATCCCGGCGAGTACGACGGTGAAACGTACGTCGCGCCCACCGAACCCGAGCCGATTCACTTCCGGAAAAAACCCGACGGCGTGATGCGCGAGATGATTACGGAACTGCTCGCCGAGCGCGAGGAGAAGAAGGAACTGCGAAACGAGCACGAACCGGGAACGCTCGAGTACGAGCAGTACGACCGCCAGCAGGGTGCGGTAAAGGTTATTATGAACTGCTTCACACCGGATACGGAGGTGCTAACACCCCACGGTGTTCGCGACATAACTGACCTCGAGATCGGTGACGAGGTCTATTCGCTCGATCCTGAGACCGACGAATTGGAGCGCAAACCAGTCGTCGAAACGCACGCCTATCCCGAGTACGACGGCGACCTGATCGACATCGAGACGAATAAAATCGACTTCAGCGTCACACCGAACCACCGAATGCTCGTTCGAAAGAACGAGACGAACGGCATCACTGAAGACGAATACAGTTTCGTCGAGGCCGGAGACCTCGACCGGGCGACGAACTACGAACTTCCACACGGCTGGGAGGGACCAGACGGAGACGAACTCCAGGAGGTCGATCTGACGAAACTGATCGACGGCGAGTACGAGGTCTGGGTTCGACCATCCGTGCATGGTCACACGTTTACCGCGGAACTGGGCTGGACGCCCCATCGTGTGTCGAAAGCCGATGTCGGGCAGGTGGGGTACGTCTTCACCGCCGAAGAGTTCGAGGAACACCGGGAGTATATCGAGGGTGTCTGTGAAACGAGCTACATCCACCGCGAATCTGGCCGGAAGTGGATTCCCCGGACGTACGACGGAGACGAGTTCCTCGACCTGCTCGCGTGGTTCGTGACCGAGGGGAACGTCTACACGTCCGAAGACAAGCAGTTCGGCGAGAACGTCCGTGGATCTTCGACGACCGTGAAACTGGCCCAGAACAAACTACCGATCGCCGACGGCGGTGTCGATCACCACGCGACGATCGGTGAACTGCTCGACGACATGGGATTCGACTACTACGTCGACGATCGTTCCTACACGGTCACGTCGAAACTCCTTGGAGATCTGCTGACATCGCGCTGTGGCGAGGACAGCTTCGAAAAGCGAATTCCCGACTTCGTCTTCGAGTGTAGTCGTCGACAGAAACGCCGATTCCTCGAGGTGCTTATCGACGGCGACGGTGACCGACAGACGAACTCCTGGCGATACACGACCTCGAGCGAGCGGCTTCGAGACGACGTGCTCCGTCTCTGTGCACATCTCGGTCTGACGGCCAACTACAACCGGGATAGCGGTTCGTGGCGAATCTACGTGACCGAAGATTCGAAGAATACGCTTCGAATGCACCGAAGTTCGTCTCGAAGTACGGCCGAAAACGGCGTGTACTGCGTTACCGTCGAGGACAATCACACGCTGCTTGCAGGCCGGAACGGCAAGTTCCAGTTCGTCGGTCAATCGCTGTACGGCGTCTCTGGATGGGAACAATTCCGTCTCTACGACAAGGAGGCGGCCTCCGCGATCACCGCGACCGGGCGCGAAGTGATCGAGTTCACCGAAACGGCGGCCAACGAGTTGGACTACACGGTCGCCTACGGTGACACCGACAGCGTGATGCTCGAGCTCGGGCCGGACGTTCCCAAAGACGAGGCCCTCGAGCAATCCTTCGAGATCGAGGAGTACATCAACGGTCGATACGACGACTTCGCGCGAGAAGAACTCAACGCCGATTTCCATCGTTTCCAGATCGAATTCGAAAAGCTCTACCGACGGTTCTTCCAGGCGGGCAAGAAGAAACGCTACGCCGGACACATCACCTGGAAGGAGGGCAAAGACGTCGACACGGTCGACATCGTCGGCTTCGAGTACCAGCGCTCGGATATCGCACCGATCACCAAGGAGGTTCAGCACCGCGTCATCGAGATGGTCGTCAAGGAAGGCGACGTCGAGGGCACAAAGGAGTACGTCAACGGCATCATCGAGGACGTGCGCACGGGTGACATCTCGCTCGAGGAGATCGCCATCCCGGGCGGCATCGGAAAACGCCTGGATAACTACGACACCGACACGGCCCAGGTCCGAGGGGCGAAATACGCGAATCTCGTGCTCGGGACGAACTTCCAGCGGGGGTCGAAACCAAAACGTCTCTACCTCGAGCGCGTCGACCCCGCGTTCTTCCGGCGGATGGAAGCCGAGGAAGGGTTCGATCCCCAAACCGACCCGCTCTATGGCGCGTTCAAGCGCGATCCGGACGTCATCTGCTTCGAATACGACGATCAGATCCCCGCCGAGTTCGAAGTCGACTACGACACGATGCTCGAGAAGACGTTGAAAGGGCCGATCGAGCGTATCCTCGAGGCGCTTGGGGTCACCTGGCAAGAGGTCAAGACCGGACAGGAACAGACCGGCCTCGGGAATTTTATGTGATCCACCGGCGTTCGAAACGATCCGACGACTCCCGACAGCACCACCAGCGTGGGTTTCCGTAACGAAAAATAATCTTCCGTCATCGGAATCGTATCCAATTGGATACGAAACCGTTATTAGTCAGACGGCCCACCCATTAGACGACAGAGTACTATGGCACGTCTCGAGCTACGCAATCTACACGCGGCGGTAGCAGAGGGCGACGAGCAGATTCTCGAGGGCGTCGACCTCGAGGTCAACCCGGGCGAGATCCACGCCCTGATGGGTCCGAACGGGTCCGGGAAGTCGACGACCGCCAAGGTCATCGCCGGCCACCCGGCCTACGAGGTCACCGAGGGTGAGGTCTTGCTTCACCTCGAGGAAGGCGAGTTCGGCGAGGACATCGAGATCGACGAAGACCAGCGCACCTGGGACCTGCTCGACCTCGAACCGAACGAGCGCGCGGCACTCGGCGTCTTCCTGGGCTTTCAGTATCCCGCCGAGATCGAGGGCGTCACGATGACGAACTTCCTCCGGACAGCGTTGAACGCCAAGATCGAGGAGCGCGAAGAGCTCTTCGAAGACGAGGAGGAAGTCGAGGACGAAGCAGACGAGGACGACGGCTTCGAAACCTCGCCGATGGAAGGCCCTGCGGACGAGGGTGAGGTCGGCGTCGCCGAGTTCCAGCAGCTCCTCCAAGAAAAGATGGAACAGCTGGAGATGGACGAGCACTTCGCCCAGCGATACTTGAACGCCGGCTTCTCCGGCGGCGAGAAGAAACAAAACGAGGTCCTGCAGGCAGCCATCCTCGAGCCGTCGGTCGCCGTCCTCGACGAGATCGACTCCGGGCTCGACATCGACCGGCTGCAAGACGTCTCGGAAGGAATCAACTCGCTTCGGGACGATCAGGGCACCGGCATCCTCCAGATCACCCACTATCAGCGCATCCTCGACTACGTCGAGCCCGATCACGTCCACGTGATGCTCGACGGCAAGATCGCCAAAAGCGGCGACGCCTCCCTCGCCGAGGAGCTCGAGGACAAAGGCTACGACTGGGTCCGCGAAGAGGTCTACGGCACTGCGTAATCAAATTCGACTAGAACAACTGTAATAACCCTACAGCCGTAACCACATACACAATCACATTATGAGCTCCGAACAAGACCACCTCAAAGAAACTGACACCGAAGCGCGATTCGAGTTCAAAAAGGAGGAGAACTCGGCGGTTCGATCGGACAAAGGCCTGACAGAGGAGGTCATCCGCATGATCTCCGAGGACAAAGACGAACCAGACTGGATGCTCGAGCGCCGGCTTCGTGCACTCGAGCAGTATCAGAACATGCCGATGCCGACCGACTGGCCCGGCCAGCCGGATCTGACCGAACTCGACATCGAAGAGATCGTCCCGTATATCCGCCCGGACGTCGACAAGCGCGAAGGCGTCGACGACTGGACGGAACTGCCCGACGAGATCAAAGACACCTTCGACAAGCTGGGCATTCCGGAAGCCGAGAAGAACGCCCTCTCGGGCGTCGGCGCCCAGTACGAGTCCGAGGTTGTCTACCAGAACATGCAAGAGCAGTGGGAGGAGAAAGGTGTCATCTTCATGAACATGGACCGCGCGGTCCAGGAACATCCCGAGCTCGTCAAAGAGCACTTCATGACGACCTGTGTCCCGCCGAGCGACAACAAGTTCGCGGCACTCCACGGTGCCGTCTGGTCGGGCGGCTCGTTCGTCTACGTCCCAGAAGATGTCACCGTCGAGATGCCGGTCCAGGCCTACTTCCGAATGAACTCGGAGGGAATGGGGCAGTTCGAGCACACGCTCATTATCGCCGAGGAGGGCTCGGAGGTCCACTACATCGAGGGCTGTTCCGCGCCGAAGTACGGCACCCACAACCTCCACTCCGGCGGCGTCGAGGTCTTCGTCGGCGAGGACGCCCACGTTCAGTACTCGACGGTCCAAAACTGGTCGAAGAACACGTTCAACCTGAACACCAAGCGCGCCATCTGCGAAGCAAACGGCACGATGGAGTGGGTCTCGGGCAGCATGGGTTCGAAAGCGACCATGCTCTACCCGTGTACGATCCTCAAGGGTCGCGGCTCGACGGACACCCACATCACCATCGCCTTTGCGGGCGAGGGCCAGGACATCGACACCGGCGCGAAGGTCTACCACAACGCGCCAGACACCAGTTCGACCATCGAGTCCAAGTCGATCTCCAAGGACGGCGGCCGCACCAACTACCGCGGCCTCGTCCACATCGCCGACGGCGCCGAGAACTCCTCTACGGCCGTCGAATGTGACGCGCTGATGTTCGACAACGAGTCCACCAGCGACACCATGCCCTACATGGAGATCGAGGAGTCGAAAGTCGACGTCGCCCACGAGGCCACAGTGGGTAAAATCGGTGACGAGGACATCTTCTACCTCCAGAGTCGCGGGCTGGACGACGACGACGCCAAGAAGATGATCGTCGCTGGCTTCATCGAGCCGATCACGGAGGAACTGCCGATCGAGTACGCCGTCGAACTCAACCGCCTCATCGAACTCGAGATGGAGGGAAGCCTCGGATAATCCGAGACCGAACATGAGCACGCAGCTACACGCCAATCTGACCGAGGAACAGGTACGCCAAATTTCGGGCGATCTTGACGAGCCCGACTGGCTGCTAGAGATCCGTCTCGAGGCACTCGAAGCGCTCGAGGAGCTCGACATGCCCGATGTCATCCGGACGCCGGGACGGGACTGGACGAACCTCCACGAACTCGACTTCGAGTCGCTCGTGGATCCGCTAAACGCCGCGGAGAACAAAGATCAAGTCGGCCCCGACGAGGCCGAGGTCCTGCCGTGGGCCGACGCGGTCGCCGAGCACGAAGCGCTCCTGAAAGAGCACTTCGGCTCGATCGTCGATCCCCAGGAGAACTACTTGACGGCGCTCTCGACGGCGCTGTTCAGTACGGGGACCGTCGTCTACGTCCCCGAGGGCGTCGACGCCGAAGCGGTCACGATCCGCACCGAACAGAACTCCCGCTCGCTGTTCAACTACACGCTCGTCGTGACCGAGGAGTCCTCGTCGGTCACGATCCTCGAGCGCCAGTCGACAGGATCGGAGCAGGACGAGCAGTACTACAGCGGCATCGTCGAAGTTGCCGCCGGCGAGAACAGCTACGTTCAGTACGGCAGCCTCCAGAACCTCTCGGAGGACGCCTACAACTTCACCGTCAAACGCGGCGTGACCGACACCTACGCGACGATTGACTGGATCGAAGGCAACGTCGGTACCCAGCTCACCAAGACGGAAGTTTCGACGGAACTGAACGGCGACAGCTCCGAAACCCAGATCGTCGGTGCCTTCTACGGCCACAACGACCAGCACTTCGACTTGGACGCAAAGGTCTGGCACCGCGCCGAGCACACGACCGCCGACCTCGTTACTCGCGGCGTCACCGACGATGTCGCCCGCTCGGTCTATGAGGGCGTTCAGGATGTCGGCGAGGGTGCTTGGGACACGAGTTCCTACCAGCGAGAGAACACGCTGATGCTCTCCGACGAGAGCGAGGCCGACGCCTCGCCGAAGCTGATCATCAACAACCACGACACCGAAGCATCCCACAGCGCGACGGTCGGCCAGATCGACCAGGAGGACCTCCTCTACATGACCTCCCGCGGTGTCGACCCACGATCCGCCCGCAACATGCTCGTCGAAGGCTTCTTCGTCCCCGTTCTCGACGAAGTCGATGTCGACGAACTGCGCGACGATCTCGAGGGCCTGATTCGCCAGCGCCTTCACGCTCGCGACTAACGCCTGCTGGGACCGCACACGGCTCGATTTTGCGTTGCTCGACTTCGGTTCGAGATGCTGGAAGTTAAGTAACGTGCCCACCCACCCATAGCTATGAGTCTGGGACAGCGCGTCTCGAGCGACCACCAACTCGCGCGACTCCTCCAGATCGGCGTCGTGTTAGAGGAGGTCGTCGAGTCACGCGCCGCCCACCACCTCGAGTCCCTGCCGCCCGACGAGCGAGCAGCGGTCGACGAGGCGGTGCGGGAGTTGCTCGTCGAGGCCACCGAAGAGTCGGCCGACCACCGCGAGCGACTCGAGGCGCTAATCGACGATTTAGACGCCGAAACAGTTGCGTACGAGGAAATCAACGCGTTGGTCGACGCCCAGTACGGGCCACCCGAGGACACCGACGGCGTCCTCTATGACCAACTGGCCAACGAGGAAACCGCATACAAGTTCTACGACGATCTGATCGAGGCGGTCGAGGCCAGCGACGCCGAGTACGCGATCGATCGCGATCGCCTCCTCGAGACGCTCTACGAGATCCGCGAGGAGGAAAAGGAAGGCGTCGAAGACGTGACCGAAATCATGGAGTATCGAGTATGAGCGGCCCGAACAAACGACTCACGGCGACCGGAGGAAAGCGATGAACACTGCCGATCAGTATCTCAAGGCGATCTATCTCGCACAGCGTATCGAAGAGGGGCCCGCCTCGACTGGCACGCTCGCCGATCTCCTCGAGGTCAGCCCCGCAAGCGTCAACGAGATGATCGGCAAGCTCGAGGACCGGGGCCTCGTCGAACACGAGAAGTACAAAGGAGCGAGTCTGACCAACGAGGGCCTCGAGCGCGCCCACGATGCGCTCCAGACCTACTGTATCATCGAACGGTTTCTGACGAACGTCCTCGAAGTCGAGGAGTTTCGAGAGGAGGCACGGACCTTAGAGAGCGTCATCGACGACACCGTCGCCGATCGGCTCGATACGATTATCGATCGGCCCGAAGAGTGTCCGGACTGTTTCGACCCCGAGGCGGACTGCTGTGAGCGACTCGAGGCCGAAACGCGCGCCAACTAAGTCCGCCTCCTCGATTAGCTGTAATTGAGGGCGCTAAGCCCCCTTCCTCAGCGAGCGAAGCGAGCAGGGAGAGGATACAGCGTTCACAAGAGCAAACTCCGACACAGAAACAGGAAGCCCCACCCGCAACAAGCGAGGGGCGAGTAGCCCCGAGCGCGGTAGGGTGGGGTAGTTCACTCGATCTCGTCGTAGTCGCGCTGTGAACCGAACCGAATGTACCGGTAGCCGACGACCGCTGCGACGACGAGTGCCGCGAGGACCGTTAGACTCAACTCGAACGGAAGCGTCCATGGCGACTCATCCGTCGTATTCCAGTCGTTCTCGAAGACATCGACGTAGTAACCCGCAGCCTCTTCGCCGTGGAGTGTGAGCATGACTTCCCGATTGTTTTCGAAGGCGTTTTGATTCCAGTTCGCGCTCCCGACGACCGCAATCTCGCCGTCGATCACGACGCCTTTGGCGTGAATCTTCTCGAATCGATCGGTCTCCTCGACGAGTTCGACCTCGAGCGGGAGGTCCTCGACGGTGGCCGCCGCTTGGAGGTCGTCTCGGAGGGCAACGTTGTCGTCCTCGTGATACCAGGTCGAATCGAGTAGAATCCGGACGTCGACGCCCCGGCGGGCGGCTGCGAGCGTTTCTGCGAGGACGGTCGCGTCGGCCGCGATACTCGCCTGTTTGATCAGTATCTCGTCGTCCGCGGCTCGGATGTGGTCTGTGATCGCGTCCTCGGCGTTGTCCGGGGCAAGCAGTAGCTCGACCGTTTCCGTGCGAACAGTCCTGGGTTCGTGTTCGCTCGGCAGTGGCTCGCGAGCGGTGGTCTCGCTCTCGTCGTCGACGAAGGTCGTCGTCTCCCGGAACGACTCACTGGATTGGGTATCCCACCCCTCGAAGTCGGCTCGAAAGACCCGCTCGAGGTCGGCAGCGAGAGTCGAGTCCTCGACGCGGACGCCCCAGCCGCGACTCGAGGTACCGCCGACGCCCGAGGGCTTCCAGTTTTCGCTCGTCACCACGGCCGTATCGTCTGCGACGGCGTACTTCGGATGGTGAAATCGATACCGAGCGCCCTCGCCACCGATGACGCGGACGTCGACGCCGCCGTCCTCGAGGGTCTCGAGCACCGGCACGGTCGCTTCGGGTGTGCCGCCGACGGGACCGGATTCGAAGAGGACCGCGACGTCGACGCCGCGATCGGCCGCCTCGATGAGGTCGTCTGCGATGGCCGTCGACGTGATCGTGTAGCCGGCCAGCAGAAGACGGTCGTCGGCCGCTCGGAGCGTCTCCCGTGGGACCTCCGGCGCGTCGGGGAGAACGAACGTCGTCGTCTCGTCGACGGTCGTGTTCGAGACGGGAAAGCAAGTACCGTCTCGTGGAATCCAGTCGCCGTCTTCGCGAGCAACGGCGACTCCGTCGGCAGTGCTGGCAGCCTGTGATCCGTCGACTCGCACGCTCGAGTGATCGCTCTCCCGGTGCCAGCGTTCGGCCGTCGGTGCATCCTCGTAGGAGACGGCGTCGACGATCTCCGTCCCGTTTCGGAGTTCGAGATCGTCGCCGTCGACCGCGAGCCGGATCGTCCCCTCGAGTTCGAGGACGGGATCGTCGGTCAGTGTCTCGGTGACGTTGGGGTCGGTGCTGACAGCGACACGGCCCGAGGCCGTTTCGTCGGGAAATTCGGCGGTGGTGTGGCCGTCGGTGACGGTCCAGTTCTCGAGAGTGGTATCGGGTGGAACCTCGAGCGTGAGGTACTCGCCGACGTTGTGATCGGTCGTCGGGTTGGGGTAGAGTTCGACGATCCGCGGATCGACTGGGGCCGTCTCCGTATCAACTGCGTCGGGGTCGGACGGCGCTGGAAGGCAGCTGGGATCGAAATCGCTGGCCGAGGTGGGAGCGGTGCTACCGATTGCAGGCGGTGTGGTCGTCATCGTATCCGGCCCAGACGGGCCGTGGCTGGCTCCAGCGGCTCCCGGCACCACTCCAGTGCAAACGACGAGGGCGATCGCGGCGACGAGTAGCCAACTGTCGGGCATCGATCCCTCTGGCCGCCCGTTCGTACTTAAACAGCCGGTGTCGTGAGAGCACCCAACGGAGGTGCGGACAATTGTCACCCTACTGATAGCTACGTGGCCTCTCCATCGTCCTTCCAGGAGAGCCCCTGTGGGTCGGCAGGGGGTGTGAGTGGGCTCGAGGGGAGGTCGCCGCTGGGGTCAGGATCGTTGTACGCCTTCGGCGCAACGTCGTTCGGGGCGGTCGGGTAGAACAGCGATGCAATCGCGTGGAGGTGTTCGCGGCCGACGTCGAGTTCGAACTGTCCACCGCCGAACAACTGTATCTCGTGGTCGCGACAGTAGTCGATCGTCTCGAGGAGTGACTGCACCGAGCCGAACCGGGACGGCTTGATGTTGAGCCACGCCGGTTCCCAGGGGAGGGCTTCGACCGTCTCGACACCGCGGATCGGGTAATCCCAGGTCACGCGCGGTTCGTGGCCCTCGAACAGCGGTCGCGTCTCGTCGTTCAGTTCCGGATCTTCGATGAGTGCTTCGGGAAAGCCCTCGATAACCTGTTCGTACAGCGCGGGGTCAGCGGGTTGATCGACCGTCGTGCCGTGGTACTGGCCTTTGAGGTCCAGCGTCTGTACCGCGTCGGTCGTCGCCAGCCGCTGGACGATGTCGTCGGTCCACTCGGCGGTCGGGTCGAGTTTGAACTCCAGATCGGGGTTACGGTCGAGCCAGTCGAGCACCCGGTCGCCGGTCGGCGGCTCTTCCAGACGGGTACTGACGACGAATCGAACCGGGTCGTACGTGCGATCAAGCTGTTCGGCGAGGTTCGTATCGGCCTGTCTCAGCGCGAGGTCGAGCGCGGCGCTTTCGACGGCCCACTGCCGATAGTTCCGGAAGATCGACTGATTCGGCTCGTTGCCGAGGAAGAAATCGATCTCGGATACCGTCTCAGAAAACGCCTCGAGCGTGTACTCGCCCGTGATGGGAAACTCCGCTGCAGTATTCTGAATGGTTTCGTGTTCCTCGTTATCGTATATCACGTCCTCGCCGCGGCCGGTTTCGCCGTCGCCGTGTACCGAGACGATGGTCGTCGCTCGAGTGAAGCCACTCGAGGTGTCCCGCTCGCGCCCGTCGAGATCGTAGCCGTCTATTTCGAGTTCGAGATCGGAAATCTGTTCGTACAACATTGTGACCCTTCCTTTGTCCCGGCACCAGTAATACCTGGGAGTGAGTCTTGGAGACGAGACGGGTCGCTGTCGTGGGTGCGTCGATATCTTTCGGCCAAGCGAGGCGGTTCCGGCAATCGTCGAAGCGGCACTGGATCGTAACGATGTCAAGGCGATATGGATGCAACACGGGATTCGGAACGACGAGACAGCACAAGCAGTCGAATCCGCTGGCCTCGATGTCGTGCAAGATCGCTGTCCGAAGGTCGAGCACGGCCAGCTACTCAACAACCCGATGGACTGACCGACGGTGGAGAGATCCGACGAACAAACTGTGGTGGCGCAGTCGCTCGAGTCCGTCCTCAGGCTGCAGGCTCGAGGTCGACTTTCTTCGCTTCGGCCTGCACGAGATAGGCGCGGTCGTCCTCGTAGTCAGCGACGACCTCGAGGGCTTCGCTCGTGCCGATGCAGGTCAGTGCCCACGCGGCGCTGGCGCGGACCCGATCTACCTCGTCTTCGGCGAGAACGTCTGCGAGCGGGTCGATAGCGCGGGTGTCGCCGAGCAGGCCGAGCGCGCGAGCGGCCCAGCTACGGACATCCGGGTTGTCCTCGACGAGTTGGTTCGCGATCGGCTGGACGGCCGCTGGCGTGCCGATCTCGCCGAGGGCGCGAAACGCCGGCTGCTGGAGATCGGGGTTCGAGTCGACGTAGTCTAGCAGCGTCTCGACGACTTTGTCGTCGTCGATGCCGATCTTGCCGAGGATCCGCATGGCGGCGTGATCCCGACGATTGGCCTGTGCGAGCATCGGCTCGGTGGCCTCTTCGGGACCCATTCGCTCTAAGGCCTCGAGGCAGTGTTCTTCCATGAAATCCGAGTCCATGCTCTCGTAGGCCAGCAGGATCTGGTCGACGTTGCCGCGTTTCTCGTGAACCTTGAGGGCGTGCCACTCCGGCGGGAAGTCCTTGATATGATCGAGGACGTCGTAGAAGCCCTCGCGGCGGAGCTGTTCGCGAACTTCGAGGTCGGTCCACTCCGTCGCGTCGTCGACGCCGGACTCGAGGTCGTCGGTGGCCTCGAGCAGGGCCGCGATCGTCTCGGCGTCGTCGTCCGGATCGAGATCGGCGTTCTCGACGGCGGCGGTCGCGTCCTCGAGCGCGTCGGCGAGGCGTTCGGGAACGTTGCCCTCGTCGGTCGCGTTTGCGCCGAGTTCCGCCCCGCTTGCGGGCTCGAGGTCGTCGGGCGTCTCGAGGTCGCCCTCGAGGAAGTCGTTTACATCGGCGAGGAAGGCGTCGACGATGTCGATCAGTTCCTCGTCGCCTTCGACGGTCCAGCGCGTGGCCGTAATCGTGCCGGAAACGCCGTCGATCTCGCCGACGATGTCCTCGGCGTAGGGGCCGCGCTGATCCTCCAGATCGTCCTCGAGATCCGAGATGTCGTCGGCGAGATCGTCGTAACTGTCCTGGAGTTCTTCTTCGGGCGCTGGCTCCTCGTCCTCGTCTTCGTCCTCGTCGTCGGTCTCCGGCGGCGCTGGGACCTCGATGGCCTCGAGGCTGGCCGTCGTCGCCTCGATATCGGCCTCGACGACGTCGAGATCGTCTTCGGTCTCGGCCGCCTCGAGGTCCCCCTCGAGGACTTCGATGTCACCGCGGATCTCTTCGAGGGCCTCGCGGATCGCCTCGAGATCCGGCGACGGGTCGTCGTCCGGTTCGGTCTCGGCCGCCTCGTCACCTTCAGGCTCGTCCTCACTCATCCTACCACCTTCGCTGGACGATACCGACGCGTGACTACGTGCATACGCATTCGTCGTTTCAGCAGCGTCCTAAGCGTTTCCATGCAGTGTGGGGTTCGATGGTGTGTCCGGAGAAGCAGACCAGACATTTCCGCCGATCTTGGCGGTACCGTCTCAGCGACGGAGAATCGAGACGATAGATAGTCGTCACGAAATTCCGGCGAGTGAACGCACACGTCGGCTTCTCACCGTATGGCCACTCACCGAAGGTGAGGTCCTGTTCGTACGTGGTGGCACCAATCACGAGGGAGTCGACGCGCTCGAAAAATACCTAAATCTTCCCCTTTTCGTCCCCTGTCGACACCGCTTGGCATTCCTCGAGCCAATCGACACCGCCGTCTTCGCCTTCGATATAGCCGTCGATACTTGATCAGGCCCGCAAGAATAGCGACTCACAGAGGGCGTCGTCCCCCTCTTCGGTCCGGAGTCGACGCTGTGTAGTGGCGCCGCTTTCGCGCTCGTAGACGCGTTCGATGCCGTCGATACCGAGACGTTCGCACTCGCGGTCGACGAGTTCGTCGAGGTCGATCGTTCCCGCCATGTCGCGGGTGATAAACGAGGCATCCTGGCCGTGGCGGATCGCGCGCCACTTGTTCTCGTCTAACAGTTCGCGGCGCTGATCCTGGGCGTAGCCGCTCGAGCCGTCCTCGTAGGCCTCTGCAAGGGCTTCGACCAGCGCGTGGGTGTACTCGACGAACGCCATGACGATGTCGGGGTCGGCTTGTCCGTCGGGAGCCCGAAGTTCGACGGTGCCGTGGGCCGTATGCGGGCGTACGTCGTACCAGAGTTCGCCCCGGTCCTCGATCGAGTCGGTCTCGAGCATCCGGCGTTCGAACCGGTCGAAGGCGTCGTAGTCCTCGAAGTACGTCGGCATCCCGGTGTTCGGTAACCCCTCGAAAATCTTTGCTCGAGCCGACTCGAGGCCGGTATCGAACCCGTTCCAGTACGGCGAGTTCGCCGACAGCGCGAGGATGATGGGGACGTACCAGCGCAGTTCGTTCGCGATCCAGACAGCTTTGTCGGCGTCGTCGACGCCGACGTGGACGTGGACGCCCGCCGTCGTGTTGCGGTGTTGTGGATACTGGATCCGATCGAGTTGGGACTGATACCGTGGCTTCTCGGCGTGCTCGAGTTCCTGCCACGTTGCCAGCGGGTGCAAGCCCGCAGCGGCGATCCGGTAGCCGTGGGCGTGGGCGTGCTCGAGCAGCGCCTCCCGAATCTCGAGCAGAGACTCGCGAGCGTCGCCCAGGGATTCGATCAGCGGCGTCTGGGTTTCGATGACGAACTTGAACAGCTCGTGGTCGAGTCGCCCCTCAAGGAGTTCGGGTGGCTCCGTTTCGTAGACGAGTTCGTCGGTGCCGCTCGTGGGGCGACCGTCGTCGTCGACGACGTAACACTCCTCTTCGATTCCCAGCGTCCCCATTCGCGTGAACGATTCGCGAGACCCGCGCTCCATCGTGTGAGGGTTTCGACGCCGACTGTAAATACGATTTGGAGTCGGCCGGTTCGACCGCCTCGTGGCCGTCGCCCGAGTCACCTGCTCGCAGCCTCGATCGCAACCGACGTGTGTCCCACTGGCCGGCGTTGGGAACAGCGTTTATGACCGGAGCAGCCAATCGGCAGATATGACTTCGTCCTCGAGCGGGCTTCCGAATCCGAGTCAGTACGAGTGGGACTTCGAGCTGCGAAACGGCGTCGGTATCTGGTTCATGAAGGGGTGGCGAGGATTCGCCGACGAAGACCTCGAGGCGGCGAGCGATCACTATCGTGGGCGCGGCAGTCGCGACGACATCGACGCGACGCTTGCGGTCTTCGGCGACGAGACGAGCCTCCCGAAGGAGACCCAGGAGTACATGGGCGAGGCGTGGTCGGAAAACGGCGCGTACACGGGCGTCGACGGATCGGGTTCGTCTCGGACGGAATCACCGCGATGGCGGTCAAATCGCAGGTGTCGGTTCCCGACGCCGAAGTGGAGAGTTTCGGCGACCTCGAGGCGGCACTCTCGTGGGCAAGCGACGGGTAACTGTCACCCGTCATCGACGCGACCGCCGTTCGAACGACGCGTCGATAGGCCGTCGATACGGGGTGTAGGAGTCGGATTCCGCTGGTAACTCGAGCCGTGTCTCGAGAAAGCACGGACTGACCTTCTGTACGAGTCCCCTGCAGAAGCCGACGAGCGTGACGGGCGCTGTGTGCTAGTATCTGCCGAGTGAGTCCGTCGTCGACACGTCTGTCGTCCGAACCGGAATCCCTAGTCACGGTCGACAGCTCGCGAGGAATGTCGTTGCGTCGCCAAGCAGGCCCATAACAAGGGGCCACGGCGGATTCCGTGCCGGCGTCACGTCCATGAAACGACGGTCCTATCTCGCAGCGGCGATCGCCGGAAGCACCCTCGCCGGCTGTACAGGCGCGACTCCCGACGCAACGTCCAACGAAACCGACGGTGGTACCGACACCGGAGGAGGGGAGACGGACCAACCCGGTGAATCCGACGGCGACCCCGCGGACGAAGACGACCACGAGCCCCGGGACGACTCGTCGCTGCGTGGCACCTTCGACGACTTCGAACGGCTGGAGTTGTGGGACCCCATCGCCGGGACCCTCGAGGCGGATCGCGAACACGCTGCCCTCGGCTCACAATCGGCCCGAATCGTCGCCGCCGAGGGTACACAGCAGGTTCGGATCGCGCGTGAACTGGCCGAGCCGATCGACGTCCGGGCAGTCGTTCCCGGACTGGCCCTCGAGACCGACAGCGTCGGAAACCCGCTGATCCGGCTGCGGGACGCGAGCGGCGACTACCGCCAGTATCGCCAACACGTTCGCGAGGGCCAGCCGTTCGTCAGGCGGAACTTCGGACACACGGCCGTCAGCGGCGATCCCGATCTGGGGACGATCACCGAGATTCAGATCCTCCAGTGGACCGGCGGCGCCGCACGGACGCTCCGGATCGACGACCTTCACTTCGTTCCGCGCGTCGAGCAGGGGCGCGTTCAGATCCAGTTCCAGGGCGGGTTCGAGACGGATTACACGCTGGCGTATCCGATCCTCTCGGCGCACGATCTCACGGCGTCGACGTTTCTGGCCACCGCGCGGATCCGCGGGACCGACGGCGTCGCTGGCGACCGCATGACCGAGGCTCAGGTCGCCGAGTTGGCCGACGCCGGCTGGACGCTTGGCACCGTCGGCGCCCGCCACCGGCACCTCCACGAGGTCGACCCCGACCGGCTCGAGACCGATATTCGCTCCCCGCTGGAGTGGTTCGCCGAGCGGGGTTACGACGACGCGCGATACTTCGGGTTCCCGGGCGGGCGGTTCGACGGACGGATGCTCGAGCTCGTCGGCGACCACTACGACCTCGGCTTCGGGGATCGCAACCGGTCTCACGGCTACGCAAGCAACCATCTCACCCTGCCACGGATCTCGGGCGGCGTCGATCGGCGGAACCTGTCGGCCGAGCAGCTGACCGACGCACTCGAGTGGACGGCCGAACACGGCGGTATCACGACGATCGTCTTCTACGAGATGGACGAAGACGACGCCGAGGCACTCGAGGCGATGGCCACACGCCTCGCCCAGCTGCGGGAAACCGGCGACCTCGAGCTCGTCACGCCTCGAGAGCTCGCCGACGAGTTCGTCGTCGACGGGCCGTAGAATCCATCACGGGCCCCACTGCAGCAGAGACAGAATCGAACCGAATCTCTCGAGTTCGATTCCTCCTATTCGGGGCGAGCGACGACCCCGAGATGATCCGCGTGGTAGTCTTCGAGCCGTCGCGTCTCGAGGACCTCGTAGCCGGTTGCGAGTTCTTCGCGCACGTCGGCGAACACCTCGCCCGGCTCGCGTGTCACGTCCTCGCTTCGGGCCTTCACGGCGAGTAGCAGCCGGCCGTCGTCGGCGAGGAAGCGTCGGTTCTCGAGGGCGACGCGTGCCTGCCCGCGGGTCGCGACATCCTGAACGAGCACGTCGATGTCAGACTCGACGACGTGGGCGTACGTTTCGGGTTTGCGAGCGTCGGCGAGTAGCGGAAACAGCCGCGGTCGCGAGTCGGCGACCGCGAGCAGATCGCGCGTCGGTCTGGGTGCGAACTCGACGGCGTAGGTCGGCCCCGCGAAGTCGGCAACGTGGCTGACGGTCGTTCCGCTTGCGGCACCCAGATAGAGCACGGTTTCCTCGGCACCGCCTGCGAGGCCGGTGTCCATCCCCAACTCGAGCATCGCGCCGAGTTTCGAGCGGGTGGGGTTCCAGGCACGCCACTCGCCGTCGGTCTGCTCGCCGTAGACCGGCTCACCGCGCGTTGCGAGATGCTCGTCGTCGCCGAAGGTGTGGCGGTCGACGCCCGTCGGGAGCCGTTCGTCCTCACGCATCGGAACCACCGTTACGCTCGCTGGTGTCGGATTTGGTCGTCTCGTCGTCCGTGCGGGCCTGAATCGTCTCGATGCGCTGGGCGAGTTCGGCCTCGAGTTCGGGTCGGCGGTCGCCGCTGTAGTGATCGACGCGGGCGGCGATGGCGAGTTTGCCGGCAAGGGCTCGGGCCGCCGATCCTCGTTCGTCGGGATGGGTGCCGCGGACGGCATCGTGGACGTAGATGATCCCGTGTTTCGGCGAGGGGGCGTGGCCCCGAAGGTGGGCAAACAGCGCGTCCTCGGCGCCGAGTACCTGTACCGTCCCGCTCGGTTTCTTGGCCAGTTCCTCGAGGCCGCCGGCCAGCGAGATCAGCCGGGCGGCGAGCACCGGACCGGCGAGCGCGGCGAGGTTGGGCGCGATCGTCGGCGTTTCACGTTCGACGTACTCCCGAAGCTCGTCTGCTTCGTCGGCGAGGGAAACGACGCGCTCGGCGAGTGACTGGAGTCGCGGGCCGCCGGCCGTCGCGTCGTCCGGCCGAGCGTCGCCGTCGGTGTCGCGGGTCGTGAGCTCGCGTGCGTACTCGAGGCCGGTGCCGGCGTTGGGGTCGACGGTCCCGCCCCACTCGGCCAGGCGTTCGGCGAGTTCGTTGCTCGTGCGCTCACAGTCGTCCATCGCCCGAATCGCGTGAACGAGTTGACGGTCATCGGCCGCCTCGCGCTCGCGAACGGCCCCGCGAGTCGCTGCCGTGGTCGCCTCGTGGAGGCGATCGTAGTACGCGCTCTCGTCGTCGGCGAACCCGGCGTCGACGGCAAGCGTCGGCCAGTCTGCGGGCCGTTCGCGCCGCCCCTCGAGAACTGCGGCAGTGGCACCCTCGAGATCACTCGGGTCCAGATCGGAAAACCAGCCTGCTGTGGCGGTGTCGCTCTCGTCGGTCATTACGATCCGGTAGACGCCGTGGTTGTAAATGCGTTCCCGAAACGACGAGCGAACGGCCGTCGTCTGGACCGACACGGGTGCGATCGCTGGCGCGGCTACTGACCGATTTCCGTGTCTGGATCGTACACGTCCCCGAACACTTCGAGGACGGCTTTGAGCGTCGCCAACAGGACCGAGCCGAGTAACGGGCGGAGTCGGGCACGGACGGGTCACAGAGCGCCCCGCAATCCTCGAAGCGACGGCTTGAGGAGGACGCTATCGGCCGAACAGCCGCTCCCGGAGCGACCGCGAGGTCGGGCGTTCGGCGAGGATAACCGAACAGTCGACCTCGCGCACGATGTCGTAGGCCAGCGAGCCCCGAAGCAGTCGCGAGAGGAGACCGCGTTCTGTCGCCCCGATGACCAGCAGCGAGTGGTCGGCGGCCGCGTCGGCGATGGCCGTCTCGACATCGCCAGTGCCGATCCGAATCTCGGCGTCTGCGAGGTCGCGATCGGCGGCCCATTCGGTGAGGAACCGTTCGCCCGCCTCGCGCTCGCTCTCGTCGTCGACGACGTGCAACAGCGTGATCTCGGAGCCGAGTTGCTCGCGCATATCCCGTGCGACCTCGGCGCTCAGATCGGAGTCGGGACCGCCGGCAGTCGGGACGAGCACGCGGTCGGTCTCGAGGCCCTGGTCGTCGAAGACGAGGAAGTCACAGGGCAGGTCGTGGGTGAGTTCGTCCAACGGGCGCTCGGCGCGACCGGCGGACCACGGTCGGCCCGGCCCCCAGCCCATGACGACGGTGTTTGCCTGCTCCCGCCGCGCGACGTCGAATAGCTCTTCGAAGCCGCGGTGGGAAGCGACGGTCGTTACGTCGACCGGGACGTCGAGGGTCTCGGTACTCTCCCGAACCTGGTTCATGAGTTGCTGGGACTCCTCGTCGATCCGTCGGATGTGTTCGGAGCCCTCCTCGAGGGGCGTCTGGTCGGGCACCTCGACGATGTGGACGGCCTTGACGACGCCGTCGTTGGCCTTTGCGACGGCGCTTGCGAGCGAGAGCAGGTTCGACTCGGTGCGTGGGTTCGATACCGGAACGACGACCGTGTGTTCGTCGCCGCCGGAGGGACGAACCGCACTCGCGGCGGTGACGGCCACGTCGGGCATCTCGCTCGAGCGATCGAGGATGTACGAGCCGAGGATTCCCTCGAGTTCGGTCTCGGTGCGGGCGTACCAGAAGTACCAGGCGACCGCGAAGACGACGAAGGCGCCGGCGATCGCGGTCGCGAGGGTGTCCATGAAGTAGATCAGCGCGAGCGAGAGGACGAAGCCGGCGATCGGCAGGTACGGATAGAACGGCACCTCGAAGTCGGGATCGTACTCCGGCGGATTCGTCTCGCGAAAGACGATCAGCGAGGCGTTGATCAACGCGTAGACGACGAGATGGAGGATGCTGGCCGCACTCGAGAGGATCTCGACGGTCTCGCCCAGCGCGACGATGAACGCGAGGATCATGAAGCCGGTGACGGCGATCGATCGATACGGCGTCGCGAATCGGGGGTGGATCTCGTTGAGCGCCGGCGTGACGATCTTGTCTCGGCCCATCGCGAAGTTGATCCGGGCCGACGCGAGAATCGAGGCGTTCGCACTCGATGCGGTCGCGAGCAACGCCGCGATCGTGATCGAGGTGACGCCGGCGCTGAGCAGCGGGATTTCGAAGCCGGCGACCGGAAGCTGGTAGTCGAAGACGATTTCGGCGGCGTAGGTCATCGGCGCGTTCTCGACGGTCTCGAGGAAGAACTCCTCGTGGGGGATCAGCCCCATCAGGAGGCCGACGAGGATCGTGTAGATGACCATCACGATGCCGACGCTGCCGATGATCGCGATGGGGAGATTCCGCCCGGGATTCTTGAGTTCCTCGCCGATCGTCGCGATCTTCGCGTAGCCGAGATAGGAGACGAAGACCAGCGCCGCGCCGGGGAGGATGGCGCCGGTGCCTTCGGGGGTGTACCCGCCGTCGACGGCGACGGTGCTCCAGTCAAACGAGAAGAAGCCGACGATCGCGAAGATCGTCAACAGCCCCAGCAGGATGGTGACGATCGCGGTCTGGATGCCGCCGGTTTCTTTCGCGCCGATGTAGTTGACGCCGACGAAGGCGATGCCGGCGATGACGGCACCGATCTGAATATCGCTGAGCACGAGCGGGCCGATCACGACGGTCGGGAGAAGCGCGAGTTCACCGAGAAGCGGGAGCGTGACGACGGTTCCGTCGAGCAGGTCCGCGAGGTAGCCGCCAAAGCCGATGGCGTAGAACGCGCTCGCAAACGCCAGTCCGATCCAGTCGCCCATCCCCGAGATAGAGCCAAACAGCGGTCCGAGCGCGCGGTTGATGTAGTAGTAGGCGCCGCCGGCTTTCGGCATCGCCGTCCCGAGTTCGCTCACCGAGAAGGCGTTTATCATGGCGATCATGCCGCCGATAATGAACGAGAGGACGACGGCCGGCCCCGCTTGCTGTGCGGCGATGCCGGGGAGGACGAAGATACCCGCGCCGATCATCGTCCCGATACCGACCGCTAACGCCGAAACGAGGCCGAGGTCTTTGGCGAGTTCCTTGTCACTCATTGCTGGTCACCCACCGAGACGGTCGCTTGCGGTCGATCGACGAGATATCGAGACGGACGCGATACGTGTCGCTCTCTCGAAAACGCTCATACGCATACCGAATCTTACTCGGACTTAATTTGTTCGATGAAAACCGAAACTGCGACTGAGTTCGTATTCCGAACTCGCGGCGTCACAGGCGTCGGGTCCTACTCGTCGTCTGCTGGCCCGGGGGACGCCGCCGTCGGCGTCACGCCAGTCGCACCCTCACCAGCGTCAGTTCCTGTTCCGAAGATTCGTTCCCGAAGCGTCCGTTCGTGACGTTTCTCCGTGAGCAACACCGAACACTCGACCTCCTCGAGGACGTCGAGAATGAGCGAGCCCCGAACGATCCGGGAGAGGACGCCCTTCTCGGTCGCACCGATGAGGACGAGCGAGGCGTCTTCGGCGGCTGCCGCGATATTGCGCTGGACATCGCCGGTCTCGACCCGGCAGATTGCGTCCTCGAGACCGTGTTCTGTAGCCCAGTTCTCGAGGAATCGTTCGCCCTCCTCGAGATCCTCGGCGACGTGCAACAGCGTTACCTCGGTGTCGAACTGTGCTTGCAGCGTGCGTGCGACGGCAGCGGCGAGTTCCGAGTCCGGACCGCCGGCCGTCGGCAGCAACACGTTCGAGGGATCGAACCCGCGATCGCGGAAGACGAGGAAGTCACACGGCAGCGACTGGGCGAGTTCGTCGAACGTCGGCTCGATGCGGCCGGCAGTGCCGTGGGAGTCCGGCCCCCAGCCCATCAGACAGACGTCGGCGCCGTAGCGTGTCGTGGCGTCGAAGATCTCCTCGACGCCGCGGTGTGAGAGCACGACGTGGGTTTCGATGTCGACGCCGTAGGTCTCGGCGTCGGTCTGTGCCTGCTCGAGCAGATGCGACGCTGCCTCGTGTTCTTCCTGTTTCCGGGCGGCCTCGAGGGTGGTCTGGTCGGGGACCTGCTCGATGTTGACTGCGACGACGGTGCCGTCGTGATGGTCGGCGATGGCTGAGGCGAGCGTGATGAGGTGTTGCTGGGTGGCCGGATTTGCAAGTGGCACCATCACGCGGTAGTCGCCGCCTTCGGGCTGGACAGACGTTGTCGCCGACACCGCGGCGTCGGGTAGTTCCTCGGAACGGTCGAGGACGTACTGTGCGAGGACGCCCCGCGATTCGATCTCCGCGCGTGCGTAGCCGAGATACCAGACGACGCCAAAGAGCACGAAGCCGAACGAGAGCAGGATGACGATCGGTTCGATGAAGGCGATCAGCGCGAACGAGAAGACCGCGCCGAGAATCGGGACGACGGGGTAGAGCGGGACTTCGAAGTCCGGGTCGTATCCCGCCGGCTCGGCCTCCCGAAAGACGATCAGCGCGAGGTTCAACAGACCGTAGACGATCAGGTGCAAGACGCTGCCGGCCGTCGCAAGTATCTCGAGGTTCCCGAGTGCGATAAACACCAGAATGAGTGCACCCGTTATCGCGATTGCACGGTAGGGGGTCCCAAAGCGAGAGTGAATCTCGTTGATCTTCGGCGTGACGAGTTTGTCCCGGCCCATCGCGAAGTTGATTCGCGAGGACGCCATGATCGAGGCGTTCGCCGAGGAGGCGGTCGCGAGCAAGCCACCGAAAAGCAGCGCCGCCGCACCGAGCGGTCCGATGAGCATCTGGGCGACGTCGACGACGGCCGTCTCGTTGTTCGCGACGACGTCCGTTTCGACGGCCGCGAGGACTGCGAGCAAGATCAACGCGTACATCACGGTGACGATGACGACGCTACCGATGACCGCCCGCGGGAGGTTCTTCCCCGGGTTCTTGATCTCCTCACCGACCGAGGTGATCTGGACGAATCCGAGGTAGGAGACGAAGATGAGTCCCGTGACCGGCAGCAGGTCCGCGTAGCCAAACGGCGCGACTGGCCGAAGCGTCTCGAGATCGGCATTGAGGAGCCCGAACAGGGTAAAGACGGCGAGAATAGCGACAAGCGTGATGACGATGATGTTCTGGAGCCGACCGGTTTCTTTGGCGCCGACGTAGTTGATAGCGATGAAAAACGCCGCCCCCACCAGTCCGATGAGCTGGGCCGACTCGAGGCCGATGGGGCCAAGCGACAGTGCCGAGACGCTGACGAACTGGTTGACGTACTCGCCGAAGCCGTACATGTAGAACGCCGAGGCGAAAGCCAGCCCCATCCAGTTGCCCCAACCGGCGATGGAGCCAAACAGCGGGCCGAGCCCGCGGTTTACGTAGTAGTATGCACCGCCGGAGACAGGCATCGCAGTCCCCAGTTCGGAGGCCGAAAGGGCCGTCAGAAGGGCCAGGGCACCGCCGATGACGAACGCACCCGCGGCCAGCGGACCGAGGTCGGCGACGGCCGGACCCGGCAGGACGAAGATCCCGGCTCCGATCATCGTCCCGACGCCGATGGTCAGCGCGGCCAGCGGACCGAGGTCTTTCGCGAGTTCTTCGTCGTTTCCACTCATCTGTCGTCCCGTCGATGGCGTTTAGATCGAAACGCCGGTAGTGCAGTTTTCATAGCAACGCTGTGTCAACTCCGCTCTCTGCACTCGAGTCCAAACACGATTCGCAATCCCGACAGCCGTCGGCACCGGCGACTCGAGCACGTCATTCACAGTAACTCGAGTGGGAGAATCCCCTTAACAGATTCGTTTATAGGCTGAACAGGCGCAATACCACGTCGTTCACGGCGTGGATACGCGCCGTCACTCTGGGAAACGTACCGCCATTCAAACGCCTGCCCCGAGTTTCCAACGGTTGCGTTTAAGTGACAGGCCGCCCTACACTGATGTAGGAATAGGTCGGAACGGAGCGGATTCCGAACCGTCCTTCGGAGGCGGCCTGTCCGCCCACGTAACGAGGTCGTTCGAAAATCTTCGATTTTCGTGATCACGAGAGACCCCGTCTCTCGGACGACAGTATCCGAAAGGGTAGTCGGTGAACGCACATGCTCGAAGCGTGTGTCTGTGCCGACTGCTCAAAGCGAGCAAGACGATACCCCCGACTCTGCTG
>NZ_RBZW01000013.1 GCF_006543045.1 Salinadaptatus halalkaliphilus | reverse complement strand
CTCCTCACTCAGATGACGAACGAGATCGCCTCGCCGGTCTCCTCCCATTACTCGCCCATCTCAGCCCATGCCCATAACTTCCGTCACTCATTAGGTGGGGGTTCCGACCCGAAGATGCTCCAGACGACCGCCCGAAAGGACGGCGACGAGTGGGTGATCAACGGCCACAAGTGGTGGACGTCGTACGGGATGGACGCGGACTTCCTGCTGGTGATGGCCCGAACCGACCTCGATGCCCACCCCTACGAAGGGACCTCGATCATCCTCGTCCCGACCGACACCGACGGCGTGAACATGGTTCGAAACGTGGGCCACCTGGGAACCGACATCGTCGACCGCGTGGGCGGTCACGCGGAGGTAAAATACGAGAACGTCCGCGTACCGATCGAGAACACGATCGGCGAGGAAGGCGAGGGCTTCCGCATCGCACAGCTACGCCTCGGCGGCGGCCGGCTCACCCACTGCATGCGCTACTCCGGGATGGCCCAGCGCTCGCTCGAGATCGCGAAAGCGTACCTGAGCGAGCGGGAAGCGTTCGGCGACCGGTTGGCCGAGAAACAGGCGCTCAGACATCGCATCGCCGATGCCGAGACGCGCCTGCACGCTGCACGGACGATGATTCGCCACGCCGCCCGCGAACTCGATCGCAGCGACGCCCGCATCGAGGTCGCGATGGCGAAGACGTTCACCGCGAACGTCACAAGCGAGATCATCGATCTGGCGGTCCAGTGCTGCGGCGCGAACGGTATCGGCAAGGACCTGCCGCTGGCGCACTTCTACGAGGAAGTGCGTCGCTTCCGGATCGTCGACGGGCCGGACGAGGTCCACCGCCGATCGATCGCCCGCTGGGCGTTCGAGGACCTCGAAGAGGACGAACTCGAGTCCGTCCTTCGGTTCGATCCCGACAGGATCGACGACGCCCTGTAACCGGTCCCCGATCGGAACGACAGGAACGATATGACGATCGAACTCTACACGATGGCACTCGAATTCCAGACACGATCACGATGAACCGACCGACAACCGCTCAGACCGGTGAGTAACACGACGGATGACCGACCACGACGACTTTTTCGACCGACTTATCGACCGGGAACAGTTGCGAACGTACCTCGAGTCCGAACTCGGCCCCGCCGAGGAATTCGAGGTCGAACGCCACCGTGCGGGCCAGTCGAACGAAACCCTGTTCGTCACCTGGGGCGATCGGGAGCTGGTGCTTCGACGGCCGCCACCGGGCGAGACCGCCGATACCGCACACGACGTCTGCAGGGAGTACACCGTCGTGGATGCGTTACAGGAGACGGCGGTGCAGGTGCCGACGACGGTAGCGGCCGCCGAGGACCACCCCGCGACCGACTCCGATTTCTACCTGATGGAACGCGAGGACGGTATCGTCGTCCGCGAGTCGGAGCCGGCGCAGTTCCAGGACCCGAGCCACCGACGCGACGTCGGCACCGAGCTGATCGAGACGCTGGTCGCGATTCACGACGTCGACGTCGAGGCGGTCGGCCTCGAGGCGTTCGGCCATCCGGAGGGATACACCCAGCGGCAGGTGGATCGGTGGCGCTCGCAGTACGAGTGGGCCTTCGAGGTCACGGCCGACGATCGACCCGTCCCCGGCGTCGGCGAAGTCACCGCGTGGCTCGAGGCGAACGTCCCGACAGACCACCCCCAGACGCTGGTCCACGGCGACTACAAGCTCGACAACATCTCCGTCGAGACGGTCGGGGGACGCGACGCGTCCCCGAACGAGCGAGCGGGCGGCGCCCGCGAGCAGCCACCAGCGATCAACGCCGTCTTCGATTGGGAGCTCTCGACGCTGGGCGATCCCTTTACCGATCTCGGCTGGTTCCTCACGTTCTGGCCGGAGACGACGGCCGAAACCGAGATTTTCGGCGCACCGGGTGGCTACGAGTTCCAGCTCTCGCCGGGCTATCACTCGCGTGGTGAGCTCGTCGACTACTACGAGTCGCTCTCGGGACGCTCGTTCGACGACGAACGATTTTACCGCGTGCTTTCGGTCTACAAGATCGGCGCCCTGAGCGAGATGTTCTACCGGCGCTACCTCGAGGGCAACGCCGACAACGAAACGTATCCCAAAATGGAATCGCGGACGCCGGCGATGATCGACTGGGCCCGTCGGCTCCTCGAGGGCGAGGAACTCGAGTGATGGCGGACATCGTGGCCCTCGGCCGGCAGCAGTCGGTCGCCACGAGCTGACGACGGGGGCGGCCAGGCGAATGCTTATTCTCGGACGGCGCCGCGCTCGAGCAGCTGATCGATCTGCTCGGCGTCGTACCCCAGGTCTGCGAGTACCGAACGGGTGTGCTCGCCGCAGGTCGGTGGCCGGTTGCCGATGTCGGGCCGGTCGCCGTCCAGGCGGAACGGCGGCGCCGCCGTCGTGACCTCGACATCGCGGTGGAGGTTGTACGTGTCGGTCAACAACTCCCGTGCGTTGACTTGCGGATCCCCGTCGACGAGTTCGTCGATGGTCTTGATCGGCGCGGCGGTAACGCCGGCGTCGGTCAGGGCGTCGATCAGTTCGTCGCGACCCCAGTCTTCGAACTCCTCGTCGAGAATCGCTCGCAGTGCCGATCGGTTGTCCCAGCGTTGGGCTTTGTGCCGGAATCGGTCGTCGGTCGCCAGATCCTCGCGATCGATCGCCCGACACAGCCGCTGGAAGAAATCGTCGTCGACGACGGTCAGATAGATCTCCTCGTTGCCCGCCGTGTTGAACCCGCCGTTCGGTGCGCTGCCGCCGAACTCGTAGCCGGCCTCGTCCGGGTACTCGCCCGTGGCGCTGTAGTGAGCGATCCAGTAGCCCATGTACCAGACGGCGGTGTCGAACAACGAAACGTCGATGTGTTTGCCCTCGCCCGTTCGGTCGCGTTCGCGCAGGGCCGACGAGACGAGGAACGCAGCGTTGAGTCCAGTCCCGTAGTCGATGAGGCTGGCCCCGATCCGGATCGATCGGTCATCCGACGGGCTCACCGTCGCCATCAGCCCGGAGATCGCTTGTACGAGCGGATCGTACGCTGCCCAGCCCGAGCGGGGACCGTCCTGTCCGTAGCCCGTGATCGAACAGTAGATCACGTCGTCGTTGTCCGCGCGTACCGACTCGTAGTCTAGCTCGAACCGCTCTAAGACGCCCGGGCGGAAACTCTCGACGACGACATCGGCGTTCGCCGCCAGTTCGTGAGCGATCGCTTGCCCGTCCTCGGTCTTGAGATCGAGACAAAGGCTCTGTTTGCCGCCGAGGTTCGCGGAGGCGAACATCGCGCCGTCGATGAGGTCGCGGAACTTGTCGCCGCCCGGTGGTTCCACTTTGACGACGTTGGCGCCCTGCATTCCGAGAAACTGTGTCGATAGCGGTCCCGCGACGGACTGGGTGAGATCGAGCACGTCGACATCGGTGAACGCGTGCATGGCACCCTATTTGACACTATCCATAATAATGATTCATGTCTATATCTCGCCGTGTTATACTGTTGGACAGAACTATTCAACGATCGGTCGCAGTACTGCGGCCGTCACCGTAAGGACGGCCGCGAATTCGCGACCGACGTGTCACTGACTTCTGTCCGACAGTATTACCACCCGTTGGCCGCCGCCGCAAACTCGTTGCATCGCTGACGCGGAGATGCGACCGTGATAGACGGACAGCGACAACCCGGGTGGTACCGACACAGTTGCTGGTAGGCGGCTGGACAGCAGTTCCGGAGCAACGTTGATCCGTCCTGCGGTTGGGCCGGAACGTCGGTTCTCCAGCCCGTATGAAACGCGCCGGCTCCCAACGATTTATATACGTGTGTGAGTAGGTGTCGGTATGCATACCCTGGACAAATCGGGGAGTAGAAGGGCCGTTTGTGAGCACACTGATCACTCCGGAGATAATCTGAGACGCTAATATGACGTACGAAAGCATCTACGATACCGTCTTCGAGTTGTACGACAGCGACCGATGCTGGGACGAACTGGTAACACAGGGCGATCGGTCGTCGTTGAACCTCGCCGAAGAAGCGCTCGGACGCCACGGCGACTCACAGGAGGTCGGTGTTCGATTGCGAGACTTCGAAACCGGTGCGAACGAAACGTACACGTTTGCCGAACTCGACGACGCCGCCAACAGGGTCGCCAACTTCGTCGCCGAGTCGACGAGTAATCGCGACCGAGTCGCGGCGATGTTGCCGGCGCGGATCGAACTCTACGCCGCGGCCTACGGGGTCATCAAATCCGGGCGCGTCTACGTCCCACTGGCGCCGCTGTTCGGCCCCGAGGCGTTGCAGTTCCGGCTGGCCGATTCCGGAGCGTCGGTCCTCGTTACGACGGCCGAACACGTCTCGAAGCTCGAGGGCGAGGCCCTCCCCGACCTCGAGACGGTGGTCGTCGTCGACGGCGCCGACGCGGTCGACACCGCGGACATCCCCACGGGGATCGACCTCGAGTCCTACGACGCCGTCGAGAAGCGTGAGAGCGACTTCGAGCCCGTCGCCAGCCACCCGAGCGACGTCTACGCGATCAAGTACACCAGCGGGACGACCGGCCAGCCGAAAGGCTGTGCGTCGACCCACGGCGATACGATCCGGCTCCACTCCTACCTCGAGCACGTCGTCGATCTCCAGCCCGCGGACAACTACTTCGTCGCCGCGTCGCCGGCGTGGTCCTACGGCTTTACCGCGGGAATGGTCGCGGCGGGCCTTCGCGGGACCGCCGCGGGCTGTTATCGTGGACCGTTCAATCCCGAGCAGCTGCTCGAGACGTTCGAGGAGTTCGAGATTACGAACGCGATGGTACCGCCGACGGGGCTTCGCAAGCTACGAGCGTCGGCCGTCGATCCGAGCGAGTACGACATCGACCTGCGCGTGCTCGTCTCCGCCGGCGAATCGTTAGACGAGACGACCGTCGACTGGTGCGACGAGATGCTGGGGACGCGCCCACTGGACGCCTACGGTCAGACCGAGTCGGGAATGGTAGTCGCCAACTATCCGTTTCCGGACTGGGAGGTCAAGGCCGGAAGCATGGGGAAACCCCTTCCGGGCTACGAGATCGCCCTGCTCGACGACGACGGCGAGCCCGTCGAGCAGGGCGAGGTCGGGGAGATCGCGGTCAGGCGCGATGCGGAGACGCGCACGGCGGGCTACTGGGGCCACCCCGAGACGACGATCACCAGCTACAGCGGCGAGTGGTGGCGGACCGGCGACCTCGCCAGACGCGACGAGGACGGCTACTACTGGTACGTCTCGAGGGCCGATCAGGTCATCATCTCCTCGGGCTACCGAATCGGTCCAGAGGAGGTCGAAGAAGCCCTGCTGAAACACGAGGCCGTCGAGGAGGCGGCCGTCGTCGGCGTTCCCGACGAGACCCGCGGCAGCATCGTCAAAGCCGTCGTCGTTCCCGTCGCCGACGCGACGCCGAACGACGCGCTGGCGTCGGAACTCCAGTCGTTTGCGCGATCGAACCTCTCGAAACACGAGTATCCCCGCGGGATCGAGTTCGTCGCCGAACTCCCCAAGACCTCGAGTGGCAAGATCAAGCGGACAGAGCTCGAGGCCTAACAACAGTAATAACCCGAGATACGCCCATGACACAAACTGACGACTACCTCGATCGACTGGTCGACGAACGGGCGCTTCGCGAGTACCTCGAGGCAGCCGTCGGCCCGGCGAACGACCTCGAGATCGAGTACCACCGCGAGGGCCAGTCCAACGAGACGCTCTTTCTCGAGTGGGGCGACCACGACCTCGTCCTCCGTCGACCCCCGGCGGGGGAAACGGCCGACTCGGCACACGACGTTCTCAGGGAGTATCGCGTCATGGAGGCGTTACAGGATGCCGACGTGCCGGTCCCACGGACGGTTGCCGGCTGCGACGACCACTCGGTCATCGGGGCCGACTTCTACCTGATGGAACGCGAGGACGGCGATGTCATCAGGGACGAGGAACCCGAACGATTCGCCACGCCCGCACACCGGCAGGCCCTAGCGAACGAACTCGTGGATACGATCGCCGACATTCACGCCCTCGATCCGGCCGACGTCGGCCTCGACGATCTGGGTCACCCCGACGGCTACACCGAACGCCAGATCGATCGCTGGCGAACGCAACTCGAGTGGGCCTTCGAACGGACGGAGGACGAACGGGAGATCCCGACGCTTCGCGAGGTCGGCGACTGGCTCGCCGACAATGTCCCCGAGGAGTACGATCACGCACTCGTCCACGGCGATTACAAGCTCGACAACGTGATGTTCGGGCCGGCCGGGGGACGCGACGCGTCCCCGAACGGGCGAGCGGGCGACGCCCGCGAGCAGCCGGAGATAACCGCGGTCTTCGACTGGGAGCTCTGTACCCGCGGCGATCCGGCGATGGATCTTGGCTGGATGCTGGTCTACTGGCCCGATCCGGGCGATCCGGCGCTCGACGATCCGTTCCGATCCGAGTTCCTGGTCGACGATGGCTACCCCACGCGGCGAGAACTCATCGATCGCTACGAGCGCCGCAGCGGGCGCACGTTCGATCACGACCGGTTCTATCGAACGTTCGGCGTGTTCAAGATGGCCGGTGCCTGCGAGATGATGTACCGGCGCTACCTCGAGGGCAACGCCGACAACGAAACCTACCCGTTGATGGAAGAGCGGGTGCCACAAATTGCCGAGCGGGCGATGGGCATTCTCGAGGGCGAAGAGACCCTGTAGGCGGCTATCGTACCCTCAGACGCACTCGGTTGCCGTTCGTGGTATCGCTTCTCGTATGCACAATGTTTACTTTCCCCACGTCGAATACGCGTTCATGTCCAGCAGCGATCGATCGAACGCATTCGGGGAGGGTCCAGCGTCCGAACTCATCCGAGAGACAGCCCGCGACATCGCCGACTCGTACGACGACGACTACTGGCAGGCCGTCAACCACGACCAGGTCGAGCCGACCGAGTTTTGGCAGGACTGCGCCGACGCCGGCTTCCTTGGCGCCGCCGTGCCCGAAGAGTACGGCGGCGAGGGGATGGGAATCCAGGAGATAACGACGATCGTCCAGACGTTCGCCGAGAACGGCTGTATGGGGACCGGCATGCTCTGGGTCGTTACCCCGGTGTTCGGATCGATCACGCTCAGCCAAAACGGTACCGAGGAACAGAAAGAGCGCTATCTCCCGAAACTGGCCAACGGTGAGATGAAGTTCTGTATGGCCCTCACCGAACCCCGGGCGGGCCACAACACGCTCAATCTGGATACCTTCGCCGAACCGACCGACGACGGGTTCATCGTCAACGGCGCGAAGCAGTGGATCTCCGGGGTCGACCGGGCCGACAAGATGTTGCTGGTCGCTCGGACGAAACCGGAGTCCGCGGTCGAGCGTCGCACCGACGGCATCACGCTCTTTCTCGCCGACCCGAGCGACGACGCCGTCGAGTACCAGCCCCTCGAGACCGGCGTTCCGGCCCCGGAGATGCAGTACGAGATCCACTTCGACGACTACCACCTCGACGCAGACGCCGTCATCGGCGAGCAGGACAACGGCCTCTACCAACTGTTCGAGACCGTCAACCCCGAACGGCTCGTCGGCGCGGCCAACGCCGTCGGCGCGGGCAAGTGCGCCCTCGAGCGGGCGATCGAGTACGCCAACTCGCGGGAGGTGTTCGACACCCCCATCGGCTCCCACCAGGCCATCCAGCACCCCATCGCCGACGCGTGGTCGAAACTCGAGGCGGCGGAGCTGCTCGTCAAGAAAGGCGCCTGGACAGTCGACAACGGCGGGGACGCCGGCGCGGCGGCGAACATGGCGAAGCTGCGCGCGACGGAAGCCTGCTACGAGGCCTGCGACTTCGCCGTCCAGACCCACGGCGGCAACGGCCTCAGCCCCGATTACTTCGTCGTCGATCTCTGGAAGGCCTCGCGACTGGGACGGATCGCCCCCGGCTCGAGTCAGATGATGCGCAACTACATCGGCGAGCAGGTGCTCGGACTGCCCCGGTCGTACTGACGGCCTCGAGCGAACGACGGCAATCCGGACCGGTCAGTCCCGGAACCCCTCGTACTCGTCGTCGATCTCCTGGCGGAGAAGCATCGCGGCGAACGTCTTGCCCTGGCGGTCGG
This sequence comes from Salinadaptatus halalkaliphilus, assembly GCF_006543045.1. Taxonomy (GTDB): domain Archaea; phylum Halobacteriota; class Halobacteria; order Halobacteriales; family Natrialbaceae; genus Salinadaptatus; species Salinadaptatus halalkaliphilus. Next base: position 53,565 of record NZ_RBZW01000013.1, on the reverse strand, counting down.
TTCGAAGGGACTCGCTCGCGCCGCCGTCTAACGCGCCGTGGAGGACGAAGTTCAACCCGCCCATCTTCGGGAGGATGTACCGGTCGACGCTCTCGACGCCCGGCTCCTCGAGGAACGCCTCGAACACCGCGGCGACGTAGGCTTCCGTTAGCAGGTCCCGCAGGAAGGGAAAGTCGTCGCGGTCGGTGGCGATGATCCCGACGTTAGCCTTGTTTCCTTTGTCGCCTGAGCGGCCGTGTGCGATATCGTGGAGTTTCATGCGTCGGTCACCTCGACGGTCGGCTCGAATTCCGATTTCGGAACGAGTACGGGATGGTACGCGAACTTCGGCGTCGGCGAGGATCGACCCGGGTTGAACATCGTCACCGCGGGCGGTCCCCCGAGTCCGAGATTCGCGAACAGGCTCGCGAACTCGTAGCCATCACCCTTGTTCGGCGTTTCGATAGCGATTCTGGCGACCACCTCCTCGGGCTCGCCGGACGCGGTGCCGTCGTGGAGCGCGTCGACGCCGAAGGCTTCGGTTCGGAACCGGTCGTACTCGATTCCGCGTTCGTCCGCCCGGTTCCGGATGTACTCGAAAGCCCGGTCCGCCTTCGATTCCGCGTCCGGATTCGCGTAGACGACGTCGCTGCGGACGGTAAAGCCGTCGCGGTAGTGGAGACTCGCCTTGTACGTGTCCGTCGGCGGGGAACCCGCGACGTTGTGCATCGCGACCCGGTCTGTCTCCACCTGCTCTAAGCGGACGTGCTGAAAGTCCGCGACAACATCCGGACCGTAGTAGGCGGACGGATCCGCGACCTCGTACAGCAGTTGCTCGCCGACGGTTTCGGGGGTGACCAACCCGCCGGTACCCGCCGGTTTCGTGATGACCGTCGAACCGTCCGCCTCGACTTCGGCGATCGGGAAGCCGATGTGCTCGAAGTCGATTTCCTCCCACTCGCCCAGGAAGTTCCCGCCCGTCGCCTGCGCACCGCACTCGATGACGTGGCCGGCGATCAAGCCCCGCGCGAGGCGATCGTACTCACCGCGGCCCCAGCCGTACTCGTGGATGAGCGGCCCCAGAATCAACGCGGCGTCGATCACCCGCCCGGTGATCACCACGTCGGGATCGGCCGACAGCGCCTCGGCGACAGGAAAGCCGCCGAAGTACGCGTTCGCCGAGACGACATCGGCGTCCGCGGGCAGCGCCTCGCCGGTGTCGGCGTGGCGGAGGTGGTCGTCGTCGAATTCCGTGACCCGATCGCGAAAGTCGTCGCCCGAGACCGTCGCGATCGTCGGCTCGAGGCCCTGTTCCTCGGCGACCGACGCGACCGCCTCCCGACACGCCTGCGGGTTGACCCCACCGGCGTTGGCCAGGATCGTCACGCCGCGATCCATCGCCTCGGCCAGGATGTCGTCGACGACCGACGGAAAGTCCGTGGCATAGCCGCGGTCAGGATCTTGCTCTTGCTGGCGGACGAGCACCGCCATCGTCACCTCCGCCAGGTAGTCCATCGTCAGGTAATCGAGATCTGCGGCGTGCTCTATGACGCGACGCGGTGCCTCGCTATCGTCGCCCCAGAAGCCGGCCGCGTTGGCGATCCGAACGGTCATAGCAACTCCCCCGCGATGACGTTCTTTTGAATCTCGCTCGTGCCTTCACCGATCTGGTAGATCTTCGCGTGGCGGTACTGGCGTTCGACGGGGTAGTCGCGAGTGTAACCGTTGCCGCCGTGGATCTGGATAGCGTCGCTGGCGACCTCCTCGGCGATCTCGCTAGCGTAGAGTTTCGCCATGCTGGCGAGTTTCGTCGGCTTCTTCCCGTCGTCGAGTCGGGCGCCGGCATCAAGGGTGAGCCGGCGTGCGTTCTCGACCTTGACCGCCATCTCGGCGAGTTTGTGCTGAATCGCCTGAAACGCCGCGATCTGCTGGCCGAACTGCGAGCGGTCGGCGGCGTACTCGAGGGCGTGCTCGAGACAGCCCTGCGCGATGCCAAGCGAGGAGGCGGCGATGCCGACCCGTTCGGCCTCGAAGAACGCCATCAGCTGGTAGAAGCCACGGTTTTCCTCGCCGACGAGGTTCTCCTCGGGGACGCGAACGCCGTCGAACCGTAGTTGGGCGGTCTCGGAAGCGTTCCACCCCATCTTCTCGATCTCGGCGTCGACGATTACGCCGTCGCGGTCGGTCTCGACGAGGATCGCCGAGATGCCGCCGGCACCCTCGCCGCCGGTGCGACACAGCGTCAGGATGACGTCGGCGATCGTGCCGTGCGTGACGAAGGTCTTGGTGCCGTCGATGACGTACTCGTCGCCCTCTTTCCGGGCGCTGGTTTCGATGCTGGCGGCGTCGCTGCCGTGGGCCGGCTCCGTGTTCGCCATCGCCGTGATGAGTTCGCCGGTCGCGACGCCGTGGAGAATCCACTCCTTCTGGGCCTCGGTGCCGTACTCGTCAATCATTCGAGTCCCGAAGGCCGTCCCGAGCGCCGCCGAGACGCCGGCGTCAACGCGGGCGAACTCCTCGGAGACGAGCGCGCTCTCGAGGACCCCCATTCCAGGGCCGCCGTAGGCTTCGGGGATCTCGACGCCGACGAGTCCCGCCTCGACCGCCCGCTCCCAGACGTCTCGAGGCCAGGTGCCGGTCTCCTCGGCCTCGCGCGCCACGGGAGCGATTTCGGTCTCGGCGAACTCCCGCGCCGTCTCCCGAACGGCGCGCTGTTGTTCGCTGAGCGTAAAGTCTACCATGGACAGCAATGACATACAGACTCGCGGTAATATAGCTACCGCCGTTCGCCGTCTTCACGGGAGGAGTGCTCGCTCGAGAGCCACCGACGCGTCGGCGAATCCGCGCTCACAGTGTCACACTGACCGACAGAGTTTTGAATCTGTACACAGTCGTCAATCTATGACAGACCAATCGGTATCACACACCACTGATGGTGCGTTGCGCGACCGACGGATAACCCGCGTGACGGCCGGTGATATCGTTCGTCGCGCCGGGAATCGACGACCCGACAAAGATGCGTTCGTGGTTCCGGCGACCGACGAACGGGTCTCGTTCGCCGCGTTCGACGAGCGCGTCACCCGCGCGGCGAACGCGTTCCTCGAGTCGGGGCTGTCGCCCCGAGACAGGCTCGCGATCGTCGCCGCGAACTCCCTCGAGTTCCTGGAGGCGTACTTCGGCGCGCTCAAAGCGGGGCTCGTCGTCGTACCGATCAACCCCGAGATCACGGCTGACGACATCGGTTACGAACTCGATCACGCGGCCGTCGACGCGCTCGTCGTCGAGGACACGTTCTACCCGAAACTCGAGACCGTACTCGGGGACCGGGACCTCGAGGCGCTCGCTGTGATCGAATGGAGCGGCGACCAGTCGGTTCCGGCGCCGGAGTTTCGGGCGGTGACGAGCGAGTACGACGCCGCGGAACCCGCGGTGGAACTCGAGGGCTCGGATCTCGCACAGATCATGTACACTTCGGGGACGACATCCCGACCGAAAGGTGTCCGTCTCCCCCATCGGGCGCTCCACGCCGGATCGATCAACAACGTCGTCGGGGGCGAGGTATCCCGAAACGACGTCAAGTGTGGGCTCTTGCCGATGTTTCACTGCGCGATGCTCTCGCAGGTCAAAGCCGTGTTGCACGTCTCCGCGCGGATGGTGATCCTGCGGGGCTTCGAGTCGGACCAGTTCCTCGAGTGCGTCGAGCGCTACGACGTGACCGATGTCACGCTCTTGCCGTCGATGTACACGGAACTGCTGGCCAGAGACGACATCAGGGATCGCGACCTCTCCTCGCTCAGACGGTGTACGTACGCGATGACGCCGATCGGCAACGAGACGCTTGCCGAGTGCATCGAGGTCTTCGACGCCGAGTTTAGCCTCGGCTCCGGGCAGACCGAAGCCTACCCGCCGACCTGTACCTACCACCCCGAATGGCAACTCGAGAAGGAGGGCAACTACTGGGGGACGGCGCTGCCGAACACGGACATCGCGATCATGGACGACGACGGGCAGTTGCTCCCCGACGGCGAGGTCGGCGAGATCGTCTACCGCGGGCCGAACGTCATGGACGGCTACCTCGAGGACAAAGCCCGAACCCGGGAAGCGTTCGCCCACGGCTGGTTCCACTCCGGCGACATGGGCTACTTCGACGAGGACGGCCTGCTGAAGTTCGTCGACCGGAAGAAAGACATGATCAAAAGCGGCGGCGAGAACGTCTCGACCCAGAAGGTCGAATCGACGCTGCTCGATCATCCCGACATCGACGAAGTCGCCGTCGTCGGCCTCCCTCACGAACGGTGGGGTGAGGCGGTGACCGCCTTCGCGGTCTCACACGGAGACGACCCTGACCCCGACGATGTCCTCGAGTATGCCCGAGACAATCTCGCCGGCTTCGAGGCGCCGAAAGCCGTGGAGCTTCTCGAGGAGTTGCCACAGACGGCGACGAGTAAGGTACGGAAACACGTCGTCTCGGAGGAGTACGAAGACTACTACCGATGATCGTCTGTCCCGTGCAAGTCGGCGGTCGGGCGACTGCATCGCAGGGCTCGGAAACCGGTCACCGACGATATACTTTTGGAATCGGCCCGAGTTGTACGACGATGACGCGGTCACAGCTATCGACAGCAGGGAGACTATGAAAGTACATATCGACGGCGAATATGACGAAGAAACGGTTCGTGCGATCATCACGGCACTTTCGCATCACCTGGGTGAATCGGTCAGCCTCGAGACCGACAGGATGGACGGGGCGGACGACACCGAAGCGGCGTTCGACGACGAGGGCGTAATCCTCACCGACCGCGAGGAGCGCATTCGAGAGGACATAGCCGACATCGCGGCCGGTGGACCCGAGCGGGGTCACGACAAAATCGAACAGCTGGGCAAGGAGTTCGTCCGGGATCGGATCGACATGGTCTTCGACGACGTCCAGTACGAGGACGGTTCCTTCGCCGGCTACGCCAACGACGACCAAACGCCCGCCGACGGCATGATAACGGGCGTCGGAACGATCGACGGACGCGACGCGTTTTTCACGGCGAACGACTACACAGTGAAAGCCGGCTCGCTGGGCCAACAGGGGATCGAGAAGGCGATTCGACTCTCCGAGCGAGCGGTGACCGCTCGCGCGCCGATCGTCCGACTCATCGATTCGACGGGCGCGCGGTTATCGCCCGACGACCGCGACGAGTCCTCGAGTCACGCGGGCCGCTACACCGGCGGGAAGTCGTTTTTCAACCAGTGTATCCACTCCGGACAGGTGCCACAGATCGGCGTCCTCTACGGACCGAACATCGCAGGGTCGGCCTACACGCCAATCTTCTGTGACTTCCTGATCATGGTCGAGGAGATTTCCGGGATGGCGATCGCCTCGCCTCGGATCGTTCAGGAAGTAACCGGAGAGGACATCGACATGCAGCAACTGGGCGGCCCCGACGTCCACGCGACCCAGTCGGGCAGCGCCGACCTCGTCGTTCCCGACGAGGAAACCGCCGCGAACAAGGTCCGGACGCTGCTCTCGTATCTGCCCCAAGATTACCAGTCACCCCTTCCGGAGAAACCGGGAACGGCACCGAGTCGCAACCCCGAGGGACTCGACGCCGTCATCCCCGAGAATCCAAACGAGGCCTACGATGTCCACGACGTGCTCGAGCGTATCGTCGACGATGGATCGCTGTTCGAACTCAAACCCCGGTTCGCACCCGAACTCGTCACGGCCTTCGGTCGGATCGACGGTCGGCCGGTCGGTATCATCGCGAACCAGCCCGATCACGTCTCCGGCGCGATCTTCCCCGACTCCGCGGAGAAGGCCGCGGACTTCATCTGGAAGTGCGACGCCTTCGGGATTCCCCTCATCTACCTCTGTGATACGCCCGGATTCATGGTCGGCTCGCAGGTCGAACGCCAGGGCGTCCTCCAGAAAGGCCGGAAGTTCATCTACGCGACCTCGAACGCGCAGGTGCCGAAGTTCTGTGTCATCACGCGCAAGGCCTACGGTGCGGGCATCTACGCGATGTGCGGACCGTCGTTCGAACCCGATTCGACGCTCGCACTGCCCTCGGCAGAACTGGCCGTAATGGGGCCCGATGCGGCGGTTCGAGCGATGTTTTCCGACCAGATAGCGGAGATCGACGATCCCGCCGAACGCGAGGCGTTCATCGAGGAAACCAAAGAGCTGTACCGCAAGGACATCCGCAAACAGGCCTCGAGCATGCAGGTCGACGAACTGGTCGCCGCGAGCGATCTGCGCCGCCAACTCGAGCGTCGCATCGACGCCTATCGCGACAAGCGTCGCATCGACCGCGACCGCCATCACGGGACGGTGCTGTTCTAGGGAGGAACATGGTCCGCTGAATCAGAGACGGAACGTCGAACCCACGGATCGAAAAGAGACGGATTACGAGCCATTGGACGGACTGCTGTAAGTCGTTGCCGGAGCAACCGCAGGACGGGCCCCGGTAAAACGTTACGACAGACCGTATTACTCATTGCTGCGTTGCCCCGCTCCACTTCGAACAGCGTCGCGGTGCTTCCGGGCAATTGGGAGAGCCCCGTCGTCGGTCGAGGTTGCCCCCTCTCGCTCCGGCGCCGTTCCCTCGACGAGACGCCCCATGCGTTCGATAATCTGTTCAGGATCATCTTCGGGTATAATGACTACGTTCCCCTCTTTTTCGCGAAGCTCCGCTTCCGTACCGGCCGTAAGACCGAATCGATCTCGAACGTCCGACGGAAGAGCAATCCGCCCGTTCGGGTCCACTGTGACCATAGTCGGCCGGACAACAGGAACGACGATAAACGGTTTGATTCGACCGCAATTCCGGCACAGTTCGGACACCGTAATCAGGATATCGACTGCAACCGGGCGACGCCGCCGTACCAGGCCGACGCTACTCGAGTGTGCCGTCCGCACCGGCGACGAGTTGGCCGCCGTCGACAACGAAGTACGATCCCGTCACGTAGGCGGCCGCGTCGCTGACGAGAAACAGCGTGATCGGCACGCAGTCTGCCGGCGTCCCGAGCCGGTCCATGGCGATGTCGCGTCCGATCTGGTCGCGATCGCGGCCGGCTTCGTCCCAGACGCTCGAGAGCGCTTCGGTCTCGATGATCCCGGGGGCGATCGTGTTGGCGCGGACGCCGTACTGGGCCCACTCGGCCGCGACGGTCTGCATGAGATTCGTGATGCCGGCTTTCCCGGCGCCGGAGTGGGCGTGGAAGGGCGCGCCGCGTTCGCTGTTGGTCGCCCCCATGGCGACGATCGAGCCACCGCCGTTGTCGATCATGTGCTCGCCGACGGCGAAGGTACAGTAGGCGGTGCCGTCGAGGATCGTCCCGACGACGGCGCGCCAGCCGTTCTCGCTCAGTTCTTCGGCGGGGCTCAGGAAGTTCGCGCCCGCGTTGTTTACAAGAATCGTGATCTCGCCGAGCTCGTCCAGCACGGTCTCGACCATGGCGTCGACCTCGTCGCGCTCGCGAATGTCGACGGTCGTCGCACACGCTCGCTGTCCCTTCGCTTCGATCTCCTCGGCGACGGGCCCGAGGTGGTCCATGTTCCGCGAGGCGATCGCGACGTCGGCACCGTGGTCGGCGAACGCGAGCGCAATGTGCTTCCCGATCCCGGTGCCGCCGCCGGTGATCAACGCGGTCTCGCCCTCGAGTAAGTCCGGCGCGAAGATGTCGGTACTCGGCGGCGTCCGCTGGTCGCCCGTCATGGTCGTTTCCCCCACTCCGGTTCACGATCCTCGACGAATGCCGCGACGCCCTCCTCGTGATCCTCGCTCTCCATCAGCAGCGTCAACATCTCCTTGAGATAGGAGTAGGACTGCTCGACGGTCATATCCCGCTGCGTGTAGTAGGCTTCTTTCCCCATCGAGATCAGCACCGGGCTATTCCTGGCCAGATCGTCGACGTAGGCCGCGAGTTCGGTCTCGAACGCGTCGGCATCTAGTACGTCGGTCGCGAGGCCGATCCGTTCGGCCGTCTCGGCGTCGATATGTTCACCGGTGAACATGAGTTTGAGTCCTTTTTTCTCGCCGACAGCGGGCATGATCGCCGCCATCGCCTGCATCGGGAACATGCCAACGTTGACCTCGGGCGTGCCGAACTCGGCGTCGTCGGCCGCGAGGACGAAGTCACAGCCAGCCGCCAGCCCGCAGCCGCCCGCCAGACAGTAACCCTCCACGGCGGCGACCGTGAGCGCGTCGGCATCGATCAGTTCCTCGAGCAGGTCGGCCAGCCCCGAAGAGCCGCGCCGTCGATCGATCATCGGCTCCGGTTCGGCGTCGTCCATTCCCTGGAGGTCACCGCCGGAGCAGAACGTGCCGCCGGCCCCCCGGATGACGACGACCCGGATATCACGTTCGTGGGTCGCAGCTGCTACCTCGGAGAGTCCCGTCAGAACGTCGTCACTGAGTGCATTGTGTACGTCCGGGCGATCGATCGTCACCCACGCGACCACCCCATCGTCGCTGGTCGTTACCTCGAGATCCTCGTTGCCGAGGTCGGCACTACGTGTTGACATAGCAAGGCAGATGTTGAGAGGTGCGGGCTAAAGTGTTGTGTTAGTGTCGGTATATTATCGGACGATATGCGACGTTGCAGGCGGAGAAACTCACACCACACGAAAAAGAGAGCTCGAACGCTCAGTTCTGCGCTGGGTCGACGATCGCCGGCAACCGATCGGTGTTGGCCAGGAATGCCGACAGGAGAATCAACGCTCCGGCTCCGGCCTGAACGACCAAAGGACCGAACAACGCGCCGAACGTCAGCGCCATGTAGAACGCGCGGTGTCCGTATCCGAGCTCGTTGACGCCATCGTAGCCGACGGTTGCGACCACCAACGAGGCGGTTCCGAGCAATACGAGCGGGAACGCGATGACCGTTTCGGGGAACGACCAGTAGATCAGGCTGTTGTTCGCGATGAACGCGAAGGGGATCAGAAAGCCGGGTGCCCCGATTCGCAGCGCCTGCACACAGGATTTGAGGAAGCTCGCACCGGCGATACTCGAGCCGATGGCGACCGCCACCGCAACTGGCGGAGTGATCGCCGATAGCATGGCGAAGTAGAAGACGAACATATGGGCCGTGATATCCGGGATCCCCATACTGGTCACGCCGGGCACGACGAGCATGACGACGAGGATGTACGCCGCAGGCGTCGGCATTCCCAGGCCAAAGAGGATGCTCGCGATCATCGCCATGAGCAACAGGAGGATCAACACCCCACCGGCGAGTGCGACCATCTGGAGGCTGATCTGCTGGGAGAGACCGGTCTGGGTAACGAACACGAGGATAACCCCGAGCGATCCCAGAATACCGACCAGCGGCGCCATCTCGACGGCACCCTGGCGCAGCCCGTCGAACGTGTCGACAGTCGTATCGACGAGCGTCCCCACGGAGATGCCGTCGACGTACAGATTCCGGAGATAGATAACCGGCACCATCGTGAAAATCGTGTACATACCGGCTGCAAGCGGCGTAAACCGCAGAACGATCAACGTGTAGAGCAACACGGCCAACGGAATCACGAAGTGGAGACCCTTCAGGAATACCCGCCAGTTAAACGAGGTTGTCTCGTCGGTCGTCCAGCCAAATTTGACCGTAATGAGATAGACGGCGACGCCGACACTGAAGTAAAACAGCGCTGCTGGGATGATCCCTGCTTGGATGATCATCACGTAGGGAACGCCGATGATGTCCGCCATCAGAAACGCCGCGACGCCCATCACCGGCGGCAGCATCTGGCCACCGCTCGAGGCGACGGCTTCGATGGCCGCGGCGAAGTCCTCGCGAATGCCCTGCTCTTTGATCATCGGAATGGTAAAACTCCCGGTCGTCGCCGTGTTCGCCGCGGCGCTACCGGTAATCGATCCCATAATCATGCTCGCGATGACGGCGATCTGGACGACACCGGTGTGTAAACTCGTTCCCATTTCGCGCCCGATATCGAGGACGTACTCGAGGGCGCCGAACGCCTTCGCCATCCCGGCGAACATGATGAAGATCGCGACCCACGTCGAGCCGATCGCGAGAATAAAGCCGTACGTTCCGGTGAGACCGATCGCGCCGTGTCTGGCGGCTTCCTCCCAGCTCATACCCGTGTGCTGGAAGATTCCGGGCAGCCACGGGCCGACGAACGCGTACGCGACCGCCAGGACGACGACGGACGTAATCAAATTGCCGAACGCGCGCCGAGTGGCGTCGGTAACGAGTACGATAATAGTGAGACCGACGATGTGATCGGCCGTCGAGAAGCCATACAGCTGTGCGTCGTACTGGAGGTGCTGGAAGTGATATTCGACGTACCCGGTCGCAGCTAGCGACGCGAACGCGAACAAAAGCGCTACGACGGGGTCGATCGTCCCGACGCCGCGTTTGAGTCGACGATAACTCCCGGTAAGAGCAGCGAACGCGCTCGCTCGTCCCGTAACGGAGCCGAATCCCGGACGGTCCGGAATGTCGGTTTCTTCGACCGGATCGTCGGCTCCGTCCGGGTCGTACCGTTTCTGAACTTCCAGGAGGTAAAACAGCGCGAGGCCGATACCGAGAAAGATATTGGAGTATCGCGTTCGCTCGATCGGGACGGCGTAGGCGTAATAGATCGTAAATAACGTCAGTGCGACGCCAAATAGATAGATCGCTGCGCGAAGCCATGATCTGCCGTCACGAGCCGCTGCCGTAACGTTGTGGACCTGGAAGTTCATAGGTAGGTATCTGTTCGGTCGCCTTACTTAATTCTCGATCTCCCCACGGACGAAGTCATCCTGCCAGATGTCCCGCTCTTCGAAAAAGTCGGCGGCGGCGGGATGAATCGGGACGCCATCGTACATTCGAGTTGCCCACCACTCCGCGTCGACCATGTACTCCTGGTACAGGTGGGTCTCGGCCATCTCCTCTCTGTTGTCCCACATGACCTCGAGCATTTCGTAGACCGGATCGTACGGCACCTCGTCGGTCGCGACGAAGTTGTAGGGAATGTTGATGCCGTAGACTTGGTCGGGCACGTAGGCGTATCCCTCGGCAAGGTCGTCGGGGATCTCGAACGGCTCGGCGGGGACGATTTCGTCATCCTCCATCTCGTCGACGGCATCGTCCGGCCAACCCAGAATGCGGGTGTCGACGACCTGTTTCATCTCCTGGATCCAGGCGGCTTCGAATTCGAAGTTCGAAACGGTGATCGCCGCGACGTCGAGTTCACCCTCCTGCATCGCACCGGCCTGCTCGCCGAACTCGTAGCTCACCCGATCGAACTCGACGCCCGCGTAGTCGAGTGCTTGCTCGAGCACCGGAGCGGATCCGGACCCGCTCGGCGTCGGCGAAACGCGACTATCAGGTTCGATATCCTCGACCGTCTCCCAGTCCTCGTTAGGCGTGACGAGCAGCCACGGCAGGTCCGAGTGGTGGAACAACTGTTGTGGCGTAAAGTCGATCTCGTCGTACGGTTCCTCGCCGTCGTTGATCAGAATCGAGCTTCGGTGCTGGAGATATCCGATCTCCGCCTCGCCGCGATTCATCATCCCGACGTTGTCGTCGGTTCCACCGCTCGGCCGGGCGTCGATGAAAACCTCGTCGGTGTTCTGATTGACGGTGGCGGCGATCCCTTGGCTCGCCGCGTACGTGCCGGTTTCTTCCCCAGATGTTACCATCACCAGATCTTCGGCATCGTCCGGTGCATCGCCCCCGTTGCCACCGTTTCCGTTGCCGTCCCCAATCCCATTACCGACATCGTCTTCGACATCGTCCGTATCAAGACATCCTGCCAGAATCCCGACACCTGCAATTCCACTCGCTCCGATGAATGTGCGCCGATTTACCCCACGGTTTTGATCCATGGTATTGCTCACCAATGATCCAATGATATATAGTAGTAACGGAGAGAGTTACCGGTTATTGCATCGGCCAAAAAACCCAATCTCATAGAGAGAGCCCGCCTCGGAGCGGATTCCAAAGAATAATAGCGGAGATTGTAACCGAATTCCGATAGTGACAGGCACCACGATGTGCGATTCCCTCGGCTAGTAGCTGTCGTACAGTCAGGAACCAGTGACGTACAGGGCCACTTGCCGTTCGCCACGATGTTGGCCAGCGCTGTCGACAGTCGTAGACGCGTCTTCGAGTTGACTACAGTAACTGCTACCAATACACTATATTACACGAGTACAGGAGTAAATATAAACTACAGTATAAATATGAGGGTTTACCGTATTCCGAGAACTCGAGGTAGTACACTACTACCCTCCCCACCGTCAATCGATGGTGCAATCATCTCACCGTCTTCGACGTTACCAAGCAGTACAGGCCACGGGGCCCTCTCCATGCCAACCGATCTTCGCCGATAATTCATAGGAGCGATTACAAATGTGTGATACGGGTTACTGTAAGTCATTTCCGTCGCAACCGTGACCGGTGCGGCGGTTACGCTGGTAAATCGGTACAGCAATCCGTATGAGTTGTCGAATTGATATAGTTTGTAGCAACGCGTGGTGGCTACAACAGTCGAATCGAGGGTACCATCATTGTGATGATCATCTAATAGAAATACTAAAGTAGTGGCTCGGAATACAATTGTTCATGGTTAACAAGGGTCGACGGGTGAGCCGGCGTACTTACATGACTGTCGCGGGAGCAAGCGTCATTGGGTTGGCCGGGTGCGCCGGCGAGGAAGATCCCAATGGAGATACGGGCGGAACCGACATCGGAAACGGAGACGACTCAGCGGGTAACGGCGACGGCCCCGAAGAAGGGGACGAAGAATTGATCTGGACCTGTACGTCCGAATCGAGCTCGACCACGATTTCGATCCAGGGGATCGCACCGGTCGTCAACGACGCCACCGAGGGGATCTACATGGAGGGTCGCCCGAGCGAGGGGACGGGCGCAAACATGGGCCGACTCGACCGCGACGAAGCCCAAGTCGCGTACACGCAGAACTTCGACGCAACACGAGTCCCCCACGAGATGGAACCGTTCCACGACCTCGACTTCGAACTCAACGAAGTCATGCACTGGCTGACGACGCCGTGGCTCTTCATTACGCCCCACGAGGAGCTGGACTCGATCGCGGATATCGAGCCGGATCATCGAGTCTCCGCGACGCAAACTGGCGCCGGAACGCGGGACAACCTCGAGATGGCGCTGGACTACGTCATCGACGACTACGACGACGTCAGCGTCGATTTCACCCAACAATCGGGTCCGTTCCAGGAAGGAAGCCTGGACGTCGGTGTCGTGCCGATCATGAATTTCGAAATCGAAGGTGCCTACGCCGAAGAACAGAAGAGTATCGTCGATCTCCACGTGCTCGAGTGGCCCGACGACGCCGTCGCCGAACTCGAGGACGACCCGCTGGTCGAGATGATGGAGATTGACGCTGGCGACCTGGAGGGCTATGCGTCGGTTCCCGACCAGCAGCCGATGATGACGCCCGGAAACGCGTACAACTTCGTGACACGAAACGACGTCGATTACGACGTACTGTACGATACGTTACACGCGATGTGGGATCACCGCGACGAATACGGAGACATTCACGCACTGATGACCTACCACCAGGACGCCGAGCATTGGACTGACTTCCCGTATCCCGAGGTCCCGTATCACCCCGCCGCAGCCGATTTCCTCGAGGACATCGGTGCCTGGGACGGTGCCGAAGGCGGTCGGGCGGACGAGTAGACGCGACGAGTATTCGACAATCAGCCCTACCACTTAACGAGCCTATCAATGAGTGTTTCCCAGGACCTCTCTCTCAGTTCAGTGACGCCGCGTGCAGTATTACGCAGCAGTATCTTCGTCATCGGTGCGTCGATGACGCTGTTTACGCTGTACTTCGCGTGGCAGATACCCATGGATCAACTCCGGTATTCGAACATTTTCCTGGGGTTGGGATTGACGCTGTTTTACCTGGTCGAAGCGCGAAAGCACCTCTATCCGGACAAAGACAGTCCCATGCCGGGTGCGCCCGACGATACAGCCACTGCGACCGATCAGCCGACCGAGACATCGTCGGCCGGCGGAACTCGGGGTTCGGCAGTAGCCGGAACGTACCGGCAGGCGGTCGGTGCCGCCTACCGACGAGTCAACCCTGCGATCTGTCTCGCACTCGCCGTCCTCACCATTATCGCGACCGGCTACGTCGAGTTTCACTTCGACCGACTACTGCACGAAGCGCGGATGGTCGGCTGGACGCAGACCGATCTCGTTATCGGGCTCATCATTGTCGGTCTCGTCACCGAGGCGACCGGACGAGCCTACGGTAAAACGATCGCAGCGGTCGTGCTAGGCTCGGTGTTGTACGCGACGTCGTTCATCGGACCGAACCTCCCCGGCCTGTTTCGACACACCGGCATGGACTGGCAACAGATCAGTCGCGAAGGGGCCATCTCCCTGACCGGAACGTACGGCTTCATCCTCGAAGTCGGAGCGACGTGGGTCGCGATCTTCATCATGTTCGCGGGCATGGCCAAGGTGTACGGTCTGATGGATTTCATCATCGAAACGTCACAGGAGGTCCTCAAGGTGCTCGAGAGCGGCGTCGTCCACATCGCGATCATCAGTAGCATGGCGATGGGGTCGATCACGGGCAGCGCCGCGGCGAACACGGCGACGACCGGGAGTTTCACCATCCCGATGATGAAAAACCAGGGCATTCGCGAGGACTTCGCCGCGGCGATCGAAAGCGTCGCGTCCACCGGCGGCCAGATGCTGCCGCCGGTGATGGGCGTCGCGGCGTTCATCATGGCGGACATCCTGGGCGTGTCGTACTTCGTCATCATTCAGGCCGGCATTATTCCAGCGCTGTTGTTCTACTTCAGCGTCATGGTGGCGACACACCTCCTCGTACTGCGCCACGATTGGAAAGCGACCGAAAGCGGACGGTTCGACCGCAGCGTCCTGCTGAAGGGCGTCCACTTCCTGTTGCCGCTTGCCGTCCTCATTTACACGCTCGTTGTCATGCGCCTGACCCCGCTCGGAGCCGGGTTCTACACGATCCTCACGCTCGTGGCAACGATGTACGTGCGAAACGCTATCGTCGACGGCGTCTCGGTCGGGACCGTCCTTGAGACGACGAAACAGACCCTCCTCGGGCTTCGACAGGGAGCGGTCGAGATGGCGCCGTTGGTCGGCATCCTGGCGTCGCTGGGCGTCGTCATCAACATGCTCACCCAGACGGGACTCACCCAGAAGATTAGCGCCCAGATGATCTCGCTATCCGGCGGCGTATTCGTCATCCTATTACTACTTGCGATGGTCGCGAGTATCCTCTTCGGGCTCGGAATGCCGACGCCGGCCGCGTACATCCTCGTCGTGGTGCTCGTCGCCCCTGCGATGATCCAGTACGGCGTCGCAGAAATTTCGGCCCACATGTTCGTCTTCTACTTCGCCATGCTGTCGGCGATCACCCCGCCAGTCGCAATCGCGGTGGCGATCGGGTCGAAGATCTCGGGCAGCGGGTTCCTGATCGCGTGTAAGCAGGCGTTGCGCATCGGCGCGCCGGGCTTTATCATCCCGTTCTCGTTCATCGCCAACGAGAGTTTGATCTACTGGACGTTCCCGAATACGGCGATCGCGCTCGTGCTCGTACTCACCGGTATTGCCGCGTTGATCATGGCGATGATCGGCTACAACGGAAGGGAGCTCCTGACTCGTCCAAAACGGCTAGTCTTCCTGGTGCTCGCGCTCGCCGCGATGGTCGGTCCGTTCGCGGCCCAGGTCGGTGCCGTCGTCCTCATCGGCCTGTTACTCGCGAACGCGTACCTTCGCTCGACTCCGGAACCACACGCGGTGGCTGACGACTGATCCGGCTTGGACGGAACGGTTGCTGTCGGGGTACTCCAGGCGATCGATCGTGTCTGTCACAAACCGTACAGCTCAGCCGCATTTTCGCGGAAGATCCGTCGCTCGAGGTCGTCCTCGAGTGGCGGGAACGCGAGCCGCGGATCGTCGGCGTCCCAGTGGGGGTAATCCGACGCGAACAGCACCGTCTCTCGCGCGTCGATCATCTCGAACATGTACCGCAGGTGGTCGGGATCGTCGGGTTCGGGCAGCGGTTGGGTCGTCACTCGGACGTGCTCGCTGATGTACTCGCTCGGCCGACGGTCGATCCACGGCGTCTGATCGCGCAGGCCGCGCCAGTCCTTGTCGAGTCGCCACCGGAGATACGGCAGCCAGGCGAAGCCGCCCTCGATCAGGACGAGGTCGGTGCCGAACTCCTCGAAGACGCCGCCTAGAAGCATGCTCGTGAGCTGTCCCATCAGGCTCGTGTTCGTCAGCGCGTGGCGCTCGAAGTAGCTCGAGGGGTAGCCGGCGGGCGTGTGTGGCGGACTCGTGCCCATCCCCTCCGGACCGATGTGCAGTGCGATCGGGAGGTCGTATTTCGCCGCGGCTTCGTAGATCGGCCAGTGCTCGCGGCGTCCGTACGGCGTGCGGCCGACGCTCGCCATCTGCACCTGGACGATGTCCGGGTGGTCGCCCAGCCGCTCGATTTCCTCGGCTGCGCGATGTGGCGCCTGCGGCGCGACGACGAGACCGCCCTTGAAACAGTCGGCCGTCTCGAGCCAGTGCTCGACCAACCAGTCGTTCTGGGCGGATGCAAGCGCCGCGGCGTAGTGTTCGTTCGGCGTGACCCCAAGGGTCAACATCCCCGTCGCGTTGAGAACGACGTACTCGATGTCGTAGGGCTCGATGTGCTGTTCGCACATCATGTCGGGGTCCGAACCAGCCGGTGCGCCCGAGTCGGGTCCGGCATCGTCGCGCATCAACCCGACCGGACTAGGCCACGGGGTGGTTGGAACGTCGATGCCTCGACCTGTCCAGTGGTCAGGGAGATACTGGACCACCTCGTCGGGGTGGGCCCACATCTGGTGGACATCACAGTCGATGAGTTGGAGATCAGTTGTCGACCGGTTCCCCTCATCAGCGCTATGTGTTCCCATACCAGACGTATCATCGTATCCGTTGTAAACGTTGCCGTCGGGGCGCGAAACGAAACACCCCCTCGAGCGAGTATCCAGCATCGACGTCGATTCAACCGACGCCCGCCAGTCAGTGGCCTGCCTCATCCCCCAGCTACTTGGTCGCACGGCGCCACACATCGAGGCAATGCGTTACTACGAGGACATCGAGATCGGCGAAACCGACGAATTCGGCGAGTACCACGTTACGAAGGAGGAGATCATCGAGTTCGCCGAACAGTACGATCCACAGCCGTTTCACACCGACGAGGAGGCGGCCAAGGAGTCGGCGTTCGGTGAACTGATCGCCTCCGGCTGGCACACCGCCTCAATCTGTATGCGCATGCTCGCGGACGGACCGATCCAGAAGCGGGCCGGAATGGGCGCTCGAGGGGTCGACGAACTCCGGTGGAAACAGCCGGTCAAACCCGGTGATACGTTGCATCTTCGGACGGAAGTCGTTGACAAGCGCGTCTCCGACAGCCACCCGAAACGAGGCTACGTCGACGGCTACACCGAAGGCATCAATCAGAACGACGAGGTCGTCATCTCCTGGATCGGACTCGGCATGGTCGAACGGCGCAATCCCGACGAGTGATACGGTTTACTGTAAGTCGTTACCGCCGAAACCGCGACCCGTCTGCGGTTTCGCCGGTAAATCGTTACAGCAATCCGTATGAGTGCCGCGATTGCCGTCGTGTACAGTCACCAGTCAGCAAGCCGACAATAGATTTTTGATCGCCCCACTGGGAACCGCAATCGGAATGTCGACAGCAACATTTTCGATAGACGGAGACACAGCACTTATCACCGGGTCGTCGCGAGGGATCGGTCGAACGATCGCGGAGCGATTCGCCGCCGACGGCGTCGACATCGTCGTCACGTCTCGAGACCAAGACGCGGTCGATGCCGTCGCGGATTCGATCAACGACAGCGACGCCCCCGGGGAGGCACTCGCGGTCGAATGCGACGTTCGTGACCGAGCCTCGATCCGCTCCGTCGTCGAAGCGGCGACGGACGAACTCGACCCGATCGACATCCTCGTGAACAACGCCGGCGCGAGTTTCGAAGCTCCCACGGAAGAGCTAAGCGCGAACGCCTGGAACACCATCCTCGAGATCAACCTCACCGGCGCGTTCAACTGCGCACAGATCGTCGGCGACGGAATGATCGAGGGCGACGGCGGCACGATTATCAACGTCTCGAGCGTGGCGGGTCGTGACGGAGCACCGATGATGGCTCATTACGCAGCCGCCAAGTCGGGACTGGACACGCTCACGCGAACGCTCGGCGTCGAGTGGGCGCCGTACGAAATTCGAATCAACGGCATCATGCCCGGACTCGTCCTCACGGAGGGCGTCGAACAACAGCGAAGCATGACGGCCGACGACATCGATACGGGCAGCGTCGATCGCCAGCTTGGCTTGCCGGACGAGATCGCTCGAGTCGCCCAGTTCCTCGCCAGTCCCGGCGCGCAGTACATCCAGGGGGAGACGATCGTCGTCGAGGGCACCCCACGAATCGCGTTGACCGAACACCACGATATGTGAGATCCAGCTCACGTACCCGCAGCAACCCGAACGAGTCCCGATCCGGAATCTCTAAGGTGGCATGTACTGACACTACGACCGATGAACGAAGCTGTAATCGTCGATGCAGTGCGGACGCCGTTCGGGAAACACGGCGGCTCCTTTCGTGACACGCACCCACAGGATCTCGCAGCCGCGCCCCTGACGGCACTACAGGAGCGCAACGGGTTCGATCCCGCGATCGTGGACGACGTCATGTACGGCTGTGTGAAACCGGTCTTCGAGCAAGGCTCCGATATCGGCCGCATCGCGCCGATGGTCGCCGGCTGGGGCGAGGAGGTGCCTGGCTTTCAGCTCGACCGACTGTGCGGCTCGGGCCAGCAAACGATCAACCTCGCCGCGGCGAACGTTCGAGCCGGGTTCAGCGACGTCGTGGTCGCGGGCGGCGTCGAGCACATGACTCGAGTGCCGATGTCAAGCAACCGAAGCGACGGCGTGTCGACGGCCGAGCCCGACATGTCCGCGACCTACTTCGAGCACTTCGAGGAGCTCACCCACCAGGGCGAAAGCGCCGAACGGGTCGCCGAGAAGTGGGACTTCAGCCGACGGGAACTCGACGAGATCGCCGTCGACTCCCAGCGACGGTGGAAACGAGCACACGACGAGGGTCGGTTCGACGACCAACTCGTCCCGGTCGAAACCGAGCTGGACGGCGAGTCGATCGTCGTCGAGGAAGACGAGCATCCGCGACCGGGAACCGACGTCGACGACCTCTCAAACCTGCCGCCGGCGTTTCGAGACGAGGACGGCGTTATTCACGCTGGGAATTCCTCGGGGATCGTCGACGGCTCGAGCGCCGTGCTCGTGACGAGTCGCGAGACAGCACAGGCGTACGGCTGGGAGCCGATGGCCCGGATCGTCCAGACGGAAGTCGTCGGTGTCGATCCCGTCTTGATGCTTACGGGGCCGATCCCGGCGACGGAGCAGGTCCTCGAGAAGGCCGACCTGGAGCCCGCGGAGATCGATCTCTTCGAGGTCAACGAGGCGTTCGCCTCGGTCATCGCGGCCTGGCTCGAGGAAACCGGCCTCTCCTGGGAGGACACCAACGTCAACGGCGGCGCGATCGCACACGGCCATCCGCTGGGGGCAACCGGCAGCGCGCTCATTACCAAACTCGCTCACGAACTCGAGCGAACGGGACAAGACAGGGCGCTGTCGACGATGTGTATCGCGTTTGGACAGGGCGTTGCGACGATTATCGAGCGCGTGTAGCGACAGCCGTCGCCGAAGCCGGCCCACGTCTCCGATCTGGGAAACGACATCTGGGGGGAGACCTGCTGCTACCGATCGATTTCGGAGATGGGAAACCGGCAAAACCGATTTCCCGAGGTTGCCACGGTATAGTACTCTGGAGCGGTAGTGATGGGAGCGCTATCCAGAGCGTCATCGACTATGATACGTGGTGTCAAAACACGATTGGAATCGGTCGCGCCTGCCGCTTCTCGTCCACCTGCGTATCTGGTGTCGGAGTTCACCACAGCAACGCACGACTGACATCGACGAACGAATGCCACGAACTCGGTATTTATATTGGATAGCGTGCTATGGTGTAGCTATGTCGTCCACGGCACAAAAGACAGATCAACAGTCGACGTTGATCGACTGTGACGTCCATCAGGCATGGGTTTCCGAGGAGGAAGTCGTCGCGTATCTCCCCGAGGAGTTTCAGGACCGAGGCCTTACCGCGCCGAGCGGCCAGGGCTGGGCCAATCCCGTCACCGAACACGGGATTGCCCGAAACGACGCCGTCCCCGAGGAGGGACCGGGCGGCTCGAGTCACGAGTTGCTGGAAGAACAGTTGTTCGACGACTTCGGCGTCGACTATGCGGTCCTGACCGGCCCCATCACGAACTACGATCTGGCGGTTCATCCGAACGTCCACTACGCGAAGGCAGCGATGGAGGCGTACAACGATTGGCAGGTGGCCGAGTGGCTGGAGCAAGACGAGCGTTTCCTCGGATCGATCATGGTGGCGCCACACGCGCCGGATCACGCCCGCAAAGAGATCGAACGGCTCGGCGCCCACGACCAGATCGTGCAGGTATTGTTACCGGGCGCACACGAATCGCCGTACGGCCACCAGAAGTACTGGCCGATCTACGAGGCGGCCCACGAGGCCGGGTTGACGATCGGACTGCACTCCTCGACGGCCAGCAAGGGTGTCGCACAGCAACCATCGACCGGGGCGGGCGTGCCGCTCTCGTACTTCGAAATGCACGCCGCGACGAGAGCCGTGCAGATGGGCCAACTCATCAGCATCGTCTCCGAGGGCGTGTTCGTGGAATACCCCGATCTCGACTGGGTCTTCTTGGAGCAGTGTCTCGGCTGGATTCCCCACGTGCTCTGGACGATGGACCAAAACTGGAAGGGACTCAAGGACGCCGTCCCGTGGCTCGAGCGCCGGCCCAGCGAGTACATCCGGGATAACGTCTGGTTCAGCACGCAGCCGTCGATCGATCCGGACGACCCCGAACACCTCCCACAGTTTTTCGACATGATCCACGCCGACGAGACGCTCGTGTTCTCGAGCGACTACCCCCACTGGGACAACGACAATCCGAAGGCGATACTGCGGGGGATCGACGACGAGACCAACCGAGCAATCCTGTCGGAAAACGCGAAATCGGTCTACAGGCTCTAGATCGATGTCTCTCGACCGAATCGCAGTTACACGTACACGACGACGGTGGCGTCCTCGATCTCCGTGTCGTACGTTTCGATCGGCGGCTCGTCGCCGGCTAACTCCGTGCCGTATGCACACGCCTCCGCGTCGGGCATCTCGACCCCCGTCTCGTAGGTCCGGGTGCGGACCGCGTGCGGGTTGAACAGCGACGTGCCGTCAGCGATGTCGAACTTCCAGCCGTGCCACGGACACCGGATGATCTCGCCCGACCGCGTCTGCTCGAACTCGCCGACGTTCTCGGCGACCACCTCGCCGGTCAGCGTCCCTTCACACAGCGGCGCGAGCTGGTGCGGACAGACGTTCGCGATCGCGTGAAACTCCCCGTCGACGTTGAAGACGCCGACCGAGTGGGGAAGCCCCTCGATCTCGACGATCGTTCGGTCACCGGGCTCGAGTTGGTCGACTGTACACACTTCGTGCCGGTCTGCCATGGCACCGCGTTCGGTGTGCTCGTACTTAACATTCGCCACAGCGCTGCTTCGCACTCGGGAGAAGCGAATCCGTGACGGACAGGAAACCGTATCACGCTACCGGAACAGCCTTGAGCCCGGCCGTCGTGTGGCCGTCTATGGCGAACTACGGCTATCTACTGCCGACACGGGGTGCCGTTTTGACGAGCGACGGCGAGCACACGTTGACAGCAAAAACGGCGAGTGACGTACTCGGACTAGCGCGTCGAGCCGAAACGATGGGATTCAGTTCGGTCTGGGTCGGCGATAGCATCCTGGCGAAACCGCGCCACGAACCGCTGTCGACGCTCGCGGCCGTCGCCGCGGAGACCGACGCCGTCGATCTAGGTACCGCCGTCTACTTACCGGATCTTCGGAACCCGGTCCACGTCGCTCACCAGGTCGCGACGGTGGACCAACTGAGCGGCGGTCGCCTCAAACTCGGCGTCGGCGTCGGCATCGGATCAGATGTCGAGGCGGAGTACGCGAATCTCGATCGGAGCTTCGGCGATCGGGGGGCCCGGACGAACGAACTGCTCGAGATCGCCACCGGACTCTGGGACGGGAATTCGGTCGACTACAGCGGCGCGTACTACGATCTTGAGGACGCGAGCATCGGATTCGAACCGGTCGGCGACGTGCCGATCTACGTCGCCTCCGCGGCGTTCGATCCCGCTGATGGCTTCCCGAAACTGATCGAGGAGCGGCTGGCGAACTACGGCGGCGGCTGGCTCCCGATCGGCATCGATCCGGGCCAGTACAGCGACGGTTTCGCGGCGATCGAAACCCTGCTCGCGGACGCCGGCCGATCGACCGACGCGTTCGGCGCGGGAATTTACCTCGACGTCGTCATCGACGAGGACCAATCCCGTGCGCTCGAGCGAGCCAGATCCTTCTACGACCGGTACTATCCGGCCTGGCCGACGCTCACGGACGACCAGATTCGAGCCAAGGGAGCCTTCGGGCCGCTCGAGACCGTCCGAGAGACGATCGAGGCGTACGACGATGCGGGCGTCGACACGATCGCGGTCAGATTCACGACCGACACCCAGCGCGAGCAGCTTCGACAGTTCGCGTCGCTCGTCCAGTAGGGTCGGCCACGGCGGCGTCGGAGGGGAATCCACCCCGCAAAAAGTCTTGGAGAGGTATAGCGTCGATCAGTGCTGCGAGTAGATGGCGATCGCCGACCTCGCAGTTACCCCGTTTTGGGTTACTCGTTCGGTTTGTTGGCGCACAGTGAGATACTCTTTACACCGTACTTTTGACACGCGTTCGCAGCCCGATCGGAGATGAACTCGTACTCGGTGTTCTCCCGAACCTCGATGAGCTCGAAGCCGGCGGTTTCGACGAGCGACGTGTAGCTGTCGACCTGTTCGGCCCCACCGATACAGGCTGCCCAGAGATCCGCATCGGCTTTGATCTGCTGATCGGTTGGCATTCTCGTCTCTCCTCCCGGTCAGACACGACGCCGAAGATATTGTAGTTAATTTGTGACGTTTCGCCAGCTCCTGCCGGTCCTGCACTCGCTGTAAACGACTCGGCGACTGCGACGCAGGGGCGACCGTGAATGCAGCGTACCGTCCGGATGTATCGGACCGACTGCTGTACGTCGGTACCGGCGTGACCCCAGGACGGTCCACGATCCTCCACTAACACGGTACAGCAGGCCGACTGTGCTCGCGTATTTCGACACCTGGTCCCAATCGCTCGCGAGACGGGCAGCCATCTATAGTAGCCTTCCACGCCTGAACTCTCATCGGTGCGAACACGCGACGGGTCGTGATCGCGTCGGTACGTTGTCATCCAACCCCGTAGATTCGGCGATTATCCGTTCCCATACCAAGAATTATGCTATTACAGATGGTGTGACTAGACAGAACATGGCACAAGAGGTAGCTCCACCCGAACACCGCAGACTCAGCGACGGTATCTACTGGACACAGGAGTGTCTCCCCCTGGGGACGCTCAGCGAACTCGAGCGCTTCGACCTCGAGCAGTGGGTCGAACCGGACGAGGAAGTTCACGGCTGTCAGAACGCGTATCTCTTCTCGGACGAGCAAAATCTGCTGTTCGATACGCTGACACAGCCAAACAGCGACCACGTCGTCGATCTGATCGACGAATTACTCGATGGGGAGGAGCTCGACTATCTCGTCATTTCCCATCCCGAAGCCAATCACGCCGGTAACACGTTCACGATCCTCGAGGCGTATCCGGACGCGACGCTGCTGGTCCCCGGTGAAGCGGCCGGCTACGGACGCGGCCACAGCGCCGAGCACGAACTGTATCACATCGCGGATGAGACACCCGAGGACGTCGAGCAGGTGCCAAACGAAATCCAGTACGTCGAGCCGGGAGAGTCGATCGATCTGGGCACCCACACGGTCGAGTTCGAAGCGCCGCCGTTTCCAGATCACTCGTTTACGTTGTGGATGAGCGAACGGACGACGAACACGCTGTTTACGGTCGACTGGCTAGGTTTTCTCCACCAGAGTGCCAACTGCGTCTCGTTCGCGAGCGAGCTCGACCGCGACGTCGCCACCGAGCAGGTGTTTCGCTTTCACGCGCTGGCGTTTCCCTGGATGCGATTCGCGGATCTGGACGAAATCGAGCGCGCCGTTGACGATGTCCGGGAAACGTTCGATCCCGACGTCATCGCGCCGGCCCACGGCATGGTCATGACCGAAGAGCTGGACGCGTACCTGGACCTGTTCCTCGAGGCCGCCGAGGCGCTCTCCCGAGAGGGCGAGCAGGCCAACATGGAGAGCAAACTCGAGTACATCCTGCGACCGCCGGAGGTAGAGCAATGACGACCCAACTCACCGACGATGTCTACTGGATCTCGAGTTGCCACCCCGACGAGCAGTACCACATGCACATGTCCGAGTACCTCATCCAGGGCGAGGAGGGCACGGTACTCGTCGACTCGGGCTCGAGTCACTACCGCGAGGAGATCGTCGCGGAGATCGACCGACTCACCGACGGCGACGGACCGGACGTGGTGTTGCTCACCCACTCGACGCTGCCACACACGGAGAACGTGCCCGCGTTCGAAGACGAGTGGGGTGAGATAGAAACGATCGCCGCGACGGGACGGTTTCCGGAGGTCGTCGGGCTGCCGGGTGCGAAGCCGCGACAGTTGAACCGCCCCGTCGAATTCGCCGGGCGGCCGATCACCTGCATCCACCCGCTTCTCACGGACGTGACGGTGTCCCAGTGGGCGTTTGATCACGACTCCGGCGTCCTGTTCACCGCGGAGGCGTTCGGTCACTACCACGAACCGGGCGTCTGCACACAGACGACGGACGAACTCGCAAACGGGTTCGACGACCTTCACATCGACCAGTTTTACCGGGACAAGATCCCCTTCGTCGACTACTTGGACGAGGACACGCTCGGGGCCGCCTTCGAGACGATGTTCAATATCCTCGATGTCTCCTACGTCGCGCCGATCCACGGCAACCCCGTCGCACGCGAGGATATCGACGACTACCTCGAGCGCGTCATGGAGGTCATCGAGAACCCGGACCCGGTCCTCGAGGCCTGAGGACGAACGTATGTGTCACCGGACAACCGAGGAATGGACGTGACTCCCGACTACCGATTCGCCTACGATCCGGGCACGATCGTCTACGGCAGGAACTGCGTGAGTCGCCTCGAGCACGAACTCGAGCGAATCGGCGCCGAGCGGGCACTGGTCGTCTGTGGATCGACCGTCGGCGCCACGGACGCGGTTATCGATCCCGTCGTCGCCGGGGCCGGCGATCGGCTCGCCGGCGTGTTCGACGAAACGACGCCGGAGAAGCGGCTGTCGACCGCGTTCGACGGCGCCGATCGGATGAGCGAAGACGACATCGACGCGCTGGTGAGCCTCGGCGGGGGCAGCAGTCTCGACATCGCGAAAGTGATGAGCGTCCTCGCGGCCAGCGAGCGGCCGCGCGGCGAGATCGAATCGACGTTCGAGCGCGAGCGGGCGATTGCGATTCCCGATTCGACGTTACCGCCGATCGTCGCTCTACCGACGACCCTCGCCGGATCGGATCTCTCCGCGATCGCCGGCATCACCGTCCGGGAGGGCGGACTCACTCGCGGCGCACTCGTCGACGATCGACTGATGCCCGCGGCGCTGTGTTACGATCCGGCGCTGTTCGAGACGACGCCCCACGAAATCCTCTGTGCGTCGGCCATGAACGGCTTCGACAAGGCCGTCGAGTCGTTGTACGGGTCCAATGCGACGCCGATAACCGACGGGACGGCGGTACGAAGCCTCCGCCTGCTCGGGCGTGGCCTCCCGCGACTGGGGGCGGGCGATCGAGACCAGGACACGTTACACGACGCGATTATGGGGACGGTGCTGGCACAGTACGGCGCGTTGGGCGGCGAACGGATCACCGCGTCGCTCATCCACTCGTTCGGCCACGGCATCGCTCGCGGGTACGCCATCCAGCAGGGGGGCGCCCACGGGATCGTCGCCCCGCACGTGCTCCGGTATCTGTTCGACAACGTCGACGCGCGCCGCGACCTGCTCGCCGAGGGGGTAGACGTCGACACGACGGGAACGCCCGAGGAGACGGCTACTGCGGTCGTCGATGCCGTCACGGAAATCCGGGATGCGCTCGGGCTGCCGTCGCGACTCCGAACCATCGACGACCTCTCGAAACGCGATCTCCCCGCCGTCGCGGCCGACATCGCCGACGATGTCTTCATCCCGAACGTCCCGCCAGGACTCGAGCCAACGGAGGCGGAACTCGAAGGAGTGCTACGAAACGCGTGGTAAGCGGGCGATGTCGGAACCGGACTGCGCTCGCGAAACGACTCGAGGCCGGCGTGGTCTACGTCGGCAATCGAGCGGAGACGACGCACACGTCGCCTTTAGCGGGATGAACGCGTCGGGCGTCGGAGTTACAACGGTCCCGAGATACCGGATCAGGTGACCGAGACGAAGTGAACCACCGACCAGCACGACCACCACGAGGATTCCGTCTGGCCGCAGACCGCGGACACCAGTCGGATGAGGCGCGGACGAACCGGCGATTTTGGAGTGCTCGTGAGGCTTTTTGTAGCTGTCGCGAGACGACCACGTGTATGATAGTCATAAACGCGACACTCCCGATCGACCCCGATCAACGCGACCAGGCGCTCGAGCTGATCCAGAAAACCGCTGCACAGTATCGGGAGGACGACGGGACGATCGAGTTCCAGGCTTCGACCGATATCGACAATCCGAATCACGTCAATTTCTTCGAGTGTTACGAGGACGAGGCGGCTCTCGAGCAGCATCGCCAAAGCGACCACTACGAAGAGTTCGGACGGTCGATCGCGGAGTTTCTCGTCGGCAAGCCCGAAATCACCCGGTACGACGTCGAGTCGACGACCGAGATCGAAGTCTGAAACGGATTGCTGTACCGATTGACCGGCCCAACCGCGAGCCGGATGGCGGTTGGGCCGGAACTGACGGACAGTAACCCGTACGAACGGCGAGGAAGTCGTGCTCGTCGCCACTCGAGTCGAGGGCGACTTCGAGCGCGAGGGCAAAGCGTGAGCCGGCGGTCCGCCACGTCGTGGTGGGAATCGTTCCGGGCACGTTCACGTTTAGTCAAATAGACGACGGAATGGACCGACAGCACTAAGTGTGCCAGAGTGTAGCAAAATACTATGCTAGATCCGATAGCCGACTCTTCGGACGTCGAACAGACGCCGATCGCACCCCGAATCGAAAGCCTGGCGGACAAACGGATTGGCCTGTTCGACAACGGGAAGCTCGCCGCCGAGCCGACCCTAACCGTCGTCGAGGAACGAATCACCGATGCCTATCCGAACGCAACTGTCGACCACTACGCGGTCGACCACCTCAACCAGCTGAAAAACGACGAGGAACTCGAGCGCATCGAGTCGTGGGCCGACGACATCGACGCCTGTATCGGCGCGATCGGTGACTGTGGCTCGTGTACGAAGTACCTCGTCTACGCGATCGAAGCGGTCGAACGGTCGGAAACGCCGGCCGTCGGACTCATCGATTCGGGCTTCGAGCTCGACTGGCAGACCAACTCGAGCGACCTGGGTCGGCCGATCCGAAACTACAAACTCGAGGCCCACGCCGAACTGACCGACCTCGATCGGATCCGCGATCGGATCACAGCCGACGTACTCGAGGAGATCGAAACAGAACTGACGCGGCCACGGAGCGACGAGGAACGCCAGGCTGACACCGACGAAACCGATCGAACTGACGAAGTCGCGTCGATTGGTGAGTGAATACATGGCACAACACCGAAGCGAAGACCCCTTCGAAGAGACATATCAATCGTTCTACCGTCGCGGCGCGACCGATGGGCTTCCCGTCGTGACGCCGACCGAAGAGCGGGTCGACCGAATGCTCGAGGGGACCGACCGCGATCGCGACGAGGAACTCGGAACCCTGGGAACCAGAGAGGGCGTGTTAACGGTCGAAAAACTCGCGACCAACGCCGTCATGGCGGGCTGTCTACCGATTCACATGCCCGTGCTCGAGGCCGGCGCTCGAGCGTTGATCGATCCGAAGACGAACGCGCTCCAGATGTCGGTCAGTACCGGCTCGTGGGCGTATCTCTGTCTGCTCAACGGCCCCATCCGAGAGAGCCTCGATATCAACGCCGATACCGGTGCGTTCGGTCCCGGTTTCCGGTCGAATCGCACCATCGGCCGTGCGCTCGGATTGACCTACAAGAACACTGCGCGGATCCACCCCGGAGAGAAGGAGATGTCCACGCTCGGGAACCCCTTCAAGTTCAGTCTCCTCGCTGGGGAGAACGAAGAGCGGAGTCCGTGGGAGCCCTACCACGTCGAACGGGGATACGACGCCGAGGAAAGCACGATCACGATGGCGGCGCCGAACAGTTTCATACAGCCGTTTCGAACGCGAGTCGACAAACGAGGAGTGTTGGCCAACCTGATCGACAACACGCCGCCGCGGATGATCGGCGTCAAAAGCGAAACGGCGAACGAACGGTACGAGGGGACCCAGACGGAGGTGTTCTACGCCCTGTGTCCGTACAACGCTGGCGAACTCGCAGACTACACGAAAGCCGAGATTCGCGAACACATCTACGAGAATTCCCACGTGCCGATCCACCAGTTCGACCCCGGTGTCGAGCGCTCCGAGGCCGACTCCGACAGCGACGGGCTCCCGCCGTTCCAGCGTCGACAGTTCGACGACCCCGACCGCATCAACCTCTTCGTCACCGGCGGGAGCGGCCGCTGGGACGCCATCATGGGACCGACGCTCGGCGGGCCGACGACGAAAGCGATTTCGCTTCCCGACAACTGGGAGGACTTACTCGAGACATACAGCCCGCACCTCGAGCGGGAGTGGGGCACGACGACGGAGCCATAATCGACGACGATGACAAGCGATCTCGCTATCATCGGCGCGGGACCGGCCGGATTAACCGCAGGGCACGTTGCCGGACGGGCGGGGCTCGACGCGGTCGTCTTCGAAGCGGAGACGCCGGGCGGGGAACTCGTAAACAGGGACCGAATCGAAAACTATCCCGGCCGACCCGACGTCTCCGGTCCCGAGCTCCGGACAACCCTCTACGAGCAGTTCCAACAGTACGACGTGCCGATCGTCCTCGAGGAGGTCGTCGACATCCGTGATGAAGATCCGTTCACAATCGCCACATCGGGCGGTGAATACGCTGCGAGAGCCGTTCTGATCGCCTGTGGCGGACGAGCATCGACGCTGGACGTGCCGGGCGAATCGGCCTACGCGGGACGGGGCGTCTTCTACTGTGCGAAGTGTGACGGGCCGTTGTACCGGGACGAGGTCGTCGCCGTCGCGGGTGGTGACGACTGGGCGCTTACCGATGCGCTCTTTCTGGCCGACCACGCCGCCGAGGTCATCCTGTTCGAGACAGAGTCGGAACTACCGGCGGGCGCTTCGCTTCGTGAGCGCGTCGCATCGAACTCGACGATCGAGGTTCGGACAGGGACCGAGATTACGAAGGTAACGGGCGAAGACGTGATCGACAGTATCAACGTCATCGACAGCGCTGGTCGAACTGATATCGTCGACGTCGATGGCCTCTACGTCCAAGTCGGGATCGAACCGAACACCGAATTTCTCGGCGATGCGATCCCAACCAACGACCGCGGCGAAATCGTTACCGACGCCGACCTGCAAACCGAGACCGACGGAGTCTTCGCGGCTGGCGACCTTCGGTGTGGCTCGCCACAAACGGTCGGGGCAGCTGTCGGTGATGGGATTACTGCCTGCCGGTCCGTACAGCAGTACCTCGAGTCACAAACCGATAGTCAGCCATAGACAAATATGTGTGTGGAATTGGATAAGATCGCAATAGACGGAAGTATGATATATCCAATATATGATTTAAAACTGGTAGATGGTTAATTTGGTCAGTATTACGTACGGTAGAGTCAACGGAATCGAACTGCTATACTGTACCGGAGACGGGGCGTCTCTCCCGGTATAGATAGGTGTACGGATTGCAGTAGTCAGTGCCGTCGAAACCAGAGACGAGTCAGACACATGCAGCACATCGGCCCATTTGATCGTTCAATCGGGAGGGGACGGTACGTTTCGACGATCGATTATCGATCCGAAATCGATGATTCCAAACTAATTTGATTTCAAAACAAGTAGTATATTATGTTCATGTTTTTTACGTGTGTGTTTTTAGTATATACATATATTTTGACTATGGGCTCGAGAAAGCGCCATCGATCACGAGAACGAACGAGAGGAGACGGCTGCTGGGCCTCCAAAAGGGGTGTCGATAGGAACCACTGCACGTCACCCCATACCTAATCGCACGATAGCTGTGGGATCAGTGTGTAACTAGGTACAGTTGGTACTAGCCGACATCCAAGTTAACACACGTGGGCGTTAATCGTCGTCTCGGGAGTACCGCCCTCGTAGACCGTCCGAACGTTGTTCGCCGATTCGACGCTCGCTGCCCGGAGCGCTTCGGTCGTCTGGGCGCCAACGTGTGGCGTCGCAACGACGTTCTCAAACCCGAACAAGGGGTGGGTGTCGGCCGGCGGTTCCGACGCAAACACGTCCAGACCCGCACCAGCGAGTTCGTCAGCCTCGAGGGCACGAGCCAGTGCGGTCGTTTCGACCACGTCGGCTCTGGCCGTGTTGATGACGATGCCGGATGGCGACAAACGGGCCAACTCCTCGTCGGCAATCGCGTGGCGCGTGTCCGGGGTAAGCGGTGTGTGAACCGAGACGACGTCAGCGCGATCGAACAGCATCTCGCGTGTATCGACTCCTGTAACGTACGCCGGAAGCCCCTCGGCGTCGACGTACGGATCGTACGTGAGACACTCCATCCCCAGCCCGTGGGCGAGCGTTGCGACCTCGAGGCCGATGTTGCCACAGCCATACAGCCCGATCGTATCATCGCGAACTTCGTCGGTGACGGTGTCGTGGATGTCCCCCGCTCCGGCGCGAGTGGTGGCATTCGCAGCGAGCAACCGACGCCTGACGGCTAGCAGGAGGGTAATCGCGTGTTCAGCGACCCCGCGGGCGTTTACACCGGGAGTATTAGCGACGAGTACACCGCGTTCAGTCGCCGCCTCGATATCGATATTGTCGACACCGACGCCGTGTTTGGAGATGATCTCGAGGGACGAGGCCGCGTCGATCAACGCCTCGTCGATCCGGTCGATGCGTGTGATGATCGCATCGAACCGCTGGACGTCGGCCAGGAGGGCATCTCGGTCAGCATACTCGTCGATACGTCGCGTACTCGCGAACTCGGAGAGGAGCTCCGGACCGGCCGGATCGATCTCCGCCGGCAGTAGTACCTCCCAGTTAGACGGACTCATTGTGAAAAAATGTCGCACCTACACAAATAACGTCTTCGATGCTACATAATCGACCGGGATTCTGAATGACGGAACGACCGTCGACACTTGCAGTACCACCCCGTGAACCACTTCTATCAGGTTACCTCGAGAGAGTACACGCGAACCATGATCGTGTGGCGTACTAACTCGGTATACAACTGTATGTCTGTAAATATCTCCGCAGATCGCAGGGGATGGAAACAGTATTCCGCCACACGGAATAGATTTCGAGACCCGAACGGGAACGACGCGTCAAGAGTCGCCGCGAACCCGGCGGCGAAACCAGACGCCGGTTTTCGGCCCGCAGCCACGAGAAGACGACCACGCTATCCGTTCCGCCCCACGAAATTGAGTACTATTGTGTACAATACGTATGCTTGCGTTCGGAACGTCGAAAGCGTACGACGAGCAGCACGATCACGCGGGACAACTCCCGGTTGGTGGTCGCCTAGCAATCGTATCGACGAACAGTCCTACCGGTTCCTACGCTACCGGTAGAGGGTTACGACCCTATCGAAAATAAACATCAAACCGCTTCATGCGACCGCTTGCCAGCAAGCACCGGCGGACCCACAGCCAGACGGGAGACCGGTAGAATAGACCCATGCATACGGTTTACTGTGTCATTTTCGGCGCAACCGCCGCCCGGGTCGCAGTTGCGCCGGCAATGACTTACAGTAAACCGTATCAGTCGATGACGATCTGTGCCGGTCCGAGCGCGCCGTACTCCGCTTTCTCGACGGTGATGTCGACCGCGCTGTCGAACGATTCCAGACCCTCGAGTTCGTGGGTGACGAACGCCTCGATCGGAACGTCACCGTCGGCGACGAGCTCGCCGGCAAGTTCACCGGTGTTCGTACTCGGCGAGACGGATTTGTACCCCTTCTGTGGATTGACCCACCGAACGCACTTCGAGCGAGCGGCCCGCGGCGTGAGTTCGATATCGTTCGCGATGTGTCCGACCTGGAGGATCGTTCCGCCCCGACGGACCATCTGGAACGCCTGTGCAAGCGGATCGTCTCCGGCCGTCCCGTGATCTTGTTCGCCACCGACCGCTTCGAAGACGACATCGGCACCGAGACCGTCCGTCCGTTCGTCGATTCGCTCGA
Organism: Salinadaptatus halalkaliphilus; assembly: GCF_006543045.1. GTDB lineage: Archaea > Halobacteriota > Halobacteria > Halobacteriales > Natrialbaceae > Salinadaptatus > Salinadaptatus halalkaliphilus. The sequence goes on along the minus strand of NZ_RBZW01000013.1, from coordinate 20,961 downwards.
GCGGATCGGTCGTCGTCGCATCGATCGGCACCAGTCCGTTTTCACCGGCGATCTCGAGCGGACGGTCCCGGACATCGACAGTGTACACGTCGCCGGCGCCGAACTGTTTCGCTGCCATCGCACACTGAAATCCCATGACGCCCGTCCCAAGGACGACGACCGTATCACCGGGGTCGATATCCGCGTCGAGGACACAGAGCAACGAACTGGCCATCGGCTGTAACGCAGCGCCCGCCGCATCGGAGACTCCCGATGGGAGCCTACAAAGGGGCTCGGTCGGCAGCGAGACGTACTCCGCGAGTGCACCGGGCCGATCGTAGCCGATGCCAACTGTATCGGGACAGAGGTTTTCGTACCCGGATCGACAGTACGAACACGTCCCGCAGTGAATCTTGCCCGGCGCGTACACGCGCTCGCCGGGTTCGAACGCCGTCACGTTCGCTCCGACTTCGGCGATACGACCGCAAAACTCGTGGCCGAACAGTCGAGCGTCGCCACCCTCGAGACGGCGCTCGATGGCATCGTAATGAATGATCTCGGCGCCGCGATAGAGCAGACACTCCGTCACGCTGAGTTGCACTCGAGACACTTCGATGAGGACCTCACCCGAATCCGGTGTCGGTCGTGGAACGTCAGCGATACGTGATTCTTCGAACTCGTCGACGACTACTGCGTCCATATCGGTGGACAACAGCTACCATAGTATATATCCTGGGGATAGAGCGAAGCCGTTCGAATAGCGACACGGCAGCCGGAAGACGACCGTGGCCGCGTCGGAACGGACGACAGTAGTCGGGTCGAGACGGTACTATGTATCGAACTCCGACTGGTACTGCGTCCCATCGAGTCGATCCTCACGAAGCGGCCAGAACGCAAGCAGCGTCGCCGGGTCGTCGGCAACCGCTCGGGAGGTGTGTTCGACCTCGGGCGGAATTGCCAACACGTCGTCGGGCTCGAGCGAGAGACGCTCGTCGCCGACGAGGAAATCCAGCTCACCGTCGATCAGCATGTTGACCTGCTCGTATGGATGGGTATGCGGCGTGGCGTCCGGTTTGTCGGGTTCGATGACGGTAAATCCGACCATCTGATCGAGTCCGCGAAAGATGGTTTGGGTGATTCCAGGTTCGTCACGATACGTCGGTGCATCACGGAAATTGTACACAGCAGGGACCGCCGACTCGTCGTAACTCCGTACCATACTGTGTGCTGTAACCGTGTCCTCATAACTATATGGGCTACAACCGAACGAAGGCGGTGTGTCGGTGACCGCCAACACGGCGTCCTCGGATCTATCGACAAACGGGAACGGAAGATTATCGCTACGCGAGAACGTGTACGCAAAAATTGCACCCAGGCGATCAACAATGAGGGTGTTGCGTGTACGTACAGCTATGAGTGAGTGCAGTGACAGTCAATTCGAACGATGCCCCAGCTGTGAGTTCGTCCACAAAATCACGGCCGAGACGCGGATCGAACGCTGTCGGATCTGCGGCTCGAACTGGTGAGCAGCCACCGGGACCGATTACTGGCCGTCGACGACGGGAAGCGCAGCCTCGTCGGTCTGTTCGTCGGCGACGGTGAACGCATCGAGCGAATCGTGTAGCTCCTGTGCAGACGCCGTCAGCGACTGTGCACCAGCCGAGACCTCCGTAATCGTCGCAGTTTGTTCCTGGGCAGCTGCGGCGACTGTTTCGGCTTCCCTGTCGGTTTCTTCGCTAATTTCGGTCGTTTCGTCGACCATCGAAACGACGCGCTGACTCGCGGTCGCTTGTTCGTCGGTCGCCGAGCTAATCTCGTGGATCCCATCGTTGACCTCATCGACTTGCACCGCGATGTCGTCGATCGCGTCCATCCCGTCTTCGACGGCGTCGATACTGTTGCTGACCTGCCCGCGCATCGCCTCGATATCGTCGACGGTCTCGGTCGTCGTCTGCTGGATGCCCGAAATGAGCGCATCGACACGTTGTGTGGCATCGTTCGTCTCCTCGGCGAGCGTCTTGACTTCGTCGGCGACGACGGCGAACCCATCTCCCGACTCGCCGGCACTCGCCGCTTCGATCGACGCGTTCAACGCGAGCAAGTTCGTCTGCTCGGCGATGTCGTCGATCAGCTCGAGGATGGAACTGATCTGTTCCATCTCCTCGTCCAGCTCGCTGATCTGGGCTGCAATCGCGTCGCTCTGTCGCTCGAGACGATCCATCTCCTCGAGAATATCCGTCGTCACATCGTTGGCGTCGTCGGCACGGGTTGCAGCCTGATCGGAGACCGCAGCGACGTTGTCCGCCGTCGAGGCGATCTCTTCGACCGTCGCCGACAGGTCGTTCATCTCCGCCAAGACCGCCTGGAACTGATCGCGCTGTTGGGAGGTGCCAACCGAAATTTCCTCGGCCGACTCGCTGACATCCTGGCTGGCTTGCTCGATCTCGTCGACGCTGGATGCGACATCGTCGCTGACCCGATCGACCTCCTCGGAAAGCTCCTGGATCGTCAGTACGGTTCCCCGGAGATCGTCACACATCTCGTTGAACGCGACGGCGATCTCACGCATCGCGTCGGTATCGACATCCTCCTCGAGTGTCACGGTGAAGTCGCCGTCGGCCGCGGCGGCCATCGCCTCACCGACGCGCTCTGCCTGCTCCTCAAGTCGGTTCGCGAGGTCTTCGGCCTCCTGGCGTGCCTGCGTGGCTTCGGCCTGGGATTGCTCGGCCGCCGCTTTCGATTCCTCGAGTTCCGCGATAAAGGACTCGAGATCGGATTGCATCGTCTCGAGTGCCACGCCCAGATCACCCGGTACGTCGCGCTCGAGTTGTGGATCGTCGAACTCCTGGTGAGCGATCGCATCGGCCTGACCGGCGACGGTCTGGAGGTAGCTTTGCGTTTCGACGAACGCGTTCTGGACCCGTCCGAGTTCGTCCGATCGATCGGTCGATTCGATCTCGACATCGAGATCACCGTTCGACAGCGCCGTTGCGTTGGTAGCGAGTTCGTCGAGTGCACTCGCAGTCGGCCGACCGATAGCGATACCGACCAAGACGAACCCGAGGACCACGACGCCGATGAGCGACATGAGCGACACCGCAACGTCGTCGACGAGCGCGTAGGCGTTCTCCTCTGGTGCGTGGGAAACCAGAATCCAATCGGTTCCCTCGATCGGCGAGTAAGAAACGCTCTCGCTTGCATTTTCGTCTTCTACGAACGCTGTATCGTCCGCCTCGAGATCCAGAACCGACGCGGACGCGTCGCCACGGTACTCCTCCAGAACGTCATCGTCGTCCTCCGCGAACAAGACATCACCGTCACCGCTGTCGACGACTTGCGTGTACCCACCGTCTATCGGGTTGTGAAACATCGACGCGCGTTCCTCGACATCGACGGTAACCATCACCATCCCCATTGCCTCGCCATCCTCGTAGACGGGGCTAAGGAATCCGACGAGATACGTCCCATCGTACTCGAAGACATCAGTATACGTGGCGTCGAAATCCTCCTCGAGATCATTGAAATCGATCTCGCGAATCTCGCCGTTCTCTTCGACGTGGACATCCGTCGTCCCGAGCATCAACCGGATATCTGTGCCGACGGCATCGGCGTTGCTGCTCTCTTCGACCGTGGCGTCGGCCGATCCCAGGCCGTACTCGAAGTAGTGAATCGCCTCTGTCGTCTCGGGCAGCTCCTCGAGTTCCGCGTTCAACGCCCGCTCGGTCTCGGCGCTGTCGTTACCGATTGCTTTGTGGGAGGCAAGCAGCCGCGTCTTTTGCGTGTGTTCTTCGACCCAGTAGCTGGTCTCCTCGGCTTCCGCCTCCGTCGTCGTCACCATATCGTCCTGGACATCCTCGGTGAGCGTTCCAGAGATATCGAAATAGAAAAACAGTGCGATACTCGCAGTAACCACGAGAACGATCGCGAGCACGAGAGCGAATTTAGCGACGTAGCTTCCTTCGACTCGATCCGGCAACAGGCCCCGAAGTGACGACAACATAGTTTGGTATCGACCATATAAGCAACGTGGCAAAAATATTATGGCCATCGTAGAGATTCGGTGTTTCATTTGCGATCGAGAAAATAAAAACTCCGCAGGAAATCTCGAAAAGAAGTGGAAAGACGTTGTCGCAGACGGTCGTTCGGCCACGCGTCGAGGCCGACAAAAGATGCGATAGACGGACGGACTACTGGACTACTGGAACGATTTGCTGGTACAATCGCAGGAGTCGCAATTGCACCGGCAATGACGGACAGCGGTCCGTATCAGAAACCGAATGTCGATCCCGCGACCACGGTAGTGATAAGCGTCGGTTACTCGGACCGGATATACGCCGCTGCGTTCTCCGCGGCGACCTTGCCGTAGACGGCCGCGTTCGTCAACCCAGTTCCACCTGGATAGTTGTTGTAGAACAACCCGCCGGTGACGTTTCCGGCGCCGTAGAGCCCAGGGATAACGGAGTCGGTCGTATCCAGCACTTCCGCATCTTTGGTAATTGCGACGCCACCGAACGCGAACGTCATCCCGCCAGTGACGGGGTAGCCGGTGTACGGCGGCTCGTCGAGCGGGAGTGCCCAGTTGGACTTTGGCAGGTCCAGCCCGTCCGTCTCGTTGCCGTCGAGGACTTCCGGATCGTAGTTGGCCGCCGCCTCGGCGTCACAGGCCTCGTTGTACGCTTCGATCGTTTCGACGGCTTGCTCGACATCCTCGATGTCGAGACGCCGAGCGAGTCCCTCGAGCGAATCGGCACTGACTGCTCGCGAGGGACCCATGTGGGCCACGTCGTCGACGACGTTCGAGTCGACGACGATGAAGGCTTCGTGGAACGGTTGCTCGAAGATACGCTGGCCGAATTTCGCATAGGTGTGCGCTCGAGCATCTTCACCCTCGTCGACGAACCGTTCGCCGTCGTGATTCAGGATGAGGCCGTACTGGTAGCCGTCGATACGGGTGATGCCGCCTTCGACATCGGGCGAGCCGGCGTCGATCAGCGCCATGTGTGCGTCGCCCCACTCGCCGTCGGACTTCGCGCCGACATCCATCGCCGCGTCGATCACTTCACCGGTGTTGTACCGGCTACCGCGAACCTTCATGTTGCCGTAGCCACGGCCGTAGTACCGCGTTCGCTTCTCCTTGCTCGAGCCGTAGTCGCCCGCAGCGAGGATCGTCGCCTCGGCCTCGAACTGCGTGCGCTGGCCGTCGACGAATGCAGTGACGCCTTCGACGTGACCGTCGTCACCACGGTCGACTCCCTGGGCTTCGGCGTTGTAGTAGATGTCGACGCCTTCCTCTTCGAGAATCTCGACGTAGTGATCGATCATCTCTTCGCCGTCCAGCCAGACGCGTCCCGCCGTATATCCTGGGTGGGGTGCCTGGTACTCCCACTCCATCCCCAGCTCGGTGAGCCACTCGAAGGTCTCGGCAGCCTCCTTGGTGACGACTTCCGCGAGGTCGTCGTCCGCACGGTAGTTGGTGACCTTCATGATGTCCGAATAGAAGTCCGAGGCGGAGTAGTCCTCGACGTTGAACTCGACGTCGAGATCGATGTCCGCGGTCGGAATGCGGAACGATTCGGTGAACTGGGTGTGTCCACCACGGTTGTCCTCCGGTGCCTTCTCGAGCAAGGCGACCGAGAGGTCCTGTTCCGTTGCTCGAAGTCCGGCCGTAATGCCGGCGATACCACAGCCTACGACGACGACGTCGTACGATTCGGTAGTTGTCATTAGCGATGTCTCGCTCCGATACGTAATCGATCGGTTCGAGTTTAATAAATCTATAGAATTCGAGGTGCCGTCTCGACAGTTATTCCGGTGAAATAACGTTCGGCGTCGGATAGATACCCCCGTTGACGTGGAGAACCTGCCCGGTGATAAAGGATGCCTGGTCGGAAGCCAGAAAACAACAGGCGTCGGCGACTTCCGCTGGGTCTCCGGCCCGCTGGAGCGGGATCGACTCGAGAAGGTCGTCTTTCCCGTCGATTGGTTCGTCGCGGTCGGTATCGATAAGCCCTGGCGAAACCGCGTTGACGCGGATTCCCTCGGGGCCGAGTTCGGAGGCGAGCTGTCGAACCTGGCCTTCAATCCCCAGTTTGCTCGCGTAGGAGTGGGACTTGCCAGTCCGACCGAGATAGACCATCGCGCCGATCAGGTTCACGATCGATCCACCGCCAGCCGCAATCATCTCCGGGACGACGTGTTGTGTTGTCAGGAACGTCCCCTTGACGTTCGTCTCGAGAACGGTGTCGAGGTCGTCCTCATCGACCTCCAGGAACGGTTTCCTCGGCCGTACGGTCGCGTTGTTGACGAGAATATCGATCGATCCGAGCTCCTCTCTCACGGTCCTGACGATGCGCTCGATGTCGTCCGGCTCGCCGAGGTCTCCGCAGACGACCGTCGCGTCGCCGCCGGCCGCTTCGATTCGATCGGCCGTCGCCCGGCACGCTCTTTCGTCCGATTTCGAGGTTACGCCGACATCGCCACCCGCCTCGGCGATCGAAACCGCGATCGCTTCGCCGATATTCCGACTGGCACCGGTGACGAGTGCTGTCTGATTGCTGAAATCCATGGCCGCTAGTGGTCGCTCGGCAACCCTGATAATTATTTGGAGAGACAAGAGAGATGGTTCCACGCTCTCGAGGACGGAAGACGTCCAGGATCGTCGGCTACACGGTCTCGTCGACGACATCCACAACGACGTCTCGAACGTCGTCGATAAACGTCTCGAACTCGGGATTCTCGTCGTCTCGAACCCACCTGTACGCGACAGTCCCCTCGGCATCGAGCACGAAGACGCTCCGTTCGGCCGCCTCGATCGAGCCGTACATCTCCTCGAGAACGACGTCGTACTGATGGATTACCTCGTGGTCCCAGTCCGAGAGCATCGGGAACTGGAGGTCGTGCTCTTGCATCCACACGTTCTGTGCGAACGGGAGATCGACGCTAATGCCGTACACCTGCGCATCGAGCGCCTCGAAATCGGCCATCGAATCGCGGAACGTACACATTTCCTCGGTACACCCGCCGGTAAACGCCGCCGGGAAAAACGCGAGTACGATCGGCCCGTCGCCGAGGGCATCCGAGAGCGTGAACTGTTCGAGGTCGTTGTACGCGTCGCCACCTGCCAGTGGCACCGTGAAATCGGGTGCCGGTTCGCCTTCTTCGACCATACGATCACACCGAACGCCCTCGTGAAATACGTTACTGTCGCGCAAACTCGAGCGGGCTGTCCTTGAGAGCGCGAATCGGGCTCGACGAACGTCATCGTCAACCCCTGTGCGTCACCAGTCGACGACGCCAACGTCGTCCTCGAGGGCGATATCGACGCCGTACGGCTCCGAAAGCGTCTGAAAGCGTTCGATAATAGACGTGGCCGCCTCGCCGGTCGCGAGCGTCGGCGTCCCACGCCGGGGCAGGTCGCGGTCCTGACCGAGCACGCAGGGATGGAGTGTAATCGACTCGAGTACGTCGTCGGCAAACTGGCAGACAGGGACGACGGTTTCCCAGTACTCGTCGCGCGCGAGATTGCCGGCGGGATTCCCGTCGGTGTCGAAATACCGCGCCTCGAACAGGTCGGTCATGGCCGTTCGGTCGTCGACCCCGTAGTAATCGAAACTCTCGGGTGGGAGCCACTCGATCGTCTCCGTCTGATAGAAGAGGTTGCCAAGCGAGTAGAAGATCGGTCGCCCCTCGTAGATCTCCATGCCACGGAGCACGTGCGGGCCGGTGACGACGAAGAGGTCCGCACCCGCGTCGATGCACTCGCGTGCGAACGCTCGCAGAAACGCCGGCGTCTCCGACGTATTTCTGACGCCGCCAGCCGACTGGTGGCCGTGCAGGCTCGCGACGGTCCAGTCCGCGTTCGTCGCCGCCGTCGACACCGACTCGAGATACGCACGACGATCCGCCTCGATCGGCTCGAGTCGGACGCCGACCTCGCTCTCGTCGTTGACCGTCTCGATCGGCATGTGCATGAACCAGTAATAGGAGTGCTCGTCGCGATCGGGGGCGGATCGATCGAGCCACGTCGATTTCATCGACTCGATACCGAGTTCGGCAGCGAGGTCCTGGAGTCGCTCGAGTTGAGCCGGCGTGGCGCCGTAGACCCACCGGAGATGGAGCGGGTTGACTCCCGACCGGCCGGGATGGATCGGCGAGGCGGGGCCGGCTTCGCTCGCCGGCGGAACGCTCGCGGTCGCCCCGACGAGGCCGACGCGCCCGCCCGCCGTCTCGACGTACGCCGGCCGTCGTGCGTCGGCAAGCGTCCGTCCCATCCCCGCGAACGGAAGCGACCGTTCGGTCAGCGCGTCGATGGTCGCTTTCAGTCCCGAGCGTCCGTAATCGAACGAGTGGTTCGATGCCGTCGCAAAGAGATCGATCCCCAACTCCTCGAGTTCCTCGAGGACGACGGGATCGGCTCGCATGAGAATACCCGCCAAAGAACTGAGATACTGGTACTGGCTGGGGACCGCCACCGGCGGCGTTCCGGCGGTGTCGTCGTCCGGCAACACAACCTCGAGATTCGTCACCGTCGCGTCGGCGTCGGTAAGCAACGCTTGCAGATCGGCAAACCCCTCGTCTCGCTCGGCGAGATGGCCAATGGGCCGGGTTATGATCGAATCGCCAGTCGCCGCAATCGTACACGTCCCAGGATCGAGCGCGTCCATAGGCGATGGACGACGATAGTCGCCAAATAGATTGTGTCCGGCTGATCGTCTCGCACGATCGATCCCAGCCTAGAGTTGCCACTGCGACACACGGTCTGCTGTACCGCCGAACCGGCACAAACGCGTCTCGTCGTGCAGTTTTGCTGGCCGTGACCGACGGCGGGCCGTCTCGATTCCGTCGCCGTCCCAACTCACCAGTGGTCGCCCCGAGAGTCCCGAGCATTTAAACGATGACGTTCGTACGTGGGGGTATGAACCTCGATACCTCGAGCGTACAACACGGGATCGACGGCTGTCTCATCCGTGGGGGAACCAGCAAGGGTTTCTTTACGACCCCGGCGACGATGCCGGCCGATCCCGAGAAACGCGACGAGTTGCTCCTCGAGTTGTTCGGCTCGCCCGACCCGCTGCAGGTCGACGGACTGGGCGGGTCCCACACGCATACGAGCAAGCTGATGCTCGTCAACGACAGCGACCGACCGGATGCCGATATCGCTTACGAGTACGCCCAGATCGGTATCTCCAATCCGACCGTCGACTGGAGCGGGAACTGTGGCAACCTCGTCAGTGCCGTCGGCGTCTACGGGATCCTCGAGGGGTTCGTGACACCGACCGAGCCGACGACGACGGTTCGGATCTACAGCGAAAACACCGACTCGATCATCGAGCAGGACGTGCCCGTCGTCGACGGCGAGCCAAATCCCTATGGCACCTACAGCATCGACGGCGTCCCCGGTACCGGCGCCCGCGTCCAGTCGCGGTATCTCGAGCCCGGCGGCGGCATCCTCGAGACGACGTTGCCCACGGGGAACGCGACCGACGAACTCGTCGTCGACGGCGAGCCCTACGAAGTCTCCATCGTAGATGCGACGAACGTCACCGTCTTCCTTCGGGCGTCGGACCTCGATCTCACGGGGACGGAATCGCCCGCCGACCTCGAGGAAGACGAGGAATTCCTCGAGCGACTCGAGCGGATTCGCGGACAGGCCTGTGTGACACTCGGGCTCGTCGACGAGCCGGCGGACGCGCTCGAGCAGCGACCGACGATGCCGTTTATCGCGGCCGTGTCGGAGCCACAGCGCTACGACACGACCGTCGAGGCGACCATCGACGCGGCGGATCTCGATATTACGGCCCGAATGGTCTCGACGCAACGACCCCACCACGCCTACGCGACGACGGGCGCGATGTGTCTGGCAGCGGCGACACGGATCCCCGAGACCATTCCCGCCGAAACCGCGAGACGGACCGGCGATGCGGTCCGAATCGGCCATCCCAAAGGGACGATGACGATCGGCGTCGACGACGATGCCGGGACGATCAACCACGTCTCGATCGGCCGGACGGCCAGACTGCTCATGAGCGGGACCGCCTTCTACCGTGATCTCGAGCGCGTAGAGCGACCGAATTAACAGACGATCCGCTTCGACTGAACCTCGAAAACTGAGCCGGCGACGAGGACGGTCCCGCTTCCGGACGGGTTACTCGAAAATGTCGGCTGCGAGCTGTCCATCCTCGACGACGACGCGATCGTCGAGCGTGACGGTCGGCGTTCGAACCACACCGTCCAGGTGGATGTCGCTTTTCAGCGTCCCGCCGAGTGACTCGTTGTCGCCGACGGCAAAGTGGACCGTTCCGGCGAGTTTCTTGTCCTCGGCGAGGTTGCCGATCAGCTTCGCCTCGGGGTTGGTCCCGATCGCAAACTCCGCGAGGTTGCCGGCGTTCTCGTCGCTTTCCGCGATCAGCGTCCGGAGCGCATCGGCCTGCTCGCCACCCTCGACTTCGGTAACGAACCCGTCTTCGACCTCGAGGGTGATCGGTTCCTCGAGTTGGCCGAGGTTGTCCATCGAGACATCGACGACGATCGTCCCGTTTGCGGTCCCCTCGGCTGGATGGGTCGGCGACTCGCCCGGTGGGAGCGTCGCAAAGCCGTAGTTCTCGTGGAAATAGCCGTCGAGCGAGAACGCCGAGCAGCCCTCGACACTGAACGTGATGTCGGTCCCCTCGTCACTACGTACGTGAACCTCGGACGCGTCGTCGAGGACATCACGAACGGCTTCGGTTCGAGTCCGAAGCTCCTCGAAGTCGACGCTCATGGCGCCCTCGACCATCATCTCCTCGGTCACGCTGCGAAGAATACCGCATCTGGCACCAGCCTCTGCGGCCGCGAGCCGCGATCGGGTGTGGGTGATAGCGTGAGTCGTACACGTAAACACGACATCGGCGGCGGCCATCGCCTCCGCAACCGTTTCGGGGGGCTCGTTCCCGTGGCTCTCGAGCAGCGGCATCGTCGTGATTATCGCCTCTGCCCCGGCCGCAGTTGCCGCTCGTGCAACGGCGCGTGCGACCTCCTCTTTTTTCGCGTCGGCGACGACCAGCACCTCTTCGCCGGGTTGCACGTCGAGACACTCGTCTACGATACCACGCGCTGCTGTCGCCATCTCTACGTCGAGCATAGTTTCTATATGTGATAGCTGCCGCCAACCGGCATAAAAATATCGGTGATTTGGCCGTCTCTCGAACGGATCGTCCCAACGGTCGGCGACAGCGTTGAACCGACACACCACAACGGGTCGACGCACCCGATCAAAGGACGACGACGAGATTAGTTCGTCTGGTAGTAGCCGGTGCCGTCCATGAGCCGACGCGATGTCCGATAGATCGTGACCGCATCGACGCTCGGCGCCGCTGTGTCGACATCGGCACGAACGGTCATCGTCCCCTTGGGATGGCCGATAGCCACCTGATCGCCGTCGTCGTCGGCGACCTCGTGGGGAATCGTGCCTGGCAACACTGCAGCTGCGGCGGTACAGGATGCGCCCGTCACGGCGTACACCGGGTGCAGTTTCTGCATGCTCATGATCCGCGAAGTGATCGTTTGCTCGTCGGCACGAACCTCGTTACCGGTCGTCCCCTCGTAGGTCGTCGGCTCGGTGACGAACGCGAGCTTCGGATAGCCTGGCGACTCGATCGACGCCCGATCGGCGTCCTCAACGAGGCCGAGTCGCTCACAGACCGCCGCTCGAATCCGCTCGATGCGCTCGAGGAGCTCGGGGTCGCTATCGATCTCGTCGGGGAGTTCGGTCGCGGTGAGTCCGATATCGGCCGCACGAACGAACGCCACGGGCGTCGTCACGTCGACGACGCTCGTCTCGATCGGTTCGCCGTCGACCTCGATCTCCGTCGTCGGCTCGCCAAGCGGGAACAGCTCGTCGGTGACGGCACCGGCAGGGTCACGGAACGTGGTATCGATCCGTGCACCGGTTCCGGGGACGCCGTGAACCTTGAACTCCCCGCGCGTCTCGGCCCGCTCACCCGACAGCGGAACCGTCTGGTCGATAATTGCGCCCGTATTCGTGTTGTAGAGTCGAAGGTCGACAGCATCGGCGTCGGCATCGACGTCGACGAGTCCTTCGTCGACAGCGAACGAGCCGATACCACACGTGAGATTCCCGCAGTTGCCACCGTAATCGATAACCGGTTCGTCGACGGCGACCTGACCGAAGGTGTAATCGACATCGACGCCGTCGCGATCACTCGCGGTGACGATCATCAGTTTCGACGTCGTCGATGTCGCACCGCCGAGCCCGTCGATCTGTCGATCGTCGGGACTACCAAACAGGGAGAGAATTGCCTCGTCGCGGTTCGATTCCGGAAGCTCGTCTTCACGAATGTAGACGCCTTTGCTCGTTCCGCCGCGGACGATTGCACACTCGAGTTGCTCCTGATCCATTAGCCTGTCTGGCAATTTATCGCCGCGATAGTTGATTGTATCGGATTCGCCCACGGTGGCTGCCTGGGTTACCCGTTCGACTCCAACGCGGCGACCGCTGACCCAGCACGGTCTCGACAGGAACGTATTAGTACGCGGATGCCACAACCTCACTTATGGACTCCGTACAGGAGATGAAAGGCGCGAGTATCGTCGTCGAAACGTGTGCAGCGATCGAAGCCGGCGAGGACGTACTGGTCGTCAGCGACTGGCAGGTTTCAGACGTCGCCGAACGAGTCGCCGCCGCCGCCAAGGAACGGGACGCAAACGTGACGATGACGCTGATGGACCCACGGGAGTACGACGGCAACGAGCCCGAAGAGAGCGTCGCCGCCGCGATGCTCGAGGCCGATGTAATCATCACGCCGGTTCACCGATCGATCACCCACTCCGAAGCCGCAGCGAAGGCGACGGAAAACGGCGCCCGGCTGATCAGTATGGTGAAATTCACCGACGAACAGCTCATCCGTGGCGGCCTGTACGCCGACTACGAAGGGATGCGCGAACACTGTGAAGAGATGGGACGGAAATTCGGCGAGGCCAGCGAAGCCCGCATCACCACGCCACAGGGAACGGACGTCACCGTCGGCCTCGAAGGACAGGACGGAAACGCACATCCCGGTATCGCCGACGAACCCGGCGCGTTCACCGCGCTGGTCCACATCGAAGCGAACATCGCGCCCGTCGAAGGGACGACAGAGGGGACCGTCGTCTTCGACGGCGCGATTCCGAACCTAGACATCGGCGTCCTCGAGGAGCCAGTCGTCATGGAGATGGAAGACGGGGCCGTCACGTCCGTCGAAGGCGGGACGGAAGCCAAGACGATCGAGCGCGTCTGGAACGAACACGACGACCCCGCCGTCTACAATATCGCTCAGCTCGCGGTCGGCATGAATCCGGAGTGTCCCGACTTCAACGGCTGGTTCTCGAACGATCACGGCCGATACGGCAACGTGCACTTCGGCATCGGAACAAGCAGTAACCTCGGCGGAACGACGCGGGCACCGGTTCACTTCGACGCGATGATGGCCGAACCGACGCTGGAACTCGACGGCGAAGTCGTCCTCGAGGACGGCGAGTTCACGTTCTTCTGAGACGGACTGCTGTCGTCCATTCTGACGTGACCGCAGACGGTTGCGGTCGCACGAGGACGGCGAAACAACGGATCGGATACGATACTGTTTTCCTCGATACTGGATGTAACGGTAAGGAGCGTTGTTACCCAATTGACTTCAGAATCGGTACTCGCTCGAGGGGACGACAAGCGTCGTAATCGCGTCGGTGAGAAAAGAAATACGGATCAGCCGAGCTGCTTCGACAGCCACGGCTTGAGGAAGGGACCGAAGATGACGACGAAGATAAGGATAACGATCAACAACGAGATCGGTCGCGTAAGGAATATCATGTAGGAGCCATCCGAGAGCTGTAACGATCGCATGAGGTTCTCCTCGGCGATCGGCCCGAGGACGACGCCGAGGACGAACGCGATGATCGAGTAGTCCTTTTTAACCATGATGTAACCCAGGATACCGAGCACGAGGACGGTTGCGACATCCGCCCAGTTCGTCCGCAGGGAGTAGCCACCGACGACGGAGAGAACGATGATGGCTGGAATGAGGACGTGTGTGTCGATTTGGGTAATTCGACCCGCTCGCGTGATGAGGAAGACACCGGCGAGCAGGATGAACACGTTACCGATCAGTAACGCGAGCAGGAACGTATACGTCGTCATGAGTTCGGCGTCGAACAGGTCGGGGCCGGGACGAAGTCCGTGCATCAAGAGGCCACCCAGTAGTACTGCGGTCGATCCACTGCCGGGGATACCGAATGCAAGCGTCGGGATGAGTGACCCACCGATCGTCCCGTTGTTCGACGCTTCAGCGGAGATGACTCCGAGTGGGTTCCCCTTGCCGAACGTTTCTGGATCGTCGGATGCCCGCATCGCCTCGCCGTAGGCGAAGAAATTCGAGACCGTCGCACCAGCACCCGGGATGGCACCGATCAGCATCCCCATGTAGCCGGATTTGACGACGGTGATCGGGTGGCTGAAGGTTTTTCGAACACCGCTAAGTCTGTTGCCGCTCATGTCGACTCCCGTGTCCGCGATCCCGCCTTTCTTCGCGGCGAGTTTGATCATCTCCGCGATAGCGAACATGCCGATCAGCGCGGCGATGAAATCGAGTCCATCGTACAGAGCCAGCGAATCGAACGTGTATCGAAGTTCAGGTGAGTTGGGAGCGATGCCGATGGTAGTCAACATAAGCCCAAACGCTCCGGCGACGAGTCCCTTGACGATGGATCCCTGGACGACGACCGTGATCATCGCGAGGCCGAAGGCAGCCATCAGGAAAAACTCCGGCGAACCGAACATGAGGACGACCTCGATAAGGATTGGAGAGAACAGGAGAAGCGTCAGGACCGCGAGAAAGCCGGCAGTCGCCGATGCCGTCGCGGACATCGCGAGTGCCTGGACGGCTTTCCCCTGTTTGGACATCGGATAGCCATCTAACGTCGTTGCTGCAGCACCCCCTGTCCCCGGCACGTTCACGAGAATGGCGGCTATCGAGCCACCGTACATCGCACCGCTGTACATACTTACCAGCAAGACGATGGCGTTGACCGGACTCAGTGGGAGCGTAAGCGGTAAGACGATCGCCATCCCCATCGAACTCCCCACGCCAGGGAGTGCACCTGCAATGATGCCAAGCAGAATGCCGAGGACGACCCAGCCGATCGTTGGCCAGGAGAACAGTACCTGGGCTGCTTCGGCCAGAACCTGTGTCGTACTCATAGAATACCCTCCGTGAAGAAGATGTTTCCTCTATCGATACGCAGCCCGAGCGCTTCGTAGAAGCCGAGCCCGATAAGTATCGAGACCACGACGAGTACGAGGATGACCTTCCAGGACAGTTTGAACCAGAGCCCGTACACGAAGACGAAGATCGGACTCGCCCACAGGATACCGATCGCGTACCCTAAAATACCATATCCGACCGCTATGATACTCGTAAAGAGCGAATCGTGGATCGGTCTACCGACTGTCGAGATCGAATCGTCTTCGTCACCATCATCAGCATCGTCCGCTGGTTCCTCATCACCGACCAGTTCGTCGTCGTCGACATTGATGAGGTCGGCAGATTCCGCGACGAACGAATACAGCGGATCGGGGAGATACGAACGGAAGACGAGCAGCAGCGTCCCTATCAAAACGAATCCAGCGGTGAGACGGGGAAACGTTGCTGCAGAACTGATACCGAAGTTAAACGTCTCCCAGATCATGTAGCCCGACGCGACGAGCATGATAAACAGAAGAATGTACTCTAAATCAATCCGGGCGACTACTTTGCGATATGTTGACTGGAAACCCATTGTATGTATCTTGCAAGGAATTTAAATTTCAGTCCCCGTTGGCCGACGAGGACGCAACCGATCAGTTCGCTGCTTCTCGAATTTCCTCGAGATCGACGTTCTCGGGAATGATTTCGTACGCGTCCCGAACGGCCTGTTCGGCCTCCTCACCGGTACCGTACTGAACGATGTTACCGGTTTCGTCCGACCACTCCTGCATGTGATCGGTCTCGGTCACTTCCTCGACGACGTCTGCAATGACGTCGAGTGGCTCCTGTGGCGTGTCCGGCGGGGCGTAGATACCGCGCTGAAGTTGCGAGATGAAGTCGATATTATCGTAACCGAGATCGGTAACGGTCTCGACATCCGGGAAGACTTCCGTCCCCTCGCTGACGAGACCGGTAACGATATCGAGGTCACCACTTTCGACCCCTGCCTCGGCTCCCGTGTCGGTCGCGATACAGGCCGGAATCTCGTCCGAAATCGTCGCCTGGACGGCCGGGCCAGTACCGTCGTAGCCAACGTACTGGCCCCAGTCGAACCCGTGGAGGTTCTGCATCAGGATGGCCATCACGTGGTCGACGCCGCCACGTTCCTTCCCACCGAAGTTCTCGAGTTCGCCGTCGTCGTACCGGCTCATGAGATCTTCGTAGCCATCGATGTCGTAATCCGAATTCGCGACGATCACGAACGGCGTACTCGCGTAACTACAGACGCCAGTGACGTTCTCGAGGTCGAAATCCTGCGGGTTGACCATCTCCGAGACCGGCGTCGACGGCGGATTGAACGCGGCGATCGTGTACCCGTCGGGTTCTGCGTACATCATTTCACCGGTGCCGCGAAGCGACGCCGCGCCCGAGATGTTCTCGATCGCAATGTTTACGTCCATTCGTTCGTCCACAAGCGGAACCATCTCACGTGCGTACGTGTCGGTGCCGCCCCCTTCGCCGAAGGGAATAATGTACCGAATGTCGTCTGTTGGGAAGTCGTCCCCACCGCCGTTGCCATTGCCGTTCCCGTTCCCGTTTCCGTTGCCATTATCGTCACCAAGACAGCCCGCAATGCCTGTCATCCCAGCTACAGACGCAGCACCAGCGTATTGTAGCAGTTCCCTGCGGTTGTAGCTCTCCATAGTAAACTTCCGTGCCATTGCAACTCAACGGTTCGCACCCACTATATTTATAATTTATGTTGTTGCGGAGGATTCCTCCTTTACATCGTCAGATGACGACGGTCGAAACGGCAATGGCAGTAGAAAACAGTATCCGGACGAAACGTACTATAGTTGCCATCATCCTGGGCCTGAACAGTAGTTGCTGAAGTGGCCAGCTACGATTGTCGTTGCGGTCGTTGGCTCGAGATCGTCGAGACAACCGAGGTAACGCAGGACGTAGTGCCGACCGGGATACACGGGCGTCGTGCGGTTTCAAAACGCAGTCAGATACTCGAGAGGCGGACTGCGGGGCGGATCTGCGGATTAGAGGATCGCATCGACGAACGGCCAGTAGAACAGCCACGCAAGGGGAATTACGGCGAGTGCAAAGACCATCGTCAACAACCCGAAAGTGAACACGTCACGCATACTCAACGGTCCCTGATCGAACGAAACGAGCACGGCAGTCGTGTTGAACGGGAGAAACGTCGTCGAGCCGATGATGGTGAGGATCGAAAACGCGAGATAGAGTTGGTTGATACCGAGGACGCTACCGAACTCGAGAACGATCGGGAGCACGACCGTGATCGCAGCCGACGCAGTCGAGAAAAACGTTCGCATCACGATCGCAATGGTAAGCAGTATCGCGACGACTTGCCAAAGTGCCATCGTGCCAAACGGAACCAGATGCGTAATCGTATCGACGATAAACGTCAGCGTCCCGGTCGTTTCCATTACCTCCAGGATGGAAAACATCGCCCCGATAACGAACAAGATACCCCAACTCATGGAGCGAATATCGCTTGGAGTGATGATCTGAATACCCGGCAACGACAGGACGACGACAGCAACGACCGCCGGCAGAATCGTCGGGATACCCACGAAGGAGCCGACGATCCATGCGACGACCGTTGCACCCATGACCACCGCGACGATCCGCTCGTCCCTGCTCATCGGATCCGCCTCGAGTTCGTCGTCGACCGACTGTGTCTCCCCGCCATCCGTCGACTGGGTGTCACCGATCGTCATCGAATCGTTGACCGGATACAGTTTCGCCGCCGAAACCGCTGCGATCGCATACAAGAGCCCGACGGGCGGGATCATATACACCGCCCACTCGACCCACGTGATAGATTGCACCGACGACTGGATCACACTCGAGGTAATAATCGCCATTCCGCCGCCGGTCATCAGCGCCATCGACGCGATCGGATTCACGTGACCGAGAATAAAGAACGACGACTTCTCGAAGTTGCTCTTTGCACCCAATCCATACAGCGTCGTGACGCGCTTGACCAACGGAATAAACGTCACGGTTCGTGCGACAGCGGATGGCATAAAAAACGACAGCGCAAACAGATTCGTCGAGAGCGATCGAACCGATCGACGAGGTGTGCTCTGTGCAGACAGCAACTGCCGTGCTGCTCGGTCGTCCAGCCCCGTCTTCCCGATCGTATTCCCGAGTAAGATCAGCAAGAACAGGAAAAACACGAGCTCGGAAGCAAACCCGCTTACTGCATCGTCGAACGAGGACGTAATACCGAGTCCAAACAGCAGCGACATCACCAACACGCTCGAGATCGTGAACGGAACCGGCTTGGTGACCCAGAGAATAATCGCCATCAGAAAGATAGTCAAAACCAACTGCATATCCGTTTCCAGGCCGAACAGCGGTGGAAACGCGACACCAACGACGAGCACGAAAACAGTCGCTATCGACCCAGCCCATTGAATTATACGAGTGCGGCGAGACCGGGAGACATCCTCAGCATTGCCTTCCGAATCGGAGTCCATTGACGGTGCCTTCCGTTACGTATTTGATAAAGGTACTGTTAGCGGGCATCCCGTTGCCCGATTGTATTCTGTAAGCACTGCGTGAATCGATACGTGGGAGACGGACTGCCACAGTCGGGAAGCAATCCACGTCGGTAGTTCCACTTCGCAAACGATGTATTTAACACGTGCATATATAATCCATTGGCGAGTACGACGACGTGTATGCCAATAGTTGCAGCCGTCGACCAAAGCGACTCGACCAGCGACGTCCTCACCGAAGCAGAAGCACTTGCCACGGCAACGGGAGAGCCACTGCACGTCGTTCACGTTCTAACCCGGAAGAAGTTCCGAGAGATCGAACAGACGAGCGTCGAGGAGACGGGAACGGCCGTCCCGATGGAAGAAGTCCGATCGTTTGCCACGAAGATCGCAGACGAAGCCGCGGAGGGTGTCGTCTCGGAGTACGAACCGATCGGGCTCGTCGGTGATCCAGCCGACGGGTTGCTCAACTACATTGAGACGAACGACATCCGATACATCGTTCTCGGCGGACGAAAACGGTCGGCCGTCGGGAAAGCGATTTTCGGCAGCACGGCCCAACCAGTCCTCATGGACGCATCGTGTCCGGTCGTCACCGTCACACGAGACGAGTCATAGTCGATGCTCAGCGGCCTCATCGACCAGGACCTCAAGCCACGCGAACCACTCGTCGCCGATCTCGAGGGGGACGTGCAACTCGAGGTCGGTGTCGAAGCGACTGAAGCTGCGCTTATCGATGCGCTGGGGGGAACGAACGTCCTCTTTACGACATCCCGTCTCCCCGTCACCGAGACCGTACTCGAAGCGGCGACCGATCTCGAACTCGTCGCGAAGATCGGCACCGGTATCGACTCGATCGACCTCGACGCAGCCGCCGAACACGACGTCACCGTCGTCTATACTCCAGGACTCAACGCACTCGCCGTCGCCGAACACGCCGTCTCGTTGCTGCTTGCAGTCAATCGAAACGTCCTTCGAGGACAACGGACGATCGAAGCCGGCGGCTGGCGCGACGAGATGCCGTTGAGTCGCTCGCTCACCGGCCAAACGATCGGTATCGTCGGATTCGGAAACGTCGGAAAACGGGTCGCCGGACTGCTGGATGGATTCCACACCGAGACGCTCGCGTTCGATCCGTACGTCCACGAGATCGACACCCAGATCACCGGCACGACCCTCCTCGAACTCGAGGAGCTCCTCGCACGCGCCGACTCCGTCGTCGTGACTGCCGCGTTAACCGACGAGACCCGTGGTATGATCGATGCGGACGCACTCGAGTCCCTGGACGACGACGCCGTGCTCGTCAACACCTCCCGCGGCGCTATCGTCGATCAACCGGCGCTGCTCGAGGCGATTCGGGACGGTTCGATCGGCGGTGCCGGACTCGACGCCTTCGAAACTGAACCGCTGCCGGAGGACTCACCGTTTCGCGACCACGACAACGTCGTGCTCACACCACACATCGCCGCGACCACCCGAGAGTACCGCCACAGCGCCGTCGAAACGCTCGCCGAGCTCACGACGGCACACATCGAGGGTAGTGATCTTCCCGATCGATTCGTCGCCGTCCGCCCAACGGAGCGGCCAGTCGACTGATATAATTCCGAGGTCGACCGTCGTTACCTCCGTGCCGTTGTCCGCGAACACACACTATTCCGAACGGTAAAACAGCACAGTTTATGTCGATAGAGTCTCGCTCTCAAGACGAGATGAGCTACGACAAGATCGAGGTCCCCGAAGACGGGGAGCAGATCACGCTGAAAGACGGCACTGACGGCGAACTCGAGGTTCCGGACAACCCGATTATCCCGATCATCTACGGCGACGGCGTCGGCAGCGACGTCGGCCCCGCCGCCCAACAGGTCCTCGAGGCCGCCGCCGAGGCCACCGGCCGCGAGATCAACTGGATGCGCGTCTACGCCGGCGAAAGCGCCCGCGAGAAGTACGACGAGAACCTGCCCGACGAGACCGTCGAGGCCATCAAAGAACACCGCGTCGCCATCAAGGGCCCGCTGACGACGCCGGTCGGCGCCGGCTTCCGCTCGCTCAACGTCGGCCTGCGCAAACTGCTCGACCTCTATGCTAACGTCCGCCCGACCTACCACCTCGACGGCGTTCCATCCCCCGTCAAGGAACCCGGCCAGATGGACATGGTCACCTTCCGGGAGAACACCGAAGACGTCTACGCCGGCATCGAGTGGGAAGCCGGCACCGACGAGGTCGAGGAAGTC
>NZ_RBZW01000071.1 GCF_006543045.1 Salinadaptatus halalkaliphilus | reverse complement strand
AATGAACGTCAATCTGGCACATCTTGTCCTCAGTCGCTTGGATCGAGGCTACCCAGCCACGTCCTGCGAACTGATATTGAAGATGCAACAGGCTATCGAACTCTTCGTTGATGAGGTGCTGAATCTCCTGTTTCTTCCAGGGCTCGTCCTCCTCGAGTAGGTCCAGGAGACGTTCTCGTTGGTTCTCGTCGAGCTTCGGGGGCCGGCCGCCCCCGAAGCTCGGTGTCAGAAGTCCGAGCCCACCTTTATTCCAGAGTCTGGCCCAGCGGCTGCCGGTTGATTGGGACATCCCGACATCGTCGGCTGCGTCTTCGAGTGTTGCACCCTTGTACAACCGTTTGATGAAGGTGAGCCGCTTGCTCACCTTCTCGTCATCTGTCTGTGTGAGCAAGCGGTCGAGATCGTCCTCACTGAGGTGACGGACGATCTCTTTTTCTTGTCCCGCCATTACCCTACCAACTCAAAGCATACCTAAATCTTCTGTGAACCACTACCGCGCCATTCCCGTAATTCCGCCGTAATCACCGGGTTCGCGTTCTGCTTCAACCGACTGACGAAGTAGCCGTCGTTCTCGTCGATCAGCGCAAACCGGCGGTACTTGAAGTAGGCGAGATCGAACAGCATGAGGCGGTTCTCAAGCCATGGTCCTGTCTTGAACAGGGTGCTGTCATGTGCTTTCTCGTCAGCAGTATCGATCCGTTCGATCGTCTGCTCTGTGGCATTGTGGAGCAGGTGGAGCTTCGCTCCAGCCTGCTCCTCATGGCGGGCTTCGAACTGATCTGAGAGAAATTCATGTAACCGCAACACCGTTCCATCGGCGATCATCACGTCTCTGAACCGGTCGACATCAGCGTCAACAGCATCAGGAACAGCGACCTCGTCGAGACCGTGCTCGACGAGGTCACGGAGGTACTTCGCAAGCGTCGGGGTCAACCGCTGATAGAACCCGCTGGGTGAGATCGTCTCATCGGCAGTCGAGTTGTAAGAGCGTCTGAACCCGGCGAGTGTTCGGCTTTCGCCTGCGGCGAAACCGAACACGAATGTCCAGACGAAGGCAGGAATCTGAAGCTTCCGATCACGTTCGACCACGCCGAGTTCCTCGGCGTGCTCTTCGAGGAACTCGGAGGGAAACAGTGTAGTGAGCCGACGCATAATTCGAGATGAGGAGCCGGAGTTGTGCACAGACTCGGCTTCCTCATTCCTTCCAAAAGATGTCTCGATAACCCGCCGCTATCACGCGGTTTCTTGCTTAACTGAAGACGGATGTCGGCGGATGAATACCTCAGAACCGACGCCGCAGAGCAAGCGAATCTCAAAGCGGCGTACGGTGTTCCGATCGAAGCAGAGGAGCGCCTCGAGGCCGTCTTAGTTTTCTATCTAACTGAAGAATGGCCAGTTGACTATCGACTGAGCCGGATCGTCGAGACGGTAGCTGCAAATCTCGGGACTTACGTCGCCAGAAAACGGGCTGAAGAAGCACTCAGGTCTGAACGGACGATACTCCGACGTCTGTTCGATACGAACCCGGTTGGAGTAATGGTCGTTAACAGTGGCGGTGTCATTACTCGGACGAATTCTCGAGCCGATAATATTTTTGGAGTGCCCGAATCTGGTCTCGTTTCGTGTGACTACACCGAACCTGGCGCTCAGTTGCTCAACAGCAGCGGTAAACCGGTACCAGAAGAGGAACACCCTATTAGCCAGGTGTTCGAGACTGGAGACGAGATTTACGACGAACAATTTCGGGTGGAGCGTCGGGATGGCTCCAAACTGTGGATTTCGATCAACGCTGCCCCTCTGTTCGATACGGACGGGGAAATCGAGCGGGTTGTTATTGCGTTTGAAGATGTCACCGAGCGCACGGAACGAGAACGGGAACTGAGTGCGTTTAGACGAGCCGTCGAGCATGCCGGCCAAGCGATCTATATTATGGATTCTGAGGGAAAAATCAACTACGCTAACGAGCGCTTCGAGGAGCTGTCCGGGTACGATTCTGAGGCGATTATCGGTACGACACCGGAGTTGCTTCTAGCAGATGGGAACGATATCGACGATGCATTGGAAACGGTTCAGTCTGGAGATATCTGGACCGGTGAAGTTACTAACCAACGAAAATCGGGAGAAGAGATAGTTGTGAACCGAACGATTACACCGATAACAGACTCGCAGGGAGATATCGGCCGGCTTGTCGGTATTGACACCGACATCTCGGAACGGAAAGAACGTGAACGGTCAGTGCGGCATCATCGAGACGCACTTGATCGTGCTAAGCAATTACTCGGGACTCTTGCTGGTGTTCACGGAACAATGCTCGAGGCGTCCAGTTTCGAGGAGCTTCAGAAGTCTGTCTGCGACTACCTCGGAAATTCTGGTATCTACTCCGGTGCATGGTGTGGGCGAGTTCATTCCGATGATACTGTTTCCATCACTGCTACTAACAACGTCGATGCAGCAGTTATCGAAGATGCGATCGTCAAGTCCCAATCGCCGTCGTTTAACCTGATCCAGAGGGCAATCGAGACGGGGAAAATACAAACTGCTAGACGAGTCCCCGGTAACGAACCAGACGACGTGGCGCTTCCTCTTCCCGAACACGACGACACGGCCGTTGCAGTGATTCCAATATCGTATGGAGAGGCAATTTACAGCGTCCTTTGTTTGTATTCGAGTCGGAGTACCGCATTTGAGGGCACCGAACGATCATTGCTTTCAGATCTCGGCAACCGAATTGGTGCAGATGCGTACGCCATTACAACTGAAGAATTACTCCAAACGAACGACCGTGTCGAACTTGAATTTGAAACCGGTACGTCCGATATACTTGCCACAATTAGCGAGGAGCACGATTGTTATATAGAGATGAATCGTGTCATTCCAGCGGGTGATGGTTTTATTCACTATTTGGTCATCAACGGTGCATCACTTGACGCTGTCAAGCAACGACTTTCGGCTGCCGCTGGCATTACCGATGTCAGTCTTCTCGAAAACAGTGACCGGCCACAACTTCGTTGCCATCTTTCAAACGACAGTCTCACGGTTGCACTCGGCGAGCATGGTGTGAAGGTTTCCGCTGGATCGTTCCGTGATGGAACTGGCCGTGTCGTCGCAGAAGTGACTGCACAGACGGATGTGCGAAGGCTACTTGAGCAGGTTCGTACGGTCGTCCCGGACACTGATCTCATCGCTAGAAGAACAATCAACCCGCATGATGATAGAACGATGACGGGGGGATCCTTTCGAAGTATTGACTAACCGACAACAGGACGCACTCGAACTTGCTTACCGGTCCGGATACTACGAGGCCCCCCGACAGATTTCTGGTGAAGAACTCGCTGAGGAATTGAATATTTCGTCGGGAACGTTTTACCAACATCTCCGACGTGCTCATCAGAACCTCATTGATGCCGTTTTTCAATTGAACCTAGATAGTGGTGCCAGTAAACAGTGTGATGAGATGAGCACACAATAATAATGATGTGTATTTAAATAGTATACTTTGATCCTATATCTCGTTATATGGGGTATTTTACAACCATACTGTAGTAATTTGCCCCGATTTTTGTTCACTGTCTAATCTATATAACCGCTGCAAGTCGATGCACACCTGATCGTACGACTGCTGTGCGATCAGCATATACATAGTTCTAGATGTTATTATAGTCGAAGTAGCGATAGGGCGGTGTTCAGATAAGGACGAAGGGTGAGGTGGTTCGTTTTCTGAGTGGTCTATGCCCGAAAACGACCGCCTCAACGGTTGTTTAGACGAGATCAACGTAGAGTTTGTTGAACGAGAAGCGACACCGCGATTGTTGATGAAGCTCAGTATTCAGTTGCATCTCGCTGGACTCTCGCTTTCGAATACTGTATCCATCCTTGAGATACCCGGTGTCAAACGCGCTCGATCCACCGTTCACAATTGGGTTCACACGGCCGATTTACAGCCTGAATCTGGTCGGTATCCAGATCACGTTGCGGTTGACGAGACGGTGATCCAACTGCATAATGAGCAGTATTGGCTGTACGCCGCAGTCGATCCCAAGACAAAACGAATTGTTCCATACAAAGCTTGAACCGACAACAACGAAGGTTCTCGCTCATTCGTTTCTTACGGAACTCTCCGAGAAACACGATGTCTCCGATGCCGTGTTTCTCGTCGATGGATCGCACTCGTTACAAGATGGATGTCAGCGTCACGGCCTCGATTTCTGATACGAGAAACATGGAAATCGGAATGCTGTTGAACGTGTCTTTAGAGAAACAAAACCACGAACTCTCTGCTTCCCAAACTGCTTTAGCAATGCCAAAGCAGAAACTGCCGACGACTGGATCAGATCGTTCAGCTTCGCATGGAATCAGCTTATCTGAACACTACCCGGCGACGAACCAGTCAAATTTTAGTAGTGTCTCCCGAAACGGGTAGGTATGGATCGCCATCGAATCACACGCGCCGGTGTTCGTCGGCGATGAGATTCTACTATCGGTATCTCCAGGTTCTCGTTCGATTCCTACCAATCGCGATCGCACTCCTCAGGGATCGTCGACGATTCGTGCTGTTTGGACCCTCGCGGTCCGTCTCGGAGTCCGTTCACCGGGAGCGGGGCGAGCGACTGACACAGACGATGCTCGATCTCGGTCCGGCCTTCATCAAGGTCGGACAGGTGCTCTCGACGCGACCCGACATCGTTCCGCCGGCTTACGTCGAGTCCCTCTCGAGTCTGCAGGACGAAGTTCCCGAAGAGACCGGCGGCGACCCATACACCGTCCTCGAAGCAGAACTGGAGGACGCCCTCGACCTCGAGACGGTAACGCCGCTCGCCGGTGGCTCGCTCGCGTACGTTTATACCGCCGAGTACGAGGGCGAGCGGATCGCGCTGAAGGTTCGTCGCCCTGACCTCGCGGCGATGATCGAGCGGGACCTCCGGGTCATCCGACGACTGCTGCCACTCGTAACGTTCTTCGCCGACGAACGCCAGCAGTATTCCCTTCGAAACGCCGCGAACGACTTCGAGGAGATCATCCGCGACGAACTCGATTTCGAGCGCGAGGCGGCGGTGATGGACGACATCGGTGCGAACCTCGCGGACGACGATCGGGTCGTCGTCCCGGACACGTATCCAGCCCTGTGTTCGGACCGAATCGTCGCGATGGAGTACGTCGAAGGGACGAAGATTACCGACGATGATGCGTTCGCCGACGCCTCGACCGACGAAACCGAAATGGCGACGCTGATCACGCGAACGTACCTGCGGATGGGGCTCGTCGACGGCGTGTTCCACGCCGATCCACACCCCGGCAATCTCGCAGTGACCCGCTCGGGGCAACTCGTCATCTACGATTTCGGGATGAGCCAGCGGTTGACCGCCCAGGAGCAGGCCGATATTACTGCGCTCTATCGCACCCTGGTCAGACGAGATGTCGACGGACTGGTAGACACCCTGATCGCGCTCGAGGTTCTCGACTCGACGGTCGATCGCGTGGCAGTCCGTCGCGTCCTCGACCTGGTGATCGAGACCCTCGGGGGGCGCTCGGAAATTACGTGGCGGGCGATTATCACTGAACTGTTCACGATGCTCCACGACTTTCCGTTTCGTATTCCGCCGAACGTGATGTTGCTCGTCAGAGTCGGCACCGTCGGCGAAGGCGTCTGTCGGAGCCTCGATCCCGAATTCGACTTTCTACGGGCGACGCGGTCGTTCCTCGTCGATCACGGCTTCATCGAGAGCGAACTCGAGGCGTTACTCGAGGAGATCCAGGACGACATCCGGCGATCCGCGCCGGTCGTGGCAGGATTGCCGGCCCGGACCGATACCGTGTTAGGACAACTCGAGCGTGGCGAACTCGTCGTCAGAACGGATCCCATCGAGTCGACCACTACCGATTCAGGGCTCGGCTACGCCGTTCTCTCGAGTGCGTTCGTGCTCGCAGCGGCGCTGTTGTCGTTTCAGAACGTGCTGTACGCTGCCATCGCGTTCGTGGTTGCTATCGTGTTTCTTCTGTCGTACGTGCGGGCCTATTAGGTGCCAGCGACGGTCGAACGGGACCGTCGCGCGTCTTGCTCGGGAGTCGTGCCGAACGGATTGCTCGACGAGCCCCAGTTCCGGTGACGATCGTTCGATACTCGTCTCGAAGAGCGTCCGCACGGCTCACTCGTCAGCGCCGAGACATACCATCGCACGCTCTGCCGTATCGCGTAACAATGTCTCGTCCTCGGTGCGCACTTTGACCGCAGCGGTGCTGTCGAATCCCTAGATCGTCTCTGTCATGCGATCGAGCGAGTCACCGACGGTCAGGCCACAGTCTCCATACCCACTCATACGCTTCTCGGCTCTTAGTAACGGTGTCGACCGACGGGGATCGGGACGGGGCTGCCATCCTCTTTCGTCAGTTGTTGTCGTCCGTGTCGCCCGTTCATACGGGTAACAACTGCAACGATGTACACATCCATCGCCGATCCGTCTGGGGATCAGGTGAGCATTGACCTTCAGTAGCTACTATACGATTTCAGTTTGTATTCCGTTTCGTTCTCGTGGTACTCTGGACCATCGTTTAACGTAGTCATCGCTGATGATCAGCGTATGGCACCGATCGAGATTGAGGATCTCACCAAGCGATACGGAGATCTCGCCGCGAATGATGCGGTCGTGTTCGACGTTGAACGCGGCGAAATCTTCGGCTATCTTGGTCCGAACGGGGCAGGCAAGACGACGACGATCCGACTGTTGCTTGGACTCATCAAACCCACTGCCGGAACGGCTACCGTCCTCGGTGCCGACATTCGAGATCGACGAGCACTCACCGGCGTGAAAACCAACATCGGTTACCTCCCAGATACGCTCGGGTTCGAAGAACGACTGACCGGCACGCAGGTGCTTGATCACTTCGCTCGAATGCGCGGCGACGAGCGACGAGCGGAACTTCTGGATCTGTTTCGACCACCATTGGAAAAGCCAGTCGAAACGTATTCGTCGGGAAACAAGCGAATGCTCGGGATCGTCCAAGCGTTCATGCACGATCCGGATCTCGTCATTATGGACGAACCGACATCCGGACTGGATCCGCTCAAGCAAGATCGACTGCACCAGTTCCTCGAAGCCGAACGGGACGCTGGAACGACCATTTTCCTCTCGTCGCACGTCCTCAGCGAGGTCCAGCGCGTTTGTGATCGCGTGGGGATTATCCGAGCCGGCAAACTGATCGCCTTAGAAAACATCGATGATCTGCTCACACAGAGCGGCAAAAACGTGTGGGTCCATCTCGAGGAACCAGTTGAAAACGCACGGTTTCTCACCGACGACATGATCGACGTGGAGGTGACCGGTGCGACGATTCAGTTCACCTACACCGGCGATGTGAAAACATTGTTAGCACATCTCGTCCAGTTCGAGATCGTCGACGCTGACATCGGTGATCCACAGCTGGACGACATTTTCAAGCACTACTACGGAGACGAGGGCGAAACTGACGCTACAAACGAGGACGCGACACGGGAGGACACCACAGCGGAGGTAGAATGACGGCGATCCTGCGTAACGAATCCGGCAAACTGCTGCACAGTTCGGTATTGCTGACCGGAATGTTGGCGTTGCTCTCAGCGTTCATGTTCGCTGCGTACCCCGGCTTTGCTGAGGAAGCGGAGTTCGTTGAGGAGGCGTTTCCGCCGGTCCTCATCGGTCTCTTCGGATTCGAAGCGCTGCACACGATCGAGGGGTTCGTCGCAAGTTACCTCTTCTCGCTCATCTGGATCCTGTTTGCCGGCATGTTCTTCGCGTATGTCAGCGCGGGTCTGATCGTCGAGGACGTTCGAACTCGGAAGATGGATCTCATCCTCTCGAACCCCGTTTCGCGGGAGTCGGTTGTGCTCCAGAAGGTGGCGGCACTGTGGGTACCCCTCGTCGTGGTGAATGCTGGCTTACTGGTCGTGCTTCTCGTAGGTGCGAGCGTCCTCGGCGAGTCGCTCGATCCCGTCGATCTGGGGATGGTGCTCCTGCTCAGTGTTCCATATCTGCTGGTCTGTGTCGGTATCGGGATCGTGCTGTCGGTGACCGTCGATCGCGTCGAAACAGCACAGGCGAGTGCACTGGGACTGGTATTTATTCTCTGGCTAGTCGATGGCCTTTCCGACATGGATCCCGATTTCGAGTGGATCGGTACTTTTACCCCGAGCCGGTACTTCACACCGACGGACGTCCTCGTTCATCAGGAGTACGCCTACGGTGACGCTGGGATCCTTCTCGCGGTCTTTCTCGTCCTGCTCGGACTTGCGGTCGTCATCTTTGCACGGAGGGATATCTGAGATGTGGACCAATCACACGACACCTACGACGGTCGACAGTCGCGCTCGCTGGATCGACGACAGGGCAGAGGGATCGCCATGACGGCCATACTGCGTCTGGAATCCAGAAAGCGAATTCGGAGTTCGGTCGTGCTGGTCGTCGTCTTCGCACTTCTGTCTGCGCTCTACTTCTCGATGTTTCCGAGTATCGAAGAAGACATCGAGGAGCTTATGGAAGGCTTTCCAGATTTCTTCTTCGACTTGTTCGGAATCGAAGCGCTGCACACGATCGAGGGCTTCATCGCCGCAGAGATTTACTCGTTCTTCTGGGTCGTCCTCGTCGGCATCTATTTTGCGTACATCGGTGCCGGACTGATCGCCGGAGACGTTCGCGACCGCAAGATGGATTTGACGCTCTCGAACCCCGTCTCACGGGAGTCTGTCGCGCTCCAGAAAGTAGCTGCGTTGTGGACTCCGCTGGTGCTGTTGAACGTGGGGGTGGCAGTTATCGTCTACATTGGTGCGATCGTGATTGGAGAACATATCGACCCTGTCGCCCTCACGATGGTGCATCTGCTGTCGGTTCCCTACCTACTGGTTTGTGCCGCTATCGGACTCGTGGCCTCCGTCATCTTCGACCGCGCGAGAAGCGCCAGGGCGATGGCGCTGAGTCTGGTGTTCGTCCTCTGGCTGCTCGACGGCATCTCCCAGTTGGATCCGGATTTCGAGTGGGCCGGTGTCCTCTCGCCGAGTCGGTATTACGACGAAACGGCAATCCTCGTCCGCGAGGAGTACGCCTATCCTGATGCCGTCGTTTTGCTGGTGGCGTTTCTCGTCTTGCTTGGCGTTGCGACCGTCATCTTCACGCGAAGAGACATTTAAACGGATTTTACTTTTGCTGAGTCTCTATAGTACCCACTGAGACTGTTCCGCCCTGATCGCACTATTCGCGGATCTTACACACTCCGTTTGTTCCGAACCACGTCCGTTCCAAACCGCGCTCATGTCGTGCGATCGGGTGTGAACCGATGTCTAGTGACTCCCATACCAATCAACTAAATTGAACGATGGCGGGGGCTATATTGAAATCGTCCGTGTACGAAGGCCGATGAAACCGAACCGGCGGGACCTCCTCAAACGCGCAAGCACAGCGGCAATGATCGCTACAGTCGGACTGGCGGGTGCAACGACAGTCGGAGCACATCCACACTCACGTCCAGCAGTCGACGACGATCTCCCGGAGTACAGTCGATGGCTCACACTCGAGACCGGCGACCTCGAGTTTGTCTCTGTCGACTGGGAGACCGTCGGCGAGTATGTCGAAGACGAACTCGAGGACGCACAGACAGAAGACGATCCGGAACTACCGGCGGAGTTCGAAGCCGATCCGATGATCGCGCCCGTCTCGGAGGGAATGATTTCGACGTACTTCTTCGTCGGGCTCACTCTGGCTCCGTACGGACTTGGAAGGCTTCTCGATGAGACGACGTTCGGCTCGACGCCTCACAGCGTGGTGTTGACCGATGTGGCGTTCGTCGCGACGGGGATCGATTCCGATAAGATCGGCGAACAGTTGACACAAGAGACGGAGATCGAGTTTATCAGACAGTTCGAACAGACGGACGATATCGGAGATTACGGCGTGTATATGCCGGTCGAAGACGTAGCGGACGACGATGTACTGATTGCCGTCGGCAGCGAGGAACTCATCGTTGCCGATAGTATGGCCGTCGGCGCGAGCGATGATTCAATGGCGATACTCGAGACGGTCATCGGCGCTTCAGACGACGAAATAGACAGGGCGAGCGACGAATCCGAATCGTTCGAGTGGCTCCTCGAGACTGGTGGTCACGGCGACGTCACCGCTGGACAGTACGGTGATCCAGCCGCTGATGAGGGGTTCGTCGATCTGGCGTTCGAGGGGCTCGAAGACGCCGAGGGGATCGTCTCGTCGCTCACCATCGAAGACGAGACGACATCGACTGGCGACTTCGCGGCGATTATCGACAACCCTGACGAGGACGCACTGCAAGAGAGAATCGGTGCCTCCGGCGAAGACCAATCGGTGACCGTCGACGGCGACCGCGTGACTGGCACGGCGACGTGGCGAGAGGAAACCGTGACTGGGACGCAGTCTCTGCAATTCCTGATACTGTTGGACAGAACTATTCAACGATCGGTCGCAGTACTGCGGCCGTCACCGTAAGGACGGCCGCGAATTCGCGACCGACGTGTCACTGACTTCTGTCCGACAGTATCACGTACCGCCGATCGCGGATCCCGGCCTGTCGATCGACGGTACATAGGTACAGCAATCCGTATGACAGGCCAGCCTCTGGTCGCATTCCCGTGTCGATCCTTGTCAAAAGGGGACTATTCAAGGCTATCAACGTTTTTGGTTTTAACGCGCAAAACCATACAGCAACGTGTCCGACATAGAGAATTTTTACTTTCAGCTCACGCTTCCGCAGAGAAGTGCCAAAAAAGCAGTTATCGACAGTTCAGTGTCGTTCGTCGTCCACGGCGAAACGGATGACGTTTGGCGAAGCGTCGTTGCGACGGGATATCTTGAAGAACCGACGGGGTTACCGACGGACTCCGCTGCCGGTCAGAGGATGTGAGCGGTTGCTATCCTGACAACCGAGATATTTGATCGAACACGGTCGAAGATTCCGCTCCAAGACTTTCAGGTCATGCCAGAGTCAATAACGGAACGCATGGAAGCAAAATAAGTCGCCAACAAGTCTGAGAAATGTAGCGCCGATCGGAGACGGTTGATCTATATATGGACGTTAGTCACTCGCGTCGACTTCGATGGGTGCCGCGTCAGGTTCGGCGTGCTGATCCTGCTCGGTTGCCACCTCGCGTTCGGCTGCCCGTTTGTCGAGCCAGTTCTCGGCATCGAGGGCAGCCATGCTCCCAGTACCGGCTGACGTGATCGCCTGTCGGTAGTCGGGGTCCATCACATCACCCGCCGCGAAGACACCTTCGACAGTCGTCTCCGTCGTCATCCCCTCCCGGGTTTCGACGTGGCCGGTGTCGGCCAGTTCGACCGGTGTTTCTTCGAGAAAGTCCGTGTTCGGGACGTGACCGACGCCGTAGAAGATCCCACCGACGTCGACGGTCTCACGTTCGACCTCGCCAGCATCTCGCGTCTTTGCCGCTTGATCTGCCACGTCGCCGTGTGCCGCGCTCGCCTCGAGTTTCTGCTTCGGATAGCCGTCAGGGTGGCTCACCAGGGTTGCACCGGTGACGCCCTCGTCCTGCGAGCCCTGGATTTCGAGGAGTTCGGTGTTCCAGCGGAACGAGACTGCGTCGTGGTCGCGAGCGCGTTCGGCCATAACCTCGGAGGCGCGAAGTTCGTCGCGACGGTGAACGATCGTAACGCTGTCGGCGAACTTTGTCAGGAAGAGCGCTTCTTCCATGGCGCTGTCGCCGCCACCGATCACGAGCACGTCGTCGCCGCGGTGGAACGCGCCGTCACAGGTCGCACAGGTCGAGACACCGTACCCCATCAGCTCGTCCTCGTTCTCAGCACCGACCAACCGGGCACTGGCGCCGGTCGCAACGATCAGGGCGCGCGTTCGAAGCTTCTCTCCGTTCGAGAGACTGAGTTCGAGCGGCCGGTCGTCGAGCGTCACGTCCTCGACGGTCCCGTGGACGAACTCGGCGCCGAAGCGCCCGGCCTGTTCTTTCCCGCGCTGGATCAACTCCATGCCACCGACGCCCTCGGGGAAGCCGAGGAAGTTCTCGACATCGGTCGTCAGCGTCAGCTGGCCGCCCGGTTCCGGACCCTCGAGCACGAGCGGCTCGAGGTCGGCCCGCGCGGCGTAAACCGCAGCCGAGAGGCCGGCGACACCGGAGCCGACGATCACCACGTCGTGGACGAGTGTGTTCGTGTCCTCGTTCATTCAGTGTAGCCCTCGATCAGGTCTCGGAGTCGATCCGCCGGCAGTGCGCCGGTGTGTTGTTCGACCTGTTCGCCGTCGGCGAAGAGCACGAGCGTCGGTACCCCGCGAACGCCGTACGTACCTGCGAGTTGCTGGTGCTCGTCGACATCGACCTTTGCGATCACGCCCTCAGTCTCACGCGCCAACTCTTCGAGAACGGGCTCGAGCATCTTGCAGGGGCCACACCAGTCGGCGTAGAAATCCACGAGCACGATGTCGTGGTCGTCGACGATCGCCTCGAGGTGGTCTCCACCCTCAACGTGAATCGGTTCGTCGTTCGATTCGGAGTATACGTCAGTTGCCATCACTCCACTGTAGGGCCCGACAGTGTTTAAAGGTTTTGTGCGTATTGCACAATATAGTATAGGATTTGGGCACCGGTCGTGGATCAACGATAGCTAACCCGGCGATCGGACAGATGGCAAAGAGGCAAGCATCGAGAGTCACTGACCCGCAGCCAAAAATGAGTCCCAGATGGCGAAGCTATCGAGTTGATGAGAATACACGTTGGGCGTTACGGTCGTTCGCCTAGACTGAATTATTGGCATAAATCTACTGAAGGGCGAGGTCATCAACCACGAAGAACGAGCAAGTCAGTACAATCGAACGCAGTAGGTCAAAGGACGAACTAGAGGAACCTGATCCAAAATCGTCGGTGTGAATCGAGGTGCCAGATTCTTTCAGTACAGAAGAGATACTTATTTGTGGCCACTGAATTCAGGATCAATCTACAAACAGTACAGGTAGCGAAACCTGCGTTCACGAATAGCAGTAGGAGAAATCACTTCCGTCTACCTCCAAAATGAGAACATATGACAACCGATTCCGAGGAGCCCGTTCGGGTGTGGCTCGTCGAGCGGACGTACTCCGACGACGAGCAAAACTTAATTATCCTCACGTACGCCACCGCCGATGGAGAGCGATACTTCCGTAAGGAGCGGGCACTCACTTCTTTCACCGACGTTCGCGACACGACTGCTGCCGTTGACGCCAACTCTGATAACCTTGGCACCGTCAACGATTCCGATCTGCAAGAGCAGTACGCTGCTGAAGCCCAGCGTATGGCAGATATCCACGACCCTGACGATATTATTTAACTTCAGGCTTTGTTGAAATCCTCCGCGGGTGATAGCTTCACACCCTCAATTGCTCAGTACAGGTGATTTACTGAGCAAATGTCATACAGAAGGCCGAAAGTTTGAGATAGTTTGATGGTGAATATTACCATATGAAGGTCCCCAAACTTGATGTCAGATACCTCGTTAAATCGGCAGGTGTCGTCGTTCTCGTTATCGCGCTATTGCAGTATTTTGGGGGAATACTGGTTGAAACCCCTGGGCAAATTGATTTCACAGGGTTAGCGACAATCGGGATGATGTTTCTCATATTTTCCGCTATGATTGGGATAATCTCCGCAAACACATCTCTCCCGACGCCCGACTGGGCTGTGAGGAGCGATCAATAAGCAGTTCTCATCGACCATTTGTTTTAGGAAAGAATATATATGAAGAAAGGAATTTCGACAGAGCCAACTTTCATGTATCCCATTACCAGTTCACTAGACGACTCGTTTTACCGGATTCCACACCTCATTATTGATTTGACTTCGTATAATTGGTGTTAATATCTGATACTTATATATTCAAAAATAACAATGTATAATCGAATGATGCCAGGGAATCTTCAACTCTCAGCGGCAACTGCGCTCTCGTCAACGGATTCGTACTTGTCCTCGAACTCCTGAATGAGCTGGCCCATCTTCGCGTACCAATCGTTTAGCTTGCGCTGCATGTCGTCGGCGATCTGGGACGGATCGGTCGGGTAGTAGACGTGATAGTATCCACCCTGGTCGTAGTTGATCTGTTCCTTCTGGATGAATCCTGCCTGGAGCAATCGCTGGATCGATCGGTACGCGGTCGAGCGTTCGCGGTCAACCGAAGCCAGGGGTGTGACGGATCGCGCATCAGGAACAGGTCATCGTACGCTTCGACGTCTGGCAGACCGCTCCCGAGGTACGGGCGGATACCCGACTGGCTGTGTTCTTCAGGGAACGTCCCAACCTGTCCGGGAACGAAGATGCCGTGACTGGCGTGGAGGTGCTGATGGAGATCGTGCGAGATGTGCTGACCGAGGGCGTGCATGATCGCGTTCCCTGAGACGTAGTACGGATGGCCGATGTAGTCCATCTCCAGCTCCCAGTGAACCTGCTGGATGCGCGTCACTGGTCGAACACCTCCCGGAAGTCCTCGATGTACTGGAGCGCAGTAGACCATGATCCGATCCGACGGAGGTTCGCATTCAGCACCATGTCGTACTTGTCGTGCGCCGTGTCCAGCGGATGTGCCTCCAAGCGGTTCCACGCCGACGCCCACAACCGCCACGGACGGCTCCCGAGTCGGGCCGACGGCTGACCTTGAGCGTCGATGTCGATCCGCAGGGCGAACTCCTGGCCCGCGTACACCGTTCGGTGGGGCACGATCTCGTCGGCGTCGTCGACGACCAGGCGGAGATCGACGAACTCGTGGCCGTCGCGGTAGTTGTCCAGCAACGCCGCCACGAGCAGCGTGTGGTACTTCAGACTCGTGTAGGGGTAGTAGACGCTCTCCGTGAACCCCGAGACAACGTTGCTGTCCAGCCACGTCCGATGCATTGTCTCTGGGTCGTCTTCGGTCAGGAGTTCTCTCACGGCGCTCTCGACGCCGTTGCGCGTGAACTCCTGTGGGTCATATCGGCTTTCACCCTCGATGAGCGACAGCCGGTAGAGCGTCTCGTGGTTCTCGACTGTTGGCTCAGGCTGGCCGCTGGGCCGGCTCAGTGCCGACGCATCGTCGTCCGCACCGTGAGGGACGGTCTGGTTCACGGGCACCCCCGCGAAGGTCTCGGGGGCGTACTCGTGGGGGTGGCCGTTCATCTTGTGGGCGTCGTGGCGGTAGGCCGCGACCATCACGTCCTGGTCGCCGTCACCCTGAAAGTCACTGAGGGTAGTGTTTTTGCCCATCTACGGTCCACCCTCAACACGTTCCTCGAGCGCATCGACGAACGCCGGACGGTACTCTTTTTCCCACCGGTCGTCCTTCTCGTCCATCGCGTTCGTGTTCCCTTTCCCGCGGTCGAAGACGCGCTTCAGTTCGCGCTCCTCGTAGAGCGGGTTGATCAGGTGGCAGTCGATGATACCCGCGCCGAAGTTGCGAGCGCCACCCAGCTGGTGCATGAAGTCCGTCTTGTGTGCATCGAGGAAGTCGATGCTCTCCGCGAGTAGGCCGATGAACTCGGGCTTCATCTCCCGGAAGGAGAGGTGCCAGCAGCCGTCCAGATTCGCCACAGCGCCGATCTCTGCGTTCCGCAGCGGTTCGCGGTTGTCTTCCCGGTTCCGCGAGACGATGTTTCGGTTGAGCCGGCGGTAGTGGCTCTCGGCCTGGCCGCGCGTGTAGTCCACGCTGGAGCGGACGGGATTGAACGTGACCGGGCGGCGCATCACCTTTCCGGGGACACCACCGAAGCCACCGAAGAGATCGAAGACCACACAGCCGTCGTCTTCCTTCGGATCGTCAGTGCATGCACCCTTCTCGTGGTAGCCGGCGCCAAGGTCGCGCTCGTAGCCGCCGTCTTTCATGAAATTCGCGTTGGCCTCGCCAGGGTGGCAGGCCGTCCCGTCGTACTCCTGAACGGTCTCTTCCATCCCGTGGCGGAGCCAGCCGGAAAGCGGGAAGGCGGGGATGATGCCGCCGATCTGGTTCTGCGGGTCGTCATCCTCGTAGTTGCCGTTCGAGGCGTGATGGCGGTCGGTCATGATGCTGTCGCCGACCACCAGCAGGTCGGTCTGGATCCGTACGAAAACGTCGGAGTTGATGTCTTCAATCATCTGCATGGTAGGTCAGTTCAGTTGGTTCAGCGAGCTCGGCTCGCTGTGCGATGCTGAGGGCGGCGCTCTCGTCTCGGGAGACCGTGCCGACGGGGCAGTCCTCGGTGGTGCACTCCACGGCATCCTGGCCGACAGAGCCGAGGTCGCCCAGACGTGGCACTGCTGAGTCGTGTACTTCGGATCGACGTACGTCACTGGAATGCCCGCGTCGCGGGCCTTCACCGCGATGGCGTGCTGGAGCGCCGGGAGCAACCACGTCCCCACGTCCGAGGCCGTCCGGCGCTCCCACAACGGGGCGTCACAGAACGACAGGTCTTCGAGCACCAGCATCGGCGCAGCGAACTGCCCTGCGTACCGAACCAAGCGGACAGCCGCGTCGTAGGCCACTATCTCGTCGAGAGTCTGCTCGAGTTCGGTGATCGTCTGGAAGGCATCGAGATTCAGGACTTCGATGAATGCTCCGTCTTCCGCGTAGACGTGCCAGACGTTCCGGATTTGGTCGTCGCCAACGTTACTGTACAGCTTGAGCCCGTGGTACTCCAGCACAACACCGTAGGGATATGCCCCCTCCATCATCCGGCTAAGGAACTCGTGGGTCTCGTAGGGCACGTCCTCACGCGGGGCGATGATGTCAGTCGGCTCTGGCAGACTCATTGCCCACCCTCCAGTACAGCCATCCGTTCGGTTTCTTCATCGATGATCTCGACCAGCTTCTCTTGGGCGTCGTCGTCGGCATCGACGCCGTTGTAGTTGATGTCAGACGCCACCCAGCCAGCACAGTCGCCACAGAGCTGCCCGGCGAGTCGTCCAGGTAGGTCTGCCGCCCCAAGCGGGAACTTCACCTCGAAGTAGAAGCCGGGTGAGATGTCATCGCCGCACTGCATACACCGGCCTTCGCCGTTGTCGTGGTTCTGGACGTGCTGGCACGCCTGGCAGATGTCGGCTTCGAGCGGGGCAATTGAGGCGCTTGATGGAATGGCTGGTACTTCCGAAATCGCCGATGAGGTTGGTTGCACCCGGCGGACGGCCTACACGCGGCTCAAATCTCTCGAAGAGAACGGTCGTGTAGAAATCCGGCAAGTTGGGAATTCCTTGGTGTGGGTCGCCGCCGGATAAAGCCATCAAATTACCAATAAGAAGTACTCCAGTTCCTCCGCCCAGTTCGTCGATCTCCCCCATCTCGCATTTTGTCCGTTCCCGCGATTCTGATTATGTTAGAGTTGATGAAGGTGAGCGACAGTTCTTTGTGTACCACGAGAGTACCACAGACTATGAGTACCGACTCGGATGAGAATGGTTCGGAGATGGTTAAATTGAACGTCAAAGTTCCTAAACGGCTCTTAGATGAATTGGATGAATTGTCCAACGAATTGGATTACACCAACCGCTCGGAGTTCATTCGTGAGGTGCTGCGCGACACCACGGAACCGATTCTGACGCCCGGCGCGCAGGAGGGCGTCTCGGAGGGCTACGCGGATGTTGCAGCGGGGCGGACGATGTCCACGGACGAGGCCCGCGAACGCCTCGGTATCGACGACTGAGGGCTGAACGGTGGCTCACGAGGTCGTTCTGACGGAGACGTTGGTCGAAACGCTGGAACAGTTCGAGACCGATGACGCCGAGCGGATCATCAACAAGTTGGAGGACATCGGCGACTTCCCGGACCACTTTCTTGACCGGTTGAAGAACCATCCCGGCTACAAGCATCGAGTCGGTGACTTCCGCGTGCTGATCGATTGGGACAAGGACAACGAAGTGATCTACGCCATCGACGCCTTCGAGCGGAAGAAGGAGTACCGCGAACTCGGGAAGTACCGTGAGGTATGGGGGTCGTGGCGAGATGATAAGTAGGTGGTGAAAGGCCGTAGCAAAGGAGAAAGACGACGACGCCGACCGCGATCCCGAGTCGAAGGGTAAAATCCACGAGCGGTGGCAAGAGAAGGCGGAGATTTCAAGCCGGTACACCGAGGCCAAAAAGAAGTTGCCAGACGACCCGCGGGACGATCCGTGGGCGCACACGGCACTCCTGAGCCGAAATCCCTATTTCGGATAGGGGCCGCGCTGGTGTAAGGGTTGTGTGGATATTGCGAAAGTTCGATAAATGCTGTTCTCAGCGGTAGAGACAGACGATTGAATCCAACAGTTGAACTGTGTCGCCGTTGGTCGCTCAGCCGGGAGTGCATTACTCGTGAGGATGGAACCGCTTGATGGCGCGATCAACAGCGTCGGTTTGGCCGAGGAACGTCACGCGATCGCCGTCCCGGAGTTCGTGGTCTCCTGTCGGAACCTCCGTCGCACCGTTTCGGTGGGTGAGCAGTCCGACGATGACTCCGTCGGGAATCTCCGCGTTGAGGTCGGCGATCGTCTTTCCGACGAGGTCCGTGGCCGTCACCTCGATCTCCTGGACGTCGCCGGTGCGGCCGAGTTCGTTCATCCACGCCGACAGCGACGGCCGTTCGAGAACGTTCTCGAGCGACCAGGCCGTGGCCATCGAGAGATCGATCGCGTGGACGCCGAGCGATTCGAACGCGTCGACGTTGTCGGGCTGGTTGACCCGAGAGGCGACGCTCTCGACGTCGTATGTCGTCTTCGCGAGCTGGCAGACCAGCAGGTTGACGTCGTCGTCCGGCGTGGTCGCGATGACCGTCTTCGCGTCGTCTGCGCCCGCCTCCTCGAGAACGTCGGCATCGGTGCCGTCGCCCTCGAGTGCGCGGAGGCCACGTTTCCGGGCCTTCTCGACCGCGTCGGGGTCGAGATCTATTAGCAGTACGTTCTCTCCGTCCTGTTCGAGCCGTTCTGCGAGAGACAGGCCGACCCGTCCCCCGCCGACGATTATTGTGCGCATTGGTGATACCTCGAGGTAATCCGCGATCTGTCGTGCGAGGCCGGCCTGAAGGACGACCGTCGCGAAGATGATGAGAAAGACGGTGCCGGCGAGCAGCTGGGCCTCCTGTGGCCGGCCGAGTGCCTGCAACTCGACGGCAAACAGCGTCGCGACGCTCGCGGGGATGATCCCGCGCGGGCCGACGGCGCTCAGGAAGAGCCGCTCGTTGTGCGTAAAC
>NZ_RBZW01000070.1:63561-72533 GCF_006543045.1 Salinadaptatus halalkaliphilus | reverse complement strand
GATGCTCGAGTACCTCGGCTGGGCCGACGCCGCCGACCTCGTCCGCGATGCCGTCGAAGAAACCATCTCCTCGGGGAAGGTCACCTACGACCTCGAGCGCCAACTTGAGGACGCCGAGAAACTCGCCACCAGCGAGTACGCCGACGAAGTCGTCGCCAACATCGAGAACGTGTCGTAGACGACGGCTCGAACGGGCCTTGGGACTGATACGGTTTACTGTAATCCGTATGATGCTTTCGAAGAGCGCACCGAGACCGCTCTGCAGACGGTCAGGCTGCCGATCGATCGAGACCTCTCGAACCGGTCTCGCCTCGTTCTTCTGGCGCGTACGCGGGGAACTCAAACTGCAATTCGGTCTGTGATGGCCTGCGATAGCTGCTATAGCTTCCTCGGTCAAAAAATATCCGGCACTCGAGGCGGAGGTAGCGATCAGAACGCGCTCGAGGACCATCCGCCGTCGACGTGGAGGATCGAGCCGGTCGTGAATCCGGCCGCCGGTGACGCGACGAACGCGACTGCACGGCCGAACTCTTCGGGCGAACCGAGTCGCGACAGCGGTAATTCCTCCTCGCGTTGCTGTTCGGCTTCCTCGATGGAAATCCCTTCCTCGTCGGCCAGCATATCGATCTTGTACTCGATCCGGTCGGTGTAGATACCCCGTGGTGCGACACAGTTGACTCGGATACCGTCGCCGCCGAACTCGTTGGCCATCGTCTTCGAAAGGCCGTAGACACCGGGACGGAACACGTTAGCCAACGAGCCGGAAACGTTTGGCTCGAGTGCCGATGCCGCAACGAGGTTCGTAATCGACCCACCGCCCTCCTCGAGGTATGGCAAGGCGATTTTACACGCTTGGACCGTACTTCGAACCACACCTTGATAAACGTCGTCGAACTCCTCGAGCGTGGTCTCGGCGAACGTCCGGGATGGTGGGCCACCGTGGTTCGTGATCAGAATGTCTAGACCGCCGAGATCGTCGATCGCACCAGTCATCCCCGATTCGATCGAATCGGGGTCGGTGAGGTCACAGACGCGATATTGGAGTTTATCCGGGTTTTCGTCGACGGTATCACGAATCTCCTGGACAGTGTCCGCCAGATTGTCCTGATCGCTAGAGGTGATGACTACACTCGCCCCTTCGGCGAACAGTTGCGTGGCAACGGCGCGACCGAGACCCTTACTTCCAGCGAGTACGATCGCTGACTTATCAGCTACGTCCAGATCCATGGTGACAATGAAGATACGAGAGGCATATATCCGTCGAAACCGGTAGAAGGCGAGTGTGAATTGACCTAGGCAGTCGACGGTTGAAACGCTACCAGTTCTGTCCAACAGTATGAGCCGCTCCATCGAGAACGACGGCTCCACGTGCGGACGCCGGCAACGCTCATACGGACCGTTGTTACCGGTGATCACCGAACCCATCCGGGTGATCACCGGTAAAACGCTACAACAATCCGTATCAGTCAACCAGGCCGTTCTGCAGGGCAGAACGTTATAGTGGTGTTCGCTATCTTCGTCCATCGCTTTAGCAGCACTCTTTCCGAGCCAGTATCGGGGTATATACACCATCAAAAATAGAACGAGTATTCCATAACACGGGATTTTATAAATAACTGGCTACGATGGAGTACTATGAAAAACGAGGGAGCAGCCCGGGTGAAGGCTACCGAAACGACGCTATCGGTGATCGAAGCGCTCCAAACGCTCGACGGAGGACGAGTAAACGAAGTCGCGGACTACCTTGACAGATCACCCAGTACAGTACACCGGCACCTGAACACACTACTCTCACAGGACTTCGTCACGAAAAACGGGGACAGCTACCAGCTTGGCATGAAGTTTTTGACGGTCGGCGGAGCCGTACAAAATAGCGACCCCGCCTACCGCCTGGCGAAGTCGAAAGTGGACGAACTTGCCGACGAAACCGGCGAACGGGTCCAATTTCTCATCGAAGAGCACGGCTATCGCTACTACGTTCACACTGGAACGGGAAGCAACGCGGTCGAAACGGATAGTCAGATCGGGAAACAAGGCCCGTTACACTGTAGCGCGGCCGGAAAAGCGATTCTCGCGAAATTACCGGAATCGTACGTCGACGAGATTATTTCACGATACGGGCTTCCAGCAATGACGCCCAATACTATTACCGACAAAGACGAACTCTACACGGAACTCGAAACGGTCCGGGAAACCGAAATTGCATACAATTTCGAAGAATCGACTGAAGGACTCTCTGCGATTGGAACGGCCGTAACCGACGCGAACGAATCCGTCATCGGCGGTGTGAGTATTTCGGGCCCTGCCCACCGACTGAAGGCCGACCATCTCGAAACCGAGCTCACAGATCTCCTTCTTGGAGTCGCAAACGAACTCGAGCTCAAAATCAAGTACGAACTGTAACGAAGATGGAGTGACAGTAGTTGCCGGGACACTGGTAGTCGTCTATATGGCTAGATAATTAAGGTTAGGGCGGCAAGTGATTACACGGGTACAATAGTAAACAATAGTTAATGAACAAGTTAACTTGGAAAATTCTACCCTTAGTTAGGCACCAGTGTAAGTTTGTATATAGATTTGATATTACAATACAAACTAGTAACAGTCGTTGCTGGTGCAGCTGCGACCGTCCTGTGGCATCTATCCTGAAATAGCGTTCGGCGTATTGGACATAAAGTATTGTGATTAATTACCAATACTATTTTGAGAGTATGTCCGATATATCGTCTATGAATTATGGACACCTAGGTCATATTTGGAGTTTTTGAACGCCCTCACGGCTTCTGTCGGTCGATAAACCCAATCCGACAGAGTAGACCGATAGAAAGAATACTAAGTCTACAATTATTTACTACAAGAGTTCCATATATCTATCTTTTTCGTGTTTTAGTAATTATTTACCGAGTTAGATAGCCTGAATCGCCATATGCTGGTATCTAGAATCGGATCCAGCGAAACTGAGTTTGTCATTGAATATTGTGCTGTATATACAATATAGATCGCTGCCAATTACAATGGTAATTCCACTACTGATCACGAGGCTGAATAGTAGTCCTACAGATGTACCCCGACGCGGCTGACCCGCCATGCGGTTGCAGCAGAACCGGAAGAGAAGCAACAGGTGAACGGGCGCGATCGATCGTCGCTCCGGACGCTACCTGGATGAGCGATACGTATATACCCGTATTTGCTGATACAATAGACGAGGCGATCTGACGCATGGAAATCACCGCCATCGAACTCCACGAGTTCACGTTTGAACTAAAAAACGTTGGTACTGCAGGTGGGATTCCTGTCCACCAAGTCTACGACCCGGGCAACACGATCGAACCAGCCGGCCTCGTAGTGACGATCCGTGCATCCGACGGAACCGAAGGCCACTACCGGAGTATCACCTACGGGGAGTTGATGACTAAACACGTCGAGATGGCCGCCGAGAACGTTCTCCTCGGTCGAAGCCCACTCGAGCGGGAAGCCATCTGGCAGGATCTGTGGCGCGCATTCCGTCATACGGATCACTTCGGACTCGGGCCGATCGACATCGCGCTGTGGGATCTGGCGGGGAACTACTACGACGAGACCGTCTCGAAACTACTGGGGGGCTCGCGACGGGAGATTCCGGCCTACGCCTCGACGTTTTTCATGGACGACGCCGATGGCGGGCTCGATTCGCCGAAGGCCTACGCCGAGTTCGCCCGGACGTGTCTGGAACGTGGCTATCCCGGCTACAAGATCCACGGCTATCCCGGTGGGGATGTCGACACCGACATCGAAATCTGTCGGGCCGTCGGCGAGGCGGTCGGTGACGAGATGGATCTGATGCTCGATCCGGCGAGTGGCTACGAAACGTACCGGGAGGCGCTTCGCGTCGGTCGCGTCCTCGACGAGTACGACTTCTACTGGTACGAAGATCCGATGGCCGACACCGGTCAGAGCATCAACGCGAGCAAGAACCTGACGCGCGAACTCGAGACACCGCTGTTGGGCCTCGAACACGTTCGGACGGGCCCGTACGGGCGTGCCGACCACATCGCGGCGGAAGCCGTCGAGATGGTTCGGGCGGATGTCCACCAGGACGGCGGCATCACCGGCTGTCTGAAGATCGCGACCGTCGCGGAGGCGTTCGGCCTCGACGTCGAGTTCCATCTGGGTGGACCGGCGACACT
Source organism: Salinadaptatus halalkaliphilus (assembly GCF_006543045.1). Taxonomy (GTDB): domain Archaea; phylum Halobacteriota; class Halobacteria; order Halobacteriales; family Natrialbaceae; genus Salinadaptatus; species Salinadaptatus halalkaliphilus. The sequence goes on along the minus strand of NZ_RBZW01000070.1, from coordinate 68,367 downwards.
TCACTGTCTGAGTGCGATTCGAAATACGAACTACTTCGAGCACTCCCTGGTCCATCCCCAGGACATCGACTGGATGAACCAGCAGGGGTTCGTCGATCCGCCGGAGCGTCTCACGGCCGACGGCACGATTCCCGTTCCGGAGGGGCCCGGACTCGGCGTCGACATCGATTGGCAGTTTATCGACGACCGCCGCGAGGACCACACCGTCATCAGCTGAAGACCCCAACACGCTGGACCGGGTACGGAACGTCACTGGTCTCGGCGATCGTTGTATGTTCCGCGTCACCACTACCCAAACTATAAGCTGACAGACCCGGAGTATCCGGCCATGGAGCTGGACATCCACGATAATACCACACTGGTTAGTGCCTCGAGCAGCGGCTTAGGGAAAGCTTCCGCAAAGATTCTTGCTCGGGAGGGTGCTAACGTCGTCATCAACGGACGAGATCAGAACCGACTCGAGGAGGCAGTAGACGAACTTCGCGAGAGCGCCGACGCCCTGCACGACGACGGCGGCGGCACCATCGTTAATATCACGTCCCGTAGCGTCAAGGAAGCGATCCCGCCGATCGCGCTGTCGAACACGGTCCGGATGGGCGTCGTCGGCCGAACTCAGGACTTCGTCGATCGGTTCGTCGACCTCTATCTGCACAATTACGATCGTCGCCACACCGACGAGCCGCTGACGAATGCGATCGTCGAGTGATACGGATTACTGTAACTATGTACCGTCGATCGCCGACCCCGTTTTGGCGATCGGCGGTAATTGACTACAGGAAACCGTATGAGACCGAAACCCACGTCCGGCGACCCTATTCGGGCGGCGTCGGCGACGGTGCCGTGAGGTCGCCGTCCTCGAGTTCGACCGGCTCCGCCTCGGCGACGACCCGGAGGTCGTCCCGCTCGCGGGCCTCTTCGAGTAACGCTTCGGAGGCGTAGAGTCGCTCTAAGTGCATCGTATCGGTCGCACGGAGCATCCTGACGGTGTCGGGTTCGCGGATACCGACCGTCGAGAGGCAGGCGACGATCCCGGCCCAGTCGGAGTCGACGGTCGCGGGAATGCGGGCGTTCTCGACGCTGCCGGAGGTGACCGTGTTGACGACGGTCTTTTCGATGTCCAAATCGGCCAGGAGGTCCTCGTGAATGAAATCCGCCTGCCCGACGCCCGTCGCGTTCCCGTGAGAGGCATCCGTCAACGAGCGCGTGTAGATGCGACGGATGAACGGGTTCTCCGGCGACGGTTCGTTGAACGGGAGGATACGGCCAGTTACGTTCGTGTCCATTCCGGCGCCGCTGATCTCCTTACCCTGTCGGTCGAAGACGACGACGTCGAGGTCGTCGAACGGCAACTGGGGCATGCGGTCGTAGGCCGTCTCGAGCAACTCCGCCTCGCGGTCGAGAAAGCCCGAGGCCGGAACGCCCTCGATGATCGCCGTGTGATCCCGCTCGTCTTCGACGATGGCGACCCCGCCCGCGACCGGCAACTGGTCGACGAGTCGGCCGGCGATCTCCGGGATCATGTTCCGAAAGCTCCAGTCCAGCGCCCACTCGTGGGCCATCTTTGCGCCTTCCTGTTTCCCCATCCCGATGACTAGCATCTTCGAGAGGCCGCTTTCGACATCGCCGGCGAACATCGTGTGGGGTTTGATCCGATTGACTGGCACGATCGCGTCGGCGGCGTAGGCGTTGGCGTCGACGTAGACTGGCACGTCTCGATCAGGCGTGTGACCGATCAACTCGACATCCATCGTCGCCCGGATCTCGCAGTCGACGTTCGACTCGGTGACATCGAGCGCCTCGAGCACCTCGAGTTGGCCCTCCCGCGTCGCCCCACCGTGACTACCCATCGCCGGAAAGAGGAACGGCTCGTAGCCGCGATCCCGGACCCCCTCGACAGTCCCGCGGACGATCGCCGGGAGATTGTTGATCCCGCGGCTGCCGACGCCGATCGCGATCTCACCGCCGGCAGGAACGTCCTCGAGATCGAGCGTGTCGACCGCGGCTGCGGCCCGCGATTCGATGTCGTCCGATGAAATCGGATCGGTCTCCCACACTTGCTCGATCGTCCCCAGTGCCGGAAGCTCGCGATCGCCACAGACGTTCCGAATCGTCTCCGCCGACACGATCCGATCGGATTCGTGGACCTGTTGCATACTAGCCTGCAAGGCAACCCACTAGATAAATCTAGTCACAGACGACGCGGGCGACGATGCTCGGGCGAGGATTTATATTTTAGCCGTCGACTTCGTCGCGCCTGACGTGCCGAAGACGGGTGGTATCGCCGAGTCCAAGAAGATCGGCGACCTCGCCGATACGTACTACTGTGCGCTGACGCCGCACAACATCGGTAGTCCCGTTGCGACGATGGCCGGCGTCCACGTCGGTTCGACGGTGCCGAATTTCCTCGCACTCGAGTTTCACTGCCGCGACGTCACCTGGTGGGACGACCTCGTCGATCGGTCGGAGCCGCTCATCCAGGATGGACGGATCGCCGTCCCCGACGAGCCCGGACTCGGGATCGAACTCGACTGGGAGTCGTCGACGACCACCGGAAGTAACGCCGCGTCCGTGCGGTTGGTGGGGGCACACATCCTGTGTGTCTTCGTCGTAGAACCGCGTTAGAGCGACTGTGGGTGGCGATAACACAACCATTATACCGTTGGGCAGAGAATCGAAGACAGAGTATGAATGCGAGCGACGAAATCATCGACTGTCTTACTCGGAACGGAATCGGAACGATCTTCGGCATTCCCGGCAAACAGACGCTCCCGCTGAACAAAAGCGTCAGCGAGCGCGACGACATCCAGTTCGTCATGGCCAGACACGAGACGAACGTCTCCCACCAGGCCTGGGGCTACGCCGAAACGAGTGGCGAGATGGCTGCGACGGTCGTCATCCCCGGGCCGGGGGACATGAACGCGATGAACGGCCTGAAAAACGCGCTCAACGACTGTACGCCGCTGTTGCACATCGCTGTCGAGACGGAGCCGAACGTCCGCGGAGGCGACGGGATCCACGAAACCCCACCGGATACGTACGACAACGTGGTCAAGGAGAACGTCACGGTCGAAACGCCCCAGAGCACGGTCGCCGAGCTCGAGCGAGCCATCGAGATCGCCCGAACGCCACCGACGGGGCCGGTTCGGGTCGGGATTCCGAAGGACTTCGTGCCGGCCGACGTCGAGGTGGCCGCTCGCGAATCCCGCCCGACGACGGCCCCACCGGAGCCACCGGAAGCCAAGATCCGGACGGCGAGCGAACGCCTCGCGAACGCGTCGTCGCCGGTCATCGTCGCCGGGGGTGGCGTCCGCGCGGCGAACGCGACCGAGGAACTCCTGTCGGTCGCCGAATCGCTCGATGCGCCCGTCGCCACGACCTACAAGGGGAAAGGAACGGTTCCGGAAGACCACCCGCTCGCGACGAGCGTCCTCTGTGGTGGGGCGAGTGCGGAACTGAAAGCCTGTCTCGAGAACGCCGACGCCGTCCTCGGCGTCGGGACCGACTTCGACGCGGTCTGGACGAAGCAGTGGGCCTACGATCTGCCGGCGGAACTGATTCACGTCACGCTCGAGCCCGAACACGTCGGCCGAGGCTACGAGCCAAGCGTCGCCATCGTCGCCGACGCCGGCCCGACGCTCGCGATGCTCGAGGACGACCTCGCCGAGCGCTCGATAGCGAGCGAGGACGGCGAGTCACGCGCGCGGCGGGTCAGAGAAGGGGTCGCCGATCGACTGGCCGAGCTAGCCGACGACGCCGAGCCGCCGCTGTCCTCCGCAACCGCGCTGGAAGCGCTTCGAGAGGGGCTGCCCCGAGAGACGATCGTCACGGCCGACGCCGGGGGGTCTCGGATCTGGACGCTGGTGTCGTTTCCCGTCTACGAGCCGCGTGATTACGTCAACCCCGGCTCGTGGGCGTCGATGGGCGTCGGCATCGGCGCAGCGATCGGTGCGAAAACGGCCAACCCAGATCAACCCGTCGCGGCGTTCATCGGCGAGGGTGGACTGCTGATGTGTCTCGAGGAGCTCCACACGCTGGTCGCCGAAGAGCTAGACGTGACGGTATTCGTGTTCAATAACGACGACTACGCGATCATCAGCGAAGAGGCCGAACGATCCTACGACCTCGAGCAGGGCGAGTACGGCTGGGCGGACGCGCCACTCGACGTCGCCACCATCGCCGAGGGAATGGGGCTGCGGACGGAACGGGCCGAAACGCAGGCCGAGATTATCGACATCGCCCGTGAGACCCTCGACACGGGGCCGACGCTCGTCGAAATTCCCACCGATCCGTACGAACCCCAGGCCGGCGAATTCATGGCAGGCGAGCACTGAGGTTCACACCGACACCGGAATACTGACGAAATACGCAGGCGAACATTCTCCCGGAACAGCACAGCGCAACATGGTCGCCGACTATCTGGTCGGCAAGAATCCGTGGCACCGCGAAACCCACTGGAGTGCGATCAACGCACGGTTCGAAAGTACGACGCCGACATCACGGTCACGTTGGAGGATCGAGCGATCGTATCGGTACCCCGTTTGGTAATAAGGAACAGATTTTTGGTACACAGCCACATACGACACATCATGTCCCAGCGCACACATAAACCCGACGTTCCGATCAAAGCGACCGAACGATCGATGGGCATCGTCGAGGAGATACGACGACGCGACGGTGCTGGAGTAACCGAACTGGCAACTCACTTCGGCGTGTCGAAAAGTACGGTCCGCGAGCATCTCACGACGCTCGTCGAACTCGACTACCTTCGACAAGATAGCGACGAGTACCACGTCGGACTGCGATTTC
>NZ_RBZW01000070.1:2414-63551 GCF_006543045.1 Salinadaptatus halalkaliphilus | reverse complement strand
GCATCTCACGACGCTCGTCGAACTCGACTACCTTCGACAAGATAGCGACGAGTACCACGTCGGACTGCGATTTCTCTCTCTCTCTCTCTCTCTCTCGGTGGCTACTCGAGGCGCCAGCAAGAACTCTACAAACTCGCCCGAACGGAGATCGACGACCTCGCCGAAGAGACGGGCGAATCGGTGAAAGTCGTCGTCGAAGAACACGGACGTGGAGTCTATTTGTACCAGTCCCGGGGTGAAAAGGCCGTACAGACGGATGCACACGACGGAACGCGCGTTCATTTGCATTCGACGGACGTTGGAAAGGCGATACTCTCGTAACTTCCAGAGAAACGCGTAGAGGAAATAATCTATCGGTGGGGTATTCCGGGTATAACCGAACAGGCGATTACCGATAGAGCGGAACTCTATGCGGAGCTAGAAGAAATTCGGGAGCGAGGGTACGCCGTGGACGACGAGGAACGAATTCGCGGCCTCCGCTGTGTCGCCGTCCCAGTGATGCGTGACGACGAGGTGCTCGGCGGACTCAGCGTTTCCGGACCGACGCAGCGATTCGATCACAACGGGTTTATCGAAGAACTCGCCGATCTATTACAAAATACGGCGCGTGTGATCGAGATTAACGCAAAGTATCAGTAGTGTACGCGGCGACCGGTCGGTTCTCGAATCCACACCGCCCGATACTGGTCTGCACACGAGAGCCGGTAGCAGTATCGCAGCTCCGTCCGTAATACCGCTAGTCCGCCGACTAACACACAAGTTACCGATTCCGAGGTCGACTCCGCCGTTAGCGTTCCCCATATCGGAACGCAAAGTACCGACTAATTACACACATACTATTGTAATGTGGAGGCTGTCTCGTCGGCTCTCGAAAGTCGAAGGATTGCCGATAATCGATCTCCGAGTACGACGACGGTAATTGACAGAGTCGTGGTAACATACGACTAGAGGGTTACAGACGTGCTTCCGTAATAGATGGTCGCGGAAAGGGAGGTTTCGTGTGAATCCGCTGGAAACGCGCAGCGATCACCGAGTCACCGAAATCGATCGTTTGCCTTTGGGGAACAGGTATGAGCGAGTCTGTAATCCGTTGTTGATACTGTCGGACAGAAGTCAGTGACACGTCGGTCGCGAATTCGCGGCCGTCCTTACGGTGACGGCCGCAGTACTGCGACCGATCGTTGAATAGTTCTGTCCAACAGTATGAGAAGCTGTACATCGGTTCACCAGTCCGTACGTTCACGACTGCAAATGAAACCGCGAGTGGTGCGTAGAACAGCCTCAGGTCGAGAGTGGCGGTCACCTAAGGGATTGAATTAGGAGCCTGGAATTCGAAGGTCCAGGTAGACGACATGGTGTCACTGATCGGTATTACACTCGCGCTGCTCGCTGCGTGTTGTCTTGCGGGCCAAGCACTGACAATTCGGGTTGCAACGCAAAACGGGCGGCCGACCGACGTTCTGTTGGTCGTGATGGCCGACAATATCGTAATCCTCGTACCGCTTACGGCGATGGTTGATCCGAACCCAACCCTCACAGTTCGATCGATTGTCGCGTTCTTCGTTCTCGACGAGATCGTGACCGTAGGGTAGTTCGCCGGCGTCGGCGGAAGTACGGCGAACGCACAGACACTCATCCGAGCGTACGACGAGGAAGGCGTCGATGCGATGATGATCATGCCGCCGGATCACACCTACATCCACGAGCAGGGGCTCTTACAGTACTACCGCGAACTCGGTTCGGCTACCGATCGACCGCTCGTACCGTACGTCCGCGGATTTAGCCCCTCAACGTCCTATCTGGACGAGCTCACGCGAATCGACAGCGTCGTTGGAATCAAGTACGCGCTGGCCGACACCGTCACCCTCGGCGCCGGTATCGCCGCCGGCGACGACGACATCGTCTGGGTCGACGGGCTAGCCGAGCCCTACGCCGTCGCTTACTGGGCGGAAGGTGTCGGGGGGTTCTCCGCCGGCGTCAGCAACTTCCGGCCGGAAATCGGTCTCGAGCTGTACGACGCGCTGTCGGCCGGCAACTGGGAGCGGGCTCAAGCCCTTCGGGACATCTGTCTGCCGTACCAGAACTTCCGCGACGAACGTGGGGACGAAAACGAAATTCCGGGAGCGATCAGCATTCCCGCAGTAAAGGCGGGCCTCGCGTGTGCGGGACTGCACGGCGGCCCCGTCCGCGAGCCGATCCGATCCCTGTCGAGTGCGGACCGCCGGCGAGCGGAGGAGCTGTACGCGGAACTCGACGAAAATATCGAACGGCTCATCGACTGAGAGGAATTATCGTCGGCGTTCATAGCGATCCCGACCGGCGATCGAAACACGGTATCGATCCCTGCGAGTCGAACCATCCAGCTAGCTACGATACCCACTACGAGTACGACGGTGGTCGGGAACAACCGTCGAAAAGTCCGTGCTATCACGCATCACCACTCACTCCGTAGGTGAACGAGGTTCCAATAATCAAATGAAAATTGGATAATATACGTATGATATTCCGAAAAGAGAAATTGGTTCTGCATGCGGCGCTATCTTCCATATTCAATCAATTATATCCAAAGCATTTATTTTCGCCCCTGTGGTGTGTCCACTATGATCGAAATCGAATCGCTCGGGGCGAATCAAACGGTTCGGAACTACGTCGGCGGCGACTGGATTAGGCCCGAGGCCAGCGCGGAACTGACGACGATCGATCCGGCCACGGGGGCGGAACTAGCGACGGTCCCCTGTAGTTCGGCCGCGGCGGTCGACGATGCCGTTCGAACGGGGAACGAGGCATTCGAAACGTGGTCGTCGAGGCCCGTCGAAGAGCGAATTCAGCCGTTGTTCCGGCTGAAGACGTTGCTCGAGGACCACCAGGACGAACTCGCGGAGCTGCTGGTCCGGGATCACGGAAAGACCCTCGAGGAAGCCCGCGGCGAACTCCGTCGGGGGATCGAGAACGTCGAGGTCGCCTGTGGCATTCCGTCGATGATGCAAGGCGGGACGCTGTTGAACGCGGCGCCCGAAATCGACGAGAGTGCGGTTCGCAAGCCGCTGGGAACGTTCGCAGCTATCACCCCCTTTAACTTCCCGGGGATGATCCCGCTGTGGTTCCTGCCGTACGCGGTCGCGACGGGTAACAGTTTCATCCTCAAACCCAGCGAGCAGAATCCGCTGGTCGCACAGCGGTTGTTCGAACTCATCGACGAGGCCGGCTTTCCCGACGGCGTCGTCCAACTCGTCAACGGCGGGCCGGACGCGGTCGACGCCTTGCTGGACCACGATGGCATCGAAGGAATCTCCTTCGTCGGCTCGACGCCCATCGCGAAGCTCGTCTACGAGCGGGCGGCTGCGACCGGCAAACGCGTCCAAGCCCAGGGCGGCGCGAAGAACCACATCGTCGTCACCGAGACCGCCGACCTCGAGTTCGCCGCCGAGAAGACGGTCGCCTCGGCGTGTGCCTGCGCCGGCGAACGCTGTCTGGCCAACGACGTCATCCTGGTCGAAGAGAGTGTCTACGACGAGTTTAGCGACCTCGTCGTCGCGGAAGCCGAGACCCAGACCATCGGTTACGGACTCGAGGATGGCACCGATATCGGGGCGCTCATCAGCGAGGAGCACGAATCGACGGTTCGCAACTACGTCCAAAGGGCGATCGAAGCGGGTGCGACGCTCCTGCGAGACGGCCGGGACGTGACCGTCGAGGGATACGAGGACGGGAACTTCCTCGGCCCGACGGTCTTCGGCGATGTCACTGGAGACATGGTGATTTCCCAGGAAGAGATCTTCGGACCGGTGCTCGCGCTGGATTCGGTCGCCTCGGTCGACGATGCTATCGAACGACTGAACGAAAGCCAGTTCGGGAACGCAGCCAGCCTGTTCACCGGACGCGGTGCCGACGCCCGGAAATTCCGTCACGAGGCCGACATCGGCAATATCGGCGTCAACGTCGGCACCGCCGCACCGATGGCCTTCTTCCACTTCGGCGGCTGGAAAGACTCGTTCTTCGGTGACCTCCACGCGCAGGGCGAGGACATGATCCACTTCTATACGGACAAAGCGGTCTACATCGAACGCTGGCCCGACGCCTGATCGTCCGATCCGTCGTGCCGAGCTATCGGTCGACGTTGGCCTCGAAAACTCGTTTCGAGTAGCCGTCTGTCCGAGCCGTGGTCGTTCCGTAGACACGGCAGTCGTTGCGGTTGATAACATATATTTGATTGTAATTTTCCCATATAGTATTCCACTATTATAGCAATACTACTTGGTTCGAGTCGATCTCACTCGAGGCCGTGAATCGAAGGCGATCGATACGCGGAACGGACGACAGGGCCCTCATTTACGGAAGATAGAACGGTATACGGTCGATTCGAGAGAGGGTCCACTCCGACGTGGTAGTCGTTCGATTCTTCGTGGCAACGGACATCGGATGAGCTACTCAACAGAAGGTTCTATCCCCCGTTTGACAATCAACGTAATAGGAGACAACGGGAGAAAACTGAGACGGTGCCGGGTCAAGTTATATTGCTCTTTATATCCATATCTATAATAGACCGGATTAATAGTATAATATAGAATGTGTGGATTGGCATAAGCCAGAGACTGTGGCGGCGCCATCGGTTCCAGGCGGCGGAACCCATCGGTCTCGAGGCCCGGATCGGAGCCTAGCGATACGCCTCGAACGCCTCGCACAACACCAGAAAGTAGCCAGTGCCGACCGTACCGATGACGGCGGTGATAGGAAGGGAAATTCGGGTCAGACCTACACCCAGAGAACGTCCTCGATGGCTGCAATCGGGATGACGACGGCGGTCCGAACGATCTCGCACAGATCCGTCTGATCTGTGCGACGCCATCGAACGAATCCCCGATAGGATCCTGACCGGCGTCGTAGCGGGACTGCTGGACGATCGTGCCCCCGCACCGAAAGCGACCGCGACCGCGAGGGCGTGCGAAGACCGATCGAAAAGCCGGAATGACCCGCGATGAGAACCGCTGTGAAGACGGGCCCGACGAGAGAGACCGTGCGTCGAAACGTCTCCGTACTCGCGAACCCGGCCGCCAGTTCGGACGACACCGTCGCCTGCTCGACGACCGGGTGCGCCGACGCCGAAGGACTTCCAGCCCCGACCCAGCCGACCGCCGTCCGAGGGGATCCCACCCGACGGATCTCGACGCTCGTTGTGCTCGTATTGAGATATGTCCAAGAGCGTTCGCGGCGATGCGCCGAACAGATCGTAGCCGAACACGATGCGATGGGCGAGTGCCGAGAGGACGACACCCTTTTCGCGTCGTGGTACTCGAAACCGGTCTCGAGATAGCCCCGTTGGGCCGCGAACGCTGCGGCCACGGCGCCGCAACCGAATGCGACGTGTGGACCGAGCACTGCGCCGAACGCGATCGTATCCGTGAGATCGACCGGCGGCGCCGTTCCTCCGGTCGTCCGGAAAACCAGCGCGTACAGTTCACCGACGGTCACGACGAGTCCGGCCAGCGAGAACGACTGTAACGCGCCACCCGAGAACGCGACTAACAGCAGTTCCCACGAGGTGAACGCAGCGACCATGGTCTCCCGGATCGTTCAGCGGTTCGTATCCGGCGCGATCTCGTCGAACAGGTCAGCAACGTTACCTTCAATTTCGGCGCGAATCTCACGAACGGTCTCGAGGTCCTCGCCGTGGGGGTCCTCGAGCGCCCAGTCGCGGACGTCGACATCGTCGTCGAGTTCGAGGGTCGAACAGCCCATCGTCGCGACGTACTCGCAGTCGGCGAGCGTGTCGGTCGAGATCGCCTGCGGGACGCGGTCGCCGATATCGACGTCGCGTTCGGCCATCGCCTCGACGACGACATCGTGGACCTCGTCGGCCGGATCGGTGCCGCCGGTGTGTACGACGACCTCGTCCTCGAGGTCGCGATCACGGCGCTCGCGCTCTGCGAACGCCGTCGCCATCTGGCTTCGTCCGGCGTTCTGGACGCAGACGAACGCGACTTGGATCGGCCGGTCAGCCACGCTGTCTCACCTCGCGTGGCCTCGAGTGTCTCGAGACGGGTCTGGACGGTCGCGTCACGACACTCCCGAGTTGCGCCTCGAGGAGTCGTCGGCGTCGGTGGTCGGAGCGACTCATAGATGAACAGCTGTTCAGATAAGCAATAAGCCTTCCGGAGTTGGTGAGGTGGGCTCGAGTTCGTGGGTTGGGACCAGCGAAACCGACACCAGATTCCGTCGCAGTCGGAGGCCACCGTCACTCGAAGGTGCAGTGGCAGCTTTTTCGGATGCCACGCCTGGGAGATGAACTATCGACACTCCTGGAGGTCGACGAACGCGTCGATATCCGCCGACAACCACGCCGTCAGCTGCAGTCGCTCGGGGCACTCGCGAGGCGTGATCGTACACCGATCCGGACCGTCGTCGTACCGAACGACGATCGAATCGAGATCGGCCGTTCGGGGCGTCTCTGGATTCGCATCGGCCAATCGCTGCGTGTGATCTGTCGCGTCGTATCTGCTCGAGGAGTCTGTCATGGGAATCGGTGGGCCTCGTATCAGACTCATCGGGGGTGCCGTACAAAGCTACTGCTAGTTGTCCTATTGAGACGTATGGACGAATCGCAAGCGCTTCGTACTCACGTCGGTGTCGGGAGCCGCGTCGCACGCGAAGAACCGACTCATACGGATTGCTGTAACGATGTACCGGCGCAACCGCCGCCCGGGTCGCAGTTGCGCCGGCAATGACTTACAGTAAACCGTATCAGTCGATCGAAAACGTAGACCGAGCCGGCAGTACCTCTGGCGGAATAGTCTATCCGTGACTATGGTGCCCACGCTAGCTGTCGTAACGACTACTAGTGACGTTTACGGTCGTCGGCTTCGGTGCGATACTATCATGCAGGGTGATATTCCGACGATCGATTTCGACCACCTCGATCGGCTGCTCGAGCGAGAGCGAGGGCAGTTACGCGAGGAGCGGCGTGCGTTCGAGCGGTTCGGCACGCGTATCCGGGAACTCGAGCCGACATCGACACGGTCGCCGAAAGCGAGTCCATCGACGACGACTACCCAGCTGGGTGGGACCACGTCGGTGGTATCCAGAACACGCCCGCAACCGAGTGGTCTCTCAGCCGTCACAGCGACGTACAAAAAGACGGTGCTCGATGTCTCACACTACGAGTCGGTCTACGGCGAACCGTGGGACGAGCATATGGCTGCAGAGTTCGGCCCCGAAATCGCGGCTGCGGTTGCCCAGGCGACGCAACTCCACCCGCAGCTACAGCAGTCGCTACGAACGGCGACCACGCAAGCAATCGAGAATCGGACCCAACTCCTCGAGCAACTCGAGAGCGAAGCCGACGCTATTACCGACGCTGAACGGATGCTTACGTCGATCTGTGCGGATCTTCGATCGATTCTCGAGCAGCCGATCGAGTCGGTAGAGTACAACGCGTTGCGACTCACGCGGCGACGATTGGTCGGGCTGCGACAGCACTGTGACGAGCTTGCGGCTCGCCGACAACGACAGGTGCGACAGAACAGACAGTGCTCTTTGGCCCGCGTTGGAACCTTCGAGCGCTATCTCTACGAGGATGCCGAGTGTACGTATCCGGTGCTTGCGTCGATCGCGGAGGTCGGTGATAGCATCGAGCGGGCGAGGACGACCGTCGAGACGGGGCTTTTCGGACGACGATCGTAGCAGGGAGTATTGATCAATCACACGGACTGCTGTCGGTGTACCGGTGCGGCTACAGGAAAGCGCCTGCCGGGATAACTGACAGCAGTCCATAACAGACAGCGGTGCAGTGTGGCCACCGTATCGATGTGATGGTGGTCAATTCACCACCCACAGTAGGGAACGGTCGACCGGTATAAGATAGTTGCTAACAGCAGTACGGAGTCGGGTGTTCGGGTATCGATCCCACGAGACGCCCCAACAGGAACACCGACGCTCGATAGACGCACGTTCTCCACAGATCCACACCGGAGAACACGGCGTACGACGTGTCGGCTATGAACACAACATATAAACTCCTTTTCGGGCTCGGGGCAAAACTCTCACAAATGGGTCGGCAATCCACCGCCACGACAGCTATCGTTCGACTGCCGAGCAACCATAACTCGAGGGGACATCCAAGCGGGGGAAAACCATGAGCGAAGCACCGATGCAGGGATTACACGCTGTCGACGACCGAGTGCTTCTGGGTCGCCTCGAGCAACCGACTACCGAGGCGGCGACGCGACTCGCCGTCGTCGGTGATCCACACGTGGCGACGCGCGCGACAAGAACGCCTCGCGTGTTTCACCGAACCGAACAGCGCCTTCGGACAGTGATCGAGGAACTCAATCAGCAGGCGATCGATCTCGTCGTCTGTCCCGGCGACCTGACGAAAGACGGCGAACCGTGGAACGTCGAACGTGTCGACGTGCTTTTCGAAGAACTCGAGGCGCCGCTGCTCGCGACGCCGGGAAACCACGATCTGCAGAAATGCCAGCACGATCACAGCTGCATCTCGACGGCAACGTTCGCGGACCGCTACGCTACCGGGTCGTATCCGCTGCGATACGAGATCGGGGATCTCGAGCTCTTCGTCGTCAACACCGCAGGCGGACCGAATGGACCGTACACCGACACCCACCGCGGGACGATCTCGGAACGTCAACTGGCGTGGCTCGAGGAGCAGCTTCCGACGGCGACGACGCCGATCGTCGTCGGCCATCACAACCCGTTTCCGATAGCGGGTCCGCCCCTTCGCGCCGTCGAGCCCTGGCAGACCTTCACGATGCAGAATCAGGATCGGGTTCGAGCCGTCCTCGAGGCGAACGACGTGTCGCTCGTTCTCAGTGGCCATCACCACCTGCCGTCGCTGGCGAGTCACGGTGGCGTCCGCCAGCTGATCGCGCCGGCGATCGCATCCTATCCGCAGGCCTACTGCCTGCTCGAGATCGATCCGACCGGAACGAACGTCTGGCTGGTGTCGAACGCGACCGAGAACGCTCGGCAAGAAGCCTACGAACTCGCAGCAACGGGTCCCCCATTCGTCCGAACGCTACTCGGGCTCACCGAGACCACGCTCGAAGCGTGTCCGGTGCGCTACGAACCGCCTCGAGTCGCCGGTGAACCGCTTGTCGACGGTCCGTAGGCGTTCCGAGACGACGGCCGACAAGTCCGCTTTTCAGTGGGAATACACGGCACCAACTGCGTCTGGTCTCGTATCACAGACTGAAAACGCAGCGTCGAATTACATCCGTATTTCCGTAAAATACTGTTTGTCAATGTATGCCAAATTACCGATACGGCACATCGGTTCGCCCGAGAATACAGCGAAGTTCGTTCCCCGACCACACTGCACAGACCCAGAGCCGAACAACCGGTCGTCGCTCCGTACTCCGGCAGAGCTCTACGGAGATCACAGAGCAGCGCGAGTCCGGATCGGTCGTCGAGGAGATCCAAACCGTTCGCGATGCCGAACGCCGCTGTGATGATCGCCGAAACGAGCTGATCGCAACGGCTTTTGCGGACGATTCGGTGACCGAACCGCAACCGCCGGCCAGTCACATAATCGGCAACTGCCGTCGCTGGGTGAGTCGACGAGAGCACCTCGTTACGAGTCGTCGGTCCGTGCGGCCCGCATGAACGTTTCGTGGACGTCACAGCCGTCCTCACCAGCGGCTTTCGTCGCCGGTTCGTAGTTCCCATCGGCGTCCATGATCCAGCGGTTGTCGGTATCTCGAAGCAGCGTGTGGAGAATCGTCTCGAGCGTCTCCTGAAGTCCCGGATCGTCGATAGGTGCCACCGCTTCGACGCGGTTGTCGAGGTTTCGGGACATCCAATCGGCCGACCCGATGTAGTATCGCTCGTCGTCCCCGGCGTAGAAATACCAGATTCGAGAGTGCTCGAGAAAGCGGCCGACGATACTGTGGACGCCGATCGTCTCGCTGACGCCCTCGAGACCCGGGCGGAGCCGACAGATATCGCGGACGATCAGGTCGATGTCGACGCCGGCAATCGAGGCCCGATAGAGTTCGCGAACCATCTCGGGATCCTCGAGGCGGTTCATCTTCGCGACGATGCGGGCCGGCTCGCCGTCTCGAGCGCGCTGGGCTTCGGCGCGAATCAACTCGACGAACCGATCGCGCATGTTTCCCGGTGCGATCAGGAGTTCGCGGTACTCCCGAGGCATCGAGTGGCCCGTGAAGTAGTTAAACAGTTTCACGAGGTCCTGTCCGATGTCCCGGTCGGCGGTAAACAGGCCAAGGTCCTCGTACCGTTTTGCCGTCTCGGAGTGGTAGTTTCCGGTGCCGACGTGGGAGTATAGCTTGACGCCGTCTGCTTCCCGACGCACGACGAGCGACGTCTTCGTGTGCGTTTTGTAGCCGATCGTCCCGTAGGCGACGTGGATGCCTTCTTCCTCGAGTTTCTTCGCCCACTCGAGGTTGTTCTTCTCGTCGAAGCGCGCTTTGAGTTCGACCATGACGGCGACTTGCTTGCCGTTGCGAGCCGCCTCGAGGAGGCTCTCGATGACCTGGGAGTCACTCGCCGTCCGGTAGATCGCGGCCTTGATCGCCAGGACATCCGGATCGTTCGCCGCCGTCTCGAGAAATCGCTGGACGGTCCCCTCGAAGGAGTGGTAAGGGTGATGGACGAGTACGTCGCGATCACGAATCACGTCGAAGACGTTTCGGTCGGTCTCCGGTGAAGCCAGTCGCGGATGTGGGTGGGGCGTCCACTCCGAGAGCGTGAGGTCGTCGCGGTCGAGATCCGTCAGGGTCGCGAAGTCGCGGTAATCGAGCGGTCCCTGTCGTTCGAAGACTTCGTCGTCCTCGAGATCGAGTTCACGGGTGAGGATCTCGCGGACCAGTTCCGGCGCGTCGGGCTCGATCTCGAGACGAACCGCAGTCGCGAACCGTCGTTCTTCGATCACTTCCTCGATCATCTCGATTAGGTCCTCGGCGACGGCCTCGTTGCGCCGAACTTCGGCGTTACGGGTGACGCGAAAGAGCGCCGTATCGACGATCTCGACGTCCGGAAAGAGCGCGTCGAGATTGGCTCGGACGATATCCTCGAGAAGGACGTACCGCGTCTCGGTACCGACCTGGACGAGCCGAACCTGATTACGCGGGATTTTCACCCGAGAAAACGTCAGTTCGGCGTTCGGACGCTCTCGAGTGAGAACGGCCAGCGAGAGGCTCTGATTCGAAATAAACGGGAAGGGGTGTGCGGGATCGAACGTCAGCGGGGTCAGCGTCGGGAGGACCGAACTCTCGAAGGACGATCGTATCTCGTCTCGTTCGTTAGACGATAGGTCGTCGTAGTCGACGATCGAAATGCCGGCCTCGGCCAGCGCCGGGCGGACGGCCTCGCGATAACACCGACTCTGTCGCTCGAAGAGCGCTCGAGCGTCCTCGAGGACGGCACTCCACTGCTCTCGAGGTGTGCGACCGTCGGGCGTTTCGTCGGTCACCCCCGCGGCGATCTGTTGTTTGAGACCGCCGACCCGTTTCCGGAAGAAGTCGTCGAGATTCGTCGTGAAGATAGCCAGAAACTTCACGCGCTCGAGCAGTGGGTTGTCCTCGTCGATCGCCTCCGCCAGAACCCGACGTTGGAACGCGAGTTCGCTCCGCTCGCGGTTGAGATAGTACTTCGGATCGGACAGATCGACGTCCACAGCGTGATCGGATGGGCGAGAGTCAGTCGATGCGTCGACTCCGTCGCTGGTGTTCACCGCGTCGCTCCGTCGGTCCGTCTCTCGCTCGGGGTCACACGGAGAGAATTCGCGCTGCTGGACGAACTCGAGCGTCGTGTCGGCCTCGTCGTCGGGCGTCGTGTCGGCCTCGTCGGACGGGTTCTCGTCCGAATCGGTCGTCGACGTCGACACCGACCTGCCGTCGTCGGACTCGGATGGGCGTTCCTCGCTCATTTCCGATCGGTAATGGTAACGATCTTGTCGTCCGACCTGGACACGTGACCGCTCGCGGAAACGCTGATGACCGTCTCGCGTCGAACGTCGTAGGCGCTGAGACTGCCGCCGTACACGCAGCCGGTATCCAGCCCGACGGCCCACTCGCGCTCGAGCGGTTCGTCGAGGACCGTATGGCCGAAAAAGACCCGTCGCGGTCCGTCGTAGTCGTCGAACCAGAACGGACCGTCGTACCCGTCTCCGTTCGGTGCGCGCATCGTCAGTAGATCCGCTCCCGTTTGCTCGGATAGTGCCCGCTCCGGATCGACGCCCCCGTGGACGACGAGTCCACCGTCCCACGAAATTGCGACGGGGAGCGACGCCATGTACTCGTAGTCCGCCTCGTCGAGGGCCGGAAGCGTCGCGTCCCCGTCGAGGAGCTTTTGCTCGTTGTTCCCGCGAACGCTCAGCAACTGCGGGGACGACCGAACGCGCTCGAGAACGGCTTTGCTCGCCGGCCCTTTTCGTACCAGATCTCCGACGAAAATGACGAGATCGTCGGCGCCGAGATCGAGCGTCTCGAGGAGCCGCTCCAGAGCCGCGAGACAGCCGTGGACGTCACCGGCGACGTAGATGTCGGCGTACTGGTCGAGCTCGAGGCGGTGCTGGTCGAACGGCAGCCGGTCGGTAGCTGTCGGATGCACAGATGTCACAGCTGAGTTACTGGAACCGTCGGCTAGAGATGGATAAGTCGTTTATATGTTCGATGTAGAGGACTATATACGGATACAGAGAATCACGTGATCGAGACTCCCGCGAGAGATGTAGCCGTCTGAGCATCGAATCCGCCCACGAGGAGACTCGAAGCACCTGATTTCAAAACCCACACGATACATAGTCGACCGTACAAGTACCTGTGGGTACGCGTCCCTAAATATAAAAAATTCGATGTATTAAAGACGCGATTGTGAAAACACCCACTTAGGGCCGGATCGGCGCCGGTCACCTACCGCTATGAACCGCCGTGACTTACTGACGGCTGTCGCACGTATCGGATCGATCGGCAGCGGGCTCGCATACGGCCCATCAACCGCCACACGGTCGGTCGTGTCCAAACTAGCCGATCAGGGGTTTGCCGACCCGGTCGCGATCAATCGAACGTCGATCGAGGCGACGATCGTCGCGCAGTCGTCGAAGTCGATCACGGTTCAGTTCGATTCGTCGGGTCGAATGCCCGCGTTCGAGCCGATCGCGTACAAACGCCGCTTTCCGGACGGGAAAATACTTCGCGCTCGAGACGGGCCGTTGGTCTGTGAGTCGACGAAGCCACCAACGGTGACGTTCGAGTTCGACGACGCGGTGCTCGAGTCCCTCGTCGAACGCTGGCAATACGAGATTCGATGCCGGTTCCCGGAGACGGAAACCACGGCGGGGCAGTACCTCTGTGAATCGAATCCCCGCGGGCGATCAGCGGACGACATCGACGAGGTGGACGACCCACCGACCGACGGTTCGGGCGCGTGGTTCGACCTCACCCGAGCCGATCTCGAGGGTCGGTTCGAGACGCAGTATCGCTGGATCGGAGCCGGGGCTCGAGCGACCGAACTGACGTATCCGGTAAGCAAAGCCGCGTACTATCGATCCCGGAATCGTCCCCGCGGATATTTCCGGACGTTTCTCGAGTCGACGCGAAATCCGTACGCCCGCCACCTCGTCGATCAGTTGTTGCCGGCGAATTCGGATCGAGAGCTGACCGAAACGAACGGTCTCGGAAGAGCAGAGCTCGTGACCGTCGTGCGATTCGTCCAGTCGTTCGAGTACGCCGCCGACATCGACTCGAAGGGTGTCCACGACTATCATCGGACCGTCGAGGAAACGCTCGTCGACGGCGTGAGTGACTGTAAAGACGGAACCTACCTGCTGGCCGGCGTGCTTTCCCAGCCACCGTTCGACTACGAGACCGCGCTCGTATTCATGCCGAACCATCTCCTCCTCGGCGTTCGGCGATCGGACCTGCCCCAGCCGTATCGCGACGCGGAGACGATTCGGGACGGTCCCTACGTCGCGATCGAAACCACGGCCAAGCGATCGATCGGCGTCTATCGAGACGAGCCGATCGTCGCCGTTATCGGACCCACGCATCGCTTCGTCGACTGGGAGTCGGTCAGCGACAGCCTCGAGACACAGTGTCGGCTGTTCGTCGACTACTACTCGTAACCCGCTGGGAGTCACGTCGGCGGCGATTGCGTGTGTTTAGGCACCCAATCGAATCGAGTCGACGAACGAGCCGACACGGTCGGCAAGCGACCGCGTCGCCCAGTGTCGGTCGCTCTCCCAGGCGACCTCGCCCTCTTCGTCCAGTGCCAGATACGGATCCCCAGCCGAACGAACGCCGACGTAACAATACGACTCGTCGCCGTCGGCGTGAAAGCCAAGCAGCCGAATCGTCCGTTCCCGAAACGTTCGCTCGAGGATCCACGTTTCCGTCCGCAGACAGCATCCGTACACCGTCGGCTCCGGCGGCCGAGTGGAGATGGCACAGACGTCGCCGTCCGGCCGAACGACGGGACGGCCGAGGCTCCGGTCGAACTGCCGAGAGAGGACGATCCCGTCGTCGCCGAGAACGGTCAGTTCGCCACCGAGCGTCGCAGGGTCGCCGGCCGAGACCACGATTGCAGTCCCGTCGTCGGCGATCGCACCGTCGACCGGCCGTGAGACGTGTCGCGTATCGACGAGTTCGTCCTGCCGAAAGCGAAACCAGCGTGAACGATCGCCGTCCGCTCGCCGGCCGAACAACAGCTCCCACGACCCATTGGCCGACGAAACCGCCTGACAGTGGAATCGTGATCCGTCGTAGCTGATGTAGAGGTCGGTCGGCGACGATGGACACGCCGCCCGGTCGAACCCCGGCGGGTCTGCCGGCCCCTTGGTGAGCAATCGCCTGCGAATCATACCGTCTCTTTGCGTCCCACCATTTCAAATTCTCGGTTTTCGAGCGCTCAAACAGATATATTCGACCGTATTCGAACTGTCTACTGGGTATCGATACGTACCGGTTTGACCAGTAGGTATCGATACGTATCGATCGGGCCAGTACGTTGTAACTTGTTCACACTACTTGCGTCCCTGCGGCGTACCGAGTCGTACCCGGCCGAAAGTATCAATAATATAAGTGTTATTGAGGAGGGCGTCGCGAGATACTGCTGATGGTGGACAACCACTCCAATTCGAGTATCGATCGGACGCGACGAAACTTCATCGTTGCTGGGGGAGCAGTCGGGACGGCCGCACTAGCCGGCTGTCTCGAGGGAGACGGTAACGGTGGCGAGGCAGGTGCCGGACTCGGCGGTGACGACGGTAACGGCAATGGCAACGGTAACGGCGGGATCGGTGACCCGATGCTCTCGGACGACTTCGACCCACAGAATCCCGACTGGGAGAACAACAACTACCTCGGGGGGAAGATGGCCGAGCACGACTTCATCCGTGGCTCCGAACACGACCTCGAAGCGATGGGAAATCGTGGCCGTGAGTCGGCCGTCTACGGACAGGAACCGGCAGCTCACCCTGCTGATTCCTCGGAATGGATCGATCCGGACCCGATCGTCTACGCCGACCTCCCTCGCGAAGACACCCAGCAGGCCTACGGCGACCAGATCGAGCCGATGATCGAGAAACTCGAGGCCGAAACCGGTCGCGACGTCGAGTTTCAGACGATCGACAGCTACGCGGCGGTCGTCGAGGGGATGCGGTCCGAACGGATCCACCTCGCGAACTTCGCGACGGGGAACACGCCGTTCGGCGTGAACATGGCCGGGATGGTCCCGCTGGCGACCGGCGTCGCAGGCGACGGCCAGTTCGGCTACCGGTTGCTGGCGATTACCCGGGCCGACATGGACGAGATTCAAAGCGTCGCAGACTTCAACGACCACCGGGTCGCACACACGGAAGCGTCGTCGAATTCGGGGAACCAGGCACCGTCGGCGCTGTTCGACGAACACTTTGGCTTGACCAACGGCGAGAACTACAATCCCGAGATGTCCGGCGGACACGAACAGTCCGCTCGCGGAATCGCCTACGGCGACTACGACTGCGGGCCGATCTGCAGCACCTGCTGGGAGCAGACGGTCGAAGCGGTCGACGACATCGACTTCGACGACTTCAAGGTCGTCTGGGCGGCCGATCCGTTCCCGCCTGGCCCGATCGGCTATCGGTACAACCTCCACGAAGAGATTATCGAGGGCGCACGCGAAACCTGGCTGCACACGGACTGGGAGGGAACCACCTACGCCGAAGCCGCCTACCCGCAGTTCGTCGAGGTCGACTACGTCAACCACTGGCACGATGTCATGATCAACCAGCAGTACAACGACGTCGAGTACGACGAAGCGAACCTGTAACCGACCGACAGTAGTCCACGGTAACCAATTATGCTCGAAACAATCGACCTACGCAAGGTGTATTCGACAGGCGACGAGGCAGTAAGCGGCGTTTCGACGACGGTCGAAGGGAACGAAATCGTCGCGATGATCGGCCCCAGCGGAGCCGGAAAATCGACGTTCATCCGGTGTATCAACCGACTAACCGAACCCACGGAGGGCGAGGTCCGACTCGACGGCGAGGATCTCACCGCGCTCGCGGACGACGAGATGAAAGCGGCCAGGCGAAACATCGGGATGGTCTTCCAGGAGTACAACCTGGTCGAACGCCTGACCGTCATGGAGAACGTCCTCTCCGGTCGCCTCGGCTATGTCTCGAACTGGGCCGCACTTCGGCGAAATTTCCCGCCCGAAGACGTCGAGCGGGCCTACGACATCCTCGAGACGGTCGGCCTCGCCGACATGGAGAACAAGCGCGCCGACGAACTCTCCGGCGGCCAGCGCCAGCGCGTCGGCATCGCCCGTGCCGTCGTCCAGGAGCCCACGATACTCCTGGCCGACGAGCCCACCTCGAGTCTGGATCCCGACTCGTCTCACGCCGTCATGGAACTGCTCACGGCCATCGCCGAGGAACGGAATATCCCCATCATTATCAACATTCACGAGGTCCCGCTGGCCGTCGAGTACGCCGACCGAATTCTCGGTCTCCACGACGGCGAGCTCGTCTTCGACGGCCCGACGGACGACCTCGACAAGAACGCCAAAGACGTCATCTATCGGGGCGAAGCCATCGCAGCGTCGACGGCCGATCGAGACACGACGTCCCAATCCGGTGGGACCGACGACACCGAACGCGTCGTCGATACACCGTCACTCACGGGTGATTAGTGTGGCGACACAGGACGGCGCTAGCGAGGTGACCACCGGAAACGGCGACTGGCAGCGGCCGACCGCCTTTCGGAGTCAGCGGCTCAAGTGGGGCGTCTACGGCGGCGCGACGCTGTTCGTGCTCTGGTCGATCGTCTCGCTCCTGTCGGGCGTCACGCTACCGAGAGTGCTGATCGGCGTCCAAAATGGCGTGTTGCTCGTCGAGAGCATGGTCCCGCCAGACACCTCGAGTGCGAACCTCGAACGTGTCAGCCGTTACATGGTCGAAACGATCGCGATGGCGTTCGTCGCGACGTTTACCGGCGTCTTGATTTCGGTGCCGGTCGCGGTTGGTGCGGCCGAAAACCTCGCCCCGAAACCGCTGTACTACCTCAACCGTGGTATTATCAGTATCACGCGATCGATCGACGAACTCATTATCGCGATCATCGCGGTCAAGGCGGTCGGCGTCGGCCCGCTCGCGGGAATCATCGCGATCAGCTACCTGACGATCGGCTTCTTCTCGAAGCTGTTTGCCGAGGACATCGAAGATATCGACATGGGAGCCAAATCGGCGATCGAAGCCAGCGGCGCGTCTCGCTTCCAGACGTTCGTGTACGCGGTCATCCCACAGGTTGCACCCCGGTTTATCGGGTTAACTGTCTACCGCTGGGACATCAATATCCGCTCCTCGACGATCATCGGCATCGTCGGAGCCGGCGGCATCGGAACCCTACTGATGCGGTCGTTCGATCGCTACGAGTACGATTTCGCCGGGACGATCCTCGTCGCGATCATCGTCGTGGTGCTTGCAGGCGAATTATTTAGCGCGTACGTCCGACGGAGGGTTCAGTGATGGCTGTCGAACCCGGACGCAACTGGCAACGGTACGACACTCGAGACCGAATCAAGCGGCTGGCGATCGCGGTACTTGCGGCGGCGACGGTCCTCAGCTCGTGGCTCTGGCTCGACCTCGATCTGCAGTACGTCGCGAGTTCGCCGCCCGAACTGCTCGACCTGGCGGTCCGGATGTATCCGCCGGAGTGGGCCTACGCGCCCGATATCGTGATGCCACTGATCGAAACGATCCACATCGCCGTCGTGGGAACGATTCTCGCCGTCGTACTGTCGATCCCGGTGGCCTTTCTCGCAGCGAGAAATACGACCCCCAACAGGGTGACCTACGCGGTCGGCAAACTCATCGTGACGGTGTCGCGCTCGGTCCACACGATCATCTGGGCGATGTTGTTCGTCGTCATGTTCGGTCCCGGGGCCTTCGCCGGCATGGTCGCGATCGGCGTCCGATCCATCGGGTTCGTCGGCAAACTCCTCGGCGAGGAAATCGAGGAGATCGCGTTCGACCAGGTCGAGGCAATCGACGCGACCGGCGCCTCCACGTTCCAGGTGCTGCTCTACGGGGTCATCCCGCAGATCAAGCCCGCACTGGTCGGCATCAGCGTCTACCGCTGGGATATCAACGTCCGCGGGGCGACCATTCTCGGTGTCGTCGGCGCCGGCGGTATCGGCGTCCAACTGTTCGACGCCGTCGACGCGTTCCAGTGGTCGACCGTCGCGCTGATACTCATCGCGATCCTGGGTATCGTCCTCCTGAGCGAAACCGTCTCCGCTCGCGCTCGAGCGATGGTCCGGTGATCGACGTGGCTGAGACACCGATCGATCGGCCGAGTCGTCGACGCCTCCTCGGAGGAGCTGGTCTGGGGCTGTCGACGGCGCTTGCGGGCTGTCTCGTCGATGCAACGGACCAGGACGAGTCGAACGACGATGCCGACGCGGAGACGGATTCGACTGCTGATGATGACAGCGATTCGACTACTGACGAAGATCCAGATTCGACAGCCGACGACTGTGGCTGTCCAGAGTAACACGAAACCGAAACGCTACCGTACCAATGACGACGACATTAGCAAACGACGGATTGAACGCAACGCCCGACGACCGAAGCGACGCCGCCGTGCTTTTCGACATGGACGGCGTGATCCTCGAGGGACGAGGGTCCGATCCAGTCGTCCACACTAACGCCCTCGAGGACGTGCTCGACGACCTCGGACTCGATCTCGACCGCAGCGAACGGCAACCGCTCGAGACCTACGAGTATACCTCGGCCTTCGAAGCGGCCTGTGAGACGATCGACATCGATCCGACCGAACTGTATCACCGCCGCGAAGAGTATTCGACGAGCTACATCATCGACCGGATCCGCGCCGGTAAACGAGAATTGTACCCCGACGTGACTGCCCTCGACCAGATACAGGAGCACTGTCACACTGGCCTCGTGAGCAACAACTACGATCCCGCGGTCTCGTTCGTCGTCGATCACTTCGAACTCGAGCAGTTCTCGTTCGTCCGCGGTCGGGACCTCGGCGTCGACGGCTTCTTCCGGCGCAAACCGAGTCCGTACTATCTCGAGGAGGCCCTCGACGCGCTCGAGGTCTCGGCGGGCTACTACGTCGGTGACCGGGTTACCGATCTCATCGCCGCCGAACGGGCCGGCCTGATGCCGGTGTTCGTTCGACGAGCGCACAACGACGACATCGAACCGGAACTCGAGACATACCTCGAGGTCGAGTCGCTGGAAATGCTGCCCGAATTGCTCTAGGCAATCGTTCGGTTTCGGTTTTACGAGAGCATTCCCGCCCCATCGTCGTTGCTGACTTGCGGAGTCTCTCGTCCGCACACAGTTAGAAATTCTCGTAGGATCCTGTCTGTTTGACGGACAGAGATCGGTCTACGGAGATGATATTGCTATGTAAAGACTGCCGGTTGGCGACGAGAATCCCTCGATGTGGAGAAACGACGTTACTCTCGTGAACTGATCGACGTTACTCTCGTGAACTGATCGACGTTACTCTCGAGCATCGATCGACGTTTCGGCCATCGCGGTAGCGATGTTGATGCCGTTTGCCGCTGTTCGCCGGACTCGCTGGATCGCAGTCCCATAGAGGTACGCGTCGGACTCGTTCTGGGCGTACAGCTGCTGATCGAGTTCGGCCGTCGACGCCCGAACGCTCGAGGCCGTCTCGTGGGACTGATCGATCTCACCCTCGAGAGCCTGTCGGACGACCGTTCGTGCGTCAGCGCCGACCGACTCGAGTCGCTCCGCAAGTGGGTCGTCCGGCGGTCCCGATTGGCGAGTCGTGATCGTCGCGATCCCTTCGGCGTGATCCGCGATTCGCTCGAGGTCGCGTGCGATCCGATACTGGCGAAACGCCTCGCTGCGGTCCGTGCCGAGCCGATTGATCTCGTGGACGTCCTCGAGCCCGCGGTGAAAGCCGCGGCTCACGAACGCGAACAGTCGGTCGACGTCGTCGTCGCGGTCGATAACCCGTCGTGCGAGTGTCGTATCGTCGGTACACAGCGACTCGATGGCATCGGCGTACATCTCCAGGACGAGCTGACGGGCCTGCGTGACCGTCTGTGGCAGCGACACCTCGCTGGCGTCGAGCAGGTTTCGAATGACGATCCTGTCCGCGGTATCTTCCTGAATCGTGATCCCGATGAGTCGGGCGACGGCCCGCTCTACCTGTCGGCGAAGCTCCGGCTCGGCCGCCTCGAGGCCGGCGACGGTGATTCGATCACAGCCGGCGACGTAGGCCGTCCGGGCCCGTCGAAGCACCGCGTCCGTGGACAATCCGTCGACGTCGATCCGGCGCGTTCGATCTCGAGTCGACACCGTACTGGCGGCGGCGACGAGTCGGTCGTCGTGGGGGTACAGATACATCGGCGTCCCCGACTCGAGGCCCTGAGCCGTCGCCCACTCCTTGGGAAGCGAGACGACGAACGTCGAGTTGCCGGCGATCTGTACCTTCCGTTCGACCGGCTCCTGGGATCCAGGCGACAGGTGATTCTGGCTCATCAGTAGATCAGTTCGTCGTCGTTATCGACCATGTACAGCGTTCTCGCGGCGATGTTGACCGCGTGATCGCCGACCCGCTCGAGATCGCGGATCGTCAGCAACATCCGCGAGACATCCTCCAGAAGGGCGTCGTCACCGCCTCGCGTGTCGACGAGATCGAGAACGACGATTCGACTCGCGCGTTCACAAAGCGAGTCGATTTCGTCGTCCGTCGCGGCGATATCGGCCGTCGCGTCGGCGTCGTTCGTCGCGTACGCTGCCATCGCGTCTTCGACCAGCAACACGGTCTCGGTGCCGATGTGGGCGATGTCGATGTCGGGATAGCGCTCGCGCCGCGCGCGTTTCGTGTACTCGGCGAGGTTCACCGCGAGGTCGCCGATGCGCTCGAGATCGGTGATGATCTTGAACGTCGAGGCGATGAACCTGAGATCGCCCGCGACGGGCTGTTGGAGCGCGAGGAGATCGATACAGTCGCTCTCGAGGTCGAGATACAGCTGGTTAATCTCGTGATCGCCGTCGATCACCCGCTGTGCGAGGTCCTCGTCGGTTCGCTCGTAGGCCTCGAGCGCCCGTCGCAGGCGTTGACAGACGACATCGCTCATCTCGAGGACATCCTCGCGTAGGCGCTCGAGTTGGTGTTGGTATTCGGTTCGTGACATGGTTAGCCGAACTTGCCGGTGATGTAGTCCTCGACGCGGTCGTCGGCGGGGTTCTCGAAGATCGTCGGCGTCTCGTCGAACTCGACGAGGTTGCCGCCGGTCAGGAAGACCGCGGTCTTATCCGAAATACGGGCCGCCTGTTGCATGTTGTGCGTGACGATGATGACGGTGTACTCATCGGCCAGGTCGTCGATGAGATCTTCGATCTTCGAGGCCGCGACGGGGTCGAGCGCCGACGTCGGCTCGTCCATCAGGATGACCTCCGGATCGGGTGCGATCGCCCGTGCGATACAGAGCCGCTGTTGCTGCCCGCCGGAGAGGTCGAGCCCGCTCGAGTCGAGTTGATCGTTGACTTCGTCCCAGAGGGCCGCCCCGCGAAGGGCGCGTTCGACCGCGGCGTCGAGGTCGACATCGCCCGCCATCCCCTGGACGCGGAGGCCGTAGGCGACGTTGTCGTAGATCGACTTCGGGAACGGGTTGGGTTTCTGGAAGACCATCCCGATTTTCCGTCGCAGCGCGACGGGATCGACGTCCTCGTCGTACACGTTCTTCCCGTGGAACGACAGCTCGCCGTCGATGCGACAGCTATCTATCTGGTCGTTCATTCGATTGACACAGCGGAGGAACGTGGACTTGCCACAGCCGGACGGACCGATGATCGCCGTCACGCGGTGTTCCGGAATATCGATATCGACGTCGTTGAGTGCCTGTTCCGCTCCGTAGTGGACGTCGAGATCGCGCGCCGTCACGACGGGTTCGGTCGGCTCTCCATTGCGTCCGGTTCCGGTCGCCTGAACGTCGGTCGTAATGAGCTGTGCGTCGTTCGTCGTCGGTTCCGATTCGTGATCTGTAGCCATGTTATACCTCTGTCTCGTACTTGTTCCGCACGTAGATCGCAGCCGCGTTCATCGCGAACACGAACGCGAGTAACACGACGATCCCGACAGCGGCGAGATGGATGAAGTGCTGACTCGGTTCGGCAGCCCAGTTGTAGATCTGGGTTGGCATCGCGCTGAACCGGTCGAGCGGGCCGTACGGCATTCGGTTGACGAACAGCGCCCCGACCATGATAAGCGGTGCCGTTTCGCCGATCGCACGGGCGAGTCCCAGGATCGTTCCGGTCATGATGCCGGGCATCGCAGCCGGTAGCACGACCCGGCGGATCGTCTGCCACTCCGTAGCACCAGTCGCGTAGGACCCGTTTCTGACCCCGTCGGGGACCGCCCGAAGCGCCTCCTGGGACGAGACGATGATAATAGGCATGACGAGCAACCCGAGTGCGATCGCACCGGCCAGCAGGATCGGTCCCATCCCGATCCCGTTGACGAACGCGGCCAATGCAAGCAGCCCGTAGACGATCGAGGGGACGCCAGCGAGGTTCGCCAGATTCGCCTCGATCAGCCGCGTAATGTGGTTGTCCGGAGCGTACTCCTCCAGGTAGATCGCCGAACCGACGCCGACGAAAAACGAGAGGATCGCCGTCACGATCATCAGCATGATCGACGCGACGATAGCGCCTCGGAAGCCGGAGAGTTCCTCCCGCCGGGAGCCATCACGCGTGAAGAAATCGACGAGGCTGATGTTGTATTCGGTCAGTCCGACGTAGAAGTCGCTCGCGACGTCGAGCAATAGCAGTGCGAGCGCAACGACGCCGAACAGCGACGCGGCGAAGATGATGGCGAGGAAGATCCGGTTCTTGCGGTGTTCCCACACGAGGTCGACATCGGTAAACAGAGTGTCGTCCGTTTCCGTACTCATCGGTATTCCTCCTGGAAGCGGCGTTTGAACCAATCGTTGCACAGATTCATCGCCAGCGTCATCACGAACAACAGCAGGCCGACGGCGAACAGGCTCTGGTACTCGACGGTGCCGACCGCGGTCGTCCCGCGGGCCATCGAGACCATGTACGCCGTCATCGTCATGATCTCGTCGAACGGGTTCGGCGTGATGTTCGCGTTGAACCCCGCCGCCAGCGTGACCGCCATGGTCTCGCCGATCGCCCGCGAAACCGCGAGGATGTACGAGGCGAACACGCCCGAGATCGATGCCGGCAGTACGATCTTCGTCGAGACATCGAACTTCGTCGCTCCGAGGGCATAGGCCCCGTTACGTAGGTCGTCGGGAACGGCCGACATCGCGTCCTCGCTGATCGAGGAGACCATCGGGATAGTCATGATGCCGACGACGAGCATCCCCGAGAGCATACTGTATCGACCGATATTGATCCCGAACAGCGTCTCCGCGATCGGACTGAGGACGACCGGATTGATGAACGCGATCGCGAAATATCCGTAGACGATCGTCGGAATGCCGGCAAGGATCTCGAGCGTCGGTTTGAGTTTCGCGCGAACGCCGTCGGAAGCGTACTCCGAGAGATAGATCGCCGTCGCCGTCCCGATCGGGATCGAGACGAACGCAGCACCGACCGTGATCGCGAGCGTTCCGAAAACGATGGGGAGTACACCGTGGGCCGGCGTCGCGTGGTCGGGGGCCCACCGGGCCCCGGTGAAGAACTCGGTGAACGTGACCGACCGTTCGGCGCTTGCGCCGAGCAACATTTCGGTAAATCGGGCACCGAAGAAGTAACTCGCGGCGTTATCGAGCAATACGAAAAAGATCGCCAGCGTCGTGACGACGGTAATTGCCGCACAGCCGAAAAGGAGACGGCGAGCACGTCTGTTGGCCGCCATGTCTTCCTCGGCACCGCCGCCACCGGTAATCCCCGGTCCGGGGTTCGTTTCAGTGCTCATCGTATGGTTCCGTGGTTACGCTCGCTGAACGGTGAGATCGTCGGGCGATGCGCCGACCTGGTCGAGCCAGTCGTCGATCTTGTCGTGGTTCTCTTGCTGTGCGGCGTCAGTCGTGGCGTAGAAGCCCTCATCGCGGGCGAACTCGTGTTGGCCGTTGGTGTAGAAGCGAGCGAAGGAACCGATGAGGTCGGTTCGGTCCTCGAGGCTGGCGATGTTGACGAACGCGAACAGGGGGCGGGCGAGCGGCGAGTAGTTCCCCTCCTCGATGTTCTCCTGCGTGGGGAGATAGAAGTCGCCGTCCTGGTCGCTCTCGACGGGGACGGCCTCGATCGGTTGATCGTCTTCGATATCCCGAAGGTAGCCCAGACCACCCCAGCCGAAGCCGTGCTCGTTGTCGGCCACGGCACCCATGATCTCGTTGGTCTGGCTGGTCGCGGAGTAGTCGTCGCGGACGTTGCCCATCTCGCCGTTGATCTCGCGAGTGAAGTAGTCGAACGTGCCCGACGCGCTGTCACGTGCGTGGAGTTCGATCTCTTCGTCGGGCCACTCGCTTCGAATGTCGCTCCAGGTTTCGACGTCGGATTCGAATTCCCAGACCTGCTGCAGTTCCTCGAGCGTGATCTCCTCGACCCAGTCGTTCTCGGCGTTCTTGACGACCGCGAGTCCGTCGAGACCGACCTCGATAAAGCCGTACTCGACATCGTTCTCGCCACAGAGGTCGACTTCGTCGTCCGTAATCTGTCGACTCGCGCTCTGGACGTCGGAGTTCGCCCGGCAGAACTCCTGAAAGCCGGCACCGGTTCCCTCCGGTGCGACATCGACGAGGACATCGGGGTACTCGTTGGAGAACTGTTCCCCGGCCCAGGACGTGATCGGTGCGACGGTGTTCGACCCGGACGCATCGATCGTCCCGGAAAGCTCACCGTCACCGCTCGCGCTGCAACCGGCAATCGCTGCAACTCCTGCCACGGCACCGACAGCCAGGAAGTTCCGCCTCGATACCCCGCCGAAACCGGTTTGTCCGGACGTGTTGTCCGTCATCACGTCAACTGTGCCGCGGACGGTATAAAGGCAATGCTAATATCTATATATCTATCTGCTGATCCAAATAGAGTTCTCTATATCGATACATAGTCCACAAGAGGGGGCAGTACCATCGTCTATTAGCCATGTCTCTCACTGTACACCCTCACGCGACACGAACAGAATGCGGACGGAGACGAACACGATCCGAGATCCGCGACGGACCAAACCCGAATACGGGGAGCAGACCCCTGGCGCGTAGATTGCAGTACATTCAAATATATAGTGATATATATGGTATAGTATCGAA
This sequence comes from Salinadaptatus halalkaliphilus, assembly GCF_006543045.1. Classification (GTDB taxonomy): domain Archaea; phylum Halobacteriota; class Halobacteria; order Halobacteriales; family Natrialbaceae; genus Salinadaptatus; species Salinadaptatus halalkaliphilus. Next base: position 37,811 of record NZ_RBZW01000070.1, on the reverse strand, counting down.
CGTATCTCTCTGTTTGGATAGGACAAACACAGTAGTAATCGTCGCCAAGTGGCGTGCAATCACCACTGACTCTATAGATGAAGATAGATTTATGTTCCTCCCATAGAGAGTGCGCTATATGGAGACGCGGAAAGTCCAGGTAACTGGAGGCTCGACATACACCGTCTCGCTACCCAAGACGTGGGCAACGGCAAACGACATCAGTAACGGCTCGACCGTCGAACTGTACTCCGAAGACGACACCTTGCTCGTGACGCCCCAGACCACGACCGAACATCAGGAGGGCACACTCGAGATAGCGACCCTCGAGGACGAACAGCTGATTCGAGCCGTCCTCACGATGTACGTCAGCGGCTTCGATATCATCACGCTCGAGGCAGATCGCATCACGACCGACCAACGGCGAGCGATCCGAAACGCGATCCAGGGGCTCATCGGCGTCGAAATCGTCGAAGAGCAGACCGGTACCGTCGTCGTCCAGGATCTGCTCGACTCCGCCGAGCTATCGATCATCAACGCCGTCACCCGAATGCGCCTGATCGCGACCTCGATGCTCGAGGACGCGATCACCGCCCTCGTCGAAAACGACGACGACATCGCCCACGACGTCACCGAGCGCGACGACGACGTCGACCGCCTCTGGCTCGTCGTCTCCCGCATCTTTCGTGCGACGTTGCGATCACCGAAAGCCGCCGAAGAACTCGGTGTGCCACGCGAAGACTGTTTCGACTACCACTCGAGTGCCCGTCAACTCGAGCGCATCGCGGATCACGCCGTCAAGATTAGTCAGCTGACGCTCAAATTGGACGACATTCCGGACAACGTCGCCGACGCCTTGCTCGACCTCCACAGCGATACCGACGATATCATCGAGAAAGCGATGGACGCGCTGTTTGCCGAGGAAAGCGACCAGGCAACCGATTTCGGCCACGACGCGCTCGAGTCAGTCCTCGAGATCGACGAACACACGCGCCACATCGACGACATGCTCCGGGAGCTCGAGCCGGCCCACGCCCAATCGCTGGGGTTGATTCTCGACTCGCTTTCCCGAAGTGGAGACTACGGAGGGAACATTGCCGAAACAGCCCTGCAAAAAGCGGCCCCGAGCCCGTAACGGCACCGCCAGCGGTGAACGCTACAGTTACCGGCGCAACCGTGGTCCGGGTCGCGGTTACACCGGCAACAGCGTACACTAAACCGTATCGGGGCCAGACCTCGAGTGGGCTATCTCCGTTCCCAGGTTACTACAGAAGTCTGTAACAGGTATCTGTAATAGAAGTCCGGTATCGGTTAATAGAATCATCGACCGAGCGGAGCCACCCGAGCGAGAGCGACGACCTCCTGAACTCGGTGTGTCACAAGGAGTTCATATCGTCGGACAGCGGGCAATAAAGCGACTTCGGTGGACCGGTCCGGCGAATTCGTCCGATAGTTCTGTCCGATAGGATCAGTAGCGGGGTGCGCGAGCCAATTGGTGTTGGAAGCTTCGATATCCCGTCGCCCCCGCTAGGTGAATATTGGGAGAAAGGCAGCCTAAAGCTACTGGCCAAAAACGTCTCGGCTGGTTTTGGGCTGTGGGTTTGCTGAGCGAGGGCGCTACGCCACCGTTCGTAAGGAGCCCGCCAGCAGTCTGGATAGTGAATAGTTAAATATTATGAGTTGTATTCGATGTTGGTTGTTTTGAACATAGAGTTTGATATTGCGTCATAGTAGTTCGCTCGGGGATACGTTGTACTCTACAAAATCTAACTAAATCTCGGTGGGAAGGTCGTCATGGTGGTCGAACGTAGGCACAAAAACCCCGACTTACACCGCATTACTCCGGCATCTCATATCTACACAGCGCCGCCGAGAACGGTCAGAAGAGGTACGGCCGATCGACATCCCGACGCCCTAATCATCGACGCTTGAGTTAGTCCCCTTCCTATTATATTGGTTCTAAGTTAGTATTCCCCAATTATACCAGAATAGAGTAATTATGTCGAGTCGGTCACATCTGTTTTGATTGTGCGATTTCTGTACGGAACGTCGGCTTTGTGGAGACAGTTACACATCTCATTCAGTTCGGACGTATCCGTGACCGTCATACCGTTCGGGATCAAAGAGCCCACGGACATCGTCGCCGTGGTCCCGTGCCGACAGTGCGACAAGGAGTTTGAGCCGGGCCTTGTGAGCCGAGAGGTTCGACGCGAATACGGTACCCGCCTCCTCGAGCGTCCGTCCGCCACCGCCAGAGCCATAGACGCCGGCAACGACGCCGTTTCGGCACCGCGTCGTGACGACGACAGTGACGCCCGCCTCTATCGCGTCTGCGACAGCTGCAGCCACATTTTCGGGGACGTTTCCCAGTCCGAGCCCGTCGACGACGATGCCGTCGACGCCGCGGTCGACGGTGTCTCGAATCAGGTCGCCGTCCGTGTCCGTCGACGTCGGGACGACAGTGACGGTCGCCGTCAGTTCCCGAACCGAGACCGTCCGCGACAGACTCTCGGGACGCCGGTAGAACCAGAACCCATCCGGCGTCCGTTCGGCAACCGGCCCGTAGTTCCCCGAGTCGTAGGCGTCGGGATTACTGCTGTGGTGCTTCGTCACCGGCCGTGCTGCATGGAGTCGTTCGTTGAAGAAGACGTAGACGCCGTCACGGACGTACTCGTGGCTCGCCGCGTCAAACGCGCCACAGACGTTCGCCGGCCCGTCGGGACCGATCTGGTCGTGTGCCCGCTGGGCACCCGTAAGGACGACGGGCACGTCTCCCTCGAGGACAAGATCGAGGAAATAGGCCGTCTCCTCGATCGTGTCAGTTCCGTGGAAGACCACGACGCCGTCGACATCGTCAGCGACGGCCCGAATTCGGCCGGCAAGCGCCTCGAGGTCTTCAAGAGCCAGTTCCGAACTCGGCGTCTGCATCAACTGATCCAGTTCGACATCGACGCGGTCGAAGACATCCGGATAGTCTCGCGCCAGTTCCTGGACCGATTCGGTCGGGACGGTCCCGTCCTCGCTCGAGGTACCCGCGATCGTCCCACCGGTGGCGATAGCATGGACGGATGGCATGTGTGACACTAACAGAAGGAGACGTATAGCGGTTATGATCGGTCTTAGTTCGGTCAAGCAGTCCCGAACAAACGCGAGGAAAAGGCAGAATCGATTGCGAGTGAGTCAAAATCCGAAGGTCACGAACGCGAACACCAGACCGAGGTACGCGAGGACGACGCCGACCGCGATAAGCGGGATCGACGTGAAGAAGTCGTAGGTTCCGTTAGCGCCCGTCACTGCGGAGCGATTCCCGTTCTCGATTCCCGCAACATCGACCTCGCCGTTGTCGATCGCCTCGGCCGTTGGCATAACCTCTGGGAGGTTCTTGCGGCGCGCGTCGAACTTGTTCAGCGCGACGACGACGCCAGCGGTGAGGACGATCGACAGTGGGAGCAACACCATCGCGGAGGTGATTCCAACGGCGTACAGCAGCAACGCGACCACGGTCACGCCGGCTGCGGTCATCGCGAACGGGATCTGCGTGTTCACGTGGTCGATGTGATCGGACCCGGCGAAGATCGAAGACATCACGGTGGTATCGCTGATCGGCGAGACGTGGTCACCCCAGATTGCGCCGCCGAACAGAACACCCATCAAAACTGGGAGGATCGACAAGCCAACCAGTTCGTACCCCAGCGGGATCGCAAGCGGTGTCAGGATCGCCATGGTCCCCCAGGAGGTCCCCGTCGTGAACGCGATAAACATCGCAGCGACGAAGATGATAAGCGGCAAGAACGACCCAGGAATACCGCTGCCGACCATCACGTCGACGATGTACTGTGCCGTTCCGACCTGTTCGGCCGCGTGGCCGATGCTCCAGGCAAGGACGATGATCGCAGCCGCGATCATCATCGTTTTGAACCCATTGATCACGGTGTCGCTGGCCTCCTCGAGGTCCATGGCGCCAAAGCCAACCGCACCGAACATCCCGACGACCATGAACGCGAACGAACCGTACAGAAGTCCGAGCGCAACATCGGTCTCCTGGAATGCAGTCGCAACATCGACGCCAGGCTGGTGGCCGCCGCCCAGCCACCACAGGGAGACGACGCCGACGATCAGCAGCGTCAGAATCGGTGCGAAGAAGTTGAACAGGGTCGGGTTCTTCTCGCTTGGCTCACCGACATCGGTCGTGATATCGGAAAGCGGCGTCGCGTCGTCACGGCGAGTCTTCTTCTCGGCCCGCGAGCGCCACTCGGCGTCCAGCATCGGGCCGTAGAACCGCTGGGTGATCGAGATGAACCCGACCATAAAAAAGGCCAGGAAACAGTAGATGTTCCACGGAATGCTCTGGAGGAACAGACCAAAGGCAGTGATTCCGACTTCCGAAGCAGTGAAGCGCGCGGCCTCGAACCCGACAATGATCATCGAGACCTGGTACCCGATCCAATTTGAAACCGGACCGAAGGTCGTCACCGGCGACGTCGTCGAGTCGAGCACGTAGGCGTGCATCTCCCTGGAAGTATTGGTTTCCTCAGAGAGTTCTCGAGTCGCGTTACCTGTAACGATCGTGCTCGTATACGAGTCGAAGAAGATGAAAATCCCGATGATCCACGTCAAAATCTGGGAGTCACGGGCCGTGTTCACCCGGTGGCCGATCCAGTTCTGAAGCGCAAGGATCCCGCCGGATTTGTAGATAAACGCGGCGCCGGCACCCATAAACATGATTAAGATCAAAAACGTGGTGTTGAAAGGCGATCTAACGACTTCCACGATCCAACCCATCGACAGCGCCGTCGCCGCAATCGGATCCCAGCTGGCAATCATCAATGCACCGACCCATACCCCAGCGAACAACGACACGAGAACCTGCCGCGTATACATCGCGAGTACGATCGCGAGAATCGGTGGTGCCAGTGCCAGTGCTGCAACCGGAAGAGATTCGTATGTCATACACACTCAATGTGAGACCTACACTATTTTAATCTTTTGAATGGAAGGAGGGAAGCGATCAGATTGGGGGATGCAGTGGCGTTTACTACAGGATATTCAACAAATATAGCCGGAAAATAGATGAGTACTGTACCGATGTCCCGGCGCAACCACGACCTGGACGGCGGTTGCGTCGGAACTGACGGACGGGAAATTGTATCAGTGGCGACTATAGATTATCCGTTCGTTCGCCGATCTCGAGTCAGGTTACAGGAGTCCCTGCGAAACCAGTTCCGCCTCGAACTCCGGCACGACTCGCTGCAGAATGTCGGGAAATTCCTGGTGGAGGTCAGTGTCTTCGATCCGGTATGCCGGGCCGGAAACGGTGAACCCCCCGATGACGTGTCCGTCCGGATCCTCAGCGACGACGCCGGCGACGCGTTTGCCTGGAATCGACTCCTGATCGTTGATCGCGTAGCCCCGTTCCAGAATGCGGTCGAGTTCGGCGTCGAGCTCCGCTCGCGACGTAATTGTCTCCGCTGTGAGTGACGGGAGTCCCCATCGGTCGACGATCTCGTCGACGCGTGACTCGGGCAATCGAGCGAGGATTGCCTTCCCGATGGCCGTCGTATGCATGTACTCGTAGTTGTTAAGCCGAGAGCTCGGCGTGGCGGAACTGCCGACCGAATCGAATAGCGTCACGATGCGCCCGTTCTCCTCGATTCCAAAATCGGATTCCTCGTCGGACTGCTCGGCGAGTGTGATGACGTACTTGCCCGCCAGTTCGTATACCTTGCTGCGGTTCCGGACGTACATCCCGATGTGATAGAATCTCGCCCCGAGTCGGTATTCGTCGCCGTCAGAGGCGACGTAACCGTGCTTTGAGAGCGTATAGAGATGTTTGTATACGGTGCTCTCGGATAACTCGAGTGTCGCCGCGAGTTCGGCCGGCGTCGCCCCGTCAAGCTCCTGAATCGTCTCGATAACCGCTAGCGATGTTTCGGTCGTCGTTAAACGTTGACTCTGGGTCATACGTTCTCTTGCTCTCTAACCCTCATAAATCTATGTATCATGGAATTCTCGTCGTTCAGCGTAGCGAACATCCACTGATCGTATCGGTAGCGGAGGTGCTCTCTCCCGTGCTGGGTGGGGGTATCCTGAAAACCCTGCCTCATGATTTTTAGCTCACCGTCTCTTTGGGGGATTGGCCGTCTTCTGCACCGTATCCGAGTCGTTGAATTGGAACACGAATACGTCATCCACCGTGTACCACCGCTTCGATCCAGCACCAGGGTTACACCCATACACTTGTAAATAATCGATCTCCTCGCCGACCCGAGAAAAGAGCCATGGGAAAGACAATTCCATGTATAATAGAAAGAGTTTGCCACAACGGGATACAGTCCGAGAGCAATGCTGCCCCTGTAATAGGAATTTATATATAACCCCCCAATAAATACTGGCATGGACGACAAATGACAAAGGTAGCTAACATAACCGCAGTGGAGACGACGGGTGGATTCTACTTTGACGATAAGGAAGCTATCGTGGCGAACGCGGAACGAGACGGATTTCTGTACAAAGGAGAGGTGATTACCGCGGGATTTACCGATGTCCGCCAGCCAGCCGAAGCCGCAAGTGTAATAATCGAACTCGAAGACGGCCGAACCGGTCTGGGTGATTGTACAGCAGTCCAATACTCGGGATTCGGTGGCCGCGACACGGTTTTTACTGCGGAGGATCACCTCGAGCAGATTGAGACGACGGTTTCAGAAGCCCTCGCCGGTCAGGATGCCCGTGAGTTTACGACCAACGTCGAGATTCTGAGCGATATTGCTGCGACGGAAGAGTTACACACGGCAGTCCGATACGGCGTCTCCCAAGCGCTACTCGATGCTGCAGCGACGGCGTCCGGACAGACGATGACGGAGGTAATCGGTGCCGAATACAGCATCGACCGTACGCCCAAACCGGTTCCAATCTACTGTCAAAGCGGCAGTGACCGCCGTCGAAACGCCGAAAAGATGATTCTCAAAGAGGTTCCCGTTCTTCCTCACGGGCTGTTTAACTCGGTAGCTGAGATCGGCCCCGATGGAGAACGGCTCCTCGAGTACCTGGAGTGGCTCAGCGATCGAGTGACCGAGCTCAGTTCTCCGGAGTACGACCCGACATTTCACGTAGATATCTACGGGACGGTCGGGGAAATCTTCTCGCCCCCGTACGATCGCAACGAGGTGATAGACTACTTCGCAGCTCTCGGCGACGCTGCATCGCCGTATTCACTCCAAGTAGAAAGTCCGATAGAGGCTGGATCACGCGATGATCAGATTCGTGTACTCGGAACACTCCGGGACGCCCTAACCGAGTGTTCGATACCCGTAGACATCATCGCCGACGAGTTTTGTAACACCTACGACGATGTCACCGCCTTTGTTGATGCCGGCGCGGTCGATGTCGTCCAGATCAAGACGCCCGATCTCGGTGAAATTACTGCAAGTATCGACGCTGTCCAGTACTGCGAAAACACCGATACGCGTGCATACTTAGGCGGAAGCTGTGCGGAAACGGATGTTTCGGCTCGAGTCTGTGCGCAGATAGCGCTCGCGACACAACCGGCACAGATACTGGCAAAGCCCGGAATGGGAGTCGACGAAGGGTATCAGATCGTTGCCAATGAGATGGCTCGGACGAGCTATCGAATAAACAGTTAATACTGCTGCAGAACTTGTGGGAATTCGCCGCCGCGTCCGCGGTAACCCAAAACGAGTATGTCTGCTTCGATTACGTCGGCGTAGTCATACTGTCGGACAGAATTGTGCAAACCCTACATATAAACATACTTGACTAACTGGCTCCCACCCCGAATTGTGGAGACGGTCAACACACATTTATAAAGCATGAAATCAATTTTTATTCAGATCGATCAATATAGTGGGTATAGTCGCTCGTCGTTTAAAATCGATAGCTGGATGATTAAATTCGTTACTATTGATATATACACAATATTATTCACTAATCTTTAATAGATACCAATCAAAAGAGAGTACATACAGGTTCGCTGTCGGCGGTCCTATCATGTTTTTACCAATTAAAGTACTCAGTTTCAGACTGTTTGATGAGAGAACACATCGTAAATACTACTGCATAGCACTCGAAAACTAGTTTATATACGACAATGTTTTACATAAGTACAGTAGTAAATCAGTCGTACTGCTCGAGTTCGGACTCGAGTTCGGTAACGACGGGGCGTAACTGTGCGGCGATCTCGTTATCCTCCGGTAGGCGATACGGTGGGCCGGAGATATCCAACGAACCGAAGACCGATCCGTCTGGATTGTCGATCACCATCGCGACCGAGTGTAATCCTTCGAGTTCTTCCTGTCGATTCACTGCATACCCCTGTTCTCGAACTCGCTCGAGTTCGTCGAGTAATTCGTCCACATCGGTGATCGTATTCTCCGTATATTTCGGGAGGCCCCAGGTATCGATGATCTCGTGGACGCGATCCCCCGAGAACGCTGCAAGCATCGCCTTGCCGCTTGCGGAGCTATGCATGTGGAAGTAGCGACCGACCTGAAAGCCGGGATCCGACGGCGACGGCGTCTCGTCGTAGAGGATGATCGATCGGCCGTACTCTTCGACTGCGAAACTTACCTCCTCGTTCACCTGATTTGCGAGTTCGAATGCCTTGTCTCGGGCCAGGGTGTATCTGGGGTCGCGTCGACGAGCGTTTTCCCCAATGTAGAAAAGTCGCAATCCGAGTTCGTACGTACCGTCGATTCGGGTCACGTACTCCGCTTGCTCGAGCGTTTTGAGATGGGTATGGAGCGTACTGGTTGCGAGGCCGGTATGATCGGCCAGTTCGGTCAACGTCGCCCCGTCGAGTGTATTGATCGCTTCGACGACTGCAAGCGACGTCTGGGTGGTTTTTCGCGTGTCGGCGTCCCTCGAGTCGGGCATATCCAGTACAAGGTGAATCGCAGGTATAAATGTACGTGACAATCCCCACGAGCGTCGCCAGCGTTCAGTATCTGGGAACGCAATTCCGTGACAAATGGACACGACTGGACGAATCCAACGAGGCTCGAGGATAGAAATTCCAGCAGTGTATGTTACCAGTTGCCATAGACCTATATTTCATGATTCAGAATAAGGTATTTATATTTTCCAGCCTGAATTTATCTAGGCGTGCCGTTCTGTTTCCCAGTGTGAGGAATTTCGTCTGCAACGCAGTTCATCGATGGGCGAGAAGATGCCTCGGTAGAGGCACCCGTAGCTATAATACGGTTCGTACGTACGGTTTACAGGAACGACCATCACGCGACGGGCTGACGAACGGCGGCTACCGGTGATGGCTCAGGAAACGAGACACACTGGACGTCGTTCCAACAGCCGCAATCGGGGTGGCACGAGACAGAGCGATGAACGTAACTATAACAGATATTCGACAGGCACAACGACGGTGTGACGACGAGGCGGTCGTTCGGCAGACACCGATCGAGACGAGTCGAACGCTGGACGACGCCGTCGGTGCAACGGTCCGACTCAAGATGGAACACCTCCAGCGAACGGGCTCGTTCAAAACGCGAGGCGCGTACAACAAACTCGCGAAACTGACGGGATCGTCGGCGACAGCGACAGGCGTCGTCGCCGCGAGCGCGGGCAACCACGCACAAGGGGTTGCGCTCGCGGCGACAAAAGCCGGCTTCGACTCGACCATCGTGATGCCGCGGAACGCGCCACAGGCAAAGATCGATGCAACGGCGGACTACGGAGCCGACGTTACCCTCCACGGGAAGACGTTCCGCGAGGCGATGGATCACGCGAAGACGCTCGTCGACGACGAGTCGGTGTTCGTCCACGCGTACGACGATCCGGAGATCGTCGCCGGCCAAGGCACGATCGGCCTCGAGATCCTGTCGCAGGTGCCCGACGTCGATACGGTGATCGTGCCGATCGGCGGCGGGGGCCTGATCGCGGGGATTGCGACGGTAATCGACGAGTTAGCCCCGGAAACGCGACTCGTGGGCGTCCAGGCGGACGGCGCGGCGACGGTTCCACAGAGTCTGCAGAAGGGTGAGCCACAGTCCGTGGAATCGGTCCAAACGATCGCCGACGGGATCGCGACGGGCGGGATCGCACCGCTTACGTACGACATCATCCGGGACCGGGTCGACGATGTCCTCACAGTCTCGGATACCGCGATCGCCGAGAACGTCTTGTTCCTGCTCGAGCGGACCAAACAGATGATCGAGGGAGCCGGCGCGACCACGATCGCAGCGCTTCGGAGCGACCAACTGGACATCGAGGGCGATACCGTCGTGCCGGTACTCTCCGGCGGGAATCTGAGTATGACGGATCTCCAGACGGTCCTTACCCATGGCCTCTCCCATCGGGATCAGCTGGTCCGTCTTCGGGTCCACATTCGTGACCAGCCGGGCGAGATGAGCCGTATTTCCGCGATCATCGCCGAACACGGCGCCAACATCTTCGACGTGAGTCACGAGCGAGCGGCCACAGAACTCGGCGTTGGAAACGCCTACTTGCAGTTTCGGATCGAGACCAGCGGGGTCGACCAGACGGAACGAATTATCGACTCGATCCGAGACCGTGGATACGACGTTAGCTATCGAAGCCAGTGTCCGTCGGTAGAGGCCTGAGACGGTTTGTGGAACGATGTACCGTACGACCGCGACGCGTTACGGTGCCACCGGCAACGGCTGCAGACCGTCAGCGCGGGCGCTAGCCGTGCAAGCACGCGATAGATCGCGACAGTCGCGATCCACTCGGCAGGGAAATCTATTTAATCGACTATTCGAATGATCAAGACGTGTCGTTACATACGCCGCCACTTGCGACTGTACACCGTGGCGCTGGCGCCGATTTCACCGACTTCGGTGGGTGGGAGATGCCGGTGTCGTTCGATTCCATTCGGACGGAACACACTGCCGTCCGGGAATCGGTTGGTATCTTCGACGTCAGCCATATGAGTGAAATCGTCGTCAGTGGCCCCGATGCGACGGAGTTGATGAATCTCCTGACGACCAACGACGTTCGATCGTTAGCGCCGGGTGACGCACAGTACTCGTGTATCCTCGCGGAGACCGGCACGATACTCGACGACACCGTCGTCTATCGGTATCCCGAACGGGACGGATACCTCTTCGTTCCAAACGCTGGACACGGGAAACAGATGGCCGACCGTTGGTCGACCTACGCCAGGAAACGTGGACTCACCGTGAGCATCCACGATCGAACGGACGACACCGGGTTGGTCGCCGTGCAGGGACCGGCAGCCATCGAGACGGTCGAATCCGTCGCGGCGGGCTCGATCGCAGCCCTCTCACGGTTCGGCGCGACGCGAACCGACATCGACGGCGTGGACTGTCTCGTCGCCCGAACCGGCTACACCGGCGAAGACGGCGTCGAGATATTCTTCCCGGCCGAGGAGTCGACGACCGTCTGGAACGCGTTCGACGGCGTCCAACCCTGTGGACTCGGTGCCCGCAACACGCTTCGACTCGAGGCCGGCCTCCTGCTGTCGGGCCAGGATTTCGATCCCGACGACGAGCCACGAACGCCGCTCGAGGCGGGACTTGGCTTCGTCGTCGACTTCTCGAAGCCCGAGTTCGTCGGCCGAGAAGCGCTTCGCGACCTCGAGCACGAGGGGGTCGACGAGCAACTCGTCGGCATTCGCGTCGACGAGCGAGCGATCGTTCGAAGTGGATACGAGATTTTCCAGGATGGGGACTCGATCGGACACGCGACCAGCGGGACGATGAGTCCGACGCTTGGCTGTCCGATCGCACTCGGATACCTCGACACGGCGTACGCCGAGGCGGGAACGTCGCTTGAGGTCGACGTTCGCGGTCGGGCCGTCGACGCGACGGTCGTCGACCAGCGATTCCTCGAATCACTCGAGACAACGGAGGAGACGAAGTAACGATGAATTTTCAGATACCTGACGAACTACAGTACGCTGCATCGCACGAATGGGTAGACCGTCGAGACGAGGTCGTTCGGATCGGCATTACGGATTTCGCTCAGGACGAACTCGGCGATATCGTCTTCGTCGAACTCCCTGCGGAAGGAGACACGGTCGATCGGGACGAGGCGTTCGGACTCGTCGAGAGTATCAAGGCGATCTCCGACGTGTACGCGCCGGTTGCTGGCACCGTCGTCGAAATCAACACGGCGGTCCGCGAGCAGCCGGAACTCATCAACGAGCACCCGTTCGAAGACGGCTGGCTGATCGAACTCGAGCCAACGGGCGAGTTCGATCACCTTCTTGAGCCGGCGGAATACCGAGCACAGCTGTGATCAACGGATGAACGGAAATACCACACTGACGACGAGAGAAACGACGGACGAGAAACAGACGGGAACGCCATTTGCGCCCCAGACCGACGAGGATGTCGCGGCGATGCTCGAGGCGATCGGCGTCAGTGATGTCGACGAACTGTTCGACATCCCCGATGCAGTGCGGTTCGACGAGTCGTTCGACATTGACGCTGGCTCGGAACAGACCGTCGTCCGGGAGCTAACCGAGACGCTCGAGCGAAACGACGCGCCGATCGAATTCCTCGGGCGCGGCCACTACGCACACCACGTCCCGTCGCTCGTCGATCACATCTCGCTTCGATCGGAATTTATCACGTCGTATACGCAGTACCAGCCGGAGATCACCCAGGGATTCCTGCAGGTGCTGTTCGAGTACCAGTCGCTGCTGGTCGAACTGACCGGCCTCGAGATCGCCAACTGCTCGATGTACGACGCGGCGACCGCGCTCGGCGAGGCCGCGACCCTCGCCGACCGCGTGCGGGAAACGACCGGGGATCGCATTCTCGTCCCCGACTACATCAGGGCGGAGCGACGCGACGTTCTCGAGAACTACGTCGCCGGTGCCGACCTCGTCGTCGAGGAACTCCCGGCCGACGACGGCGTGACGACGCCCGAGATACTCGAGGAAGCGATCGACGACGATGTCGTGATGACGTATCTCGAGAGTCCGACGACCGACGGCGTACTCGAAGAACACCTCGAAGAAATCGGCGAGATCGTGTCGGCTCACGACGGCATGTTCTGTCTCGGGACCGACCCCGTCGCGCTGGCGCTGTTGCGTTCGCCGGCAGATGTCGGCGTCGACGTGGTCGTCGGCGACGCGAGCGTGCTCGGGATGGGGCCGAGCTACGGGATGGGACTGGGGCTGTTCGCGTGTCGCGAGGCGTATCTCCGACAGGTTCCGGGACGGTTGGTCGGCGCTTCGAGAGACGACGACGGCAATCGGGCCTTTACGCTGACGCTGCAGACCCGCGAACAACACATCAGACGCGAGCGGGCGACGAGCAATATCTGTACGAACCAGGCCTGGGTGGCGTTGCGAGCGGCGATTCACGCCGCGTCGCTGGGCCCGTCGGGACTCGTCTCGCTGGCCAAGCGCTGTCATCGACTCGCGGAACAGACCGCGTCACGGCTCGAGGAAATCGAAGGCGTCTCGGCACCGGTTCGGGACCGCCACCACTTCAGGGAGTTTCGGGCTCGCGTCGACGACGCCAACGCGGTCGCCACAGCGATCGAAGCGAATGGGTTCGCGATTCACGTCGTCGACGAGGAGACGGTACAGATCTGCGTGAGCGATCGGAACGAACACCGGATCGACGAGCTGGTCGACGCGTTCACGGAGGTGGTAAACTGATGCAACGACATACCCAAGCCATCTGGAACGACGACGACTCCGAGGGGTACGAGCCGCTGCTGTCCGAGCGGAATCTCGAGACCGTCGAGGTCGACGACACCGACCTCCCCGATCACCTCACTCGGGATTCGCTCAAGTTACCGGAGCTCTCGGAACCGGAACTGGCCCGTCACTACACCAGACTCTCACAGATGAACTACGGGATCGACAGCGGTCCCTATCCGCTTGGCTCCTGTACGATGAAGTACAACCCGAAGTTCACCGAGGATATCGCGTCGCTACCCAGCGCGGCGGTCCACCCGGATCGGGACGAAGCCAGCGTGCAAGGGACCTTGCAAATCTACCACGAACTCCAGGACTATCTCGCCCGCATCGGCGGCATGGACGCCGTCACGCTGCAGCCACCCGCCGGCGCTGCAGGCGAGTTCGCGGGCATCCTGATCGCGCAGGCCTACCACGAGGACAACGGCGAGGGCGAGCAACGATCCGAGGTGATCGTACCGACCAGCGCTCACGGGACGAACTTCGCGAGCGCAGCGCTTGCCGGCTACGACGTCGTCGAACTCCCCGAAGACGACGACGGACGAGTCGACCTCGAGGCGCTGTCGGCCGCGGCTGGCGACTCGACCGCCGCCCTCATGCTGACGAACCCGAACACCCTCGGCTTGTTCGAGCGCAATATTGAGGAGATCGCGACGATCGTCCACGACGCGGGCGGGCTCATGTACTACGACGGGGCGAACCTGAACGCGCTACTGGGTCGCGCTCGACCCGGCGACATGGGGTTCGACATCATGCACTACAACGTCCACAAGACGTTCGCGACGCCCCATGGCGGCGGCGGTCCGGGTGCGGGCCCGGTCGGGGTCAGCGAACAGCTCGAGTCCTTCCTGCCGAACCCGCAGGTCCGCGAGCGCGACGGCGAGTACGAACTGTTCGAACCCGAGCGCTCGATCGGGAAGGTCCACGGCGCGATGGGCAACTGGCTCGTCCTGCTCAAGGCCCACGCCTACATTAGCCGACTCGGCGGCGACGGACTCCGCGATGCGAGTGCCAAAGCCGTGCTCAACGCGAACTACCTCGCGAGCCAGATCGACCTCAAGATTCCCTTCGAGCCGTTCCACCACGAATTCGTCGCGAGCGCGGGCGATCGAGACGCCGCCGATTTCGCCAAGCGAATGCTCGATTACGGCGTCCACCCGCCGACGACGAAGTGGCCCGAGAACGTGCCAGAGGCGCTGATGACCGAGCCGACCGAAGCCGAGAGCAAGACGTCGCTCGATCAGTTGGCCGAAGCCTTCGGCGCCGTCGCGGCCGACGAGCCGTCCGCACTCGAGGACGCCCCGAAGGCGACGTCCGCGAAACGAATCGATCAGACCAGTGCTGCTCGAGAGCCACAGCTCTCGTGGCACCAACTGGAGTCGAGATAACACCGACGACGACAGAATTCATGACGATTGACTCACCATCGACGACGACAGAACTGCTCATCATCGGCGCCGGGCCAGCCGGCTACGTCGGAGCGATCCGTGCGAGCCAACTGGGCCTCGACGTGACCATCGTCGACCGAGACGGGTTCGGCGGAACCTGCCTCAATCGCGGCTGTATTCCGTCGAAGGCGCTCATTCACGCGGCCGACACCGCACACACGGCTCGAGAGGCGAGCGAGTTCGGTATCGAGGCGGACGTGAGCGTCGATTTCGAGGGGGTCAAGCGATGGAAAGACCGTATCGTCCGTCGTCTCACGAGAGGCGTCGAGATACTTTGCGATCGAAACGACATCACGCGTCTCGAGGGCACGGCGACGTTCGAGGGCGATCGATCGGTCGCCGTTGATCGGGGCGACGGTGACCGCACGCGAGTGCGGTTCGAGCGGGCGATCGTCGCGACGGGAAGCCGACCGATCCAGCTTCCGGGATTCGAGTTCGACGACGACCGAATACTCGACGCGAGTAGGCTCCTCGAGCGCGAGGAACTGCCCGAACGGCTCGTCGTCGTCGGAGCGGGCTACGTCGGCATGGAGTTATCGATGGCGGTCGCAAAGCTCGGCGTCGACGTGACCGTCGTCGAAGTAGCGGAGAAGATACTGCCGGCGTACGACGCCGAGTTGACCGATCCCGTCGAACGGACCGCCGCCGAACTCGGGATCGACTTCGCGTTCGGACGAACCGCCACCGACTGGATGGACACCGACACCGGAAGCGTCACAGTCGAGCTAGCTGGCGAGGACGGCGACTCCGCTGGACTGGCTGGCGACGATAGTTCGTCGGCGAACCGACGCGAAACCGTGACCGGCGATGCCGTCCTCGTCGCCGTCGGCCGCGAACCGGTCACCGACTCGGTCGGCCTCGAGAACGCGGGTATCGACCTCGACTCGAGTGGCTACATCGAGACGGACGAAGTGTTTCGGACGGCAAACGAGCGCGTGTTCGCGGTCGGCGATGTGGCGGGCGAACCGCTGCTTGCCCACGCGGCCAGCGACGAGGCGACGAGCGTCGTCGAACGGATCGCGACTGCGGGAGCGACAGTGGAACCGACCGTCGTTCCGTCAGTCGTCTTCACCGATCCCGAAATTGCGACCGTCGGACTCACACCCGGGGCCGCCGTAGAACGAGACGATGTCGTCGTCGGATCGTTCCCCTTCCGTGCGAACGGGCGAGCGTTGACCGCCGGCACGAGCGACGGGGCGGTCAGAATCGTCGCCGAGGAATCGACCGGTCGCGTCCTCGGCGGCGACGTGGTCGGGCCACAAGCGTCGGAACTCGTCAGCGAGATCGGCCTCGCGATAACGAACGAGCTCACGGTTTCGGATATCGCCGGCACCGTCCACCCCCATCCAACCCGCTCGGAGGGTATCGAAGAAGCCGCGCTGGATGCCGTCGACGAAGCGATCCACACGATCTGATCGATCGACCGAGGCCGGTAGCTCGAGATGTCCCGATCCAGCGGATCAGTCGTGTGACGCGATCGCTTCGATCTCGAGGCCGACGCCCTTTGGCAAGTTCGCAACCTCGAGTGCGCTTCTGGCCGGGGGCTCCTCGTCGAAGTACGTCGCGTACACGTCGTTCATCGCGTCGAAGTCCTGGATGTCCTCGAGAAACACCGTCACTTTGAGCACGTCCTCGAGATCGAGTCCCGCTTCCTGGAGGACTCCACGGACGTTCTCGAGGCACTGTTCGGTCTGGGTTTCGATCGGTTCGTCGTCTAGGAGTTCGCCCTCCGGCGTGGCCGGAATTTGACCTGCCGTAAACACGAGCTGTCCATCGGTCGTTCCCTGACTGTACGCACCGACCGCTGCCGGTGCGTCGTCCGTCTCGATGATTCGAACCATCGCGTGACAATACGACTGAACTGCTCATATGGTTACCGGTTCCGGCTATCGTCCTGTGAAAATGTGCTTACTCGAGTGTTCCATCCGACATTGAACAGCCGTATCGACGCGTTATTCGCGATCGTCCGATCGGCTCGAGAGACGCTCCGAAACGGAGCCGTGGTCGATGCGGGCCGAACGAACCCCGAGTCCGCCGGATGCAACCGCCAGAAGTCGCCGTTGTCGGTGACGCGACAGACCGTCCAGCCGCGGCGATTCATACGGATCGTTGTCGCGTTGTGCCGGTGATCGCTCGAACTGAGCAGCGATCACCGGTAACGAATACGGCGGACCGTGTCACTGGACCGGTCGATCGTCTTCGGCCGCCGCGTCCCGTTCCCTCATCATCGCCGTTGCCGTCTCCACCCAGCTCCCCCACAGGAACCCCACACCCACGACGACGGCCCAACAGACGTACGAGAGAAAGATGCCGACGTAGATCCCGGGCAGGCCGTAGCCCAGTGGGACCCCGAGGAGATACGAGACACCGAGCATGCAGACGAACGCACCGGTAAACCGAGCGTAGAACGGGGTCCGGGTGTCCCCTGCCCCTCGCAACGCGCCGGCAAGCGGGAAGAAGACGCCGAAAAAGACCATCGAGATACCGAAGACCCGAGTGAACTCGATCGCGTACGCGACGGTTTGTGGGTCTTGCGTAAAGACCGAGACCAACTGCGACGCACCGACGAACAGCCCGACACCAGTTCCACCGAGGACGAGAACCCCGAGGACGACGAGTGCACTTGCGGAGAATCGCGCGTCGTCTGGTCGGCCATCACCCAACTGCTGGCCGACGATAATGCTCGCGGTCGTCGCAAACGATCTGTACAGCGGTCCCGTAAACTGCTGGTATATTCGTCGCGCGACGTGATACGCCGCGTTTGCCTCGGTCCCAAAGAGCAACAGCAGGGCGTTGAACGGAAAATTCGCGAGGGACGTGCTCATCCCTTCCGCAAAGGTCGGTATACTCACCTCAACGAGCTGTCGAGTGACTGCGAGATCACGCGGCCGGGCGAGTGAGAGTGTCGTTCGTGAACTCGCTATGGCACCCGTAATCGCGAGCGCTTCGACCGTCCGGCTGATCGCCGTCGCGATACCGACGCCGGCGACCCCCAGGGACGGGACGATCCAGACCCCCAGTCCCAGAGCGACCGTCAACAGGATGTTGAGGGCGTTCGTACTTCCGTTGATGAGCATCGGTGTCCGCGTATCGCCCGTTCCCTGTAACGAACGGGCGCCGACGAGTCCGGTGATCCGCATCGGTGCGGCCGCGAAGACAAACAGCAGATACACCCCGCCGAGGCGGACGACATCTGATTCGGCACCGAGAACGTCGATCAACACGTGACTGAACGATACCCCCACGACGACGAGTGGAAGCCCACAGAGTATCCCAATCAGTAATGCCTGCGTGATCGCCCGGTCGCGAACGTTGCGTGCACCCCTCCCGGTATCTTGACTCGAGATAGCGATCGCACCGGTCCCGAGCCCCAGTCCGATACGCAGTGGAATCTGGGCATAGAGATCCGCAAGTCCGACGGCGGCGACGGCTGCTGGGGAGAACAGGCCCGTAACGATGATGTCGACCGTTCGCATCATCGTGTTGAGGGTTTGTTGCACGGCGATCGGCCACCCCAGCGCGACCGCTCGCTTCCAAACCGAACGAGTTCGGTCGGCGAGGCTATCCATACAATGAAACCGCGCTTGGGGCCGAATCAGGGTTACTGCAGGGACTCACTGTTCCAGTATTCGTGGTCGTCGTCGATCCGGAAACAAGCGCTCTGTTGATCGGCGTGTTCGGTAGCATCGTGGAGAAGGGGTTTCTCTTTCGTACACTCCTCACGAGCGTATTGACACCGCGTGTGGAACCGACAGCCGCTCGGTGGATCCTTGGCGGATGGAACGTCCCCATCGAGCAACTCGACATCTCGGCGTCGCTCCTCGAGTGATACCTGCGGAACGCTCTTGAGGAGTGCTTCCGTGTAGGGATGTTTCGGATTCGAGAAGATCGTATCGGTCGCTCCCTTCTCGACGAACTCCCCGAGGTACATCACGCCGACCCGATCCGCGATGTGGTTTACGGCGGCAAGGTTGTGACTGATTAGCAGGTAGGTCAGGTCGTGTTTGTCCTGCAGATCCATAAGCAAGTTCAGGATCTGTGCCTGGACGGAGACGTCTAAGGCACTTACCGGTTCGTCCAGGATGATCAAGTTCGGCTCGATCGAGAGCGCGCGAGCGATGGCGATTCGCTGTTGTTGTCCCCCGCTGAACTCGTGGGGATACCGATCGATATGCGTCGAATCCAGGCCGACCTCCTCGAGTAACTCCTGTGCGCGTTCCCGTCGCGTCTTGGCGGTTCCGATATCGTGAATCAACAGGGGTTCGGTGATGATCTTTCCGACCGTCATCCTGGGATTCAGACTCGAGTTCGGATCTTGGAAGACGATCTGGGTTTGTCGTCGGAATTCGGTTCGGACCTCACGGTTCGTCGTTGCCTCCGGAAAGATTATCTCTCCGTTGAAGGCGATTTCGCCGTCCGTCGGGGTACGGAGGTTGAGTATCGACTCCGCGGCCGTCGATTTGCCACACCCCGACTCACCGACGATAGCAAACGACTCCCCTTCCGTAAGGCTGAACGAGATCCCGTCGACCGCTTTGACGCTCTCTTGTTCCGCCATCAGAAGCTTATCCGTAATCGAATTATTCGTGTAATAGTACTTTTCGAGACTCTTGACGTTCAACTGTGGCGTAGACATCTATTCTCCCCCTTGTTCGATAGTATCCGGAGTGATACTCTGTGCGTCCGGTTCGGCGAGGACGCATTTCGACATGTGTTCGTCGTTCAGCATAACATCGGGCGGTTTCTCCGCGAAACACTCGTCTTTCGCTTCGGGACACCGGTCCGCGAAGTAGCAGTGGTCACCCATTTCGGCGTCCATCAGGGACGGGACGTTTCCACTGATCGGTCGGAGCTGCTGGTCGTCGACCTGGATGTCCGGAACGCTCTGCATGAGTCCTCGCGTGTACGGATGTTCCGGTTCGTCGAGGATCCGTTCGATATGTGCGTACTCGACGATTTCGCCTGCGTACATCACGCCCACGTGTTCGCACGCTCTGGCGACGACGCCGAGATTGTGCGTGATCAGCATGATGCTCATGTCGGTTTGCTCCTGGATATCTGCCAGCAACTCCAGGATCTGCGCCTGAATCGTCACGTCGAGAGCCGACGTCGGCTCGTCCGCGATGAGGATGTCGGGGTCCGCCGCCAACGCTTGTGCGAGGATGGCCCGTTGAAGCATCCCGCCGGAGAACTGATGGGGGTACTCCTGGGCCCGCTGTTCCGGGTCCGACAGTCCAACCATCTCGAGGAGCTCGACGGCTCGCTCGCGACTCTGTTCCGAGACGAACGTGTAGGAGTTGGAGACCGTACTGAGGATCAATTCCCGCAAGCCGTACTCCCTGCCGGACGTATCGTCCGCGAGCCGGCGTTGTACTTCGACGGCTTCAGCTATCTGTTCACCGACCGTGTACGAGGGATCGAAGCTCTCCATGGGATCCTGAAAGACCATGCTGAACGAGCGCGCTCGAAGCCGTCGGCGGGCCTCGTCGGACAGCGTCAGGATATCGACGTAGTCCCCGTCCGTCTCGACCGACGGATCGGATTCGTACTCGGCGACCAGCGACTGGTTCCGGTACCAGATCTCCCCGCCGTCGACCCGACCGGGGGATTCGATCAGTCCCATGATCGTGAGACCGGTCACGCTTTTCCCGCTGCCGGACTCGCCGACGATCCCCAACACGTCCGTTTCGTAGAGATCGATGTCGACGCCCTCGACCGCGTTTACCTGTCCTTCGTCCGTGTAGAACCGGACCTTGAGATCCCGTGCCTTGAGTATTTTCTCTCGAGTCATTGTTACTCGACTGCACCTCCTGCGTCGACGTCCGGATCGAGTGCGTCCCGGAGCCAATCACCCATCAGGTTCACGCCGATGACCGCGACAACTATGGCGAGCCCGGGGAAGAGCGCGACCCACCACGCGGTCCCCATGTACTCGCGTCCGAACGCGATGTCGAATCCCCAGGACAGCGTCACCCCGGAGAATCCGAGGAAAGAGAGGACACTCTCCAGGATAATCGCTGACGCGACCCGGATCGTGGCCAGTACCATCACCGGCGTCAACGCGTTCGGATACAGATGGCGCCTGATGATCGCCCAGCTGCTCGCTCCCGAGGCCTTCGCGGCCTGGACGTAGTTCTGGCTCCGGAGCGACAGCGCTTCCCCGCGGGCAACGCGTGCGAAGTGGTCCCAGGAGAAGACCGCGATTACGAGGGTGATCGCGCCCGGAATGACGGTCGTCTCCGGCATGTCCGGCGTGATACCCAACGAGACGAACGGATCGGGCACTGGTATGGGTAAGGACCCGAATATTCCGATAATGGCGATCGCTAGCACCAGTCCCGGAATGGAGAGGCGCACCTCGATCAATCGCATGAAGAGATCGTCGACCCAGCCGCCGTAATAGCCCGACGTCAGGCCGAACGCGGTCCCGAGCATGAACGCCAGGAGGGTACTGACGATCCCAACGACCAGCGACACGCGAGCCCCGTATATGATCCGCGAGAGGATGTCCCGTCCCAACGGATCGGTACCCAGTGGGTAGGCCAACGTTCCGGTCTTCGTCACCGTCTCCTGGGTCACTTCCTGTTCGAGCCCGTCCAGTTCGACGGTCTCTTCGGTGACATCTTGAGAGACCATCACCGGCGGCTGGTTGGAGATATCCGAGTTCTGTGCCGTCGGATCGTGGGGTGCAAGAACCGGGGCGAATATCCCGGAGACGACCACGAGCAACAGGCAGATCAGCCCGATCTTGGGAAGCAGTGATCTGTGGAATACGTCGCGTAAACTCTGTAATGTGCGTTTCGAGAACATCGTATCACTCCAAACTGACCGTCGGATCGAGCACGGTGTACGTGACGTCGACGAAGAAGTTGACCGTCACCCACGAAACCGAGACGAGTATCAGGTATCCCTGAATGATCATCCAGTCGCTGTTGGTCAACGCATCGATTATGAGGTTCCCGACGCCCGGCCAGGAGAACACGACCTCGACGACGATCGATCCACCGATGAGGTAGCCGACCTGCAGTCCGACGACGGTCACGACGGGAAGCATGCTGTTTCGCAAGGCGTGTTTGTACAGGACCAGCGGCTCGGGAAGTCCCTTCGCTCGGCAGACCTGAACGTACTCCTGTTCGAGCTCTTCGAGCATTTCGCTTCTGGTCAACCTCGTTATCAACGCCATGAAATACGTGCCAAGCGTGATCGCCGGCAGGATGATGTGTTGGAACCACGTTACGAATCCGCCGGCATCCATCTCGAAAACCAGCAGCTGTACCGCAGCCACGAACCCGGTTCCCCGGCCGCTCGTCGGGAAGAACCCGATCTGGACCGAGACAACCATGATCAGCATGAGTCCCAACCAGAAGTTAGGGGTACTGATACCCAGCAACGAGGCCAACGAGGCACCGTAGTCGAGGGGTTCGTCGCGATTGGTCGCGCTGATAACGCCCAACGGAATCGCGATGATGAGCGCGATGACCGTCGCGGCGATCGCGAGCTCGATCGTCGCTGGGGCGCGATCGATCAGTAACTGGCTGACCGGGGCGCCCCGGACGTACGAGTTACCCAGATCACCGGTCAGTACGCCACCGAGATAATCGAGGTACTGGACGTAAATCGGTTGATTCAGCCCGAGCTCCTCGGCGACGCGCTCGCGGAGTTCCGGGCTCGCCGTCGGCGGCGTCATGACGTTTATCGGACTCCCCGGCGAGATGTGCCGAAGGACGAAAATCAGTGTAATCGCACCCCACACTACGAGAATACCGTGAACGAAGCGTTTGACGAGATATCTGCCTGAAACCATATTAGTCACCCATCGCAATGATCTACCAGTCGACCCGATTCATCCGTGATTTCCGTCTCATGTTACTCGTTCCGGGTTGCGGACTGAGGGTAAACGGCCTCGTCGATCCGTGGATCGAAATCGATGCGATTGCTCATCCCGTACAAATTGAACGAGTTGTACAGCCACACGTTGACGTACTCCTCGTGAAGCCACCGGCTGATCTCCCGACTCGCCTCCAGGTAGGGTTCCCACTCGCTCATCTGGTTCGCCTCGTCGATCAACTCCTCGAGTTCGTCGTAACAGTTACCGCCCCACGAGCCTTCGACCAGCGAACACTGCACGACTGCCGTCTTGACCAGGAAGTCCGCACCGCCCCACCCGACGATCGACGCGACGGGCTGATCCGCCGCGTTGTCGGAGGTCAGATCGTCGATCCAGGAGTTCGAATCGCGGATGTTGACATCACAGGAGACGTTCGAGAGCGAATCGATATCCTCGGTAATCGCCTGGGCCACTTCGGAGTCCCTGAGGTATCGTCCCTGGGGCGTGTGCAACTCGAAGCTGGTCCCGGCAAAGCCGCTCTCGTCGACGAGTTCCTCCGCTCGCCCCGGATCGTACGGGTACTGCTCGAGGTCGGGATGGCTCTCGGGCAAGAACTCCGGGGCCAACGTCGTCGTCGCTTCCCCGTACTCACCGACGACGTTGTCGGTTACGTCCTCGTTGTCGATCGCCAGGCACATCGCCTGTCTGAACTCCGTGCTCTGGAACGGCGTATCGTCGCCCACGTTTCGCATCTGCATGAACACGGACCGCGGGGTCGGCGTCGTTGCAGTGTGTGCGTTGTCGTCGTCACGGAGCTGAGTGAGCCCCTGGGGATTGATTTCGACGGCCAGATCCGTCTCCCCGGCCTGTACCTGTGAGACCTGCGTCTGAGTTTCGCTGGCGATATTCCACCGAACGGTCGTGAAGTCCGGTTCCTCGCCCCAGTAGTCCTCATAGTACGTGTAGACCAGCTCTTCACCCTCGACAGCCTCCTCGAGCTGGTAGGGGCCCGTCCCGTTCGGTTCCTGAGCCGGATCGTTGTTCTCCACGAACTCCTTGCTCATGATGGACGGATATCCACATACTCGATCGATCGCTTTCGGGGTCGCGTTCGACATGATGAGGTCGACTGCGAACTCGTCTTCGACTGCGACGGCGTCTTCGTACGTGGGAACTCTTGTTTCCCGAGGTGCTCCGATCTCGCTTTCCTCAACATCAAGTCCGCGCTTGAGTGAAAAGACCACGTCCTCCGGGGTCAGTTCGTTCCCGTTGTGAAACGTCACGCCCTCCCGAAGGTAAAAGCGGAGTTCGGTTTCGTCGTCGTCGATAAACTCCCAGTCAGTCGCGAGACCAGGGTAGGGATCGACGATGTAGTTCCCGTCGTCGTCCGTCTCCTCGTTATTGTAGAGCAACGGCTCGTACAACGAGTAGTTGATCATGTCGTAGGTGTTCGACGACGCGTGGTTCTGCGGATCCATCGACTCGGGCCAGATCGGCTGCGTGGCCACGAGCGTGTCGTCGTCCACATCCGTCTCGGTTCCACCGTTTCCGCCGCCGTTAGGGTCCGACTCACCCGAGCAGCCGGCCATTGCAACGCTTATACTAGCACCAGCACCCATGCCGATATACTTCATCAAATCCCGCCTATTCGTGTCTGTCTGTTTCATGATTTACCGGAACTCCTTTAGACAAATACAGAATACCCATATATGCGTTACGATCCGCGAGATTCCATTGTTGCCAATTACCCCCCAGTCATAATACGTATAGTATCCCCTTATACAGTCGATACTCCTCCCCACGGCTATCATAATTGAATCGTAATTATGTATCATCGCCAATGGAAATTTTCGACGTAGCCATCGGCGGACCGTGATACGGTTTTCTGTCCGTCAGTTCCGACCCAGCCGCGACCCGGGCGGCAGCTGGGCCGGGACATCGGTACAGGAATCTGTATGACACACCTCGAGGGGGTGCCCGTTAATCGTCTGCCTTGCTCGCGGGGGGACGATAACCGCGGCTGATAACCTTCCATTCGCCGCCGTCGAAGCGCCGATAGTTTATTGCGGCTGGAATAACTGACTCCGCGAAGAATATCAAGTACAACCCGATAACCCCGAGCGATGTCGTCGCTCCGATGTACGCGACCGGAATCGCGACGCCGAACATTCCGATCGCCTGGCTGTAGAACGGCCACTGCGTATCGCCAGCCCCGTTCAACGCACCGTCCGTGACGCGCGCGACGCCCTTGAAGACGACAGCACCGCACGCGGAATAGACGAACGCCACGGCAGTCGAAACGGATAGTTCCGACGGGTCATCGACGAATAGCAGCGTGATGGGTTCGGCAAAAACGAAGACGGCCGCTCCTAGGACACCGTAGACCACGACCGCGAACAACACGATTTCGCGGGCGTAGATCTCCGCGCGTTGCTCGTTTCCGGTCCCGAGCTCCTGACCCACGAGGCTCGAACAGGCGAGTGAGAACCCCCATCCCGGCGTGTTCATCAGATCGAATATTCGCCGTGCGATAACGTATGCGGCGACGATCTCCGGGCCGAACCGGGCGACGATTGCAAGAATCGGGAACTCCGACAGCCGCCAGACGACCATTTTGGCCAATACTGGCGTCCCGATCGAGAACAGTTCCCGATGGGTCTGGGCGGTCAGATACGATCCGAACGGGTCGACCTGTATCGGGAACGTCCCGATTCCGGGCAGCCGACCGGCGATCAGTCCGACCGCGAACGCGACCGTCACCGCAATACTCGCGACGGTAGTTCCGAGCGCGGCCCCGAAAACACCGAGATCGAGCCCGAAGATGAAAACCGCGTTAAGGACGATGTTCACGGTCGCACCGCCCGCCCGGATCACCATCGGCGTCCACGAGTCGTCCATTCCGACATAAAGCCGACTCCCGACCAAGTTGAGGCAAGCGAACGGAATTCCGAGGCTGACGGTCTGCAGGTAGACCGCCCCAAGTCGGATCGATTCGGCGTCGGACGTCAGCAGCGAGATCAGTTCTTCCGGAACCAAGAAAAACGCCACCGTAAACGGAATCGAGAGGCCGAGCGCCAGAACGAAACTCGAACGGATCGCATCGCCGAGTTCCGCGTAGGCATCCGCGCCATATCGCTGTGAGACGAGCGCAATCGTTCCGCCGGCGACCCCGCCGCCGACGGCCCGGCCGAGCCCCCAGAACGGCATCGCGAGTCCGACCCCTGCAATCGCTGCGGAGCCGGCGGCGATACCGACCATCGCGACGTCGACCGCGTTTTTCGACATCCGCGCCAGTCCGGTCACGATCCGCGGCCACGCGAGGTCGGTCGCCCGTCTCACCCGCCTTGCGTCGACGAGCCCGAGCTTCGACAGCGCGAGACCGATCCACAAGATGGACAGACGGAGGGGATTCGGCAGTCTACGGAACACGATCGTGTGTACTTCCACCGACTATGCGAGGATAAATGTTCAGTAGGCGGTGAGATTGACCGGGGACGGTTCGTGCCGACAGCCGCGTCGCTCGTCGAAGCGGGAAACCATCTGGAACGCCTCGAGGGTGATGCGCCGTAAAGCGTACGACACAGGTGGTCCGACGCGAGTTCTTCGACTCGGTTCCGCAAACGAGACCGCTGGTCGTGAGTGTGGACCGATCTCGTCGCACCTGTTCCCAAGCCCGATTTTTACGGTTATTTTCACACATACACCACCTATAGATGCACAGTATTTCGAAATATCGGGATTTGGGAGATGAATGTCCAATATATGATCGACCTTAGAGGATTACGCTAATACATGTGTAAATGTCCATCGGAAAACGCGATGAACGTCGCCAACCCTGGAAACCGTACTCGTAATCGAAACAATAGCTGAATATGGGTTATACAATAAAAGGGGAGTCTGTCTAAAAGGAGAGTCTCTCGGGGAGTATCGTCCGATCGGCACTGTTATTTACAATGCTGGGTATTACAGACTATGTCACCGCTACCGGCTGATGTTATCGGCGACGCATACGAGAACGGTATCGAATGGGACGTGCTCACAGATCTCGTCGAGGTCGGCGGTCGAATGGCAGGAGAAAACGGTGAGGAGGCAGGAGCAACGATCGTCGAAACCGCGTTCGAAGAATCGGGCCTCCGGAACGTGGACACGAACGAGTTCGCTATCGACGGCTGGTCGCGTGGATCGTCGTCGGTACGGATCGACGACCGGACGTTCGACCTCGAGCACGAAGTCATCGCGCTGCCGGGAACGACAGCCGGCGAGGTTACAGCAACCCTAGTCGACCTCGGGTACGGTCGCCCCGAAGCGATCGGATCGGAAGTTGAAGGGAACATCGTGATGGTCCGTTCGGACGTTCCCGACGAGTACGGCCGGTGGGTACACCGCATCGAAAAGTACGCCGAAGCCGTGAGACAGGGCGCCGTCGGCTTCGTCTTTCGGAACCACGTCGACGGCCAACTCCCGCCGACCGGCGAAATCGGGTGGGGGAGACGGCCGTCGCCGATACCCGCCGTCGGCGTCTCCGCCGAACTCGGCGGTCGGCTCGCCCAGTACGCCGATTCGGCGCCCACAGCCACGCTCAGTGTCGAGTGTTGGAACGGGAGTGCCACGTCGGTCAACGTCGAAGGGACCGTCGGCCCCGACACCGACGAAATGGTCGTCGTCTCCGCACACGTCGATGGCCACGATATCTCCGACGGCGCACGGGACAACGCCGCGGGCAGCGCGCTCGTGGCCGAAATCGGTCGCCTGCTTACGGCCGTCGAGGACGACCTCGAGACGACGGTCCGGCTGGTCACGTTCGGTGCCGAAGAGATCGGTCTCCTGGGCTCGCATCAGTTCGCGTCGGTGACCGATCACGACTCGATCAAATGCGTGTTAAACATCGACGGGGCCGGCGACTCGAGGACGCCAAGCGTTCGGTCCTACGGGTACGACGTGATGACCGATATTATCCGGGACGTCACCGACGATCTCGGCGTCCCGCTCGAGGTTCGAGACCAGATAAGTCCTCATAGCGATGCGTGGCCGTTCGCCGAAGTCGGCATTCCTGCGGTTACTGCTGGATCGGTAACCGACGATTCCGGACGTGGATGGGGCCACACCCACGCGGACACGCTCGACAAAATCGATCCGCGGGACATGCGCGAACTGGCGATCATCTACGCGAATGTTGCCCTCGAACTCGCGACGAACGCCCGACATGTACCACACGTCTCCCGGCAGGAATATCGCGAACAGGTCGGTGACCATATCGAACGCGAACTGACGTTCTTCGACCGATGGTCACACGAATAGTGTCGCTGACAACACACGAGTAGTCGATCCCCGCACGAATAGTCGATTCTCCCACGTATGGTTCGATGCCCGTTCTACTGGGTGCTGTGAGAGCGAGGATCGTCTGCGTGGGCTACTCGAAAATCGTCCGTATCCGCTACCCGAATAATTATACCTGTGGCAAAGAATGGGGTATCCGAGGACATTCGTTCTATGAGTGTGACGACAGTCTACGAAACGGTCGAATCGAACCGCGAACAGTTGTACGATCTCGCCCAGGAGCTGTGGGAGAATCCCGAACTCGGGCTCCACGAGTACGAGTCGGCTGAAACCCTCGCTGAAACGCTCCAAGACGAAGGTTTCGACGTCGAGATGGATATCGGCGGCATGCCAACGGCATTCGTCGCGACGTATGGCAATGGCGAGCCAACGGTCGGTATATTAGGTGAGTACGACGCCCTTCCAGGGCTCTCTCAGGAAGTAACGGCAGAACGGTCGCCGATCGAAGAAGGTGGGGCCGGCCACGGCTGTGGCCACAACCTCTTCGGCGTCGCCGCACTCGGCGGTGCGGTTGCGGTGAAACGTGCCATCGAATCGGGCGAGCTCGAGGGGACGATTCGCTACTACGGCTGCCCGGCCGAGGAAACGCTCGTCGGCAAGACCTACATGGCCCGCGCAGGCGTCTTTGACGATCTCGACGCCGCGCTAACCTGGCATCCGGGCGACCTGAGTACGCCCTGGGCAGGGAGTTCGAACGCGCTGAACTCCCTCGAGTTTACCTTCGAAGGCGAGTCCGCACACGCCGGTGGGTCGCCGGAGTCCGGTCGCAGCGCACTCGATGCCGTCCAACTTATGAACAACGGGGTCGAGTTCATGCGCGAACACATTACCGATAACTCCCGTATGCACTACGCGATCACCAACGGCGGTGACGCGCCAAACGTCGTACCGGCGGAGTCGTCCGTCTGGTACTTCGTTCGCGCCCCCACTCGCACTGAAGTCGAGCGCAACACCGACTGGCTGCGCGATATCGCCGAGGGCGCGGCGTTGATGACCCAGACCGAGGTCAGCGAACGATTCCTCTCGGGATGTTACCCGTATCTCGCTAACGACACCGTCACGGACGTTATCTGGGAGACTATGCAGGATGTCGGTCCCATCGAGTACGACGACGAAGACTACGAACTCGCTCGAGATCTCGTCGAAACGGTCTCGGAAAGCAATCGTGACGCCGAACTCGAGACGCTCCCGGACGACCTGCGCGAGGAAGTCGAGCCCCACGCTCTGTATCCCGAGCCGATCGAGTCGTTCAACAAGGAGGAAATCGGCGGTGGCTCGACCGAAGTCGGTGACGTGAGTTACATCACGCCGACGGGACAATTCCGCGCGGCGACGTGGCCAGTTGGGACACCAGGTCATTCCTGGCAAGTCGTCGCAGCCAACGGCGACTTCGGCCAGAAGGGCGCGATCTTCGCAGCGAAGGTACTCGCCGGGTCCACGTACGAACTCATGACGAACTCACAGCTGCTCGAGAAGGCCAAAGACGAGTTCACCGAGGCGACGAACGGAGAGCCATACGAAACGCCGCTGCCACCGGAGGCCAAACCGCCGTTCGACATGACGGCCGACGACTGACGATAGTCACTCCTCGGAACAGGATCACCGATGCTGATGGGAGCTGAAATGGTTCATACACTGATCGTACAGCCGTCAGCCAATCAGGTGTGTGGTGACTTGCAGTGGCAACTGGAGCGTATTTGATGTGGAGTGGCTAGAACGTATCGTCAACGTTCACAACGTCATCCTCGAGTTACGTCCGCGAATTACGATCTCTGACGCACTCGAGTTACGCCTTCGAGTTAGAATCGTCGAGTGTTTTTCGATTTGTTTGACCACACGTTGACCAATCAACCTCAGGTATTGGTAATCGGTATATTTATGCGATGTGAGACATAACCGATTAGCCACGGATTAGCATACCAAATGAGTACAACATCTGTCTTTCGGACAGTTGAATCGAACCGTGAACGACTGTACGACCTCGCTCAAGAGCTGTGGGAGAATCCCGAGCTCGGGCTCCACGAGTACGATTCGGCGGAAACACTCGCCGAGACGCTCCAAAACGAAGGTTTTGACGTCGAAATGGATATCGGCGGCATGCCGACAGCCTTTGTCGCGACGTACGGCGATGGGGAGCCAACGATCGGCCTCTTGGGAGAGTACGACGCCCTTCCCGACCTCTCACAGCAGGTGAAAGCCGAACGCGATCCCGTCGAGGCCGGCGGTCCAGGCCACGGCTGTGGTCACAACCTCTTCGGCGTCGCCGCACTCGGCGGTGCCATCGCAGTCAAACAAGCCATCGAATCCGGCGAGCTCGAGGGGACGATTCGCTACTACGGCTGCCCGGCTGAAGAAATTCTTGTGGGGAAGAGTTACATGGCCCGCGCAGGCGTCTTCGACGACCTCGATGCCGCACTGAGCTGGCATCCCGGCGATTTGAACACGCCGCGAGCCGGCAGTTCGAACGCCCTAAACTCGCTTATGTTTACGTTCGAAGGCGAGTCCGCACACGCCGGCGGATCGCCGGAATCGGGACGCAGTGCACTCGACGCGGTCCAGCTCATGAACAACGGTGTCGAGTTTATGCGCGAACACATTACAGATACCTCGCGCGTACACTACGCGATTACCAACGGGGGCGATGCACCCAATGTCGTGCCCTCGGAAGCGTCCGTCTGGTACTACGTCCGAGCACCGTCACGGACCGAAGTCGAGCGCAACACCGATTGGCTGCGCGATATCGCCGAGGGCGCGGCATTGATGACCCAGACCGAGGTCAGCGAACGATTCCTCTCGGGGTGTTACGACACGCTCCCAAACAGTACGGTCACCGATGTCATCTGGGAGACGATGCAAGACGTCGGTCCCATCGAATACGATGACGAGGACTACGAGTTCGCCGCTGAACTGCTCGAAACGGTTTCAGAGGGCAATCGTGACGCCGAACTCGAGGGGTTGCCCGACGAACTTCGTGCGGAAGTCGAAGAGCAGGCACTCTATCCTGATCCCGTCGAACCGTTCAACGAAGGCGAGGTCGGGTCGTACTCGACGGACGTCGGCGACGTGAGTTACATTACGCCGACCGGTCGGTTCAATGCGGCAACGTGGCCGGTTGGCACACCTGGACACACCTGGCAAGTCGTCGCAGCCAACGGCGACTTCGGCCAGAAGGGTGCAATCTTTGCGGCGAAGGTACTCGCTGGATCGACGTACGAGTTGATGAACGATCCGGAGACCCTAGCAGCAGCACGAGAAGAGTTCGTTGACGCGACTGCTGGCCAACCGTACGAAACGCCACTGCCACCGGCGGCCGAACCCCCGTTCGACATGACAGCCGACGATTGATACGGATTGCTGTAACGATTTACCGGCGAAACCGCAGACGGGTCGCGGTTTCGGCGGTAACGACTTACAGTAAACCGTATGAGAGTGGCTCGAGAGCAGTGCAGTAGTGGAAGATCTAACTATGATTTTTGAGGTTTATCGTGAAACGATGTTTGATCTATACTATAAAAGATGGTAGTACCTGTGTCAAATCTACCATCATTTCGATGTATTCTTCCCCACACATACGATTATAAACACTTATCCACACATATTCGTTCATATTCATGTCTTTTTCGTGGTTCTCCCTAATATATACTGTCATACAACAGTATGTTGAATCGATATTCACGCAGTTTCAGATATTCTGACAAATTCGAATGTATATTATATGTCTACTATTTAGCTGGCAGTATAGTGGCTTCGAGAACTGGCTCGGAATACAGACACCGAATTTCCGGTGAAATCCACGACAGTCAGACTGTCCAATAAGTAGTTCGCAGTGATCCAATGGATGGTGGGTTCCAGTAGTTTCTCACCGATTGAATTCACCGGAAATTCGGTGTGTCGAGCGTTGGTTGGACTTAATCTCGTTTCTCGCCAGACACCGAGTTTCCGGTGAATATCAGATGGTGATCGGAAAATAATCAAATGGGACAGAGCGATCGCGATGGCGATTTCACCGGAAACGTGGTGTACACTGTGGGAAGTAAGCGTATTCGGCTCTGTTGAAACCCTTAGTAGTTACAGGTTCAGTCGGTAGTTTGAGTAGATGCAGACCCACCCAAAGTCACGGTTGCTCCGGTTTGTCGAGGAAGCATTTCAGTTAGCCCAACGTGCCGTCGCTCGATACTCCTCGAAGTTCTCGAAGCAACGCTACACGCTCCATCAGCACATCGTTCTCCTCTGTCTCAACGTTCGAAAGGATACGACGTATCGAACACTTCTCAACGAACTCATCAAGATGCCCCGTATTCGGACCACGGTCAACCTCACTGAACTTCCTTCCCCATCAACACTGTGCAAAGCGTTCGATAGACTTGATATGGCCGTCTGGCGAGCCCTTCTCATACGGATTGCTGTAACGATTTACCGGCGAAACCGCAGACGGGTCGCGGTTTCGGCGGTAACAACTTACAGTAAACCGTATCAATCAGAGACCGTCAACGCAACGCTCAAGCGGAAGTACGGTGCTCGTTCGCTCACGACGCTGGTGGAAACAGTTCTGTGAGCTCACCATCGCCTGTCTCGTTCACAATCTCGACCGATCACTCTGAGCGGTCAATATAGGGTGCAAATCTAGCGGTAGCATGCTGAGGAACAAATACTTAGCATGATAAAACCAATTCAATTTCAAAGCATGATTTCATCTCAAGGGGAAATGAAGCAGGACAGGAGCGTTACTGACAAAATGAAAATCACAGCTATTGGACTTGCATACCTGTTGGTGGGTGGTGGCTTCTTTATCAGTCTTGCAACGGATTCAATACAGTTGTTCACCGCAGTTGCTGTTGGAATTCTTGGTTTGCTTATAATCTCGCTGGTTATCATTATCAGACGCGAAGGGTTGGTAACTGCCGAGAACAAGGTTATCGGTGTGTTCGTTCTGTTAGCGATGGGGCTGCTATTTGGACTCTCTGCGTTGACTACTCTTTCATCTGAGATCGTCTTTGGCATCGTCTTCATAGTCGGAATTATTGTCCCCCACTTACTCTTCCAGTACACCCATTACGGAACAATCGGGTAATCGATTCTAATACTCAATTCACATCTCCTACCTACCGTCTGTTTCATTCTACATGGTGACTGAAAAATCGGATTTCAACAGGGCCGCGTATTCAGTATAGCGGACACCACGTTTCCGATGAAAAGTGCCACACGTTTTCGGGAATGGTACCACGTAGTTCCGAGAGGAAAGAATATCAATCAGTAGCCTCAGCGAGAACGTTTTTGACGACTTCTGGATCCTCGAGGAGCATGTGCTCCGTATAGCTGCCTTCGGCACTGCCACCGCTGTGGCGGGATTGTTCGATGACATCGAGGAACGCGTGTTCTTTGAGGAGGTCGCGAACACGACGGAGTGAAAGCGACTCGACGCCCTCTTGGCGACAAATTTGCTCGTAGACATCGTAAATGCGAGTGGTCCTAAATCCCTGTTCGGGGGCGTCAGCGTTGGGCGAGCCATGATCGAGCGATAGAACGGTCAGCGCCTGAAGCACGTGTTTCGAGTGGGGCGTCGATCCGCGAATGAGTTCGCGAAACCGGTCGACCTCGGCTCGTTCTCGAGCCTGAACGACGAACTCCTCGCGGACGGTCTCAGCACTCGTCGATTGGGCGATTTCGCCGGCGTACCGTAGAATGTCGATCGCTTTCCGGGCATCTCCGTGCTCTCGAGCGGCGAGTGCCGCTGCACGCGGAATCACAGCCTCCTCGAGGACACCCTCTCGGAACGCATCGTTACGAGCTTCCATGATGTCATTGAGTTGGGTCGCGTTGTACGGTGGGAAGACGAACTCGCGTTCACAGAGACTGGATTTGACGCGCTCGTCCATCCGGTCTTTGTACTTGATCTTGTTACTGATCCCGATGACGCCAATTTTGCAATTTGTGAGTTTCCCGGCCTCGCCCGCACGCGAGAGTTGCATAAGAATCGCATCATCCTCGAGTTTGTCGATCTCATCGAGGATAATCAAGACGACATCGTAGGCCTGATCGAGCAATCGCCAGAGGCGTTTGTAGTACGTGGCTGTACTGATGCCCTTATCTGGAATGTAGATATCAGTCTCCTCGGTGTTGACCGAACTAGCGATCGTCTGGACGGTTTGGGTTTCGGTGCTATCTTGTGCACAATCGACGTAGACGTACGCAGCTTCCGTCCCCTCTTCTTCGGCGGTATCCACGAGTCGGTTCGAGACGTATTTTGCACAAAGGGATTTGCCAGTGCCGGTCTTGCCGTAGATAAGAACGTTACTCGGACTCTGGCCGAAGATTGCAGGGTTGACTGCACTCGCCAGTTGCCCGATTTCGTCGTCACGACCCACGATACGACCCTCGTCCGGAACGTGGCTAATCTCGAGAAGTTCTTTGTTGACGAATATCGGATCGTTCCGAACGAATAGATCATCGGAGTCGGACATTTGCTCAGACACCGTGTTTCCGGTGAAATACCTTCAACGTTTCGCCGAGACACACACACCACGTTTCCGGTGAAATGGGCTGAAATGGTGTGGGAGGGAAGTTGAAAGAGGGGATGGAAGTTGAAAGAGGGGATGGAAGTTGAAAGAGGGAGAGGGAAGAGTTTATTCACCGAAAAAGGTATTCAATAGAGAATACTCAAGAGACATTCTGGATTTGGAGAACGGTAAGTAGGCGTTCAACGGAAAGTCCTAGTAGAGTGTATGAGAACACTATTAGACGGAATGTGAGAGTCAATAGGTTTTAGATTATCTGATCAGGACAGTAGATTATCTAACTAAGATGGTGATAGGATCCGGATGAGTTGCTGATGGGAAATAGTGAGCGGTCTCGATTAGATAATCTAACGAGATAAAATAGAGAGAGGTGATAGAGGAGGAGTTCAAGTGGAAGAGAAATGCGACTATGACTGTCTTTTACTTTGCGATCCATTCAA
Organism: Salinadaptatus halalkaliphilus; assembly: GCF_006543045.1. Lineage (GTDB taxonomy): Archaea > Halobacteriota > Halobacteria > Halobacteriales > Natrialbaceae > Salinadaptatus > Salinadaptatus halalkaliphilus. The sequence goes on along the minus strand of NZ_RBZW01000070.1, from coordinate 2,598 downwards.
TGGACTATAAACACACCAAAATAATAAAACTTCTCATCTAGTTCGCCTTCTATCTAACTTTCGACCGGCAGTTCCCACAGGCCTTCGTTGAGGATTTCACCGGAAATCCGGTGTGTGTGTCTCAGTTCCGGTGTATCTCATAGTGATTAAGCCGAATCCTTACCGGTAAGGTACGGCCAGATGT
>NZ_RBZW01000070.1:457-2404 GCF_006543045.1 Salinadaptatus halalkaliphilus | reverse complement strand
AGTCACACTATCCACCGGATTCTCACATTCCTAGTTACTGATGATTCTAGTCCGATGTCCTTGGATGCCTCGGTGCGTTAAACTAGAACAGATGGTTCTGCAGCTATGTCTTCGACGCCCTCGAGAACGCCCTCGAGGACTGCTGTATAGGTATCGTACCAGAAGCGACGGCAAAGTTGCGGACTCGGACGCTCACCTTCGATTCGTTCGGGGAGACCTGCTTTCGACGCTAGATCTTGGAACCAGTTCCGGATCGTATCTCGTGTTACGTGTGGTGTTTCTCCTTGTGAAGATGGGAACAGATACCCGGTCCACGACTCGTCGTCCGCTAACTCGTCGATTCGGGAGTCGAAGATTCCCAGACCAAACAGTAGCGACACTTCTCCTGGCCCGTTCTTGCGGCTCTCGAACGCAATAAAGGGGACGTCGTCTTTGGAAACATCACGATGGAACTGTGAGGCGTGTAGTGCTGCGACCTCGCTCGCTCGAAGCCCCCAGGCAGCTAATGCTACCACGAGCAGCTGTTCTCGTGTCGTCTGTGCAGCCTGCATCAGTTTCCGTACGTGTGTTGCCGAAAGGGCTGGTGTCGGAGACTCTTCGATCTCCCACTTGAACTCGTCGTAGAGCCCGCTAGCAGGATTCATCGAGGCGATCCGCCGCCCAACGAGATGCTGGTACCAGGCGTCAACGACCCGTCGCACACGCTGGAGCGTCTGGGCACTGTATGAGCACTCTGTTCCGTCGTTCAACCAGTCGAACGCTGCATAGCACGCGTCGACGGCTTCGTAGGCTGGTGTCTCTTGCTCTCGCTGGATCGGTGTGAGGAGGTCACCTGTGCCGTTTGCCTCACGATACGCATGGACGTAGAGATTTAGCCGTGTTCGGAGCGTATTGACAGAAGAGGTCGAGAGACTGTATCGGGATTTCCGCCGGTCAAGGAACTTTTCCAGGGCATCGATCGTTTCTCCGTCTTCTGTTGCCCACGTGTAACCATCGTCATCATCGCCGAGACCGAGATCTTCGTCCCAGAACTCACCGAAGGAACGATCGTGATGGCGACGTAGTGCTGCAAGGAACGACCGTGCATCGTGATTTCGAAACCACTGGTGGGTCGGTTTCTCGCGCTTCGGATCGATACCCTCCGCCTCGAAACATGGGGCGATCTCGTTCCAGTATAGATCGGTGAAGTCCTCGAGTGAGCACGACGTCCATCGGACACCATCGAACGAGGGTGTTTGCTCTACTTCGATTTCGGCATCCTGATCGGTCTCTGACTGGCTCATTGGGCTGTCCCTCGAGGGATTCGTTTGTTTGGATCTCGAGTGGAGAAGATATCTGTTAGAAGCCCATTCGCCCTACCGCTTGGTGATTCTGAGAGTGGCATATTCGGGTTGTTCAGCGATTTAGTTGGTTCCCTTATTATTTTATGGGTTCGGCTGACCAAGAGAGTCTGCTGAACCCATGCAAATTTCGATGAGAAAATACGCTAAGTGAATAAATCATATGACGCAATATCTTTTTTGGTGGGCCTGATGTTGCGAAGATGCCTCTATGATGCACAGATTTCACAACTAAAAAGGCTGAAATAACCCTCCGAGAGCCGTTGAGAACGCACGTCTATGAAACCTATCGAATAGCGGTAAGGAAACCACCGGAGAAAACGCACTCATAGTGATTAAGCCGAACCCTTACCGGTAAGGTACGGCCAGATGTTTGGTTCGGTGATCGCGCTCAGTCCTCGTGGAATGTAGTCTTTCAGCGTCGAGAGATCTGGAACAAGGCGGTACTTGAACCACTCTTGCAGTTGGTCCCAGCACCCTTCGACAGCGTTCAATTCGGGGAGCTTCGACGGAAAATACCACACTTCGAGATCGTCCCCGCGCACGCACGAGACCGAACTGTCGGAGACAGTTCCGGTCTCGCGCTCTCCGCTCACGTGCTCCCAGA
>NZ_RBZW01000070.1:0-447 GCF_006543045.1 Salinadaptatus halalkaliphilus | reverse complement strand
GTCCCAGCACCCTTCGACAGCGTTCAATTCGGGGAGCTTCGACGGAAAATACCACACTTCGAGATCGTCCCCGCGCACGCACGAGACCGAACTGTCAGAGACAGTTCCGGTCTCGCGCTCTCCGCTCACGTGCTCCCAGGGATCCCTCGCATAGAAGTAGCCCGCCCGGTCGAGAAACACCACTAATTCTTCATCGAACTTGTCTTTCAGCGCCTCTAACAACCGAATCCCGTGGAATCTGGTCAAGTTCTCCTCTGTCCAGCAGTAGAAGCTGTCACCGTCGTCGGTGACAGCGCCCAGCACTGTCACCGACTTCCAGGACGTTGCAGTCTCTATCGTCGGATTTGACCCGATCGGGTACCAGCCACGCCGCTGGACGGTTCCGACGTGCTTGGTGAACTGATCGACGACAACGACGGTTTTCTCGCTCAGTTCGGGCCGTTTTTT
>NZ_RBZW01000069.1 GCF_006543045.1 Salinadaptatus halalkaliphilus | reverse complement strand
TCATACGTATCGGACACCGCTGACGCGGTGTCCTTGTCCTCTTTGATTCGACAGCCACAGCTGAGCGGTATCAACAATCTCCTACACAAGAGCGTTCGATCAATTCCCGAAATGCAACGGAGACTTGCTCGGGAGCGACGACAGTCGGATCGGACTGCAGATCGATCCGGATGGCAGCGTCCTCGGCGGCTGGAATCTGTGACAGCGCACGATCGATGAACGCCGACAGCTCGTCCTCGAGTGGCTCGAACGACGCTGAATCGAACACGGACTCGATCTGTCTGGCTTTGTCACTCGAGTGCAGCAAATTCGTAGCCGGATCTCGGATGGCCGCGATCGTATCAGTATCGACGTCCGACTGCTCTGCCAGCGACGGCAGCTGTCCAAGTAAAATATTCAATTCGTTACGAATGTCGTGGAGAAGAATGCGATGTAAGACTTCGATCCGTCGCTTGTGCTCGACACGCGATGTGATGTCGTGCTGGAAGCCAACGAAGTACTCGAGTTCGCCGTTCGTATCGAATATGGGTGTGATCTGGACGTGGTTCCAAAACGGCGTTCCGTCCGCGCGATAGTTGAGAATATCCGTTTCGACGGCCGTCGTCTCGTCGATGGCGTCTCGCATCTCCTGGACGGGTTCGCTCGATGTCAGCGGGCCCTGGAGAAATCGACAGTTCCGACCAAGTGCGTCGTCTTCCCGATATCCCGTGAGTTCACAAAAGTGTTCGTTGACGTAGACCAGTGGATTCCCATCTCGTGATGGATCCGAGATAGCGATTCCCATCGGCGCTTCGTCCATCGCCTTCGTTTTCCACTCGAGTTCCCGTTCACGCTTCTTTCGTGCCGTAATATCAGTAATGAGGCCCTCGAGATGGTCGACCGTTCCATCGGCGCTTGTGATACCTCGTCCGCGTTCGATAACCCACTTCGTGTCCCCATTCCGGTCGGTGACACGGTACGTAATCTCGTACGTCGTTTGCTCGTCGAGCGCGTCCTGGACGGCGTTCCATACGTCGTCACGATCCAGCGGATGGATAATCTCTCGCCAAGAAATGTCCTGTGACTCCAACTGTGCTGTCGAGTATCCCAGAAAGTCCTCGACGTTGCCCAGGACGTGTTGCATCGGCCACGCCGGATCGTTTTCACATCGGTAGACCATCCCCTGTAGATTACTCGCAAGTGTCTCGAACTGCCGCTCTCGTTGGAGTCGCTCCGAGACATCGCGAACGACGCAGACGTGTCCGCCCGTTCGCAGTTGCGTCAGTGAGAGCGCTTCGGGAAACGTCTCGCCAGTGATCCGTTTCCCACGACTCCGGCCGGTCCACGAGCCGGACCGTGTCAGTTCTGGGAGTATTTCGTCGTGAAATCGATGTCGTTCCGCTTCGGGATACAATTCCCGCCAGTGTGTTCCGACGAGTTGCGCCCGCTCGTATCCATAGAGTTCCGCATAGGCGTCGTTGAGATAGACGTATTGGCCATCGTCGTCGAGAAGTCCGATTCCTTCCGTTGCCGTTTCCAGTGCTTGATATACCCGCTCTCGCTCCCGACGTGAACGGAATCGGGCGACGCAGTTTCTGATGCGATTGATCAGGAGATCGTACTGTTGGAGAGAGCCCGTTTTTTGTACGTAGTCCGTTGCCCCAGCCGAAATCGCCTCACTGGCGACGGATTCACTGCCTTCGTCGGTAAAGAGAATAAACGGCAGTTCGGACCACTCCTCGCGAACCATATCGAGAAACTCGAGTCCATCGCGGTCAGGCAGGTCGTATTCACTGACGAGACAGTCGATCTCGTCTCGTCGTGTTCGCAGTTGCTGTAATCCCGCCGCCGCTCGACGTACGGTCGTAATCGTGATCTCATCTCGATGGTCCTGCCCAGATCGCGAGAGATAGTCCGCAAACCGAGATCGGTGATCCACATGTAAAATGTGGAGTGAAGTCATAATGCCTACTGTTCGGTTACAGCCGAATAAGTATTGCCGCTGCAGAAACGTAATAGCCTGCTTTTACGGACGACTCGGCGACTGCAGTCGCGGGATCAGGCGTCGTCGGACTCGCTTTCCCGGTGGTCGTATCCGTACTGTGCTTGAGCTCGTTCGGCCGAGAGCTTTCCGAGCTCGAGATCGCGACGGATCGCGTCGAGATCCCGGTCCGCCGGATCCCCGAAGCCGCCGCCACCGGGCGTTCTGATGCTCACCACGTCGTCTGAGGACAGCGTGTGCGTCGACTTAGGATCGATATCGCGTTCATCGCCGTCCCGGATCAGTTTGTCGTCGCCGACGGTGCCGTCGCTCCCGCCGTTGATACCGTAAGGAGGGTGTGTTCGGCGGTCGGCAAGTAAACTGAACGTCGCCTCGTGGTCTCGAACGCGGATATCGCGGCGGAGGCCCAGCCCACCCCGGTGGTGCCCGGCACCACCGGAGTCCGGCCGGTACTCGTATCGCTCGACCGAAAGCGGATAGGCCGTCTGGAGCACTTCCGCAGGCGTGTTCATCGTGTTACTCATGTGGACGTGGACACCGTCCATACCGTCGCCGCTCGAGCGACCGCCGAAGCCGCCACCCTGGGTTTCGTAGAACGCGTACGGCGTGTCGTCCCGCGGATCCACTCCGCCGAACGTGATATTGTTCATCGTTCCCTGACAGGCAGCGATCGCCCGATCCGGGACGACGTCCGCGAGGGCCCCGAGGATGACATCCGTGACCCGCTGTGAGACCTCGAGATTCCCACCGACGACCGCGGCGGGCGGACTCGCGTTGACGACAGTTCCCTCGGGTGCCTCGATCTCGATCGGTCGGTACGCGCCCTCGTTCGGCGGAATGTCCGGATCGGTCACGCACCGAACGGCGTAGTAGGTCGCCGATGCAGTAACGGCGAACACGGCGTTTACTGCGCCTGCCGTTTGGGCTGCCGTCCCGTCGAAGTCGACCAAGATTTCGTCGCCGTCGATCGTCACCGCCGCTTCGATCGGGATCGTGTCGTTTCCTTGCCCGTCGTCGTCGAGCACGTCGGCGAACTCGTAGGTGCCGTCCGGAAGCTGGGCAATTTCGGTCTGCATCCGCCGCTCTGAATAGTCCTGGATTTCGGAAATGGCGTCGCCAAGGCGCTCGATGCCGTACTTGTCGGCCAGATCGCGGAGCCGCTCTCTGGCCGTTTCGTTGGCGGCCTGTTGAGCACGGAGGTCCCCGCGGCGTTCCTCCGGGGTTCGGACGTTCGCGAGAATCAGATCCATAACGTCCTCGACAACGTCGCCACCTTCGAACAGTTTCACGGGGGGAATGCGAACGCCTTCCTGGTATATTTCCGTCGAGTCCGCGGCGACGCTCCCGGCCGTCGAGCCACCGACATCGGCGTGATGGGCGCGATTTGCAGCGAACGCGATGATCGTCTCACCGTCGTCAGCCTCCGCGAACACCGGCGTCACCAGGGTGAGGTCCGGCAGGTGGGCGCCCCCCTGGAACGGATCGTTGACCATGATCGCGTCGCCCGGCGAGAGCGTTTCCGGCGGATATCGTTCGAGTGCTGCGGCGACCGAAAACGGCATCGCACCGAGGTGGACGGGCATGTTCTCGGCCTGGCTGATCATGTCGCCATCGGCATCGAATATCGCACAGGAGCAGTCTCGGCGCTCCTTGATGTTCGGCGAGTAGCCGGTCCGGATGAGATTCGCGTTCATCTCCTCGGAGATGGCGGTACAGGCGTTGCGAATTACCTCGAGCGTCACGGCGTCGACGCCGGTCGATTCCTCGTCGGTCGTCTCGGGTGGGCCACTCATTGGTCTGTCTCCACGATGATACTGCCGTATTCGTCGACCGTCGCGTGCTGTTCCGGACGAATCACGACGGTGCTTTCGCCACCCTCGACGATCGCCGGACCGTCGAACGAAGCGTCAACGGGGAGTCGATCACGGTCGTAGACGTTGGTTTCATAGACGGTCCCGTCGTAGACGACATCGCGCTGTTGGCGGATCGCCTCGTCGGCACACCCGTCTGTTTCTGAGGCGACGAGATCCGGCGTGTCGACGAGTCCTCGAGCGCGTAGCCGAACCGTGACGAGTTCGAGCGGCGCCGACGGCGAGGCGTGTCCGTACCGTCGTTCGTGTCGTCCGTGGAACCGTTCGGCAGCGTCTTCGAGGGTCTCCGCAGTTACGTCCCCGTTCGAAAGCGGGATCGTCAACTCGAACGACTGCCCGACGTACCGGAGGTCGACCGACCGCTCCAATTCGATCTCGTCGTCGTCCCGTCCCTCCCCGGCGAGGCGTTCGTAGCCGTCCCGTTCGAACCCCGCGAAGACCGACTCGAGCTCGCTTGGCGACACGTCCGGCAACCGTCGCACCATCGACGTACTGAAGTCGTGGATGAGGTCGGTGATCAACAAACCGAGCGCAGAGAGGACGCCAGCGGTTCGTGGCACCAACACGCGGGGAATATCGAGTTCCGCGGCGAGTGCACCCGCGTGCAGCGGCCCAGCGCCGCCGAACGCGACGAGACCGAACTCCCGTGGATCGTACCCCCGCTCGACGCTGACGACCCGGAGTGCACGCTCCATGTTCGCGTTCGCGACGTCGAGAATGCCCTGGGCCGCGGCTTCGAGTCCCATATCGAGCGGTCCCGCGATTCGTTCTTCGATAACTGCCTCGACGCGGTCGACATCGGCCTCGAGCTCGTCCGCGAGAAACGCGTCGGGGTCGAGGCGACCGAGGAGCAGCTGTGCGTCGGTCACGGTCGGCTCGTCGCCGCCACGACCGTAACAGACCGGACCGGGAACTGCCCCGGCCGACCGGGGACCGACCCGAAGTGCGTCTCCGTCGTCGATCCACGCGATCGATCCGCCGCCGGCGCCGATCGTGTGCACGGAGATCATCGGGACACCGATCGGGTAGTCCCCGACTTCGACTTCGGTCGAGACGAGCGGATCGCCGTCTCGAACCATCGAGACATCACACGAGGTCCCGCCCATGTCCATCGTCAGGACGTCGTCGATTCCGTCGAGAGCTGCGACGTGTGCAGCGCCTTGCACGCCGGCTGCGGGACCAGAAAGGAGCGTGTTGATCGGCCGTTGGCGCGCTCGTTCGGCGCCGATGATCCCACCGTTGGACTGCATAATCTGCATCGTCGCCGGGATTCCGCGGTCATCGATACTCGACTCGAGACGACCGATGTACGTATCCATAACCGGTTTCAGGGCGGCGTTGAGCGATGTCGCGAGAGTGCGTTCGTACTCCCGTATCTCGGGGAGGACCTCGCTCGAGAGCGAGTACGAAACATCGACGCCGGCGTTTTGCAATCGATCCCTGATTCGGCGTTCGTGCTCGTCGTTTTCGAACGAAAAGAGCAACGAGATCGCAACACTGTCGATATTCGACGCGGCGAGTTCCGCCGCGACCGCGTCGACAGTCGACTCCTCGAGTGGCGTTTCGACCCGTCCGCGTTCGTCGAGTCGTTCAGTGATCTCGAACCGCCGATCGCGTTCGACGATCGGCACCGGTTCCCTCACGTCGAAATCGTAGATATCGGGACGGGCTTGCCGGCCGATCTCCAGGACATCACGGAAGCCGTCGGTCGTGATCAATGCCGTTTCCGCCCAATCGCGCTCGAGGACGGCGTTGGTCGCGACCGTCGTGCCGTGTGCGAAGAACCCGACCGCGTTTGAGCGGAATCCGACATCGTTCTGACTCTTCGTGACGCCATCCATAACGCCTTCGTCGGGTGCCTCGGGCGTTGATGGCGTCTTCGCTACGTGGAGCCTGCCATCGCGTACTGTTACCACGTCGGTAAACGTGCCACCGATATCGACACCGAGACGACAGTTCCCGATGGTGTTTGACATACACACTGTCGACGGGCGACCGCCTAAAAACCAACCGAATCGGGTAACGTCCACCGTATCCTCCCCGCTCACCGCTTGCGCGGTTGGGGACACAAAGACGGCAGCTCTCATATACCGAAATCGCTCGTGTGCTCATCGTACACGGGTGCGAAAGTGATTATTTCACACGCGAAAATGGTACCCCGATGGAACACCCGACGGAGACACTGTCCGATTTGCCTCCGAGCGCCAAACTCGTGTACAAGGTCCTCGAGGACGATACACCACTCATACTGTCGAACAGAAGTCAGTGAAACGTCGGTCGCGAATTCGCGGCCGTCCTTACGGTGACGGCCGCAGTACTGCGACCGATCGTTGAATAGTTCTGTCCAACAGTATCACACAACAAGAACCCGCGGAAGAAACGATGTTGCCAAAACGGACCGTTCGGTGCGCAGTGACACGGTTGAAAGAGTCCGGGCTGATCGAGGGACGGGTTTCGTTTCGGGATGCACGCCAATCGGTCTATTCACTTACCGAAGACGGAAAACGGGTGCGGACACTCCCGGTCGAAAAATAGATTTCGTTCGTCGTACCGGTGCGACCATGGAATGGGTCGCGATCGTACCGAGACCGACGTACAGCAGTCCGCATCAGGCGCTCGCGACGATCGTCCACACAGCGTTGCCAGTTTGTCCACCGTTGCCGGACGGGACACTGATACGGATCGTCGTAACGTTTTACGGAGATCGCTCGACTGGGGCAGCGATTACCGGTAAAAAGCGAGACGAGGAGTAACCAGCCTACGAGAAAAGCCAGCGCGGCCGTCCGCTAACCGAGAAACAGCCACGCTACTCCGGTAGCAGCCGGTGTTACTACGGCAACGAGCGATGCGAGGTGCCCAAAGATCGCACCCAATTTGATCCGCCATGACATGGAGCGCTGTCGAATCAGTAGTGCCTCACGTGATGTCGGCTCGGTCGAACACTCGGCGGCCGACGACCACCGGGACAACGAGCCAGACGCCCAGAACCAGCATCGCGATTTCCGGCTGGACGTACCACGGCAAAGTCGCGGGGTCGGGGAGGGCCATCTCGGCGGTGCCCTCCGAAGGGAATACCCCGAGAATCGACAGGAGGTACGCCCGCGTCGGGTTTGTGACGATCCCGAGAAACTGAACTCCACCCTCGCCGACACCGAACTCGAGGAGATCGTTGAGGACGTACTCGATGCCCGCGATCCCCGACACATCGTCGTTCAGCGTCATCAGGTTCGTCATCACGTAGAACCCGAAGGCACCGAGCATCGCCCGCGAACGCGACCTGGAGATAGCGGAAATCCCGATCGCGACGGCGACGTACGCGAGCGCATACAGGACGGTGAGTGCGGCGATGCCCGCGAAGACCCGGGGGTCGAACGACCCGAACCAGAGGCGTGCGAGGATGGCGGCGACGGCGAACCCCACGATCAACGAGACGGCCACGATCGTCGCCCGCGAGACGTACTTTCCGAGTACGACCTCACGGCGCGTGACCGGCGTCGACAGGAGGTAGCGGATACTTCCTGACTCCCGTTCGCCGGCGATGGCGAGGTAGGCGGCGACCAGCGCGATCGCCGGGACGAACACCCCGCCGACGAAGGCCATCCCCCAGAGTGCCTCGATCGTTGCCGACGCGTGCTCTGGCCCAGTCACGTGCACCTGAGCGAAAAACAGGACGAGCAACAGCGCGTAGTGGAACCCAACGAGCCAGACGACCTTCGACCGCCGGGCGTCGAGAACGTCCTTGTAGACGACAGTACGAATGCTCATGCTTCCACCTCCTCGAGGTCGCGTAATTGTTGTACGTTGGCCCACGTCCCGTTCTGCTTGCCCGATTGCCCGTTCGTTCGTGCGTTCGACTGCTCTGATCGGGCGGTTGACGTGTACGCGTCGAACAGCGTTTCGAGCGATCGTTCTTCCGAGACGACATCACGGACACGAGTCCGTTCGGCGAGCCAGGTCGCTACCTCGATCTTCGCCGCCGCGTCGGTGACCCCGACCTCGATAATCGACCCATCGGACGGGGACACACCGTCATCGACCGAGGTCGTTTCGACGCCATCGACTGCGTTCAGGGCGTCGAGGGTCGGCACGGTCGTCACTTCGAACCGGATCGATTGAGTGATACCGCAGGACCCACGGAGTTCGGCCGGCGTACCGGTCGCGACGAGTTTTCCTCGATTCAGGATTCCGATCCGGTCGGCCACTGCTTCGACCTGGCCGAGTACATGACTGGAAAAGAAGACGGTTCGTCCGTCGGCTGCCTCCTCGCGGACGATTTCGCGGAACTCCCGGATGCCAGCCGGGTCGAGCCCCGAGGAGGGCTCGTCGAGGATCAACAGTTCCGGATCCCCGACCAGCGCCATCGCCAGCGCCAGGCGCCGCCCCATCCCCTTGGAGTAGCCGCCAACCCGCCTGTCGGCATCGTCGATCGTGAGTCCGACGCGGTCCAGCAACGCGGGCACGTCCGCTTCGACGCCGTTGGCGCGAGCGATCCACGCCAGATGCTCCCGGCCAGTTAGTCGCTCGTAGAGGGTGGCACCCTCGGGAACGATCCCGGTGTTCCGACGGATCGCAGTCGTCTCGGTCCGGGAGTCGTACCCCAGCACGGTGGCGGAGCCGGCGGTCGGTCGGACGAAATCGAGTACCAGGTTGATCACCGTCGATTTGCCGGCCCCGTTCGGACCGAGGAAACCGAACACTTCGCCGCGCTCGACGCGCAGATCGAGACCGTCGACAGCCAGCACGCCGTCGTATCGCTTGGTGAGCCCGGTCGTCCTGATAGCGCCCATGACGGTCGTCCGTACCGTCGATAGTTCCGAGGCTCTTTCGTCGGATATACTGGGGCTGTTTAAAACTCGGATCGACCGGCTCCGGAGAGATATCCGACCAGCAAGGTCCAGGGAGCAAGTGGTTCAGATTTTCGGTTCTCGGGATGGCCCAATGACCACGAGATGACGGCAACTGAACACGCTACTTGAACGGTCTCGTTTAAATATACCCAATCTCTTGGGAGCAATTGCCTCAACGACAGCCCCCGTTGTCTCACGATGGAGGCAAGCACATGCTCGAATCTGACACTGACGAGGGAGACAGAACACCATCGGACGAAACGGACACCAGCTGTTCGACCGACGAGCCAGAATCGGCGTCAGATCGATGGACGAAACGCGTCTGGGCGGCCGGCTCGTACGAGAATATCGCCCCCAAGTACGTCTCGATGGCCGGCCGGCTCGTCGAGCGGACCGAGGTCGGTTCCGGCGACGAGATCCTCGACGTCGGCTGTGGGACGGGAACCGTCGCGATCACTGCCGCTCGACGGGGTGCGCAGGTGACGGGAGTAGACATTCAGCCTAACCTGTTACATCGGGCCCGAACGAACGCCGAGATTGTGGCGGCAGACGTGTCGTGGCGAGAAGCTGACGCAACGGCACTCCCTTTCGATCCGGATACGTTCGACGTGACGCTTTCGAATCTCGGTCACATGTACGGCGATCCCCCTGACACAGCAGCTCGAGAACTGCTCCGGGTAACTCGTCCCGGCGGCCGGATCGGCTTCACCTCGTGGACGCCCACAAGCCTCTATCCCTCGATGGCTGGCGTGGCCATGACGGTTCTTTCGCCGGAAGCTCTTCCCGACTTCTCAGAACCGCCGTTCCTGTGGGGCGATCCGGGCACCGTCGACGAGCGACTCGGCGACGCCGTAGATGACATCGCATTCGAAACGGAGACGGTACAGTATCCCGCACTGTCGCCCGAGCACTTCTGGCAGCAAACGGCAACGAACTCGGGGATGTTTATCGAGGTGCTCGAAAAAGTCGACGATAACAATGTCTCGACACTTCGCGAACAGTTGATCGAGACGATTGAACCGTACTTCGATGGGCGGGAGAACGCGGTTGAACTCGAGTACGGCCTCACGACCGCGACGGTGTCAGCGTCCGGCGAGTAACGACGACCGCGCATCTGGTCGCTTCCGAACGCGGAATATTTTCCCTTTTAAACGGTCCCGGTGAGTTGGGAGTCATACCGATAGACGGGGCGGACCACGTACTCGTATGACAGCGGACTTGTGTCCCTGCTGTGGCACCGTCACTGAACAGGACGCGGCGACCGGCTCGAGTACGGAGCAGTGGCACATCGATGGCGCTGTTCTCACGACCGAACTGCCCGAAGAGCTGGGTTCGACACTCGGTCGATTCCTCGGGACAGAACCGGTCGATACGTTGGGCGGGTGGGTAGCAGCGGTTCGCTATCACATCGACGGCCCGTCTCTGACGATCGAGGAACTCTGTGTGACCGATGACGAAACCGAACACTGGGGCATCGTCGATGGTGAAAAATACCACTTCGCGTGTTTCTACGACGCCGTAATCCTGGCAGCCTTGGTCGACTCTCCGGTTGCTATCCGGACGAAAAGTCCGGATGGGGCAGTGATCGAAGCGCGTGCTGGTGGCACCGATGCGCTGACGGTGACCCCCGACGACGCCGTGTTCTCGTTCGGCATCGACAAAAACGTCTCTCCCCCGTCGGAAGATGGTCCGAACCTCGAAGACGGCTACGCCGCCATCTGTCCGTACGTCAAAGCCTTTCCGAACCGGGACGCGTACGAACAGTGGGCGACCTCCGTCCACGCCGCGACTGTCGCGATGCCACACAAGGGCACAGCCGACCTCGCAGCCGCGCTCGTCGACTAAAAGCGGACCCGGAGCAGTATATGCAGCCGCGTCGACAGGAAATTAGGAGAGAAATTGACTGAGTATGTTTCGTTCTGCTCGCTGCAGATGCTCGGCGACGGTAGACGGGTCGAGTTCCAGTTCGACGGCAATCTCCTCGGTCGTTACCTCACGTGGGACCTCGTAAAAGCCCTTGTCGTAGGCAGTCTGGATCACTTCCTGTTGCCGATCAGTCAGTTCGTCCAGCGGCTGGCTCCGACCATCGTACGAACCGAGTTTATCGAGGTCAGGGGAGACGCCGGCGGTCTCGTATTCTCGAATCGTGCTGGAGATGGTCTCCTGTGGACCAACGAGTGACATCGTGGCCTCTCGCTCTCCGAGTTCGGGATCACAGGTACCGATCAACTCGTCGGCTTCTTCGGCCAAACTCTCCGGAAGCTCCGGTGCGGTAAACGCGATCACGTAGAGGTGGCCATGTTCCGTTTCCGAGACGTGTTCCCATTGATCGACATACTCGAGCGCTGTGAGTTGGTCTTCATCGTATCGCGTCTCGACTTCGACTTGGACGATTGCACCGGTTCCACGACAGGCGAGTTCTTCGAAGTCCCGAATCCCTGCCTCGCGGCCAAGGGCCATCAGCTCCTCAATTCCCATGGCTTCGAACTCCGTACTGCTGACGGAGACGTTCGCTTCGCGCATAGTCGTAGTTTCTCGAACAGTCGGTAAAGCGTTGTGCCCAATACACTGGGAAGTTGGTCCACAGTGCATAAAACACCCCAAAATAAGAGAATAAATCCACATACTCTCGTCCCGATATCGAGATGCCATTTTGATAGGCGACCACGAAGAAGAACTCGCCGGGAATCTCGTGAAGGGGCGACTGTGTCACCGGGATCTCCTGGCCGTGAGCGGCCGGTGGCAAGGTCAACTCGTCGGGTTCATCGAGGGCCTCGAGGACGGCAGTCCCGTCTCCACCCGCGGTAAAGACGTTGTTCTCCCCGTCGTTACCGCCCAGGGGACGGTGGTACCCCGGCTCGTGGACGACCCAGACGGTGTAGACGCCGTCGGGGTAGAGCCCATCGAACTCGATGTGGACTGCCGACCGGTTTCGGCCGCGTCCGTCCTCCCTCCCGTTACCTGTCGCCGATTCGATTCGCGCCGTCGCGCTCCCGGCGCTGAACTCTCCCCACGTTGCAGCGCCATCCTCGTTCGCGTTCGGCCAGACGACTCCCCGCCTCGAGTATAGGAGGTTCGGATCGCCGTGCGGGATCAGATACCGCTCGACGGCGCCCCGGTTGTGCTGTGCCGCCATCTCCTCAAAGTTCGCGAACGGCGGGAACTCCGGTTCCGCGTCGAACAGTTCCGTACCGGGATCGTCGGGAAGATCCTGCCCGGCTGCATCGACGAGCGGGTCGGGGTTCGGACCGCTGTCGACCATCGTGAAGCCGGCGTGTTCGTTCGCGCCCGCAGTTCCGGCCGCACCGACACCGAGTGTGCCAGCACCCAGGGCACCGAGGGTGCGGCGACGCGTCGTTCGGGGACCGTACCGTGACCCGTTGGGCTCGTCTGTCATTGCGGTATCCTGTACCACCGAGAGCATAATCGATATTCCGCGGTTGTGCGCGCCGAGCAAACGGCCAATTTCGACGATTATTTGAATTCGATAACAATCACGAGACGAAACGGGCGAGTCGAAACACTGGTCAGGCGCTACCGATCAGCGGCGACCGCTTCGCTCTGGTCGTCGATTATTCGCACTGTCCCTACACGGACAGTAACGGTTACGATCCGAATCCGGTGGCGGATGGTACCCGGAAAATCGACAGTCACCGCTACTGACAATGGGCCTTTACCCTGCTGGGACGCGTCAAATTCGCCGTGAATGTCTGTTACCCACTCGTCCAGACCACGCTTGCGTTCCCGATCCGACCTGCAGGTGGTTTCGATGCATAATCGTCCACCCGACTATTCGCCGATCGAAGAGTACGGGATCGTCGGCAATCTCGAGACGTGTGCACTCGTCGCGCCGAACGGGTCGGTCGACTGGTTTCCGTTCCCGCATCTCGAATCACCGAGCATCTTCGCGTCGATTCTCGACACCGATCTGGGCGGCCGATTTCGGATCGGCCCGGAGAACTCCTTCGAAACTGACCGGCAGTACATCGACGAGACGAACGTTCTTGAGACGACCTTTCACACGACGGATGGGACGGCGACGGTGACGGACTTCATGCCGCCGGCTGGACAGGTCAGTCATCCGAAGAAGGTCCTCTACCGGAAAGTCGAGTGTACAGCTGGAGCCGTCGAGCTCGGGGTCGAACTCGATCCGCAGTTCGATTACGGACGGGCGAAAACGCGTATCGAATCGCTCGAGGAGGGTGTTCTCGTCGACGGCAACGAGGAACGAACGCTGCTCGAGAGCCCGATCCCCCTCGCGATCGAGGACGGCCGCATTACCGGCGAACTGTCGCTCGAGTCGGGCGACACGGAGTGGTTTCTCCTCCGGTGTACGGGTGCAGAACACGCGAGTACGGACCCGGACGCCGCGTTGGACAAGACGATCGAGTACTGGTCCGACTGGGCCCACAACTGTCACCCTGCGAACGGCTGCGTGTTCGCAGGGCCGTGGCACGACCAGGTCGTCCGTTCGCAACTGGTCCTCAAACTCCTCACCCACGCCGAGACGGGGGCGATCGCCGCCGCCCCGACCACCTCGTTGCCCGAAGAGATCGGTGGCGTGCGAAACTGGGACTACCGGTTCAACTGGCTTCGAGACGCGGGATTTACAGTCCAGGCACTGATGAACCTCGGTACGGCCGACGAAGCGAACGCCTACTTCGACTGGTTCATGGATCTTTGTCGAGCCGACGAGCCGGCGGCGATCCAGCCGCTGTACGGACTTCACGGCGAGGCGAATCTCGAGGAGCGAGAACTCGATCATTTCGAAGGCTATCGTGGATCACACCCGGTTCGGATCGGAAACGGAGCAGCCGAGCAACGCCAGCACGACATCTACGGCGAACTGCTGCTGGCCGTCGACGAGATACGCCAGCACGGACGCGACCTGACGGACACCGAGTGGACGCGAATTCGAGGTATCGTCGACTACGTTCGCGAAATCTGGGACCAGCCGGACGCGGGAATCTGGGAGGTTCGCGGGGAGGACCAACACTTCGTGTACTCGAAGGTCCTTTGCTGGGTCGCACTCGACAGGGGAATCGCGATCGCGACCGACGGCGACCACGACGCCCCGATCGAGGCCTGGCAGGAGGTCCACAAGCGAATCAAGGACGACGTTCTCGAGAACGGGTTCGACGACGATATCGGCGCCTTCGTCCAGGCCTACGGGACGGACGCACTCGATGCGACGGGTCTGTTGCTCCCGATCGTCGGTTTTCTCCCGTTCGACGACGAACGGATCCAGGGAACGATAACGGCGGTCCAGAATCGACTGGCCGAAGACGAGGTTTTCGTCCAACGATACGATGGCGAGGACGGACTCCCGGGTGACGAGGGAGCCTTCGTCCTCTGTTCGTGTTGGCTCGTCGATGCGCTCGCACTCTCCGGGCGCGTGGCCGCGGCTCGGTCCCGGTTCGAAGCGTTGCTCGAGTACCTAAATCCACTCGGACTCGTCGCCGAGGAGATCGATACGGAAACCGGCGCTCACCTCGGAAACTTCCCGCAGGCGTTCAGCCACATCGGGATCGTCAACAGTGCCCTGTATCTCGGCTATGTCCTGGGGCACAAAACGCCCGGCCCGGTGCCAATGGGGATTCGACTGGGGGAGCCGGTCGAGAGCGACACAACCAACCAACAGTCGTGATAGACATCACTCGAGCCTCCGGACGAAGGTTCCGTCCGGCCGACTGCCGTTTTTAGTGCCCCTCCGCCGACGAGTGGGCGGACGCCTGCTGTCGCAACTCGCCGGGATTGCGGGGATAGCTGCCTGACCGACCCCACCCTCCGCCTCGAGTTCCGCGAGTGATGTCGGACACTCGCGGAGACTCTTGTGGAGTGCGAGTCCGCTTTCGCGCCCTGTCCCATCGCGACGAGAACCTGATTGTGGCCAGGCGTGCACGGTATTCGCGTCGGCTCGATGACCGTGAGACGTGAGCACCGCACTCGACCAGCAGTGGCGGTTCCGAATAGCGATCCTCAACCGTGATCGACGGCATCGACCAGTTCGTGAACCGACTCGACGGTCAGTGCCGGTTCGCCGTCGAACAGTTCCCACGGCCTCCCCTTTCGATCGGTCCAGACCCCCTAATACCTGCGTTCTGAGCGCCCATGACATCGAACCAGCCGGCCGTCACGTGTGCTACCTCGTCAATTGGCGTTCCGGTTCGAGCGGCCGCGTGGCGGTGCAGTTCGGCGTCGGGTTTGAACGTCCGGACCTCGTCGGCGCTGATCGTCGCTTCGACCAGATCGTCGATGTCGGCGTGGGATACCATCGACTCGAGCATCTCCGGGTTTCCGTTCGAGACGACGGAGCAGTCGTAGCCGGCGTTCCGGAGCGCCTCGAGTCCGTCACGAACGTCGTCGAAGACGTCGGGTTCGTGGTTGACGGCGAGAGTTTCGTCGAGATGGATTCGTCGTGGGCGTCGAGCGCGGACTGGAGGGCGTCGCGGCTCATCTCGTAAAACGGCTGGTAGGCGTCGATGTGGTTGGCGACGAGCGTGTATTCGATCGATCGTGCGCGCCACAGCCTCGAGATCGACTTGGGTTCGTCGACGCTTGCGTACGTGCTACTTCCTCATTCGACACCACAAGTGAGCGAACTACCTAGTTGGTCATAATTCAGCTAACAGACAAAGAGAAGAGTATCGTCTCAACTGTCCCATATCCCTGTTATCGGTAGTGTTGTGCAACTCCCGCAGCCGAACACTGCAGACAGTACCACGCTCACGATCGTACACCGCGCGGTGTGCCCCACCACTCCGGCAGAAAGGCGCAGGCGGCCCCTGGCCCGCGCCGACAATTGCCGTCAGAGCAGCCGGTATGTGACCGTTCCGATCGCGGCGTCCGTCCGGTCGGCGTCCGGAGTCAGGCTCTCGACATCGACGCGGACGACTGCGGTCGAGCTCCCGACCCGAATGACCTCGGCGCTCGCGTACGCCGTCTCGGTGATCGGCCGCAGGTAGTTTATTTCAAGGTTCGTTGTTGCCAGCGTCCGGTGCTGGTCGTCTAGCGTGCTCCGGATGGCTACCGCAGCGGCGACGTCGACAAGCGTCGCCGTCACACCCCCGTGTAAGATGCCCCCGGGGTTCTGCTTGAAATCCTCGTATTCGACGGATATGACGGCTTCACCCCCACATTCTTCCTCGATGGTAAGCCCGAGCCAGCTGTTGAACGTTCCTTCCGGAAACGAGTCGCCGGCTCGCGACTGCGGTTCGTCGTCCTCGCCGTCGGCATCACTATCGCTCATCCTCCGCTGGATTGTGTCGGTGCGTCAAAAGCGTTTGGCACACGCCCGATCGCGCTGCTATCCCCTGCTCCCGATGGTAACACTGCCGCGTGTCGGCCCCTGCGGGCCATCGCCAGCCGGTCCGTCCGGGACCCGGCTCGCTAGAACCGACTGGCTGCTCAGCTCTCGTCCTAGCCGGCCGTCCCCCGAGTCCGACCACGATTGGACTCGCTCCGCGACACAGCACGCTTTGGCGGCTGATACTGTCGGACAGAAGTCAGTGAAACGTCGGTCGCGAATTCGCGGCTGTCCTTACGGTGACGGCCGCAGTACTGCGACCGATCGTTGAATAGTTCTGTCCAACAGTATGAGTACCCATACATCATCTATGAACAAGCTCACCGTGATCGCTGACGACGGCTCCCGCGAGATGGGCACGGGCGACCGGCGACCACAGCTTCAGCGACGTCATCCGCGCCCATCTTGAGGCGCGCCAACAGGGCGCCGCCGTCAGGGCGTCGGGTGCCTCAATCACGAGACACATAACGCGATGAAAGTCGATATCCAATGCCTAAGCCTGGGTACGCTGTCGCGTCTGGCGACTACCCGCTGTGATCGCCGGTGCTCGTCGAGATCGCTCGCGGCGGTGTGAAGTCATAGTCAAATCGGCATCGAGCATCGACCCGTGGAACTATCATAGTGAGCTATCGATCGAGCCGACGGACCACCATAGACAGACGGATCAGAGGCTGTAATACTCGGCTGAGGTAGTGTAGTAGTTTGATTAAATCGTCCACAACCACATTCACGACTAACGATAAAGAGTCGGTTCATGCAATTAATAGTGCTTCCCATTTGCATTATTATCCAATCATTCCGATAGAATAACCAATAAAATGTGACTCCAGAGACTAATCCTGTTTCAATTCTCCAAATCGATCAGGTGGGCGGCGATGATCAGTGATCTGTTCGAAACTATACGCTAGCTCGAAAAGACGGGGTTCGCCAAATTCCGTACCGAGCAGTTCGACGCCGACCGGCAACCCGTCGTCCGTAACGCCCGCTGGAACGACGAGGGCAGGCAGTCCGGTATGTGCGGACAACTCGCAGTTCATCTCCGTAAACGGCTGGTTCGCTGGGCGTTCGACGGGTGGGATCGTCGAGGGAGGATACACCACGGCATCGAGGTCGTGTTCGGCAAATCGTGAGAGCGTGGTCTCCTTGAGTTGCTGTCGTCGCTCGAGGCGTCGGAGATATCCACCATGTTCAGCCAGCGAATCAGCGTCGATCTCGAGTATGTCTGCATCGACGATCCGCGAGTCGATCGAGGGGGCTATCGTTCCCGTCTCGTAGACATCCGCCAACGAGTCATGCGGCGTGTCATCACCGAGCTCAGAGAGGTACTGGTCGAAGTCCCGGGCGAACTCGTACTGGAGAACACGAGCACTTTCGAGGAAGTCGATATCGACGACATCGATGGGATCGACGATCGTTGCACCCGCCTCAGCCATGTCGTCGATAGCGCTCTCGACGACGGCTGTAACGGCCTCGGCATCGGCGTCGGATGCGCTGTCCTGATCGTGCACGCCGAAGAATTGTCGCGCAACCCCGATGCGCGCTCCCTCCAATCCAGTCGGGTCGAGATGGGCCGAGTATCCGTCACGTGGCACCGTGTCGACACCGGTCGCCGTGACCGGATCCTCGGGATCGTAGCCGGCGATCACCTCGAGCATGCGGGCAGCGTCGGCGACGGTTCGAGTAATCGGACCGGCGGTATCTTGAGTCTCACTCAGCGGAACGATACCCGTCCGACTGACCAATCCTCTTGTCGGACGGACGCCGACCAGATTGTTGAACGCAGGCGGCGATCGAACGGACGAACAGGTATCGCTACCCGTCCCGATCGTAGCCAAGTTTGCGGCGATCGAGGCCGCAGTACCCCCGCTCGATCCAGCCGGACGGCGGTCGAGATCGTATGCATTTCGCGTTGCCCCACCAAGCGAGCTAATCGTGTCGACACCGAACGATAATTCCTGTAAGTTTGCCTTGGCGAGGATAATAGCACCAGCGTCCCGGAGTTGTTCGACGACGAACGCATCACGCGACGGTGAGGAGTCGGCAAGCGCAACCGATCCCGCCGTCGTCGGCATATCATGTGTATCCTGATTGTCCTTAAGAATTACCGCCACGCCGTGGAGCGGCCCCACGAAGCCATCACTTTCGAACGCTGTATCGAGTTGGCGAGCGCGATGACGAGCGTCGTCGTTCACTGTCAAAATCGCGTTCAGGTCGTCGTCGTACGCATCGATACGGGCTAGATAGCGCTCGACGAGCGTTTCAGCAGTGATGAATCCACTCGAGATAGCGGTGTGGATGTCGTCGATAGTCGCCTCGACAAGTGGAAACGGATCAGTGGATGCTGAAGACATTGTTCGGAGTTAGCGTCCGTATACACGGGCAGTCTACACCCTCAATCTATCGCCCGAAGAGATTTTGTGGAGTATCGAGGCACATCGACGAGCACCGAGCATTGATCCTCAAACATCGAGCGGTGATCCTCGAACGCCGTCCGAACTGTACTCTGATCGTCGCAGGCTGAAAGTGCCAGTCCGAATTTGCTCCGCGCTTTCCAGGGTGGCAGGTCGCCAGCTGGAACCGCCGTACGGTGCCCCGACAGCACCGTCGTAACACCGTGTCGCGACAACGACGGGACTCCCGAATCGATTGCGTCGGCGATAGCATCGCCGAGTTCGGGAGACGTATTTCCGATACCACTTCCAGCCAGGACGATCCCATCGGCGCCATTGGTGACCGATCGCGCAACAACCTCCGCGAGTGCTGTGACGTGCGAGAACGACAGGTGGAAACTGATACGGATTGCTGTAACGATTTACCGGCGTACCCGCCGCCCGGGTCGCGGGTGCGCCGGCAATGACTTACAGTAAACCGTATGAGCTCGTCACAGATGGGGTCGGCATCGATATCACGTTCACTTCATTATTCCACACCGTGACTGCGGACACACCGAGTTTCCGGTGAAAACGGACACGGATAGTGTATTATGCTGCCAAAACCGAACTCTGAATTTGCTCTAGCTCTCCTCAGACAAAGTCGAGGAGATACCAAAGGGATAGGTTCGATATAGAACTAATAGCCTCGATCTATATTAAGGTAGAGCACGAATTGAATTGTATGACTGAAGATGAATCGAACTCTGAGGGCCTAATGAAACGCCAGACCACGGGCGAAGACCGTGTTCGGATGGTCGCCCGGCAACTATCTGAGCCACGGACAGCCAACTGGATCGCTTCCGAAGCGGGCTGGTCACACGAGCCGACTAAACGCGTCCTCAAACGGCTCGTCGACGATGGCATTCTCCATCGTAACGAAAGCGGCACCCACACGACGTACTACCCTGATTACCGCCGCCAAGCGATCCAGGAGGCGATGCGGCTGCGGGACAGCGGGCACACTGTCGAGGAACTCACGGACCGCCTCGCCGAAATGAATACGCAGATCCGGGACTGGAAGGACGAATTCGACATCAAATCACCGAACCAACTTCGCGGGACGCTCGCTGACGGGTCCCTTGACGCTGACGAGGAAAACCGTCGCCGTGAGATCGCACGCGAGTGGGAGCACCTCCAGCGCCGCATCAAAATCGTCGGGTTCACTATCCGTGAATGGGGTTTCCTCGCCCCGACGACAGAGCCCGCTGGGGCCAGCAGCTAACGGATGTCGGTCCCGCATCCGGGTGGCGACCCGAAGGCGAACCTCTACGCCCAACTGAAACGGGACGTTCTCGACCGTGTGCCACAAATCAGTGGAGTCGAGTACGTTCCCAACGATATCGAGGCCACGCAGTTACGGGCGATTTTTGATCCGGCCCACCTTGACCCCCCGACAGGCCCTGATTCGCCGGAACTGACCGTCAAGTGGTATCGGCAGGATCCTCACGATTGGTTGCGAATCAATTACACCGACCCAAACACGGGATTTCACGCTGGCTGGCACCAGGACGAGGACCATCCCGATCTCGGGCGGGCGCATTTCCAATACTCTGCTGCCGATGAGGAAGACACTGGGGAATCACGTTCGAACACGAGACTCCCTCGATCCTCTGGGAAATCATCAAGGATCCCCTCGAGGATGTTCGGCCAACATACCAGCACTCAAACCGCGGACGGTTACTCACATCTGATTTTGTAGGCCTATTATGTCCTCTCGCCGAAGGCTGCGTTCAACTGGTTTCGCATGAACTCTCGTCGGACTCGACGAGAACGCGAGTCAGACAGGTAATTTTGCCCCACTACTCGAGGATCGTTACTACCCTGCTCTGCAGCGATTTCGTCGATACCTTCGAGAGCGCCTTCGAGGACTGCTGTATAGGTATCGTACCAGAATCGACGACAGAGCTGTGGACTTGGTCGTTCACCCTCGATCCGCTCGGGGAGATCTGCTTCCAATGCGAGATTTTGGAACCGATTCCGGATTGTATCTCGGGTCACGTACGGTGTTTCTCCCTGGGAGGAGGGGGCCGCTTCGGCGACTCGTTTGAGGACGCGCAAACTCGGTCGTTCCGGCGATCCGTAGCGTTGTTTGGTTCCCATCATCAGACGAGTAACTGGATGTCGGACTCGGCCATATGCTGGAGCGCGGTTGCCGCACCGACGCCCGTGGTGACGCCGTCGTAAAAGTCGTTTTCGTCGTAGTCCATCAACTCGATCGTCATCTGACAGGCCTGCAGGTCGACGCCGCTTTCGAGCGAGAGGTCGATCAACTCTTCGATAGTGGCAGTCCCGTTCTCGTCGATTTTCTTTTCCATCATGCGCGTGGCCATCCGGTCCATGCCGGGGATCGCGGCGACGGCGTTCGGGACCGGCATATTCGGGTTGCCGACGGCGGAAAGCTTGAGATTCTTCGACTTCTCTTCGTGAAGGATGTCGAGTCCCCAGAACGTGTGGAAGACGACGACATCCCAGCCGAAGGCGGCGGCTGTGCTCCCGAGGATCAGCGGCGGGTACGCCATGTCGAAGCTCCCCTGGGTGGCGACGATGGTCATCTTCTTCTGGTCGTCGCCTGTGTCGTTATCGGCGAGAGACGCCTCGAGCTCGTCGACGCGCTCGCGCAGCGCTTGCAGCTCTGCGGGGTCGAACGCGGCGTCGGGATCGGCGTCGTCGACCGATTTCGGTTGGTTATCCGTGCTCATGTTATTCCGTTTTCTCCACGTAGTGGGTGTAGAGATCGCTGTCCTCGACCTGATCGAGGAGTTCAACCCCATTGGTGCCGTCGGCCCAGCCTTGAATGTCGCTGATGCTGCCCGAGTCGGTTGCGACTACTTCCAGAATGTCGCCGGCCTCGAGGTCGTCGATGGCCTGCTTCGTCTTGACGATGGGCATTGGGCAGGACTGTCCTTTCACGTCGAGCGTCTCCGTGGTGTCGTATTGCGAACTCATGGTCAATTACTATGCTCTGTATTGGAGCTACCATACAATATCGTGCGCCCCCATAAAAGGATATCGATTATTGCACTGTATAAGAACACCCGAGATTTGAGGGACTGGCATATATCCGTGTTTTAGGCCCCATAGGCGCATTATTTGGGTCATTATTCGATTTGCGCTTTCAACTGTATTGTGCAACTTGGGGAATACTATGCAAACGCTTAAGGGCTCGTGGCCGGTACTGTGTAGTGTACAATATGGACGACATGGACTTTCCAACGCCGGACGTCGAAATCGAATCGGTGACGCCGGACGAGTTGAAAGGACGCATCGATGCGGGCGAGAACATCACGCTCCTCGACGCGCGGATGGAGTCGGAATACGAGGAGTGGAAGATCGACGACGAAACCGTCGAGTCAGTCAACGTGCCGTACTTCCACTTTCTGGACGAGGATATCGACGACGACATCCTTGCAGAGATTCCGGACGACCGTGAGGTCACGGTCCTCTGTGCGAAAGGCGGCGCCAGCGAGTTCGTTGCGGGCGCGCTCAAAGAGCGTGGTTACGACGTCAACCATCTCGAGGACGGGATGAACGGCTGGGCGCGCATCTACGAGGCCATCGAGGTCGAGCGCTACGACGGTGCGGGAACGCTGTACCAGTATCAACGCCCCTCGAGCGGTTGCCTGGGCTATCTCGTCGTCGACGGCGACGAGGCGGCCGTCATCGACCCGCTGCGCGCGTTCACGGACCGCTATCTCGAGGACGCCGCAGAACTAAGTTCTGCGAGCCCTGCTTCGCAAGCTCAGCAGGACGCCGCAGAACTCGACGTTGACCTGAAATACGCAATCGACACGCACATCCACGCGGACCACATCTCGGGCCTTCGAAACCTCGCCGAGGAGGGCGTCGAAGGCGTCATCCCCGCGGCCGCCGTCGACCGTGGCGTCACCTACGCCGACGGATTGACGCTGGCCGAGGACGGCGACGAGTTCCAGGTCGGCGACGCAACCATCGAAACCGTCTCCACGCCCGGCCATACCTCCGGGATGACCTCGTACCTGATCGACGGCGAACTACTCGCGACCGGCGACGGGCTGTTCGTCGAAAGCGTTGCCCGCCCGGACTTAGAGGAGGGCGACGAGGGCGCCGAAGACGCCGCCAAACAGCTCTACGAGTCCCTACAGGAGCGCGTGCTCTCGCTACCCGACGAGACCCTCGTCGGCGGCGCCCACTTCAGCGACTCGGCCGCTCCCGCCGAAGACGGGACGTACACGGCACCGATCGGCCAGCTCGAGGAGGAGATGGCCGCCCTGACGATGGACGAAGCCGAGTTCGTCGAGTTGATCCTCTCGGACATGCCGCCCCGTCCGGCCAACTACGAGGAGATCATCGCGACGAACCTCGGTCAACAGGAGACCGGCGACGAGGAAGCGTTCGAACTCGAGCTCGGTCCGAACAACTGCGCTGCCAGCCAGGAGTCGCTGGCAGGTGACTAACGCAACCCACGTTGCATGGTAACTGAACTCTTCTCACCCGCGCTGTACGAGACGCTGTTCCCCGTCGGAATCAGCCGCTACGCCGTCGGTGGTCTACTCGTCGGCCTCGGGGCCGTTGTCATCTACCTCGGCACTGGCATTCCGGCCGGCGCGAGCACGTTCCTCGAGTCGACGCTGTCCTACGTCTCGGACCAGTCACGATTCCAGCGGTACCGGAGCTCTCGGGACTGGCGGATCGTCTTCACGCTCGGGATCATCGCCGGCGCGTTCGTCTACGCGCTGACCATCCAGTCGGGACTGGTCTCGAGCGGGCACTACGAGGCCGGAACGACGGGAGAACTGTACGACATCGGCGGTGTCACACTCTGGCTGACCGATGTCCAGCCCTGGCGGCTGTTCCTCGGCGGGATCCTCGTCGGCATTGGCACCCGAATCGGGAAAGGGTGTACATCGGGTCACGGCGTCTGTGGCGTCGGCTCGGCCTCGAAGACGTCGATCGTCGGCGTGATCACGTTCCTGATCGTGGCGATCGGGACAGCTCAGATCGTGATGGCACTGGGGGTGAGTCCGTGATATGAGTCGAAATCGACACCCTCTGTTCATGCCGCTGATCTTCGTCGGCGGCCTGATCTTCGGCTTCGGCCTCGGCTTCAGCCACATGGCGCGCCCCGAGGTCGTCTTGAACTTTCTACAGTTCGAGGACTTCGGGTTGCTGTTCGTGATGGGCGGCGCGGCGGTCGTCACCGGGATCGCCTTCGCGCTGGTGCCGCGACTCCGTGATCGCGCCCCGCTGACGGGCGACACCTACGGCCGACGGCTGAAATCGTTCGACCGCAACATCCTGATCGGCGGCGCGATCTTCGGCGTCGGCTGGGGCCTGTCGGGGATCTGTCCTGGCGCGGCCTACGCCAGCCTCGGGGTCGGGAACATCACGATCCTCTGGGCGCTGGCTGGCATGTTCATCGGCGCCTATATCCAGGGCTACTGGCGCAGCCAGCGTACCGCGTCGGAGACGTCGACCACAGGCGCTGACTGACGCTTTACACGCTTCGGGCATCGATGGAACCCACAACGATGCACCTGTTTGTCCTTGGAACGTTGAATCACGTTTCATTTCTCGAGTGGCCCCGGCGCGACGAGGTTGTAGACCCGCTGAGCGCGAGGGACGTTCCCTCGTCCAGATGAAAACTCGACGACGTGGGCACCCATCCGACGGCAGGAACTCGGCGCAGATCTCGGTGACCAGGCGTTCGAAACGGACGACCCGAACGAATTGATCGACGACACTATCGCTAACGAGTTATTCTACTGCCGGGCAATACTGCTGGCCTCCTAATAGGGACGGGCTGCTGTAACTCGGTATCGGAACGATCACAGGCGGCTCACGATCGATCATCCGCAGCAGCTCGTCGGATCGATGACGTTCTCGTTTTGAACGAATTCCCACTTCCATCAACCCACGTGAACGCTTATCCACGACGGTTCCCAACGATCCGTATGGAGACGCCTTCGAGTTCCGCGTCGCTCGCCGACGATCAACCGGCAGCACTGACGGACCGGCTGGACGTTCGGCGGCAGGCGGTATTCGTCGTCCTGACCTTCCTCGGGATGACGAGCGGGCTCCTTGGCAGCTGGTTCGACGCGCCCTCGTCGATCGTCTGGACCAGTTACGCGATTGCCTACGTCTTCGGCGGCTGGTACGGGCTCAAAGCGAGTATCGAAGCGTTGCGAGAGCCCGTCGTTGAGATCGACCTCCTGATGATCATCGCCGCACTCGGCGCGCTCTACATCGGCGCGCCGTTCGAGGGAGCGATGTTGCTGTTCCTGTTCTCGCTGTCGGGTGTCCTCGAGGAGTACGCGATCGGCCGCTCGAGAACCGCGATCAAGTCGCTGGTCGACATGCGTCCGGAGTCGGCGCAGGTGCTTCGCAACGGAACGGAAACGAGGACGCCGATCGAGGACGTCGAGGTCGGCGACGTGTTCGTCGTGCGCCCCGGCGAACGGCTGCCGCTCGACGGTGTCGTCGAGACCGGCGAGAGTACGGTCGATCAGTCGTCGCTCACCGGTGAGTCAGTTCCCGTGACGAAAGAGCCCGGTGACGAGGTGTTCAGCGGAACGATCAACGAGACAGGAAGCCTCGAAGTGCGAGTTACTCGAGAGGCTACGGAGTCGGCGATCTCTCGGCTCATCCAGATGGTCGAGGAGGCACAGGAGAAACAAGCACCGACCCAGCAGCTTATCGACCGCTTCGAGCAGCCCTACGTGCTGGGCGTCTTCGCGATGACTCTAGTCGCGATCGCGCTCCCGCTCTGGCTGCTCGATCACGCGTTCGAGCCGACGTTCTACCGCGCAATGACGCTCATGGTCGCCGCGTCTCCCTGTGCGGTCATCATCTCGACGCCGGCGGCCGTCCTCTCGGCGATTTCGGCCGGCGGCCGACAGGGCGTCCTGTTCAAGGGTGGCGAACACATCGAGACGGCAGGGAACGTCGACGCGATCGCGTTCGACAAGACGGGAACGCTGACGGAAGGCAACACGCGGTTGACCGATGTCCGCGCTCGTGAGGGCGCCCTGTCCACCGACGGCGGTGCGGTCAGTAGCAACCTGCTTGCAGACAGTGCCCTCGAGGACAACTCGCTGGCCGATGATCGACTGCTCTCGATCGCAGCGGCCGTCCAGACCCGGTCGGAACACCACCTCGCCGAGGCAACCGTCGAGGCCGCCAAAGAGCAGGGGCTCGAGGTGCCTGACGCGAGCGACTTCGAGGCGGTCGTCGGCAAGGGCGTCCACGCGACTGTCAAAGGGCAGACGATTCACATTGGAAACCCGCGATACGTCGAGACTGTCCTCGGCGATCAGCCGATCGACGGCCGCGAGACCGGCCTCGACGCCGTCCGCGAACTCGAGGCCAACGGGAAGACGAGCGTCCTCGTCGTCGGCGAGACTGCCGATGGCCTACGCGTCCTCGGCTGGCTGGCCTTTACCGACACGATCCGCCCCGACGCGGCCGAGATGATCGAGAAACTCCGCGAGCGCGGCGTCGAACAGATCGTCATGCTGACGGGCGACAACGAGCGGGTTGCCCAGTACATTGGCGAGGAACTTGGCATCGACGAGGTGTACGCGGAACTCCTCCCCGAGGAGAAAGTCAACCACATCGAGAGACTCCAGGAGCGCCACGAGGCTGTCGCAATGGTCGGCGATGGGGTCAACGATGCGCCCGCGCTCGCGACGGCCGACATCAGCGTCGGCATGGGTGGAGCAGGGACCGACGTAGCGCTCGAGACGGCCAACATCGTCCTCATGTCGGACAAACTCGATCGGCTCCCCTACGCGTTTGCACTCAGCAAGGAGACGCGCCGAACGCTGTACATCAACTTCGCTATCGCGTTCGGTGCCATCGCGATCATGGTGATCGCGATCCTCACCGCCGGGATTCCGCTGCCGGTAGCGGTGATCGGCCACGAGGGATCGACCGTCCTCGTCAGTCTGATCGGCCTGCGACTGCTTCGGTTCAACGACTGATGACGCGGCTGTCTCGCCTGGATTCAAAAGCGTGCACTCTTGTGACACCCACCCAAAAGTGTACGCATGGGATTTCATACGTTCCCCGTCGAACGCGCCGACAAACTCGAGGACCCGTCTCGGTATCGCTTCTGTTCGCGCGAGGAACTGCTCGAAATGATTGCACCTAACGCCGAGGACGTCGTCGCCGACCTGGGATCGGGGACGGGCTTTTACTCGCGGGACGTCGCGCCGTTCGTCGAGATGGTGTACGCGGTTGACCTACAAGCGGAGATGCACGAGTATCACCGCGAGGAAGGAGTCGCGGAGAACGTCGAGCTGGTCACGGCCGGTATCGATTCGTTGCCTTTCGAGGACGACGAGCTGGACGGTGCGTTCTCGACGATGACCCACCACGAGTACGCCACGGACGAAACGATGGCCGAGCTCGCCCGCGTGATTCGGCCGAACGGCCGCCTCGTCACCGTCGACTGGTCGGCCGACGGGACGGGCGAGGACGGGCCGTCGATGGACGAACGATTTGGGGTCGACGCAGTCGGCAGCCACCTCGAGGACGCTGGCTTTACCGTCGAGCGTGTTCACGACCGTCCGGAGACGCTGGCGGTCGTCGCCCGCCGATGATAGAGATTGGTCTGACAAGAGGGGGTTACAGTGGTTACGGTGAAAATCATCCTGCCGACGACCACGGCGATGGACGTGAACACAATCGCGACCACGACCACGAGTGACTCCCAGTGACGGGCGTCTCGAAACGCGTCCCGTCACGAGTCCTTATTCTGTCGGACAGAAGTCAGTGAAACGTCGGTCGCGAATTCGCGGCCGTCCTTACGGTGACGGCCGCAGTACTGCGACCGATCGTTGAATAGTTCTGTCCAACAGTATTACCGGTCAGCCCAGTTCGTGTATCGGCGTCAAAAAGCTCTGAAGATGAGTAGCCGATACCAACTCTCTGACTGGAGATACCGGCCGCGTTATCGCTCAGCATGCGTCTTGAGCACTTCGACGAGCGTCTCGGCACCTTGGAAACCGTCGTCCAGTCGCTCGAGCTCGGACCCGTCTTTTAGGACGACGAGCGTCGGGACGCTTCGGACATCGAACTCGCCGGCAAGATCCGGGACGGGGCCGGCATTGGCGATCGCCACCGCACCGGGTGCGCTTCGCGCGACCGTGCCGAGCACTGGTTCCATCGACGCGCAGATCCCGCAACCGGACGTGACGAACTCGAGTAACACGAGGTCGTGGGCCTCAATCAACTCGTCGTAGTCAGCGGTGCTTTCTACCTGAACGGGCGTTTGCAGCGCGTTCGAGTCGGCAGCTGTCTCCGATTGTTGTGTGCCAGTCATTACTAGATCGAGGATCCGGAGGTATTTGAGTGTTGTGCAATATTATATTTTATAGAGCAATCCTCAGCGGTTGTCTGATCGGTGAAAACTCGGATAAAGGTTCTAAAGAGGCCGAATAGAATAATTCCAATCGTGGAACAATCTAGGCAACACTTATTATTGTGTATGTATTGAACACTATTATGACGCACGATGCAGCCCAGACGGTAAAACAGCTCGGAATCGTCCTCGAGACGGCGGACCCCGAACGGGCCTGGAACGCGTTCCGGCTCGGGATCACTGCCCTAGACGAGGGTCAGGAAGTTTCGGTGTTCCTCCTTGGAGAGGGGGTCGAGGCCGAGGAGATCACTGATGACCAGTTCGACGTTCGTGACCGAATGGAAGCGTTCGTCGATGTCGGTGGTGACTTGCAGGCCTGTGGCACGTGTCTGGACATGCGGAACAGCGAGGAGAGCGAGTACTGTCCGATGTCGACGATGGCTGACCTCCTCGAGATCGTGACCTCGTCCGATCGCGTACTAACGATCGGATAGCGAATTTGGATCCGAATCGGTGTCGAATCGGCGGTCCACAATTAAGGCACTGCTGGTGGTTCGGGGATACACGAGCGACAAACTCCTTGTTTATGACGACGACTGTGGGTTTTGCACGTGGTGGGCCGAGTTCCTAGAAGCGCGTTCCGACGTTCCGATCGTCGGCTTCTCCGACCTCGAACCGAGCCTTCGGAACGTGCTCCCCGACGACTACGATCGGTGTGCCCACCTGATTGCGGATGGGATGCGGTACTCCTGTGGTGCCGCGATGGAGAAAGCCTTCGTCCGTTCGAGCGTCGGGCGACCCGTTCGACCGGCGGTCGATTTCCTCCGTCGATTTGATGCCTACACCTCGGTCAGAGAGTGGATGTACAGCAGGATAGCCCACAACCGAATGCTCTGGGGAAACTGCTTTCGAAGCCGACAGAGTCGTCCGAACGAGCGAAAGCGAAACGAACGGTCGACGCTGACTCAAAGTGATCCACTCGACGGAAGAGAACGAGCGACTCGTTCAGGCTGGGGGCACGAGCATCACGTTTCCGTTCGCTCGCGCGACGAGGTCCTCGGAGACGCTGCCGAGCAGCAGTCTGCGAAGGCGGCTGTGACCGCGCGAGCCGACGAGGATCGTCGTCGGGTCGTACTCGTCTTCTACGGCGAGGATCTCGTCGGCCGGGTCGCCCCGTCGAACCTCGATTCGCGTCTCGATATCCCACTCTTCGAGTTGGGCGGCCAACTCCGCCAGCCGTGCTTCGGGGTCGTTGTCCTCCGCAAGTCCCAGGTCCTTCGGGGTCTCGACGTGGACGAGGGTCGCCTCCTGAGTCGCGTGACGGAGATACGAGAACGATTCGAACGCGCGCTCGGCATTCTCGGAGAAGTCCGTCGCGTACAGCATCCGCTGAAAGAGGTGCTGTCTGACAACGGACGGGTCGTCGGCTTCGCGTTCGATTCGGTTGACGAGCAGCGGCGTCTCGGTCGTACGAGCGAGATTACGCGCCGTCGAGCCGATGACGCGGTTCTCGAGTGGACTCTTCCCGCGCGAACCGACGACTGTGAGACTCGCGCCGAGTGTTTCGGCGATGCCACGAATCCGTCGATGGGGTGTACCACGGACAACGTGTGTCTCTACCTCGAATCCTGCGTCCTCGATAACGCGCTCGTAGTTCGAAATCGCTTTTCGGCGGCGCTTCTCGAAGTCGATCCCGGGCATTCCTCTGTGGACGTTCGACGGAATGACCGTCACAAGATGTATCTCCTCGATCCCGATTTGTCCGAAACACCCGAGGCCAGTCTCGTTCTCGATGGTCGCCTCGCTGGCAGCCGAGAGGTCAGTAGCGAGTACCGCTTTCATACCTGTCGTACGCACCGACGACATAATATTGTTTCTATAGCCCAATATAAGGACAGGTGCGACGGATGCGATCGGTCGCGGAGGGGAACACCTCTATCGCGTCCTCTAGCCGTTTACTCGCCAGCACCGAATCCAGTTGTACTCTCGCGGATAGCGGTTGCGCAAGCTCGCTCACGTGCAGAAAGTCGTCCGCCGACAGTGATCGTTGCTAACCAAATATAACGCGGACGACACGCTCTCCGGAGTGAATCGGGCCCCCGTCGATATGTTGATATCCACATAACTTATTCGAATATTCTCGTTGGATAGCCGTCGGATTTTCTGCAGTAATATTGTGCACGAGTCCCAAAAGTGTTATACATCCCCTCCGGGTAGAGGATAGTGAGTAGAAATCCATGATCCGCACACGATCGAACGTCGACGAAGGGTGGAACGTATGATCGAATCAGTGGCGCTCCCCGCACCGGTACAGGCATTGCTCCTCGTGGGCGTCATCCTCGTTCAGGCAGTCGCCCTCTACGCCGGATACGGCGTCCTCGAGCGAGTTGCAACACCGCTGATCGACACGATCACAGACACACGATAGATGGAGATATTCGGACTCAGCCTGGCACTGTTGGTGCTGTTCGTGAGCTTCGGCTTCATGGTTGGCGTGCTCTTCGGCTTCTTCGGGATGGGCGGTTCGTTCCTGATCACGCCGACGCTGTTGCTCCTCGACTATCCTGCTTCCGTCGCGATTGGGAGTGGGCTGGCGTTTTACTTCGGCACCTCCGTGATCGCCGTGTTGAAACACTACGACATCGGGCAGGTCGACTACAAACTCGGTGCGATCCTGTTCGTCGTCCTCTCGATCGGGATCGAACTCGGCAGTCGGCTTGTCTTCGGCCTCGAGGCGCTGGGGATCGCCGGCCTCGTTACGGGCGTTGCATACGTCGTCCTACTGGCGGGGATCGGGGCGTTGTTCCTCCGCCGAGCGTCGAAGCTCGACGACGGGGACGACGAGGAGGATATCGACGACGAGGACATTCCGGCGATCGGCCAGCAGATCCAGTCGTACACTGTTCCCCCAATGATCTCGCTGACATCCGGCGGTCGAGCGTCGCTGTGGACGATTTCGGGTGCCGGCGGAAGCGTCGGGCTCGTCTCGGGACTGATCGGCGTCGGCGGCGGCTTCATCCGCATGCCCGCGATCTACTACCTGATCGGGACGCCCCTGACCGCCGCCGTCGGGACTAGCCTGTTCGCCGGGCTGTTCTCAGGTGCGTTCGGCACCTTCACCTACGGGATGTCCGGCAGCGTCGACCTGACGGTCGTCTCCTTGCTGCTGGTGGGCAGCGCGCTCGGGGCGCGAATCGGCTCCGCGGCGACGACGACTGTCGAGGAGGACGACGTGATCGTTTACTTCGGTATCATGATGATCCTCGCCAGCGCCGGGATCGCCCTCTCGGAACTGGCGAACTGGCTCGGAACGGGCGCGCTGGATCTGGTGAGCGTCTTCCTACTCGTCGGGTCGTCGTTCGCCGTTGCATCGATGATCCTCTATCAGGTCGTCACGTCGACCGGCAAATCGGGTCCGAGTGCACAGCCAGAGGCCGACAGCGGTGACTGATGACCGTGATGGAGTATCAATTCGGTATTGAACCACGTCCGACCGTGCCCGAGAGGGGCACCCACAACCAGCTGTGAGCCTCGTCGCGATCGTCGCGCTCGTGCTCGCACTCGGTGTCGCATCCCGCGTCCTCGCGGATCGGCTACGGATTCCCAGCGTTCTCTTCCTGATCGTCGCTGGGGTTGCGATCGGTCCCGAGGTTCTCGGCCTCGTCTCGCAGGAGACGTTTGGCGGCGGCCTCTCGGCGGTCGTCGGCGTCAGCGTCGCGATCATCCTCTTTGAAGGTGGCTATCACCTCCACCTCGACAAACTCCGGGAGAGTCCGACGGCACTACTCCGACTCACAACCATTGGTGCAGTGGTCACTTGGCTCGGCACGGCCGCCGCCGTCGTCGTCTTCCTTGAGACGAGCCTCGAGGTCGGCCTGCTGGTCGGCGCACTGTTGATCGCGACCGGCCCGACCGTGATCGGCCCCATCCTGCAGGTCGTCACCGTTCGAGACCACGTTGCCAGCGTCCTCGAAGGCGAGGGTGTGATCAACGACGTAACGGCGGCGATTCTGGTCGTCGTCGTCTTCGAAGTCCTCGTCGCCGGGAACGGAACGCCGGCCGCACTCGTCGGCGACTTCGCGATGCGGCTATTCGTCGGCCTCACGTTCGGGGCCCTCATCGCCGGCATCGTCTGGCTGGTGCTCGATCGCGCACGATCCAGACCCTGCGCGGCACCGCTACATGCA
>NZ_RBZW01000012.1 GCF_006543045.1 Salinadaptatus halalkaliphilus | reverse complement strand
CTTCGGCGGAAACTATTTCGAAAACCGGGGAGAAAAGCGCTCAAACACGCTATCAAAGCTACACTGTGAAATCAACAAAGTGCTACACAAGAGCGTCCTCGTAAGACGTTCGACGAGTCCGATCTCGTCCACGTCGAGAGCTTCGATGCACTCGAAGTCCCCGGCTTTCTCACGCTTCCCGACGAGCCGGCAAGCGACAACGGGACCGGAAACGAGGACGGCGTTCCCGTCGTCGTCGACATCCACGGCGGGCCCGAGAGTCAACGCCGGCCTTCGTTCTCGAGTGTCAAGCAATACTTCCTCGATCGCGGCTACGCCTACTTCGAACCGAACGTTCGCGGTTCGGCTGGCTACGGCAGCGAGTACGCTGCGCTGGACGACGTCGAAAGGCGAATGGATTCGGTCGCCGACATCCAGGCCTGCGTCGAGTGGCTGCAAGACCACTCGGCCGTCGACCCCGACCGAATCGTCGCCAAAGGCGGCTCCTACGGCGGCTTCATGGTGCTTGCCGCGCTGACGGAGTACCCCGACCTGTGGGCCGCCGGCGTCGACATCGTCGGCATCGCCAACTTCGTCACGTTCCTCGAGAACACCGGTGACTGGCGCCGCGAACTCCGCGAGGCAGAGTATGGGAGCTTGGCCGAGGACCGTGAATTTCTCGAGGATATTTCGCCGACGAACAACATCGAGGCGATCGAAGCACCGCTGTTCGTCCTCCACGGCGAGAACGATCCCCGCGTCCCGGTCGGCGAAGCCAAACAGATCGTCGAGCAGGCTCGAGCGCAGGGCGTCCCCGTCCGCAAACTGATCTTCGAGGACGAGGGCCACGGCTTCTCGAAACTCGAGAACCGTATCGAAGCCTACTCGGCGATCGCCGATTTCCTCGACGAGCACGCGTAGAGAAAAGGGGTCAATGGTGCCGTTTCGCTGGCGTTAACCAATCGCAGATCGCTACTGTGGTTATGCGCTGGCGTCGAGGGACCCTGGGACTTGTGGTCGCAATCGCGGTCGTCGGACTGCTCGTCTACGGCGTCGGCTGGGAAACCGTCCTCGAGCACGTCAGCGATGCCCATCCGGCTGCGCTCGCGGCCGCGCTCGTCGCCGGGTTCGGGATGCTCGTGCTTCGCGGACTGGTGATCAACCAGTTGCTTACAGCCGTCGACGGCCCAGCCCGGGGACTCGCCTTCGCGACGGCGTTTCTCTCGGGGTACTTCGCACGGAGCGCCTTGCCGTGGGGACGATCGACGGGCACGCCGGTCATGGCCTACCTGCTGGCGAACAACTCCGACTCGGAGTTCGAGGACAACCTCGCGGTCGTCGCTGCCGCAGAAGGGTTCAACGTGGTCGCCAGCCTCGTCGTCGCCGGCGTCGGTTTCGCGGTCTCCGTGTTGGCACTGGGCGGCGAGTCGACCGAGACGGTCACGACGAGCGTCGCGATGCTCACTGGAGGCGGGCTCCTCGCCGCCGGTCTCGTGGCGATCGTTTTCCATCGGGGCGTCGCTCGAGCCGTCACGATCGATGTCGCGTCGCGACTCGAGAGCGGCGTCGGCCGGCTCCCCTGGCTGTCGCGATTCGAGGGGGCGCTCACCGAACGCATCGACGGATTCTTCCGGACGCTCGAGACGATCCAAGCATCCCAGCGAACGCTCGCAGTCGCGTTTTCGTTCGCCGTGATCGGCTGGCTGTTCAACGCCGCGCCGCTTTACTTCTGTCTGCTTGCACTCGGCGTCGACGTGCCGTTCGCGCTGGTGTTGATCTGTGCGCCGCTTGCATCCTTCGGCGGCGTCGTCCCCTTGCCGGGTGGCAGCGGCGGGATCGAAGTCGTACTGGCGAGCCTGTTGGTCGCGACCGTGGGCGTCTCCGCAGGGGTCGCGACGGCGGCGGCGATTCTCTACCGACTCACGACCTACTGGAGCCACCTCGTGATCGGCGGCTGTGGCGCACTCTACCTTTCGCTGTCACCCACCAAACGGCCCACCAAACGGACCTAGCAAACCGGTGTGGCGTCGAGATCACTCGATGACGCCGGTCTTGGTCGCGACCTCCCGAGCGGCCCGTTCGTTCATCCCATCGCCCAGAATGGTATACCGATCGCGAATCTCGTGACAGGTCGTCAGCGCCTTGAGGACGGTCTCGTCGTCGATTCCGAGTTCGGCGGCGGTCGTCGGCGCGTCGATGCTCGAGAGAGCAGTGCGAATGTCCTGCCAGAAGCCACGCTCGCCGCCGTGGAGGTAGGCGGTCATGATCGAGCCGACGCCGACCTGGTGACCGTGCAGGGCTGTGCCAGGTTCGAGTCGGTCGAGTTGATGCGAGAAGAGATGTTCGGCCCCGCTGGCCGGTCGCGAGGAGCCGGCGATGCTCATCGCGACGCCAGAGGACATGAGCGCCTTGGTGACGATCCAGGCGGATTCCTCCAAGCCGGGCCGAATGAGGTCAGCGTTGTCGACGAGAATTTCGGCCGTCATCTCCGAGAGAGCGGCCGCATACTCGGAGTATTCGACGTCTTTGAGGCGTTTTGCGAGGCGCCAGTCCATCACCGCGGTGTAGTTCGAGATGATGTCGGCACAGCCGGCAGTCGTCAGCTCCCAGGGCGCTTCAGCCAAGATTTCGGTGTCGGCGACGACCGCCAGCGGCGGTTCGGCCGCGACGCTGTGACGGGTGTTCCCGTCGGGGACGGACCCTCGATTGCTGACGATGCCGTCGTGACTCGCCGCCGTCGGCACCGAGAGAAATCCCATCTCGAGGCGCTCACTCGCCATCTTCGCGATATCGATGGCCTTCCCGCCACCGACGCCGACGAGGTAGTTCGCTTCCTCGGCTTCCGCGGTCGCGATAACCGTCTCGACAGCGTCGAACGTCGCCGTTTCGACTGTGACGATCGCCGGATCGACACCGCGGTCCTCGAGGTCGGCGGCGATGGGGTCGGCGGCGACGGCACGCGGTGTCGGACTGGTAACCAACAGCGGTCGACCCTGCATGTGGAGGTCATCGAGGACCTCGACGACCGACTCCCGGACGCCGTGGCCGACGACGACGTTTCGCGGCAGGCGGATCCACGTCGACTTCTCGAACATACCCCATCCCTCACACCCGCGGCCTATACGTGTTGTTCTCCGTCCGACGGTCTGGCTGACGACGATGGACTGTCCAGTAGACCGACAAGCATCTGCAAGCGAACGCATGCCAGTACCTTATTCGCGTGATCGGCCAAGCGACGACCGTAGAACGTAGCAAGCGACGGCCATCAGCACAGTGCTCGAGCGACAGCCAACCGAAGTTTCCATTCAGTCAACGATGAACGATCGACACGATGACCGGCGAGACCGAACGGATCGACGAACCGACCGGACAACCGAGCGCGAGCGATATCGCGACGAATCCGGTGACTGGACCGAAGGCAACACCGGGCGTCCGAGGGATGGCGGCCAGCACCACCCTCGAGAACACGTCGACCAGCCAGGTCAATCGGACGAAGACGTGAGCAACCGCCGCCACGTACATCACGGCGAGCAAGGCGACGACGGGACACCACACGACCAGTACTAAGACGTCCTCGCCCCATCGGCTGCGGTCGAAACCATCGGTGCTTTTGCCGCCCGCTCCCTGCGGACGGCTATGAGCGGCACGTACGTCCTGGTGATCGACGTGTCTGAAGTGACGACGATCGAGGTCGGCGCGCTCGGCACCCTCGAGTTCGACCCCCGAACCTACGCCTACGTGGGGAGCGCCTTCGGCCCCGGCGGCTTCGCCCGAATCGATCGCCACCGCGAACTCGCCCGCGGTGATCGGGACACGCGACACTGGCACGTCGACTACCTTCTCGGTCACTCGCGGACGACGCTCGAGGCCGCCGTCCGGTTTCCCGGCGCCGACCGCGAGTGTGAACTGGCGACAGATCTGCCGGGCGATCCCGTCGACGAATTTGGCGCGTCGGACTGTGACTGTCGGGCACACCTGCTCGCGGCCCCCAGTCGAGACGCCGTCCGCGAGGCGGTACTCGAGGCCGGCGGGGAACTCGCCGTGGAATGACTTCCTCATCAACCGGACTCGACTACTGGAAGCCAATAGGCTATTACAGTGCCTGGTGAATTGGTAGCTATGAGCAATCCCGGCTCAGATTCGACGCCGACGCTCGAGGACGACGCGATGACACGATTCCCGGTTCCCGACTACGACGAACTACCCGAGGACCTACAGGAGCGGATCGACGAGGAGACCGAACAGGCTGGCTTCACCCCCAACGTCTTCGCCGCCTTCGGCTACAAACCATCTCACTTTCGGGCGTTTTTCGCCTTTCACGACGCACTCGTCGAGGACACCGCCCTCGAGCGCGAGGAGATCGAGATGATCGTCGTCGCCGTCTCGGGCGTCAACCACTGTTACTACTGCAACGTCGCCCACGGCGCGCTCGTCAGGATTTACGCCGAGGATCCGACGCTCGCCGACCAACTCGTCGCGAACTATCGCGCCGCGGACATCAACGACGCCCACCGGACGATGCTCGACATCGCCGTCAAACTGACCGAACGCCCGGCCGAACTCGAGGCCGCCGACCTCGAGCGCCTCCGCGAGGCGGGCTTCAGCGAGGAAGCGATGTGGGATATCGCCGCCGTCACGGCCTACTACAATCTGAGCAATCGGCTGGCGACGTTTGCAGATATGCAGCCAAACGAGCAGTTCCACACGCTCGGTCGCGAGTAAGAAACGAATCGAGACTACCGACGGTTAGTCGTCACTTGCCGCGTAACTGGTCGACTCCGCTTCGACCACCGCCTCGGGCGTGCCGGGCAGTTCGTCACGAACGTCGTCCGACCCTTGCTCGGTGATCGCCTCGTAGTACGCTTCAGGCATGACCTTCACGAAGGACTCGAGCGTGCGCTCCCAGTTTTCGAGCAACTGTTTGCCGCGGTCGGAGCCGGTGTAGGCGACGTGGTTCTCGACGAGTCGGCGTAGCATCTCCACGTCTGCATCCTCTAACTCGTCGTGCAGCGAGACCATCCCGGTGTTTGCCTTGGCTTCGAACTCGTCGTCCGGATCGTAGACGTAGGCGACACCGCCGGACATGCCGGCCGCGAAGTTTTTACCAGTCTCCCCGAGGACGGCGACGACCCCGCCGGTCATGTACTCACAGCCGTGATCCCCGACGCCTTCGACGACGGCCTTGGCACCGGAGTTGCGGACGGCAAATCGCTCGCCGGCGACGCCGTTGACGTAACACTGTCCGTCGGTCGACCCGTAGAGCGCGACGTTACCAATCGTGATGTTTTCGGTCGGATCGTAACTCGCGGTCTCGGGCGTTCGGATGGCGATTTTGCCGCCGGAGAGTCCCTTGCCGACGTAGTCGTTCGCGCTGCCGTCTAAGTGCATCGAGACGCCGCTTGCCAGGAAGGCACCGAAACTCTGGCCGGCGGTCCCCTCGAGGTCGACCGTGATCGTATCCTCCGGGAGGCCGGCTTCGCCGTAGCGATCCGTGATACGATTCGAAAGCATCGCACCGACCGTGCGGTCGACGTTCGTGACGTCGGTCGTGAGCGAGACCGGCTCTTCGCTCTCGATGGCGTCTGCAGCCGCTTCGATGAGGTCCCGGTCGAGTTGGTCCTCGAGTTCGTGGTCCTGTTCGCGGATCTTGCGCCGCACGTCGCTGCCGGGGTCGGCGATGACCGCCGAGAGGTCGACGTTGCGGGCTTTCGGGTGGTCGACGTCGGTGCGCTGTTCGAGAACGTCGACCTGCCCGATCATCTCGTCGACGGTCTCGAAGCCGAGTTCGGCCATGATCTCGCGCAGTTCCTGGGCGATGAACGTCATGTAGTTGATGACGTGTTCGGGTTCGCCGGGGAACCGCTTGCGCAGGTCCTCGCGCTGGGTGGCAACGCCGACCGGGCAGGTGTTCTTGTGACACTGCCGGGCCATCACACAACCCGACGTCACGAGCGAGGCGGTCCCGAAGATGTACTCCTCGGCACCCAGCAGGGCGGCGACGGCGACATCGCGCCCGGTCTTCATCCCACCGTCGGCGGAGACGCGAATGCGGTCGCGGAGCCCGGTCTGACAGAGCATCTGGTTGGCTTCCGCGAGGCCGAGTTCCCAGGGAAGACCAGCGCTCTTGATCGAGGTGCGTGGCGATGCACCCGTCCCGCCGGAGTGGCCCGAGATGTGGACCACGTCGGCGTTGGCCTTCGCGACGCCGGCGGCAACGGTGCCGATGCCGGCTTCGGAGACGAGTTTGACGTTGATGTCGGCGTCCTCGTTGGCCGCCTTCAGATCGAAGATTAGCTGTTTGAGATCTTCGATCGAGTAGATGTCGTGCAGCGGTGGCGGGGAGATGAGGCCGACGCCCGGCGTCGACTTGCGCACGTGGGCGATCATCTCGTTGACCTTCTCGCCGGGCAGATGGCCACCCTCGCCGGGCTTTGAACCCTGGGCCATCTTGATCTGGAGTTCGTCCGCACTCGAGAGATACGTCGAGGTGACGCCGAAGCGACCCGAGGCGACTTGCTTGACGTTACACTCCTTTTCGGTGTCGAACCGTTCCGGCGGTTCGCCGCCCTCGCCGGAGTTTGACTTGCCGCCGATGCGGTTCATCGCGATCGAGTTGTTCTCGTGGGCCTCCGGCGAGAGCGAGCCCAGACTCATTGCCGCGGTCGAAAAGCGCTGGACGATGTCCTTGATCGGCTCGACCTCTTCGACCGGGATCGATTCCCGATCGGAATCGAACTCGAGCAGTCCGCGAAGCGTCTGGAGATTCTGTTGTTGTTC
Source organism: Salinadaptatus halalkaliphilus (assembly GCF_006543045.1). GTDB lineage: Archaea > Halobacteriota > Halobacteria > Halobacteriales > Natrialbaceae > Salinadaptatus > Salinadaptatus halalkaliphilus. The sequence goes on along the minus strand of NZ_RBZW01000012.1, from coordinate 210,660 downwards.
GTTGATCTGCTCGGCGAACTCGCCGTAGCGTTCGTAGTCGTTCGATCGGACGGCCTGCTGGAGCGCGCCGACGGTGTCCGGGTTCCACTGGTGGTAGATTCCGTTCGAACGGTGTTCGAACTCGCCGTGGCGGTCCAGATTGGCGTCGTCGTCCGTACCGAAGGCGGCGTCGTGACGTTCCCGAACGTCCGCTTCGACCTCCGCGAGACCGATCCCCTCGGTTCGGTTCTCGGTTCCCTCGAAGTACTCCGCAACGAGATCGCTATCGAGTCCAACGGCCTCGAAGATCTGGGCGCCCTGGTAGCTCTCGACCGTCGAGATGCCCATCTTGGCCATGATCTTCAACAGGCCGTCCTCGAGCGCGCCGATGTACGCGTCGATCGCGACCTGGGTGTCTGCGCCGTCCGGGCCGGCGGTGATGTCCTCGATCGTCTGGTACGCGAGGTACGGGTTGACCGCGCCCGCGCCGTAGCCGACCAGCGTCGCGAAGTGATGCACCGTCCGCGGCTCGGCGGATTCGACGACCAGGCCGACGTGGTTTCGAAGCCCGTTACGAACGAGATGATGGTGGACGCTGCCGGTCGCCAGCAGGCTCGGAATCGCCACTCGGTCGGCCCCGCTGTTTCGATCGGAGAGGACGATCACGTCGTGACCGCCGTCTTCGATCGCCTCGACGACATCCTCGCGAACGCGCTCGATCGCAGCTTCGAGATCCGTGCCGAGTTCCTCGCTCGTCGGCTCGTAGGTGACATCGATCGTCGCCGCCGTGAGGCCGTTTGCCGACGCGTCTCGTACCGACCCGAGTTCGGCATCGGTCAGGATCGGCGAATCGAGGACGAGCTGGCGGGCGTGTTCGGGCGACTCGTCGAGCAGGTTGCGCTGGAAGCCCAGCCGGCTCTCCATCGAGGTGACGAGTTCTTCGCGGATGTAATCAAGCGGCGGGTTCGTCACCTGCGCGAACAGCTGTTTGAAGTAGGAAAACAGCGGCCGATTGAACTCGGTCAGCACCGACAGCGGCGTGTCGTCGCCCATCGAGCCAACGGGATCTTTTCCCTTCTGGGTCATCGGCTCGATCATGTTCTCGAGTTCGTCGTGCGTGTAGCCAAAGGCGGCCTGCTTGGCTCGAAGCTCCGAGACGGATCCTTGGGGCGTGCTATCGCTGGTCGTCAGCACCTCGTCGAGATGCACCTGTTCCTGCTCGACCCACTCGCCGTAGCGGTCGTCGGTCAGGTTCTCGAAGACTTCGTCGTCGGGGATGACCCGACCTTCCTCGGGATCGGCCAGGAAAATCTGGCCGGGCTGGAGGCGACCGCGCTCTTCGATTTCCTCGGGTTCGGTCTCGAGTGCGCCGGCTTCGCTGGCCATGACGAGCTGGTTGTCCGTCGTCACGTCGTACCGACACGGCCGCAGGCCGTTGCGGTCGAGGACGGCCCCGACGCGTTCGCCGTCGGTCGCCGCCACGAGTGCGGGGCCGTCCCAGGGCTCGACCAGCGACGCGTGGAAGTCGTACCAGTCCTTGCGATCCTGGTCCATCGCGTCGTCGCCGCGCCAGGCCTCGGGGACGAGCATCCGCAGGGCGTGTTCCAGATCACGGCCGTCCTCCATCAGGAGCTCGAGCGCGTTGTCGACGCTTGCGGTGTCTGACTGCTCGGGATCGTCGATGATCGGCTTGACCGCCTCGAGGTCGTCGAGGACGTCGCTTTCGATGTCGGTCTCGCGGGCGCGCATCCAGTTGATGTTGCCCTGGATGGTGTTGAACTCGCCGTTGTGGATGATGTTGCGGTAGGGGTGGGCGAGATGCCAGGCGCCGAGCGTGTTCGTCGAGAACCGCTCGTGCACCATCACGAAATTCGATCCGACCCGCTCGTCGGTCAAGTCGGGGTAGTATGCCGGTACCTGAGCCCCTTTGAGAAGGCCCTTGTAAACGATCGTCTTCGAATCGAGCGAGCAGACGTAGAAACGTTCCGTCCCCTCGATGTCGGCATCTTCGACGGCGTTCTCGAGAGCGCGTCGGGCGACGTACAGTCGGCGACTGAAATCCTCACCCTCGACGGCGTCGTTGGGCGCAACGACGACCTGTCGAACGTCGGGTTCGGAGTCGACGGCCGTCGCCCCGAGGTCGTCGTTCGTCGTCGGCACGTCGCGCCACTCGAGTACCTCGAGATCGTACGTTTCGAACGTGTCTGCGACGAGCTCTTCGAGTGCCTCGCACGACGCTGCAGATTGTGGGAAGAACAAAGAGCCGACGGCGTAGGTTTCCGGTAACGACGTTTCGAGAACGTCCGCGAAGAAGCGCTCCGGAATTTGAAGCATGATACCGGCACCATCGCCCGTGTTTTTCTCCGCGCCAGTGGTCCCTCGATGTTCGAGATTCTCGAGAAGTTCGAGACCGTCAGCGACGACGTCGTGGCTGACGTCGCCATCTAAGTCCATGACGACGCCAACGCCGCAGTTCGACCGTGCGTCCCCAGGGTCTGCGAGCCCCTGTGAACGGTCGGTGGATGCCGCTCGATGTGGCTGTGACATACACAAACGTAGTGAGCCACCCCTATATGAGGCTACCCCATAATGACTAAGTGTATTATGTACACATATAATTGTATTTAAGGAGTACTATGCCAACAGTCTCTCAGCCGCGACCGGTCTTGCTATCGGCGGCGGGAACCGATGGCTGGGCTCTCTCGGTGTGTCGTACGACTCGACACGATGTCCGCTACTCGTCGATATCCGGTTGCTCGAGCGGTGGATCGACGGTCGTCGGTTCCGTCGCGTCCGTATCCGTCGCCTCGTTTGGATCGAGCGACCGATCGAGTGGCCGCGCGTCGACGACCTCGAAGACGTCGTCGCGCTCGATCTCCCAGATGCGCAAAACCAGATGTGCTTTGCAGTGGTGTTCGACCAGTTCCATCCCCGTCGCTCGGTTCCTGAGAACGAGCTGGCAGGTCCCGTCGTTCGAACAGTCTCCGAACTGGTCACACATGCGTTCTGGTGACGGGTACACTACTTGCAGGTAAGTCTCTGTCGGTAGATCACCCTATACCATCCTGATACGGGTTGCTGGACCGATCTATCGGCGCGATCGCAGGTGATTACCGTTGCACCGGAGCTGACGACGGTAGCCCATATTATCCACCGAACTCCCGATGTGCAACCTTCATACAGCGGTCTTGAACGACCTGGCGACCCTCGCGTTCGGCACGCGCCGCCGCATCGTCATCGCGGATTCCCAGCTGCATCCACACCACGTCGACATCGTCTCGTTCGAGCACCTCGTCGACGATCGTCGCTACTTCCTCACTCGGGCGAAAAATACAGACGATATCGATCGCCGCGTCGACTGCCGACAGCGAATCGGCCGCTACACGACCCAGTATCTCGTCCGCGAACGGATTGACCGGATGGATGTCGTACCCCTGTTTCTGGAGATACGCCGGCACGTCGTGTGCAGCCTTTCCGGGCGAACTCGAGCAACCCACGACCGCGATCGTTTCGTACTCGAGAATGTCACGGATCTCCGTCGCAGAATCGACTGGCATACTCGATCCGTCCGTGGCCAGATACTAAATGTCGTGGGACGGATAGCCGTCAGATCGAAGCGCAGTCGCCACTACAGACCGGCCGTCCGAATCGCGGGTTCGTCGTCGGTATCCGCCTCGAGCGTAATGATACCGTCGAACAGCTGTTTGAGCGTATTCATCGTCTGGTCGTCGTGTGCCGTCGAGTCGATGACGTACAGCCCGAGCGCGTCGGCACTTTGAATCCGGCCGGTGAATACGTGCAAGAATCGAAAGACGGTCTGTAAATCCGAGTACATCAACAGTGTCGAGACCGAATGCAAGAGGACGCGATTTTCGGTGACGTTTCTTCCCTCGTAGAACTCCTGGAGAAATTCCGAGAGCTTGATGCCGATACCAGTCATGTCGACCGGAGACGAGGCGTACTTGATCCGGGGATCGTCGTCGACGGTGCCGATTCCTCGTTGTTTCGTGACACAGTCGACGACGCCGATATTCGATCCGTCAGATTCGGCTTGGCCGGTGAACTCATCTAATACTTTGTCGGCGCTGTCTTTGGTGGTTACGACGATCGATCCCTCCCCTTGTTCGAGACCACGGACGAGGTTCTCGAACACCAGCGACCGTTTACCAGTCATCGGTGGGCCCGCAACGAGAACGTTCGTCCCCGGGTCAATCTCGTCGACTGGAACGCTATCTACGAGGTCATACATGCCAGGTAGTCACATCCGTCTACACTCGGTGTGTGGATCCGTACTGATGGCGCAGTCCACACGAAGTCTGCTATAACGATGCAGAATCCAGAATATAGTCCTTTTGATTACGGATCGTTACTTCCGGTAATTAGCTATCCGACCCGTTCGAGCGTCGGACCGGTTACAGCCCGCCAAACTCGAGGGCTCGACCGAATATAAACGCGAGCGCAGCCAGAAACGTTCCATACTTGAGCCGTGACTGCCCGGCAGTCGGGTCGTCGAAGCTCTCGTATCCTGCATACAACATGAGGATGTCAGCCGGAATCACCACCAGTAGGTACGCACTGCCGAAGTAACCCAAGAGAAACGGTACCGGACTCGCAAACACACCGACGACGAGCAATCCCAGCGCGATCTGTAGTGCCCGGCGTTCGCCGATCGCGATCGGTAACGTCCGTAATCCCTCCTCGCGGTCCCCCTCGAGATCTTCGACATCTTTGATTATCTCTCGGCTCACCGTCGCGATCGCCGCGAGGATAAACAGGACGACTGCCGGACCGATCTCGCCGACCGCAGCAGCCCCGAAAAGGAACGTACTCCCGACGAGATACGCTACCAACGCATTGCCGAGCCCGGGCAACCCCTTGAATACTTCCGTGTACGCGACGAGCGCGGCGAGGTTGAGACCAGCGATCACGATCGCCACCGTCGGCAACGTCACCGCGAGGCTCACTGCCGCCCCGAAAAGGACGATACTAAAGCCGAGTGCCCCACGTGGACTCACGGCACCACGTGGAATCGCACGCTCGGGCTGATTGATCCGATCGATCTCACGATCGAAATAGTCGTTGATCGCGTTCCCCGCTCCGACGGCCAACCCAGTCGCGGCGACCGCTGCACCCACCGCCAGTGGCTGCTCGAGGACGCCACCAGCGACGAACGCACCAATAAACGTCAATACGCTCGCCGCGACCACGTTCACCGGCCGGGTCAACTCGAGCAATCCACGAACCGTCTCGCCCGCTGGCATACTCGAGCCTGCTCAGTCTGAGTGGTTAAGCGGTCCGATCTGAGACCGACTGCTGGACCGATCCATTCGTGATCCACAACCCCCCATTTCCCCATAATGGACGACAACAGTCCGTCTACCGCCACACCTCGAGGTCACAGACCGTCTCACGGTCGACCGAAAGCCACTGACTCACCCGTTGATCGCCACTCGCATCGATCGGCACCGCAGTCCACATCTCGCCATCGTCGGTCAACAACTCGAGTGGCAACTCTTCACGCACATCGTCATCCGAAATGGGGGCGTCGTGTACCGACATCACACTCATTCGGTTATCTCTCGTTCTATAGATCACCCTCGGTCGTTTTCAACGGATGGGAATCGTCTGTAACCGACGGTGTGGCCACCACTCTCTAAAGCAGTGCAAATCGAGTGACTTATACGGAACCGTCGGAAACTATTCCTCGAGGGCGCTTAGCTCAGTCTGGACAGAGTACTTGGCTTCGGACCAAGCTGTCGCGGGTTCAAATCCTGCAGCGCCCATTCGTTTTCTGGATGGTTGGAATCCAACAGTATCGAAGAACTCAATCAAATTCGGAAACGAAGTCTTCGGCGAGTTCGCCAGCGAGTTCCCGTCCGGTAAGCCAGGTGATCTGCTCGCTGTCGAACCCGTACTGTGGAAGTAGCGATTCTGCCGCTTCACCAAGCGGGATATCGTTTGTTACGATCGTGATTCGATCAGCGGTGTCTTTGAGAAGCATTTCGAGCGCCAGACCCACAATTTCCGTATCTGCTTTTTCGACGGTGTCCTCTGTTCGATCGCTGGCACTCGCAATGAAACTCCGCGCTTGATCCATCACGTTCGACACCTCCGACATCGAATAGGATGGACTTTCGGTGACCTTCATCCACCCCTCCTGAAGTGCTTCGTCGACGGCTGCATCATCGGCGGTATACTCCTCGAGAGCTGGGTCGCCGGTCACTTCGGCATACACCTGTGGCGAGATACGGAAGACGGTATCGCGCCGACGGGCTTCGCGGGCCAGCGCTTGGAAGCGTGTGCTCTCCCGCCGTCCACAACTAATGAGGACCGACGAATCGATGAAAACGACGTCTCTGTCGCTTTCCATACCGATCAGTCCTCAACGACGGGCCGTAGTGCGTTCAAAATAACGCCTGCTTCCAAGGGTGAGATCTCTTGCTCGCGAGCCATAATCTGGTGCGTCACCGATCCGTCGACGTATTCCTGCGCGTATTCGATCGCAACGGCGAGCCCGTCCAATCCGTGGCGATCGATGTACGTATCGATGTCGTCGTCCTGCGTTCGACGGGCAATCGCCTCGACCAACTCCGCCGTGATTCGCCGTTCGGTATCGTCTTCTACCAGTTGGAGGTCGATCTCCTGAGCTGTATACTCTGCCGGCCGACCCTCATTTGCTTGGTCGATGAAGCCTGCGGCTTCGAGATCGTCGACGTATTCGTAGACTGTCCGCTGTGGAAGCTCAAGCGTCTCGACGATTGCTTGGATCGTGGTCTCCGGATGATGGCGGATATAGGTATAGATCCATGCTTTGCGGGCGTTTCTAAGCAGTGCAAACACCTCGCCACCAGTATCGAGCGGAGTTTCCCAGTTCGCTTCTCTCGTTGCCATCTCTAGTAGCGAATTGCACGCGAAACGCAAAAGCCTTGCTGAGACAGAACCGAACGAGATGTCCGTTTGTACGGACAAATCTGGTGATGGTACTCGATAGACTGAAAGAGGCCACTGGAACAGCGCGTCTTGCGTACCAAGCGAGACTTCCATCGCTATCTCACGACTGTATCTGCGGGCAATGCCAGAAAGATATGGAAGTGCTCAATTACTGATCGATACGACCAGAGTGTCGTGTTATAGCCGATCTAGATAATCCCTCCGCTGTTCCATCTTTTCTTTCTCTGTACGTTGGTCGTAGTGCATCTCAAGCACCTGTTCGGAGACGTTTGCTCGATCGCCGACTGCCTTCATTGGCCAGTCTTGCTGGAGTGAGTGGGTGATTCCACCGCGACGAAGTGCATGCGGGCTCTCGCTCGACGGACACTCCGAAGCACGTTCGTAATCAGTCGCTGGACAGTCGTCGATGTCACGTCCATGGGGACACTCCCCAGTCGAAATGCATGGCCGCGTATACCGATAACAGTCTCCTCGAAGCGTCGTCGTATGAGCTCGCCCCTGTGACGTCGTAATAAGCGGCTCACGCCCGTGTTCATCCATCGACGCTGGCCGGCGCTGGTCAATCCAGTCGATCAGAAGCTGACACACCTCGTCCGACAGCGCGATAAACCGTTCACCGTCTGTGCTGTTCTTGATCGGCGTATCCGTCTCAGGTCGATGGACGACCTCTAAGGACTTCTCTTCAGGATCGAAATCGTCCACGTCAAGCGACCGAATCGCTCCGACTCGCATCATCGTATGCCACATCAGTGCGATCACCACGTGATGTCGAGATGCGTATTCGTAGCAACGGAGGTACGCGAGTAGTTCTTCGGCGCGCTCCTCCTCGAGCATCTCGTCACGCACGTTATCATCACCGGTCAGGTTCGGCGATCGAATTTTCACGTGGAGGTCTTCCGGTGCTCCATCGATCGATTCCACCCACCTGATGAAGACCCGTAGCGTGTCCATCTGGGTCTTCTCGGTTGCGGGTGAGAGATCACCTTCATCCCGCCGCCACAGCCGGTATCGGTGCAGCTTTCGACCAGTCAGATTATTCAGGTTCGTGATCTCCTCGTTGTTACACCACCGGATGAAATGCCCAAGTCGGGATCGATGTGAGCGAATCGTCGCTTCGGTGACGTTGTTCTCCCTGTCAGCCAGGTACAATTCGAGCGCGGTTTCCGGTTCGATTGGTTCCAAACTCATGACTCTCTGGGTGCGAACTCGAGGCCAGAGCCACCGATTTCAGATCGCCGATTTACGCCGTTTCAGGGCCAGCAAGGGACTTCGTTCACCTCGTGACCGAGAGCCTGCAGCGCCCATCCGTCTTTGACTCGGTGCGAATCTAACACCCAGCAGCGGCGCATTTATTTCAGTTTGGGCTCAGACGCGCAAGAGTTCATACGCTTTTTACACGAGGGTCGGGACCGTCGCATGACTCCCTCGAGCCACATACTCTCTCGATAAAACGACCGAATAAAATAGCGTGAACGATCGAAAACAGAGAGAAACTCACGCTGACGACTGTCGGGATCTATAGGCAGTCACGACTGCACTCGAGATGCCGATGACCGACATTCGACCGGATCACCACGAGAGCGTCGATCACGAAACCGTGCGCCGAGTCGGGAAGTTCCTGCTCGCTTGCCTGGGCTTGGTGGTGCTGTCGTCACTGGTGTCGTTGTTGCCCGGGATCGACAGACTCGTTCCCGGAACACCGATATCGTTCGTTGCGGTCGTGAGCGCCGTCGTCACCCTCGCGATCGTCGGATTACTCGTCTATTTGGCGCCTGCACTCGCGAAACTCGTTCGATCGGTGCTCGAGGGCCCCGAACAGGTCGTCGACGATATCGCGGCGATCGTCCAGTTAGTGGTGGTGTTTGTCGCGGTGCTGGTGGCCCACCAGGGACTCGCACCCGCGATCGGTCCCCTGCTGGGTGGTCTCGGGTGGGTATACGACCTCGTCTTCCTCGCGATAGCGTTGCCGCCGCTCGGAATCCTCGCGGCTCGAATGTACGTCTCGCTCGATCCGATGGCCGAACTGTTGGCAAACCGGGTGGCCGGCACCTCGAGCGAGCCCCGCGACGACGACCAGTCGACCTAACCCGGTTCAGAACGCTTTTTGTCCCTGCCGGATCGAACACCGACGATGGACGAGACGGACGGTCGCCACGTCGCGGAGCCGACTCGAGCAGGCGTCCGGGATACGTACGATCGCATTGCCACCCACTTCGCGTCGACGCGGGAGTACGCCTGGCCCGAGGTCGAGGCGTTCGTAGACAACCACGCGACCGGCCGGGAGTCGGCCGACTCGCGTGGCGGCGTTGGGGTGGATCTCGGCTGTGGGAACTGCCGGCACGCCGAACTCCTCGCCTCGCGGGCCGGCCTCGAGTGCGTGCTCGGTATCGACGTGAGCCGGGGCCTTCTCGAAACGGCTCGAGCGCGTGCAGACGAGCGGGCGTTCGATGTCGAACTCCTGCAGGCCGACGCCGCGGCGTTGCCACTCGCCGACGATGTCGTCGCAGTCGGCGTCTACGTTGCCACGTTGCACCACCTGCCGTCTCGGGAGAGCCGACTGCGAAGTCTCGACGAGCTCGCACGGGTCCTCGAGCCGGATGGGCGAGCGCTGCTCAGCGTCTGGTCGACGGCTCACGACCGCTTCGACGCCACAGAGGGGTTCGACACGACCGTCGAGTGGACCCTGCCCGGCGGTACCACTGTAGATCGTTTCTACCACATCTACGCCCCCGACGAGTTCGAAGCGGATCTCGACGCGAGCGATCTCCGCTGTCTCGAGTGGGAGCTCTCGAGTGGAAACTGCTATGCGACAGTCGCCGGCGCGGATGTCGAGTGAGTCGGACTGCTGTCGTCTGTTCCGGCACGACCGCCAGCGGGCCGACCGAAATGAGAAGAGTCTTAAATTCGACGCACCCAATTTTGGGTGTCGAGCGCGGATGGTCTAGTGGTAGGACCTGAGCCTTCCAAGCTCATGGCCCGGGTTCAAATCCCGGTCCGCGCATTCCTGCGGTGAACGAATTCGTGAGCCGCAGGAATCGAATAGGGATTTGAAGCACGCGAGTCCCAGCGTCCAAGCGGCGCGAGGACGACCGTCTCGCAGTCGGGTTCAAATCCCGGTCTACGCACTTTTCGGCGGTAACGCGAACGTAGTCAGCGATACGTCGTAGGGCGAAGACTCATACGGATTGCTGTAACGATTTACCGGCGTACCCGCCGCCCGGGTCGCGGGTGCGCCGGCAATGACTTACAGTAAACCGTATCACGCCAAGCGGACGTGGGGTGAAAATGCGAGACAGAGGGATTAACGAAGGACATCAAAGCGCGTGAACGAAGCGGAACGCGATCGTCTTCGCGTGATTCAAATCTCGGTTCGCCCCCTCGGACGGCGAACAAACGCGTGAGCTGCAGTAATCGTACCAGTAAACCGTATCAGAGCACGTCGAGGATAACGATCGAAAGATACAGCTGACCGATACCGGCGGCGATCATGACCACGCCGGCGATGCGTTTGAGCGTGTCGCCGTGTGCGGCGAGTCGGCCGGCGCTGGCGACCAGTCCCATCCCCGTCGCGACGGTCAGGGCGACCATCAGGACGACGACGCTGCCGACGTAGGTACCAAGGACCGCGAGGGCACCCGACGGCTCGAGCGCGACGGCTCGGGCGACGACGCCGAAGAGGTAGACGACCGAGCAACCGGCCGCGGCCAGGGCGTAGCCGGCGCCGAAGATACCGAAGCCGAGCAGACTCGAGCGCCGCTGTGGCAGCTGAATCGAGATGGACGGTTCGCGGTCGAAGAAGACGAGGAGGCCGGCGAGGACGAGGATGGCGCCGATGAGCGGCTCGAAGTAGACGATCGACGACATCGTCGCGTGACCGACCAGAAACGCCAGTCCGAGGACGACGGCGAACGTCAGGAGAACGCCCATTCCGGCGACGAGACCGCGGCCGATCGCGCCGGGGAGGGAAGCCTGTTGGCCCTCGGTCTGGCTGACGTAGAAGCCGACGTAACCCGGTAACAGCGGGTAGGCACAGGGTGAGAAGAACGTCAGGATGCCCATCGTCAGTGCGAATCCGACCGAAGAGGCTACCGCTGCGTCGATCATCGGTCCTCGGATGCCTCGAGTGCCTGTTCGATGCCGGCGACGAGTTCGTCGGCCGTCTTGACGCCGGAGTCGGACCACTGGACGGTCCCCGAGGCGTCGATGGCGACGGCGCTTGGATAGCCACCGGCGAGGTAGCGTTCGGTCAATTCGGCCGTACGGTCGAGGCCGACGGTCCAGTCACCGTCGTTGTCGGCCCACCATTCCCGGAGTTCGTCCTCCGTAATCGCCGCGTTTTCGCCCACGGATTCGTTCGTGACCGACATGAACAGTACCTCGTCGCCGATCCGATCGTTGGCCTCGGCCAGGGCGGGCATCTGTTCGATACAGGGCGGACACCAGGTGCCGAAGATATCGATGAACGTCGCTCGATCCGGTGCCGGCACCAGTTCCGTTCCGGCCTCGCTGCCCTGGGCGTCGATCGTCTCGATCTCGAGGGGATCCTGATCGCCGGCTATACCGGCTCCCTCGCCGTCGCGTTCTCCATCGCGGTTCCCGTCGTCGCCACTGGCCCCGGGTACGTCTCCATCCGGGCCGTCCTCGAGTAACGCGTCGGACGAGGGGAGACCGTAGACGGCGACTGCGCCGGCACCACCGAGGACGCCGATACTCCCCAGACCCGCGAGGATGTCTCGTCGGCGCATCGTCACTCGGTGGCGACCGTTCGGGCGTCGTCGACGATCGTCTCGATGCTGACGGCCTCGCGATCTCCGACGGCGTTTGGATAGGCCCGTTCGACGATCCCCTCCGTGTTGACGAGCACGATCAAGTTGTAGTGGGTGAAGGTGTACTCGCCGTGATCGTGGTCGTCGTGATCGCCACCGTCGTGGTTTCCGTCGTCACCATCGTGATGCTGGCCGTCACCATCGTGTTGGTCGCTCGCTCCCTCCTCGAGGTCCTCCTCGTCTTCGACGCGCTGGAACGGCATTCCGAAGGTCTCCGAGATCAGCTGCTCGCCCTCTTCGTAGCTTGCTGGCCGGAGGAAGTGCCAGTTACCAGCCTCGAGATCGGCGCCCTGTTGGTGGCCGTACTCCTCGAGGACCTCGGGGGTATCGCGTTCGGGATCGAAGGTCATCGCCAGCAGGTTGAGATCGTCGGCATACCCATTCTCGGCGGCATCTTCCTGGGCGCGTCGTAGCCGCAGGAGCAGTGCTGGACAGGCGCCGTCGGGACACGCGGTAAAGAAAAACGTCAGCAGAAACGCGCGTTCGCCGAGGTGATCTTCGAGCGAGACGGTCTCGTCGGTGAGTGGGTCAGGAAGCGAAAACGACGGGAATGCGTCGCCGTGAATCGGGTGTGAGGGATCGCCGCGTGACTCACGCGGCGGATCGAGCACGGTCGGGCCGTCCGGTTCGCTCGAGGCGCGTTCAGCCTCGGGCGTGCCGTCCCCGTTGGCGCTCCCCGACGCCCCGAAGTCGTCCAGACAGCCGGCGAGTCCGGCCGCCCCCGCCACGCCGAGTGTCTGCAGGCATCGCCGTCGTGTCCGTCGTTGCATACGCGATACCTAGAGACGGCACGATCAAAGGTCCGTTGGTGTGGCTCTCGAACGCACTCGAGTGGTGGCCCCCGCGCCGTCGCCACTCGAGACTCGTAAACGACATCGTACATCCGTCGAACGATCCGAAATCGGTCGAAACGAGCGGGTACGAGCGGGATAACTATCGGTGGGTGTCGAGTACGCCCAGATCATGTCTCGATCGAACCGCTCGAGTATGCGTATCGGCTGTCCGGCGTGTAACGCGACCGTGAATACGCCGTTGCCGCCCGGTCCGGGTCTCGTCGATGTGAGCGACGAGACGCTCCAGGATGATAGCAACCGACTGCAAGGGACCGAAACTCGCTGTCAGCACTGTGGCCACGAACTCGAACTCTATTATTACTGAGAGCGTCCCGGTTGCTGATCCATTTCCGTGGCGAGTTCGATTCGTCTGGCCCCAGTCCAGCCGGTGCCACTCTCGATTTACGTCTCCGTTTCCCAGCCTCGCGGCGAGTCGTTCAGCCGTTGGCTCCCGTCTTCGGTGACGACGACGAGGTCCTCGATCCGGACGCCGAACCGGTCGTCGAGATAGATGCCGGGCTCGACGCTGAAGACCATCCCCGGTTCGAGTTCGCGATCGTTGTCCGCGACGAGGTAGGGCGGTTCGTGGACCTCGAGGCCGACGCCGTGGCCGGTTCGGTGGCGGAACGCCTCGCCGTAGCCAGCGGTTTCGATGACGTCGCGGGCGGCTCGATCGACGGCCGCGGCGCTGACGCCTGGCTCGATAACGCCGATGGCTGCCTGTTGTGCCTCACAGACGGTGTCGTGAACCGCGGTGTAGCCCGCTGGTGGGTCACCGACAACGATCGTTCGCGTCTGGTCACCTGGATACCGACCGGCTCCGGCCGGCAGCTCGGCGTCGACGAACGCGCCGAAATCGAGGACGATCGGGTCCCCGTGCTGTATCTCGCGGTCGCCGCTGTGGTGGTGTGGCCGTGCCGCGTTCGGGCCCGATGCGACGATGGTCTCGAAGGCGGGTTCGACGCCACCGGCGTCGGCGAGGTGTCTCTCGATCTCGGCCGCGAGCTCGGCCTCGGTCGTCCCAACGAGGTCCGTCCCACGTTTTCGTATCTCGAGTGACACCTCGTCTGCGATCGCGCTAGCTTCGGCCAGGGCCTGCCGTTCGACCGCGTCTTTTCGGAGGCGTAACGGTTCGAGGGCGGTGCTGGCGAGCCCGAAGTCGGCGCCAGGACACAGCGATCGAACGTCCTGAGAGAACGTCTCCCAGAGTCTGTCGTCGAGCAGGATCGTCCGACCGCGACCGGTCTCGATCCCGTACGACTGGAGGATGTCCGCGACGACGGCGACGGGATCGTCGTCGTCGCTCCAGGTCCTGACGGTGAGCCCGTCGACGGGCAGCGCCGCGAGTTGGGACTCATACAGGGAGGGTGCGACGACGGTTGGATCGCCTTCTCGCGGGACAAAACAGAGGAAGTGTCGTTCGGACGGCGATTCCTGAAACCCTGTAAGATACGTCAGATTCGGGCCGGGAAAGACGACCGCAAGCGCCGCGTCGGTCGCCTCGAGTTCGTGTCGACAGGCGTCGATCCGATCGTCGTACAGAGAGGCCATACGGGAGTGTCACCGACGGAGCCGATCAACGTTTGGGTCAGCCTACAGTCCGCAGTAATTGTGTGTTTACCGTTGGTGACAGTATGAGCACCATGCGGCTGCAGGCCGTGCACCGACCCGTGCCCGCGCTGTCTGTTTGCAGCGAATGCGAGTTCCCGACGAGCGACTGTCGTTGACGTACTCGAGGACGCACCGGATACGAGCAGACGGCGGCAGACGACTGGATGGAGCCGACGCCGACGGGACGGCCGTTCCCGGATCGTTGATCGTCGTCTCCAACCGTCAACCCTACCGTCACGAGTACGACGACGCGGATGACGGTGGCGACGGCAGGACGGAACCACCCACCGAGGCGCCCGAATCGGATCGACCGGATCCCGACGAGCGATCGATAACGGTCGACGAGCCGACCGGCGGATTGACGGCCGGTCTCGATCCCGTCCTCCGGGAGCAACGGGGAACGTGGATCGCCTGGGGCGATGGCGACGCCGACTTCGACGTCACTGACGACAGCGGCTGCGTCGCCGTTCCACCCGAGGACGAGGCCTACACGCTGGGGCGGGTCGACCTCTCGGAGGCGGCCGTCGACGGCTACTACTACGGGTTCAGCAATCGCGTGCTATGGCCGCTGTGTCACGAGCTCCCCCATCTCGTCGACGATCGGCCGACCGACCTCGAGTGGTATCGGCGAGTCAACGAGCGCTTTGCGGACGCGGTCATCGACCACGCCGACGCGGACTCGGTCGTCTGGTTTCAGGACTACCACTTCGCGTTCGCACCGAAGCTTGTCAGCGAGGCGACACCACGGTCGACGACCGTCGCACAGTTCTGGCATATCCCCTGGCCGACGCCGTCCATCTTCGCGGCGTGTCCCGCTCGCGACCAGCTCCTCACCGGACTGCTCGGTGCCGACTTGCTCGGCTTTCACGTCGATCGGTACGTGACGAATTTCCTGGAGTCGGTCGACCGATTCGTTCCGGCGGCGACCGTCGATTATCGCCAGCGTACCGTCGAGTACGACGGCTCGAAAACGCAGGTCGTCGCGACGCCGATGGGGGTCGACGCCGACTCCTACGACCGCGAGGCACGGTCGGCCAAGACCGACCAAAACCCGGTGCTCGAGGACCACGACGTGGCTTCCGAAACCGTTCTCGGGCTCGGCGTCGACCGGCTGGATTACTCGAAAGGAATCCTCGACCGGCTGGTCGCCCTCGAGCGCTTTTTCGAGCGCAATCCGGCGTGGCAAGGCGAGTTTACGTTCGTCCAGAAGGCAACACCCTCCCGAACCGATATTCCAGCTTACGAACGGTACGGAAAATTGGTCAGAGAGGAGGTCGAGCGGATCAACGACCGGTTCGAAACTGACGACTGGCAGCCGATCGTCTACACCGAAGCCTACCTCGAGCACGAGACGCTCTGTGGGCTCTATCGTCGCGCTGACGTGATGATCGTGAGCCCGTTGCTCGACGGGATGAACTTGGTCACCCAGGAGTACGTCGCTGCGAGCGTCGACGGCACTGGAACCGTCGTATTGAGCGACCAAGCCGGCGCACACGACCACCTCGGCTCGCACGCACTTTCTATCGATCCGACCGATGTCGAGGAGACGGCCACCCAGATCGAGCGGGCACTCACGATGGCACCACACGAGCGCCACCGCCGGCTGCAAACGCTTCGAACACGCGTCTTCGAGGCTGATCTCGAGCAGTGGATGGAGTCCCAATTCGAGTGGATCCGACGGGTACAAACGCGGAACCGTTCGACGGTGTCCCGTCCGGACACCGATAACGACTCTCGGGAACGAACGCCACCGATCTGAGTCGGATGGCGACTGACGTGTCACCCCGGCCACTGGTCGATTCCTACGACGACGTTCGCGCTCGTCTGGCGGGGAGTCGGCGGCTGTTGTGTTGTCTCGATTTCGATGGCACGCTCGCCCCGATCGTCGAAGATCCCGACGAGGCGACGGCGCTGCCGGCGACCGAACGAGCGCTTGCGTCGCTCGTCGCCGACTCCCGAGTCACGACAGCCATCGTCAGCGGTCGGGCACTGGCAGACGTTCGTCGGCGAATCGCCGGACCGCGTCTCTACGCCGGCAATCACGGACTCGAGCTCGCACGCGACGAGTCAATCGCGGTCCATCCCGTCGCCAGGAAACGGGCAAAACGGCTTGGAGTCGTCTGTTCGGTGCTCGAGACCGTCCTCGATCCCGTACCAAATATCAGGATAGAGAATAAACGCCTCACGGGAACGGTCCACGTGAGAACGGTACCGGCCGAGGCTCGACCCCTCGTGACGCGACTCACCCGACGGACCGTCGATCGGGTTGGCGAGGGCACCCTCTCGGTATCGACGGGAAAACGCGTCATCGAGATCGGGCCGTCGATTCCCTGGGGAAAAGGTAATGCCGTGGCCTTACTCGAAGCGGATCAGCCGCCGGGAACGACGACGCTTTACATCGGCGACGACGTGACCGACGAATCCGCGTTTCGCGCTATCGCACCCGATGGAATCGGCATTCGAGTCGGCCAGGCGTCTCCGTCCGCAGCTGCCTATCGCGTTTCGTCTCCCGCCGACGTCGCGACGTTTCTGGAGTGGCTCGACTCGACCGGACTCGACGCGCTCGAACAGATCTGACCGACCGAGACGGGCCGCTGCCCGATGTTCCGGTACAACCGCCGGGGCTCGGGCGCACTAATGGCGTCTCGAGCCTGCAGTCGACATCGGATGAGTTACTGGTAGAAATAACCACTGTAGGCCGAAAGTATTAGTTACCACTGGAAATAAAGAGTCAGTACGAGAGTGAACGAGAGTGAAACTACGCCAACCAACTGACTTCCTGATCCTCGAGGCACTCGAAGCCAAAGGACGCAACGTCGCGACGAATCTGGCTGCACATACGGGGAAGAGCCGCAAGAACATCAACACGAGACTGCCCGTGCTCGAAGATTACGGGCTGGTCGAGAAGATCGGCCCAGCAGAGCGCTCCGGGCTCTACGAGATTACGTCGACGGGGAAGGCAGCGCTGGTCTACCGCGAGCAGTACGACGAGGCCGACGACTTCGAAGCGCTCATCGAGGGACCGAGCCCAGGCGCCGAGGACGGACAGAGCCAGGCAAGTTTCGCTCGCGGCGACGACGAACAAGCGGACGACGAGTAAGCCGACCGACGGCTGCTGGTTCCTTATCTGGATTAGGGACGAAAGCCGCCGCTGTAGGTCTCGAGTTCGCGTTTGGCACACGCAGCAAAGGCGAAACTAAGTTTTCGCGGCGTCGCGACGGAGGATGCGTAGGCCGTCCCGCACTGTGTTTGGTCGACTGGATAGTCCGGATCGAAGGCGTACGTGCTAATCATCGGCGTCGCGACGACGGCTCGTCCGTCCCAGTAAGCGAGACCGTGATCGTGGTCGAGACCGAGTGCGTGACCGACCTCGTGAAGCAACACCTGCATGGTCCGCGTCGGCGTCGACAGCGGGACCCGTTTTTGCGGATCGTCGGTCGCGAGTAGCTCGTCGATCGGTTCGAGCGCCGCGACGTGCCGGGCACCCCCGACCGAAGCGACGTGGGGCAGCCCGTATCCCGTCGGTGCCTCAGCCATCTGTCCGTCGGTGATCAGGAGATTCACGTCCGTCGCGGGCTCGAGTTCCGTCCGACCGAGTGCTCCCGCCGAGACCGCTTTCGGCCACTCGCCACCAACCGTCACGCGAGCGCCGTCCTCGGTCGAGACCGTGACGGTGCCGCCGAAGCTCACCTCAAGTGCCCACCACTCGAACGACAGCAACCGCTCAAGGGAGGATCGAACGCGCTCGGCGACGTCGTCGTAGGTCGCCGCTCGTTCCGAGAGCCAAAATCGAACCTCGAGACTATCGGCCGGATCGCGCGTCGTATACGAGAGCGCTCCAACAGAGAGCAGCGAGCCGACTGCACCGAGGAACGCTCGTCGAGTCACAGATACTCGTTTCGCGTGATGCGTACAGATGGTCCGGGTTCACATATTCACGTGTTATACACAGTCGCTGATATGTGACGAAATGTTCACGAATCAAAGAGAGTCACGCTACTATAAACGTCGTCGAAATGAATCCGAGCGTCGATGCCCGACCGGCCGTTGGATTCGCTTACGATGGTAGTCACAGACGGTAGCGATACTGTGGGCGAGCGGCCACCGGCCGGGGGAAGACCGTGAGCTCCGTCGAGGATCTCTTTGCGGGCTCGAACGGACAGTACTACACTGACTGGGAGCTCCGTCGCAAGCGACGGTGCGGGGACTGGCGGCTTTGCTTGCGCCAGACCGACCCTGACCGTCTCGTCGTCGAAACGCGCGAACAGTCCCTGCTCGCCTTACGGCGAGTCGACCCGGCTGCAGCGCCACACTGGCTCGAGATTCGTATCGACCGCGAAACGGTTCGTGCTGTCGATACACGTCACGTATCCACACCGACAGGCGATGTGGAGTGTCGAGGAATCGACCGCCCGATCGTTTCACGACAGTCTCGATGACGTGGGGTTGGGCGCCTCGTCGGTGATCGGTTTCGCATCGAGTCGGAGACAAGGCGAACCGTTACGCGTCGGCTCATCGGCCCGTGGCAGCACTGTTCTCGAAGAACTCGCGTAGCACCGTCTTGAGGCCCTTGCGAAGGTGCTGGTGCATCGTCGGCGGGGAGATGTCCATCGCGTCGGCGATTTCTTCGCCGGTACTCTCGCGTGGCCACTCGAAAAAGCCGCCATAGTATCCGAGTCGAAGCGTCGTCAGCTGTCTGTCGGTTAGTTCGTCGAGGATACGATCCCGCCGCTGGGCTGCGGTCTGGACCGGCCGGTCAACCGCCCGACGAGCGACGAGTTCGGTATGTTCGTAAACGTTTGCGAGTGCCGTTGCGATCTCCCGAACGTTCGCGTCTTGTGAGACCTCGACGAGACAGTTTCCGACACCGTCCTCGACCGTAACGTCTCGAATCGTTACGCCGTGGTTCGTCAACGTCTGGACACCCGATTCGCACAGTTGCATTTCGATCGTACACTGGTCGGTCCCGTCGGAAACAAGTCGATACGTCTCGATCGACTGGTGAGCGCCCGCCTCGTCACAGACCGTCTCCCCGTCGAGCCCGTCGATCGTCACGAACTGATAGGTCTGTCCGTCGGTCGTCATCCCCGTCCACTCGAGCGTACACGTACAGTCGTATTGCTGGGTGAGATCGAACGAAAAGCTATCGCCCCCGTCGATTCGGAACTCGAGCTCGACCGCCGAGTCGGCGAACAACAGTTGCCGGTTTTTAACCGCCATGATCGCAAACCCCATCGTCTCACCCAGCAGTTCGAACCCGTTCTGTTCGTGGTCGCTAAAGGCATCAATTCGGGGTGACAGGACGGTCAGGACGCCATACGTTGCGTCTTCGTACGCGATCGGTACCGCAAGCACCGATTCGACATCGTCGTCACAGGCTGCCTGTTGTAAGGGATCCGGGAGCGGCTCGCGCTCTCGAATGCGTGTTACAGTATGGCTCTCGTCGGTCACTGCCGCCTGTGCGGCGGGGAATCCGTCGTCGGCTGATCTGGACTCGACACACTCGAGATACGACATCGCTTCGCCGCTGCCGGTTCGATACACGAGTTCGCCGTCGGGCTTGCGTTCGGCGATCCAGGAGCCGCTATAGAGCTCCGAATCGACGAGATTCGAACAGATTGCCGTCTCGATCGCGTCTCGGTCGGTCGCGTCGATCAGGGTCTCGAACACCTGGCGACCGACCGCGTTGATCTTGTTGAACGTCTCGAGTTCGCTCTGGCGGGAGCGTAATTCCTGCTCCCGTCGCACCCGTTCGGTAATATCTCTGGCAAGCCAGACGACGGCCCGGCGACCGTCGACCCGTTCGTCCGTCGGGACGACCCGTGCTTCGTACCAGCGACGACCCTCCGTCGTCGGAGCGTCGTACTCGATCGACTGCCGGTCGCCGGTCTCGAGCGTGCGTGCAATACACGTCTGGAGCCGACGTGCAGTCTCCTCGGGGAACACGTCAGCGAGGCCACTCCCGACCAACTCCTCGGCGGGCATCGAGTACAGTTCCGTCGCCTCCGGCCGGAGTCTCGCCTCGAGATAGGTACCGTCCGCAGCGATGACGAACCCTTCGTCGGGCAGTTCCGTCGCGAGAATTCGGTGATACGATTCCGACTGGTGGTGTGCCGTCTCAGTACCGCTCTCGAGTGTGGTGTGAATCCGCTCGCGTCGCGCATCCGACTCCAGCGGTACGTACTCGTCGGCGCCGCCTCGTACCGCGGCCGCCGCGATCGCCTCCGATCCCTCCCGTGGCGAAACGATCGTCGGGACGCGAGTAGCGACGTCCTGGACGGTCTCGAGACAGTGGCGAATCGACTCGACCGCCTCGAGCGAAACGACGATGCCGACCGGCGTTACCGTCTCGAGTGTCGTTTCGAGCGAGTCGGCTGTGACAGGATCGACCGGGTAGTCGGTGTCGGGAAGTCGATCACAGCAGTAGCTATCCGTCTCGACGGATTCTGTCACGAGGACGATCGTGTCCTGTTGTATGTCACGTTCCATACGTCTCAGTTTGCTCGTCCCCACACCGCCGCTTCATTCCGCCACTTTGTGCTGCAGAAAACATTCCGGAATAAAAACCTGGTGATTTTGACGGTTCGATGGGGGACGCAGCGACGTATCTATACAGTGATAGTGATGCCAAGTGTCGGTGGGCCCGCTATCTCGAGCAGCCCCAGAGCCGACGCTGTCTGCACTCGAGGAAACCGATCGGGTCTGACCGCAGTCGACGATCGACGTGCGGTTTGGCAATCACCGGCGAACGGAACTATCTGGCCGTCTCAAATCTCGCCTTGCTCTTTGAGATCGTCGATGATATCGTCGACAAACGGTTCGACATCGTCGTACGGGAAGTCGCCCCCGGACGTTTTCGTATTCAGTTCCATCGCGGTCATCGAGAAGTCACCGGACTCGAACTTCGTACCGGGACCGTTTGGGAGTGCGGGTACGAGATCCATCGCACTCGAGACCGGATAGTCAGCGCCCTCGAACGCCTCGATCATCTGCTCGCGGATTTCGTCTTCGTCTGCCATTGCATCTCCCACTACCAGGCGATAAATAATAAATCTGCAGGTAGTTGCACACACCTCATAGACATCCCTCGAGACAACTATAGAACAACCCTCAGGCGTTGTAACGCCTGTTCTATCTTTATTCGATCGATTATGACGGATCAGAAGCGACCGAGTTGGAACGTCTCGGCTGCCCGCCACGCGCCCGGTCTCGAGTGTTAGCATACCCGACACATCCGAAACTATAATTAGCGAGTAGCGAGGTAGTTGAGATCATGGCCAAAGATACCGTCAGATATCCTGACGAGGTCGTCGAAGAGATCGACCACCTCGTCGAAGACGGTATGTTCGAGAGTAAATCCGAGTTCTATCGGTTCTCCGCGGAGTACGTTCTCACGCTTATCAACCCGGATCACGACGTCAAGACATTCAACTTCGACGAGATCAAGACCGAACTCGACATCAGCGAGGAAGATCACGCCAAAGCCCTCGGGACCGACGGCGGAACCTTCTTTCTCGACGCCGTCATCACGGTTCGCAAACACGGCCTTCGCGGCGATTACGAGGCCGCAGAGCGATTCATCGATACCCACTACGACTCGACCGACCAGGAGTGTATCATCTTAGAGGAGCTACTCGGAACCTACCGATCCAGTCCGACGTAGCGACACGCAGTCTGCTGTTCTCGGTCGTTGCTGTCGGTCGATACTCCGTCGCTCGCACTCCTCTCGGTTCTCACCGATCGTTCGATGCCCCGACGAAGTGGCCACCCAACGTCTCGAGGGCGACGTGTTCCCGGACGAGCGTCGCCGCCCGATCCGCAGGCGTCTCACCGGTGAGTGTCGATGTCGTCGATCCGTCGTCCCCCGGCGTCGTCTCGGTTTCCGGCGGCCATGAGACGCCGGCCGACCTCGCCACGCCCTCGAGAAACGCCTCCCGAACGGCGACGTTGTCGAAGAGTCCGTGCAAGTACGTGCCGAGTATCCGTTCGTGGGCGACGCTCGAGTCGCCCAGCGGTCGGGTGACGCTCGCGGTCGGGAGCACGTGTGTGCATCCGGCGTGAATCTCGTAGCCCGTCGCCTCCCCCGTTGCACCCTCGAGCAATGGCGTCGCGTTCGCCTCGACCGGGACCGTCGTTTGCTCGACGTGTTTGTCGGTCTCGAAGCGCGTTTCGACGGGGAGAACGCCGAGACCCTCGACGACGTCGCCCGTACCGGTCCCCTCGAGGGCGGCGTTGGTGATCCGTTTGCCCAGTAGCTGATAGCCGCCACAGATGCCGACGATCGGGCCGTCGAAGGACGCGAGCGCGTCGTCGAAGCCGGCCTCGCGAAGCGCGAGCAGATCGTCGACCGTGTTTTTTGTGCCGGGGACGACGACGGCGTCGGCGTCGGCAAGTGCGGCGGTCGGATCGGTCGTCTTCTCCCCGGGTGCGACCGGGACGTACTCGACCGAGACGCCGGGTTCGCCGGCCAGCGCCTCGAGGTCGGTCGCGTTCGAGATGCGTGGCAGCCGCGGGACGGCGATCCGTATACGGGACTGCTCCGGGATGCCGTCGTCCTCGCCGTGGACGCCACGGGATTCGGGACCGGGGAGCCCGACGCTATCTTCCTCGGGAAGTCCGGGATCCGCGTACGGAACGACGCCGAGTATGGGGACGCCGGTTCGGGATTCGATCTCCTCGATCCCCGGCTCGAGCAGGGACCGGTCGCCGCGGAACTTCGTGATGACCGCCCCGACGACGCGCTCGCGGAGGCTCTCGGGGAGTAACTCGAGGGTACCGTAGAGACTGGCGAACGCGCCGCCGCGTTCGATGTCGACCAGCAGGAGGATGTCGGCATCCGCGAACTGAGCCGTCTCGACGTTCGCGAGGTCGCGGTCGTGGAGGTTGATCTCGCCGATGCTGCCGGCGCCCTCGGCCACGATCACCTTGTGGTCGGCCGCCAGCCGTCGGTAGGACTGTTCGGCGGCCTCACGTGCTCGCTCCCAGTACTCCTCGTAGTACGTCCCCGCGGGGACGTGCTCGTGGGCCTCGCCCTGGAGGACGAGCTGGCTCTCGCCGTCGCCACGGGGCTTCAACAGGACGGGGTTGCAGTCCGTCGTCGGGGTCGTCCGGGCGGCTCTGGCCTGGACGAACTGCGAGACGCCGATCTCGCCCCACTGGTCGGCCGCTGGATCGCCCTCGGTGTCGCGTGGCTCGTCTCGGTCGATCACGTCCGCTCGAAGGACGACTCGAGCGTTGTTGCTCATGTTCTGGCCCTTGAACGGCGCGACGGCGACGCCGCGGTCGGCCAGCAGTCGACAGAGCCCCGCGGCGACGGTCGACTTGCCGACGTGGCTCGCAGTTCCGGCGACGAGAAGCGTTCGCGTCATTCGCGTACTGGTACTCTCGAGGCCGATACTATCGGCCTATCGGTTCGGTGCGGTCGATCCGGTGTGGTCGGAACGACGTGGTGTCTTCGAACTGCACGGGACGAACTCAGGGGAGGTCGACATCGACGCCTTCCTGCAGACTCGCAGCTTTGACGGTGTTGTAGAGCAACATCGCGCGAGTCATCGGCCCGACGCCGCCGGGAACGGGCGTGATCGAACTAGCCTGTTCTTTCGCGGACTCGAACTCGACGTCGCCGACGAGTTCGTACCCCTTCTCAGTGTCCGCATCGACGCGGTTGACACCGACATCGATCACGACGGCGCCGTCACCGATCATCGAGCCATCGACGAGTTCCGGCGCGCCGGCCGCCGCGACGACGATGTCCGCGTCTCGCGTCTTGGCAGCGAGGTCTTCGGTCCGGGAGTGACACACCGTTACGGTCGCGTTGCCGTCGTCGGCCTTCTGAATCAGCAGATTGGCCAGTGGCTTGCCGACGATGTCCGACCGGCCGACGATGGTGACGTCTTTGCCCTCGAGGTCGACGCCCGCGCTCTCGAGGAGCTTCTGGACGCCGTGGGGGGTACAGGGACGGAAGCGAGCGTCGCCGGCGACGAGGCGACCGACGTTCTCGGGGTGGAAGCCGTCGACGTCCTTCGCGGGATCGACGCGACGGATGACCTCCCGGTAGTCGACGTGATCCGGGACGGGAGCCTGGACGATGTAGCCGTGGACCGCGGGATCGTCGTTGAGCGCAGCGATTTCTTCGTAGAGCGTTTCGGGCGACGCATCGCCAGCGACGTCGACGTGGACGCTTTCGATGCCGACCTCTTCACAGTCGCGTTGTTTCATGTTCACGTAGGTCTGGCTGGCAGGATCGTCGCCCATCAGTACGGTCGCCAGCCCGGGTCGAGCACCCGCGTCGGTAAGCGTCTCGATCGCGTCCGTCAGGTCGTCCCGAATCTCGCTGGCGACGGCGTTGCCGTCGATAATTTCGGTCATTACTCGAGGTGGCGACCGCGAGGCTAATCAATGCTCGGATCCGTGCCCAGATGAGGGTCCGCAATGCGAAGGTGTATCCACGATCGTGGATTCTTCGTCGGATGGACGTACCAGTGATAGCCAACTTCGTGGCTGGCGTTCCGCCATATACTGGCATATTAATACTAATGTTAAAGTCAGTGGGAGAGATTCACTGACATACAAACGATGGCCGATGACGATTTCAAGTTGATCAACGAGCAGGTGGGCCCGATCGCGGCGGTGGCGTTACTCATTGGGACGGCAGTCGGAATGAGTATCTTCATCGTGCCGACCCAGATGGCAGCCGTGGCCGGGCCGAGTATCGTCCTCGCGATAGTCCTCGCAATAGTGCCGATGGTTCTTGGTATCCTATTGCTGTGAGCGTGTCATAGAAAGATTCGCACGCTCTGCTTATCCAAGTCTTGTCAAGACTCGCGTGCAAGATGGAACGCGCATATTCAACACCAACTGTACAATAAAAGAATACTTAATCAAATCAGTCCTATCGAGCTATAATGATAGAATGGCAGCGACGGATTGTCATGTTATTGTCTGCCGTGGCCCTGCTTGTCTTTGTGTACACGCTCCTCTACCAGTGGGCAATGCTCACGTTTGAAGGGGTAGAGATCGCGTTTTTTGATTCCTTACAAGTCGTCATTGAGGCACTCACGACAGCCGGATTCGGTGGCGATACTGGGTACTGGAACACAGCCATCATGAATCTCATCGTCGTTTGGATGAACCTTTCCGGCGTGCTCCTCGTGTTTCTAGCACTACCGCTGTTCGTCGTGCCGCTATTTCAACAAGCCCTCAAAGATAACCCACAGGAATCGACCGAACTTACTGACCACGTCATCATCTGTTCATACAACCCGCGCGAAGATGTCCTTCGGTCTAAGCTTGAGGCAGCGGATGTCCCCTATGTTATTATCGATGATGATCCCAAAACGGTGCTGGATCTGAATACCCGTGGAATCGAAGCGATCTGCGGCGATCCCGAATATGAGCAGACGTTCCGAGCCGCAAACATCAACGAAGCCCAGGCGCTGGTGGCCGATGTTTCTGACGAAGAGAACATCTCAGTAATTCTTACTGCTAGAGAACTCCGGGAAGATCTGATGGTCGTGAGTGTCGCGGAGAATAAACAGGATGCAGAGTATCATCGGTATGCGGGCGCTGACCAGGTGATTCGACCTCGACAAGCCCTTGGTCGCGCGCTCGGCAATAAAGCGACCCTCTCGGTTACAAGAAAACTCCAAGAGACGATTGAACTCGGTGACGATTTTGAACTCGCAGAAATCCTCGTCGAGAAAAACAGCGACCTCGCAGGGCAGACTCTTGCGGAATTGAAACTGCCGAGAGAGCTCGGGATTACCGTCAATGGGATCTGGTCCAATGGTGAGTTCAGTCCTGCTCCGGAGCCCAATACGCGGATTGACGCAAATACGATTTTGCTTGTTGCCGGAAATCACGAGGCCCTCCAAGAGGTGAAGAGCCGAACAATTTCTCCAATGACCCCCGGTAGTGAGCAGGTCATCGTGGCGGGCTATGGTGTCGTTGGGCAAGCAGTCATCGACGTTCTGGAGACAAACGACGTTTCACCCACGGTGGTTGATATAACTGAGGACGACAGAGTCGATATTACCGGCGATATTAATCAGCAGGAAACACTCTCTGAATCCGGTGTCGAAAATGCAAGCGTTGTCGTGTTGGCACTGGATGCCGACACGACCACAATGTACGCTACCGTCGCAATCGAAGAGTTGGCACCCGATATCGAAGTGATAACACGGGTGAACGATGTCGAAAACACAGCAAAACTCTACCGGGCTGGTGCCGAGTACGTGCTCGCCCTTTCGACCGTTACCGGGCGAATGGTCTCATCCGTTCTCTTAGAGGACGAAGAAGGTCTCACACCGGAAACGCAGTTAGAAGTTCTCACACCGGAAACACAGTTCGAAATTATCCGGACAACTGCCCCTGAGCTTGTCGGCAGAACGCTCAAGGAATCGGCTGTCCGCAACCGAACCGGAGCGACCGTCGTCGCCATTGAGCGGAACGGTGAATTGCTGACAAATCCCGGAGCCGGTTCAGTAATCAAAGGAAACGACCGCCTCATTGTCACAGGAAGTGACGACGCTGTCAACGCGTTCATTACAACATTCAGATGAGTCGCTCTGGTGCTACATCACGTTCTGGTGTTCAATCTTGGCCGAGAGTTCCAGCAAATTGTTCCGCTGGGCTCTGACGGAATGAAATACATGTGTTGACTACAGCCTCTGAGCGCGCAAAAAGGGGAGTCCTTAGGGAGTTGATACTGGTTTTCGGGCGGTACAGGCTCTCTTACCAGCAATCATATAGCGAAACCCCCCTTCTCCAATGCCCTCAGCCTCTGGATGCAGACCACCTTCTAACAGCTTGTGAAAATGTCCGTTCAACGGTTGATGGAGAGAAGGCGCATATCGATCACTGATCTTTGGGCAACCCGTATGGGGACGAATCGGTCCTAGATATCCGTGTTACTGCGTCTATCGGTCGGAGCCAACAGTTCAGCAGTGAAACGGCACTATTTTTTCGCATGCGAACCGAACGCAGACACGTGGCAGAATTACTCATTCTCGTGGGATTGCTGGTGGCGGTGTTCGTCGGGTACAATATCGGCGGGTCATCAACCGGGGTCGCCTTCGGACCGGCAGTCGGCAGCCGGGCCGTCAGAAAAGTCACCGCCGGAGCACTGTTTACCGTGTTTGCGTTCCTCGGAGCGTGGACGATTGGGCGGAAGGTCATCACGACGATGAGTACCGAAATCATCGATGCAGCAGCCTTTACACCTGCAGCGAGCGTTGGCGTCCTCTTTTTTACCGGGCTCGCACTCCTGATCTCGAACCTCTACGGTGTCCCGGCGTCAACCTCGATGACAGCCGTCGCAGCAATCGTCGGACTCGGATTGGCAACGGGGACGCTCAACACTGCGCTAATGTTTACCATCCTGTCGGCATGGATCGTCGCCCCGCTGATCGCCGTCTTCACAGGTGTGTTTATTGGCAGATATCTGTACCCGCACCTCGACGCCAAATTCGAATTCGGTCGCCTCACGAACCCGTTGATCGCAATCGATACCCAGGGGAGACTCCCACGGCTATCGGTCAACGATAACGTCTCGCCTCGGGATCTGATCGGGTCGGCGCTTGTGGTGGCAATTGCCTGCTACATGGCGTTCAGTGCTGGGGCCTCGAACGCGGCGAACGCAGTCGCCCCGCTTGTCGGTAACGGTTCCCTTGACCCTAGCCCGGCGATTCTCCTCGCAATTGGGGCCATCAGCGTGGGCGGCTTCACGATTGCCCGGCGGACGCTGGCGACCGTTGGCAACGATATTACTGAGATGCCGATTCTGGCTGCGCTCATTGTTTCGACCGTGGGTGCGACGATTATCACCGTCCTATCGTGGCTCGGAATTCCAGCCAGTCTCGCCGTGAGTACGACCAGTTGTATTATTGGACTCGGGTGGGGCCGTGCAAGCCGAGCGCGGACGCTCGCAGAAATAGTCACACGATCTCCCGCCGATGAATCCGCTCCAAAGTTTACGACTGGTGCACTCAGACTTCACCCAGTTGAAGGCAACAAGGGGGTCAATTCGGGCCCGACTGTGGGCGAACTCGCTGAAGGCGAGACTCCTCACCCGGACAGACAGCACGCATCCGGGGATGGTGTGTCTAGCATCGGCGAAAAAGACCCGGAGGAACTGTCTGCCGAAGGTCTGTTCCACCAGGCAGCGGCAGTTCGCGTTGTGACACTCTGGGTGATCACGCCGATGATGTCGCTCGTGGGATCCTATGCCTTGTTTTCACTTCTCGGCTAAGAGAACCCTTCTGAATCGATGATCGTCGCAATATCCGAAGATTCTTCGACAAGCTTTCGATGCAACTCTCCTTCCATGTGCGTTCTATATCCGGTCGCTACAAAACTCCCATCCTCAAATCCAGAAAGGCGAGACCGATGAATTCACTCTATATCTTGCATACCAGTTCGAATATCAATCGCATTTGGTGGCTCCTTCACCGGTCAGTTCGCAGCTCTACTGATCGTTGTGAACGATTCTATGACACGCTGTATTGCTGTTACAACTTGGCGGTGCGATACCGGTCGCTGGTGGCGCCTACGTCTACGCCTCGAGGCTGGTTGGGCCATACTGGGGGTTTCTGGGCGTCGCCGTGCCGGTGATGTCGGTGTGGGCGTATCTCCTGTTTGCTGCACTCGGGTTCGCCGAGTTCGTTCCCGTCTTCGCTGATTTACCGACGCTGCTTTCGGTGTATCTCCTGCTTGGTGCCTTTTTGGTGTTTAACTACGTCGGGGTTCGACTCGCCGCGAACATCCAAATCGTCCTCGTCTGCGTACTGATGGCGGCGATGCTTACCTTCGCCCTCGGCGGTTTCACCTCCTTCGACGCGTCGAATCTCGACCCACTGTTCCCGGCCGGTGAGGGCGAACCGTTCGCCGACGGCTACGGGACGTTCTTCCTCGCGGCCGTCACCCTCTACATCCCGTTTCAGGGCTTTGCGATGATCATCGAGATCGGCGAAGAACTCGAGAACCCGGCCAAGAACATCCCGCGCGTGCTGGCTGCGGGAATGACGCTCGTGGCTGTCCTCACGATCGCCGTTGTCGTTGCGCTGGTTGGGTCGGTTCCCTGGGAAGCGATCGCCGAGGACGGTGAAGCGATCGACGGCGGCCTCGCGGCCGTTGCAGACGGTATCTTGCCGGGATGGGCGATCGCGTTCGTCGCACTCGGGGCACTCGTCGCGGCGGCGACGACGACCAACACGCTGTATACCTCCTACTCCAGAACGATCATGCGAGCGGCCCGTGACGACGTCGTCCCCGGCTTTTTCGCGGGAATCAGCGAGCGGTTCGGAACGCCCAACCGCGCGCTCCTGTTGCTCGCAGTGCCACCGTTGCTCGCCGCGCCGCTTACCGGTCCTCTCGGCGAACTGATCGCCGTCGACGTACTGGACTGGCTCGTCACCGTCACCGTCACCGGCATCTTCATCAGTTTCATGATCAGTGGCGTCGCGCTGTGGAACTTGCCGACGGTGTTTCCGGATCGGTACAAGTACTCGTTCTACAAGCTGCCGCTGCCGGTGCTCAAGGTCGTCGCCGTCGGCAACGTCATCGTCTCGGCCGTGTTCATGATCTTCGTCGCGCTTGGCGCCCCGTCGGCACTTCTCTTCCAGTTCGTCTGGATCGGCCTGGCGACACTGCTGTACGTCTACCGCATCCGAACGTACGGCGACGAGGACGAAGACCTCCGCGAGAAGATGTCGCTGCTTCACAAACACGAAGCGATCGGCGGCGACTCGAGTGGATCGACCGACGACTGATACGGTTTCCTGTACGTCATTGCCGGCGCACCCGAGATCCGGGCGGCGGTTGCCAACGCAACCGATGACAACCCGTGGTCCACTGAACTGAAAGAGGGCGGCTCGGCAGTTACTCGTCGTAGAGCGGATTCGCCGCACAGAGGTCCGTGACCTCCTCGCGAACGTCTGCGATGACGGAGTCGTCGTCCGGGGCGTCGACGACGCGAGCGATCAGATCGCCGACCGTCCGACAGTCGTCCTCGTCGAAACCGCGGGTTGTTAGCGCGGGCGTGCCGGCGCGGATACCCGACGGGTCGAACGCCGAGCGCGTCTCGCCGGGGACCGTGTTGCCGTTGAGGACGATGCCGGCAGCCTCGAGCGCTTCCTCGGCGTCGCCGCCGGAGGTGTTGGGGTGGCTCTCGCGCAGGTCGACGAGCACGAGGTGGTTGTCGGTCCCGCCGGAGACGAGCGAGAAACCGTGCTCGGACAGCGACTCGCCAAGGGCCTTCGCGTTGGCGACCGTTTGTTCGGCGTAGTCTTCGAACGCGGGCTCGAGTGCTTCCTTGAAGCCGACGGCTTTGCCGGCGATGTTGTGCATGAGTGGGCCGCCCTGTCCGCCGGGAAAGACCGCCGAGTCGACATCGTCGGCGTACTCCTCGTCGCACATGACGATGCCGCCACGACCCGAGCGGATGGTCTTGTGCGTCGAGCCGGTGACGAAGTCGGCGACGCCGACCGGCGACTCGTGGACGCCGGCGGCGACGAGGCCGGTGATGTGTGCGATATCAGCGAGGTGCAACGCGTCGACGCTGTCGGCGGTCTCCTGAATGCGCTCCCACTCGATCTCGCGCGGGTACGCGGAGTAGCCCGAGACGATGATGTCGGGGTCGAACGCCTCGGCCTGCTCGGCGAGGCCCTCGTAGTCGACGTAGCCCGTCTCGGCGTCGACTTCGTACTGTGCGACATCGTACAGTTGACCGACGAAGTTCGCCGGGTGGCCGTGGCTCAGGTGCCCGCCGTGGGTGAGATCCAGCGAGAGAATCTTGTCGCCGGGCTCTAACATCGCGAAGTAGACCGCCTGGTTGGCCTGCGTGCCCGAGTGGGGCTGGACGTTGACGTGTTCGGCGCCGAACAGCTCCGTGGCGCGATCGATCGCGAGCTGTTCGACCTCGTCGGCGTGCTCACAGCCACCGTAGTACCGCGAGCCGGGATAGCCCTCGGCGTACTTGTTCGTCAGGGCACTCCCCTGTGCGTCGATGACCGCCTGACTGGCGTGGTTCTCGCTTGCGATCATCTGCAGCGTCTCCCGCTGGCGATCTACCTCGCTCTCGAGTGCGTCAGCGACGTCGGGATCGACGTCCCGAACCTGATCGTGGTCCATGTCCGTTGTGGCGGTTGGCGGCTGTATAAGTGTACCTTTCCCCGACGAGTATCGTCTCCATCACAACGCTCGAGACATCGATCGGACGATAGCTGTGGATGTGGTAGTCGACGCGACAATGGGTGTTCGGGACATCGCTCGCTAGGGAGTGGAGTACGCCGCCCCGTCCCGGATATTTCCGTAAGTGAACTACCCCTGCCTACTCGCCGCCTTCGGCGGCTCCTTGAGGCAGGGGCTTCCTGATTCAACGACGCGACTTGAAGATACGGAACCCGTATCCACAGAGGTAGCAGTCTCTACAGGCGTTTCTTCGGAGTGACCCACTCCTAGCTTGGCAAGGCCGCGAGAAAGAACGTTCAGCGACGCATTGAAATCCCGGTCCAAC
Organism: Salinadaptatus halalkaliphilus; assembly: GCF_006543045.1. Lineage (GTDB taxonomy): Archaea > Halobacteriota > Halobacteria > Halobacteriales > Natrialbaceae > Salinadaptatus > Salinadaptatus halalkaliphilus. Next base: position 178,948 of record NZ_RBZW01000012.1, on the reverse strand, counting down.
TCGAACCCGCACGACGGACACGAGTGTTCGCGCACCCACAACGGTTTCTCCGTCTCCACTCCACACGAGGCACACTCTTTCGTCGTCCCATCTGGTTCGACTTCTACCACGTGACACCCGTGTTTCCGGCCGTGGTGCTTGAGAATTGTGATAAAATCGCGCCAGCCTACCTCGGCTTTGTTCCGCGCGTTACCATCGCCCTCCAGCATCGACTTCACGTTCAAGTCCTCGACGAACACGGCGTCGTACGTCGTCGTGTACGCGTGAGCGAGCTTGTGCTTATAATCCCGTTTCTTGTTCCGCATGTCCATGTGGACTTTAGCGACGCGCTGGCGTTGTTTGTGCCAGTTGTTCGACTCGTACTCTTTCCCGGAGAGCGACTGTTGCTCACGCTTGAGGCGTTCGCGGTCATCGGACAAGTCAAGGCAATCGATTGATCGCCCATTCGAGTCATGGACGAAGTTCAACACGCCGAGGTCGAGGCCTACTGTATCCTCTGGGTCGATATCTTCGGGGTCTGGTTTCTCTGGTTCGTTGCGTTCGACGCTGAACGACGCATACCACGCCCCGGTCGCCTCTTGCTTGACGGTGACGTGTTTGATGTCGTTCGGGTCGATGTCACGGTGGAGTCGGATGGGGATTTCGAGCGTCTCCCCGCGCACTTTCTTGAGTGTTAAGAGTCCACGGCCAGCAGGACCACTCTTTTCGTTGAGTTCGAAGCCCCGCTGGCGATACGTAAAACTCTGGAACTCTCGCGGCTTCTTCCAGTTCAAATCCCCGATGTTGTGTCCATTATCGCGCTGCTGGGCGAGCCCGGTGATACTGTGGTAGATGCGTTCCACTGTGGCTTGTAGGACGGTGGAGTACACCTGTCTCCATTTGCCCCACTTGGCCTTCCAGTTGGGGAGTTCGTCGCGGACTTGCCAGACGCGTTGGCGGACCGTTTGGTCGTCGCGTTCGGGTAACTGGTCGAACCGGTAGAGCGCGTGGTTGTAAACTTGGCGCACGGTGTCGCGCTGCCAGCCCAGTAGCTCTCGCTGTTCGGAGGTTGGCAAGAGCCTGAAACGTGGGCTGTAATCCATGCGCGTGTACTCGGGTTTTCGCTACGTAGTTTGTTAAACATGTCGGTTGAGAGTGATTGAGACTCGTGCGGGCGTCCTCAGAACCGAAGGTTCTGATGGGCTGCACAAGAGCTTGCTCTTGTGAACGCTGTATCTCCGCCCTACTCGCGCTCTTCGAGCGCTCCTTGAGGACGGGGGCTTAGCCCCTCTTTTCAGCTAACACCTCATCCGATACAACTAACTTAACGGGCTGACATTCGATCGATCGAATGATAGAGTGGGAGGTGGGCGACCACGCTCTCCGTGTTACTGATGCGGATACCGCCGAGGTAACCGTCCGCGGGAGCGATCTCAGCGTCCAGCCGGCAGCGACAGACATTCCGCGTCCGGTCGACGAGACGGTCGTCACGACGACCGACTCGCTTTCGTTCCCACACGCGGTCGTCTACGCCTTCGCACTCGGTCGCGACGACCGATACGAACTCGATCCCTGTGGGCAGCCACTCGAGCTCGAAGCCGGCGAGTACGTCGTCGATGTCGATACGGAGATCAAAACCTACCTCCGATTTTCGGGGCGAGCGACCATCGAACGAACGGCGGACTTTGAATCAGTCGTCGTCTCCTTTCCCGAACGGACGCGGGTCGTCCTCGGCTTTCGAAGTCGCCACGAACTCCCGGCCGATACCATCACCGTCCCCGACTCCACGGACGGCGTCGCTGCTGCCCTCCCCCACCTCGCTTCCTCGCACAAGACCGCGAGTCCGGATCGATCCTATCCGACTCTCCGGGGTCATCCGCCGTTGCTCGAGCCTGGCGAGAGCCTCCAAATACCCGAACGCATCCGGGAGACGACGCCCTCCCATCCGGTCGAGTTGCTCGTCCCGCCCGACTACGCGTCGCTGTATACGATCGCGCCGCTGGCGTACTATCTGCAGGCCGACGTCTCCCTCCTCGAGCAGCGCCGCTCGGAATCCGCCGGCCCGCGGCTTCGCATTCCCGACTACGGCATCGACGAACGGCTTTCCTCGATGCCCGATCTCGAGTACGACGTCGCGCGATTGCTTCGAACGACGTTCTTTCTCGATTGTCTCGTTCGCAACGCCGGCCCTTACGGGACATCGCTGTCCGAACTGAGCGTCCTCGACGCCCTCGAACTCGACGCCGCGGCACTCTACGACGCGAGTCCCCAGCGACGACTCGCGACCTACCTCGAGGTTCCCTACGCCGCGATCGAACACCGCATCCCCGACTGGCACCTCTCGACGTACGTCACGCCCGACTACGATCACCTCGAGGTGTTGCCGTTCCTCCTCGATCGACTGAGCCTGCTCTATACGCCGCGAACGTCCGAGCTCGAGGGTCAGGAACTCGTCGAACGCTCGCTCGACGACTTCTATCGCGGCGGCGCCGAATCGGCACCCACTCGAGCGAGTGCCGGCCAGGTCGCCTCCGTCGATGTCGTCAAACCCGATCTTCGACACGGCCGCGTCCACGGGTGGTTGGCCGACGGCGTCCCGATCGACGTCTTCAAATCGACGACCGAGGCCTACGAGAACCGCCTCGACTATCTCCAGGGTGCAAGCGACGAGATTTCGATCCGGGTCGTCCTGAACGATCCCGATATGGCCGGCGAACACGCAGACGTGACCGAGATCTATCGGCAGCGATCGGAAGACCTTCCGATCGACGTCGTGGTTCGAGAGTCCCTGCGAACCGACGAACTCGCCCGCCTGTTCGAATCCGAGCACGACTTCGTCCACTACATCGGTCACTGCGAGACCGACGGACTGCGCTGCTCGAACGGCTATCTCTCGGCCTCGAGTGTGGATCACTGTCGCGTCCAGACATTCTTTCTCAACGCCTGTGGCTCGTTCTACGAGGGAACGACCCTCCTCAAGAAAGGCAGCGTCGCCGGCGCCGTCACGTTTACCAAGGTGTTGAACGACCACGCGATCAAGGTCGGTTCGACGTTCGCCAAACTGCTCGTTCACGGATTCAGCATCGAACGCGCGATGGGGCTGGCTCGCCGGCGGATCATGATGGGCAAAGATTACGCCGTCGTCGGCGACGGCACTCACTCGCTCACCCAGGGCGAACACCGCGTCCCGACGACGATCACGATCGATCCCCTGGAGGGTGAGCCTGGTAGCTACTTCGTTACTGTCGATTGCTACTCGACACGAGTGACGGGGTCGTACTACTTTCCACATACGGCGGACAACGACCACGCGTATCTCTGTGGGCAGGAGTCACACTTTACCCTCTCGAGTGCGGAACTGGCGTCGCTGCTCAAAGAAACCGAAGCGTCGGTCGTCTACGACGGCGATATCTACTGGTCCGAGCAGCTCTGGTCACAGTTCGAGTCCTGAGACGGTTTATCGTAGCCACTGCCGGTCACTGCAGACCTGATCGCACGACGGACGCGGTTCGGAGCGAACGGAAGAAGAAAACTGCGGCAAAGCGAACGGGGAACGACGTGAGCCGTGAGCAAGCTGTGCGATCAGCGTGTCATCCGTTGCAGGTGGTACTAGACCGTGTCGACACACTGATTCGATCGCAGGACTGCTCGCGGTGTCCTGGAACAGACCACAGCGATCCGTATGCGTATCCACTAGGCGCCGCCGTACGTGCTACGGACCGCCGTACGTGCTGATTCGTTTCGCTTGAAGTCGGCCCGTGGCTCCCCGAAAGACCGCCGCAAAACACGTCTCGAGACATCCAATTGCCACCCACGTTCGCTGATAGGGACTGCCTCTCATACGATACTGTAGTAACAAGTCATCCATTTATAGCTACTGGTTATCGGTCCGTCACCATCAGCAAAGATGGAATATTTGTCGTGTCGACGCCCGATACGACCAACCCACAGTTGGCGACTGCGCTCGAACAGGCGACAGCGATCTCCCACCCCTGTCGAGACAGCGGCGAGCAGTCGTGGGGTTTCCAGCGATCGAAACACGTATTCCATTCCAGTTCCCAACGATCGAACGACTACCTAACTCGGAGAAGCAGTTGGAAAAACAATACAATTTGGGACAAAAATCACCGGTTCTCTCCCGAGAGAAGAACTTATGGTGTGAGAACGGCCACCAAAATTAAGTACAGCAACTGCGTTTACTTCTGTATAGACATGGCTTCGAATTTACTCAACCACCAGATTGATGATATCCTCGAGACAGTTCTCGAGGACGCAACCGGCGACGTGTACATGGTCAACCCGTCCCGGGCCGCAATCGAAGAGTTCGTCAGCGTTGCGACGGGCTTCGACGAATCGGTACCGTCGGTACGGATGCTCGCCGACGAGCGGACGCTCAAAGACGTAATGGACGACTTTATCGTCGCCTCGAACGCGGCCGACCTCATCGCCGAAGATGCACTTTCCCTGCGGACGATCGAGGAGGCTCCAGAAAACTCCTTGTTGCTCACCGAAGACCGCGTCGTCGCCGTCGTCCACGCCGGTGACCGCGTCGGTGGCCTCATCACCGACGACGAGAGCTTCGTCGAGGATACCTACGCCACCTACGCCGATCGCTGGGACGACGCCACCGAGTTCAACCTTCGGACCCCACCGATCACCGACGTCCGAGACACCCTCTCGGCGGAGATCAGCCCCGACGCCGAAGACGACTTCGCCGCCATCCTAAACTCCCTCGAGACCGCCCGTGGTGACGGCGACGGACTCGACGAAGTCACCATCTCGCTGCTGGTCGCAGCGAAGAACGAAGCGCTGCTGTACGACATCAGCAAGTGGGGCGAAGACGTCGGCATCGCCTCGAAAGCGACGTTCAGCCGCACGAAGACCAAACTCGAGGATATGGGCCTGATCGACACCGAGAAAGTCCCGATCGATGTCGGTCGACCGCGTCTCCGACTCAAGATCGGCGACGACCGCCTGCGCGAGGCAGACAACGGCCAGCTCGCGACCGTCGCTCAATCGATTCTCAACTAACTCTCTTTTCGACTGTGTTCCGGCGGGTTGACGACAGCGTCCCCATCAGCGACTCGTGACACAAACCCCAAGTTCCCACCGCGAGAGCACTCGAGTATGTACGAAGCCGTCCACGCCCAGCCCGACGGAGCGAGCACGGTCTCCAGATTCGCGGAGACGGCGGCCGAGTACGGGTTCGAGGGCGTGGTCGTGTGCAATCACTCGGGCGCTCGAGCCGAGTACGACGCCGCCGAAATCGCGGCGGAGTACGGGATCGATGTCGTTCGCGGCGTCGCGGTCCGGGCCGACGATCCCCAGCAGGCAAGCGGTGCGGTGGGGAACTACCGACCCGACGAGACGATCGTCGCCGTCGAGGGCGGGACCAACGCACTGAATCGCTTCGCCGTCGAGAACGAGAAAGTCGACGTCCTCGCGAATCCGATGGACGGTGGCGATGTCAATCACGTCCTCGCGAAAGCGGCCGCCGAGAACGGCGTTCGGTTCGAATTCAATCTCGCGGGCGTGCTCCGAACCCACGGCGGTCGGCGAGTGCGGACCATCCAGTCGCTTCGAAAGCTCGCCGAGATCGTCGACTACTACGACGCGCCGTACGTCGTCAGCGCCGATCCGGCGGCCCACCTCGAGCTTCGAGCCCCGCGAGAACTGCAGGCGGTGGGGGAGGCGATCGGGTTCTCGAGGACGTTCGTCGAGGACGGCCTTGCGGAGTGGGGACGGCTCGCAGAGCGAAATCGACGGGTCGACTCCGAGTCGTTCATTGAGCCGGGGATCGAACGGGGACGATATGAAAAAGAGTCTTGAGGAACACGCTACCCGCTTCGACGAGATCGCAAGCGAGTACGACGACGATGGCTCCGAGGAGTACCGCGCCTGCGCAAATCTGGTGATCGAACACGCCGCACCCGAGGACGACGATGTCGTCCTCGATCTCGGGGCCGGAACCGGGGCGATCGCGCTCGCACTCGCCCCCGACGCCGATCGCGTGGTCGGGCGAGATATCAGCGAAGGCATGCTCGAGCGAGCGCGGACGAAAGCCGCCGAGGCCGGACTCGACAACGTCGCGTTCGATCAGGGCCGATTTCGCGATCCAAATCACGCCGGCGAGGTCGATATCGTTACCTCGAACTTCGCGATGCATCACCTCTCGGACGGAGAAAAACGCGAGGCGATTTCGGTGATAGCCGGCCTCGAGCCCCGAAAATTCGTCCTCGGCGACGTGATGTTCTTCGGCGAGCCGGATCCGGCGGTACCGTTTTACTCGCCCGAGGTCGACGATCCGGCGACTGTCGGCACCCTCGCGGACGCGTTTACCGACGCTGGCTTTTCGTTGACCGCCGTCGAACGAGTACACGAACAGGTCGGCGTGCTCGTCGCCGAGCGAACGCCGAGCCACGGGCCGGATGGAGATGGCCCCGAAGCGACCGACGACGAATGAAACACCTCCCCAAACACCTCCAGCCACGGTGGCGATACCTCGCCGTCGGCCTCGAGACGTGGCCCGACGAGTCGATCGACAGGCGGGCGTTTCAACGGGAGTGTTGGTACGCGGGTCAGAACCTACTCGGGGATCCGGGGAGTGCTCGAGCCGATCTGCGAGTGTTGCGCTTCGAGTTCGCCGACGGTGCTGGCGAAGCGATCGTCAGGGCCCGTCGCGGCGAGACCGATCCGGCGCGAGCGGCACTGGCTTGCATCGACGAGATAGACGGTGCGTCGGTCGGCATCCACGTCCGGGGAATCAGCGGAACGATCCGCGCCGCCGAAGCGAAATTTCTCACGTCGTGAGTCTGCGAACTGGATCAGGCGGCTACTATGGGATTGTAAGTCTTGGGTGGTTTTGGCCCGCACACGAGCGTCGTGGTAAGAAAACTATTTAGGACGCCGCGGGCAAGTCACGGAAGAGAGAAACGTCGTGTTCGCGAACGAGGAGCGAGTCGCCGTCGTCCGTCAGCGGTCCGTAGACGTGCGACTCGAGGGAGTGTTCGTGGACGCGACAGACCTCGATTCCGATTTAGTGTGATACTATGCAGGGACAAGCCCAACAGCAGGCCTACGACCGCGGTATTACGATCTTCTCGCCCGACGGCCGACTCTATCAGGTCGAGTACGCTCGCGAGGCGGTCAAACGAGGCACAGCAAGCATCGGTGTTCGAACGAACGATGGCGTCGTCCTGGCCGTGGACAAGCGCGTCCCCTCCCCGCTGCTCGAGGACTCGAGCGTCGAGAAGATACACAAGGCCGACGACCACGTCGGCATCGCCAGCGCGGGCCACGTCGCCGACGCCCGCCAGCTGATCGACTTCGCGCGTCGCCAGGCGCAGGTCAATCACCTGCGCTACGGCGAACCGGTCGGGGTCGAGACGCTGACCAAGGAAGTCACCGATCACATCCAGCAGTACACGCAGGTCGGTGGCGCTCGCCCCTTCGGCGTCGCGCTGATCGTCGGCGGGATCGACAACGGCGAACCGCGTCTGTTCGAGACCGATCCCTCGGGAACGCCCTACGAGTGGAAAGCACTGGCCGTCGGCGCCGATCGAGGTGACCTCCAAGAGTACTTAGAGGAGAACTACGACGACGACGCCGATCTCGATGGCGGCATCGGCCTCGCACTCGATGCCCTCGCGTCGGTCAACGACGGCTCCTTGCTGCCGAGCGAAGTTGGTCTGGCGACCGTCGACGTCGAAACGGAAGCCTTCGAGCAGTTCGAACAAGACCGTATCGCCGATCACCTCGAGGAGAACGACCTCCTCGACGACGGCGAAGAAACCGACGACGAATAACGTAACCGAGTCGCTGTCGGGCGACTTTTCCGATTTCCGTCCGAGAGCCCCCGGCTTGGTATCTGTACTCGTGAAGCCACTCCCGTCGAACCGGCAAGAGCGGTCGTAGACCACGACCGGTCGCCGGCAGGAAAAGCTCTTTTAGGTGGCCGCGGGTACTCCCCGGTATGATATCACTTGAGGAGGCGGTGACGGCGCGACTCGAGTCACACGGCGCTCGGTTCGAAGTACTCGTCGACCCGGACGCGGCCCTCGAGATCAAACGCGACGAGTTCGAGGGGGACTTAGCGGATGTCATCGCCGCCGAAGACGTCTTCGAGGACGCCTCGCGCGGCGACCGGCCCGCCGAAAACGACCTCGAGACGGTCTTCGACACCACCGAGCCACTCGAGATCATCCCCGAAGTGATCAAAGACGGGGAGATCCAGATCACGGCCGATCAGCGCCGCGAGATGCAAGAACAAAAGCGCAAGCAGTTGATCGATACGATCACGCGCAACGCGGTCAATCCCCAGATGGACAACGCGCCCCATCCGCCCGAGCGCATCGAGAACGCCCTCGAGGAGGCCGGCTTCACCGTCGATCCGATGGAACCGGTCGAACAGCAGGTCGACGATGCACTCGACGATCTGCGGCCCGTGATTCCGATCCGGTTCGAGGAGGTGACCGTCGCGGTCCAGATCCCGGCCGAACACGCCGGCAGTGCGCAGGCGAAGATTCGAACCTTCGGCGACCTAGAGCGCGAGGAGTGGCAACCCGACGGCTCCTGGATCGGCGTGTTGACGTTCCCTGCGGGGATGCAAAACGACTTTTACGATACCGTCAACGAGCACACGAGCGGCAACGCCGAGACGGAGATCGTCAAGGATACGGACGATCTGAAGACGCGGTAGTCATCGGCCCACGACTCGAGTGCGACCACGGTGGCCGCTCGCTCGCAGCGATCAGTCGGTGACATCGACACCCACGTTCGCGTTGCGTACGTTTCGGCACTTCCCTACGTCGATCTATCGTCACGTTTCGCAATAATTTTCATCGGAGGGCGTGAATCAAACTCCGATGGGAGTCGCTGGAACTGCGATGGGGATTGGACTCGTCTGTGCGTTGCTCGTCGGACTGTACGTTCTTTCCCGGCTAGTCGGCGCCGGTATACGACGGACTGGCCGGACGGGACGGCGGATGGGGCGTCTCACGATGTATTCGCGCCTCGCACTGATTGGCATCGGCGTCTATTTCACCGTCGCGCTGTATTCGATGTTCGCACCGTTCGATTCGGCCGCCACCGGACTCGAGTTCGAACCGCTCCAACTCGGGACAGTACTCGGGACTGGATTCGGATTCGGTGTGGTCGTATTCGGGGTCGTCCTCGCTGTCCACCGAGCCATTGCGCCAACGATCAGAGACGTCATGGAGCGCCGGCATACGGTGCCGGCCCACTCCCGCAGACGCTACTGGGTGTCCGTCGCGGTCGTCTCGATCGGTGCGTCGATGGCGTTGATACTGGTGCTGACGACGCAACTGGCGGTATTCTGGTATCTCGTCGTGATCACGCCGATCGTCTATTGCTGGTTACTCCTTCGCCTTCCAGTGGTCTCTGGAGCCTGTCGGACTCGAGATCCCACGGTGCCGGAGCGGTCGCGCCTCGAGGGCTGTTTCGAGCGACTGGATCGGGAGTTACCGGGAATCATCGTCTTCGACGACGAAGCGGAAGACCTCGCCGCCAAGCTCGTCGGCACGAACGCGGTTCGGACGCTCTACGTCCAGGCATCGTTGCTTGCAGACACGACCGATGACGAGCTCGCTGCGGTGATAGCCGCGGAAGCCGAAAAGAATCGTCGGTACTTTTACCAGCGGTACGTGCTCGTCTATCTCGCGTGGTGTGCGTGTCTGGTGACGATGGTCGTTATCGTCGCCCAGGTGATCACCGTCCTGGCGCTGAACGGCGACCCCGACACCCCGCTCGCGTGGGTCGCCCTCGCGGGTGTATCGATCGTTAGCATGTTCGGTGGAAACCGGCTCGTGAGACGGACGATCTATCCCGCCGACCGCGCTGCGACGTCGGTAGTCGACCCCGACGTCGTCCGACGCGTCTACGATCGGTATGCGGAGACGATCACCGTCGTCGATCAGGAACAGACCCGGGAAGACCCCAACCGAAAACTCGCTGTCGAACCCCCGATGGCGGATCGCATTCGCCGAATCGAACGCGAACACGACCTCGAGCCGATGGAATTGAGCCACGTCGCTGACGAACGAACCGAGGGGGACTCGGTCGACAGGGATTCGGGATGGCACACCTCGACTCGCGTCGCGATCGGTCGACGCCTCGCCGCGATGGACGCGACGGCGTTTGCACAGTTCGTCGCGACGTTTCGGTCGGAGTGGGGACGAGCGTGTACCGTAACCGAGGCGGCCGAGGACTGGATCGACGTCGTCGCGACCAGAGAGGATGGGACACACGAGCTGCTTCGGACGGTCCATCGGCCGTCTGACGAGCCGGTAACGGCCGACGAACTCACGTCCGAACGCGGCCGCATTGAGTGTGACACCACGGTCGAGACGGTTCTGGTCATCACGACCGGTCGTATCGACGAGTCGGTCGAGGCGTTGCCGTCCGATCCCACGGTGGTCGACGGACAGCGACTCGTCGAACTGATCGAAGACGCCGACCTCGAGGACGAACTCGCGGCGACACCGGCGTGAGCAACGGTCCGACGCGAGCGATCCGAGCACGGGATTCAAGACGATCGGTCGCGTACGACCGATCATGACCGTCGACTGCCCAACGGAGGTGTTCGACCGGCATCCTTAGTGTAGTGGGGGCCCCGCGAACCTCGCTATCCCGACCGCGGCGCTCGAGCGAGTTCGACCGACCCACGCTGCACGCCCAGTTACCACTATGAACGCGCTCATCGCCAAACGCGTCGATTCGGGAACGCCTGATACGACTGAGATCACGGAGCTGGCCGAAGCAGCGGGGTATACCGTCGTCGGCGAGATCACTCAGTCTAGACGCGCCGATCCGGCCCTGCAGTTCGGCGAAGGGAAGGCCGAACAACTCGCCCAACGAGCCGTCCAGACGGAGGCGACGACGGTCATCTTCGACAACCGACTCGGGCCATACCAGACGTACAACCTCGGCCAGCTCCTCCCAGAAGGCGTCGAGGTGATCGACCGATTTACGCTGATCCTCGAGATCTTCGGCCAGCGCGCCCAGACCCGGAAAGCACAGCTCCAGGTCGAACTCGCGGAACTGCGCTACGAACTGCCCCGCGCCGAGGCCAAGACGAGCCTCGCGAAACGCGAGGAGCATCCCGGGTTCATGGGGCTCGGCGAGTACGACGAGAGCCGCGAGCAGGACATCAAAGACCAGATCAGCCGGATCAACGACGAACTCGACCAGATCGAACAGACCGAACAACACCGTCGGGAGCGCCGGCGGGACTCGGGGTTCGATCTGGTCGCGCTGGCGGGCTATACGAACGCCGGCAAGTCGACGCTGCTGCGGCGGCTCTCGAGCGACCTCGATGTCGACGAGAACGAGGATCTCCACCCCGATCTCGATTCGACGGCCGAATCCCAGGACAAGCTCTTTACCACGCTTGGCACGACGACCCGTCGGGCCGCGATCGAGCCACGCGATGTCTTGGTGACCGACACCGTCGGGTTCATCAGCGACCTGCCCCACTGGCTGGTCGAGTCGTTCAAGTCGACGCTCGATTCGGTCTATCGAGCCGACCTCGTCTTGCTCGTCGTCGACGTCAGCGAGGAGATCGACGAGATCCACGAGAAGCTCGTCACCTGTCACGACACACTCTACGAGCGCAACGAGGCGCCGATCGTCACGGTGTTGAACAAGGTCGACAAAGTCGACGACGCCGAACTCGTCGACAAACAGGAGGCGCTGTCGGCACTCGCACCGAATCCGGTCACCGTCAGCGCGCGCCAGGGAACGAACGTCGACGCCTTGCTCGAGCGTATCGACGCCGAACTCCCCGACTGGGAAGACGAGCGACTCGTGCTCCCGATGACCGACGAAACGATGAGTCTGGTCTCGTGGATCCACGACAACGCGGACGTCGAGGACGTCACCTACGGCGACGACGACGTACTCGTCTCCTTCGAGGCCCGCCCCGCGGTCATCTCGCAGGCACGCACACGTGCCAGCGAGTTGGCGACGATGGCAGCCGAGTCGCCGTCGGACTGATCGCGGTCGGAGCTGGGTTCCGGTGGCGCGACGGGTGGCAATCGCCGCTTCGATCCCCACGTTATAAACCGATTAGCCGAGTTTGGTTAGCTATGGAACGTGTCGCAGTAATCGGCGCATCGATGACCCAGTTCGGGCAACGCGAGGACGAGTGGATCCTCGATCTGCTCGCGGAAGCCGGACTCGAGTGTCTCGAGGACGCGGGTGTCGACGCGACAGATGTCGAGCACCTGTACGTCTCGAACATGGCCAGTGGCGAGTTCGAAGGACAGACCGGCGTGATGAATGCGCTGGCCCAGGACATCGACGCGGTGCCGGCCTACACGCAGCGAATCGATCAAACGAGTTCCAGTGGCGGGGCGGGGATCTACGCCGCCTGGCAGTCGGTCGCAAGCGGCGCGAGCGAAATGACGCTGCTGGTCGGCGGCGAGAAGATGACTCACAAGACGACCGGCGAATCGACCGACGTCATCGCGTCGCTAACCCACCCCGTCGAGTACAAAACCGGCGTCACGCTGCCTTCCTTCGCCGGGCTGACCGCTCGTCACTACCTCGAGCGATTCGACGCGCCCCGTGAGAGTCTGGCGAAAGTCGCGGTCAAGAACCACGAAAACGGCGTCGACAACCCCCACGCCCAGTTTCGAAAAGAGATCGACGAGGAGACCGCCCTCGAGTCGCCGATCGTGGCCGATCCGCTGCGACTGTACGACTTCTGCCCGATCACGGACGGCTCTGCGGCGCTCATGCTCTGTCCCGAGTCCGTCGCCCAGGAGTACACCGACGATTACGCTCTCATCACGGGTATCGATGGGGCAACCGATACCCACGTCGTCCACGAGCGGGAGGACCCGACCGTCATGGGCGGTGTCGTCGAAAGCGGTAAGGGTGCTTACGAGATGAGCGGCCTCGGGCCCGACGATATCGACGTCGCTGAGCTCCACGATATGTTCACGATCCTCGAGTTTCTCCAGATGGAGGGACTCGGCTTCGCCGAACAGGGCGAGGCCTGGAAACTGGTCGCGGAGGGATACACCGAGACGGACGGCGAGTTGCCGATCAACACCTCCGGTGGACTCAAATCGAAGGGGCATCCACTCGGCGCGAGTGGCGTTGCCCAGGGCGTCGAGATTTACGAGCAACTCGTCGGCGAAGCCGGCCCGCGACAGGTCGAGGCCGAGACGGGACTGTGCTGTAACGTCGGTGGCTTTGGCAACTGCGTCATTACCACGATTATGGAGGCTGCACGATGACCATGGAAGCGACCCGCTACGCGGACGGATCGATCAGCTATCCCGGCCATCCCCGCGGTCCGGGTGGATCTGAGCCCGTCGAGACGATCGACCTGAGCGAGTACACCGCTGAGGTCGTCACCTGGACGACGTCGATGGCGACACCACCCGGCGTTCGCGAACCCAACACGCTCGCGATCGTCGAGTTCACCGTCGACGGAGAGTCGGTGCGGGCGATCGGTCAGATGACGACCGACGATGTCGAAACGGGCGACGAGATCGAACCAGTCCACGTCGACGAACTCCGCGAACCCGGGGCCGGTATCCGCGAGCCCGCCAGTCAAGACTGGGACGGCTACCGATTCGAACCGATCTAAAGCGACACAGCCGTCGAATCGCTCGAGAACACTAGTCGTTCGTATCGTCGTCCGGCCCCGTATCGTCGGCGTCGGTTCCGTCGCCGTTCTCAGCAGTGTCGCCATCGTCAGCGTTCGTTCCCTCGTCCTCGAAGGGGTCCTCCTCGTCTTCGCCAGTTTCGTAGCGATCTTTCAGCGTCTCGAGTTCGGCGTCGACGTCGACCGCCGAGTTCGGTTCGTCGTCGTCATCCGCTGGGTCTGCCTCGCTGTCCGGCGTGCCGTCGTCGATATCGATCGTCGTTCCCGCTGGTGGCTCGTCGGTTTCCGGGTCAGCCGTCCCGGACCGGAGCCGTTGGTCCACTTCGTCTCGAAGCTCACGCGCGTCGGTCAACAGATCGCGAGCCTGTTCGTCGGCCGGTAACGATCCCTCCGAGGCGGCGCGCTGTAGTTCGGCGAGTACGGTATCGAGCTGTGAGAGCGTCGTTCGCCGCAGTTCGTTCGCCCGGTCGCTCGTCGTCGCCACGGTGTCGGTTGTCCGCTCTCTGACCTCGCGTTCGGTCCGCATCAGTTCGAGACTGCGCTGAAACGCCTCGAGAGCGCGCACGCTCGAGTTGAGGACGGCGATCGTCGCGGGGATCGCGACCTCGTCGGCGAATCCGAGGACCTCCCGGGGCGTCGGGGGACGAATCGGCGGCCGTCGCTGGCGTGGCTCGAGTTGGTCGCCGAGGTCGTCGATCGTCCGTGTGAGTTCTCGCACGGCCTCGACGAGGTCGTCGTCGTGGTCGGCCATACGCGTCCTACGGGGTCCGGAACGAAAAGGTGGGCGGTTGACGGTCGGCCACTGGAAGACCTCATACGGCTTTCCATGGTCAGTATCGAAACGCAGTTGTCAACGGTGTTTTTACCCCATATTGAAGCCACAATATTTATTCTAATCGAATTTGTTTCTTGGGATAGATGGATCGCGAGTTAGGGGCTGGGGGAGCAGAACGTGTCGCTCACACGCTCGATACGCTCAAACGAACGGGGAGCAACATCCTTCTCGTTGGACCACCGACACAGAATGTCCATACAATGGCCTGTCATCGGTTGTGTGGCGATCAGTCGTCCGGATCACGATATCACCTCTTTGTTACGGACGATCCGGATGCGATTCCGGCCGGACACGGCTCCCTCGAGACGACGCGGACGATCGAATACCCGGGATCGGCGACGGCCGACACTGCGTCGACTCAACGCGACGATCAGTCGACCCTCGAGTCGTTGGGTCTCGAGATCAGCGAAGCGATCGACGACTTCGATACCGCGTCGGACGGACTCGAGCCCTCGCAGCTCCGGCTGTGTGTTGGTTCGTTGGCGACGCTGTTGCAAGACCACGACACCGAAGCCGTGTTTCGACTGGTACACGTCCTCACCTCGCGGATCGACCACGTCGATGGGATGGGCCACTATCACTTACCCGTCAGCCGCGACCACGATGCCGTCGCGTTGCTCGAGCCGCTGTTCGATGCGACCGTCGAACTACGAACTCGCGACGAGACCTACGAGCAACGCTGGGAGCTGCGTGGCGAGGACGTCCAGACGGATTGGGTCCAGTTCTAGCGGGGTGTCAGCACTGTTTGCCTCCGGCGCTTCGACCGCCGTCATGGAAAATTGTCCTGTATTTTCGATTTATACTCATTATATGGTCGAATGAGTTCTAATTTACTTCGAGGAAAGGAATATATGGGCCTATTCTGGATATAGATCCACAATGATGAAATCTCTTTCCCGCGTCCGTCAACGCGTCTGTTCGCACGACTACGAGTTGCTCTGGCGCGAGGTCCACGGCGACATGAAGACGTTCGAGTGTACCCGGTGTGGACAACGGCTCGAGGAGTGATCGTCGTTTCGAGGCGAGGCACCTGCCGAGACACGACGAGCGATCGACTTATCCGACGAGTTTCTCGAGCGTGGCGGTTACGGACTCGGCGGCCGTCTCGATCGCCGACAGGTGGACGTACTCGCGTTCGGCGTGAGCGACGGCGCCCTCGTCGTCGGCGAGGACGCCCGGTCCGAAGACGACAGTCGGCACATCCGTCGCGAAAAAGCCGGCTTCGGTCGCCGCGCCGAACGGACGGACTTCGCCGGCCGTCTCGGCCGCGAGCGTCCGAACGAGCTGGGCGTTCTCGTCGGTGACGAACGGCTTCGGAAACGGCGTATCGGGTCGAATAAGATCGACTGCGACCTCGAGGTCGTCGTCGAGTCGCGTCTCGAGATACGACTGCAGATCGGCCCGGAACGACTCACTCGTCTCCGGCGGGACGCTTCGTCGGTCGAACGTGAGTCGACACTGCTCGGGAACCCGATTCGGCGCCTCGCCGCCCTCGAGCATCGACGGCGTCAGTTTCGGTGCGCCCAGAACGGAGTCCACGCCGGGCCCGGCCTCGCCGTCGTACGTTCCCAGCGCTTCGAGGACGGACTCGAGGCCGAAGACGGCGTTTCGCTCGGCTGGCACGCTCGCGGCGTGACCGCTCTCGCCGGTGATCGTGATGGTTCCTTCACACTGACCGCGAGCGGCGATACAGACGTCGCGATCGGTCGGTTCGCCGACGATGAAGCCGTCGGCTGCTGGCGCCAGCGTTTCCTGCAGTCCCGCCGCGCCGGTCATCAGGGTCTCTTCGTCGGGCGTGATCGCGAGCGTCACCGTTCCCTCGGTCGGCTCGACGCGCAGAAACGCCGCGAGCAGCGCGGCGAGTGGCCCTTTCGCGTCGCAGGCACCGCGCCCGCGAACGGCGTCGCCGTCGCGCTCGTAGGGGACGTGCGGTGCGACGGTGTCGATGTGGGTGTTCAGGACGATGTGCGGGCCGTCGGGCTCTCGCCCACCGCTCCCGCCGCGGGCCGCCAGCACGTTTCCGAAATCGTCGATCTCCGGCTCGAGGCCGGCGTCCTCGAGCGTTTCGACCAGCAGTTCGCGCATTTCGGTCACGTCCTCGTGGGAAGGCGTCGAAACGGCGTCGGCGTGGAACTGTGCGATATCGAACGTCATTACTGTTCCAGTCGGGTCACGTCCTCGAGCGTCTCCCGTCGTCGCGCGACGCGGGCATCGTCGCCCTCGAGGGCGACCTCGGCTGGTTTGGGCTGGGAGTGGAACTGGTTTGCCAGTTCGTAGCCGTAGGAGCCGGCGTTGCCGATGGCGAGGATGTCGCTGCGCTCCGGGCGGGCTATCGGGCGGTCGTGGGCGAAGACGTCGGCGCTGGTACAGACCGGACCGCCGACGGTCATCGGCTCGGCGTCGCGGTCGGGTGCCGTGACGTTCAGCATCGGGTGGTAGGAGCCGAACATCGCCGGTCGGATCAGCGTCGAGAGGCTGGCGTCGACGCCGACGACGGTCGTATCGGGAGCTTTCTTGATGGTGTTGACCTCGGTCAAGATTAGCCCCGCGTCGGCGACGACGTAGCGGCCGGGCTCGAGTTTCAGTTGTGCGTCGAGGTCCCCGATGGCCTCGCGAACCATATCCGACGTTTTCTCGAGATCCAGGGGT
Source organism: Salinadaptatus halalkaliphilus (assembly GCF_006543045.1). Classification (GTDB taxonomy): domain Archaea; phylum Halobacteriota; class Halobacteria; order Halobacteriales; family Natrialbaceae; genus Salinadaptatus; species Salinadaptatus halalkaliphilus. The sequence continues at coordinate 161,849 of NZ_RBZW01000012.1, read as the reverse complement.
GGTTCGTCCTCGCGGTAGGGGACGCCGTAGCCGCCGCCGACATCGACGAACTCGAGGTCGTCGTCGCCGACCCGGCGAGCCATGTCGCCGACGCGTTCGATCGCGCGGCAGTGGTCCTCGAGGTCGTCGGTCAGGACGCCGCTGCCGGCGTGGGCGTGGAGTCCGACGAGATCGAACGCTTCGCGTACACGGTTGGCGACCGCGGGAACGCGCTTGTACGGAATACCGAACTTCGCGTCGGCGCCGGTCGCGACCTTCTCGTGGTGGCCCGTGCCGATACCGGGATTGATCCGAATAGCGATCCGGCCGTTGTAGCCGCGTTCGGCCAGTCGCTCGAGCGTATCGGTCGCGCCGATGGTGATCGTCAGGCCAGGGTTCTCCGCGCCGAGTTCCGCCGCGTAGTCGAGGTCGTGGTCCGGCGGGTTTACGGCGGTATACTGCAGTTCGTTGGGGTCCGCGCCGGCGTCGATCGACCGCTGGAGTTCGCCCCAGGCCGCACACTCGATCGTTCCGCCCGCCTCGAGGACGGCCTCGAGTACCGCCTTTCCGGTGTGGGCTTTCGCGGCGTACATGACGTCGGCGTCGGGAAACGCGCTCGAGAAGCGCGTGTAGTTCGCCGTCACGCGATCGAGGTCGATCACGTACAGGGGCGTCTCGTGTGTTGCCGCGAGCGACTCGAGACGGTCGCGATTCCAGTCGTCTAGTCGGCGTACGGCCGGCGAGTCCGCGGGGTTGGTCATTGTCACCTGCAAGTAACCGCGAGGATTCAAGGGTTTGGGTTCGTCGATGCCGACTCGCCCCCACCGACGCGGTACCGACGCGACGGGTCGCGTCGTGTTCGGAAGCGAACACGATACCGATAGGAAGTTGAGACCGCTGTGCGAAGCATCGGTATGGACATCGACTGGGACGGCGTGACACATGTGACGAAAGTCGATCCGGTCAAAGCCCTCCCGTCGGGTCTCTCGATGCTCGAGGCGACCGATCTGGTCGTCGTCGGTGGCTCTGACGGGGTCACCGAATCGAACACGCTGGAGACGATTCGATCGCTCGAGGACGCCTGTCCGGCGACGCCAATCCTGCAGGAGCCCTACAGTTCGGCCCACGTCTCGAAGACGACTATCGAGCGCGTAGATGGGGTCGCCGTACCGGCGGTCTACAACGGCGATCGAACGCACTTCGTCGGTAAACAGGTCGATCTGTTCGCCGAAATCGGACGCCAACCCGATGCGTTGCTGGGCTCGAGTCTCCCGGTCGTCGGCGACTATCTCGCGTCGAAAGGCGAGGAAGTCGTCACGCAACTCACGTCGAAACTCGTCGGCGAGGGTTACGTCGTCCAACACGTCGACGCCACAGCGGCGTCGGTCGCCGGCGTCGAGACCGCGTACTCGCCCAAACAGGTCGCTGGTGCAGCGCTCGCGACCGAGACGTTCTACGGATTTCCGATCTTTTACATCGAGTATTCCGGGACCTACGGCGGGCCCGACGATGTCGAAGCCGCCGCTCGGTATCTCGAGGAAACGACGTTATTCTATGGCGGCGGAATCGATAGTCAGGCAAAAGCGACGGAGATTCTCGCGGCCGGCGCTGACGCGATCGTCGTCGGTGACTGCTTTCACGACGATCCCGACCGGTTTCGAGAGACGATCCCCCGGTGATCGTCCCGTCACAGTCGGGGCACAACCGAGGAGTGGTGACTCCTCGTTAGAACGTCTCTTCGATGATTTCGCCGACGGCGAAGTTCGATTTGACTTCGGTGACTTCGATCTTGACGCGATCGCCGACGTCGGCACCCGGAACGATGATGACGTAGCCGCGTTCGACGCGGGCAATTCCATCGCCTTGTTTGCCGATATCTTCGATTTCGACGTAGCGTGTTTCGCCGACGTCGACCGGTGGCTGTGGCTCCGACGGCGCACTCTGGGGCTGTTCTGCTGACTCGCCCTCTGTTGTCGCTTCCGCACGCGAGATGAGCGCGACGCGATAGACCTCCTCCGGATCGATGTCGCCGGTCTCGACTTCCTGTCGTGGTACTTCGATGACGTATCGATCCTCCTCTGTCGACACTTCCGTACTGAACAGACACAGGAGTTTTTCAGATATTTCCACAGGTAGACCCTCGCGTCCTTCTCGTTGGCCCTGCATAATAGAACTACCGACCGAGCGTACACAATTAACCGGGTCGGCGACCGAGTCACGCCTCGAGAGACGATCGGCCGGTCAGTCCGCTCGCTCGAGCGACCGCGCCCGCATGAACGTCGACAGATCGGCCTCGAGGTCGTCCTCGAGCGTTCCCTCGAGACGATCGAGTGAGTCGTAGGGTCGGTTGACGACGATGTCGCCGGCCGTGCGGTCGCCGACGCCGGGGATCGCGGTTAGTTCGTCCATCGAGGCCTCGTTGACATCGAGCGGTGACGGGACGCCGGTGATCGATCGGTAGCCGTGGTCGACGACGGCCACGTCGATCGTCCGCCCGAGTTCGCGCTCGCCGGGGATGCCGACGAGCAACGGATACGTTCCGAGTTGCCGGCCGAACGTCCGACCGTCCTGGTGATACTCGAGGTGAACGTCGGGGAGGACGGTTCCCGTCGGGGCCACCCGTTGGAGCATCGGGTTGTCTATCTCCTCGCGGACCTGGCGTTTGTAGCGTTTGAAGAGGCTTTTGTGTTCGTTCGCGATTTCGGCGCCGGTGTCGGCCATCTCGGTGCCGTCGAAGGCCATCACCTGCCGGATATTGACTCGCCGGAGCATGTAGCCGTCGTCGTAAACTCGCTTGAGGAACTCGAGGTTGCGCTCGTACGTCTCCTCGCGTTCACCCTTGAGCCCGTGGAGCAGGTTGATTCCGGGCAGGAGTTTCGGCAAGCGCGGCTGGTCCTCGCTCGCGCTGTCGCCAGCCTCACTTTCCGGTGCGTCCGACCGCGGATCGTTCGGCCCGCCCGGCCGCCAGCCCGCTTCCTCGTTGACGATCCGAACGGCTTCGAAACACTCCTCGGCGGTGACGTTTAAGTTGTTCTCTTCCTGAACGATCGGATCCGCGGACTCGAGGCCGAACGCGGCCGTATCACCGGGCGTATTGTGTTCGGCGATGATCCGGATTCCCTCGCGACTGGCCTCGGGCCACTCCACGATGGTGATCGGATTCATATTGTCCAGATGCAGGGTCTCGAGGCCGGGTGCGACCTCGCGGATGCCGCTGTAGAGTTGGCGGAGGGCGTCGGGGTTGGGCGCCTCGCCGTCACCGCCGTAGGCGAGGATGTCGGCCTGGCGGCCGATCCGGAAGTGGGAGACGCCGTAGTCGGCCAGCGTGCCGACTTCGCCGACGACCGACGGCGGCGGCCGGAACTCGGGGTTGCCATAGAGCGGTTCCGTACAGAACGAACACCGATAGGCACAGCCCCGCGAGGTCTCGAGTTCGGCGATGAGATGATCGGGATGATTCGGATGCTGTTCGACGATAAACGCACCCTCGCGGGCCCAGCGAGTCACCTCGTCGATGTCTCGCATCCGGTTGTTGAAGCCCTCGAGGCCGCTTGTGACGAGGTCGTAGACGGCGGCCTCGATGTCGCCTTTGGCGACGAAGTCGAAGTCCAGGTCCTGGCGTTCGGTCTCGGTCGCACCGGCGTTTTCCTCGCCGACGCCGAACTTGACGGGGCCGCCCATCAGGCTCGTTCCGCTTGCGGTCCAGGCCAGTTTGCGGACCTCGTCGGGTTCGGCCGGCGTCCCGCCGACGTACTTTCCGGGGACGGTCATTCCGCCGATGTAGACCATCAGATCGGCCTCGTCGACGTCGCGCCAGCGATCGGGCTCGTCGCGCAGTCCGTCGATCGTGTGGTACGTGATTCGCTCGCGGGGAACCCCCGCGTCGACGAGTGCCCCGGCCGTATAGCGGGGGTACGTCGAGACGTACGGTGGTACCCCGAAGTGGGCTGGCTCGTCGACGTAGCCGTCGACGATCGTCACCGACAGCGTTTCGGGGTCGGTCATAGCGCCAGGTAACCCCTCGAGGCCTAAAACGGTGACTACCCGCGATCGTTGGCGTGGTTGGACCGCGTAGCAAGAACCACCGTGTAGCAATCCCTCGAGCGGGACGGATCTACAGCGGGTGATCGACTCCGAGGGTTGATGGTCCATGCGACCGTGGACCCATCTATGCCACCGACTGAGGAACTGGTCTGTACCGACGACGACTGTTTTCTCGACCTGTTCGAGAATCATTACACCTACGACGTTCCCGAGGAGCTGACCGTCTCGGATCTCTCGTGTCCGGTCTGTGGTGGGACCGACTGCCTCAAGCCGGTCGAACTGTAGGCGTTCGCAGTTGTTGCGTCCACCACAAAACCCCTAAAACCGTGGATCTCGTACCTACCGATAGGTATGCCCGACGCGTCCCGTTCGGTCCCCGAACCGATCCCGGCGAGCCCGCCGCGTGCCGCCGGAGGTGAACAGTAGTGAACTTCGACGACCTCAAGCGATCGGTCGGCGATACGCTCTATCGACAGATCGGCCGGGCAAACGGTCACCTCCAGACCTATCGCTCGCTGCCGGTCGACGTCCTCGAGAACGACACCTCATATCTCGTCGTCTTTGACGCTCCCGGCGCGGAACCCGACGACGTCCAAGTTCGGTATCTCGAGGGCAGCGTTCGCATCCGGATCCGCCGGTTCCGGCAGTTCCGCGATCGGTTCGAACTGCGTTTTCCCGGTCGCGGCATGACGCTCGAGGGCGAGGTCGACCTTCCCACCGACGCGACCGTCGATCCGGACGCTGGAACGGCGAAACTCACCGAAACAGGGACGTTACGGATTGAAATCCCGAAAGAGGGGGCCGACACCGGGTCTGACTCGGCGACCGAATCCGTCGAGACAACTGACGCTGACGACTCGGACGAGACGCCGACCAGGGAGCCGACCAGTACGACCGATTCCGAGACCGTCACGGTCGAAGAATAGCACCGCTTCTGCGGACGGAGCCCGTTACTCTTCGATGGCCATTCCCTCCGTGATCGAGAACGTCTCGTCGCCGTCGAATCGCGTCGGATCGAACGCGTCGATCCCATCACCACCGAGAACGTCGGTCGCGACTCGCTGTCCGATCGCCGGCGCACGCATGAACCCGTGTCCTTGGAATCCGGTCGCGACGTAGAGGCCATCCTCGAGTCGACCGACCAGCGGATTTCGGTCCGGCGTCGCCGTACAGAGCCCGGCCCAGGCCCGCTCGACCTCGAGGTCGGCGTCCGGGAGCCGCCGGCCGACGCGTTCACAGAGGTCGTCCGCGAATTCCGGATCCGACTCACGATCGTACGTGTCCGGATCGCTCTCGATGAACTCGGTGCCATCGCCCGCGAGCAAACCCGCTGGATGCGGTCGGACGTAGTACGTCGCACTCGCGTCGAACCACATCGGCTCCGACAGCGAGTGGGAAGCGACGAGCGCCTGCACGCGATAGGGTTTCATCGCGATTTCGAGGCCGGCGTCGGCGAGTACTCGTTTGGTGTGGGCCCCTGCCGCAACGAGGACGGCGTCGACCTCGCGCGTCGGTCCGTCCTCGAGGATTACTCGCGGCGGGTCAGTTCGAACCGAGACGAGGGTCTCGGTCTCGAGGGTCGCACCCGCACCAGTCGCCGCGCCGGCGAGGCAGGCGGTGTACGCCGACGGGTCGGTATAGCCCGCTGCGCCAGCGACGCCCGCGACGGCCACGTCGTCGGTGCGAAGCGACGGGAACCGCTCGCCGAGTTCGTCGCCGTCCATCTCGAGGGCGACGACGCCGTGGGATTGCATGCGGTCGATACCGTCCCGAATCGCCGCGACGCGCTCGTCGTCGCCCTCGCTTGCGAACCAGACGTACGGGCACTCGACGAACGGGAACGTCTCGTCACCCGAGAGCGCTCGGAACCGTTCGATCGAATCGCTCGCGATGTCGGCGTCGGGCTGGGTGGCGAAGGCGTCGTAACAAACGCCCGCCGCACGCCCGCTCGAGCCACTTGCGACCGTTCCGCGGTCGTACAGCGTTACGTCGGCTCCCTCGCGGGCCAGATCGTACGCTGCCGTCGCGCCGATGGCCCCGGCGCCGACGACGGCGACTTCGAGGCCGGCACCCTGGTCGGTCAGTGCGTCTGTCTCGCCAGTCAGCGTCGTCTCGGCGGTCATCGACGATCACGCGCCGGGGGTGACCGTGCGGCGTGAAAACGAGTTCGGCGGGGCTGTGTCGTGCGGTCGTCGCGCACTATCATGGTGGCGTCTGGGTGGGCGATACACTTACCTCTGGGTGGTTTGACAGCGAGAGACTGTAGACGAGTGCTGAAACGACGGAGTCCCCGACGTTCAAATAGCCGCGGTCCTATCCGACGGCTATGAACGATTTTCGACCGGGTCGCCGTCGGGTGCTTGCGATCACAGCCGCCGGAATCGGGAGTGCCCTCGCCGGCTGTTCGGAGCCACGGCGTGATGGCCAAGTCGAGGGCGGATCATCCTACGAGATCGACCGAGAGAATCTCGCGGAGGGATCGGCCTTTACCGACATCTACGACGGCGTCATCGAATCGGTCACGCAGGTTCGTGTCTTCGGTGTGGAGGATCCGCTGACTGAAGAAGAGGGGCAGGGCCAGGGTTCCGGGTTCCTCTACGACGAGAACCACGTCGTTACGAACGAACACGTCGTCGCCGGCGGCGAGGAAATCGACCTCCAGTACATCACCGGTGACTGGACGAGCACTCGCCTCGTCGGGACCGACCGGTTGAGCGATCTGGCCGTCCTCGAGGTCGAACACGTCCCCGACGGTGCGACGCCGCTGACGCTGGCCGACCAACGACCCGTCGTCGGCCAGCAGGTACTGGCGATCGGGAACCCACTCGGCCTCGAGGGATCGATGTCGTCGGGCATCGTCAGCGGTGTCGACCGGACGATTCAGGCACCGGGACGCAGCTTTTCGTTCCCCAACGTCGTCCAGACCGACGCGGCGGTCAACCCCGGCAACAGCGGCGGCCCGCTCGTCGATCTCGAGGGCAACGTCATCGGCGTCGTCCACGCCGGCGGCGCCAACAATATCGGCTTTGCGATTTCGGCCGCGCTGACCGACCGCGTCGTCCCCGCCTTGCTCGAGGATGGCGAGTTCGGCCACTCCTTCATGGGCATTCAACTGGCCTCAGTCGACCGACTCATCGCCGAAGAAAACGACCTCCCGGAAGCGACCGGCGTCATCGTCACCGACACCATTCCCGACGGCCCGGCCGAGGACATCCTCGAGGGTGCGGAGACGACGGCCGACCGGGGCAACGAACCGATCCCGGTCGGCGGCGACGTCATCGTCGCCATGGACGGCGAACCGATCCCGGATCGTCACGCTCTCTCGACGTTTCTGGCGCTCGAGACGATGCCTGGAGACACGATCGAATTGGCGATCCGACGTGACGGGGAGGAGATTCGTGAATCGTTGACGCTCGGAACACGACCCGGAAACTAACCCCCTCGTAGATGCCGACGGTCGGATCGAGACACGACGACCGTTCCGTCGAACTCCCGCTCTCGAACCGTAGAAATTCGCGATTGCAGCGGCGTAAGCACTGCATACGACGAGCGAGAATACAGTAGCATGGTCGTACGCGCCGATTTCGATTCCCGGGCCCGTTCTGCGTCACCATCCCCTGATCCCGGCGCATCTCGGACGCTACGGAACGTTCTCGACCGGTAGTGACGGTATAACAATAGGATCGTCTCGGGTATCGTTGGGCAGCGCGACTGCTCTCCCAGCCCATGACACCCGATACTAACACTCACTCTTCGAAGCCGGACGAACCGACGGCCGAACTCGATCACGTAACCATCGAAAACGACGACGCACCCGACGAGTGTGCGATATTCCCGCGCCACGCAACCGACCGGCGACTGTCGACCGCCTGGATCGTCGCACACGACGACGCCTTCGTCGCACTCGAGTCGATGCGCTAGTCGACGATGCGCACAGACGACGCCGTTACGGCTATCGGTTTCTGGATCGGCACGCTGTTGCCGGTCGCGTACCTCCCGGTCTTGCTGCTTGGCATCGATTCGGTGCTGACGCTCGCGGCATTTTTCGGCTTGGTGACGGTCAACGTCCTCGCGCTCGTCGTCGGCCACGAGTATTCCGGCTCGCGAGCGTAGCCCGCGGCTGGATTTTCGGGCTCGAGTCGACTTTCATACATCACCAGACAGTCATCAACAAACCGTGAAAATAGTAAGTAGGTCCTCGGTGGAGAGCCACCTATGGAAACCAACTGTCCGCTCTGTCGACGACCAGTTCCGGGACGACACCAGCAGTGGTGTACCTGCGGCCAAGTGATGGACGAGCGCTGTTTCGAAGCGCACGCCTCCTGGTGTAGCGTCCACGGCGAGGATGCCTGGATCGGCGCACTCGAGATCTAACTTTCGCTTCGATCCGCCGCGACGTACTTCCGAATTGATAGCTCGAGCCAGCCGAGCGAGCCTTTTTCTGTCTCCCCATCTGACCCTCAGACGAGATGCAACACGACGGTGTCGACCGACCGCTCGAGACGCGCCCCGGTGCTGGATCGCTCTCTCGAGCGGCCGTGGCGCGGGATTCGACGGTCCGACAGTGGGGCGTCGTGACGCCGAGTGCGACGGTCATCGGTCGCGCGGAGACGCCCGAGGCAGACCTCTCCGAAAACGTTCGCCGACTCCACGACGAACAGCACGCGGCGACGCCGGGCTACAGCGAGCGGGCCCACCACCTCGATCGTCTGCGGACGACCCAGGCGCTGTGTAACGCCCTCGAGGTGACGCCGTGGCAGCGCGATCTCGCACTCGGCGTGATGGACGAAATTGATCTCACGGAGTTTGGCAGCCAGCGTGCGATTCCGAAAGTCGCACTCGTGGTCATCCGACACGTCGTCGACGTCGATCGCCGACAGTACTTCGGACTCGACGATATCGATACGCAGTCACTCTCTGCCGACCGTATGGAGGAACTATTCACGCAGTATCGCGGTCACGACATCACCGACGAGGAGCGCTTCGAGCGACTGGCCGCCCGCCACGGCCTCGATACGACGAGTCTGAACCGACTTCGACGCGTCCTCAAATCCCAGCTCGAGGACGAGCTCCCGGCCTACGGGCGAAACCCCTACCGCGATCCGAACCTGCCCGAGATGACAGACACCGACGGGGACGACGACCCGGTCGGTTCCGGCAACCCGTCGCTCGAGGACACGTAAGTCGATCGCAACGCTTGGCTGCCGACGCCCGTCGGTTTTTCCGTCGGCAGTGCCTACCACCGTCATGACCGACACAGCCTCGACCGATCGAGTCGTGGTGTACGCCGACTACGTCTGTCCGTTTTGCTTCCTCGGGACGCGGTCGCTGAGACAGTATCGTGAGCGACGCGAGGCCCCGCTCGAGGTCGACTGGCGGCCGTTCGATCTCCGTCGCGGGAAGCGAAATTCGGACGGCTCGATCGACCACGATGTCGACGACGGCAAGGACGAGGACTACTTCGAGCAGGCACGACAGAACGTCCGCCGACTGCAAGCGGAGTACGACATCGAGATGGCACGGGAACTCGCCATCGAGGTCGACTCGTTGCCCGCCCAGCAGGCCGCCTGGTACGTCGATCGGGCGTACCCCGACCGGTGGGGCGCGTTCGACGAGGCGATCTACACCGCCCTCTGGCAGGCTGACCGCGACATCGGCGACGCCGACGTTCTCGTCGAGGTAGCCGAGGACGTCGATATTCCGGGCGAGGAGGTTCGAACGGCGCTCGCGGACGACGACCTGCGAGCCGACCTCGAGAGCCGATTCGACGAGGCTCGCCAGCGCGGCATTTCGGGTGTGCCCGCCTTCATCGCCGACGGACAACTTGCTCGCGGTGCCGTTCCGCCAGAACGGCTCGCACAGCTCCTCGAGGAGGATACGCGTTCGGCTCGACCGTAGCGCAACGGAGAGCACCGGCGTGCGACCGGCTCACTCGAGTTTCTCGAGGGCTTCGAAGAAGTTCGTCTGTGGGCCGACGAGGTGGACGGGATTCTCGGCGAGCGTCACCGTGATCGTCGCGGGCGGCTCGAGTCGTTGTCGGTTGCGACCGTCGCTGATCACGTAGGCGGTGTCGGTATCCGAAACGGTGAGCGTGATCGCCGCGAACGGGTCGACGACCAGCGGCGTCATCGGTTCGGCAGCAGCCATCCCGGTCACCACGAGCGCGTCGGCCGACGGGTCGACGAGGGGCCCGCCCTCGCTCAGGTTGTAGGCGGTCGACCCCGTCGGCGTCGCGACGAGTACCCCGTCGGCGTCGCTCTCGGCGTATCGCTTTCCGTCGACATCGATAGCAACGGTCGCACCGCCACCGTGCCCGCGTCGCGGCCCGTGGACGAGCACCTCGTTGAGGGCGGGCTCGAGCGTCCAGTCGGCGTCAGCGCCCGTTGCCCGAAGCCGGACGAGCGTCCGACTCTCGAGCGACGTGTCGGCCTGTAACCCGGCGAGGAGATCGGTGACGACGTCGACGGCGTTCGCGGGATCGACGGCGTTGAGAAAGCCGACTTCGCCGAGGTTGACCCCGAGGATCGGCGTCGAGCCGACCGCTCGAGCGACGAACAGAAGGGTGCCGTCGCCCCCGATACTGACGACCAACTCGCAGGCTGACATCGACGCAACCGGAACGGCACGCGCGTCGATGGCGTCGCCGGTCGCCTCGTCGACGACCGGGGCGCTGCCGTATTCGCGCTCGACGGTTTCGACGAGCGTCGCTGCGAGTTCGTGGGCGCGGGCGTTGTCCCGCTGGGCGACGATACCGACGGCTGCGTCCATCGTCGGCGGCTACCCGCCCCGTCCTCAAAAAGCCACGCGTTCTCGGTGGCACGCCACAGTCGGAGGCACGCAACACGATCGCAAGAGAGCGATTTACAGATAGCCAAACAGCGTACCGACCAGAACGAGGCCCCACAGGCTCACGCCGACGAGCAACATGTCGTTCAGCCTCGAGCCCCGTGTCGCGCGATTGGCGGCGCCGCCGGCGATGAACCCCAGCGCGACGACGACGAGTGCACGCTGGACGATGACGTCGATCGGGATGACGTCGACGCCGAGCAGCGAATAATCGAGCCAGATCGCCACGGCGAGCGAAACCGAGGCGGCGACTGCGGCGTCGACGCGGCGCTCGAGTCCGTTCGCGATGGCGTAAGTCGCGACGGGCAACCCGACGGCGATAACTGGGTACAGCAGTGCCGCGATCATGTGGACGGTCAGGAATCCGGCGGTTCGGTCGAGCGCGACACCGACGATACGGACGCCCAGAATCACCGTCAAGATCGTCGCCGCAAGCACCAGGTGGCGCGCCTCGAGCCGATCCGCGACCGCTCGCAGGCGTTCCTGATCGGAGTCGGTCAAATACGCGTCGATCTCGCCGCCGGCTCGTTGCAGTATCCCTCCTGGCTCGCTGTGGGCCTTTCGCCGCCGTTTCGTGGCGAGTGAGAGTGCAATCGGGACGAGCGCCATCGCGGTCAAATCGATCTTGGTCGCCCAGCCGTCGGCGTCTGAGGGACCGCTGTTATCGAGGTAGATCCGCTGGACATCCTCCTGGATGTCGACGCCGGGAATCTCCATAAGGTCCGCCTCGAGCCTGGCCTGCGCCTGTTCGACGCCGTCGACCCGGTGGCGAAGCGTGAACCAGTCGAAGTGTTCGGAGTGCGTTTGCATGACGACCCACTGATCGTCGGGGTTCGGACTCTCGTAGGCCCGGATGTGGTAGCGATAGCCGTAGTACTCCCCGTCCTCGAGTTGCAGCGTCTCGGTGGTCCAGAACGCGTCGTCGTCGGGACCGGGTTCGAGGTAGGCATACCGCGTCGCACCGTCGGCGTCCGACCAGGGGATGGCGGTCGGCTCGATGGGACGGATCGCGTCGGCAGTCGTATTGTCGGCTTCCGTCGGATCCGTCTCGGGGTCCATACCCGTCGTGGATTCGTTGTTCGGTAGCTCGAGCAGTTCGTCGGCCTCGAAGTGATCGTGGTCTGTCTCTTCCCAGTCGCCGTCGCCGTGGGTCGCCAGAAGGGAGACGATCCGATCGAGATCCCCTCGAACGACGACGTTCAACGGACTTCGTTGCTCGTGGTGCTCACGGGCGTTAAGATACGGCCAGAAGCCGCTTTCGCTGTCCTCGAGGGTGACGATCTCGGGTTCGGGTTCGTCCGTTTCCTCGGGTGTGATCTCGTCGGTCGACGGCGAGAACAACAGGGAGGGCCCGCCGATGAAGAGCACGGCCACGGCGAGCAACGCGATCCCAACCACGATCGAGCGGCGCATGTTCTTGTGACTTACAATGGGTTCCTTATGAAAGTGTACCCAACGTTATCGTCGGTGACGACCGATACGGTCCGCTAGACGTCCGGCCCGACCGTCGTTACCGGCACCGGGGCCGTCTGAACGACACGCTGAGAGACGCTTCCGACGACGTTGTTCTCGTAGTTGTCACCGCTGGTTCCCATGACGATCAGATCGACGCCGTGGTCGTCGGCGTAGTCGACGATGCACTCCGCGGGATGGCCGGTCTCGACGGCTGTCTCGACCTCGAGTCCGGCTTCGGTCGCTCGCGTGGCCGCCTCGTCGGTCGCCTCGCGAGCGGTTTCTGCCAAGTCGCCCCGGACCGCGTCCACCCGGTCGTCGTCAAGGACGAGAAAGGCGCGGTCGTCGACGACCGAGAGGACGTGCAGCGTCGCCGATCTGGTCGAGGCTGCCTCGAAGGCGTGTTTTGCGACCGTCTCGGCGTGGTCGCTTCCATCCGTAGGAAAGAGAATCGTCTCGTACATCTAGGCGACCCTCTGGTCTGGAGGGAAAAAGAACTTCCTTCTCGTCTCCGACAGCCCTGCTGAGTACCGAGGATCGCTCGTCGGTCTCTCCCGACGGCTTCATACGGATTGTTGTAGCGTTTTACCGGTGATCACCGGTAAAGAACTACAACGGTCCGTATCAGGGTGGCTTCCAGTCGATTTCGATATCGATTTCCTCGCGGTTGCCCCGCAGAAGCGTCGAGCGTTCGATGACATCGATCGAAACGTCGACGGTCTCGGGTGGCCGAAGCGTGACGGTCTTGTTGCCGACATCGATCCGAACTTCCTCGCTGCCGCCGGCGAAGGCCTTCGACAGCCGATCGAAGTACTCGGCGAGCTCCTCCCGTGAAAGCGTCTCGTCCGCCGTCGTGCGATCAGCCATACGCACACGTGACGACGCGGCTCGGAAAAGTATGGGCCGCCAACAGTGCCCAATCGACAATTACGACGACCCGTCCGACGGTTACGCGGGCGACACCGGAACCCATCTCGCCAGATTACGGAAGTGAGACGGTGATCGTCTTCGTCTGCTGGTAGTGCTCGTGCCGACTTCGCGTCCGATACCGGACTGTTTGGAGCCGCCAAACGGCAGTCCGCACACGGGCTCCTGGTAGCTGATAATCGGTTCTCCTTCCCACGGAGGACCAGCATCTATCGTGGTTAGGGAGCGAATTGGCCCTTCATACGGATTGCTGTAACGATTTACCGGCGAAACCGCAGACGGGTCGCGGTTTCGGCGGTAACGACTTACAGTAAACCGTATCAGAACAAGTTGGCCTGTTGATGGACGGAAATGCCCTCGTCGGTAATCTCGTACGGCTTTTTCTCCCGCGAGTGGTTCGCATCACGTATCTTCTGAATTTCGACGGCGAGTCGCGTCTCGCGGAAGTCGTCGGGCCGAACGTACTGTAAGACGAAGACCGCATCGGTGAGATACTCGATAATGCCGTGTCGAGACGCGTAGGCCGTCTCCTGGGACGCTTCGCTCGTGAGCAACGCCGTGACGCCGGCGTCTTTGACGCTTTTCGTGAAGTCGTAGACTTCGTTTCGTCGCGTCGCTTGCTCGTCGTACATCATCTCGAGAAGCGAGACCGAATCCAGCACCAGCCGCGACGCACCGAATTCCTCGATCAGCGCCGGTAACTCGGTCTGGATCGAGCCCAGACTGGTGGCCATCTCGACGGGGTCGAGATCGACGATCGCCAGCTTGTCGTCGTCGATATACTCGTCGAACGGATACCCCTTCTCGGTCGCGCTCGTAACGACCCGCTTGCGACTCTCCTCGAGTGCAATGAACACCGCATCGTCGCCCTGCTCGAGGCCGTGGGCGAGAAACTGCAACCCGAAGGTGGTCTTGCCGGTCCCGGCGCTACCGATCGCGACCATCAGCGCCCGTTCGGGGACGCCGCCTTGGATCATCCCGTCGAGGCCCTCGATACCAAGCTCGAGGCGAGAGAGGTCGGACTCGGCGTCGGCGTCGAAATCGGTGTCGTCGGTCGAATCGAAGCCCAAGTCGGCGGTGCCACCGCCGGTCGGCGCGTCGGATTGGGGTCCGATGGATGGATCGGCTGCAGTTTCAAGCGCCGACCCGAAGTCCTGATCGAACAGCGATCCATCGTTGTCGTCGCTGTCTGGCGAGGCGGTCGATCGCTCGGGTTCCTCGGTCGGCGGCCCGTGATCGTCCATCGACCAGTCAGCGTCACTATCGGCGGGCGAATCAGCGGCGACTGATTCGTCAGTGCGCCACCTGTCCGCGTCGGCCGCCGACCGATCGTCCGATACTGTCTCGTCGCCACTCGAACCGTCAGCCGGTGTCGAGTCGTCACTCTCGTCGTCCCCGACGGCTTGCTCGAACCAGTCCTCGGAATCGTCAGTCACGTCGACGGCCTCCGGATGGGGACTCGATCGGTCACGATATAGCGATAGCGTGCTCGCCTATCCATACAAACGTTGCGACGAGGTCGTCGCGATAGGGCCGGACGGACACCTGTACGATAACCCCGGTGCAATCGCGACCGTTCGCCGGATGTGTCGGGACAGACGTACGGCAATCCGTCTCAGCTACGAGCACTAACTCCAAGAAGATGAACGTTGTTGCCGATTCGGTCGGTCGCTCGTGTTCGCTCTACCCGGGTTGTGAGCGCGACGGTTCGATCCGGTGACCTACCCGAGAGCACTGCGACGGATCGTCTCGAGAAGCAGACATGCAGCGCCGAGGACGAAGACGAGCTCCCACTGCCAGCCGCCGGCCGCGATCGTGATCGCGTTTCCGAACAGAAAGGCCACGACACAAATCACCAGCGTTTTTCTCGTAAACAGATCCGAACCGTCGTCGATTCCCATTCGTCTATGGCCCGTTCCGCCAGCGAAATATATCGATCGCTATCGTGTCGTGGGCTGTCCGTGACGGGCGTCGATCACGACCCAGCCGTGGATCGACGCGTGATGACCTGCACGATATATAATTAATACTATATCCTCACTCAAAGGTTCGAATATTGTTATAACTAATTTGCGGAAATAACGCTCGTTGCAACGTCGATCTCGTGTCGGGAGACGCAGACGGACCGTTGACACAATAGACGCCCACGCGTGACTGCAGGGTGGACTCGATTGACACCGCCGGGTTCGACCGTGCAGTACAGGCGCGGGATGTCTCGTACGGACTGCGGAACATCGTTCCGAGAGCGATCGCAGGACGGCTCGCGGTTGCTCCGGTGAAAGGGTAGAGCAAACCGTCGCAGTGCAGGTGTATCCATGATCTGCTTGCGATTGGCCCGACATCAGCACAACAGTCCCCGACAGCGCAGGTGAATTCTCACACTCGTTCTGTCCGACAGTACAACACCGACCCTTGGCATGGGACCGAAGATCAAGGATACTACCGTGGAAACGAGGACGGGAGATAGTACGGCCCATCTCGCCAGCGGAGCGGTGGCAAATTCGGATTCCCGCGAGTCGTCAGACGGTCTGCCGTCCCTGTGAATGCACAGTCGGTCCACGAGTATTAGCGGTAATTTATTAATCCAGTCATATATTGTATTTTTACATAACTATCGTTACGCGGATCGGTAGTTTGATGCCACCGCTGCGGTAACTATGGGTGTGCCACTCTCAGACATATCTGTCGTTGACTGTGGACAGGTGATTGCAGGACCGCTTTGTGCGACGTTTCTCGCGGACCTCGGCGCGGACGTCGTCAAAATCGAACCGCCGGATGGCGAAATGTTCCGAACGGACCGACGAGAGCTCGAGGGCGAGCCCTTCAACCCTGGGTTCGAGCTGTTCAACCGGAACAAACGCGCGGTCTCGCTCGATCTCAAAGCCGACGAGGGTCGCGAGATCGTTCACGACCTCGTCGAAAAGGCCGATATTTTCGTTCAGAACTGGCCGCCGGGCGTCGCAGAGCGCCTCGGCGTCGACTACGAGACGCTCTCGGAGATCAACGAGGACATCATCTACGTCCACATCACGGGCTACGGGCAATCCGGCCCGATGACGGATTTGCCCGGCATGGACGCGATGATGCAACACGTCTCCGGCTTCTCGAGCATGCTCGGCTACGAAGATCACCCGCCGATTCGCTCCCAGTCGTCGCTCGCTGACTACTTCGCGGCCTACAACGCGACGATAAGCGCACTCGGCGCGCTCATCCACCGCGACCGAGCCGGCGGCCAGAAGATCGACGTCTCGCTGCTCGAGTCGATCGCACACAACTTAGACGGCGCCTACGAGTTCTACAACAACCTCGGCGAAGTCCTAAGCCACGGCGGTCGAAACCTCTGTCATCAGCGCGAGATGCTCTACGGCGCGGCCGAAGCCGACGACGGCTGGGTCGCCGTGGCGTTGCTGCTGTATTCCGACCGAATCTGGACGGGATATTGTGAGGTTCTCGACCGGCCGGACCTCCTCGAGGACGAAACGTATCAGACCCCACAAGGTCGCATTGCGGACCTCGGAGCGCTGACCGATCGGTTCGAGTCCTGGCTGGCGGAGCAACCGGTCGACGAAGCGGTATCGGTGCTGAACGAAAACGGCATCCCGGCTGCACCGTACCAGACCATCGACGAAGCCGCGGAGATGGACCAGATGGAACACCTCGGCGTGTTCGAAGAGATCACACACCCACAGTACGATTCGTTGACCCTAACCAGCAGCCCGCTCTCGCTTTCGAAAGCCGAGATCGGGGTCGAACAGCCGGCGCCGTTGCAGGGACAACACAATCGCGACGTGCTCCGTGAACTCGGCTACGACGAGGACGACATCGAAGCGCTGGTAGACGATAGCGTCGTGACGGAGACGGAGACGTAACTGTCGCGATCGTCACCACGAAACGGTAGTGGGGCCCGCTCGCACGATCGATGTTATGTCGGTTCGGCCAGTCTCACCGCTCGCTCTGTGGGCGTCGTGGCAATTTCGCTCACGTGGACGCGTTCGACCGCTCAGAGCGGCACCGGTTTGCCATTACTCCTCGAGCATCGTCGTGACGACGGGACAGGGTGCGTTCAGGATGACCGATTGGGACGTGCTCCCGAAGACCGCCTTCCCCGCGGGCGAGCGCCGTCGCGGACCGAGAACGACGTACCGTGCGTCGACTTCTTCGGCGTACTCGAGGAGCACGTTCGAGGGATCGCCGACGAGTCCAACCGCCTGGCTCGGTCGGTCGACGGCCTCGGCAGCGTCGGCTGCCTGCTCGGCGGCGACCGATTCGACGCGGTCGACATCGATCTGGGTCGTCGAGTCTTCGACCGTCGAGAGCTGAATATCGCGAAACTCAGCGACCGAAAGGACGTGGACGACGTGCAGTTCGTCTTCGAAGGCGTCGGCGAGTTCCGCACCGCGCTCGACGACCCCGGAGCTCCGTGCTGACCGGTCGACCGCTGCAATAACGACCATGGAGATGATTCGGACGAAACGACAATAATAGTTGCTCCCTCGAGCCGACGACGAGTGGCCATCGAATCGTGCAAACTGAACCCACGGCGAGTCATCGTCGACACAGCAGCCCGTCTCGAACCATACCGTTTTGATGTTACCGGACGAACGGCGTATCATGGACGCAGACGCTGACTCCGTTGCACTCGTAACGGGAGCAAGCGCCGGTATCGGTCGCGAATCGGCAGCACAGCTCGCAGCCGACGGCAGAAACGTCGTACTGGTCGCCCGACGAGAGCAGCGCCTCGAGGAGATCGCCGCCGAAATCGAACGCGAGTTCGATGTCGATACCCTGGTCGTCCCCGCCGACGTGAGTCGACCGGCCGAGATCGAAGCCGCGATCGATGCGACGATCGACGCGTTCGGTCGCCTCGACGTGCTCGTGAACAACGCCGGTATCGGAACCGACGGCACCTCGGGCGTCGACGAACTACCCAGAGAGCAGTATCGACAGGTAATGGACGTCAACGTCGACGGGACGTTCGTTGCTACACAGGAAGCGCTCCCACACCTCCGCGAGACGAACGGAACGCTGATCTTCGTCGCGAGCTTCGCCGGGAAATACCCGCGACCGGCGGGGCCGGTGTACGCGGCGACGAAGTGGTGGGTTCGCGGGTTCGCCCTGAGTCTGGCGGGGCAGGTCGGCGAGGATGGCGTCGGCGTCTCGATCATCAATCCGGCGGAAGTCCGGACCGAATTCGGGACACAATACCGCGACCGGACGTCGAAGGAACGCTACGAGCCGGGGGAGGTAACCGGGCCCACGGCCGTCGGTGAGGCGGTCGCCTTCGCTGCGCGACAGGAACCACCAAACGCAGTCACCGAACTGGATCTCTTCCGTCGAGACAAGTTCGCTGGCTGGTGAGCACCATACATTCCGTCGAAGACAAAAATAGTGGACGATCAGACGTCGAATCGCTGTTTGAGCTTTGGTCCGAGATACGGTCCGAGCGCAAACACGAGCAGCGCCGCGACCAAAAACAGCGAGAGTGGATCGTCGAAGAATATCAGGAGTGATCCCTCCGAGAGCGACATCGACCGATTGAGGTTCGTCTCGATGATCTCGGCCAGGACGGCACCGATGACCAGCGCGATTACCGAATACCCGTACTTTACCATGTAGAACGCGAGGATACCGAAGATGAAGACGGTGGCAACGTCGAGCCAGTTCGATCGCAGCGCGTACGCACCAGTCACGGCAAACGCCATCACGATCGGTATGAGTAAATCGATGTCGACGCGGCCGAGCAGCGGTCCGTGCTTGCTGATCACGAACAGTCCGATCAGCATGATGAAGATGTTACCGAGGATCAACGAGAAGATCAGTGCGTACGTGAACGCAATCTCCTCGCCGAACAGTTCGGGCCCCGGCTGAATGCCGTGTAGAATAAAGCCCCCAAGCAGAACGGCCGTCCCGGCACTACCGGGGATGCCAAACGACAACACCGGGATCAGCGAGCCGGCGATCGTCGCGTTGTTCGACGCTTCCGCCGAGATGACCCCTCGAGGATCACCCTGCCCGAACGACATCGCGTCCTTCGCCGAACGGAGAGCCTCCGAGTACGAAAAGAAGTTCGCTGCGGAACCACCGACGCCGGGAATCGATCCGACTCCCATGCCGATCGCGGCCGACTTCAGCGTCAACAGCGGATGACGAAACACGTCGTAAACGCCAGCAAAGATGCTCCCCTGGACGTTGATTTCCTCGACGAGCTGTCCCCGGATGGTTGCGATTCGAAGCATCTCGCCGAGTGCGAACATGCCGATGAGAATCGCGATGAAGTCGAAGCCGTCGAACAACATCATCGGTTGAATCGCCTCGGCACTCTCGGGAAGGAACTGATAGCGGACCTGTGGACCGACGGGTGAGATTCCGATGGTCATGATGACCACGCCGAACATCCCCGAAAGAACCCCTTTGATCAACGACTGTCGGGAGGCGATGACGCCGATCATCACGATGCCAAACAGCGCCAACAGGAAGATCTGTGGTGCCCCGAACGCAAGCACGATTGGCGCGAGGTACGGCACGAGCGCGACCAGTACGAGCATCGTCAGCCCACCACCGATCGCGGATGCGGCGGCCGAAATGCCGAGTGCTCGCCGTGCGTCACCCTGTTGGGTCATCGGATAGCCGTCGAACGTCGTCGCTGCCGCCGCCGCTGTCCCTGGAACGTTGATCAGAATCGCTGCGATACTCGCGCCGTAGTAGGCCCCGCTGTAGATAGCGACCAGTAGGATGTTCGCCTCGAGCCCGCCAAGCGGGATCGTCAGCGGGAGGACGATGGCCATTCCGAGGACGCCGCCAACGCCCGGGAGCGCACCGAAGATGATGCCAGCGATGAGCCCCAGGAGGATGAACGCGATTATTTCGGGCTGTGCAACCATCCCCAGACTCTCCACGATTGTAGAAACCATCTAAAACAACACCCCGATGTCGACGTTGATACCGGCAAATTCCATGAACCCGAACAGCACGATGGTCGTTCCGACGGTAACCGCGATCAGCCGGTTGCGATCGATGTTGACCAAGTACCCCCACGCGAGTACGTAAAGCGGCGTCGCGACGAGGATGCCGACGAGTACCGACGCGATCATGTATCCGGCTACGGTGAGCGTGACGATCGCACGTTTGCTGAGTGTGACGCCAAATACTGTTCGTGTTTCGGCCGATCGTGCACGCTGTTCCAGCGGGTCGTCCTCCGCTTCGTCCTCGTCGAAGCCGACGAGGTCCGGCGGCTCGGACGTGATCGTCGCCAGCGGTTCCGGGAGCCGTTGGCGGAACAGACACAGGACGGCACAGACGAGGACGACCGCTGAAAACACCCGCGGATACCGTCCGACGAACCCGGAGTAGGCCAACGAGCCGACCAACAGGTACGTCGAGACGACGATAAAAAACAAGAGCAGCCCAATCTCTTCAGTATCGATACCGAAAAACGCCTCGAGTCGTGCAAATCGGCCCATAAATAACGTAGTAGCCTCCGGTTAGACGTCGTCTTCGAGGCCGTCCATGTCGATCATGTCGGGCAGATCGTTGTGGAGGAGGTCGACGTTGTCGCCGACCTCGTCGCGGCCGGCCCAGCCGCGCATGAACGTCGTCTCTTCTTCGTGCTCGCGGAACTCGTCCGAGTCGTGCGCCTCTTCGAGGATTTCTTCCCACTGGTCGGCGATATCGTCGGGCGTCCCTGGCGGCGCGAAGTAGTCGTGGTTGAAGTTGGTGATGAAGTCCATCTCGTCGTAACCCAGATCCGTCCAGGTCTCGATTCCCTGTTCTTCGACGATCGGGGTTTGTTCGCTCGCCAACGAACAGAGGATGTCGACGTCACCCGATTCGTACTGATCCATGATCGTGAAGTCGCCGGCGACGCCCGCCGGAACCTCGTTGCCGACGATACCCGCTCCCTGCTCGGCGCCGCTGTCGTAGCTGACGAACGTGTCCCACTCCATTCCGTACTGATCCCGGAGGAAGACGTTCGCAATGTGCCACGGATGGGCGACACCGAGACCACAAGTCTGTGTGAACTCCCCGTCCTGATACCGGCCGAAGAGATCCTCGGGATCCTCGATCCCGTGATCGGGATTGACCGCGAGGACGGTACTGTAGATGCCGATCCGGCCGAGTGGCTCGAGATCAGGGACCGTCCAGCCCGGTTCTTCAACGAGATTTGCGGTCACGAGACTCGGCGTATAGGAGTGGAAGATGGTGTGTCCGTCGGGCTCCATCCCGGCGACCTCACCGCCGGCTCGCGGCTGTGGATCGAGATTTTGAACGGCGACGTTCTGGCCCGTGATGTCGCTGACGATCGGCGCGAGATTGCGAGCCGCCGCGTCGGTAGAAGATCCCTCGGGATAGCCAATAACGATCGTAATATCGTCGCTCGGGAACTCGCCGTCACCGTTGTCCCCCATACAACCAGCAAGACCAGTCAACCCCACTGCCGCTGCTGACCCCGTATATCTCAATGCGCTTCGACGTGAAATGTGTTTAGTATACCGAGACATACCGAAATCATGGAAATCAATACTGATATATGTTTCTCATTGTCCCGGCATGTTCTTCATTCATCCGCCTGAGCGTTTCCGTACGCGCGGGCGATGCTCGAGGAACAGTTTCGCCACATTGACGCCTGAAACCGGCGCTAAGTCGGCCAAAATTCTACCGACGATCGGTTTCGGTCGTCGACACTGGCCGTCCCCTATAGTAACAACGGCAACGATTTACACACTGATCGCGCAGCTGTCGCGCGATCAGGTGTGCATTGCATTGCAGTGGCTACTATAACTCACGGTACTGTGCAACCGGATCGTCCAAGCCGTTACTCTGATTTGCGCCACGGTTTGCCCTCGAGTTCGTTGCCGACCAGGTCGCCGTCGAAGTCGTCGTCACGAACCGAGGCGTAGACATCGTGTTGGACGATGCTCTTCATGACTTCCGTCGCACCGCCCATGTATCGCCCTGCCCGCACGTCGCGCTGAATGCGCTCGACGGGATACTTCGTCGTCGTCGAAACGCCGCCCATCACCTGCATCGACGTGTCGGCGATTTCGTGAGCGAGTTCGTTGCCGACCTGTTTGGCCATCGCACCCTCCATGCGTCCGGCCGCCATCCCTCGCTCGTCTAAGATCCGGGCCGCTCGGGTGTTCAACGCGTAGGCGGCATCGAGACGAGCACTGAGATCCGCGATCTTGTGGTTGACCCCCTGGTATCGTGAGAGTGACTGATCGTTGACCTCCCGCTCGGCCGTGTAATCGATCGCGATCTCGAGGGCTCGCTCGCTCGCCCCGAGACAGTACCGTGAGATCGTGAGGTGCTCGAGGTTGAGTTCGTTCGTGATGTACGTCCAGGCCTCGCCGGGTTCGCCGATGACGTTCTCGGCGGGGACTCGCGCGTCGTCGAACTCGATCCAGGACGCGCCGGTCCCCCGGAACCCGTGCCACTCGGTGTGGGGCTCGAGCACCTCGAACCCGTCCGTGTCGCCGTCGACGACCAGGATCGAGAGCCCGTCCTGATCGCCGGCTGAGCCGCCGGTCCGGACCGGGACGAACAGCACGTCGGCGTACGGTGCGAAATCGATGAATCGTTTCTCGCCGTTGACGACGTACTCGTCGCCGTCACGTTCGGCGCTGGTGCCGAGATGGGCGATGTCGGTGCCGCTGCCCGGTTCGGTAAAGGCCTGCGCGACGACGAACTCGCCGGCGAGCATCGGCTCGAGGTAGTTCTCGACGATGTGGTCGCTGCCGTGTTCGTACATCGTCCGACCGATGTGTTGGGTCAGTGAGGTCTGACACGCGTGGACGATGCTCCCTTCGTACCCGATCGCCTGCTCGGCGAGCACCGTTTCGATGATCCCCTGGCCGCCCCCGTTGTGTTCGGTCGGAATGGAGATGCCGAGCAGATCCTGTTCGCCCATCCGCTTGGCGTAGGTCGACCAATCGTCCTCGCTCTCCTCGTTTTGGTCGAGCGCCTCGATGTGGTCCCTGTCGAGTTGGCCCGTAAAGACCTCCTCGCGGAGCGCGGATTTGACATCGTCGAGATACGATTCTTCCTTGGGCTCGAGTAACGATCGTTCGCCGATCATACGCGTCCTTCACCACCGACCCACAATAACGTTTCGACAGATATTGAGATACAGTATCTCTAACGTCCAAAATCGGCATATTAGGACTAGTCCACTTTTCGGGCTATTCGAACAGCGATCCCTGCGACAAACGAACTACCGACGACCGAGCACCCGCGACAGCCGTCGCCTCTCGAGGCCGCTTTCCCTGTTACCGGACCGATTTTGCTTTCGGTCGGCCCGACGCTCGCCACGCTCTGGCACCGAATCTCTCGGCGATCGCGTTCGCATATACGGAACATTTAACGGCAGTCGATAGGAATAATAATCATGGACGTTTCCGACGATAGCTCCAGGGTGACGACGGTCGAAACGGCGTTCGAACTGCTCGAAACGATCGTTCGTCGCGACGGCTGTCGGATAACGGAACTCGCCGAGGAACACGACCTCGCCAAGAGCACCGTCCACCGGCACCTGACGACCCTCGAGGAGCTCGAGTACGTCGTCAACGACGACGGCATCTTTCGGACCGGCTTTCGATTTTTGAAGATCGGCGAACGGACCAGAGCGCGCCTCGACGAGTACGAACTCGTCGAACGGAACGTCGCCGCGCTTGCCGACGAGACGAACGAGTGCGTCCAGTTCATGGTCGAAGAGCACGGTTGGGCCGTCTACGTGTTTCGAGACCGCGGCGACAACGCCGTCGCGACCGATGCGGAGATCGGCGATCGGCTGCCGATACACGCCTGTGCCGGCGGCAAAGCGATACTCGCGTTCAGCGACGACGATCGACTCGAGGAGATCATCGACGACCGGGGGCTCCCGCAGCTAACCGACGCGACGATTACGGATCGAGACGAACTCGTCGAACAGCTCGCTGCCGTTCGCGAACGCGGATACAGTTGCAACGACCAGGAGTCCGCCGACAGTCTCCGCGCGTTCGGCGTTCCCATTCGCTACGAAGACGGGCGCGTTCTGGGCGCGCTGAGTGTCTCCGGACCGATCCGTCGCTTCCAGGACGACAGCCTCGCTACCCGGCTGCTCGAGACGGCGAACGAACTCGAACTCAAAATCAGGTACGCGTAACCGACCGCCGCAGGCGATCGACCGCCCGCGACTGTTGGAGCCTCACGACAGCAGCGAGTCGGCGATGATCCGTTTCTGTATCTCGCTGGTCCCCTCGAATATCTGGGTCAACCGTGCGTCTCGCCAGTAGCGTTCGACGTCGAACTCCGTCGTGTAGCCGTAGCCGCCGTGGATCTGGATCGCCTCGCTGGTGACTTCCTCGGCGATTTCGCTGGCGAAGAGTTTTGCCATGGCGGCTTCGGCACTGGCCTGTTCACCCTCGTCGACCGTCTCGGCGACCAGTAGCGTGAGCGCTCTGGCGGCTTCGACTTGGGTCGCCATATCCGCCAGTTTGAACCGGATCGCCTGGAACTCCGAAATCGGTTGGTCGAACTGCGCGCGCTCGGTCGCGTACTGGAGTGAATCCTCGAGGCCACCTCGAGCGAGGCCGACCGCTCGAGCGGCGGTGTGGACGCGCCCTTCCTCGAAGAACTCCATGATCTGGTAGAACCCCTGTCCTTCTTCGCCGCCGACGAGTTTGTCTTCGCTGATGCGGACGTCGTCGAAGTTGACTTCCCAGGTTTTCCAGCCGTGATAACCGATTTTATCGACCGGCTGGCCGCTTAGCCCCTCGCGATCGAACGTCCCGGCCGGCTTCTCGACGATGAACCCGGAGATGCCTCGATGGGCGGGTTCCGCGTCGGGGTCGGTGACTGCGTACGTGAGGATGAAGTCCGATCCCTTTGCGAACGTACACCACATCTTCTGGCCGTTGAGGACGTACTCGTCGCCGTCTTTCTCGGCTCGAGTACGCATGTTCGAGACATCACTGCCGGCGTCGGGCTCGCTGATCGCGATGCTTTTGAGCATCTCGCCGCTTGCCATCTTCGGGAGGTACTCCGCCTTTTGTGCCTCGGTCGCCCCGGCGAGACTCTGGCCGCGGGCGATGATACTCCCCACGCTCAGCCATCCTCGTGACAACTCCTCGGCGATGATCGCGTACGCCTTCAGATCGAGCCCGATACCGCCGTACTCCTCGTCGATGAGAATCCCGAAAAATCCCATCTCTCCGAGTTGATCGATCAGGTCCGCGGACATCTCGCGTTGCTCGGGATCGCGTTCACTCGCTTCCGGCAGTACCTCGTTCGTGACGAACTTCCGGGTCTCCTCGCGCAGCAGTTTGTGCTCCTCCGAGAGAACCGCATCCGAGAGCTGATTCATATAGCTCACAGATAGCCGTGGCGTTTCTTAAAGCTTTGTAGTCGTCTCCCACGACAGCCGCTGCCACGACGATACCTGCCGGTAGTGACGGACGCTCGTCCGATCGGCGACCGGTCGAGACGGACTCGTAGACGTCGTTACCGGTGCAACCGCAGTACAGTCGCGGTTGCATCGGGGCATCGTTAGAACGGATCGTAGAGGGGGCCGACGTTACGTCGACCACATCGCGGGCAGCCCATCGTCTTTCAGGACGCTTGCGATCTGGTTGCGCTGAATCTCGTCCGTCCCGGCGGCCAGTCGGCGACCGCGAGCCAGTCGATAGAGATACTCGAGCGGGTGGCCCTGCTGGTAGCCGTTCGCGCCGTGAATCTGGAGCGCTTCGCTGACGACTTCTTCGACCATCTGCGAGGAGTATAGCTTCGCGAACGACGAGCCCACCCGCGAGGGGAAGCCGTCCGCGTCGTGGGCCTCCATGGCGGCCCGGTAGGTCAGCGTCCGGGAGGCCTCGAGCTCGGTCGCCGCGTCCGCGAGTTTCCACTCGATACCCTGTAGCTCGCCGATCGGCTGGCCGAACTGCTCGCGCTGGCTCGAGTACTCGAGTGCCTTCTCGAGTCCGCACCGAGCGAGAGCGTTCGCAAGCGTCGCGCTGCCGAGTCGCTCCCAGTTGAGCGCCTTTAATTGATTCTTGAAGCCATCGGAGCCGCGGGTCAGGACGTTTTCCGGCGGGATCTCGACATCGTTCAGTCGAAACTGCGTCTGCGTGTAGCCGGCCATGTTGGTGTAGTGTTGATCGATCTCGACGCCGTCGGCGTCCAGATCGACGATAACCGAACCGAGTCCCTCGGGGAATTTCACCCAGACGACGGCGGCGTCCGAGTGGCGGATGGTGCTGACCCAGATCTTCTCGCCGTTACAGACGAGCGTGCCATCGTCTGTCTCCTCGACGCGCGTCTTCATCGAGCCGACGTCGGAGCCGGCCTCGGGTTCCGAGATGGCGACGGCGATCGCGCTCTCGCCGGCGGTCACCGGCGGGAGATACTGTTCTTTGGCTTCTTCGGTTCCGAAGAGGTCGATCGCACGCGGCGCGACCATCTGCTGGGTGTAGAGATATTCGGCCGTATCCGGACAGACGCGGCCGACGATCTCGATGCTCAACATCGCCTCGAGTTCGGTCATCCCGCCGCCGCCGTAGGCCTCGTCGATGTTGAGCCCGAGAAAGCCCTGTTCGCCGAGCAGTTCGATGTTCTCTTTCGGTAGTTCGCCGTTCCAGCTAAAGGCGTTGTCCGCGAACTCCCGTTCGGCGATCTCCTCGAGTGACGATACGACGAGCTCTTGCTCCGGAGAGAGGGAGAGCATGTGATCGTCTACCGAGCAGGTGTAGTTAAACGTTCGGCTTCGAGAACCGAACGTCACTCCCGAGGGCGGTCCCCGTGACATCGATACCGGCAGTACGAGGGTGGTGTGTCCCAACAAATCCCATTATTTTTTATAACTGGCCGAGAATCGCCAACCATGGTCGTAACCATCGACGAAATCGAGACCATCGCGGTGATCGGCTCCGGGCAGATGGGTCGTGGCATCGGCGCAGTCGCTGCACTGGCTGGCTACGAGACGTACATCAACGACATCGACGAGTCTCAACTCGAGGAGGCCAAAGAACAGATCGAGTGGTCCTACCAGAAGACCGCCGATAGCGGCGCTGCGAGCGAGGACGAGGTCGAGGCGGCCCTCGATCGGTTGACGTTTACGACCGATCAGGAGGAAGCCGTCTCGGGCGCCGACTTCGTCACCGAAGCGGCGGTCGAACAGCAGTCGGTCAAAGAGGATATCTTCCAGGACTTAGACGAGATCGCACCGGCGGAGGCGCTGCTGGCGACGAACACCTCGGGACTGAACATCACGCAACTGGCCGAAGTCACGGACCGACCCGACCAGGTTATCGGGACCCACTGGTTCAACCCGCCGATGTTGATGGATCTCGTCGAGGTCATCATGACCGAGCACACGCCTGACGAGGTCGCGACGACCGGCGAGGAACTCATCGAATCCTTCGACAAGACGCCGATTCGCTGTCGGATCGACATTCCGTCGTTCATCGTCAACCGCTTGATGCGCCCCTACGGCGAGGGTGCAGCGTGGCTGGCCTATCGCGGCGAACACTCCTTCGAGGAGATCGATTCTGCGATGAAGTACCAGGAAGGATTCCCGATGGGCCCGCTCGAGCTCGCGGACTTTACCGGCGGCATCCAGATTCGCGTCGAGGGAGAACAAGACCACCTGACGGACCCGCGGCCGATGTCCTACGACACCGAGGTCTGTCCGCTCCTGCACGAACTCTACGAGCAAGGTCGGTACGGACGCAAAGCCGACGCCGGCTACTACGATTACAGCGACCAGGACGAGCCGTCGATTTCCGTCGACGCCGGACTGGGCTTCGATCCGCTACTCATCTGGGCACCCATCGTCAACGAGGCGGCGAAGATGGTCGAAAACGATGTCGCGAGCGTCGAGGACATTGACACCGGTGCCGAACTCGGCGGCAACTGGCCGATGGGCCCCCTCGAAAAGTGTGACGAAGTCGGTGCGGACGTCATCCTCCAGAAACTGACCGAGGTGGCCAGTCGCCACGAGGAGACGAACAAGCTCGCCGAGACGCTGCCGTGTGACCTGCTGGTCGAGAAGGCCAAAAACGACGAGACGTTCTACTAACCGCAGGGCTGCTCGAAACTGCGATTTTTTGTTTCGGTCCGATCGGATGGATAGCGTACAGCCAGTCCGTATCGTCGGTATCGCCATCGCCGCGATCAGATCCGTTCGAATATGAAGAACCGAAAACGTACCGGGTTCTATCGTCCGCTACCCATTTATCCTCCGGACTCGGTCGGATTGTGGCCACAATAGTGAGTTCGACGATGTCGAACGATAAAAGGAGTAATAACGATTGAACGGTGTGTTTGTTGCCGAATATTACGCCCATACTATTGTAATTTCCTGTACTATCGACCGGTTTTGCCTCGGTCCGGTCTCCCGATGTCCCTGCCGACGGAGACGCGAATAGCGATTGGACGCCACCGTCGGTGCAATCACGACCGTCCCGCAGGTGCACCGGGAGACCGGTACAGCAATCCGTCTCAGGAGTACTGAATGTTCAACTCGAGCTCGTTTGCCGTCCCGAGCATGAGATTCGGGAGCGTCTCCTCGAACAGGGTGCCCTGAAAGCGGTGTGTCGGACCGGAAACGCTCAAGGCCCCGAACGGGGTACCGTCCCCGTGTTCGACGGGAACGCCGATGGCACGAAGACCGATCGTGTTTTCCTGCTGATTGATGCTGTAGCCGCGGTCGCGGATCCCCTCGAGCTCCGAGCGAAGCGTCGACTCGTCGGTGATCGTGTGTTCGGTCAGCGCCGGCAATCCACGGTGGTCGATAATTTCGGTGATACGTTCGTCGGAGAGAGTCGCCAGAAGGGCCTTCCCCGCAGCCGTCGCGTGAATCGGGATCCGCTTGCCGATCTCGGAATCGGTGTGTACTGCCCGTTGGCCGGTGTCTCTAAAGACGTAGACACCGCGACCGTACTCTTCGACGATAAACTGCGACCGTTCTTCGGTTTCCGCAGCGAGGTCGGTGACTTTCTCCTTTGCGAGTTCGTAGGCCTCCTGCCTCGTTCGCGTTTGCTCGCCGATCTGGAGGAATCGAAGTCCCGGCCGATAGACGCCGTCGTCGACGACGACGTACTCGAGCTCCTCGAGCGTCGTCAGATGCCGGTGGGCCGTACTCTTTGCCAGTCCGAGCTCCGATGCGACCTCGGAGATACGACCGCCATCGAGTGCCACCAGGGTCTCGATGATGTCGAATGCGGTTTCCATCGTTTTCACCCGTCCCCGTTCGTGCTCTGATGCCATGCCAAATCGTCTCGCTCGAACGGTGTTAAGCGTTCTGCATCGTCGAACTCCTGGAACGCCACTGTCCTCGGCGTTATCGCCCTCCTAAAAGGTATACTGGTGTTTCACCCGTTAGGTACGATGGAAACGACGAGCGCCCGAGTGAGGAAAAACGTTCTGCATGTTCGAACCACTATTGGTCTCTCTTACCATGGTGGTGGGCGAAGTCGTGGCTGCCTGTCAGCCTCCACATGATTTATGTAGTCGTCCGAACGCCGTATACGTATGGTTCACTCCTGGCGGGATACCATCCCGGTATCGGACGAACAGGCGCTCGTTCGCGACAGCATACGCGATATTTGTTCGGAGTTCGACGCAGCGTACTGGCGTGAACATGACGAAGCGGAGTCCTACCCACAGGAATTCGTCGACCTGCTGGGCGAGCACGGCTGGCTCGGTATTCTCATCCCGGAAGAGTACGGCGGTGCCGGGATGGGAACGCCGGAGGTCGCCGTGATGATGGAAGAGATCGCGGCCAACGGCGGCGGCTTCAGCGCCGCCCAGGCGATCCACGGTGGCATCTATAACAGCACGCCGCTCGTGAAGTACGCCGACGAGGACCTCAAGGCGGAACTCCTGCCGAAGGTCGCCCGCGGCGACGTCGCCATTCAGTCGATGGGACTGACCGAGCCAAACGCCGGCTCCGACTCCACGTCGATCGAGACACGGGCCGAAAAAGACGGCGACGAGTACGTCGTCAACGGCCAGAAGATTTGGATTTCCCGGGTCGACGCGACGGACTACCTGCTGTTGCTCGCGCGGACGACGCCCCGAGACGAGGTCGAGAAGCGAACGCAGGGCATCTCGATGTTCCTGGTCGACATCGAGGACGCCTACGCACAGGACGCCCTCGAGATCGAACAGATTCCAAAGACCGTCAGCGGGTTCGTCCACTCCTACGAGATGTGGTTTACCGACCTGCGCGTGCCGGCAGACCGACTCATCGGCGAGGAGGGAAACGGCTTCTACCAGATTCTCGACGGTCTCAACGAGGAACGGCTCGCGATCGCCGCCGAGTGTGTCGGCCTCGGCGAGGTCGCCCTCGAGTGTGGCATCGAGTACGCGAACGAACGCGAGGTCTTCGGCAACGCAATCGGCTCGAATCAGGCGATCCAACATCCGCTCGCGGACGCTTACACCGAGGTGCTGGCAGCAAAGCAGTTGCTGTACGGGGCAGCCGACACCATCGACCAGTTGAGTCAGAAAGAGACCGGTGCGATGGCAAACGCTGCGAAGTACCGCGCGGCGGAGGCCGCTTTCGACGCGGCAGATGCCGCCGTCCAGACCCACGGCGGGTTCGGCGTCGCCCGCGAGTACGACGTCGAGCGATACTTCCGGGAAGCGCGACTTACCCGAATCGTCCCGATCACCCAACAGCTCGTGTTGAACTACATCAGCGAGAACGTCCTCGGGATGCCGCGCTCGTACTGAGAGACACGCTCGAGGAATGCGGCGAACGACGGACGATCCCGAACGCGTTCGATAATCCACGATCGATTCACATCCATATCCATGACCGACGACGACACGACCGACGAGAGCACGACCGACAAGCCGAATACGACCGACGAATCGAACGTCGTCTCCGGCTGGCAGGGCCGCTACTACGAGGACTTCACGGTCGGCGATGTCTACAAACACCCTTTCGGCCGGACGATCACCGAGACCGACGACGTCTGGCTGACGAACATCACGATGAACCTCAACCCGATGCACTTCAACGAGGCCTACGCCGCCGAAACGGAGTTCGGCGAGCGACTCGTCAACGGCCTCGTCGTCATCGCCACGGCGGTCGGGATGAGCGTCATCGACATTTCGATGAACGCCACGGCCAACCTCGGCTACGACGACGTACGCCACCACGCGCCCGTCTTCCACGGCGACACGCTCTTCGTCGAGAGCGAAGTCGTTTCGAAGCGCGAGCTCGAGTCCCGCGACCACGTCGGCATCGTGACGACGAAACTTCGCGCGTACAATCAGGACGACGAACTCGTCCTCAGCCTCGAGCGGACGCCGATGGTCCAGAAGCGCTCGCACGCCCAGCCAAGCGCCGCCCAGCCGCCGGGCTGGCCGACCGGCATCGGTACCCAGCCCTCGAGCGAGGGGGAGGAGTGAGATGCTCGCGCTCGAGGATATCACCGTCGTGAGTCTCGAAAGCGGCGTCAGCGCGCCGCTGTGTACGCGGCTGCTCGGGGATTTCGGGGCCGAAGTTATCAAGGTCGAACGGCCCGGCGTCGGCGACGTCAATCGCCATTGGGATTCGGTCGTCCACGGCGACTCCTCGGCCCACGCCTGGGTCGACCGGAACAAATCGAGCATCGAACTCGATCTGAAGGCCGAGGCGGGGACCGAGATCTTCTACGAACTCGCGGCCGAGGCCGACGTCGTCGTCCAGAACTACTCGCCGGGCGTCGTCGAACGGCTGGACGTCGGCTACGACGCCATCTCGGCGATCAACGAGGACGTCATCTACCTGAATATCTCCGGTTACGGCCGCACCGGCCCCTACAGCGACCGAAAGGCCTACGATCTGGTGATGCAGGGCGAAACCGGCTCGATCCTGATGAACGGCTCACCGGACGCGCCGGCGAAGATTCCGCTCTCGATCTGTGACATCAACGCCGCGACTTACGGGACGATGGCGACGTTGCTCTCGTTGTTCCACCGCGAGCGAACCGGCGACGGCGAGGCGATCGACGTCACCATGTTCGGCGGGATGGTCTCGTGGCTGGGCTACTTTCCCCACAAGTACTGGCACAACGACGAAACCCCCGCCCGCGTCGGTATGCGCCATCATCTCCTGACGCCGTACGGCCCCCACGAGACGGCCGACGATCAGTACGTCAACTTCGCTATCCTCAGCGACGCCCACTGGGAAGCGCTCTGTACCGATGTCATCGACCGTCCCGACCTCCTCGAGGACGATCGATTCGCGACAAACGAGCAACGCGTCGGGCATCGCGAAACGTTCGAAGCGACGATGGAATCGATTATCGCCGAGGAGTCCCGCGATTACTGGGCCCAGCGACTCGCCGACGCCGGCATCCCGTGGGGCGATGTCAACCACCTCGAGGACGTCCTCGAGCACCCCCAGACCGACCACCTGGAACTCATCGACGAACTCGAGACCGAGGATGGACCGGTCCCCTACGTCAGAAACCCCATCGATTTCGACGGTCTCGAGACGACCAGCGAGGCGATGCCCGATCTGGGCGAACACTCCGAGGCGATTCTCGAGGCGCTCGACTACACGGACGAGGAGATCGAGTCGTTGCGCGAAAAAGGCGTTATCTAACCGTTACTCCTCGGGGCCGGCCGCGCCGGCCTCGAGCATGCGTTCGATCTGGTCGTCGTCGTAGCCGAGTTCCGCGAGGACGTCGCGGGTGTGCTCGCCGCGTTCCGGCGGTCGATCGCCGAGATCCGGGCGGCCACTGGTGGTGCTAAACGGCGGGTTGGCCGTCTTGACGGGCGTATCGGTCCAGAGGTTGTGCGATTCGGTGAACATGTTGCGTTCCTGGAGGTGCTCGTCCTCGACGACTTCGTCGACGTGCTTGAGCGGACCGGTCGGGACGCCGGCTTCAGCAAGCCGTTCACAGAGATCCTCGCGCTCGTACTGACTGAACTCGTCCTCCAAGATTTCGCGCAACTCCTCGCGGTTGTCCCAACGCTGGTCGTTGGTCTCGAAGCGCTCGTCCTCGGCGAGGTCCTGTCGGTCGATCGTCTCGCAGAGGCGATCGAAGAATTGATCGTTGACGACGCTCATATAGAACGGTTCGTCGTTCGCGGCGTGGAAGACCTCGTTCGGCGCGAGCCCGGCAAAGCCCTGTCCGGAGCGTTCGGCGACTTCGCCGGTGCCGGTGTAGTGGGCGATCCAGTAACCCATCCAGGCGGTCGCGACCTCGAAGAGATTGACATCGATGTACTCGCCCTCTCCCGTGAGTTCGCGCTGATGAAGCGCGGACGAGAGCAAGAATGCGGCGGTCGTACCGGTCCCCCAGTCGATGACGCTCGCACCGATCCGAACCGGCGGACGGTCCTTGTAACCGATCGTCGACATCAGGCCGCTCATTGCCTGGAGAACGGGATCGTAGGCCGGCCACTCTTCGTACGGCCCTTCCTGTCCGAAGCCGGTCAGTGAGAGGTAGACGACATCGTCGTTCGTTTCGGCGACTGATTCGTAGTCCAGTCCGAACTTCTCGACGACGCCCGGTCGGAAGCTCTCGACGATGACGTCGGCCTCCTCGGCGAGTTCTCTGGCGGCCTGTTGGCCCTCCTCGCTTTTCATGTCGAGACAGACGCTTCGTTTGCCTGCGAGGTTGACCGAGGCGAACATCGCGCCGTCGAGCAACCCCCGGAATGCGTCTCCCTGCGGTGGCTCAACTTTGACCACGTTTGCACCCAGCATCGACAGGAACTGCGTCGACACCGGGCCAGCGATCGACTGCGTCAGGTCCAGAACGTCTACATCTTCGAACGGATTCATTGGTACGTGTCAGTGTTGTTGCCGTCCAGACGACGGTTCGTATGCGTCTCCGTGTGTCGCGCCATCGGTACGGACCGAGGATCCCCGTCTCGGATTCGACCGTTCGTCTGTGACATACCGGAGAGTTTGTGCCAAGGGTTATCAATATTCTGCTACGGGTCGGTGTGACCGCGAATTCTGACAATTCGCTATCGGGCGGTCCACCCGCCGTCGGCCGCGAGCACCGATCCGGTCACGTAACTCGCGGCATCGCTCGCGAGAAAGACCACCGGACCGGCGATCTCCTCGGGCTCGGCGAAGCGCTCGAGTGGCGTTCGCTCGAGGATCGACTGGCGAAGGCGTTCGTTGCCCTCGAGGTCTTCGGTCAGGTCGGTCGAGACGTACCCGGGTGCGACGGCGTTGACCCGTACCTCGGGCGCCCAATCGAGCGAGAGGCTCTTGGTCAGCCCGACGAGCCCGTGTTTCGAGGCGACGTAGGGGTGTTGTCGCGGGAGGCCGACCAGTCCGCCGACGCTGGCGACGTTGATCACCGAGCCACCAGTGTCCTCGAGACCGTCCGCAGCCGCGCGGGTTACCTCGTAGGCGCCGCTCAGGTTGACTGCGAGCACCCGCTCGAGGTCGTCGGTCGAGACATCTTCGGGCTGGCCAAGCGCACTGTCGGGGTTGAATCCGGCGTTGTTGACTACGATGTCGACGCTGCCGAAGGTGTCCTCGGTTCGATCGATCGCGTTCGTGACGGCGTCGGGATCGGTTACGTCCGCGGGGACGGCAAGCGCATCGCCGCCCGCGGCGTCGATCTCGTCGGCGACGGCTTCGATCTCGTCCGTCGACCGAGCCGACGGAACCACGGCTGCGCCGGCTGCTGCGAGCTCGGTGGCGATCGCCCGGCCGATGCCGCGACCGCCGCCGGTTACCAGTGCCGTTTTCCCCGTGAGGTCGAACAGTTCACTCATCGTCTGCTACCACGTCGAGACGGCCACGTAACGTTTTCTTATCGAACTTTCCGGTCGCCGTTTTCGGAATCGATTCGACGATCCGAATCTCGTCTGGCAACCACCAGTCGGGCTGGTCGAGTTCGTCCGCCAGGTGGTCCCGAAGTTCGGGTTCGTCGATGGTCGACCCACCTGCGGTCACGACGCAGGCGAGGGGCCGCTCTTGCCACTTCTCGTGTGGAACGCCGACGACAGCCGCCTCGACGACTGCCTCGTGGGCCATCAGCGCGTTCTCGAGCGCGATCGAGGAGATCCACTCACCGCCGCTTTTGATGACATCCTTGGCGCGGTCGACGACCTCGAGGTAGCCGTCCTCGTCGACGGTGACGATGTCGCCCGTCTTGAGCCATTTTTCGGAGGGCGAAAAACCCTCGGACGAGCCGGCCGTCTCGCCGACGGGCCGCGAGACGAAATCCGCCGCCGTGGCGTCGGGCCGATTGTAGTACTCCGAGACGACCGTCGGGCCGCGAACGAGGAGTTCGCCGGCCGACTGGCCGTCCCAGGCGACCGCCTCGCCGTCGTCGTCGACGACGCGCATCTCGAGGCCCGGCGAGAGCAGTCCCTGCTTCTTGCGTTTGGCGGCGGTTCGCTCTCGATCCCAGTCGTCCATCCGTGCTTTCGGACGGGAAACCGAGCCGATGCTCATCGTCTCGGTCATCCCCCAAGCGTGTTCCATCGTGACGTCGAACTCCTCGTCGTACCGACGCATGATATCGGCCGGCGCCGCACTCCCGCCGACGACGATGCGCTCGAGTGAGGAGAGGTCGCCGCCGTGTTCGTCGACGTGCTCCAAGAGATTGATCCAGACGGTCGGCACGCCGGCGGTCATCGTCACGCCTTCGCGCTCGATGAGCTCGAGCAGATCGGCCGCGTCCGGAGAGGGACCGGGATACACCTGCGTCGCGCCGGCCATCGTCGCCGCGTAGGGGAACTCCCAGGAGTTGACGTGGAACATCGGCACGACGGGCATGACGACATCGCGCTCGCTGAGATCGAGCCCAGCGGGCGTCATCACCATCATCGCGTGGGCGTAGATCATCTTCTGGGTGTACTCGACGCCCTTCGGTCGCCCGGTCGTCCCCGACGTGTAGCACATCCCGGCCGGGAGATCCTCCTCGAGCGGCGGCAACTCCCGCATCGGCTCGTGGTCGGCGAGGAGATCCTCGTAAGCGACCGCGTCGATATCGGTCTCGGGCACCGACTCGGCCATGACGACGACGCGCTCTATCGGGAGATCGTCCCAGAGGCGCTCGATCGTCCGGAACGGCTCGCCCGGATCGACGAGGAGGCAGTCGTCGGCAGCATCCTCGACGATGTGGACGATGTCGTCGTCGCCGAGCATTACGTTGATCGTGTGGAGTTGTGCACCTGAGAGTGGTACGCCGAAGTACGCCTCGAAGTGTCGGTGGTGGTTCCAGCCGAACGTGGCGATCCGATCGCCGGGTCCGAGGCCACGGTCGGTGAGCGCAGCGACGAGTGACCGGACGCGTCTCCCAAACGCGTCGTAGGTATATTCGTGTATTCCGTCGTGAGTTCGAGCGACGAGTCGGGTCTCCGGAAAGAGGTTCGTCGGCCGCCAGAAAAACGGCCGGAGCGTGAGATCAGACATCGTTCGATCCCACCGGTCGGTGGCGACGCCGGGCAATCGGTGGGCCGGCGACGGTCGGCTTGCTGTGCACCCAATGCGGTACGTACATAGTCACCAGAACCCACACGGTACGGAAAAATAAAACGTGGTGATCTTCGACTCGACCGGGACGAAGTAATACTAGAAAACGATTGTTCCAAAGAATGATCAATATCCATATATCATCTTCTGTACCCATGGTAACCACACTCACATTCAGATAGTGTATTATTCTGCAGAAAATGTCCATACCCACCATAATAAGGACTAAATATATTAATTTAGCAATATATATTATGGATAAGCCAGGACAGGATATACAACTGATCACACCCAAATAAATAATATTTTATTTGATAATATATAGCATCTGAGTTTTTGTATTCGATGCTGGAATAGCCGCGGATCCGACTTACCGCGGAACGAATGGCGGCTCAGCAGGCAGATGATATTATACAGACGTATGGCTGTAATAGTTGCCATCCGCCCACCACAATCGCTCGAGACGAGTGGCCCGTGCGCCTCTCACCCGTGTGTTAAAGGATTACAAGATGATTTCCGTCTGCGAAAACGTCGCGCCACGACTAGCTTTCGGTCGATTTAGTTTTCGTTATGGGAAAAGTCTAAGTGAGTAGTTCACATACGACGGTGTATGACACCGCCAGACGACACGAAGCCGTCTCCGTTGATTCAGGCGACAGCTAACTCGCTGACGATCATCGGGGCACTCGTTGAGATCGGTGGCAGTGGCGGGGTAACGGAGATCAGCCAGGCGACGGATATTTCGACGAGTAGTGTTCACAAGCACCTTCGAACGCTCCAGGAATACGATTTCGTCGAGAAGGATGGTCAGACGTACTCCTTAGGGTTGCAATTTCTTGACATCGGTGGGTTTGTACGAAGCAAATACCCAGGATCGAGGGAGATAAAACTCCATATGCAAGAACTCGCCCAACGAACGGACAAAAACGCGTTTTTCACTGTGGAGGAAAACGGTCGTGCAGTCGTTCTCTACCGCGAAGTGGGCCGTAACGGCGTCCCGATGCGGTCGCGGGTCGGTACGCGGTTCTACATGAATCAGGCGGCAGGTGGGCTCGCGATTCTCGCTGAGTACTCGACCGACCGTATCGACGAGATCATCGATCGCCACGGCCTCCCGCCGGCAACCCCGGAGACGATCACCGACCGAGACCAACTCCTGACCGAACTCGAGCGCACTCGCGAGCGGGGATACGCAATGACCGTTGGTGAGACGACCGAAGGCGTGCAGTCGATCGCCGTCCCAGTTACCCAGCCTGAAAACAAGATTATCGGCGCGTGTGCAGTTTCCGGGCCGATTCACCGCATGGGCGATCCGGACGAGGATCTCCTACAGTTGCTCCGCAGCATGACGAACGAACTCGAGTTGAGCATTACCTATTCCTAGAGACTCCTGCTGTACGTCGTCACAGGCGCGACCGCGATCCGTCGTTCCGACCAAATGTCATCGTAGTGTAAAAAGAATAAACACGGAACGCAGCGTCTGGGCGAGTATGACTGACACAGATGCTACGGGAACCGCACTCGTCACCGGTGGCGCTCGAGGACTTGGCCGAGAGTACGCACTGCGACTGGCCGAACGAGGGTTGAACGTCGCCGTGGCCGATATCGACCTGCAGGCCTACGAGGAGTACGAACGAGAGCAGGCCCAGGTCGACGAGGAAGGCGTCGTCGCGGAACTGCGCGACCACGGCGTCGACGCGATCGGTATCGAAGCCGACGTTACGGATCCGGACGCGGTCCAGGCGATGGCCGACGCGGTCGCCGACGAGTTCGGCCGGATCGACATCGTCGTCGCCAACGCCGGTGGCGGTGTCGGCCCGAACGACGACACTCTCGCGAGCGAACTCGACCTCGAGCACTTGCACGCGACGATCGAGCGCAACCTCTATGGCACGATCTACACCTGCCTCGCGGTCGCGCCGTACATGAAAGAGCAGGAGTACGGCCGGATCGTGACTGTCGCCTCGGGCGCGGGACGACAGGCGCGTCGAGACGGTTCCTACGCCCACTACGGCGCCGCCAAGGCGGGGATCATCATGTACACGAAGTACCTCGCACAGGACGTCGGCGAGTACGGTATCACCGCCAACGTCATCGCGCCGGGTTACATCGGGACGGGACGGCTGATGGAGGCCTTCGAAAAGCGCGGCATCGAAGACGTCGAGAGCGATACCGCACTCGAGCGGATCGGCACGCCCGAAGACTGCGCCGATGTCGTCGAGTTTCTCACGAGCGACGCGGCCGATTACGTGACCGGTGCCGTCCTCCCGATCGACGGCGGACAGGTCCGCGGGCTCTGAGCGACCGAGTGCGGTCTCGCCGGGAATACCCCGAGACGACCATCGAGAAGACGCGAAAACGAACGTCGGAAACGAACGGCTGGGCGCGAAACGACGCGTCGTTAGGAAAGCAGCGACTGTGGGTCCTCGAGGCGGCGTTTTACTGCCTGCAGGAACTGGACCGCCGTCGCGCCCTCGACGACGCGATGGTCGTAGGTGAGACAGAGGTGCATCATCTCCCGCGGAACGACCTCGCCGTCGACGACGCCGGGTTCCTCGTTTACCGTACAGACCCCGAGGATCCCCGTCTGAGGCGGATTGATCTGGGGCGTGTTGATGTAGGCGCCGAACGTCCCGGCGTTCGAAACGGTGAAGGTGCCGTTTTGCTGTTGTTCCATCTCGAGATCACGTTCTCGAGCCTGTCTCGCGAGGTCGGAGACGGTGTCGCCGAGCTCGGTTACGGATTGTGTGTCGGCGTCGTAGATCGTCGGGACGAGCAGTCCGTGGTCCGTATCGACCGCGAGCCCGAGATTGATGTCCTCGAACTGCCGGACGAACGCGTCCGTCCCGTCGTCGTCGACGATTTCGGCGTTGAGCATCGGGTACGCCGGCAGCTCCTGGGCGACCGCCCGAAGGACGAACGCGGTTAGCGACGGCGAAACGTCGTGATACGCCTCCCAGGAGGATCCCAACGAGTCGAGCAGCGACCTGAGTTCGGTGACGTCGACCTTGGCAACGGTCGTCGTCGAGCCGTACTCCGAGGAGACCGTCTGCATCCGATCGAACATCACCTGGCGCCCGCCGGTGATCGACACCGTCTCCCGGACGCTCGGCGACGGGTCGGCCGCCGCAGTCGCCTCGTCGTCGATTCGTTCGTCGGTCGCCGGGATCGACGCCGGCTGCTGGTCGGCGTACTGCTCGACGTCGGCCATCCGAACGCGGGTCGTTCCCCGGTCCTCGCCGACGGCCTCGAGGTCGACACCGCGTTCGTCCGCGATCCGTCGCGCCGCAGGCGATCCACGGATCTCCTCGCCGGAATCGGTTTCCTGTGCGGCGACGTACTCATCGACGTGTTCGGGTCGCACTTGCGCGACGCCGACCGCCTGCCCGACTGCGGTCACGTCCACGTCGTGAACCCGAGCGGCCTTCCGCGCGCTTGGCGATGCCCGAATCGTCTCCGGCGCCGGACCGTCGTCTCGCGTCTCGGTGCCGATCTGCTCCCGGTCGACGTCGCCACTCGAGTCGCTCGCAGTCTGTCGGTCAGCAGGACTGGCATCCGCATCCGACGGTTCGGCCGCCCCAGCGTCCGTCTCGGCGGCCGAATCGTCCGGAAGGTCGTCGGCCTCGTCGTCCGTGCCGACGTAGCCGAGCGTCGTCCCGATCGGTACGGTGTCGCCGGCGTCGACGCGCTTTGCCAGCAGGCGGCCGTCCTGGTCGGCCTCGATCTCGTGAGAGGTCTTTTCGCTCTCGATGACGACAACGGGGTCGCCCGCCGTCAGCTCGTCGCCGACATCGCAGTGCCACTCGAGGACCAGTCCTTCCTCCATCGCTTGCCCGAGTTTGGGGAGTGTGAGCTCTTGCATCGCTGTTAGGTTTCGATCGCGTCGATCACGGCGCTCTCGATGTCGTCTGCGGTCGGCTGGTACGCCTCCTCTAAGTTCTCCGCAAACGGAATCGGCGTAAACGGTGCGCCGACGCGTTTGACCGGCGCGTCGAGGTAGAAGAAGGCATCGTCGATCACCTGTGCGGCGACCTCCGAGCCGAAGCCGCCGAAGGTCGGCGCCTCCTGGGCAGTCACGAGGATGTTCGTCTTCTCGACCGACTCGAGGATGGGGCCGGTATCCAGCGGCGAGATGGTCCGGGGATCGACGATTTCGCACTCGATACCCTGCTCGCTGAGCCGTTCGGCCGCCTCGAGGGCCTCGTAGACCATGCCGCCGATGGCGACGATGGTGGCGTCGGTGCCCTCTCGCTTGACGTCGGACTCGCACAGCGAGATCGTGTACTCCTCGTCGGGGACGGGACCGCTCTCGCCGTATCGCATCTTGTTCTCGAGGAAGATGACGGGGTCGTCGTCCCGGATCGCGCCCTTCAGCAGGCCCTTGTACTCCCGCGGCGTCGAGGGCATGACGACTTTCAGCCCGGGAACGTTCATGAACCAGGCTTCGGGGCTCTGGCCGTGGTGAAGGCCGTGTCCGTCGCCGGTGCCGTACATCGAGCGGACGACCATCGGGACGCTCGTCTCGTCGCCGTAGTTGAAGTACATCTTGGCGGCGTAGTTGATCAGGTGATCCCCCGCGATCGGCAGGAAGTCAGCGTACATGATCTCGACGACCGGGCGAGCGCCGGCCAGTGCAGCTCCAACGGCCGTGCCGCCGAGCGAGGTTTCGGCGAGCGGCGTATCGAAGACGCGTTCCTCGCCGAACTCCTCGTAGAGTCCCTCGCTGATCTTGTAGAGGCCGCCGTACTCGGCGACATCCTCGCCGTAGAGCAACACGCGCTCGTCGCGCTCGAGTTCCTCGTGGAGGGCCTGATTGAGGCTCTCGCGGATCGTCTGGGTGGTCGTCTCGGTCTCGGCGTCGAGTTGTTGGCTCATTTTGCCACCCCCTTCCAGTGGTCGATCTCGGTGTCTTTGTAGACGTGATACAGCGTCTCTTCGTCGGGTAGTTCGTCGGATTCAGCCATGTCGAATGCGTCGTCGATCGTCGTTTGCAGCTGTTCGTCGATCGATTCGATCTCGGCTTCGGTGATCTGATCGCGCTCGAGCAGCCGGTCGATGTACATTTCGACCGGATCGCGATCCTTCCAGGCCTCGAGGGTTGCCTCGTCGCGGTGTTCGGGCATCGTCTCTGCGTGAGGTCGGTATCGGTAGGTCTTGGCCTCGAGCAACGTTGGGCCGTCGCCGGATCGCGCTCGGTCGGCCGCCTCGGCGGTCGCCTCGACCATCGCCTCGACATCTTGCCCGTCGACGATTTCCGTCGGAAGGCCGTGACCGGCGAGGTCGGCCAGATCATCGACATCGACAAGCTTGTCGATGGACATCGCCTCCGTCCACTGGTTGTTCTCGATGACGAAGACGACGGGCAGTTCCTGGACGGTCGCGAAGTTCAACGCGGAGTGGAACTCGCCGCGCTGGGACGCGCCGTCACCGAAGAAGACGACCGTCACGCGGTCGTTGTCGAGCGTTCGGTTGCCAAGCGCCGCGCCGACGGCGGGATTCAGGTGCGACCCGATCATCCCCGTCGTGCCGAGGATGCCGTACTCCGAGGATCCCATGTGGTGTTCGGTCGTTCGCCCGCTCGAGGGTCCGGACTCGGTGCCGTACATTCCGGCGACGATTTCCTCGACCGGCGTCCGCAACAGCATGGCGGCGCGGGTTCGCAACGACGGCGCGAGAAGGTCGTCGTCCTCGAGGGGATAGCAGGCGCCGACGCCGACCGCCTCCTGTCCGAGACTCGAGTGTGGCAGTTCGCGGATGCCCCGATCCTGGTAGACCTCGAGGACTTTCTCTTCGAATCGTCTGGTCAACAACAGATCTTCGAGTAGCTCCGTGTGGTTTATCGTCTCATGGACCATGTACGCTACGTCGTTGGCGACGTTACCTATATTTTTCCCACCCGACCGAAGCGGCGGGGGTTGCGTCGACCGCGTTACTCGATCAGGGCGACCGCGAAGGCATTCGACAGTATCGAACGGCTCCGGCGGGCGTACGTTTATACTGTCTCGTGCTAGCTACTGTCTATGGACGATCGATCGACGGTATCCGAACAGGAGGCAGCGACGCTGCTCGGCGAACTGGTTTCGTACGACTCGCAGAATCCGCCGGGAGACGAAGCCGCGTGCGCGGAATTCATCTACAGATGGCTCACCGACGCGGGTATCGACGCCGAACTCGTGGCCGACCCCTACCCGGATCGTCCGCAGGTTCGGGCAACGATCGGCGATGGTGATACCGAACGGGACCACCTGGTGTTGAACGGCCACATCGACGTCGTGCCACCGGGTAATCTCGAGCGCTGGTCGGTCGACCCGTTCGAGGGCGTGGTCGACGCGGACGAGGGACGGGTCTACGGCCGCGGCGCGAGCGACATGAAAGCCGGCGTCGCCGCCGCCATGCTGGCCGCTCGCGAGGTCGCGGCCGACGGCGTCGACGGTCGGCTCACGCTAACGTTCGCCATGGGCGAAGAAACCGCCGAGCCGGGCACCAAGACGCTCGTCGAGAATCTCGAGGCCGACGCCGGCATCGTCCTCGAGCCGACCGAACTCGAGGTCCAGACCGTCGGCAAAGGCCTCGCCTGGTACGTCGCAACGATCTCGGGCGATGCGGGCCACGCGAGCAAACCACACGCCGGCGCCAACGCGGTCGACGGCCTGTTCGCGCTCGAGGAGTCGTTGCGCGCCTACCGGGAGCGGATCGCCGAGCGGACCCACCCGCTGGTCGGCGAGTCGCTGTGTACGCCGACGGTGCTCGAGGGCGGAACCAAGGAGAACGTGCTCGCCGAGGAGGTCGAGATCAGGTTCGATCGGCGGTTCTTGCCCGACGAGTCGCCGAGCGAGATCGACGCGGAGATGGACGATCTCTTCGAAATCGTTCGGGAACGTGGCTTCGACGTGACCGTCGAACGCACCCGGACCTACGAGGCCGCCGAGATTCCGATCGACGCGACGATCGCCGAAACGGTTCGGGACCACGCTTCGACTGTGGCCGACGCGCCGACCGATCCGGCGGGCAAATCGGCGGCGACGGATCAACGAAATCTGGTCAACGACGCCGACATCCCGACGATCATCTGGGGGCCCGGCACGCCGACGCAGGCACACACTGCCGACGAGTGGGCCGAGACGGCGTATCTGGTCGACGCGATCGAGGTGCTCTGCCGGACGATCGACGACCGTTGTAACGCATAGCGAGCTCGGCGCTGTTTTGAGCTCGAGCGTGGCGAACCGACGAAAGTGATCCGAAGAAAGCGATTACTGCGGAGTTGTTACTCGACGGGCTCGGAGAGCGGCAGATCGACTTCTTTGTTGCCCGCGACGATGAGCGCCAGGATGAGGAACGCGGCGACTGCCTGGACGGCGACGCTAACGACCGAGCCGTACAGCGCACCACAGGCAAGCGCCATGAACACCCCCCGGTGGACGTAGTTGAGCCGACGGGAGTTGTCGTAGCCGACGATGGTGATCACGAGCGCGATCGTACCGACAAGCACCAGGGGGAATGCGACCAACGTCTCCGGCATCGACCAGTAGATCAGCGAATCGTTGACGATGAACGAGTAGGGGATCAGGAAGCCTGGTGCACCGATTCGAAGCGCCTGCAGACAGGCCTTGTTGAAATCGGCGTTCCCGATGCGCGATCCGACGGCCACCGCGATGGCGACCGGCGGGGTGATCGCCGACAGCATCGCGAAGTAGAAGACGAACATGTGTGCCGTGATCTCCTGGACGCCGAGATCGATCAACCCGGGCGCAACCAGAATCACGACGAGAATGTACGCGGCCGGCGTCGGCATCCCGAGGCCAAACAGGATACTCGAGATCATCGCGAAGATGAGCACGAGCAACAGTGCACCTGCCCCCATCGAGACGAGGGCCGTACTCACCTTCTGGGCGAGGCCCGTATTCACCAGCATATCGACGATGACCCCCATGGCCGAGAGGACGCCGATCAGGGGGGCCATGTCCACGGCACCGTCTCGAAGCCCTTCGACGGTGTTGTACAGTTCAGTGCGAGCACCCTCGATGCTGCGGTCGAAGACCAGCGCCGTAACAAGTGCGACGGCCCACATCGTGATGATCGTGTACAGACCCGCCGTCAACGGCGTGAGCCGCATCACGACGAGTCCATAGATGAGGACCGCAAGGGGTGGGACGAACTTGAGCCCGCTCCAGAGGACCGAGGAG
The DNA here is from genome assembly GCF_006543045.1 of Salinadaptatus halalkaliphilus. Lineage (GTDB taxonomy): Archaea > Halobacteriota > Halobacteria > Halobacteriales > Natrialbaceae > Salinadaptatus > Salinadaptatus halalkaliphilus. Next base: position 116,996 of record NZ_RBZW01000012.1, on the reverse strand, counting down.
TCGAACGACGTCGTGTTCGTGGTCGTCCACCCGTTTTTAGTCACGACGAGGTGCAGCGCGACGCCGACGCTGAAGTAAAACAGCAGCGCGGGTATCGTGCCGGCCTGGATGATCTGCACGTAGGGGACACCGAGAATGTCCGCCATCAGGAACGCGGCGACGCCCATGATCGGCGGGAGCATCTGCCCACCGCTCGAGGCGACGCTTTCCATCGCCGCCGCGTAGTCGCTGCGCACGCCCTGTTCTTTGAGCATCGGGATCGTGAACGAGCCGGTCGTCGCCGTGTTCGCGGCGGCGCTGCCGGTGATCGAGCCCATGATCATGCTCGCGATCAACGCAATCTGGACGACGCCGGTTCGAAGCGTCGTCCCGAGTTCACGCCCCAGCGAGAGGACCCAGTCCATCAATCCGTACGATTTCGCGATGCCGGCGAACATAATGAAGATCGCGACCCAGGTTAGCCCGATCCCGACGATGGTATCGTGGTAAATACCGGATAGTGAGACCGCCCCCTCGCGGATGATCTGTTCCCACGTGAATCCGGTATGTTGCAAGAGACCGGGCATGTGTGGTGCGATCCAGTGGTGTGCGTACAGCACGGAGACGATCATCACGCCCGCGATCAGGTTGCCGAACGCCCGTCGCGTCGCGTCGACGACGACCAGCATCAGTATCGCACCCATGTAGTAATCCATGGGCTCGTAGCCGATCACCGGCGCCTCTTCGAACAGCCGGGTAAAGTGCAGTTCGATGTAGACCGTCCCGACCACTGCTAGGACTGCACCGACGACGATCAGCAGGGAGTCGATCCCCCGACGGCGTCGCCAGATCGCATCTGGAATCGCGTTCGTCACCACGGCAAATCGCGACCCGGAGCCGGTCATAACGTCGTCTTCCTCGCCGGCTTCGTACCGCTTCTCCAGTTGAACGAGGTAGAACAAGGCGAGACCGGCACCAAGGAAGATATTCGTATACCGAACTCGAATCAGTGCCCTCGAGTACGCGTAGTAGAGGGTATACAATGTCAGCGAGATACCCAGAACCCAGATGAGCGCTCGAAGCGCGTTCAACGGCGTGAGGTATCCGCTACGCGAGGATATCGTGGAACTATCTGACACACCCATGCTGGCGTAGTTTCGGATACTGCCATTTATACCTTGCCGAATCACGCCCTATCGACCGTCATGTTTTTAGAAATACAATATTTTGTCTGTACTCAGACACTAATGTTTAGTACCCCTTGTACGATACTGCATATGGATCATGAAGGATGACAACAACCGCAGGACGGCCGATCGTCGGTCGTTCCTCGCAGCGGCTGGTGCAACTGGTGTCGCAGGTATTGCTGGCTGTCTCGGCGAAGATAATGGCAACGGCGGCGGAAATGGCGGAAATGGCGGAAATGGCGGCGGAAATGGTGCTGCAGGCGGCGAAGAAGGCACGATTCGAATGCACACCTCGACGGAGGGTACCTCCGCGTACGCCATGAGTCAAGGGATCGCCGCGGTGGTCAACGAACACTCCGACGACGTCTACGTCGAAGGACTAACGAGCGCGGGATCGGAAGCCAACGTCGGACTGCTCGGCTCGCAGGAATCCGAGATGGGATACATCGACGACACTCTCGAGCGCGCGATCCGAGCCGAGGAAGAGCCGTTCGACCAACTCGACTACGATCCGGTCCAGGTGTTTTTCTTCTACGACATCAGCACCTTCTGGGTGACGGCCGACGAGGCCTATCAGTCGGTCATGGACATCGACGAAGATACCTCGATCTCGCCGAACGTCGCTGGCAGTACGAACCGAACGACGCTGCAACTCGCCTTAGAGGAGATCGGTATCAGCGAAGACGACTACACGCTCGACAACATCAACCAGGCCGATCAGGCCAGCGCGTTCAACGAGGGTCGACTGGACGTCGGCATCCTCCAGCTCGTCGGACCGAACCTGGCCGGGTGGGGCCAAGAGATCGTCAGTACCGTCGACGCACAGTTGCTCGATTATCCCGACGATGCGGCCCAAACGCTCGAGGAGAGCGATATCGTGGTCGACTGGTTCGACCGGGACGAAGACATCTCGGACGGCCTCATCAACACGCCGGAGGAGGTTCTGGGCATCGCCGCACCGTACATCCACATCACCCGAGGTGACATGGACTACGATACGATCTCGGAGTTCCTCTGGACGATGTACGACCACCGCGACGAACTCGGTCAGTACCACGACCTGCTGGAACTGTTCGAAGACGACGACTACTGGGTCGATACCGCGTTCCCGGAGATGCCGTTCCACCCGGCTGCCGCCGACTTCTTCCAGGAGATCGGCGTCTGGAACGACGACTGGGAAGTCTACGAGCAGTAACCGACCGACGAGTTCACCGAGACGCGAGGGGCCCGACTAGAAACCGAGACACTCGAGACGCACACTTCGTTACATCTTGGCAGAACGACGGTCGAGGGGCGATTTTGGTCCCCCGAACGCACCGTCTCGTCCGGATCGAACCGTCGTTTCTGAAGAACAATTAAGGCAGACCGGTAACGAGAGCCAGGTGAAGATGCTAGCAGGAGACTCTACTGTAGACGTCGACGTACTGGTTATCGGTGCCGGACCCGCCGGCTACGTGGCTGCAATTCGGGCCGGACAACACGGGTTGGACGTCACGCTTGTCGAGAAAGACGCCCACGGCGGCACGTGTCTCAATCACGGCTGCATTCCATCGAAAGCGCTGATTACGGCTGCGGACGTCGCACACGAGGCCGGCCACGCCGAGGAGATGGGTATCTACGCCGACCCGACCGTCGCGTTCGACGAACTGGTCGGGTGGAAAGACGATGTTGTCGACCAGCTGACGGATGGTGTCGAGCAGCTGTGCAAGGCCAACGGCGTGTCGATACGTGAGGGTGCGGCTCAGTTCGTCGACGAGCACACGGCCGAAATCACCTCCTCCGACGGTGGAGAGGCGACGGAGACACTTTCGTTCAACCATGCGATCGTCGCAACCGGCTCGCGGCCGACGACCATTCCGAACTTCGATCCGGCCGACGCGCCGGTACTCGACTCGAGACAGGCACTTTCCCTCGAGTCGATCCCCGACTCGCTAGCGATCGTGGGTGCCGGTTACATCGGGATGGAACTCGCGAGCGTCTTCGCCAAGCTCGGCAGCGACGTCACGGTGATCGAACTGCTAGACGAAGTGCTCCCGCGCTACGACGACGACCTCACGCAGCCGGTCAGAGACCGCGCGAACGAACTCGGTATCGAGTTCCAGTTCGGTACCACCGCGTCGACGTGGCACGACCTCGAGGACGGTATCCGTGTCGAGACCGAGCCCGCGGACGCCGCCCCGTCCGACGGGACGACCGTCGACGTCGAGAACGTGCTCGTCGCCGTCGGTCGAGAGCCCGTGACGGACACACTCGCACTCGAGAACGCGGGGATCGAACCGGACGACGGTGGCTTCATCGCGACCGACGACCGGGCGCGCTCGAGCGTCGATCACATCTTCGCCGTCGGCGACGTCGCCGGCGAACCGTTGCTCGCCCATGCGGGGACGGCTGAAGGACAGGTCGCCGCGGACGTGATCGCCGGCGAGCCGGCCGCGCTCGACCACCGCGCGATGCCGTCCGCGGTGTTTACCGACCCCGAAATCGCGACGGTCGGCATGAGCGACGCCGACGCCCGCGAGGCAGGGTTCGACCCCCTCGTCGGTCGGTTTCCGTTCGCCGCGAGCGGGCGCGCACTCACGGCCGGTTCGGCCGACGGGTTCGTCAGGATCGTCGCCGACGAGGACTCGGCGCTCGTTCTCGGTGGCCAGGCCGTCGGTCCCGAGGCCTCGGAGTTGATCGCTGAGATCGGCCTCGCCATCGAGATGGGTGCCTCCCTCGAAGACGTCGCCCAGACGATCCACGCCCATCCGACCCTGTCGGAAGCGAGTATGGAGGCGGCAGAACACGCACTCGGTCGGGCGATTCACACGACGAATCGGTAACAGCTGCTGGGACGTGACCGGTCCGCTTACGCGAGTAACTCGAGGCGGTCGATCTCGAAGACCGGCTTGATCGTTTCGGCCTTGACGAACGCCTCGAACGCCTCGGTTGGCTCGCGCGGATCAACCGCGTCGATGATCGATCCGACGGGCAACGCGTTCGGCGGTTGCAGCAGTTCCAGGGCCTGATAGAAGTTCTCGGCGACGCTGCCGTGTGACGTTCGAAGATCGATCTCCGAGCGGACGAGTTCGGCCATCTCGATCGAGACCGCACTCGAGGGGATGCCGACGACGACGACGGTGCCACCATCCCGTGTGGCGTCGATTGCCGTCTCGACGCCGACGCTCACGCCGGTCGCGTCGATCGCCACGTCGAAGCCCCGACGCGACGTGTATCGCTCGGCCAACGTCGCCGGTGATGGGGCGCCGGTGTCGGGATCGACGGTGATCGTTTCGATGTCGAGCCCTGCGAGGGCCTCGAGACGCGTTTCGTCGTCGGGGAGGCCAGTGAGGACGACATCCCCGCCGGCCGCATCGGCGATGAGTGCGCTGAACGCGCCCATCGGGCCGGGCCCCTGGACGAGGACACTGTCACCGGGCCCGACGTTGGCTTTCATCTCGACGGCCCGATGGGTGACCGCCAGGGGCTCGGTGATCGCGGCGTGCTCGATCGGTACGTCGTCCGGAACGGGAATGACCTGGTTCGGCTTGGTGACGACCAACGGCGCAAAGCCGCCCGCGGCGACGGCGGGCTCGCGGTCGGGACAGTTGTTCGGCTCGCCGGTCCGACATTGGTAACACGACCCACATGGTTTGCCGGGCTGGAGGACGACGCGGTCGCCCGGTTCGACGGTCTCCACGTCCGTGCCAACAGTTTCGACGACACCGGCGCACTCGTGGCCCAAAATACCCGGCACGGAGAGGTACTCGTACTCCGGCTTCGCGAGGTACGCGCCGACATCGCTGCCGCAGATGCCGGCGGCCTGGATTTCCAGCCGAATCTCGTCGCGTGCACAATTCGGTTTCTCGACATCGGCGAGCGATACGTTACCCTTCTCGTGGCCCTGCTTGACAATCGCTTTCATTACGCGTTCAGTCTCGGCGCCTCCATATTAATCTTGAGTCCTCGAATCCCCGTTCGTTCCGAGTCGATTACCAGTTAGCATCGTCGAGGCGCTGCAAGTCGACCAACCGTCGGCTCGAGCCCGGTCGCTGTGCGAGCAGCGCGACGCGAGGTTCGCCGTCGAGATGCCATTCGACGTACCAGCGGATCTGCAGGTTCGAGCACGCTGACAGGAGTTCGTTCGATCGAAAACGGTAGTCGTCGCTTAGCCGCGATTCCTCGGCCGGCGACGCGAGGTAGTGTTCGTAGACCAGCACGCCGCCAGGGGCAAGCGCGTCCGTAATCGCCTGGAACCGATCGCGAGCATCGAAGTAGCCGATCGAGATTACGTCGTAGGTCGCCGTCGGAAACCCGTAGCGATCGACGTCGCCCAGAACCCACTCGATGGAGCAGTCACGCGACGCGGCGCGTTCGCGTGCCTGCTCGAGTTGCACTCGGGAGATATCGACGGCGTCGACGGCCCACCCGTGTTTGGCGAGAAAGATTGCATTGTGGCCACCACCCGTCGCAACGTCGAGGGCCCGACCCGGCGGCAGGTCCGCGACGAACCGGCGAAGCGTCGCCATCGACTCCTGGGCGGCCGGACCGCCACTCGAGTCCAGCCACCCGTGATCCGGCGGGGATTCCTCGTCTGTCACACTGCAGTACTCGAGGGCAACCCAGTAGTAGTTTCCTCGAGCAGTCAGATAGTCGATACGTCGGTGCGTTCGGACACCGCCAGCATCGTTAGAAATATTTACTCGGAAAACAACCATCATCCGATGGACCACCTCGAGAACATCACCGTCGAAGAACTCCGGACCGCACTCGAGAACGTCGAGGGAAAGACGCCGACGAAACGACTACTGGCCGCGATCGCGTACAAAAATGGCATCACACAGACCGAACTCGCCGACTGGTACGGCGTCGAACGACGAACGATCTACAGCTGGCTCACGCGTCTCGAGGACGAATCGCTCGAAGACGCGGTCACGGACGCCGAGCGGCCGGGTCGGCCGCGAAAGCTCGAGGACGACGAACGCCAGGCGTTCGAACGGACCCTCCAGGAGCCACCGACCGCGGCCGGTTACGACGAGTCGGCCTGGTCTCCGGCGCTCGTACAGACGCATCTCGAGGAGGCCTACGACGCCACGTACTCGATTCCGAGCTGTCGCAGGTTGATGAAAGAAGCGGGATTACGCTACCACGCTCGGCGAACCGAGACCCCGGCTGATGGGGCCGACCAGTCGGCGCAGGATGGCCGTGGCGACCGGACCGGTCGTTGGGCCCCTCGGTGAGGGCGTAACGCTGGAGCAATTAGTGAGTGGTTACTTTTGAAGCAGTACGTCCACACGACGGTCCACGACAGGCGACGACGGCACGTCTCGGTGCCTCGAGAGGGTACCACCCCCGAGCCGTTACCGCGTCAGCGGCTGGTTGAAACTTCGTTCGCGCTCGCGGACGGTCTCCCACGTCAGTTCGCACTCGCAGGAGACTTGCTCGAAGACGGAGGGATCCTGGCGGAGGTCGAAATCCTTGATCGCCTTCTGGACGAGGTCGTCGCACTCCCCGCAGTTGTGCGGGCCGCGATCGGAGCCGTGGCCAACGGGGTCGGAGACGACGATGGCGTCGACCGCGGCGGTTTCCTCAAGGATGTGGGCGACCGACCAGAGCCACGGTGGTCGGTAGCCGTCCTGGAAGTAGAGGTCGTCGACCATGGTGTAGCGCTGGACGTTACAGGGGTTCATCGAGACCGTGTGACAGCCCGAGACGTCCGCACAGCGCTCGATCGAAGAGATCATGTCCTCGATCGCGTCGGATTCGGTGAGAAATGGGGGTTTCATCAGGAGATAGGCCTTGATGCCGGCGTCCGCCGCGTCTCCCGCCGCTTCGTCGGCGGCCGCCGCCTCGGCGCAGGCGTCCTCGAAGTCCGCGAAGTCGAAGTACTTGTTTACGCAGTCGTGTCGAACGCGATCGGTCGCCGTCTCGAGTCCGATCGCGACATCGGTGTCGACGCCGTACTGGGTAAAATCGCGGATCTTCTCGCGGTCGACGAAATCGGGGAGCGATTCGACGACCATGCGCTCGCGGTCGGCGAACGTTTCCGCGATCGCCCGTCGGCTCTTGGCACCGACCTCGCGCTCGTCAAGGAACGAGCCGGAGGTGTAGATTTTGATGAGGTCGGCCGGCTCGTCGGCGGTGTCCGCTTCGTGCGCGAGACAGACCTCGATTTGGTCCATCAGAGCGTCGTGGCTCACGGAGCCGCCGTCGACGCTCTCGGCGACGTAACCACACATCGTACAGCCGCCGGCGCGGGCCCAGCGACAGCCGCCCGTATTGAGGATGATCGTCAGACTCCGCTTGACGCCGTCAGGCGTGTTGTCCTCGTCGAGCCAGACGCGGGTGGGCTCGTGGGGATCGTAGCTGGCCTCCTTGCGCGAGCGAATGTCGCGCATCACTTTGTTGTGGGCGTCCATGCCCTTGCCCTGCTCGTAGACCTCGGGCGTGGGTTTACTCATTAGGCTCACCAAGCGGGTCAGCGCCTAAAGCGCCTTCGTTGCTCGGGCTCTCTCGTGGATGCCGCCGGTCCCATCCACGAACCGATCGCCGGCGGCCGGCCGTTTCGCCAAACCGGTACACGTTTTTCCCGCAGGGACGACACTCGAGGCGATGGATCGAATCGACGCCGTCACGATCGTCGGCTGTGCGGGGCTGGTCGCGCTGGCGTGGCCGGTCGGGCTCGCGGGGGTCGTCGTCGCGGCCGCGTTCGGCGGCTTCTTGCTCTCGCTTTCGGTCTGGCGGTTGTACGGCGGGCGGCCCTGGGAGGCGCTTGGCTGGCTCGCGTGGGTCGGCGCGGCATCGTCGGTCGTGATTCAACTCGATAGCCCCACGCGGCTGGTTGCCGTCGTCGGTTTTGGCGTCCTCGGCGTGTTGTTGCTCCTTGGCGGACGATTCGACGTGCTCGTCGATGTCTGGAGCCGCACCGACGCCGACCAGCAATCTCGCCACTAGTGGCTTCCCAAGCCTGCACTGCTGGGTCGAACCAGTTGGCGGGTGTCGGTTCGACCCAGCAGTCGACGCTTGGGAGGGTACTAGTATATCCACCACCATCACGATAGACTCGCACCCGGAATCGATCGCGAATCGAGCCGGTCCGATCGAGTGGTACAACGGTCGAATCGAATGGAAGCGTTTTAGGAGGCCCATTCCCATGTACAGTTGTATGTCCCAGCGACAGGGCGTCGACCTCTCCTACGAGGACGGTGCGCGTGCCGTCGAACTGGCGCGTGAATCCGTCGAATCCTACGTCGAACATGGACAACGAGAACAACCAGGCAGCATGCGCGAGGCCTTCTACGAACGCACCGGTGCGTTCGTTCGCCTCGAGTCCACGCGCGGTCGTGGCAGTCTGCGCGGCTGTGCTGGTGGCTATCGCTCCGGTGAACAGCTCGGCCACGTGATCGTCGACGCGGCGATCGAGGCCGCGAGCGAGGACTCCTGTGGCTCCGAGGTGAGCCCCTCGGAGCTACCGAATCTCACCGTCTCGGTCTGTGCGGTCAAAAACGTCGTCCTCACCGACGATCCGGTTGCCGACCTCGAACTCGGGACCCACGGCGTCGCCATCGACGGCGGCGAGGGCGGCTGGCTCTACCCGACCGTTCCCGTCGAAAACGGCTGGAGCAAACACGAGTACCTCGATCGAACGTGCCGCAAGGCCAAACTTGCCCCCGGCGCGTGGCAAGACGACGACGTCGTCGTGACCCTCTTCGAGGGACAGGTCTTCCGCGAACGCGACGCCGACGGCTCGATCGAAGAACTCTAAGACTGGTCCACTCGACTCGAGGCCCCTCGAGTTCCCCTACCAGGTGCGATCGCCACCGCCAGCCTGGAGTGTCCTGTAATTCTGGTAGTCGTACTGGTCTGTCTACGGCCGCGACGTTTCTCCTGCCGATCCAAACCCAACTCTCTCCGCGTCGGCCAGACACCGCTCGCTCGCTCGTTCGAGGTCGAACTCGCGGATGATTTCGCCGTCCCGAATCAGCGGCTCGAGCAGCGAGTCGCCGTCCTCGGGGCCCTGACGATCGGCGAGCGTCACGTGGTGGCCGCCCGCTGGCGTGCGGTAGACATCCTTGACGCCGGAGAGTTTGCCCCGCTTCGAAATCGGTTCGTTCGCCAGCTCGACGATATCGAGGCTGAAATCGACGGGATCACGGTTCGTGATGTGGCTGCCGACGCCGAACCCGTCCGCGACGTCGCGCAGGTTCCGCAACACTTCCGGGTCGAGACCGCCGCTACAGAAGATGTCGACCTCTTCGTAGCCTCGCGCGTCGAGTTCCCAGCGAACCTCGCGGATGATGTGTCGAAAGTCGCCCCGGCGAGAGCCCGTCGTATCGATGCGCACGCCATCTAACTCGTCACCGAGCGTCTCGGCGGCCAGGAGACTCTCGCTTTTTTCGTCCCAGAAGGTATCGACCAGCGCGATTCGGGGCGTCTCCGCCGGGACGGCCTCGTCGAAGGCCTCCCAGGCTGCGGCCTGATTCCCCTCGCCGAAACAGAACATGAGTGCGTGGGGCATCGTCCCGCCGGCCGTCCGCTCGAGTTGCTCGCCCGCCGCGACGTGGGAGAACCCATCGAAACCGGCTAACAGCGCGGCGCGTTCGACAATCGTTGCGATCGAAGGATGGACGTGGCGTGCGCCAAAGGAAAGTACCTGCGCGTCGGGCGCCGCCAGTCGCGCCTCGAGCGCGGCCGTCGCGAAGCCACTCGGCTGGGAGAGCAGCCCGAGCAACGCGGTCTCGAGTTCGGCGAACGCACGATAGGCGCCCTCGATGCGGAGGACGGGTCCACCGTCGAACAGTTGCCCATCGGGGAGCGCGTCGATGTCGACCGGGCGCCCCTCGAACAGCGTCGCGACATCTTCGATCCCCGTACAGACTTCGAACTCGCCGGTCGGAAACTGGTCGGCGGTTACCTCCGCGACCACGTGAGGGTCTTTCCCTGCGTGCTCGAGGGTCGTCCGGGTGCGATCGAAGTAGGCGTCGGTCGCCGTTCCCTCGAGAATCGCGTCCGGGGGAACGGTGGTAAACGGCTGTGACATATCGCCGATTTTCCGTGGAAGGCAAAAAAGCTGCCCGTCTGTGGCGCCTGCAGCGACGGTTCCGTGGTGCGGTAGTTGGGCGTGGGATGCTATGGACCCCGGCCCTGGCGTCGGTTGCGAGTGCGAACGACGACGATTGCCGTACCGACGCCAGTGACGATTGCGACGGACGCCGATCCGAATCCGAACCCATCGATCGAATCGGCGGCGGCCTCACGGCCAGCGTCCTCGTTGGCAGTCGTCGCTGGGCCCTCGAGAGCGGAGTCGGTATCACTATCGGCGAAGACGCCACCGTCGACCGCGGCCAGATCGTCGACCGACGGCGCGCGAACGATCGTCACCGTCTCGCCGTCCCGATCGATGGCGTAGGCACCGGGGAACTCGTCGTCGATCACGTAGGTGGCTTGCCAGTCGTCGACCGGATCGGCGTCGTACCCCTCGAGTAGTTGCTCGTAGGCCTCGAGAAACTGCCTCGCGTCGGCGTCGGTCTCCCAGGTCGAGGCCCAGACGTACGCCGTCTGATCGCGAGCGTCCGAGACATCACCCGCCGCGAGGTCGCCGTCGGGGTCGAGGTCTGCGTGAGCGTAGACGACGAGTTCGTCGCCGGCCCAGCCGTCGGTCGGCGGTTGATCGTAGTCGTAGCCGACGTCGTCGGTGAAAAACGCCTCGCTGTCGATCACTGCGGGGCGGGAGTGATCCATCGTCCCCGCCGCGAACATCGAGACCATGCCGACCTCGCCGACGGTTTCGCCGCCATCGTCCGAGCCGAACCGTTCCCACTCGTCGCTCGAGCGATCCGCCACCGACAGGTCCGCCGGCTCGCGGTCGTCGCCGGGACGGATCACCTCGGCGCTACTGACCGGCGGATCGTCGTACAGGTCGTCGACGGCTTCCCAGTCGCCGTCCTCGAGGTGGTACTCGACGTAGCCCGGCCCGTCGCTGTAGGGCTGGAAGACGATCAGGTAGAGTCCGTAATTGATCGTGGGCGGTGCGACGGTCTCGCCCTCGGGTTGGACACAGTCCCATGCCTCGAGACACCGTTTTTCGTACTCGGTGTCGATCCAGACGGCGTCGCCTTCGATGAGCCCGTTCTTCGCGGCGTCCTGGTCGATCGTTTCCCGCTGGTAACTCGCGAGATCGAAGTGCTGGTCCTGTAATGCGTGTAATAGCTCGTGTCCCAGCACGACTTCGTCGAGTTCGGGCGATTCGGGGTTATCAGAGACGACGACGACCTCGTCGGTCGAGGGATCGTAGTAGCCTTCGACGGTCCCGCCGTAGAGTTCCTCGAGTTCGGCCTCGAGTGGGGTCTCGCGATCGACCATGAACAGCGTCTCGTAGGTCACGCTCCGGGAGAGCCGTTCGGTCGCGCTCGCGTTTCCGACGACGCCGTCGTCCTCGGCCTCGAACTGCTCGCGGGAGACGACATCGACCGGTACCTCCTCGTCGAACGTGAGATTCCGAAGCTGTTCGACGCGAGCCATCGAGCGGTAGACGACCGCCTCGAGTTCCTCGTCGTCCAGAGCGGCGTCATCACGGTCGTCGACCGCGAGTTCGTCGTCGTACCAGTAGCCTTCGACGTACCCGACGGTTTCGGTGGTCGACGGCTCGTCGGGTCGCTCGCCCGTCGTTGCGGGCTCGTCGTCGCTCTCGGCGACCGGCCCGTCGGCGGGCAGTGGCGACACCAACACCCCGGTGACGGCCCCGACGCCGAGAAGCACGATCACCGCCGCTGCGAGGACAGCGGCGAGGACCTGCAATCGCGTCGGGTTCATGCGAATACGCCTCGGTAAGCGATCGACTGCAAAAAGACCGCCGGTCGCAACCGTCGGGCGATCCGCGCCGCTTCCCTACCCCGTCGCGAACGTCCTCCAAGTCGTCGCGAACGTTTTTACGATCCCACTCGAACGATCGCATATGAACCTCGAGCCAGCACGAACGGCCGTCGTGGTCGTCGACATGCAAAACGGCTTCTGTCACCCCGACGGGTCGCTGTACGCACCGGGTAGCGAAACGGCCATCGAGCCGATCGCCGGCCTCGTCGAGCGAGCCACCGAGGCCGGCGCGTCGATCGTCTACACGCGCGACGTCCACCCGCCGGAACAGTTCGACGACGCCCACTACTACGACGAGTTCGACCAGTGGGGCGAACACGTCCTCGAGGGCTCCTGGGAGGCCGCAGTCGTCGACAAACTCCCCGTCGAGGACGCCGATCACGTCGTCGAGAAACACACCTACGACGCGTTCCATCGGACGGAACTCGAGGGGTGGCTAAACGCCCGCGGCATCGACGATCTCGTCATCTGTGGCACGCTCGCGAACGTCTGTGTCCTCCACACGGGCGGTAGCGCGGGGCTGCGGGACTTCCGACCGATCATGGTCGAAGACTGCATCGGCTCGATCGAGGACGATCACAAGACGTACGCCCTCGAGCACGCCGAGTGGCTGTTCGGTGAGGTTGCGACCAGCGACGACCTCGCGTTCGCCTGATCGCGACCATCAAAACTCTCGCGTTCGCCTTCGCGGTAGGAGGATTTTTGAGGGTGCTGTCGAAGGAATCGATATGATTGGGCGTTGGCGGACTGAGAGTGGTCGCAGACTCGTCCTCGAGTCGACGGTGGTCGACCGAGATCCCCTGAGGCGGTTCGGCGCGACTCGTACTGTCGGACACACGTCTCTGAAGCGAGCTCGCCAGACGGGAGTCGCGAATGTTTACACCTGCCGTCTGCAGTATCACGCTCGAGGGTGCGCGTGGCGACCCATACAGGGGGTAACCGGCCGAAGGCGATTCCCACTCGAGGTGGCCACCGGTGAGTAACTATCGGATGCGGTTGCTGTACGTCGTCGGCATTGCGTTCAACCTGATCGCGCTGTCGGTGTCGGTAAACGCCGGCGAGACGCTGTTTGCGGTCACGTTCGGCGTCATCGTGGTGTATCTCGGAGTGCGATACTGGATGATCGCAACCGGAAAGCACTGATACGGATTGCTGTACCGATGTACCAGCCTTGATTTATACCGTGAACGCGTCCAGCCGACCGCGTAAGCGCCTCGAGTCTGATCGACGAGTATGATCGATCCGGTGTCCGTTCACCTCGAGGCGGCGATCTATCTCTACTTCGTACTCGTCGCTGGGGTCGGCTGTTATTTCCACGTCCGGCTCTGGCTTGCGTCCCGTCGAAGCCCCGATTACGACGACGGCGCGAACCCGAACTGATCGACGATCACTCCGGTCGGAAAATGCGGAATGCGCCCTGTCCGGTCGCGACCTCGCGGGTCTGTCCGTCCGGGGTCGTACTCTCGACGGTCACTTCGCTGACGCCGACGCTTCGTCCGGCTCGGATGATGTCCGCCGTCGCGGTGAGATCGCCCGTCGCCGGTCGGAGGTAGTTGACGTTCAGATTGATCGTGGCGATTCGAGCCTCGAACGGGTTCTCGATCGCCGTCCGCAGACAGAATCCGCCGGCGGTGTCGATGAGCGTCGCCGCGACGCCACCGTGGATATCCGCTCGCTGGTCGCTCGGATCGTTCGGTCGCGTATTGCTCAACTTCTCGTCGTACGGGATCGAAAGCGTAACCGCCCCGTCGCCGACCTCGTCGACGGTCGTGCCGATCCAGGAGAGAAATTCGTGGTGTTCTTCGATGACGTACTGGACGATCGCTTCGGTGTCGTCCTGCTCGTCGAAATCCATCGCGGGGTCGTCTGCAGCCATGGAAAGCCGTCCGCCAGCGACCGCCTTGAGGGCTCCGTTTCAGTATCGGCCCGTTGTCGAGCGTTGAACGTGTTAGTTATCGTCTTCGCGCCACTTGTACTCGCACTCACTGCAGATGAAAAACCGCGTTTCGGACTCGTCGGCAGCCCGAATCTGTTGCATATACCAATACGCTCGATCGTGGCCACACTCCGGACAGTGCGCGTCAGTTTCCGGTAGCGAGGTCTCCTCTGAGGATTCGATGATTTCGCTGGCCTCCTGGTCGTCGGTAACGATATACTGGTCGGCGTCGCCTTTCGGCTTCGTAAAGCCACAGCTCCCACACTCCCAGAGACCGTCGTCGGCTTTCATCATCGAACCGCATTCGTCACAGAATTCCATCGTGTCCAGGTTACGTCGACCGAGTGACTTAAGCCACGCGTTTGGCGCGAACACAACGTCGTCGCTTCACCTCCGAAGCCGCTCACGAGAGCAGATTGTGTCGATCCGACTCGAGGCCGTCGGCAAATAGCAGCGCCACGTCGCCCACCACCGTCGCTACATCTGCAGGCACAAACGGCTACTCGAGGGCCTGACGGTCCCGGCCGAGTATATTTCGATTCGAAACTATAATCGGCGGTGAGGTTGTCGTACCGACAATGGGATCGCTCGCCAGTCGAATCCTCGCGCAGTTCGCCGTCGATCGGCGGGTACTTGCCCTAGCGTTTGCCCGGATGGCCGACGGCGTCGGCAACTCGTTTCTCATCATCGTCATCCCGCTGTACGTCGCCAGCGATATCGTCGGCGGCGCGACGCTCGGCCTCGGGGAGGCGATGATCATCGGGATCATCCTCTCGCTATTTGGCTTTCTCAACAGCAGTTTTCAGCCGTTTACGGGGCGACTCTCCGACCGATTCGGTCGTCGCAAGCCTTTCATTTTGATCGGGCTGGCCGGGCTCACCCTGACCAACGTCGCGTACGTCTTCGCAGAATCGTACCTCACCTTGCTGGTCATCCGTGGCCTCCAGGGCGTCAGCGTCTCCTTTATCGTCCCGGCGTCGATCGCATTGGTGAACGAACTCGCGACGACCGACGACCGCGGCGGTAATATGGGTGTCTACAACACCTTTCGGCTGCTCGGCTTCGGTGCCGGGCCGCTGGCCGCCGGCGCGGTCGTCAACCTCGGCCCCTACTCGATCGCCACGCTCAGCGTCAGCGGCTTCGATGCGGCCTTCTACGTCGCAGCGGTCACCGCCGCACTCAGTACGGTCCTCGTGACCGTTCTCATCACCGACCCCGAGGGAACGAAGGCGAACGCCGGCGCCGATATCTCGATTCCGATTCGAGATCCCTCCGGTCGAAACCTGTTCGACCCGATCTTCACCCTCGGCGTTGCCTCGCTGTTTATGGCCGCTGCGATCGCGCTGTTTGCGACGATCCAACCCCAGGTCAACGCCCGCCTAGAGCAAGGGCCGACCTGGTTCGGGCTGCAGTTCGCGGCGTTTATCCTCGCCCAAATCCTCCTACAGACGCCGATCGGGCGCGCCTGTGATCGATACGGCCGACGACCGTTCATCGTCGCTGGCATGATCCTCCTGATCCCCTCGACGTTAATCCAGGGCTTCATTACGGGCTCGGAGACGATGTTTCTGGCCAGACTGATCCAGGGGATCGCCGGCGCGATGGTGTTTGCACCCTCGCTCGCGCTGGCCGGCGACATCGCCGGCGAAGGCGAGTCCGGCTCGAAACTCTCGGTGCTGACGATGGCCTTCGGCTTCGGCATCGCGCTTGGTCCGCTCGCTTCGGGCGCACTAGTCGGCTACGGCTTCGAAGTCCCCTTCATCTTCGGCACCGGACTCGCGGTGCTGGGTTCGATCCTGGTCTATACGCAGATCGAAGAAACGCTCGAGACGACGGCGCCGATTCCGGTCGTCGGGAGCGATTGACGGCCACTCGAGCGTGGTCGCGTTTCAACCGAACCTTCGTGGGGGAAGCGGTGGATAGAAGGAACCGATGACGTGACGATCGGGAATTTCGTGTTCGGCTGCGAGGACACAACGCAAAAGTAGGGGATCCCCATACGTATCGATGATGACGATTTCGGAGGAGGCCAGAGACCGGCTGGCTGACGTCGTGGAGCTACAGCCGACGAAAAATGCCGAACTACAGGATCGGTGGGGGATGGAAAGCGGTAGCGAGGTACACCAGTATCTCGAGAACGAACTCGGCGACTACTACTTTCGAGACGACAACAGCCTGATTCGGGCGACGGCGGAGGCAGCCGACCTCGTCGATGTCGAGCCTGGGATCGAGAGCGATCCGGACGCCGACGGGGCACCTTCTCGCATCCGCGTCCCGGAGCTGCAGACCCAGATCGTCGCGGTGCTTGCCGGTCCCGACGAGCGGTCAGAGAGCGTCGTTTCGGTGTTACACAATCTTCGAGACGAGTTCGACATCGATCCCGAGGCCGAAGCCGTCCGGTCCGGCCTGCAGAGTCTTCGCCGCAAGGACGTCGTCGAGGTCGAGTACCGAACCGTTCCGACGTTTCGACTCGCCGTCGACCGCGACGACCTCGAGGTCGAAATCGCTGGGTAACGCCGTTTTGTCGTCGGGCCGCGCTTAGAGGTCGGGCCGGCGCCGCCGTCGTCGCCGCTCGAGAAGCCGCCGGACGGATCCACCGGGCCCTCCCTCGAGCGGCCAGCCGTTCGTTCGCCAGATGGGTGGTTCGGGCTCGAACTCCGGACAGGAGCCGCCACATTCCGCGGCCGTCTGGCAGCGTCCGTGTGCACGACAGTACGGTCGAATGTGGGTTCCATCTCGAGCGTGGCCCTCGAAGTGTCTGCAGTCGGGGCGCATGGTGTCGACGAAGGATCGCCAGCCGCGTTCGTAGGCTCGCTCGGCGATTTCGAGGCGTTTCTGTGCTTTCCCCTCGGGGTCGGCGTACTCGAATCGTGCGGCTGAGGCATCGCGCCCGTCAGTGCCGGTGGGGCGCTCGAGAATGCGCGTCCCTGGGTCTTCGACCGCGAGCGTTCGCGGGAACCACTCGACGTCGCCGGTCAGGCGATCGGTGTCGAGCGTGAGAACGCCCGCCTCAATCGGTAGATCCTCGAGCAACACGGGTTCGACGGCCTCGTCCGTCTGTTTCGTCGCGACCCAGACCTCGTCGGCCAAGGCCATCGCGACGTCGTACTCGAGTTGGCCAGCGAGCGCGCGGGCGGCACTGGCGTCGAGGTCAGGTTTGTTTTCGATGGCGACGATGCGTGTTACCCAGTCCGGGTAGGGCCACCGCCGTCGAATTTCGATGCGATTGCCGCGCTTCCGACGCCGGAGAATCCCCCGGTCGGCGGCCTGGTGGATGGCCTCGCGAACGTATCGCCAGGGATAGCCGGGGTGGGGTAGTGCGTCGCGGTAGTAGCGCCACTCGCTGGGTGCGTTGGCGACGACGTGCAGGAGGTCGCTATCGAGTCGCGTCGGGCCGAAATTCGCTCGGCGGCCGAGGGCCTCCCGATCGCACTCGAGGACGATCGTATCCCAGCGGCGGCGGCCGGTGCCGAGCTGTCTAGCGACGAGGACGGCGTCGTCGCTGTCCGTTCGGTCGGGTGGCCACTCGCGTTCGGCCCAGCGGCAGGTTCGCAGTTCGAAGCCGAATTCGGCCGTCTCTCGGCTCACGCTCGTCGGTAGCAGGTAGATGTGGAAAACGGTACCGATCGGTCGGACTCGCGTCCCTCGTGGCCGACTCGAAAGGTCGTAGCCAACCTGTCTGGAGCGTCACGCGGGGAGACTCGACTCGACCGTCGTCGATTCGTCGGGGCCCACCCTCACGTGTCCGCGACGAAGGGCGACGCCCAACCCGTATGCGGACCACAGCACCGCGAGAAACGGCACTGCAGGCAGTGCGGGAATGCCGACGACGGTCACCAGACAAACGAGTACAACGAGTGGGACGACCAGCGGGACCAACTGGAGTGTTGCCATCGCGATGACATACTCGCGGGTCAGCACGATCGAGGTGACTGTGTCGCGATCGAACGCCGCTCGAACGCGTTTCGTCGCCGCGTACCGAGTCAGTGCTGCAGGCAGGGTGAAATAGATCGCGAGCGTGACGCTGGCGATCGCGAGGGCGACCAGCGCCGCAGCGAGTGCGGCGACGATACTGAGGGTCAAGACGACTGCCTCTTGGCCGCCGACGAAAGGTGCCACTGTCGCGAGGGCGAGATACCCAATCGCAGCGAGGATCCCGGCGACGAACGCCCCGGCGAGTAGCGGTCCGAACAGATAGACGGCTGTAATCGCCGTTCCCCACCCTCCGAGGCTGGCGAGTGTCTGCCACTCGCCGAACGCCGGCGGCTCGTCGTCGCCCTCGAGCGCACCCTCGAGGACTCGGAGGCAGTAGCCGACGAGGAGGACGGCCGGAACGACGAGAACGGAGCCGAGGACGAGCACGCTACCGACGGCCGTCCGCTCGAGCCACGGGCCGCGGAATGGGTACCACAGTAATGTATCACGCATATCGTTTGGCGTACTCTTGCACACCGCACCGATAAAACCGTCGCGCTGACATCACGCTTCGTATCGGTACGATCGATAGTAAGGCGGGAAATGTGAGTTCAACCTACTCGGTATTCAGTAGCATTAAGTGACCTCACTTCAGTAATCCGAACATGGCAACAGCAGAACAATCAACGGCCGCAGAGTCGGGGACGAGTCCAATCGTCGCTGCGATCGTTTCGTTCATCATCCCCGGTGTCGGACACTACATCGCCGGACACGAAAAGCGAGGGCTGTACTGGATCGGTGGATTTCTGGCTTATTACGCCCTTGCGTTCGTCCTCTCGCTGGTCCTCATCGGAATCGTGCTGTTTCTCGCGTCGCCGCTGCTTCACATCGCCGCGGCAGCCGACGGCTACCTGCAGACGAGCTAGTGGCGGTTACGGGAGCTCCCAGTCGCGGACATCCGCTTCCTCGAGAAACAGTGACGGATCGTCGTGAGAGAACGTGACCCACCGGTTCGGCGATTCGTCGTCGGCCGGTCGGACGTGAACGAGCAACTCTTCATCCAGCAGCGCCTGCTCGAGGACGGATTTCGCTGTTGAGATCGAGTACGTCAGCGGCACGGCAATAGCGGTGTCGCTCGCGGTATCGTGTTCGACTGCGAGCGCGTATCGCTGATCAGCGCCGTCGGCGGGCCGGTAATAGATGTCGGCGTCCTCGACTGTCGTGTCGGTGTCTGTGACGAGCGACGCGATAGCGTCGTACGCCTCGGCGGAGACGACGACCTCGAAGCCGAATCGTTCGTCGGCGTCGGACGGGGAGATCGCGACCGGATCGACGACGACGGTGTCCCAGCCGTCGTCGCGATATCGCTCGGCGATCGCCATCGCGTCCTCGCGAAGCTCGGTCCACGCCGCCGTCGTCGGTAACTCGCCATCTCCGGTCATTGCGGGTGCACCTGCGTGGGAGCGATCATCGTCCGGAAACACGGGTGTGTCTCGGAAAACGTTACTGCTCGAAACCGTCGTGGAGTCGATGCCGGATCGATTTCGTGGATCGGCCAACAGAAGCTATATGCGCGGCCCACGGCAAGGCAGGCGTAATGACCGTCGATCTCGTCGTCGAGAACTGCACCGTGGTTACACCCGCCGGTCGAACGCCGGATGCGGGTGTCGCAGTCGAGGACGGTACCATCGCTGCCGTTGGTCGGCCCGAACAACTTCCGGACGCCGATCGAGCGTTCGACGCCGACGGCGCCGTCTTGGTTCCGGGTATCGTCGACTGTCACATTCACAATCGCGAACCCGGCCTCGAGTACAAGGAAGACTGGGAGTCGGCGACGCGGGCGGCCGCAGCCGGCGGCGTCACGACCGTCGTCGGGATGCCAAACACCGATCCCGTGATCGATCGCCCCGACCACCTCGCGTTGAAGTTCGAGCGCGGCGAGGCCGGCGCACACGTCGACTTCCAGAGCTACGTCGTCGTTACCTCGGAGAATCTGGGTCTGATCCCGGATCTCGACGAGGCTGGTGCGCTCGGGTTCAAGATCTTCCTGGGATCGACCGTCGGCGATGTCCCACCGCCGAACGACGGCGAGATTCTCGAGGCGATGGCGGCGATCGCGGAGACAGGCAAGCGCCTGGGATTTCACGAGGAAAACGGCGAGATCATCGACCACTACACCGAGCGATTCCAGGCCGAGGGCAAGACGGATCCGATCGACCACGCCCACTCCCGGCCCGTTATCGCCGAACGAGAGGCCGTCGAGCGAATGATCACGTTCGCCGCCGAGACCGGCACGAAGATCCACATGTTCCACGTCTCCTCGGGATCGGCCGCCGAGGCTGTCGCCCGCGGCAAAGGTCGCGGCGTCGATGTCACCGCCGAGACGACGCCCCACTACCTCTGGTTCACCGAGGATGTCCTCCGCGAGAAAGGCAACCCCGCACGGATCCAGCCCCCCATTCGCGACGCCGAGGAGCGCCAACGGCTCTGGGATGTCGGCATGGACGAGGGTGCGATCGACTGCATCGCGACCGATCACGCGCCCCACACCCCTGAGGAGAAGATGGTCGACAATCCCTTCGGCAACACCTGGGACGCCATCTCGGGCTTCGTCGGCCTCGAGACCGAAGTTCCCGTCATGCTCACGTTCGTCGACGAGGGTCGACTCACGCTCGAGGAGTGGGTCTACCGCCACGCGACCCGACCAGCCCAGGTCTGGGGGATGTATCCCAAGAAAGGGTCGCTCCAGGTCGGTACCGACGCCGACTTCACCATCGTCGATCCCGACCGGGAGTGGACGCTCGCCTCGAGCGACGAACTACACTCGAAAAACAGCGTCTCGCCGTTCGTGGGCGAATCCTTCGTCGGCAAGCCGGTCGCGACCGTCGTCCGCGGCGAGGTCGTCTTCGAGGACGGCGACGTCGTGGGCGAGTCGGGGTACGGCACCCGCGTCGACGTCGACGACTCCAGCGCGGAGTGACCGCTCCGAAAGTTAAACAACACAACACGTTCAAGACGGCCGGTAGGAACGAACACCGACGATGCCCTCCACACCACCAGCAATAGACGCGGACGGCCTGACGAAGCGATTCGGATCGACGACCGCCGTCGACGGCGTCGACCTCACGATCGAACGGGGAACCGTCTACGGCTTTCTCGGACCCAACGGCGCCGGCAAGACGACGACGATGCGGATGCTAACGACGCTCACCCGACCGACCTCGGGCACCGCACGGATCGTCGGCACCCCCGTGACCGACCGCGACGGCGTTCGGGACTCGATCGGCTACCTCCCCGAAGAACCGCCGGTCTTCGACGAACTCACCGGCCTCGAGCAACTCGAGTACGCGGCGCGCCTGCGTGATATTCCGCCCGAGGAGGCCGGTCGCCGGATCGACGGCTGGCTCGAGCGCTTCGACCTCGCCGGCGACGCCGGCAAGCGAATCGACGACTACTCGAAAGGGATGCGCCAGAAGGTCGGACTCGTCCAGGCGCTGTTACACGAACCCGAGGTCGTCTTCCTCGACGAACCGACCAGCGGGCTCGATCCGCGGGCCGCTCGCACCGTGATCGACGCCATCGCCAAAATGGCCACGGAGGGACAGACGATCTTTCTGTCGACGCACATCCTTCCCGTCGTCGAAGAACTGGCCGACACCGTCGGTGTTCTCGCCGACGGCCACATCGTCACGGAGGGCGCGCCGGCGGCGCTAACGGCTCGCCTCGAGCAGGAGGCCGACTCCTCGCTCGAGGACGTCTTCCTCGCGGTGACGACCGACCAGGAACCGACACCGCTGGAGCACCGATGAGCACGACCCACAGTAGGACGATCGCCCGCGTCGAACTCCGACGCCGCTTTCGGGCGCTACAGGAGGACGCGGCCCAGTTGATCGCTATCACGCTCGTCGTTCTCATGTTCGTCCCGTTTTCACTGATCGGTCTTCTGGGCGTCCTCGTATTCGGCATGGAAGTCGGCTCCGGGGGCCTGGAGACGCCCCTCGAGTTGGTGCGGATGGGGGCCGTCTACGGCTGGCTGTTCGTCGCCGGCTTCGGCGGCTATCGAGCGTACGCGACCGCGCTGCGTCCGGACCGACTCGACGGACTGCTGACGACAGTGTCCCACCGGGATCTATTTGGCGGGCTCGTGCTCGCCGAACTCCTCCTGTGGGGAATTCCCCTGGGGCTGATCAGCGTCGGCGCCGCGTTCGCGTTCGCCGCGGGGTCGGGATCGATGGTCGCCGTCCCGTTCGTTTTGCTCACTATCTGGACGGCGTTTGGGACGGCGTTTGCAACCGGGTTGGGTCTCGCCCTCGGCGTCATGAACACCGGCGTCCGATCGGCCCTGGTGGCGCGGCTTCGAACCGTCGTCGTTCTCTGTCTGGGGATCGCCTACGTCGGCGTCATCTTCACCCAAAACGTCGGTGCCGTGTTGGATCCGCTCTACTGGCTACTCGAGCCGACGCCGATCAGCTGGTACGCCGATCTCGCGCTCCTCGGGACGGCCACAGCAGCGTCGCCCGCTCGCGGCGGCGGCGTCCTCCTCGCGAGCGCCCTCTTTCTGGCCGCGAGTTCGGTCGCGCTCTCGCGACTCGCCGCCTGGCTCTGGTACGCCGACGGCATCTCGATCGAGCGCGAGGCTGCGACAGCAGCGCCGACCGATCGCCAGTCCCGTCTCTCGAGGGTCTTTTCCCAGCCGGTCGTCGGCGTCGTCCTGGCGGATTGGAAACGCGCTCGCCGCGAGCCGATCGCACTCTCGTTCGTCCTCTATCCGCTCGTTCTCTTGGCCGGACCGACGATAACGCTGATCCAGACCGGTACCGTTACCGGGACGTTCCCGTTGTTGATCGTCCTCTGTGGGACCTGGATCACCGGCGTTTTGTTCACGCTCAACGTCGTCGGCAACGAGGGTGCTGTACTCCCGGCGACGGTTCTCAGTCCCGGTGCCGGTCGATCACTGGTCGTCGGTCACGTCGTCGCTGGCGCGCTCGTCGGCGTTCCCGCGACTGTCGTCGCGACCGTCCTGTTCGGACTCCTCGCACCGCACTCGATCGCGGTCGTCGCGACGCTTGCAGCGAGCGGGATCGTCCTCGCGGGCTGTGCGGGGCCGATCGCGACGGGTATCGGCGCGGTGGTTCCTCGATTCCAGGCTGTGAGCGTCTCTCGGAGCACCAAAGCGATCGTCCCGAGTCTACTGGCGTTTGCAATCTACTCCGTGACGATCGCCCTCCTCGCGTTGCCGACGATGCTCGTTCACACGTTCGTCGGCCAGGAACTCGCGTCGCTGATCGGTACGTCACAGGTCGTCGTTACCGCTTCGACGGTCGTTCTTACTGCTCTCGTGGCCGCCCCGCTTGCCGTCCTCTCGGCGCGGTACGCGATTCGGTCCGTCGAAGCGTTTCACTTCGAGTGAGACGGTCTGTTGGACATCATTCCTAGCCTGACCGCGTGACGGGTCACGGTCACGCCGGTAGATCGGTACAGTATACGGTATGAAACGCAACCGTCGCTCGCCGCCGACCGTCCGCGTTGCCATCACTCGAGGTCGGCACCGACGGCGTCTGCGACCGATTCGAAGCCGTCGCGCTCGAGCAGACTCACGAGTCCGCGGTTGATCCGCTTGGCCGTCGAGGGACCGTTGTAGACGAAGCCGGTGTAGAGTTGCACCAGTGAGGCGCCGGCCCGGATCTTCGCGTAGGCGCTTGCGGCCGAGTCGACGCCGCCGACGCCGATAATCGGAAGCTCGCCGTCGGTGTACTCGGCCAGCGCCCGGACGACTTCGGTCGAGCGATCCTCGAGCGGCGCGCCGCTGAGCCCGCCCCACTCTTCGCGGTTCGGATCGGTAAGGCCGTCTCGACTCGTCGAGGTGTTGGTCGCGACGATACCGTCGATGTCGAACGCGGTCGCGATGTCGACGAGGTCGAACAACGACTCGCGCGGCGAGTCCGGGCTGACTTTGACGAGGATCGGGACATCGTCGTCGTTTTCGGCCGCGAGCGTCTCGAAGATCGAGGTCAGGTGTTCGGGGGAACTCTCGTCGAACTCGTCGGGCGTGTTCGGACAGGAGACGTTGACGACGACGTAGTCCGCAAACGGTCCGAGACGATCGAAGACGCGCCGGTAGTCCTCGATGGCTTCGGTCTCGCTCGAGGAGTTCATCTTGCCGACGTTGGCGCCAAGCGGGACGGTCGGCGCCCCGTCGCGCTCGAGTCGCTCTCTGACACGTTCCATCCCGTGGCCGTTGAAGCCCATACGGTTGATCATGGCGTCGTCTTGGCGAAGGCGGAAGAGCCGGGGCCGGTCGTTGCCCTGCTGAGAGTAGGGCGTGACCGTCCCGATCTCGACGAAGCCGAAACCAAGCGCCGCGAGCGCGTGGGTTACCTCGGCGTTCTTGTCGAAGCCGGCGGCGACGCCGACCGGGTTCGGAAATCGGGTGCCGAACAGGTCGACCTCGAGTGCCGGATGATCGTACTGGTAAGCAGACGACAGCGCCGCCCGTGTCGGCCAGGTCGACTGGGCGACGCGAAGCGCCCGTTTCCCGAGATCGTGGGCCGTTTCGGGCGGGAGCGTGAACGCGAGCGGTCGAACCCGCGAGTACAGCGTCATTGTCGGTACTGTGAACGGCGCAGTGGTAAACGTCTCGAAGACTCGTTCTCACAGCCTCTCGAGGACCGACGCGATGTCCGAGATCGAGCGCAGATCCTCGAGGGCCGCGAGCGCGTCGTCGGCGTCGATCGCCGCCGGCGCGTGAGTGGCACACATCCGGAACTTCTCGTGGAGTTCGTCGGCCGAGAGCGGATCGTCGTGGGTTCCCGGTGGCTGTTCCTGACGTCGTTCGTAGTGTTCGCCCGCCCGCGTCGTCACCGCAACGCGAGCGGCGTTAGAACCGTACGGCAGGTCGTCGTCGACGATCAGTTCGACCCGCTCGCGAACTGCCTGGACCGCCTCGTCGTCGATCGCGTCGTCTTCGAACGCGGCGAGGTCGACGTCGCGGTCGGCGATTGCCCGGCCGATCAAATACGGCATCGAGAACTTGCCCTCGAGGCCCGTATCCGGATCGTCGTGGTGTAACGCATCGGCTGCCCCCTGGGATGCCGTGACGGTGACCGCGTCGACATCGTCGGCCGATAGCTCCCGTCGCTCGGCGAGTTGGATCGCCGCGTAGATCGCCGCGTGGGTGTAGTAACAGCAGGGATACTTTTTGATGTCGATGCCGTCCTCGAGCAGCGACCAGCGCTCGCCCAGATCGGACAGACGCTCGAGGTCCGGCTCGCCGTCGCCGCGATAGCAATCGAAGAAACCGCGCTCGCCCTCGAGGACCGTCGCGTCGGCCGTCGCACCGTTCGCGGCGAGCAGGGCGGCGGTCGTTCCCGAGCGGGCAGCCTGGCCGGCGTGGATCGGTTTCGTCATCGAACCGAAGTTGCGCTTGAGACCCGCGGGCATCGATGCGGCGATCCCGAGGGCGTTGATCGTCTTCGTGGTCGACAGACCGAGGAGGTTCGCGATCGCTGCGGCGGCACCGAAACAGCCGATCGTCGACGTGGCGTGCCAGCCACCCTCGTAGTGGCCCGGGCTGATCGGTCGGGAGAGGTAACACTGGCTCTCGAAGCCAGCAGCGAAGGCGGTGAGGATGTCCCGGCCGGACGCTCCCTCGCGCGCGCCAACGGCGAGCAGCGCTGGGACCATCGGGACGCTCGGGTGACCGTCCATCGCCGCGAGTGCGACGTCGTCGAAATCGAGTGCGTGACCCGCGGTGGCGTTGACGAAGACGGCGTCCGTGAGTCCGTACGCATCGTCACAGCCGAGCACCGACGTTTTGCCCTCGTCGACCACTGCCGCCCGGGTGCTCTCGGCTGCCTCGGTGTCGGCGCCTGCCAGCGTGACGCCGACGGTATCGAGAATAGCCCGTTCGGCCAGCCTCGTCGCGTCCTCGGGGACGTCGTCGATGCCGAGTTCGGCGACGAACGATCCGAGCGTCTCCATGTTCCGTCGTGAGTGAGTGAGTCCCATTACCGCCTACTGCGGTGACGACCGGAATAAAACGTGGACTCGCGGAAATCGAGAACTGTCAACTCCAGTGCACTAGAGCAGTTCCTGGAGCAAGAACGCAGCGAGGCCGAAGTAGATCAGCAGCGCCGTCACGTCCTTGACAGTCGTGATCAGTGGGTCCGACGCGGCCGCCGGGTCGAAACCGAGTTTGTTCATGAGCCACGGGATGACGTAGCCGACGACCGATGCGACCACACAGACCGAGACGAGTGCGATGAAGACGACTACCGCAATCGTTCCAGCCTGCGGATCGCCGGCCGACAGCCGCCAGCCGTAGGCCGCCAGCGCACCGATGCCACCGATGATGAGCCCGATCAGGAGGCCGATGACCCTCTCACGCCCGAAGTGGCGCATCGCGTTCCGGTCGTCGATGTGGCCGAGCGCCAGTCCGCGGACGAAAATCGTCGACGCCTGCGTCCCGACGTTGCCGCCCATGTCCATGATGACGGGGACGAAGAAAGCCAGCGCGACGACGGCCTCGAGCGTGTCCTCGAACTGTTCGATGACGCCGCCGGCGAGCAGCCCGCCGGCGAGCGCGACGACGAGCCACGGCAGTCGGAGCCGGAGAATGCGGGCGATCGACGACTCCAAGATGGCCGAACTGCGGGACCGTTTGACATCGGTAAAGGAGAAACCGGCGCTCTTGAGAATGTCCTCGGTCGCTTCCCCCTCGAGGACCTCGAGCATGTCGTCGGTGCGGAGCACCCCGACGAGGACGCCCTCGTCGTCGACGACGGGCAGTGCCGGGAAATCTCGAGCGGCCATCTCGTCGGCCGCCGCTTCGGGGTCGGCGTCGGCGTTGATGGTCACCAGATCGGTGACCATGTGATCCTCGACGACGTCGTCTTCGGGGGCGTTGAGCAGTTCCCGAAGAGACATGACGCCGACGAGTCGATCGGAGTTGTCGGTAACGTAGAGATAGTAAACGGTCGTCTCGTCGTCCCGGGGCTCGAACCGACGGAACGCGTCGATCGCCATATCGACGAACGTGTCCTGGGTGACCGCGACGTACTCACCGTCGGTTACCTCGGCGACGCGATCCGCGTGAAACTCGAGGTCGCATTCAGCAGCCCCCATACACCTCACCTCGACTGTGGGATTTGATGACGCCGGCGAACTCGCCCTCGAGCAGATCGAGAATCAGTTCCTCGAGGGATGGTCCGCGCTCGTACCCACTCTCCATGATGGTCGTATCGATGCCGTGTCGACTGCTGTGGTTGGTATCCAGCATGCGGTAGGCAATCGTTAGATCCGTCTAAATATAATTGTCCTTTGTGACTAACACTGGGAGTATATGCCACAGGACGGGTTCACAGGGTGGATACGGACCGGTTTCGATTGCATTCGATCCACGGGACGTGCGGATCGGCTGTTCGGTCCGGAGTGTTCGACGCTGTAATTGGTCCGCTTTCGGACCAGTCGATTCCCGGCACACTTAACAGCCGCGTCATTGTGATTCCGGTATGGGTGTTCGGCGCGATTTCTGGTCGATCTACCGCGAAGCATTGCCGGTCCTGGTGATCGCACTGGGCGGCGGGCTCTTCGCCGGACTGGTTCTGGAGGGGATGGTCGAACGCGTCCAGCAGTTCCCGGGACTGTTGGTCATGGTTCCGGTGTTTTTAGCCACTCGCGGGAACGTCTACGGCGCACTCGGTGGGCGCATCGCCAGTGGACTCCACCAGGGGTTGATCGAACCGCAATTCGAGTGGAACGATCGGCTCGTCAACGCAGTGATCGCCTCGTTCGTCAACGGTATCGGTATCTCGATCGTTATCGGCGTGATCACGTGGTTCGCACTCGTGATTCTCCCGGGCTGGTGGCCGGCACCGATGTACGCGCTCGTCGGAATTATGCTGATCGCCGGCGTGTTGACCTCGGTCGTGTTGATCTTCGGGCTGCTCTTGTTACTGTTTGTCTTCTACAAATGGGGGTTCGACCCGGACAACCTCGTCGGGCCGATCGTCACGACCCTCGGTGATATCTTCGGGATGGTGTTCATGCTGCTGGCGGTGACTCTCGTCGGGGTGCTCGTCTGATGGTCGTGCCGGGCGCATCCGCCGGCTCGCTCGGCACCTGGAACTGGCGACGCATCGTCGGCACCATGTTTCCGCTGCTCGTCGTGCTCTCGATTATCGTCCTTTGGGCCGGTATCACCCTCGAGAACGCCGAGGAGATGCTCGAGCAGTACGCGATCCTCGCAGTGATGGTTCCCACGATGGTCGACATGGGCGGCAACCTCGGTGCGATCTTGAGTTCGCGACTCTCGACGCGGTTTCACCTCGGGACGACCGAACTCGATCCGCGGGATCGCATCCTGTGGGCCAACGTCGGGGCAATCTTCGCGCTCGCGGCAACGATCTTTACGGGACTTGCGATCGGCGCGTACTACCTCGGCATCCTCATCGGTTCGCCGCTCCCGTTCGTCTCCCTGCTGACTATCTCGCTGATCAGCGGCATGTCCGTCGCAGTCATCGCGGTCGTCTTCAGTTTCGCCGCTACCTATGGCTCCTACCGACTCGGCATCGATCCCGACGATACGACGATTCCGATCGTCACCAACGTCGTCGATGTCTTCGGCATGGTCATCTTTATCGGCGTCTCTGCGCTCGTACTACCGCTCTGAGAGGAGGAGACGTTACACATTCCGAACACATGTCTGACTGACATTCAAGTATCGGGATGTGGGCGTCGGATGCATGGACGAACCACTCGGTGTAACGATCGCCACGCAGATTGCCGCCCAGGATGGGGCCGATCCGGTCGCTCTCGAGCCGCCGCTGTACGATGTCATCGACATCGACGCCCTCGAGCGGCTGATTCAGCCCGAGTCACACGAACGAACGTCCTTCGAGGGGATCGTTTCCTTCGAGTACCAGGAGTACACCGTAACCGTCACCCACACGGGCGATGTCTCGGTGACGCCAGCGGATGCCTCCCAGCCGAAGCCGGACCGCACCGGTGATACGATGGTCGACTGCGACGGTTCTTCGGTGTCGGCGGGGGCCGCTCGCGAGTAGCCGACCCATCCGATGGCCCGATACGGTTTACTGTCCGTCAGTTCCGGCCCAGCAGTCGACGTTCGGGAGGGTACTAGACCGTCGAAAGCCCCTCCAAAGCCGCCGCTGCCGTCCGGGTCCCCTTCGAGATGAGCACGTCGCCGGCCTCGATCTCGCCGTCGGAGTCCCCGATCAAGATCCACCCCTCCGAGGGACGGCGAATCGCGATTATCGACATCGTCGACTCGAGATCCGGGACGCCGGCGATCACTGCCGTGCCGTCGAGGTCACTCCCCGCCGCGACTTCGACTCGCGAGATGATTTCGTCGCTCTCCTGGACGGCCAGTTCGACCACGGGGTGAACCTCGAGGTCGCGCAGGACGCCCTCGCTGATGTCGACCGCCGCGTCGCTGATGACTTCCGTGGTGCTTCCCAGCCGAATGAGCCCGCGCAGCGCCACGGGATCGTCGGCGTCGGCCGCCGCCCGCAGCGTCCAGGCCTCGAACCGCGACTCCATCGCGTCGACTTCGACCTCGAGGTTGCGGACCTCCTCGGCCAGCCCCTCGCTATCGAAGAGCACGCTGCTGTAGGCCAGATCGACCGCGAGCTCCGAGAGATTTTTCATGTGGATAATCGTGTCGACGGCTCGCTCGAGGTCGTCGACCCCAACTTCGTCGACCGCAGGCGTTTCGTACGCCGTGTCGGTCAGTCGCTTGAAGACCGCCTCGATCGACGCCACCGGGCCACGGAGCAAGGCGACATCCTCGGCCGCGATCGTCGTCTCGGGGCCGGGATTGAGCAACCACTCCTCGCCGCGCCGAAGGGCGATTACGCGGACGCCAGTCTCGGACTCGAGGTCGATATCCGCGAGCGTTCGATCGGCGTAGACCGAGTCGTCGTCGACGACGCCACGAACGAGCGCCTCGGTCGCCTCGGGCAGTGCGGCTCGCATCGCCTCGGGAAGCCCCATTTCCTCTAAGACGATCTTGGCGATGTCGCCAGCCGCGTCGCTGATGTCGTCGGCCGCCGAGACGATGCTGAGCACGGGCGCGAGTCGCTCCGCGTCGTCGGGATTGCGGACGGCCATCATCAGGCTCATTCGCGCACGCAGCTCGAGGACATCCATTCGCTCCTCCAGCCGAAGAACCTCGCGCGCGAGGTCCTCGTTTCGGTGCAACACCGCCGAATACGAGAGATCGATCAACAGCTCCGCCGTATCTTTCATTTCCACGAGCACGTCCTTGACGCTGACGGGCTCGTAGGCGACCGATACCGACGCTTCCCCCTCGAGCGGATCCATACTGGACACACGCTCGCCCGGTGAAAAAGCGTTTCCCGACCGCGACGCGATCAGGACCGCCCGAGGAATCGGGCCGTCGCCGAGGTGTAACCCCGGTTAAACGACAGGATTTCGGCTTCGATTACGTCGCCGACCTCGAGCCCGCTCGGAAGATCCTCGACGAAGACGACGAACCCTTCGACCTTGCAGACGGCCTGTTTGTCGCCGGTGTGATGTACGGTAAACTCCTCGATGGCGACGGTAACTGTCTCGCCCAGTTCGACCGGCGGCTCGCGCTGTTGGGCCTCTCTGTGTCGCTCGAAGGACTCGTGCTGTTCGCTCGAGGGGCCACGAAACCGTCTGACCAGCCACGACGTAAACAGGACCATTACGATGAGACCGAGGGCGAGCGATGCGGCGCCGAGCATACGCCTACTGGGTCTGCAGCCCTCTTCGGTGTTCTGGTCGGCGGTGCCCGTTCCAAGCGTGGCGCTCGAGTCGCCCGACAGCGGCGTCAGGAATCGCCGGCCACGTCGAGTACCGAGACGCGCTCGGGTAGCCTGGCGACGACATCCGCGGGCCAGCCACGATGGGCCAGCGTGACGTCCGTTTCGGGATTGGCTTCGACGAGCCGGGAAACGCCCCGGACTGCGGCCTCGAGCGCCGCGCGGTCGGTCCGATCCGGCACTTCGGCGGTGAGGGGATAGCTCTTCGAGAGATCGCGCGGGAAGGGGCCGAACGGGGGTTCGACGCGCCAGATATCGTCGTATTCGTCGCTTCGCGGGGAGTCTGCCTCAGTCAGCAACAGCGAATCGGGCGTCGAGAGTCGCGCGATGCGCTCGTGGTGGCGCAACACTTCCGGGCGACGAGCACTCTCCTGAGACGTGTAGAAGAAGGTGCCCTTCGAGACGGGATCGGATCGCTCGAGCTGGGCGGCGTGGTCGAGTAGCGTCCGGTAGCCATCGAGCATCGTTGGGTGCGCTCGAGCGCGCTCCTCGACGAGTTCCAGCAGGTTGCCGGCGCGGATGGCCTGCTTGATCCGTCGAATTTCGGCGAAGGTGACGTGAAGATTGTGGGCGGCGAGTTCGGATTCGCGCTCGTCCTCGGGGAGCTCTCGAAGCTCGTCGGGCGAATACTCGGCACAGATCGAGCAGGAACAGGGAAGATAGTCGAGATTCTCGAGGTGGTGCGTACCGCGAACGGTGAGATACCGATCGTCGCGAGCGTACAAGGCGTAGGCAGCCGAATCGAACAGATCACAGCCCATCGCGACGCCGAGGGCGAACATCATCGGGTGGCCCGCGCCGAAGAGGTGGACCGGCGCGTCGGCGCCGAGTCCGCGCTTGGCGGCGGCGACGACGTCGACCATGTCGCCGTAGCGATACTCGTTCAACAGCGGCACGACGGCGCCGACCGGGAAGACGTCCAGCGACGTAGCGTCGGCGTGGCGGCCAGCTGTTTCGCGCAGATCCGGGTAGGTCGACCCCTGGACGGGGGCACTGACGAGCATCTCTCCGGTGTCGGCGCGGTCGGCGATTTCGAGCCGTTCCTGGGTCGTCTCGAGTTCGTCGGCGGCCCGTTCGCGGGAGATGTCCGGCGGCGTCGGAATGTCGACCGGCGTGGCGATATCCGAGCCGATCGCGCGTTGGAATTCCAGAATTTCCTCGGTTGTCACGTCGATTTCGCCGTACTCCGAAAGCTGGAACGAGCCCGAGTCGGTCATGATCGCGCCCGGGAAATCCAGCAGTTCGTGGAGTCCGTCCTCGAGGGCGCGCTCGCGGACATCGTCGGTGCCGTGGATGATGTAGGAGTTGGTAATGAGGATCTCGGCACCGAACTCCTCGGCGAGACGACGCGGGCTGAGCGTGTCCAAATTCGGATTAATCACGGGCAGCAGCGCCGGCGTCTCGACGGTGACGCCCGCACGTGGAACGGTAAGTTCCCCGAGCCGTCCACCGGCATCGGTGGCCCGTAGTTCGAAGTGCTCGCGCATCGAAGAGAGATTGCAGTGGCCAACGTAAGTCAGTGCAGATTCGTCGCGAGCGATCGGGCCGCCATATTGACATTCCCTTGACTTGTTTTGTAGTATCGCCTCGCTCGAACGACGGTCTTCGGTCACGTAAGGGGCCCGTTCACCGACAGGCTCATACCGCGGCGGCGACTGCAAGCACAACGGAGTGCCCGCTCGAGTGATTGGTTTCAGGACGCGACACTCACTCGAGCGATGACGAAGCTAGTGAAAGCGGGATTATCGACCGTTGCAGGTCTCAAACCCTCAATTTCACCGATCTAATTCTGTAACAGTCGACTCGTTTTAGCCCGTTACGCCGTTGTAACTCGAGTGCATGGTTTCACGATCGCAGACACTCGGAATCGTCTTCGTAGCGCTCATGGTTGCCCTCTCGGGCGGCCCAGCCCTTGCCGGGGCGACAGCGCCCGCAGACGACGGTGACGTAAACGTCACACTCCAAGATGCACAGATCGACACACTCGAGCTCGACAACGTCACGGTCGAGGACGCGACGATCGAAGAGCTCACCGTCGAAGAACTCGACGCCGATGAGGAGCACCTCCAAGAACTCGTGGAGGACAACGGCGTCGACGACGATGACGCCATGGATGATGACGAAGATGAGAACGATGTCGACGATGAAGACAATGGCGTCGACGATGAAGATAACGGCGTTGACGACGAAAACGGCGTCGATGACGCAGACGAAGTGACCTTCTCCGACATCGAAATCGAGCATCTCGAACTCGAGGACGTCTCGATCGACGACCTCGAGGAAGATGCTGACGACGAAAACGATGTTGACGACGAGGACAACGGCGTCGACGACGATGACGCCATGGATGACGACGCCGACGACGACATGATGGATGACGACGACGAGAACGGCGTTGACGACGAGGAAAACGATATGGATGAGGAGAACGACGAGTTCGACCTAATCGACGAGGACGCTGACGAACTCACCATCGAAGACCTCACGATCGAGTCGATGGACGTTGAACAGCTGACCATCGACGAGCTCACCGTCGAGGATGACGACGAGATGGCTGACGACGAAGACGACGACCTCGCCGATGATGAGGATGACGACATGATGGACGACGAAGATGACGATGAGGATGACGACGCCATGGACGACGAAAACGGCGTCGATGACGAAGACAACGGCGTCGACGACGAAAACGGTGAGGAAGAACACATCGAGGAACTCACCATCGAGCAGTTCGACGTTGACGAACTCACCGTCGACTCGATGACCGTCGAATCGGTCGACGAGGCAGATAACGGCGTCGACGATGAAGATGACGCGATGGACGACGAGGACAACGGCGTCGATGACGACGATGACGCCGAAGAAGAAACGATCTCCCACCTGTCTGCAACCACGATCGACATCGGTGACGCGACCGCCGACTCGATGACGATCGGCGAAGCTGACGGCCTCGAGGACGTCGAGGATGACGAAGCCGACGACGATGCGGTCGAGGTCGACGACGATGAGGAGGAAATCGACGATGACGAAGAAGAGCCGGATGACGAGGAGGACGATGGGCTGTTCGACGACGATGAGGACGAAGAGGATGACGACGGGATCCTCTCGGTCGGTCTCCTGAACTAACCAGTCACACGACCGATCAGCACGGCGCTGATCGAGCGGTTTGTCGTCTTTTTCCGGTCAGATGTGACAGGACGTACACGTTCGTCGGTGATTTTGCTCGCTCCACACTCCGCGGTAGCGAGCCACGGCCTCCGTTCGGACGACGGTCAGCGAGAGGAACAGCTGATTAGCGACGCGAGCGATCGTCTCAATCGGGCCTTTCTCGGCGACGACGCTGCAACAGTCGGCTCATTTTAGCTGCTCAGCTGTGGTAGCACTGCAGGCATGACTTCACGATCGCAGACACTCGGAGTCGTCTTCGTAGCGCTCGTGGTTGCCCTCTCGGGCGGCCCGGCCCTCGCCGGTGCAACGGCCCCGGCGGCCGACACCGACGACGTGAATGCAACGCTCGAAAACGTACAAGTGGGGACGCTCGATCTCGATGACGTCACCATCGACGATGCGACGATCGAGGAGCTGAACGTCGACGAACTCGAGGTCGCCAACGGAGAGGAATTCGACGAGGAGGACGATGGCGAGGCCCAAGAGAACAACGCTCAGGAGAATCAGGACGACACCCAGGAGAACGACGAGCCAACCGAGACCACGACCGCACAGGACGTAACGATATCCGACATTGAGATCGAGCAACTCGACCTCCAAGACATCTCGTTCGAGGAGCTCGAGCTCGACGAAGACGACGGTGTCGATGACCAAGACGACGGTACAATCGATCTGATCGACGAGGACGCTGACGAACTCACCATCGAAGACCTCACGATCGAGACGATGGATGTCGATCGCATGACGGTCGACGACCTGGCGGTCGAAGACGACGGTATCATCGACCAGATCGGCGACTGGTTCGAGGGACTGTTTGGTGACGACGATGACGAAAACGACGCACAAGACAACGACGACCAGACCACTGCACAAGACAACGGCGTCGACGA
Organism: Salinadaptatus halalkaliphilus; assembly: GCF_006543045.1. GTDB lineage: Archaea > Halobacteriota > Halobacteria > Halobacteriales > Natrialbaceae > Salinadaptatus > Salinadaptatus halalkaliphilus. The sequence continues at coordinate 82,243 of NZ_RBZW01000012.1, read as the reverse complement.
CGAAGAAGATGATACCGATATCGTCGAAGACGACACCGACGACGAGGACGAGACAGGGACGGAATCGTTCGATTCGCTCACGATCGAACAGTTCGATGTCGAGGAGTTCTCGGTCGACGCGATGACCATCCAGTCACTCGAGGAGGCCGACGACGAAGACGATACTGAAGCCGACGACGCTGGAGCAGACGAAGACGAGGAGACCGACGACACGGAGACCGAAACTGTTTCGCAGGTGTCGGCAGTCGCAATGTCGCCAACCGATCTCGACGCTGAGACGATAACGGTTGGCGACATGCAGGACCTTCAGGACCTCGAGGACGACGTCGTCAACGACGCCGACGAAACGGACGATTCTGCCGACCAAGATGACGACGCCACCGACGGTGATGGCGACGACCAGTCATCGATCACCAGCCTGACCTAATCGTTGCAGACGGCCCTCGGATCGGATTCATTCGTTCGGGTGATCGCCCGCACCGAATAGCTTGTAGTAGGATAATGCGAGCACCGTCCGCCCGTCTCGAATCTCCCCTGTACCGACGGCGTCGACGAGTGCCTCGAGTTCGACCGGCGCGACGCGGATGCTCTCGTTGTGGTCGAGTCGCTGTTCGGCGGTCGGTCGACAGCCGTGTGCGACGAAAAAATGCAGTACTGCGTCGGCGATGCCGTTCGCCGGCTCGACGGTCACCAGCGGCTCGAGTCGGTCGGCCTCGTGGCCGGTTTCCTCGGCGAGTTCACGACGGGCCCCTGCCTCGAGGTCGTCGTCTTCGGGTTCGATTCCGCCGACGGGGAGCCCGCGGCTGACGCGGGAGACGGCCTGTCGCCACTCCTCGATGCAGACGACCTCGTCGTCGGGACGGAAGGGGAGAATGCAGACGCTTGCTGGCTCCGAACAGTAGTCGAAGTCGGTCTCGGTGCCGTCGGGGAGGCGAACGGATTCGTTAACGACATCGAAGCCTGGACAGGTGTAGGCTACCTGTCGCTCGAGTGTCTCCCAGGCGAGTGGATCGGTCGACATACGGACGGGTAGGGACGACCGTGAGAAAAGCACACCGTCATACGCGCGCTCGGGTGGACCGGATCCGGTCGATATCCCGTCCCAAATCGCCATACGGGGTCCGTTCCGGCTATTCTGACTGACGTATCACGTCTATAACAAAGCCACAGATGGGTGAAGGTCGGTATTCAGAGGATGATCTATGGACCACCTCACAGGATTCCAACGTGACCTGTTGTACGTCATCGCCGGTAAAGACCGTCCGTCCGGGCAGGAGATTCTCGACGATATCAATCGCTACATCGACCAGCCGGTTACACACGGCCGGTTGTATCCGAATCTCGACACGCTCGTCGAGGAGGAGCTCGTCGAAAAAGGCCAACTCGATCGGCGGACGAACTATTACGCCCTGACTCCGAAGGGACGACGAGTACTCCAGCGTCGTCAAGAATGGGTCGACCAGTACGTCGATGTCTATGGTAGCCCCTGAAAGCGACGACACGGCTCGTTACACGACTGCTGTGTGATGAGCGTGTAACTCGTTTCAGGCGGTCTGCTGGACGACGTATTGACGCGACCGCGGGATGGGTTCCGGTCGCGTCGGCAATGACTACCAGCAGTCCCTATCAGGCTTCGACTGGATCGTACCCGTCACCGTCCGCGTCTTCGTCTCCGCCGTCATCGTACGCCTCGTCTCCGTCGTCACGCTCGGGTTCGTCTGCGTCATCGGCGTATGTGTCGTCCTCGGCCTCGGAGCCGTCCTCGGGTTCCAGTTCGTCTTCTTCGGCCTCGAGATCGTCGTCGGCGTCCATCGTCCCGTCCGTCGTGAGGACGATCTCGAACGATCGGTCGTCGGGATCGTCTGCGAGGTCTTCTGTGTCCAGATAGCCGATTGCGTAGGCCGTGTATGGGACACCCTCTTCGAGATCGACATCGACGGCGGCGACGGGATCCGGCGGTGCGATCAGGTCGTCTTCGTCCGGTTCGGCATCGTCGTCACCGTCGGCATCGTTGTCAGCCGGGAACAACTCGAGCGTCCGCTCGCCGGGATCGACCGGCGTGTAACCCGATGGAATGCTGAACTCGAGGTCCTCGAAAACTGTCGCTCCCGTTTCGCCATCAGCGATGTCGACTGCCGGCGCGTCGGGCGAGGCGTGGACGACGCGTATTTCGGCGGTATCCTCCTGGACGTTTTCAGGCTCGTTGTCGACGAGGAACAGGACGTCGAACGTCCCCACGTCGAGCATCTCGTCGTCGTCGTAATCGTCCTCATGCTCGTCGTAATCGTCGTCGTAGTCGTCCTCGTGCTCGTCGTAGTCGTCGTAGTCACCCTCGTCTTCGTCGTAGGCATCTTCCGCTTCGTATCCAGCAGCGTCGCCGCCAAGTTCGCCGATCGCAGCGGCCGTGTAGTAGTTCGCGTCGACTGGAACGTTCTCCTCGTAGACGACCGTCTCCGGATCGCCAGCCGCCGTAATCATTATCGTATACGTTCCGGGTTCGATCTCGAGGTAGGGAGAGAGTTCGCTGTAGGCGACGTCCGCGAGGACCTGATCCTCGTCGACGTAGACGTCGACCGCCGGCGCGTCGGGCCCAAAGTGTGCCACCCGAATTGCGCCGACGTCAACGTCGTCGTCCGGAGCGTCCTCGGGATCGCGTTCGTCGTCTTCGTGTTCGTTGACAGCCAGCGCCGTTCCGGTGAGTGTCGAGCCCGCACCGACGACACCGAGTGTCTTGATTGTCGATCGTCGTGATATCATCATGCGACGTTCGAATTGGCGGCCGTCGGTACGAAAAGCAGGCTAGTCAGTTACCGTGATTGTAGACCGGTTTATTTCGTCACAACAACCAAAAGGTAGCCATACCGATCGAAACCGATGCCTACATGTATTCGAAAACGGTCGAGGTCCCGCGTCGTTTACAGGGAGTCTAGTGGCTTCCCAAGCCTGCACTGCTGGGTCGAACCAGTTGGCGGGTGTCGGTTCGACCCAGCAGTCGACGGTTGGGAGGGTACTAGGCGTCTCCGGCGTTCTCTTCGTCGTCCGTTCCCGTCTCGTCGGCACCACCGTTCTCCTCGTCCTCGATGTCCTGGCCGTTACCCGTTCCGTCTTCGGCGTCGGGCCCGTCGCCGTTGGGCTCTTCTTCACCCGCCGTCTCCCCGTCGTCTTCGGGTTCACCTGGGCCGCCACAGCCAGCGACGAACACTGCGGTCACCGTTCCAGCCGATGCGAGCAATCGTCGACGCGTCGAACGGTGATCACGTTTCATGACTGCGCTCGGCCCGCGAACCGAATAAGCAGTGAGCCGACATGCGCACGGTGGCTGAGCCCGCTCGAGACCAGATCGATCCGGTCGCACACTGTCAGACGATCCCAAGGGTTCAACTACCCGCAGTCGATACGGTTGGTATGGAATTTACCGTCTCACGCGCCGGAACCACGCTCGTTACCCTCCACGGAGGCGCAGATGCGACCGCCTGCGACGACGCAGGCGACGAACTCGCGGACACCCTCGCCTCACTCGAGGCCGATGGTCCAGTGCTCGATTGGTCGGTAGACGACACCGATATCTACGAACATCCGACGGCCCCCTTCGACCCCTACACGATCACCGTTACGTTCACCATAACGATCAGCGTCGAGGCCGAAGACGAGGCCACAGCGGCCGACATCGGTGCAAGCGTGATCGACGACACACTCGCAACTGCTGATGTCGAAACGGTATCCTACAGCTCCCCACCGACGGCATCTGCAGCCTGACCGGACCGAACACAACGCCGGTACCGACCGTCCGGAGATATATACTCGTATAGCACAACGATCGACTATGGAACTCGAGCTTCGATTCTTCGCGACGTTCCGCGAAGCCGTCGGCCAGAAGTCCCGATCACACGACGCACCCGCTGGCGCGACCGTCGGTGACGTGCTCGCCACGCTCGAGGGAGAGTACGAGGATCTCGAGGGACAACTGCTCGAGGACGGTGCGATTCGACCACAGCTGAGCGTGTTGAAAAACGGCCGCGACGTCGTCCACGCCGACGGCCCCGATACCGACCTCGAGGACGGCGACGTAGTCTCGGTCTTTCCACCGGTTGCCGGCGGTTGAGACGGCTTACTGTAACGACGTACCGGTGCAACCGCGAACCGATCTGCGGGTGACCGGCAGTGACGTACAGCGGTCCGTGTGAGCGGTGGGAATCGCCCGTGGGAGCGCCATTTCGAGAGCGATTTAGGCATCGGCCGTCCGAGGGACAGATAGAGCGACTCGATGGCGATAGATACCGACGCAAGTGACGGCCCTGAGAGTGTCCTGAGCGACGTCTCCGAACGCGGCGACGAAGGCCCGCAGGCGTCCGAGTCGGGAAGCGACGCGCCATCGGCGGAGTCAGTTACCTTCGAGTGGGACGGCGTTCGAGCCGGTTTTCTCACCTGTCTACCGGTCGCACTCGGCGTCGGTGGCTACGGGATCGCCTTCGGCGTACTGGCAAACCAGGTCGGGCTGTCCGTTGCGGAGGCGGCGTTGATGAGCGCAACCGTGTTAGCCGGCGCCTCGCAGATCGTCGCCGTCGAGCTTTGGGCGGACCCACTGCCCGTCGCGGCGATTCTCGTCACCGTCTTTGCGATCAACCTTCGGTACTCGCTGATGGGCGCCGCGTTACAGCCGTGGTTTCGCCATCTCCGCTCGAGTCGGGTCTACGGCAGCCTGTTCTTCATGGCCGACGAGAACTGGGCGCTGACGATGCGAGAGCTGACGTCCGGCAGCGGCCGCGGCGCGTTCCTGCTCGGCAGCGGTATCGCGATGTGGCTCTTCTGGGTGGGTTCGACGATCGTCGGCGCGCTCGCGGGGGAGACGGTCGGTGATCCAACCCAGTATGGCTTCGACTTTATCCTCGCAGCCGTCTTCGTCGCCCTCGCGGCGGAGCTCTGGGAGGGGCGCTCGTCGCTCGTCCCGTGGCTCGTCGCGCTGGCCGTCTCGGTCGTCGCCGCGACCCTCGTTCCCGGCCGTTGGTACATCCTGCTCGGTGGTTTAGCTGCAGCGTCCGTCGAGGTGATCCGGTACGATGGCTGAACCGAACCCACCGTCGACGGTCCTGACCGTCTTCGAACTGCCGGCCGACGCCTTCGCACTCGATTCGTTCGTGGTCGCCGTCATCCTCGCGATGGCCGCGATCACGGTCCTGACGAAAGTCGGTGGTATCTGGCTCGTACGCCACGTCGAGTTGAGCGATCGACTCGAGGCCGGCTTCTCGGTGTTACCGGGTGCGATCGTGATCGCCGTTCTCGGGCCGGAACTCGCCGCCGGCGGACCGGCCGAGTGGGGCGCCGCGGGACTGGTCCTCCTCGTGATGTGGCGTACCGAAAGCATCCTGCTGGCGCTGTGTGCCGGCGTCGGCGGTATCGTGGCGTTGCGCGCGGTGCTCTAATACGGATTCCTGTACCGATGTCCCGGCCCAGCCGCCGCCCGGATCGCGGCTGGGCCGGAACTGACGGACAGTAATCCGTATGAGCGTTTATCCGTTCGCCCGTCAAAGCGGTGCTATGGGACAGCGTCTCGAGCGGTCGTTTCGGGGCATCTCCGAGCGGCTCGCGTTTCGGTACCTGGAGAATCTGGGTGGCGAACGAATCGACGAGTCGACCGTTGGAGGCGACGACTGGGAGGCGACGGTCTCGTCGTCGACGGTCGAAATCGGTCCCAGTCTCACGCTGACCGAGGTAACGGTCGTCTTCGAAGGAGAGTCGGCGACGCTTGGAGCGCTCGTCGATCGATTCGCCCAGAAGGCGATGCGGGCCGGCGGGTAATCCCGTCCCGAGCGCCGAGCCCACGTGTGAACGTCGGGACGGACTGGCGTACCTGTGTTCCGGTGTCACCGCAGATCGGTTAGAACACGTCGGAGCTGCATGACAGCAGTCCGTAACATCGATCGGGCGCTGCGTGGAAGGATGGCAACTATAAAGGTAGTGTTTGTCCTTTTGGCATGCACTGAGACGATGTCTATCAAACAGGAGGTCGATATGACCGACGCGGAAATCGACGATTTCCTCGGTCGACAGGAGACGGGGGTGCTATCGCTTGCGCGGACGGACGATCCGTATGCGATCCCGATATCGTACGGCTACGACGAGGCGAATCAGCAATTCTACATACGACTGGTCTCGACACCGGAGAGCGAAAAACGGGCGTTTCTCGAGTCGACGCCCGCGGCTCGCCTGGTGGTCTACGAGGAAGATGGAGACGTTTACCGGAGCATCATCGCCACGGGGACTCTCGAAAGTATTCAGCCGGACGATCTGACACCCGACCAGATCGCCCAGTACGGGCAGGCAAAGCGGCCGCTGTTCGAAATCTGGGCACAGGGGAAAGACGAACTCGACATCGAACTCTACTGTCTGACGCCCGAGTCGCTCGACGGTCGTCGTACCAGCGTCGATCGCGAGGGCTGAGCGTCAGTTCGTCTGTTCGGCGACGAAGGCATCCGCTGTCACGTCGGAGCCACACACCGGACAGCCGTGGGCGAGTGTCGCCTCGCGCATCGATTCGTTGACTTCGATCTCTTGCCCGCAATCCGGGCACGTGAATGCGTATCTACTCATGTCGGAGAGTCCTCGCGTCGGGCGTACCTAACTACGAGATTAACTGCACGTCACGTATATATAGGGTTGTGGTTCGCTACCGCCGACCCACAGTTCCCGAAGCATTCTTGAATGGTCATCCACGCTCGAACTCGAGAATTGCATCGAGTAACTTCGTCTGTGCTGCTGCGAGGTGTTCGGCAAACGTCGCTCCGGTGATACCGAGTTCCGTGGCGACATCGCCAGCGTTTGCTCGTTTGGGATGTTCGAAGTACCCCATCCGGTGGGCCGTCTCGAGGACCTCGAGTTGGCGGTCGGTGAGCCGAGAGCGATCGACGAAGACGAGGTTCTGTTCGGAGTGGTCTTGTTGGGACTGCAACAGTCGTTTGACGTCGACGGTGTACCGGCTCGTCAGATCGCCGATGACCGCCTGTAACCTCTCCATATCGGGGACATGAAACGTGAGGAACAACGACGAGCCACGGGTTCGAACGTCGCTAACGGGGTTGTCGTGGCGCTCGATAATCTCGCACGGACAGCCACAGCCGAGATCGCGCTCGAACCGGTAGATCGAACTCGAGCCGTACGCGAAAATTGGGGTTGGATCGGCGTCCATTTCGAAGCTCGCGGGGAGATCGTCGGCCTCGAGCAGAAACTCCTCGGCGACGCGATCGGGCGTCTCGGGGTTGACACTCTTCGAGACCGAGTGGACCTCACCGTCGGCGGCTGCGCCGGCATTCGAAACGACGCAGTCGGGTGGGTCGTCGATAGCGACCTCCGCACGAATTCCCGAAGGCATCGTTTCCGGTTGGGGTCTCTGGCTACCTAAACGCTGTGTCCACGCCCACAGATAGTCGACCCCATATAAACAGCCCTGTATTTAGTGGGAGTCATTTGGAGGAGGGTCGGTTACTACGTATGAGTGAACGATGTCCGCTACGAACGCAGATTCGACGCGAGGATGGCCGACGGAAAACGACGAGCCCGACGTCCAGACCGTGCTTACAGCACTGGAAGACGACGCGTGCCGACACATCCTCGAGGCGACGACCGACGAGTCGCTGACTGCGACGGAACTGTCCGAGCAGTGTGAGATTCCGACGTCGACGGCCTACCGGAAGGTCGAAAAACTCGCCGAAGCCGAACTCGTCGAGGAGCAGGTTCGGATCAACACCTCCGGGAAGCATGCGACTGAATATCACAAATGTTTCGACGATGTGGTCGTGTCGGTCGCCGACGAAGGTCACATCGACATCGAACTGACGACGAGAGCCGAAACCGATGCCGACTCATCCTACGCCGTCGCGGACGACTAATACGGTCTATCGTATCGACGCACCGGCCCGGCCACAGAGCGCCCGCCATGCCACCACTGATACGGATTACTGTACCGATCTACCGGCCCAGCCGCGCCCGGGTTGCGGCTGGGCTGGAACTGACTTCCAGTAAACCGTATGACGGACGACAGTCCGGACGCGACGCTATATAACGACTGCAACGATGGACACACCGATCGTACATCCGTCGTGCGATCGAGTATGCATCGACGTACAGTGGCTACTATATTGCTGGACTCGAGGGCGTCGTAGCGGACGGCACGCTCGTCGATCGGCAGACGGACGGCTCGTATGACGCTGTTTTGCCACCTGTCGAACGCCCTCAATTTCGATCGAGTAGCCAGCCAGCACCCGACGCCAGCGGTTTCCGGAGGAGTGCGTAGCTAATCGAGACGAGGAGCATCCCGATGACCACGAACTGGACCGCCGTCTCGAAGACGAACAACAGCGGAACGGCCAGCACAGCTGCGAACGCGAGATCGCCGGGCGATCCATCGTAGGCGATCCATCGCCGCGGCTCGAGCCAGCGGCCGTGGTAGTGGCTGTAGACGGCCCGGTCACGGTTCCCTTCCCACGGTCGTAGTTCGTGGCTCCCGCCGATGACGTCGGTGAGACAGTGGACGGCAGCCGCCAGCAGACACACCGCGAGAAACACCGTCGTGGGCGTTGGCACCATGAACGCGAGGACTGTCGCCCCAATCGCGGGGAGCCAGTAGTAGACGGGAAAATGCAGCGTCTTGCGGTGGGCACCGACCACGTCGAAATCGGGCACCAGTCCGCCCAGAATCGCGCCGGCGGCGGCGACACCTGCATAATCGGGTGCGAGCATCGCCACGCCTCCTGCCAGCAGCAGGCCGACGAAGACGTGTGTCGTCGCCATCATCGTCGTCTCGAGGTGACGGCCGACGGCGATATAGCTTCGTCGGAGTCCTCTCGAGGCGAGTTGACGATCGTCGGTGACCGATGAGACGGTAACCAACGATTAGGTTTGTGCACCCATATCCAGGACGAAGGCGGCGAGGACGGCGGCTACTAGCGGCATAACGAGTGCGAGAACACCGAAGACCAGCACCATCGCAACCACCGCCGCGATCGCAGCGTTCCCCATCGAAATGTCGTGAAACGCCGAGAGGCCCTTGATCTGAAGGTAGAGCCCATAGCAGCCGAGAACGATATTGACGATCGGAAACCACCACAGACCGTATCGAACGAGCGACGGGAAGGCGTAGGCCTCGAGCGTCTGGGTCGCACCACTAGCGCCGAACAGCGATGCGATCGCGTGAGCGAGCAGTCCTTCGAGGACGATCCCGACCCACAGACCGAATCCGATACCGACGACGAAGGCGGCGGCAAACACCGCGCTCAGTGGCGACGTGCTGTTCAGGACGACGGCGACACCAAGCAGTGGGACGATCGAAACCGCGACCGTGACGAGCAAGAACTGTAACGGATAGCCGATTCCATGGCGTTCCCCATACTCACTGAAGAAGACGTCCGGCTTGCGAATCATGTAGCCAGCGACTCCTTTCCATTGTTTCGAGAGGCTCATACAACAGCCTCAAAGGAGGATTATAATACAGTTTCGGAGTAAAACAGTGACTGGGATGAGACGAGTATGCGCCCGGACAGACGAACACGACGGCCGGACAGACGAACACGACGCCCGGACAGAATCTATCGATCAGTCGTCGCCCGAGACGGCGCCAGCGCCGCTCGAGACGCCAGTACCGGGTCCGATTTCGATCTCGAGCGTCTCGAGTTTCTCGTCGGGGACGACGCCGTCGATCCAACCGCGGTGGTCGTAGTACTCGTCTTTCATCGCCTCGAGTTCGCAGACCTCGCCCTCGCTTGCGCCCTGTCCGGGGATGCCGTCCTCACCGTCGAGGAAACGTGCGGGCAGTGAGTCGTCCTCGCCGTCGAAGCCGGCGAGGTTGTTGTAGTAGCGTTCGAGGTTGTAGATCCGTTCGCCGGCCTTGAGCAACTTCTCTTCGCTCACCTCGAGACCAGTCATCCCGTTGTACTGGAGGACGTACTCCTCGATGCCTTCGGCGAAGGCGTTGAACTTGCAGATGTCGAACGAGTCGCTGATGGCGTGGAGATCCTGAAACTCGGCTGTGAGTTGGCCTTTTCCGTCATACTCGTAGGGATCGACCTTCTCGGGGATGCCGAGAATTTCGGCGGCCGGGGTGTAGCCCCGCAGGTGACAGGCGCCGCGATTCGACGTGGCGTAGCCGATGCCCATCCCCTTCATGCAGCGGGGATCGTAGGCCGCGATCGTCTGGCCTTTGACCGCGAGTGAGTTGTCCGCAGCGTCGCGCGCTTCGGCGACGCGGCGCGGGCCCTCGGCCAGCAGGTCGGCGAGCTCGCTCTCGCGGTGGGCGATCGCCTCGATCATGTCGATCATGGTCTCGGAGTCCCCCCACTCTAACTCACCGACGCCCTCGAGTTTGCCCTCCTCGGTCATCTCCATGGCCATCGCCATCATGTTGCCGGTGTCGATGGTGTCGACGCCCATATCGTTACAGCGCTCGAGCATGAGCGCGACGGCGTCGCGGTCGGTGTGGCCCGAGTTCGGGCCGAGCGCGTAGGCGGATTCGTACTCGTAGGACTCGGTGCGGACGTTCATCTCCTCGCCCTTGTGCATCGCCGTCACCTCGACTTCCTTCTTGCAGGCGACGGGACAGGAGTGACAGGTGGGTTCGTCGACGAGGATGTTCTCGCGGACGTTCTCGCCCGACACTTGTTCGGCGTCCAGATCGGCGCCCTCAGCGTCGCGCATGGCTTCGGTCGAGGTATAGCGGCCGTTCTTCGTCGGCAACCCATCCATCTCCTCACCGATGTTCATCAGGACGTTCGTCCCGTACATCGAGAGCCCGCCCTCGTTTGGCGCGGTGACGTCGGACTCGGTGATCGCCTGCACCGCCTGTTGGTGGCCTTCCTGAAAGGTCTCGGGATCGGCCGGCTGGGGCATCTTCGTCGTCGACTTGACGACGACCGCCTTGAGGTTCTTCGAGCCCATGACACAGCCCGTTCCGCCCCGGCCCGAGGCCCGGTCGTCCTCGTTCATGATGCAGGCGTACTTGACCTCGTTCTCGCCGCCCGGACCGATCCCCATGATCGAGAGGTTCTTGCCGTAGGCCCCCTCGATTTCCTCCTCGATCGTATCGCGCGTATCGTGGAAGCCGCTGCCCCAGAGGTGGGAGGCATCCCGGAGTTCGACCTCGCCGTCTTCGACGTAAGCATAGACAGGGTCGTCGGCCTCGCCCTCGAACAGCAGTCCGTCGAAGCCGGCCCACTTGAGTCGCGCGCCGGACCAGCCGCCGTGGTGGCTGTCCGTAACGGTGCCCGTAAGTGGGGATTTCGTACAGACGGCGATCCGGCCACTCATCGTCGTCTGGGTGCCCGACAGCGGGCCGTTCATGAACGCGAGCAGGTTCTCGGGCCCGAGTGGATCGACCTCGGGCCCCTGCTCGAAGACGTACTTGACCCCGAGACCCCGCGCGCCGATATACTTTCGTGCATCCTCGTCGTCGATCGACTCGTACTCGACCGCGCCCTCGGAGAGATCGATACGAGCCACGCGGTCCTGAAAACCACCAATCGTTGTCATGGTAACTCCTCCCACTAGTATAAGACACGATCCGTGTTAGTTGTTGGCAACTACCGAAAACCGAATGTGGTTACGGGTAGTGCCGAGCGAATGAACGGTCCCCGTCCGTTCCCCCCAATAGCGGTCGAGCCCGCTACAGGAGCAACGCCACTATTGCGAGCACGATGAAGATCAACACGAAGATCCGTGCGATCTCCATGGAGATACCGGCGACCCCGCGGGCGCCGACGGCTGCTGCCAGGATCGCCAGGACGAAAAAGACGATCGCCCAGGTCAGGAACTCACCGCCGCCGAACTGCAGTGGCTGTACGAACTCGAGCATATCCCGAGCTACCACGATCCGACACATAAACCTCGGCCACCGTTATCCGCCGTTTCTCGGCCTATGTCCCGTCTACCGACCATTTTCGATGACTGTCTGGATCGCACATATCCTATTGAATACATCTGCTCACCATTCTCATATGGTATCCAATCATTGGTGTCTGCTAACAAACCACGAATGTTATTATCCCACATGGTTTATCCATATGTATGTCCGTCTACCGATCTCCGTTCGAACGCCTTCGCCAGAAGTTCGACGACGCTGACCTCGAGTGTCGGTCGTGTGGCTACCTCGATCTCGAGGGTGGCTGGCGCGTGACGACCTCGGGGAGTCGCGTCCAGTATCAGTTCGCATGCCCATCCTGTGGTGCCGTCGAAACGCGAGAGGTACGGTTAGCACCCTGAAGCCCGTAGATCTCGCAGTCGTCGATAGTCGTTGCCGAGCGATGACACCGAATTCGGTCGACGGGTTTACTATTGTTCCATGCTAACATGTAACTATGTACGAGAGTGTACTCGTTCCGACCGACGGTAACCGACGAATGCCACGTGTAATCGAGGACGCCGTCTCGCTCGCTGCACTCTGTAATGGGACGGTTCACGCCCTCCACGCAGTCGACGACGCTGCGTACGCCTCGATCCCCGAGGAGGCTCGTGACGTCGTCCGTGAGCGCCTTCGCGAGGACGGGGAAGATGCAACGCGTCAGGTCGCCAAACACGCCATTGACAGCGGTGTCGACGTCGTCCGTGAGGTCAGAACAGGACCGCCGGCTCACGTCATCGTCAGTTACGCCGTCGAAAACGATGTCGACCTGATCGTGATGGGGACGAACGGCCGAACCGGATACGAACGATACCTACTCGGCAGCGTCGCCGAACGGGTCGTCCGCTCGGCACCGATGGCCGTGATGACGATCGATCTCGACGGCGACACCGACGCCGTCGGCGTCATTGAGGAAGGGCTCCCGGCGGCGATCGATGCCGATCGAACGGGGGACCGAACCGACGACGAGCAGATAGAGTAAGAAACGCCGCATGGTTTATCACGTGCCACGCTATAGGTGTCTGCATGGTTCAGTGTGAGATGTGTGGCGCCGAGACGTCGTCCCCGAAGACCATCAAAGTCGAAGGTGCGAAACTCGACGTGTGTTCGGACTGTACCGACTTCGGCACCGCAGTCACACAGTCTTCGAGCTCGAGTTCGTCCACGAAGTACTCGACTGGCTCGAGCGGCGGGTCGTCTTCTTCCAGCAGTAGCAGCGGGCAGTCGTCGAGTTCGAGCAGCGCCTCGACGAGTAGCTCGGGCGGCTCGAGCCAGCCGCGCTCGGACATGTTCGACGACATGGACGAACTCGCGACGGATTACGACGAGCGCGTCCGATCGGCCCGCGAGGAGAAGAGCCTCAGCCAGTCCGACCTCGCGAACGAACTCAACGAGAAGGCGAGTCTCATTCGCAAGATCGAACGCGGCGATACCCTCCCCAGCGACCGCGTCCAGTCGAAACTCGAGCGGTTCCTCGAGGTCGACCTGAACGCCGAAGGGGCCACAGGCGAGGACTCGGAGTGGTCGGGTGGCGACTCCTCGGGCAGTTACACGCTCGGTGACGTGGTCAAACGCAAGGATTGAACTGATCTCGATCTCGGACGCCGATGGCGACACGCAAGCTATTTCTTGTCCGCGACGGGCGTTGGTGCTATGTTCGTCCTCGTCAACCTGAAGACGTATCCGTGTGATCCGGTCGCCATCGCGGAGGCCGTTTCCGATGTCAACGAACGGACCGACGCGCGTCTGGCCGTTGCACCGCAAGCCGCTCACCTCGAACGCGTCGCCGAGACGGGTGCCGAGACGTGGGGCCAACACGTCGATCCGATCGAGCACGGGAGCAACACCGGCCACACGCTCGCGGAATCGGTCGCCGACGCGGGTGCAGTCGGCACGCTCATCAATCACTCCGAGCGCCGCGAGAAACTCGCCGACATCGACGGCGCGATTCGAGCGGCCGACCGAGCCGACCTCGAGACGGTCGTCTGTGCCAACAACCCGGCCCAGATCGGCGCGGCTGCGGCGCTCGAGCCCGACGCCGTCGCCGTCGAGCCGCCCGAATTGATCGGGACCGGAACGCCGGTCAGTCAGGCCGACCCCGACATCGTCGAGGATGCCGTCGCGGCAGCCGAAACCGTCGCCGACGACGTGTCCGTCCTCTGTGGCGCCGGTATCAGTACCGGCGACGACGTCGTCGCGGCTGGCGAGCTGGGTACCGAGGGCGTCTTGCTCGCAAGCGGCGTCGCGAAAGCCGACGATCCGACGGCCGCGCTCGAGGATCTCGTCGCTCCCCTCTGAGACGGATTACTGTAACGATTCCCGCGATCGCTGCCCCGTCCTGGCAACCGATGGGAAAGACGACAGTAATCGGATGAGACCGCGCTTGCCGAGCGATCGTCACAAATCAACGATCTCGAGTAGTTACATTCATACCACCGCCGTGCGTATCATTCCCGAGGGGTGGAATGTCAGGAGAACGTATCTACGTATCGCACGCCACTGCCGATCTGACGCTCGTTCAGAAGCTCTTCTCGACGGTCAAGAACTTCCCGTTCGACGTCCACATCGCGCTCGAAGAGGTCGAGTCACGGCAGTCCCGAAAGCGACTCGAGGGGCGATTGGCAAACAGCGACGTCGCCGTTCCGGTGTTGACCGAGCGGTCGATGGACTCGCCGTGGATCAACCAGGAAATCGGCTACGCGCAGGCAAAGGGAATTCCCGTGGTTCCAGTGTACGACGATGCGAGCCATCGGACGGGGTTCATCACCGATGTCGAGGGCGTCTCCGTCGATCGAACGGATCCGGCCGTAACGATCTTCAACATCCTCAGTCGCCTGCGAAGTATTTTGGCGCCGCTCGGTGCGTTGTCCGTGCCGAACTGGTACGTCCAGTTTCCCTGTACCGTCCCGGACTGTTCACATCCCGTGCAACTCGAGATCGAACGCAGCCAGACCAAACTCTGGAAACTCCATCGACACAGCACCTTGCTCGAGACGGCCTGTGAGAACTGCGGGTCGACGTACTACTTCGAGCCGGCGACGATCGGGTTCGTCCGACGCGAGGGGCCGACACACTGAATTACAGACCGAGCTCTCGACCGATCACGAGGTGTTGAATTTCACTGGTTCCCTCGCCGATTTCCATGAGCTTTGCGTCCCGGTAGAACCGCTGTGGCGCGAAATCGGTCGTGTAACCGTAGCCGCCAAGCACCTGGACGGCGTCTTCGGCGACCTCGCGCGCCGCCTCGCTCGCGTCGAGTTTCGCCAGGGCGGATTCGCGGGTGACGGGCTCGCCGGCATCGTACGTGCGAGCCGCCCTGTAGGTGAGCAGCCGTGCGCGTTCGGTCTTGCGGTGCATATCGACGATCGTGTCCCGGATAGCGTCGAATTTCGAGATCGGCTGGTCGAACTGCTCGCGCTCCGTGCTGTAGGCCTTCGCGTGGTCGTAGGCCCCCTGGGCCAGCCCCGTCGAAAGGGCGGCGATCGAGATCCGACCGCCGTCTAAGGTCTTTTTCGTCTGGTCCCAGCCCTCGCCTTCCTCGCCCAGCAGTCGGTCTTCCGGGAGGCGAACGTCCTCGAGGTGGATCTCACAGGTCGGCGAGGCGTTGAGACCCATCTTGTCCCAGATGGTCGTCACCTCGAAGCCGTCGTCCTCGCGGGGGTCGACGATGAACGTCGAGATGCCGTCGTAACCCGCGTCGGGGTCGGTAACGGCCTTGACGATGATCGAGCCGGCTTCCGAAGCGTTGGTAATGAACTGTTTGGTGCCGTCTACGACCCACTCATCGCCATCACGGACGGCAGTTGTATCCATATCAGAAGCGTCCGAACCGCTCTCGGGTTCGGTCAATGCCCAGCCGCCGACGTACTCGCCCTCGGCGAGCGGTCGCAGCCAGCGTTCTTTCTGGGCCTCGGTGCCGAACAGTTCGATCGGTTTCGAGGCCAGGGAGGTGTGGGCGACGTAGGAGAGCCCGATCGCCCCCGAAACCCGGCCGAGTTCCTCGGCGACCAGCGCGTACATCAGCGTATCCCCCCCAAGACCGCCGTACTCTTCGGCGATCGGGACACCCATCATATCCAGATCGGCCAGTTCGTCGAACACCTCGGCGGGGAACCGATGGTCGTCCTCGATCTCCTGGGCGATCGGTTCGATCTCCGTCTCGCAGAAATCCCGGACGGTCTCCCGAATCATCCGGTGTTCGTCGGGAAGGTCGAACTCCATACGCAATACTGTCCGGGCGATCGAATAAACGCACCGGCGAGAGCTGCGCGACGAAACTCGGCCCGTTACCAGCCGCGGCCGTCGTCCGACTCCTCGCGGTCGTCGTCGCCGTCTCGGTCGTCGACGTTCCGGTCGTCGCTCGAGTCGTCCCGACTCGATTCTCCCCAGTTGTCTCTGTCGTCCCACGGATCGGTATCGTCGTCGTCCCAGACTGGCGTGTCGTCCGTGTCGTTGCGGTCAGCCGCGGTGTCGTCGCCGCTCCACTGGCCGTCCGGATGGTCGCCGCGATCGTCGGGTCCGCCTTCGTCGGCTGCAGGACCACCGTCGCGGACGAGTTCGCGCTGGTCGGGAATGAGGTCGAGTTCGTCGTTCGTATCGCCGAGCAACAACAGCGCGTAGTACTGGAAGTAGGTGCGAATCGGCATCTCGACGAGTGCAACGACCAGCAGTATCGCGAGGACGGCAACCGCTGCGACGAGGATCGCGAGCCAGATGCCGATCTCGCCGAGTGTCGCCACGAGTATCGCGCCGACGATCACGAACGGAATCGCGACGAGGATCACGCCGAACAGCATGATGATCCCGGCGGCGATATTGATCACGAATTGCAGGATCCAGACGAGTAGGAGATAGACGACGTACTCCGACCAGTTGGCCGTCAGCGTCGGCCAGAGTCGTTTCCACCCACTGAGGACGCCACGACCCTCGAGCAGCATAATCGGGGCGACGAACTCGGAGGTAAACCGCATCACGGTCGCTTGCACGAGAGCGACGCCGACGCCGACGAGCATGAGCAACAGGATGCTGCCGGCCATCGCCTCGAAGCTCGAGGCGGTAAGGAAAACATACACCAGCGGGACGGCGACGATCGCTGCGGCCAGCACGAAGACGAGCAGCCGGAAGACGAACAGACGAATCCCGCGGCCGATATTCGCCGTGAAGTAGCGTCTCACGTGGACCTCGTTCGATCGTAACGATTCGATGAAGACGAACTCCATGATCCCGCCGATGAGCCGGAACACGAACCAAAGGACGAGCAGCGAGACACCGATGATTATCGCGGCGAGGATGAGGTTCTGGATGAGTTCGTCAGGAATCTCGCCGAGCTCCTCTTCGAGGGCCTGCTGATCCTCGGGGGCTGGCTGATCTTCGATGGTCGGATCCTGTGCGATCATCGAGGGATCGCCCTGAAAGCCCCCGCCGAGCGTCATACTTCCGAGAAAGAAGACGACAATCGCGAGTTTGAGCCACAGCCACGGCTCCACTGGAACCAACAGGTTCCGCGTCACGTCGATCGCGTCACTGAGGTCGTCGACAGCGTCCATAGTATGCAACAGTAGTGATGCGACAGTGATAATAATACTGTTCTGTTCTCTGACTCGGAAACCCGACTCGAGGATACGTCGTGGCCGCGACATTTCGAGACGCATTTAACCCCGACCCCCGTCTCCCCCTGTGTATGGATATCCGCCAGCTCGCTCGCGGCAGCGTCGAGTGGGAGCGCATCGAGCGCGTCGTGCGGACGCTGGCGGATCGCTACGACCGTGAGACGGTTCGGGTCGAATTCCTCGAGGCGGATAACTGGCTCTCGACGCCGTGTGTCATCGACGACGAATTTTTCGTCAAGATCGTCTCCAGACAGAACTCGTTGGTCCACGCGCTGTTGACGACCGGGCGCAACGTCGGTGCGGTCTCTGCGGGCACCGGCGGCTTTTTCGATCGATTCGATACGCCCCTCGAGATGGTCGAACACGAGTACGAGGCGACCCAGCGGATGCGGGGGATCGGTCTCAACGCGCCGCGACCGATCGAGGCTTTCGAGGTCAACGGCCTCGGCGTGCTCGTCCTCGAGTATCTGCCCGAATTTCAGTCCCTCGAGGCTGCATCCGACGAGGTCGTCGCCAAGCAGGCCACGGCGCTGTTCGAGATGCTCGCGACCTTGCACGATCACGGCCTCGCCCACGGCGATCTGCGCGCCGAAAACATCCTGCTGTGTGACGACGACCTCTACTTCATCGACGCGACCAGCGTCCACGAGGATCGGGTCGACGAGACGACGGCCTACGATCTGGCGTGTGCACTCGCCGTCCTCGAGCCTCGGATCGGCCCGCGGGCAGCCGTCGACGCCGCCACGGCGGTCTACGAGCCGGAAACGTTGCTCTCGGCGCGACGATTTCTCGATTTCGTCAGGATGCGTCCCGACCACGAGTTCGACTCGACGCGGCTGCGCAGCGAACTCGAGAAGGCGGCGGATCTCGCACAGAAGTGAGCGGGAATCGCTGCTACTCGTCTACGGAGATAAACGACGACGAGCCGCAGTCACAGCCCTGTGGTCTCCCGATCGGTACGACCGTTCCGTCCGAGCGCTTCGCTGCCGCACAGACCCAGCCGCAGGAAACGCAGGCGGCTGCAAGTTTCGGTTTCGACTCCTCGGATGTCACGTTCGTTTCGAGGTGTCGGAACAGATATACCGTGCGCGTCACGGTCTCGAGACAGTCAAATCGGCTGTGACATCTCGAACGGAGGGCACGCCCCTGGGACTTTCGGCAGCGACGGACTCGTGGTATCGGACCGACTGCAGGACCCCGAGGCCGTCTCGACGAACCGACTGCGAGGCCCCGATATCGTGTCGGCGAAACAACTACCAGCCCCGACGGTGAGGGTGACGATATGGACGACGGCGTCGCAGCCGCCCTGTTTGCCCTGCTACTCGGCGCACCGATGATCCTCTTCGCCGGACTGTTCGCCGGCCTCACGAGTGCGCTGGCCACCCTTGCGCTCGTGGGGTCGATCGCGGTCACCTTCCTCGCTGCGAACTGGATCGCGACGAGACAGGAGACATCGGGATCGGCCGGCGCTCCCTCGAGCGAGACACCGCGGCACTCGAGTAGGACGTCCCCTCGTTCGAGCGAGTCGTCCCGTTACGCGGACACCGAGCACCACTGTGGTGGCGCCGACAGCTCGCTCGAGACGCTTCGAGAGCGCTACGCTCGCGGCGAGCTGACCGACGCGGAGTTCGAGCGGAAGGCGGCTAGACTGCTGGAAACTGAGACGCCAGCAGACGGACGCCGGAACGCCACCGACCGGGACCGCGAGTACGACCCGAACTGATAGGGATTATCGTAGCCTACCGACGGTCTCGAAACCGGGCGTTCGACGCTGTGTCTCGGTTCTCCAGCGGGAAACTATGAACGTTTACGAGAATCCCTATGACACGCCGAGACCGACCGCACCTGATTTGTAGCCCCGCTCCAAACGAGGTGCCAATGCGACAGTACCTCGAGCTGGTCGACGCCGCGCTCTCGGAGGGCACGTACAAGCCCAATCGGACCGGCGTCGACACGATTTCCGCGTTCAGCGAGCACTACGAGGTCGACCTGCAGGCGGGGTATCCGCTGTTGACGACCAAGGAGATGGACGGCTATCGCTGGAACTCGATGCTCCACGAGGTGTGCTGGTATCTCTCCGGCGAGGAGCACATCCGAAACCTCCGCGAGGAAACGAAGATCTGGGACGCCTGGGCCGACGACGACGGGCGACTGGACACCGCCTACGGCCGCTTCTGGCGTCGATATCCGGTTCCAGCGCACGAGGCCCACCTCGAGGGCGAGTCCTGGCCCGACGACTCCCATCGGTGGGTGACCGAGGAAGCAGACGGCCGCCGAACCTTCGATCAACTCCAGTACGTGATCGACACGCTCTCCGAGTCCCCAAACTCCCGTCGACTGGTCGTCAACGCCTGGCATCCGGCCAACGCCGCGGTCTCGACGCTGCCGCCCTGTCACTACTCGTTCGTCTTCAACGTCCAGGGTGACCGGCTGAACTGCCATCTGACCCAGCGTTCGGGTGACATCGCACTCGGCGTGCCATTCAACATCGCGGCCTACGCGCTCCTGACGAAAGTCATTGCTCAGCAGACCGGATTCGAACCCGGCACCTTCGCTCACACCGTCGTCGACGCCCACGTCTACTGCGGCCGCGGCGCTCGGGGTGCGTGGTACGCCGACAACCTCGAGGCCCTGCAGTCTCGCCTGCGAGCCGTCGAGAACCGCGCGGACTATCTCGACATCCGCGAGTGGCTCGAGACCGACGCGCCGCCCGAGGCCGAGGGCGACGAACGGCTCGATCACGTCCCCGGCCTGCTCGAGCAACTCTCCCGGGAGCCACTCGAGCGCTCGACGCTCGAGGTCGCCGACACGTCGATCGACGACTTGAGCGACGACGACATCACGCTTCGTGACTACGAATCCCACGACGGGATCGAGTTCGCGGTCGCAGAATGACCGGCTACGACACGGCCGAGGCGTCTACGAGGGCCGATCCGTGCCTCGAGGCCGACCGCGAATTGGTCGGTATCGTCGCCGTCGCGGACAACGGTGTCATCGGCGCGGACGGCGAGATGCCCTGGCACATCCCCGCGGACCTCGAACACTTCAAGGAGGCGACGATGGGCCATCCGGTCGTCATGGGTCGGGTGACCTACGAGGGAATCCTCGAGACGCTCGGCGAGCCGTTGCCCGGACGGACGACGGTCGTGTTGACGAGTCGGGACCTCGAGACGCCCGATGGAGCCGTCGTCGCGAACGATCTCGAGGCTGCACTCGAGGTGGCCGAACGGGCCGCCCGGCAGCGCCACGACGACGTAGGCCGGATCTTCGTCGCGGGCGGGAGAACCGTCTACGAACAGTTCTTGCCGGCGCTGGATCGGCTGCTCGTCACCGAAGTTCACGAGGAACCAGAGGGTGACACGCGGTTTCCCGAGTGGGATCGATCGGCCTTCGAGGAGGTCGCGCGCAAGCCACGCGACGGCTTCGCCTTCGTCGAGTACGTCCGTTGAGGTGCCGAGACCCCGTCATCGATCGTGGTATTTGCTTATCCCGACCCCGACAAATGCGGGGCATATATACACTCTACTCCTCGATCTCGGCAGTTTCAAATGGAAGGATCGCCAAGGGCGGTCCAATGTCAACCGACGCGTTCTCGGATGCCATCCGGGAGTTCGAACACGACGGCGAGACGTACACGATGGCCGACCTGACGGTCCTCGAGGAGCAGGGTCTCTGTGACCTCGAGACACTGCCGGTAAGCATCCGGATCCTGCTCGAGTCGGTGCTTCGAAACGCCGACGGCGAACAGATCGATGCCGATTCGATTCGCGCCGCGGCATCCTGGGAACCCAACGTGCCGGACGCAGAAGTCCCCTTTACGGTCTCGCGGGTCGTCCTGCAGGACCTCACGGGCGTTCCGGCGGTCGTCGACCTCGCGGCGCTTCGCTCCGCTGCAGACCGCAAAGGCGTCGATCCGACGGTCGTCGAACCCGAAGTCCCCTGTGACCTCGTGATCGACCACAGCGTCCAGGTCGACCACTTCGGCTCCGACGACGCCTACGAGAAGAACGTCGAGATCGAGTACGAGCGCAACGAGGAGCGATATCGCGCGATCAAGTGGGCACAGCAGGCCTTCGAGGACTTCGAGGTCGTGCCCCCGGGAACGGGAATCGTCCACCAGGTCAACTTGGAACACCTCGGGCGCGTCGTCCACGAGCGCGAGATCGACGGCGACCAGTGGCTCGTCCCCGACACGCTCGTCGGCACCGACAGCCACACCCCGATGATCGGCGGTATCGGCGTCGTCGGCTGGGGTGTCGGCGGCATCGAGGCCGAAGCAGCGTTGCTCGGCCAGCCGATCAACATGTCCCTGCCGGAAGTCGTCGGCGTCCGTCTCTCAGGGGAGCTCCCCGAGGGTGCGACTGCGACCGACCTCGTGTTGCACATCACCGAGAAACTGCGCGAGGTCGGCGTCGTCGACAAGTTCGTCGAGTTCTACGGGCCCGGCGTCTCCCAGCTGTCGGTCGCGGACCGGGCGACCATCTCGAACATGGCCCCCGAACAGGGCTCGACGATCAGCATGTTCCCCGTCGACGAGAAGACCCTCGAGTACCTCGAGCTGACGGGTCGCGATCCCGACCACATCGACCTCGTTCGCGCGTACCTCGAGGAACAGGGCCTGTTCGGCGAGCAAGACCCCGAATTCACCGAGACCGTCGAGTTTGACCTCGGCGAGGTCGAACCGAGCCTCGCCGGCCACAAGAAACCCCACGCCCGCATCCCGATGGGCGATCTCGACGAGCACTTCCCGAGTCTGCTCGAGGAACAGGGGGTCCTCGGTCCGGGCGGCGAACCCGCAATCGGTGACGGCGGCGGCGTCGCAGCCGACTCGGGCGAGGCCGGTCCCGGCCTCGCACTCGACGAGAAAGTCCCCATCGAACTCGAGGACGGCCGCGAGGTCGAAATCGGCCACGGGGACGTCCTCGTCAGCGCGATCACGTCCTGTACGAACACCTCGAACCCGTCCGTGATGGTCGGTGCCGGCTTGCTCGCCCGTAACGCCGCCGAAGCCGGACTCGAGGTGCCCGACTACGTCAAGACGAGCCTCGCACCCGGCAGCCGCGTCGTCACGGAGTATCTCGAGCGATCGGGCCTGCTCGAGGACCTCGAAGAACTGGGCTACCACGTCGTCGGCTACGGCTGTACGACCTGTATCGGCAACTCGGGGCCGCTTCCAGAGCCGATCGAGAAGGCGATCGACGAACACGACCTCTGGACGACGAGCGTCCTCTCGGGCAACCGCAACTTCGAGGCGCGCATCCACCCGAAGATCCAGGCGAACTACCTCGCGTCCCCGCCCCTCGTAGTGGCGTACGGCCTCGCGGGCCGAATGGACATCGACCTCGAGAACGAACCGATCGGCACGAACGAGGACGGCGAGGCGGTCTACCTCGAGGACGTCTGGCCGGACACCGAGGAGATCCGCGAGACGATTCACGAGAGCGTCTCCCCCGAGATGTTCGCAGAGAAGTACGCAAGCGTCTACGACGGCGACGAGCGCTGGGAATCCCTCGACGCGCCCGCGGGCGACGTCTACGATTGGGACGACGAGTCCACCTACATCCGCGAGCCGCCGTTCTTCCAGGAGTTCCCGCTCGAGGCTCCTGGCGTGGATAACGTCGACGACGCTCGCGCGCTGCTGACCCTCGGCGACACGGTCACGACCGACCACATCAGCCCTGCGGGCCTGTTCGGCGAGGACCTGCCCGCCGGCCAGTGGCTCACCGAGCGTGACGTCCCGCCACACGAGTTCAACACCTACGGCTCCCGGCGCGGGAACCACGAGGTCATGATGCGGGGTACCTTCGCGAACGTCCGCATCGAGAACGAGCTACTCGACGGGAAGGAAGGCGGCTACACGGTCCACCACCCAACTGGTGATGAAACCTCTGTGTTCGAGGCCTCCGAGCGCTACCGCGAGGCGGACACGCCGCTGATCGTCATGGCGGGCGAGGAACTCGGCACCGGCTCGAGTCGCGACTGGGCCGCGAAGGGGACCGATCTGCTCGGCATCCGCGCGACCATCGGCAAGAGCTACGAGCGCATCTACCGCGACAACCTCATCGGCATGGGCGTCCTGCCCCTGCAGTTCGCCGATGGCGAGGGCTGGGAAGAACTCGGCCTCGAGGGCGACGAGTACTTCCAGATCGAGGGACTCGAGGACGGCTTAGAACCCAACGCGGCGCTGACCGTCACAGCCGAAGACGACGCGGGCAATACGACCACGTTCGACGTGACCGCCCAGGTCGACACGCCGATGGCGGTCGAATACGTCGAGAACGGCGGCGTCCTCCATCTCGTCTTGCGTCGGTTACTCACCGACGAACTCGAGTAGGCGACAACGCAGGCCCGGCTGCAGTATCGAGTGGCTTCGATCGCGGTCGACGAGCCAACCACCAATTAATACGAAAGATGGTAGTAACATCTCGTTGTATTCGCCGGTATTAGGACACTAACACGGCACTTGTTGTCGCGCCGGTCGCGGACACCCCAACGTAATTGGGAATCACGTTTTATATACTATCCTCGATAACTAGGGGCTGAATGGAACAACGACGACGTGTCGACGGCCCACTTTCTGTCGTACAGAACCGAATAGTTCCGGGCGGGACAGTTGGGGAGGTGATCTGCAGTGTCCTTCGATAGGGACCCTGACCGCGAAGACCAACCCAATCAGGTGTCCGCGGATGTCGACACTGATATCGAGACTGCCGATGTCGACGCCCTCGAGACGACGGACGACTACGACCGAGACGAGATCACGGACATTCAGGACTCACTCGCCGAGTTGGGTGACAGCACGGTCGAGATTAGCGATCGGATCGACGAGATCCACGACGAGGCAAACGACCAGTACGACGCGATCATGGAGGTCGCCGACGAAACCTCGAGTCTCTCGGCGTCGGTCGAGGAGATCGCCTCCTCCTCCGAGGAAGTCGCAGCGGCAGGTGAGACGGCACGGGAACTCGCCGAGTCCGGCCAGGAGTCCGCGACCGAGGTCGGCACCGCTATGGAAGAAATTCAGGAGACGGCGACGGAAGTCACCGACGATGTCACCGCGATTCAACAGAGTGTCGCGGAGATCGACGAGATCGTCGAGGTAATCAACGACATCGCCGATCAGACGAACCTGCTCGCGCTCAACGCCTCGATCGAAGCGGCCCACGCGGACGCCGACGGCAACGGCTTCGCCGTCGTCGCGAACGAGGTGAAGTCCCTCGCGGAGGACTCTCAGGAGCGTGCCGCCGAAATCGAGGGAATGATTCGCGACGTCGAGGAGAAAACCGAGGCGGCCGTCGAGAGTCTCGACGAAAACAACGAACGAATCGACCGCGGGATCGAATCGGTCGACCGCGCCGTCGAAATCTTAGCAGAGATCCACGAGACCGTCGAGGAAGTCTCCGACGGCATCGACGAAGTCGCGACGGCGACCGACCAGCAGGCCTCGAGCACCGAGGAGGTTGCGAGTATGGTCGACCAGACCGTCGAAAGCGCCGAGAGCATCGCCGAGGATACCGGCGTAATCGCGGACGAACTCGAGTCACAGACGAACCAGATCGAGTCGATCGATCGGACGCTCGATCATCTCGCCGATGACTTCGCACCGTCGGCCGGACCGGCGCGATAGACCGTCGAAACGAGTACTCCGACTCCCCACCACGCTCGTTGGTTCTCTCACGCTGACCGGCCACCTTAGCAATATACCTCGGACTTTTATTATCCCTGGCCGTAACCGGCACATGGATCAGCCTACCGAACGCAACCGGCTCGACGAGGAGCAAAGTCCCTACCTTCGCCAGCACGCGGACAACCCCGTCAACTGGCAGCCCTGGGACGAACAGGCCCTCGAGACGGCCCGCGAGCACGATCGCCCGATCTTCCTGTCGATCGGCTACTCGGCGTGTCACTGGTGTCACGTTATGGAGGAAGAGAGCTTCGCCGACGAGGCGGTCGCCGAGGTGCTGAACGAACAGTTCGTCCCGATCAAGGTCGACCGCGAGGAGCGCCCGGATGTCGACAGCATCTATATGACGGTCTGTCAGCTCGTCACCGGCCGCGGTGGCTGGCCCCTGTCGGCCTGGCTCACGCCCGAGGGAAAGCCGTTCTACGTCGGCACCTACTTCCCTCGAGAATCAAAGCGCGGACAACCCGGCTTTCTCGATGTCCTCGAACAGATTTCGAACTCGTGGGAACAGGACCGCGACGAAGTCGAGAACCGCGCCGAACAGTGGACGACCGCGGCCCGGGATCGACTCGAGGAGACGCCCGAAACGCCCGACGATCGGACGGCTCCCTCGAGCGACTTGCTCGAGCGGGCGGCCGATGCTGCGGTGCGCAGCGCCGACCGTCAGTACGGCGGATTCGGCGCCGATGGACCGAAGTTTCCCCAGCCGTCGCGATTGCGCGTGCTCGCTCGAGCGGCCGATCGAACCGGCGAGGAGGCCTACCGCGACGTGCTCGCGGAGTCACTCGACGCGATGGTTTCGGGCGGGCTCTACGACCACGTGGGGGGTGGATTTCACCGCTATTGTGTCGACCGCGACTGGACGGTTCCCCACTTCGAGAAGATGTTGTACGACAACGCCGAGATTCCGCGCGCGTTGCTCGTGGGCTACCAGCAGACGGGTGAGGAACGCTACGCCGCGGTCGTCGAGGACACCCTGGCGTTCGTCGACCGCGAACTCACCCACGAGGATGGCGGCTTCTTCGCTACGCTCGACGCCCAGAGCGAGAACCCCGAAACGGGCGAGCGGGAGGAAGGGGCCTTCTTCGTCTGGACGCCCGAGGAAATTCACGACGCGCTCGCCGACGACACCGACGCCGAACTGTTCTGTGCCCGCTACGATATCACCGACTCGGGCAACTTCGAAGGCCGGAACCAGCCGAACCGAGTCACCGACTGCGAGACACTCGCCGAACAGTTCGACCTCGCGGAAGACGCCGTCCGCGAGCGCCTCGAGTCGGCCCGTGAGCGGCTGTTCGAGGTTCGCAAGCAGCGCCCGCGACCCAACCGCGACGAGAAGGTGCTTGCGGGCTGGAACGGGTTGATGATCTCGACGTGTGCGGAAGCAGCCATCGTCCTCGGAGACGACGAATACGCCGCGATGGCCACCGAGGGACTCGAATTCGTCCGCGACCGGCTTTGGGATAGCGACGAGCAGCGCCTCTCGCGACGGTACAAGGACGGGGACGTTGCCGTCGACGGCTATCTCGAGGACTACGCCTTCCTCGCTCGCGGCGCGCTTGGTTGTTACGAGGCGACTGGCGACGTCGAGCACCTCGAATTTGCGCTCGAACTCGGCCGCGTCGTCGAGGCGGAGTTCTGGGACGCCGACCGGGAAACGCTGTATTTCACGCCCGAAAGCGGCGAATCGCTCGTCACGCGACCACAGGAACTCGGCGATCAGTCGACGCCGTCGGCCGCCGGCGTCGCCGTCGAGACGCTGCTTTCGCTCGCGGAATTTTCCGACGACGGATTCGACGAAATCGCGACCGGCGTCCTCGAGACCCACGCAAACCGCCTCGAGGCAAACGCCCTCGAGCACGCGACGCTCTCGCTCGCCGCGGATCGGCTGGCGGCGGGCCCCCTCGAGATCACGGTCGCCGCCGAATCGACGCCGGTCGAGTGGTACGATCGGCTCGGTTCGCGGTATCTTCCCGGTCGGCTCTTCGCGCGGCGGCCGCCGACCGAAGATGGACTCGACGCCTGGCTCGACCGCCTCGAGCTGTCGGACGCGCCGCCGATCTGGGCCGGCCGCGATGCTCGCGACGGCGAGCCGACCCTCTACGTCTGCGAGAACCGAACGTGTTCGCCATCGACCCACGACGTTGGGGATGCCCTCGAGTGGCTCGAACGCGATACAGCTGCACCAATATGACAACAATATGAATGCCTCACGGTGGGAGTCGGGGACGCTCGCTTCGGGAAACGGCTCGTAACGGACCGCTATCGAGCGACTCGGGCAACTGGCATCGACAATACGTATTCGCTTTCGGATAGGTGTCGAATCCGTAAATTTATCTTCGACCGACCCCTTCTATGGCTCACTCTATGGGAAACGCGTTACGAACGGTCGAGACCGGTATTTCTGGTCTCGATGGGCTACTCAATGGCGGGTTAGTGACCGGCCGACTGTATCTCGTGGTGGGACGACCTGGCACTGGGAAGACGTTGCTCGGAATGGAGTTCCTGCGGACGGGACTCAGCAGGGACGAAACCGTCCTCTTTATTCACGGTGAAGAAACGGAGAGCGAAATTCTCGCCAACGCCTCGAGTTTCGGTATCGACCTCGAGGACGCTACCTTCCTCGATCTGGGGCCCGACTCGGATTTTTTCGACGGCGATCAGACGTACGATCTGGTCGACGCTCGCGACATCGAATCCGAGCAGTTTATCGAAGAGATCCGGGCGGCGATCGAGGAGATCAACCCCGATCGGATACTGCTCGATCCGATCTCGCAACTGCAGTACATCGAACCCTCGGAGTACCAGTTTCGCAAACGGCTCATCTCGTTTATGCGGTTTCTGAAAGGGCGAGGAACGACTGTCATCGCGACCAAGACCGACGAGAAGTCACGCGCCGACGACGAGGTCCGGTCGCTAAGCGACGGGATCGTCGAACTCGAGCGCGGGAGCGGCGGTCGTCGAATCACCGTCGCCAAACACCGCGGGATCGGCCAACGCGACGGCTCGCACGGCCTCGAGATTCGATCGAGCGGCTTCGAGGTCTATCCGAGTCTCGTTCCCGAACACTCGGACCACGAGTTCGACCCCGGGCAGACGCCGTCGGGTATCGATGCGCTCGATTCCCTGCTCGGTGGCGGTCTCGAGCGGGGGACGGCGACGTTTATCAGCGGGCCGACCGGCGTTGGGAAGACGACGACCGGCACGCAGTTTCTCTCGGCTGCAGCCGAACGCGGGGCAAACCCCGTCGCGTACCTCTTCGAGGAGTCGCCCAAGACCTACATCCACCGGTCGAACGAGCTCGGCATTCCGATCTCACGGCAGCAAACAGAGGGCAAGCTCGCGATCGAAGCGATCGAACCGCTCGCGATGTCGGCCGAGGAGTTCGCACAGCGAGTGATGAGCAGAATCGAAACCGAAGGGACCGAGCTCGTGATGATCGACGGCGTCGACGGCTACAAGCTCTCGATTCAGGGCGAGGAACCCGTACTCGGCCGTAAACTCCACGCGCTGATCCGGTCGCTCAAAAACAGGGACATCGCCGTTCTCCTGCTCGACGAAACCGATCAGGTAACTGGTATGCCGAGTGCCTCGAGTGCGAACATCAGCTACATCGCCGACAACATCCTGTATCTGAATTACGTCGAAACCGGCGGCGAGCTGCGGAAAGGGATCGGTGTATTGAAAAAGCGCGCCGGGAATTTCGAACGGACGATTCGCGACTTCGAGATTACACCGGATGGCATTCAGGTCGGCGAACCGCTGACGGCCGTCCAGGGTATCCTCGAAGGAACACCCCATAGAACTGACAACGTCAGCCGATAAGACGAAGTACGGGCCACTCGAGTCGGCGTATGACGACTATGAGTATGGACCATTCTATTCGTTGTTCGAACGAACCGCCGGCGGCGTTGGCCCTGGATCGCGGACGCAGTCGACCCGTATTACGGTGGACAGGCTGTTCGAGGCCACTACAATCGCTGCCGAACCGATGAGTTCCGAGTCGACGGATACAGTGCAGTTGTTCGTCGGCGACGACGCTAACAGCGACGCCCTCGAAGCACTGCTCTCGGAGTACTACGCGGTCACGACCGAGACCGAAGCGCTAGTCGGCGATATCGTACTCGTCGACGACCGATCCTTTTCGACGTATCGTGAGCGGTTCGAGGCCCACATCGATCAAAACGGGCCGACGTTTGTGCCCGTAGTGCTCGTGTGCCGATCGGGGACGACCATCGACGAATCGTTGCTTACGGCCACGTCGGACGGCCGCCCGCTCGTCGACGATATCGTCGAGGCACCGGTTCGGGAGCACGTTCTCGCCCGCCGGCTCTCGAATCTGCTGGCCCACCGTCGGCAATTCGAGCAACTAACGGCACAGAACGAACGTCTCGAGGAGTTCGCAAGCGTCGTCAGTCACGATCTTCGGAACCCACTTCAAGTCGCCAAGGGCCGAACCGAACTGCTCCAGGAGACCGTTGCGGACAGCGACCGGGAACACCTGCGAGAAATCGAAGAGTCACTGGATCGGATGGACGACATCATCGATAACGTGTTGACCCTCGCCCGGGAGGGGACGGTCGCCGACGACGTGGAGATGGTCGCACTCGGGCCCGTCGTCGACGAAGCCTGGAGTGTCGTCGATGCGCCGGCGGCGACGCTCCGGGTGACCGATTCGGCGGCGACTATTCGTGCCGACCGAGAACAGCTCCGGACGGTCTTCGAGAACCTACTTCGAAACAGCGTCGAACACACCGGCGAGGATCCGACGATAGAGGTAGGTGCGACCACGGACGGCTTCTACGTCGCCGACAACGGCCCCGGCATCCCGACGGACGAACGCGACGACGTCTTGGAGCGAGGGTATTCGACGGCCGAGGACGGCACGGGACTCGGCCTCGACATCGTCGCCAACATCGTGGAGGCGCACGACTGGGAGATTACCGTCGGCGAGAGTGAGACCGGCGGGGCTCGCTTCGAAATCACCGGTGTGAGCCGTCCGTCGAACGATCGCTGAAAAGAATGGACGGTTCTATAGCGTCGACTCGAGTTCCTGTGCGAGCCAGACGGCCGGCGGCAGCGTTTCTTCTTCGACGAACCGGGTGACCTCTTCGCCGTCGTCAGTTTCGACGACGACCGTCGGGATGTATTCGATGTCGTACTCGTCGACGCCCGGCCCCTGCTTATCCTCGTCGACGCCGACCGCTTCGATGCGGTCGTCGGGGACGTTAGCCGCATCGAGTGCCGCGCCGAAGTCGGGGAGTAGCTTTCGGCAGTCCTTACACCAGTCACCGCCCCAGACTTTGTAGACGAGCTCGTCGTTGTGTGCTTCGAGCGTGTCGACGGCGTCGTCGTAGGCGGCTGGATCCCACGCCGGATTCGGTTGCATCGTCTCGAGACTCATAGCCCAGGCTTGTGTCTCCGCCGGCTTAACGGTCGTGTTTTGTGGACGGACGGACCGCTGTGGGACTCGCTATCCCTCGAGACGGCACACAGTGCCATCTCCATGCATTATGATAACTTGCAACAAGAACTATGCCGGTTGGCTGGATTGGGTTCTGTATGCGCGCGCCCGAACGACCCACGTTCGAGACCGAGGGCAGCAAAGCACTCTACCAGTACGTCGAGCGCCACGGGACGGCGGCGCGACACCGGGTTCGCGACGCGACATCGATGTCGGCCGACCAGTTTCAGGAGACGCTCGAGTCGCTGAAGACGAAGGGGTATCTCGAGGAAGATGGCGGGACGATCCGCGTGCCACTGGACGTCGGCTCGCTCGAGGAGTATTCGACCGACCAGGAAACGTACACGATTCGGCCTGCACGCCACGCGGATTTCGAGGGCGTCCTCGGGACGATTCGGGACGTGACGTCGACGGAATCCTACGTCGTCGCCGAGACGGTCGCCGAACAGCTACTGTACGACGACTCCGTCTCGCGACACAATACGGTCGAATCGCGGGTGTTTTTCGTCGCGACCGCCGACGGCTCGGTGGTCGGCTGGACCCACCTCGATCTGCCCCACATCGAGAAACTCCACGACACCGCGCAACTGACCGTCGGGGTCCGCTCGAGCCACCGCAACGACGGCGTCGGCAGTCAACTCCTGACTCGCGGGCTCGAGTGGGCCGAAGCAAACGGCTACCGCAAGGTGTACAACAGCGTTCCCGCGACCAACGACACCGCCTTGGCCTTCCTCGAGGCCCACGGCTGGCACACGGAGGGCATCCGCAAGAATCACTATACGATCGACGACAAGCATGTCGACGAGGTACTCATGGCCTACGAATTCTGATGTTCACCCGCTTTCCTGACGCTCGAGGTCGACCCCCAGTTCCTCGAGACTCGAGAAGAACCCGGGATAGGAGACGTCGACGTGGTCGGCACCCTCGACCGTCGTCTCGCCGTCGGCGACCAGTCCGGCGAGTGCCAGCGCCATGATGATGCGGTGATCGTCGCGACCCGAGACGGTCGCACCCTCGAGACGTGACTCGTCGCCGTGGATCGTCAGCGAATCGTGTTCTTCGGTCGTCTCGACGCCCATCGTCCCCAGTTCCTCGGCCATCGCGCTCACCCGGTCGGTCTCCTTGTAGCGGACGTGCTCGGCGTTCGTAATCCGCGTCTCGCCGTCGGCCACGGCCCCGAGCGTCGCGATCGTCGGCAGCAGATCGGGCGTATCCTCGACATCGACAGTAATCCCCTCGAGTAGGGCTGCTGTGACATCGACGGTACCCGCCCCGCGGTCCCAGTCGACATCGGCGCCCATCCGTTCGACGATCTCGACGATGGCGGTATCACCCTGTGCACTCGGGTGTGCGCCCTCGATCCGAACGCCGTCCTCGCCGGCGATCGCCCCTGCTGCGAGCGGGTAGGAGATCGAGGAGAAGTCGCCGGGAACCGCGTACTCGCCGCCGACCGGATCGTAGGACTGACCACCCTCGACGGCAAAGCCCGTGTCGGTCTGTCGAGCGTCGACGCCGAAGGCCTCGAGCACCTCGAGCGTGATGTCGACGTAGGGTGCCGATTTGAGCGCCGTCTCGAGGTCGATCTCGATGCCCTGGTCGGTCACTGCGCCGGCCATCAGCAGCGACGTAATAAACTGCGAGGAGACATCGCCGGGGATCGACACCGATCCGCCGGCGAGCGGGCCGGTGACGACCAGCGGCGCTTGTCCGTTCTCGCGGGTGCTCGTGGCCTCGCCGCCGAGGTCGGTGATCGCCTCGAGCAGCGGCCCCTGCGGTCGCGAGCGAAGCGACTCGTCGCCGGTCAGGACCGTGGTGCCGTCGGCGAGGGCGGCCGCGCCGCTGACAAGGCGGATCGTCGTGCCGCTGTTCCCACAGTCGATGACGTCCGTTGGAACCTCGGGACGGCCGTCGAAGCCCTCGACCTCGAGGGTACCGTCATCGCGTCGCTCGAGGGCGCCGCCGAATGCGGTCACCGCTCGTGCGGTCGCCTGCGTATCGGCACTCCAGAGCGCGTCTCGAACCGTCGTATCGCCGGCGTAACCCGCGGCGAGGATCGCGCGGTGGGTGTAACTCTTCGACGGCGGTGCCCGAACCGTCCCCTGGACGCTCGAGGGAACAATGGTAACGTCCGTGCTCATGATCGGTCTGTGGGGTGGCCACCCTATACCGGTACCGATCCTGACACCCCGACCCCGTTTCGTGGGGGCTGTCGTCCGACGGCGTGGCAGCCAGCCGAACTATGGACAGCCGATCGAGGTAGCGAGCTCCCGAACTGGCTCGGCGACGGTCGAACTCGAGACCTCGTAGTGGAGCCCCTCACAGCTCCAGAAGACGCTGTCGATCCCGCCGTCCCGGCGATAGGCGGTGTGGCCGTCGAGGTCGATCGCCTCGAGGGCGTCGGGATCGTATCGCCGTTCGTCGCGGACGGCGACAAACAGTTCGCGTTCGGGGCGATCGGGATCGTGATACCAGAACGTGGTTCGGACGCCAAAGTCGGGAGTCCTATCGACGACCGTGATTCGGTCGAGGACGTAGGGGTCGGGCACGGCCGGATCGGGAAGGTCGTAACTCACGACCGCAGCCGCGTCTGCTCGAGCAGCGTAGACGCCGGTCGGTTCGGTCCCGAGTCGTTCGACCGTGGCGTCCTCGGGCGGCTCATAGACGAACGTCCCCTCCTCGAGGTCGGGGTCGATCGCGAGGTCCTCGTAGGTGGCCGTCAATCGGTGTAACAGCTCCCCGTCACCGTCGCGCAGCACGTCCCGTTCCCGGATCGGGTACCGATACTCGTCGTCGATCCAGACCGACCGCGTTACCGTCGCAGACTCGAGAGCCGCCGCCTCGGTTCGCTCGAGCGGGATCCGATAGACCGTCTCGCCGACGAGCAACTCGATCGATCGCTCGAGGTCGTCGGCGATCGGTTCGGCGTCCATGCGGTGGGTCTCGCGGCCCGCAACCGTCTCGACACCCTCGTGTGTGAACGTGTATTCCTCGAGCAGCGCCTCGAGGGCTACTCTGGGGCCGTCGGTGACGACCCGATTCGGGTGATGGCGCTCGACGACGAGTTCCTCGGCGGGGTCGTACTCCCAGGTGACTTCTCGATTGGTAACCGAGACGAACCCCGTCGGAAGGTGTGGGTCCGCCGACTCGAGGATCTCGGTTCGGCGGTTCCCTGGGGGCCGCCTGACGATGCGCTCGACGCGTTGGGAGGTGTCCTCCGGCGTTTCAGCGGTCAAGACGCGACGGCCGGCGAGCGTGGTGAGCTCTGTCCGCGTGTCGATCGCGTCCCGAAGGAGGGACGCTCCCCGTGGCTCGTCGGCACTCGATGGAACGGCCACGCATCCACCAGCGGGGCCGAGAACGCCACCGGCAGCGACAGCGAGGAGCCGTCGACGGTACATGAACGAGCCATTTCGTTATGTCTCAATAACAGTTTGGATCGACATATCGGATCGGCGGTGGTTCGACCGCGACGACCGGTCGCGGGCATATATATGCACTCGCCGACGATATCCGTCTATGAACGTCGAGGCCGACCTCACGCCGCTTCGGTCCGCGCTCGAAGACGCGGAGGCAGACGGCTATCTCATCGACGACGATGCGTCGGACGCCGACCACCGCTACGTCTCGGGCTTTACCGCACCGGACCCCTACCAGACGCTCGTCACCCACGACGGCGTCCACCTGCTCGTCTCGGGACTCGAGTACGGTCGCGCGAACGCACAGGCAAGCGTCGATTCGGTCAGTCGCCGGGCAGCCTACGACTACCAGGAGCTAATCGGGGAGTACGGCAGTTACGAGGGAACGGTCCGAACGATCGCTGCCTTTCTCGCCGATCACGACATCGACTCGGCCGCCGTTCCGAAGACGTTCCCGACGGGTACCGCGGACGGCCTCCGCGAGCAGGGGATCTCGGTCACGGTCGAAACCGAGGGGATCGTCACCGAGATCCGCTCGCGAAAGACCGACTGGGAACGCGAACAGATCCGGGCAACCCAGCGCGCTAACGAGGGTGCGATGGCCCGCGCGGAGGAGCTGATCGCAAGCGCCGAGATCGACGAGGACGGGACGCTCGTCTACGACGGCGACCCCCTCACCAGCGAGCGCGTCAAAGAGGCGATCGAAGTCACGTTGCTTCGCCACGGCTGCGGACTCGACGACACGATCGTCGCCTGCGGGGCCGACGGTGCCGACCCTCACGACCGCGGTAGCGGCCCGCTGCGGGCCAACGAACTGATCGTCATCGACATCTTCCCGCGAGACAAGGAAACGGGCTACTTCGGCGACATGACCCGCACCTTCGCCCGTGGCGACCCCGGGGCGGAGGCCCGTCGGCGCTACGACGTGACCCACGACGCCTACGAGGCCGCCCTCGAGGCCGTCGAAGCCGGCGTCACCGGCGCGACCGTCCACGATGTCGCCTGCGACGTGATCGAAGACGCCGGGTACGAGACGCTGCGAAGCGATCCCAGTACCAACACGGGTTTCATCCACAGCACAGGCCACGGCGTCGGGCTGGACATTCACGAGGAACCCAGCGTCTCGCCCGCCGGCGGCGAACTCGAGTCCGGCCACGTGATCTCGATCGAACCCGGCATCTACGACCCCGCAGTCGGCGGCGTTCGGATCGAGGATCTGATCGTCGTCACCGAGGACGGGTACGAGAACCTGACCGACTACCCGATCGCCCTCGAGCCCTCGAGCGAGTAATCCGATTTCGAGTGGTTTCGGCCGTTGGTCGCGTACCGCCGCCAAGAGCTACCGGTCGGCCGATACACGGTCACCGACCGCGAGGCCGTTGCGGAGCGCGGCGTGGACGCGACCGTCACCGGCGACCCAGTCGCCGAGACAGTACAAGCCCTCGCGTTCGGCGCGCTCGAGTGGATCTCGATCGACGCCCGTCTCCGGCAGCGCGTACCGCCAGCCCTGATGGTCGCTCCAGTCTGGTTCACGGAGGCGGTCGTCCTCGAGCAGGGTCGCCGTCAGCTCG
Source organism: Salinadaptatus halalkaliphilus (assembly GCF_006543045.1). Taxonomy (GTDB): domain Archaea; phylum Halobacteriota; class Halobacteria; order Halobacteriales; family Natrialbaceae; genus Salinadaptatus; species Salinadaptatus halalkaliphilus. The sequence continues at coordinate 46,618 of NZ_RBZW01000012.1, read as the reverse complement.
GCCAGTTCCGCGAGGGTCGTCTCGGGGTCGTCGTCGACTCGATCGACGGACCACTCGTGGTTGGCCTGGACGATCAGGAGCGACTCGTCGTCGGGAACGTGGTCGGGCTTGCACTCCTCGCGGGAGAGCCAGCCGATCTCGTGGGCTTTGTCGGTGTTGACCAGCGCGTAGTAGGGCCGCTCGAGGGCGAACGGGTAGTGAAAGACGCCGGTCCAGATCGTCCGATACGGCACGTCGTCGACGGCGGTGGCCAGCGCGTCGCGACCGTCGTGTTCCCACGTCGCCGTCCGGATCAATTCGGCGGATTGGGGCGCCGGCGGATTCAGGAGGACGGCGTCGAACGGTCCCCACGTGGTCCCGTCGGCGTCCGCGAGTCGCCACCGACCAGCATCGCCATCGGCACCCACCCGCTCGAGTCGCTCGATCCGCGTTTCGCGGTGGATCTCGGCGCCGGTCCGCGCAAAGAGTCGCTTGGCGATCTGTGTTAGCCCCGCGCGGTAAGTCCACTTGTGATCGTCGGTGTCCCGGCCTTCCGAGATGGTTCCGTCTGCGTCGAACGTCCAGACCGGTTCGGTGACGTCGACCAGCCCGTCGGTCTCGAGCGTCTCGGTGAGCAACTCGACGACGCGCTCGTCGTCGGATTTGACGTAGTTCGCGCCGTAATCGTAAACGATCTCAGCTCGACGTCTCGTCGCCGCGCGACCGCCGAGTCCGCGGGATTTCTCGAGGACGGTCACGGCCGCGTCGGTACGTTGCTCGAGGACGGTGCTGGCGGCGGCCGCAGCCACACCCGCGCCGACGATAGCGATTCGGGACACGACCGTGTTTTGTACCCAAGGCTCAAATATGGATGGCCTCGATCGATACGGAGACGCTGCGACGACGATCCGTCTCAGATGATACTCGGCGTGAACGGGTACGAGTAAATCTCGCTGTTGTTCGCTTTTATCGTCGCCAAAATGACCAGAATGACGTTTACCAGTCCGACTATCGGGATCAAGAGGAGCCCGATAAGGACCACCGTCAGCGCCCCGGAGATGACCATCGCGATGAACACCAGGATCTGAAAGTTCAACGCATTTTTCGCGTTCTCTTTGACCAGCGTGTCGGTGTCGTCCGCGAGCACGAGGATCAGTAGTGGCCCGAGAAACGACGCAACGAGTGCCGATATGTGTGCCAGCGCTGCCATCGTCGTATCGCCGTCTGCATGGGTTGACATGTACCTGGCGTTCTCACGGCGAATATATAAGACCTAGGGTTAGATCACGATCTGTGACTGTCTGAGCCGGGCCAAACTTGCTGTCGCGTGCCGTACTGTAGCCCGACTCGAAGTACAGTCGCGTGTCTCGGGGTGATTCCGGTACCATCGTCGGCGTTCGCGAATCCGGTGTCGGTGTCGGAGACGCCCTCGCCGACGTGTTCGCGTGCATTTCGGAAGGCGTTCCCGAAGAGTACCGAGAGCCGATCGGGACGACCGTCTTGAGATGGTTGGTGTCACGAACCGCGTCTCGCGACTCGAGTATACGCGGGTTGTCCAAGAACAGGACCTCGAGTGTGACCAATCGACGGTCTTCGACGGGTAGCACTCGAGGCGCCGGTCTGGCGACGAGTTCGAATTTCGAAAAGCCGTTTCGAGATTCGTACTGTTTCGTGGCGCTTATTACGATGTGCGAACTTCGAACGAACAAGACCAATGAGTACGGACCAGACCGAGACCACAGGGGACGGACGCACGATCCTACTGATCGGGAGCGGCCCGATCCAAATCGGCCAGGCGGCCGAGTTCGACTACTCCGGGGCCCAGGCTTGTCGCGCACTGCAGGAGGAAGGCGCGAAGGTCGTCCTCGTCAACTCCAATCCGGCGACGATCATGACCGACCCGGAGATGGCAGACGAGGTGTACATCGAGCCGATCACCACCGAGGCCATCGCCGAGATCATCCGCAAAGAACAGCCCGACGGCGTCATCGCCGGCCTCGGCGGCCAGACCGGCCTGAACGTCACCGCGGAACTCGCCGAAGAGGGTGTCCTCGAGGAGTACGACGTCGAGATCATGGGGACGCCACTCGACACCATCTACGCGACCGAAGACCGCGACCTCTTTCGCCAGCGCATGGAGAAGATCGGCCAGCCGGTTCCCGCCTCGACGACCATCTCCCTCGACGAGGGCGAATCGGTCTCGGAACTGACCGAGGAAGATCTCGAGGAGCGCGTGCAGGCGGCGGTCGACGAAGTCGGTGGGCTGCCGGTCATCGCCCGCACCACCTACACGCTGGGTGGCTCCGGCTCGGGCGTCGTCCACGAGTTCGACGAACTGCTCGCCCGCGTCCGCAAGGGACTGCGACTCTCCCGTAACAGCGAAGTCCTCATCACCGAGTCCATCGCGGGCTGGGTCGAATACGAGTACGAAGTCATGCGCGACGCCGACGACTCCTGTATTATCATCTGTAACATGGAGAACATCGACCCGATGGGGATCCACACCGGGGAGTCGACGGTCGTTACGCCCTCCCAACTCGTCCCCGACAAGGGCCACCAGGAGATGCGTACCGCGGCGCTCGACGTCATCCGCGAACTCGGGATTCAGGGCGGCTGTAACATCCAGTTCGCCTGGCGCGACGACGGCACGCCCGGCGGCGAGTATCGGGTCGTCGAGGTTAACCCCCGCGTCTCTCGCTCCTCCGCGCTGGCCTCGAAGGCGACGGGCTATCCGATCGCCCGCGTGACCGCGAAGGTCGCGCTCGGCAAGCGCCTCCACGAGATCGACAACGAGATCACGGGCGAGACCACCGCGGCCTTCGAGCCCGCGATCGACTACGTCGTTACCAAAGTTCCGCGCTGGCCCAAAGACAAGTTCGACGACGTCGACTTCGAACTCACCACGGCGATGAAGTCGACCGGCGAGGCGATGGCTATCGGCCGAACCTTCGAGGAGAGCCTGCTGAAGGCCCTCCGATCGTCGGAGTACGAGCCAGATGTCGACTGGGCCGAGGTCAGCGACGCGGAACTCGAGGAGCACTACTTAGAGCGCCCCTCGCCCGACCGTCCGTACGCGATGTTCGAGGCCTACGAACGCGGCTACAGCGTCGAGGAGGTCGTCGAGCTCACGGGCATCTTCGAGTGGTACGCCGAGCGCTACGCCCGCATTGCCGAGTCGACGATCGCCGCACAGGCGGGTGACTTCACCGAGGCAGCGATCACGGGCCACACCAACGCGACCATCGCGGCCGCGGCCGGCAGCGACGTCGACACCGTCGAACAGGAGGTGCCGGGTCGCACCTACAAACAGGTCGACACCTGCGCCGGCGAGTTCGCCGCGGAGACGCCGTACTACTACTCCGCGCGCAAAAACGAGTTCGAGTCCGGCCCCCTCGAGGGTGCAGCCGCCTCGGGCGAACTCGAGGTCGACCGCGATGTCGAGAGTGTGATCGTCGTCGGGGGCGGCCCGATCCGCATCGGACAGGGCGTCGAGTTCGACTACTGTTCGGTCCACGCGGTCCAGGCGTTGCGCGAGGAAGGCGTCGATGCCCACGTCGTCAACAACAACCCCGAGACGGTTTCGACGGACTACGACACCTCCGACGGGCTGTTCTTCGAACCGATCACGGCCGAGGAGGTCGCCGACGTGGCCGAGGCGATCGACGCCGACGGCGTGATGGTCCAGTTCGGCGGCCAAACCTCCGTCAACATTGCAGAGCCCCTGCAGGACGAAATCGATCGCCGCGGCCTCGGCTGCGAGGTCATGGGTACCGAAGTCGAGGCGATGGACTTGGCGGAGGACCGCGACCGCTTCAACGCCCTCATGGACGACCTGGGAATCGCCCAGCCCGAGGGTGGCACCGCCGTCTCGAAGGCGGAAGCGCTCGAGCTGGCACACGATATCGGTTACCCCGTGCTCGTCCGCCCCTCCTACGTGCTGGGCGGCCGCGCGATGCAGGTCGTCTACGACGACGCCGAACTCGAGAGCTACATCGAGGAGGCCGTCCGCGTCAGCCCGGACAAACCCATCCTCGTGGACGACTTCCTCGAGGATGCAGTCGAACTCGATGTCGACGCCGTCTCGGACGGCGAAGACGTCCTGATCGGCGGCGTCATGGAGCACGTCGAGAGCGCCGGCGTCCACTCCGGCGACTCCGCCTGCATGATTCCTCCGCGCTCGCTCGGCCGCGACGTCAACCGCCGCGTCCGGGAGGTGACAGAGGAGATTGCCCAGGCCCTCGAGACGGTGGGTCTGCTGAACGTTCAACTCGCCGTGACCGGATTGGACGACCCTGATGTCGAACCCGAGGTGTACGTCCTCGAGGCCAACCCGCGCTCCTCACGCACCGTGCCGTTCATCTCGAAGGCGACGGGCGTCCCGATCGCCAAGATCGCTGCGAAGGTCATGGCCGGCCAGTCGCTCGAGGAGTTAGGCGTCGACGAACAGGTGCCCGAGCAGGTCTCGATCAAGGAGGTCGTGCTGCCGTTCGACCGCCTGCCGGGCTCCGACCCGCGTCTCGGCCCCGAGATGAAATCGACCGGCGAGGTCATGGGCACCGCCGACGCGTTCGGGAAGGCCTACGACAAGGCTCAGGACGCCGTCGGCAAGCCGGTTCCCGAGGACGGCACGGTCGTCATCGACCTCTCGGCAGACGAGTTCCCCGACCCCGACACCGAGGCCGGCGAGGAACTCGTTGCGGGCTTCTCCGAGTACTACGACCTCTGTGAAGCCGTCGACCTCGTCGAGGCCGCCAGGAAGGGCGAAGTCGACCTGATCGTCTCGCGGGACCGCGACCTGCTCGAGGTCGCCGTCGAGGAGGAGATTACCTACTTCTCGACCGAGGGATCGGCGAAAGCCGCCCTCGAGGCGCGGGCTGCCAAGGACGAGCCGATCGACGTCCAGGCCGTCAGCAACCGCCCGCAGCGCAACGAGTACTGGGGCCAGCCGAAAGACGAGTAGCGGTTCGATCGACGCGGCCGGGTTTTCGATGCTCGTCGACTCTCGGACCCGAGGAAAGCCTTTGTAGCGACGGTCCGAACGTGCGCACATGCCCGTTCCCTCACGGGAGCGATTCACCGCTTTGTTCGCTCGGCTGGAGCCGGGCGAGCGACGGGCCGTCGTCGACGCTCTCTGGGACGCGATGGGGTGGGAGACGACGCTCGAGGACGGTCTCGTCGTCGCGACCCGTGGCGGAACGGTTCGACGGATCGCCGTCGACTCCCCCGCAGCGGAAGCCGACCTGGTCGTCAGCGACGACTCCGAGAGCAACATCGGAACCGACGCGGCCGTCGTCGACCCGGGCGAAATCCGCGACCGACTTTTGTACGCGATCGACCGCGACGAGGGGGAACGGCTGTTCCTCGAACACTTCGGGACCGATCTGTACGCGGCGGCGGATCGATCCGATCGTGACACCAGTGTCCCGGCGGAGCGCTCCGGCCGTCGCGTTCGCGGCGATGCGAGCGGGGCGCAGTCGGAGGACACGGCGCGGAAACCGCTGCTTTCGACATCTCGAATCACCATTCCCGCACCCGATATCTCAGTTGAGGGCCTCACCGTGGTCCTCCTCGTCGGCGTCTTCGTCGCGATCGCGCTTTACGCCGGGGCGTTCGCCGGGCCGATCGGCGAGGGGAACGACGGTGAGAGCGGAGACGGCCCGCCGATCGGCTCCCTGGACGAACCGGCCGAGTCAGAAATCGAGGACGGCGAACCAACGTTTGGAACCGAGGGCAGCGACCCGACATCCGAAGACGGATCGGAAACCCGGGCGGTCGCCGCAGTACTCACGCTTGCCGACGAGGGCGGTCAGTCGGGAACCCACGGGGCAACCAATTACCCGCCGCCGGGGATCTTTCACGATGGCATTCACGATGTCGAGCGCATGGGCGAAGAACACGCGACCACGCTCGAGGGGGCCAAGGCGCTGACCCATCGCGTCGTCGTGGACGGGGATCCGGAGGCGATTCCGGACGGCGCACCCGGCGACGGCGCCTTGCTCGTCCGGCTGGACGGCGGGACGTATCACGTAGCACAGCGCGGGAGCGTCGCCGACGATTGGACGACGGACGGTCACGAACGGTACGCGGACGGCGAGTACGAATACGAGTACGTCGACCGAGGGAACGAGGCCGAGCCCCGCTACGAACGGCGAGCGATCCCCGGCGATCCGAACGCGACCGCTCGTAGCGGCGCGATCGGTGCCGACCTCGTTGAAACCTATTTCGACGACCGCGACGCGGACGTGTCACCGACCCTGACGGCGGAGATCCCTGGGTATCAGGTGACGACGACCGAACCGCCGGCACAGATCGCGTCCGAGGCCGAGGCGTACCGAGCGGCGGCGTTCGTCACCGAAACGGGGATCGTCCACGAACTCGAGGTCAAATACCACCACGAACCGACCGGATCGGACATCCGGATCACCTCCCAGTACGACAAATTCGGCGCTGCAACCGTGACCGAGCCGCAGTGGTACGAGGATGCCAGGAACGCGACTGCCTGACGACGTTCGTATCAATTTCGTTACTCGTACGGGGGCGTTTCAAGCCGGTCGATGTCGAACTTCCAGTACCCATGTCCAACTCCGGCTCGATCACGCTCGTCCCCAGCGTCCACTTTTCGCCGACGCATCGCCGACGCGTCCGTGCGACGATTCGCGAGACGAAACCGGACGTCGTGGCCGTCGAACTCGACGAGAAGCGCTTCGAACGCCTCGAGCGCCAGGCGAATCGTGATCCATTCGACCTGCCGTTTCCCGTCGCGGTGACCTACACGCTGTTGCGGACGGTCCAGCGGGCGGTCGTCCGGCTCTACGGGCTCGACCCCGAGACGACCGATATGGCGGTCGCTATCGAAGCGGCCGCCGAATTGGACACGGAGGTCGCGCTCATCGACCGACCGATCGACGAGACCGTCTCGGCGCTGACCGACCGGATCGGCCTCGAGACCATTCCCAAGGTTTTCGCCCGGGCACAGCGCATCGATCCCGCCCAACAGGCGCGTGCGCTCGAGGCGACGCGCGTCCCGTTTTCGGAGATTCGACACGGCGACGACGTTCAGCCGGCGATCGATCAGGTACGACGGTTGCTTCCGGAGGTCGCGGAGGTGCTCATCGATACCCGCGATCGAATCATGGCCCGCCGTCTCTACGCGCTCGCCCGCGACGGCAACGACGTCGTCGCCGTTATCGGTGCGGGTCACCACAACGGTATTCACCACCGTCTCGAGTCGCTCGTCGCGGCCGGCGACGATATCGACGCCACCATTCCGCGGCGACGGCCTGCTGGAGAGCCGACCCGAATTCCGATCGAGTGAGCCCGGACGCGACTCGAGCGGGCGCTTGCGGTGTCGAGTCGTCGATCACCGACTGCTGGGAAATTTACATGTAGATCGGCGACGACGTTTCGGGTATGGTCCCTGCCCTCGACTCGAGCGCGAACCGGCCGTCCATCCGAACCGTCCTGGTCGCGCTCGCTGCCGGCGTCGCGAACGCCGGCATCGTCCTCGCGTTGTACGCTCGCGACGCCTATCCCGCCCTCGAGTCGACCGGTTCGACTGCCGGTCTCGTCGCGACGATGGTCGTCGTCGGCGTCGTTCCCGTGTTCGTCTCGGCGTACACGCGATTGTTCACCCCGACTCTCGGATTGCTCGCCGTCCTTGCCGGAACGACGTACCTCGACGTGACCTCGCCCTCACCCGAGTGGGGCGAACTCGGTGGCTACGCCATCGTCGAAGGGCCGACCTACGTCGCGAGCTACGCGAACGCCTGGCACCTCTGGCTCGCGCTCGCGCTGTACGCCGGCGTCCTCGAGTTCGGAATCCGCCGACGGTACGGCGTCGCCGACGGCCGACTGCAGAACCTGCCGTCGCTCCCGCGGGCACGTTCGACGATCGCTGGCTGGACAGCCGGTGGGGCGGGACTCATCGCACTCGCGACGACGCTTCTGGTCCTCGAGGCCGGCATCAGGCCGCCGGTCGCTGCCGGCGCAGTCTTTGCAGTCGCGTTTGCCGTCGCCGCCGTCCCCGTCGGTGGGCTGTTTACGCGTGGCCTCCTCGCGCCGCTCGTTCTCTTTGCACTGGCCGTGCCGTACGTGCTCGTCTTCGAGGTCTTCGTCACGACCGACAGTCCGGTCCACATCCTCCTGTTTGGCCCGTACGCCCTCGTACTCGCGATTGTCGGCGCACTCGAGGCCACGATCAGAGCCCGGTTCGGCGGCGGAAACACTGGCTCCGCTCGTAGCGACACGACGATCTGACACCTCGGAGCGGCGGCGTCCAAAACCGAGTCCGACACCCTAAAGCGGCCGGACTTGCTGGTTCGGATATGGAGTATCACGAGGCGGCGGACTTCGTCTTCGGCCTGCGGCGGTTTCGCCCGAAGCCGGGGACGGAGTCGACGGCGCGACTGCTTGCCCACCTCGAGGACCCACACGCGGATGTCGACGTCGTCCAGATCGCCGGCTCCAACGGGAAGGGAAGTACGGCGCGCATGCTCGAGCGGACGTTACGGGAAGCGGGACTGTCGGTGGGACTGTACACCTCGCCCCACCTCGAGGACCTGCGCGAGCGGATTCGCATCGACGGGCGGAAGATCCCTCGGTCCGCGGTCTGTGCGTTCGTCGACGCCATCCGCGAGTACGTGACCGAGCGCGGCGCCGACGGCGACTCGCCGACCTTCTTCGAGACGATGACCGCCATGGCGCTGTGGCAGTTCGGTCGCGAGGACGTCGACGTCGCCGTCTGCGAGGTCGGCATCGGCGGCAAGTTCGACGCGACCAGCGTCGTCGACCCCGTCGCGAGCGCGGTCACGAGCGTCACCTTAGAACACACCGGGATCATCGGCGACACCGAGGACGCGATCGCCCGCGACAAGGCCCACGTCGCCCCCGACGACCAGCCGCTCGTGACCGGCGTCACGGGCGAGACGCTCGAGGCGATTCGTGACGTCGCTGGCGACGTGGTGACGGTCGGGAGCGCCGACGATAGCGACGAGACGTTCGAAGGGGAACCGGACGTGAACGTCGCCTACGGCGGCCGCACGAACCACACTGAAGCCGCCATCGCGATCGATGCCGACGACTGGGCTGTCGAGACCCAAATTCCGCTTCCCGGCCGTCACCAGGCGACAAACGCCGGGATTGCGGCCGTTCTCGCCCGCCAAGTCGCCGACGTCTCGAGCGCGAATCTCGCGCGCGGACTCAGAAACGCTCACTGGCCGGGGCGGTTCGAAGTGATGGACGCCGAGCCCCTGGTCGTCCTCGACGGCGCGCACAATCCAGGTGCCTGCCGGACACTCGCGGAGACGCTCTCGACGTACGAGTACGACGAGTTGCACGTCGTCTTCGGCGCGATGCACGACAAGGACCACCGCGAGATGGCCGCCGCCTTACCGACGCCCGATACGGTCGTCGCCACCGAACCGACCCTCGAGCGCGCCGAGGATCGATCGGTCCTCGCGACGGTCTTCGAAGACAGCGGCGTTTCGGCCGTCGAAACCGCCGACGCCGTCCAGGACGCCCTCGAGCGGACACTCGAGCTCGCCGACGACGGCGACTGCGTGCTCGTCACCGGCTCGCTGTTTGCGGTCGCGGAGGCGCGCTCGCGCTGGACCAGCGCCGACGTCCCCAAGCGAATCCGGAATCTCGCAGACGCCCAGGCAACGCTCGAGGGATCGAGCGTGCCTCCGGGAACCGTCGAGCGGTTACGCGACGAGGGCGTCCACCGCGTCGTCAAGACGACGCTCCAGCAACGCCAGGCGACGATCGTCAACGACGAACTGCTCCGGCTTGGTGGTGAGTGTGCGAGCTCACCCTCCCACCGCGACGAGGATCGCGTCGACGCCGTGTTGATGGGGACACACTCGCAGTTCCGACAGTTGACCGATCGCCTCGAGGAGCAACCTCACGGTCTCGGCGCAGTCGCTCGAACCCTCCGTGAGACGCTCGACCTCGAGTCAGGCAGCGCTGACCCGACGCCAGCAACGACAGCCAAGCCACAGCCGCGGTTCCCCTGGCACGACCACACCGCCGTCATGGGAATCGTGAACATCACCCCCGACAGCTTCCACGACGGCGGCGAGTACGACACGCTCGAGGACGCCGTCGCCCGCGCCGAGGCGATGGTCGAGGCCGGCGCTGATGTCATCGACGTCGGCGGCGAGTCGACCCGCCCCGGCGCGGATCCAGTCCCGGTTGCGGACGAGATCGGTCGGGTCGTCCCCGTCGTCGAGCGCATCGCCGATCTCGATGCGCTCGTCTCGATCGACACCCGCAAGGCCGCGGTCGCCGACGCCGCCCTCGAGGCCGGCGGCGACATCATCAACGACGTCTCGGGGCTCGAGGACCCGGAGATGCGCTTCGTCGCAGCCGACCACGACGCCGGGCTGGTGATCATGCATAGCATCGACGCACCGGTCGTCCCCGACCGCGAGGTCAAGTACGACGACGTCGTCGAGGACGTGATCGACCAACTCACAGAGCGCGTGCTGTTGGCCGAAAAGGCCGGCCTCGAGCGCAAGCAGATCGTCGTCGATCCCGGAATCGGATTCGGCAAATCCGCTCGAGAGAGCTTCGAGATGCTGGGTCGACTCGAGGAGTTTCGCGCGCTCGACTGTCCGGTACTCGTCGGCCACTCACAGAAGTCGATGTTCGGCCACGTCGGCCGCGAGGCAGGCGATCGCACTGCATCGACCGTCGCCGCGAGCGCACTCGCAGCCGACCGCGGCGCCGATATCGTCCGCGTCCACGACGTCCCCGAGAACGTCGCCGCGGTGCGGACGGCACTCGCTGCGTGCGATCCGGATCGATTCGAATGGGAGTGACGTCCTCCACACGGCTTTCACCTGTTACTTCTGTAACCGCCGTAGAACGGTCGACTACTCGTTGATGTGGGACCGATACCCTTTCGGTTCGAAACCGCGCCGGCAGATAACTCGCTTTCGACCAACGGTAATCGCGCTGACCTGGTCGTCGGTTTCCATCCGGTCGACGACCTGTGCGAGGTGGTCTTCCGACCAGCCGGTTTCCTCGCGGACGGTGTCGGCATCGACGCGCCCGCCGCGTTTGACCAGCAGTCGGAGCACGACATCTTCGTCCGGCAGGTCCCGCTCGTCGACGCCGTAGTCGAACTGCTCGGCGTAGCTCAACGTCTCGTCCTCGGACTGTTGGGTCGTCGATTCCTCGGTCGTCGTGGACTCGGTACTTCCCGTCTCCGCCGTCGAGGTTCGCGGCCACAGAGACGAGAGGCGAGCCCAAAGTGTACTGAATACCATCTGTTAGTTACCCTCCGCTGGACGGTCGCTACGTCGGTAGTTACTCGAGAGTTCTATCCACTGATTTATATTTGTGCCGCCGGCAGTCTGCCTGGCGACGCAGTCACGATTGCGATACCGTCGCCATTTGGAAAAGGCCCCTCGCTTGCGAATGACAGCGCGACCGTAGAATATCTCCCGTATCACGCTCGTGAGCCGCTGATTCCAACGGATTCGGCGTAGGTGTCGGCGAGCGCCTCGAGCGTTTTGTGGTGGTTCGTCGGATGGGGCGCGGTAAGCGGCGAGACGCTAATGCGCCCTTCCGAGACGGCGCGGCGATCGGTTCCGTCGGGATCCGGAATGGTCTCGGGATCCATCGACTCCCAGATTCGATCCTGTAGTTGGACTGTGTCGCCGTCTCGCTCGGCGTCCATCTCGTAGCGCTTCGAGGGGCGCGTGATCTCGATCGGTGCCGGTTCGCCGTCGGCGATCGGGACGTTGACGTTGAGATAGGCCGCGTGATCGAAGACGCCGGCCTCGAGGGCGTGTTCGGCGAGAAACGTTGTCACGCGGGTCGCGTCGGCGAAGTTCTCGCCAGTGAGATCGATCGCCGAGAGTGGGCCGTCCTCGACGGGCACGTACATCGAGGTCGCGATTGCCGGGACATCGAAGAAGGCGGCTTCGACGGCCGCGCTGACGGTTCCGGATCGACCGAGGACGTACTCGCCGAGGTTCGCACCCTCGTTACAGCCGGAAACGACGAGATCGGGAAACGGGCCGAGTTCCGCGAGTCCGGCGACGACGCAGTCGGCGGGCGTCCCGTGGACCGCGTACCCGAGTTCGTGCTCCGAGACCTCGACCGAGTGCGAGATCGACCGTCCGCAAGCGCTCTGATCGGTCGCGGGAGCGACGACCGTCACGTTGGCGTGTTCGTCGAGCGCATCGTAGAGCACCCGTATCCCGGTGCTGCCGATCCCGTCGTCGTTCGTCAGCAGAATCTCGAGAGAATCATTCATACCGGTTCGTCCGTGGCCGGCGCGAAAAGCCCACCGCTTCCGGCCACCTTGGTGGTGGACAGTCATGATCGTGTTCGAGACGGACGCGAGCGCGCAGCCGATCAGCGTGAGGTTAGGCGACCGGATCGACGATCGTCTCCTCGTCGACGACGAGGTTGTACGCCCCCTCGTCGTCGTTCCAGAGCGCGAGGATCGACTCGAACGACAGCACCGTCCCGTAGTCGGCCTCCAGCAGCGTCCGGTTGAGCGCCGTCTCGTTGGTGAGGACGGCGTAGTGACCGAGCGACTCGCTGCCGTCGCTGATCTTGAACAGCGGATTGGCGCCACCGTGGTCGCCGTGATCGCTCAGCGAGTGGCTGAGTTTCGCTCCGACGAGATCGATACGGTTGGTGACGTGCCGTTCCATCTCGGCCATTTTTGCCCACTTGCTCGTCTCGAGGCTCGCCTCGATGCGTCGCGTGCCATCGCGTCGCAACACCGAGTAGGCAAACTGGACGTCGACGTTGACGAACTCGCCGGGAGTGTGCTCGTCGTCGCTTGCGGGCGTCGCCTCGTCGAGCCGTCGCTGAAAGGCCGGGACCTCGAGGTCGGGGCGCACGTCGAACGACCAGCCGCGATCGGTGGGACGGTCGTCGGGCCAGAGCCGTACCGTCGGACTGTAGACGGTGACGCGGTCGGGATTCTTGGCAGCTGTGTTGTCGTCTCGCTCCCCGGCTGATCCGTCATCACTCCCCGCTGTCGACCCACCGTCGTGCTCGCCGATCGGTTCGTCCTCGAGTTCGCGTTCGATGTCGCGAAGCAGGATGCTGGTATTCTTGTCGGCGGGCGCCATTGCCAGGAAGGTGCCGTCGGGCGCGAGCCACTCCAATGCCGAGCGGGCGACCGCGGTCGGCTCCGCGAGTTCGCTCAGGACGTTACAGGCGAGCACGAGATCGAAGGCGTCGGCGTCGCTGACCCGTTCGTCACCGAGCGCCTCGGCGGGGTCGAAGGCCTCGGCCGTCGTCCGGTGGATCGTCGTGTGAACGTTCCGATCCGTCTCCCTCAACAGTGTCTCGAGAACGTCCGCCGCGGCGCTTGGCTCGACCGCGTGGTACTCGAGCAGGGCGTTCTCTGGGAGGGAGTCACAGAGCCCGAGCGCGGGACCGCCGACGCCGGCACCGATATCCAGCACGCGAAGGGTTCGACTGAGCAGCCCGCGGTCGGTCAGGTCCTCGAGGGCGTACTGGACGGCCGCGTAGTAACTCGGCAGGTGATAGATCGCGTAGCCCGCCGCCACGTCCTCGTCGTAGTCGACGGCTCGACCCTCGAGGTAGCTGGCTTTGAACCGGCGGATCGTCGACCGGAGTAGGTCGCCGCTCGCGCCTGCCTCCCAGTTCGGGCCGTACCGGTCGGCAAGCAACTCCTCGAGGGATCGCTCGTAGGTCGCTGGCAGCGCCGTGATCGTTTCTCGACGGGGCGAAACGGGATCGTCGTCGACCGGAACGAAGGTGCCGTCGTCGCGCTCGATTAACCCTAGGTCGACCGCCTCCTCGCGAAGCAGTTGGCGGACGACGGCCGGATGGGGCGTTCCGGAAACGTACTCGCAGATCTCGTCGGGATCGATCGGGCGAACGTTGCGCAGGTACTTCGCGTTCGAGCGGACGGCCTCGCGCTGGTCGGTCATTCGGCATCACCCGGTCGATCGGGGGTCGAATCGGTTTCGTCGGCTCGCTCGTCCGACTGCCACCGCTTGGCTGCCTCCTGATACAGCGATTCGACCGCGGCCGGCTCTGCGTCGGCGATCTCGGCGGCGGCGTCGGCGACGGCATCCGCGCCGTCGAAGGCACCCTGAATATCGGCGTACACCCGTGGGGTCCCGGCAGTCAGCTGCTCCAGAACGTCCTCGAGTTGCTCGTAAATCGGCGTCTCGAAGCCCTCGGGCGCCGGCTCGACCGCGAGCGCGAACGAAAGCACCGCGGCGTGTGTCGCCGCCTGTACCGTCTCCATCGCCTCGTCGTGCTCGCTCGGCGTCGTCTCAAGTAACTCGTTGCCCCGTTCCTCGAGGGTCTCGAGGATGGCGTCAGTCGCCGGCCCGGATCGATCGCGAACGACCGCGATCGTCCCGGGTGCGCGTTCGGGTGCAAACAGGGGATGGAGGCTCAGTCGCTCTCGATCCGGTACCGCCGCGTCCATCGCCTCGAGGGGCGCTTCCATGATTCCCGAGACGTCGACGACCGCCCGGTCGGCTCGTCGGGCGTGGGCCTCGATCGCGTCGGTGACGTGTGTCATCGGGACCGCGAGGCAGACGACGTCGTAGCTGCCTTCGGCCTCGAGATCGGCGACGGTGGCGCCGACCGCGTCCGCGGCTTCGCGTGCAGCCTCGGGGTCGACATCGGTGACGGTGACGCATCCGTCGACGGCGCGGCCGAACCACGTCCCCATCGATCCCGCTCCGACGATCAGTACGTCCATTGCCCGCTGATAGCCGGTGGCGTTGCAAAAGCCGTTCGATCGAAGCCCCGTCCGACCCGAACGCTGTGTCGCCCGGTTAATCCGTCGAAACGACAGTTGCGACTGGAGCCGATGGGGTGACGGGAAAACGAATCGATCGCGAGCGTTTCGCTTAGTCGTCCTCGAGCGCGTCGGCGATGCGCTTGAGCGCGCGCGTCTGGTCGCGCATCTCGTCGCGGAGTTGGCGAACTTCCTGGACGAGCTCCTCGTTGCCGGCCTCCTCACCGCGTCCGCCTGGGCCGCCGGGACCGCCGGGGCCGCCGCCCATGCCCGGTGGGCCGCCACCGCCGCCCATCATGCCGCCCATCATCTGGGCGAACGGATTGCCGCCACCGCCCATCCCGCCGGGGCCGCCACCGCCGCCGAACGGACTCTCCGGCGGTTCGCCCTCCTCGCCCTCGCCTTCCTCAGCGCGCTTTTCACGAATTTCCTCGACTCGCTCGCGGAAGGATTTCTCCTCTCCCTCGTCGCTTCCGTCGTTGGATTCGTTGTCGTCCGACATACCACCGGCTTCTCCACCGGCGCGGAAAAGGGTTGCCATGTTTTGAATCCGACGGGCGACGGCGTGTAAACTCGAGTTCGGTCGGCTCGGAACGGTCTTCGGTACTCTCGGACAGCAGATCTGTCTCACCCGAACGAGCCGAGCGAAGACTGGACGTTCCGGCTGGTGTCTCCGTCGTGGAGCTCGTAACCGACGAGATCTCGCATGTCGACGGCGTAGTTTGTGCCGGCGTTCTCCACGACCAGCAGCCGCCCTTTCACACCCAGGATCGTCCCCGAAGCGATCGTCTCGCGAACCGGCTGGGACTCGAGCGGGGGATCGTCGTCGAACGCGTAGCGATCGATGACGTCGAACGCCTCGAGAACCGCCTCCCAGGCGTCCTCGTCGACCGTGCGGCCGAGCGTGGCGACTTTCGTCGCTATCCGGACCCGATCGACGAGGTGCTCGGCGATTTCGGCCTCGAGTTCCCGAGCGATCCGGCCGTTCGAGACCGTGTGAACGTGGGCAGCCCGGTCGGCGCCCTGCTCTCTGAGTCGGGTCTCGAGACGCTCGAGTTTGGTGACGCCGACCTTGAACGTCTCGGGGGCGAAAGCGGCGACGTAGACCGCGTGGGTTTGATAGCAGTCCATCTCCGGTTTCAAGCAGGTTCCCCTACAGCGGGCGCAGATCCACGTGCTGGTGTGATACTCGCAGTACGGCGTCGCCGACCGATCGCAGGCGACGTGTTCGCCGCCGTCGATCGTCCCGGCGCAGTGGCGCTCGCCAAGCGAGAACGAGAGGTCCGCGCCGGCCTCGAGTGGGTGTCGCGTCAGCTCGCCGCCATCTGCGGTGAGAAGCGCCGACCCTCGCCCACGCGGTTCGTAGCCGACCAGTTGCACGGTCGTCGCTTCGGGCGGGCGGGAAATATACTGTTCGCTGTCGGTCGCCGAACCGGTCTACAGTCGCGCCGTCTATCGATCCGAACCGTGGCCACGAACCGCGCCGACCGGCTACCGCGAACGCCGATGTTTTATACCGCGTCGGGCGTAAGGGTCTGTCAATGCGAACGCCCACACACGACTCGGAGTTCTCCCGCACCGCCGACAAGCTGGCGAGCAACCCGAACCCATACGAGCCGGAAGTTGGCTCGCAGCCCCAGAACGACCTGACGCGTGCCGATCTCGACAACGTCAACAAGACCGGTACGACAACGATCGGGATCACGACCGCCGACGGCGTCGTCATCGCGACGGACATGCGCGCCAGCCTCGGCGGCCGATTCGTCTCGAACAAGAACGTCCAGAAGGTCGAGCAGATCCACCCCACCGCCGCACTGACGATGGTCGGCAGCGTCGGCGGCGCCCAGTCGTTCATCTCGACGCTGCGTGCAGAGGTCAACCTCTACGAATCCCGACGCGGCGAGGACATGAGCATCGACGCGCTCGCGACGCTGGCTGGCAACTTCGCCCGCGGCGGCCCGTTCTTCGCGATCCATCCCATCCTCGGCGGCGTCGACGAGGAAGGCAGCCACGTCTACAGTATCGACCCCGCCGGCGGCGTCATGGAAGACGACTACACCGTCACCGGCTCGGGCATGCAACTTGCCTACGGTCACTTAGAACAGGCCTACGAGGACGACCTCTCGAACGACGAGGCGACGACCATCGCCGCCCGCGGGATCAAATCCGCCGCCGAACGCGACACCGGCTCCGGCAACGGCGTTTTCCTCTGTGAGATCACCGACGAGGGCGTCGATATCCACGGCCACCACGACTTCGACGACGTCATCTAATACGGATTACTGTACCGATGTCCCGGCCCAGCCGCCGCTCGGGTCGCGACTGGGCCGGCACTGACGGACAGGAAACCGTATAAGGCGGTCTGTTGGAACTCAGTTACGTGACCGTTGTCGTTCGGCCCGTCGGCGTCGTCAGTCTGCTCGAGCGCTCGTCTCGAGCATCGGCATCGAAATCGTCTCCGAGCGACCGGACTCGCTCGAGCGGTAGATCGCGTCGATCACTCGCTGGACGGTCAACGCCTGTTCGATCGTGTTGGTCGCCGGTTCGGTCCCGGCGAGGACGGCCTCGAGAAAGCGCTCGTCCTGCGCCGTGTAACCCTTCATCGACGAATCTCCGGTGAGTTCGACGTCGGCGTAGTGATCGCACCCGCCGGTGCCGGCCTCGAGCACCGTGAGATTCGTCTCGCCGATGTCGAACTGTGCGCCCGCCTCGGTGCCCCGGATACGCATGTCCATGCTCTCCTCGCGGTTGGTCGCCCAGGCGGCCTCGAGCGAGATGGTCTGGCCGTTCGCACAGCGTATAAAGGCGCTGACGGAGTCGTCGACCTCGTAGGCCTCGGTTTCGGCGTCCCAACTGTCGCCAAACCCCTCCGGATCGGCGTAGTCGGCGCCGTCGCCGAAGGTGGTTCGTGTCACCCCCGAGACTTCGGTGATCTCCGGGAATCCGAGCGCGTACAGCGAGAGATCGAGTGCGTGGACGCCGATATCGAGCAACGCACCGCCGCCGGCGAGTTCTGGATCGGTAAACCACGATCCCGGACCGGGGACGCCGCGTCGGCGAACGTAGTTCGCTTCGACGTGTGTCAACTCGCCGAATCGGCCCTGAGACTGGTAGTCCTCGAACATCGCCATCGACGCCGCGTGCCGGTTGTGAAAGCCGACCATACAGATGCCGTCGGCTTCGGCGGCTGCGGCTACGATTCGTTCCGCGCTCTCGAGCGAGTGGGCCAGTGGTTTCTCGACGAGAACGTCACAGCCGGCCTCGAGGGCAGCGACGGTGATCGGTTCGTGAAAACGGTTCGGCGTGGTGACGACGACGGCGTCGACCTCGCCGACGAGCCCCTCGTGGGTTTCGTACGTTTGTGCGCTGAACTCGTCTTCGAACTGCCGACGTTGGGCCTCGACGAGGTCTGCCCCGGCAACGACATCCGCACCGAGCGTCTCGAGGCTCCGCGCGTGAAGTTTTCCCATTCCCCCGAGTCCGACGATGCCGACGCTGACATCTGTCCCGCTCATCGAAAGATACCTCTATTCTGTGATGGTTCGAGAGACGAATAGTGAGAAAGAGACCATTTTGTTGTCATTTGTGTGTGGGGACAGCCGTCCATACAGTGTGGCGGGCAAGGATCGAAATAAACGTTGTGACCCAGTAATCTCTGTATTATACGGACGGTCAATAGATCCGGACAGTTGTCGAATCTAACTCGAAACGGGGTATCCAAGGGATCATCATATTTATGTTAGGTTGGCGCTGATCCGTCGGGAGCCACGACGGCCATCCGCCGCCGGTCACCGATTCCGTCACGATTCGCTGCGTTGCGTATCGACGAGTTCGACGGCCACGTCGAGATCGTGGCCCGTCGCGGCCTCGAGACGTTCGCGAACGCTTTCGGCGAAGTCGGGCGGTTCTTGCTGGCCGGGCGGCCGTTCGACGAGAACGGTGACTGATGGCACGTCACCGGTATAGATGTCGATCAGTTCGTAGTCGACACCGACCGCTCGGAACTGCAACTCGGCGAAGACGGGGTCGTCGCTCATCGACTCGAGTTCGGTCTGGACGTCGTGTTCGACCGACGCAGTCTGGTAGGTGCCGTAGGTGACGGCCCCGAGGACGAGCGAGAGTACGGCGATCGCGACCAAGAGAACGACGACGCGCGACCGGAGACGGCCGTAGACCCGCTCGACGCTCGCCCCTCGGTGGGGCCGGTAGCCGGAGAGCCACAGTACCAACAGCGCGGTCAGGTTGATCGAGAGGAGGTTGACGAGCACGAGCGTCCCGGCGGTGACGACGACCGTCGGGTGGCCCCAGGCGATGCCGAGGCCGGCCGTCGCCGCCGGCGGCACGAGCGCGACCGCGATCGCGACGCCGACGAGGACCGAGCCGACGTTGCGCACGAGGCTCACGACGCCCGCGATCCCCGATCCCAACGCGAGAAACAGCGCCAACACGTTCGGGGTAATTCGCTCCTGGATCTGGGGGACCGTCGTGATGTCGAACCCCGGCGGGAGCAAGACCGTTCCCCTGAGCACCCAGCCGATCACCGCCGCCGTCGCCACCGACGCGAGAAGTCCGACGATTTGGAGCGTCACGCCCCGCGTCGCGAGCTCGTCGTCGTCGACGACGACACCGACGCTCGCCGCGAGCGCCGGCCCCATCAGCGGCGCGACGACCATCGCACCGATGATCGTCGCCGCCGAATCGAGCAACAGGCCGGCCGTCGCGATGATCGTACTGACGACGAGCAACACGTAGTACGTCGACGCCGCCGGCGCGAGATCCATCGCTCGTGACTGGAGTTCCTCTCGAGAGATCCGCGTCCCGGAAAACTGGCCGATGAGGTCGTCGGTTCGATCCGAGACGATCGTCTCGGCGGCCGTCACGATCGTGTAGGAGTCGTCGTCGAGTCCGGCGTCGCGAAACGCCGACAGCAGCGGTTCGACGGCAGCCGGTGGGACCGGAATCGAGACGACCGCTTCGAACTCGTCGTGGCTCGTCTCCTCGGCAACGGCGTAGTCGACGCCGGCATCCTCGATCGTCTCGAGAACGAGCTCGAGTTCACCCGCGGGCACGAACACCTGAACGAGACGCATACCCCGTCTACACCGGAGACCGGGATAGGTTGTCGCCACGAGTCAGTGACTGTCCGGCGACGATGACGATCTACAGCTCCCGACGACCTTCGTCAGTGATGACGCTCTCGAGCAACTCGACCGGCGTCGCGTCGTAGGCGGGGTTTTTCACGCCAAATCCTTCGGCGGGCTCGAGCATTACCTCGGTGCTCGATCGAAACTCGTTTTCGAAGACGAAGCCGTCGTCGACGAGTTTCGACGCCGATCCGACGACCGTCACCGGCACCTCGAGCTGGGCCGCGGTCGCGGCGATCGGAAACGTCCCGACGCGGTTGTACAGCGTCTCGTCGACGATACAATCCATACCGACGAGAACGCGATCGCACTCTTCGAGATAGTAGCCGTGTGCGCTGTCGGTGATGATCGTCGTCTCGACGCCCTCGACGGTTGCGAGTTCGCGGGCCGTCTTGCGGCCGATATACCGCGGCCTGGCTTCGGTGACGTACACCTCGAACTGCTTGCCCGCTTCGGTCGCGACCTCGAGCGCCTCGAGCACCGTCGAAGAGTAGTCGTGAGTCAGCAACGTCACGCCGTCCTCGAGGTACTCGGCGGTGGCCTCGGCAGCGAGAGTCTTGCCCGACTCGACGCGGGCAACGACGGCATCGATCCGTTCTGCGGTGTGTTCTTTCGCAGCTTCGACCGTGTCGTGATCGGTCTCTGCGATGTCCTCGACGACGCCTCGAACAGCGTTCTGTAAGGACGCGTGGGACGGATTGGCCCGCCGGAGCACCGTGCCGTTTCGCTCGAGCGATCGCTCGTACTCCTCGACCGTCGCGAACTCCCGCTCGAGCAGTTCCTCGAGGGCGCGGGTCGCGTTCACGGCGACCACCGAGGAGCTGTGTGTCTGCATCTCCTGAATCTCCTCGACCGTCTCGTCGATCATACCTGGAGGGATTCCCGTCAAGGCAAAAGGTGTTCCGGGTACTCCCGGTTCGTCCGTTCCACGCATCGTCACGATGTGCGTCGGCGGGACGACCAAGCAGCGCCAGACCGGCGCATGTGTCTCTCCATCGCATCCTCGAGCCGGTCGACGACCGATCGAAACGCCGATACCGCCTGCGCGTTGGCCCCGTGGGTCCGAACCGGCAGCCAGCGTGCCTGTGCATCGGCGACCACCGGCTGGGAGTCGACGATCGTCACGCCGACGCCTAACCGCCGCCCGAGTCGGTCGGCGATCGACCCGTGTCGCGCCCGATCGGCCATATTCAGGACGAGCGCGGCGACCGGCGTCTCGAGCGAATCGGCGAGATTCGCCGTCCGACAGCAATCCACCAGCGCCGCCCGCTCGGGAGTCGTCACGAGCACGGCGAGGTCGACTGCCCGCAAGACGGTACCGACATCACGGGCTACCCCCGCCGGACAGTCGACCACGACGCGATCGTACGCCCGCTCCAGGCGCTCGAGCACCCAGGGAAGCTCGTCCATCGCGGCCGCTCGGGCGCCCGAGAGCGTTCGGCCACACGGCAGGACCGACACCGCGTTGACGGTCTCGGTCGCCTCGGTCGGGTCGGCGCAGCCGGCGAGGACATCGTGGAGATTCGGGCCGGATCCCGGCGGGAGATCGGCCGTCGACAGATCGGCGTCGACGACGACCGCCTCGAGTTCGAAGCCGAGATTCCAAGCCGTCGTCGACTTGCCAACGCCGCCTTTTCCGCCAGCAACGGCGACGATCATCGCTCGGACTCGAGCACCTCGTTGCTCGGCCGCCAGCCATCGAGCGCAGCGAGTATCTCGCCTGGCGATCGTTTCAGGTCGTCGGCCTCGAGACGGTCGCTCGAGACGATGTCGACCGGTGGATCGGTCGGTGGTGCCGGACTCGCAAAACCGATCCCTCGAGTTCGGCCCGATCGGATCGTTCCGTCCCAGATGTCGCCGTCCCACTGCGGGTCGACGACGCCGTCGCGTCGCGGTGGCCAGACCGGCCCCTCGAGCGTGCTCTGTAGGCGAACGGCCTGGTGGGTCGAGTGCTGGTTATCGATCACTACACGGACGGTCGTCACGCCGTTCGTCCGAACGACGCTCGTCTCGAGTGTTACCATCGGTTGCTTAGTTGGCCGTCTGTGGTGGTTCGTGACCCGATTCGACGGCCGGCGTCGTGGGATCGAAATCGGTCAGTTCGTCGGGGTGTGCGAGTACCCAACACGTATCGCCGGCCCGAAGCGGTTCGTTCGTCTCCGGGACGGCGAGAAGGTCGTCGTCCCGATCGATCACGAGAACGCGCCCGGGAAGCCAGCCGACGAACTCGCCGACGAGGTCGCCGTCGGGTTCGACCGTGATCGTGCTGACCGTCGCCTCGAGCGCGTGAAGCGTCGACGCGAACTCGTAGCCGCCGGTCGGCCCGGCCGGCCGCGTCACCAGCCGATACCGTTCGTCGTCCGCGAGAGCGGGTGTGCGGTCGGCGTCGACGACGACGGTCGCGATCGACCCGTCGGTCGCACGAAGTGTCCCGGTCGCGAGCAACCGACCGCCCGCTGCAGTCGACCAGATTTCGACCGAATCGCCGAGGCTCGCCTCGGACGGGCATTCGGCGCGAATCGCCACGCCGACGGTCTTCGGTGGTACCGTCGTTCCCAGACCGGGCGCGTGGCGACCGACGAGAACCCGATCGACGGTGCCGTCCTCGGCCATCGTCACGTCGGTGTAGTCGATATCGTAGTCGGCCGTGAGTTGGCGCTCGATCCGGTCACGACGTTCGTCGATCGAGAGCGCGTGTGGTAATTCGATCGTCGTGCCCGAGAGTCGCCGTGTCGTCGACTCGTCCACCGGCCGATATCCCTCGGCGTCGTCGATCGTCGCCGGCAACTCGAGGGAAACGGCGAGTCTCGCATCGCGGACTGCGGCCGCTGGCTCACCATCGGCCTCGAGTCGCGGGATCTCACCGACCTGACACGCGAGTCGATCGACGAAGCGACCGCCGACCGTCCCAGCGACTCCGGCGACTGCCACCGTCGCGAGTAGCATGCCTGCGCTGAGTTGGTGCTCGAGTGGTGCGCCGGGAACGATCGAGCCCGTGGTGGCGGCGACGACGAGCCAGTAGCCCGTCACCGCAGCGAGCCCGATCATCGGTACGGTTCCGGCCGGCGGCGCTCGTTTCGTCCGCGAGCGATACCAGCCGGCGACGAACCCGCCGACGATTGCCGCGAGCAGTCCCGATCCCACAGTTCCGATTGCGACGGTTCGGGCTAGCTCCCAGAGCGCGACGACATCGATCATCGATCGCTCGCCCCCGCCGAGGGACCGACAACGAACGCTCGATCGATATCGCCGTAATCGTCACTGTCGCCGGTTGCAGCCCCGGAATCCCCAGTCGCGAGCTGCCAGCGACCGTCTCGCTCGACCGCGAGCGTCTCTTCGTCGGGCGGGTCGCCATCAGTAATCGTTCTCATCGGTTTGCCCGCGGCCGCCAGCAGCGTCGCCGCTTCGAACTCGTGATCGTCGCCACTCGGTCGGACGAAGATACGGTAGTCACTCGTCTCGAGCAACGCGCTGGCGTCGGTCGTTTCGACGGCGACCGTCAGTTGACCAGGGCCACCGACGATGCCACGACCAGCCCATGGGCGATCGGTTTCGGCGGTATCGGTGATCTCGGCGTTCGTGTCGCGTTCGACCGGCCTGTTGCCGACCGCCAGTACGTCCGCCCGAATCTGTCGATCTTCCGTGACGATCGACACGACGTCGCCGCCCGCGAGTCCTGCCGGGAGCAGTCCGGAGAGAGTAACAGCCCGCGTTCCGGCGTCGAGACCGCTCGCGAGGCTTGCCGTCGGTGGAGCCGCAGTGATCGTCGCCCTCCCGCGGCCGTCGATCGAGACGTCGGTCCGGGCAAGGTCGTAATTCGTGCGGAGTCGCGCTTCGAGACGGGACTCGAGTGCCGATAGCTGGAGGTCCGCAGGGAGTCGCCAGCTACTGGATTCGAGACGATACTCGAGGGTCGCTGGGACGGACGGATAGCCGTCGAATTCGCGGATCGGTCCCGACGGACGGATCGTCACCTGTCCGACGGCGTCGACGGCATCGATGGCGTCGGCGGTGAGCGTCGGCCCGCTCACGAACGTGTGGCGTCGGTCTCGAGGGACGCTGGTTGCGATCTGGTTGCCCTGGCTCGTCGCGACGAGGCCGAGGCCGACCGCGAGGCTCGCGATGCTGAGGAGCTGTGGTATCGTCCGTCCCCCCGACTCGAGAGTGATGACGCCGAGAGCCAGCGTCGTCGCAACCGCGAGGCAGGCCGTCGCGATTGCCCCGACGGCAAGTGAGAGCTGGCGATCCAGTGCGAGTCCGAGACCGATTGCAGCCAGACCGGTTCCCACTGCAGGAACGAACCCAGCGAGGAGGCCGTAGGCGACCGCGATCAGGATGTCGTATGGCAATCCGGTCATGGTCAATCGGACTCGAGCGGGGACTGGACGGGTGCCGACATTGGACCGCTGTCGAGATCGATTATCACGCCGTCGGTCACTGCGGTTCCCGGTCGGTACTTTGGAATCGAGAGGGAGTAGGCGCCGGTACCGACACGAGTCGTGTCGTCGCTGGATTGGCCGGCAGCCGTCTTGAGTTCGAACACGGCGTCGGCAGCCCGCAGCGTCGCCGATCGGTGTGGTGGATCGTCGGTCAGACAGTGAACGATGGCGACGCTTTCGGTCTCGACCACTCGTTCCTTACAGGCCTCGAGAAAGGAGACGTAGGCCGCCCGGTCGCGGCGCTCGAACGCGTCGATCGGATCGACGATGACGTTCGCCGCGTCCGGCAGTTTGTCGATCAACGCGAGCGCTTCCTCGAGAGCGTCCTCACCGGCGACGCGTCTGACCGTCGGAACTGCGGTGGCGACCGTACTGGATTCGATCGCCCGGCGAACGTTAGCTCGCGTTCGTTCGCTCGAGAGATACAGCGTTCCGCGGACCCCAGTCGCCCGATACAGCACCTGCTCGGCCTGGCTCGCGGGATCGGCGACGAACGCGACGAGCGAACCGGGTGGGACGCCCCCGCCGAGCCGGTAGTCGAGTTCGTCGGTTCCGATCGGCAGCAACTCGCCGGCGTACTCCGGCGGCGCCCGGTCGGTTGGCGACTGATTCTGAAGGGCCGTGACGATATCGTCGAAGGCTGACGCGACCTCGTCGTTGACCAGCGGGGAGGGACGCTCGGGGACACACCCGAGCAACGGAACGCCATCCCACGCGAGTGCCCGCTCGGGAATCTCGGTACACCTGTTCAAAACTGCACCGTAGACCGGTGTTCCGAGACGACGAGCCATCTCGATCGTCGTCTCGGTCGCCGCCAGACTCCGTTCGGTACTGCCGGCGACGACGATCACACCCGCAGCCTGTCCCAGCGGATCGACCACGTCAGGCCCAGCACCCGAGGGGCAATCGAGCAACACTTCCGGCCCGTCGTGGTCGAGTTTCGACGCAAGTGTTTCGAACCCGACGGCCTGCTCGGGTTTCGGCGCGGGAACGACGCCTGCGAGCGGTTCTCGAGGGTGTTGCTGGGCGATCGTTCTGAGGTCGGTGTCGTTCTCGAGCGCCGCAAGCGTTGGCGTCCGCTCGAGATCGGTCACGACGTGAAGATTCGGTAGCTGTCTGTCGGCGTCGACGGCGAGTACCGGCGCCTCGACCCGAGAGAAGGCCTCGGCGAGGCCGAGCGTCACTGTGGACGTGCCACAGCCACCTTTCGATCCGGCGATGGCGATCATACCACCGTTGGCCGCGCCATCCCTTTTGAACGTTAGCACGACGCGGCGCGGAACAAGGGTCGATCGGCGTTCGAGTGCGGTCAGTCCGGGCTTTCGCTGCCGCGGTTCGCCCAGTCGCCGTAGAGGTACGAGCGTTCGTAGCCCGCCCCGGTCACGGCGTCGCCGATGACGACCAGCGCCGAGGCCCGATAGCCGGCGTCCTCGACTTTGTCCGCAACGTCGTCGATCGAGCCGACGATAACGTCCTCGTCGGGCCACGAGGCGTGATAGATCACTGCGACCGGCGTCTCCGGATCGTGGCCGTCCTCGAGCAGCCGATCCATCGTGTCGCGGACGGCGTGCGTTCCGAGATAGATGCAGGTCGTCACGTCGCCCATCCCGACGAACTCGGAGATGTGGTCTTCCTCCGCAGTCAGCGTCTTGCCTTGGGGTCGGGTGAAGGCGACGTGATTCGAGACCTCGTTCAGTGTGAGTTGGGTCCGCAGCGTCGCGCTCGCGGCGAATGCGGACGTGACCCCCGGGACGAAGTAGGTCGGCACGCCCTCGTGCTCCAAGGCGTCCATCTGCTCGAGGGCGGCCCCGTAGATCGCGGGATCGCCGCTGTGCAGCCGGACGACGTTCTCGCCGTCCTCGTAGGCGTCGCGCATCAGCGGAATCAGTTCCTCGAGATCTTTCCCGACGGAGTTGACCAGTTCGGCGTGATCACAGTACGCCTCGAGGAGTTCGCTGTTGACCAGCGATCCGGCGTGGACGACGAGATCGGCCGCTTCGAGCAGTTCCTTGCCGGCGACGGTGAGCAAGCGTGGGTTGCCGGGACCGGCACCGACGAAGGGAACCCCCTCCTGATCGTCGCCGGCACTGTGGTCGAAGATCCGGTCGTCCAGATCCTCGCGCCGCCGCTCGCCCTGGGCGTCGATCGCATCCTGGGGATCGTTATCGTCGGTCATCGATGCCCCTCGCAGTCGCCGTGTTCACAGCCCTCCGCGCGCTCCAGTGCAACCAGCTTCCCGCCGTCTGCCACTGGCTCACCGTTCGAGTCGCCATCGGGCAGTTCCGTGTCAGCACTCGAGTCGGTGTCACTATCTCGCTGGAAGGCTGCCGTCGCCTGTTCGACCTCGAGATCTTCTTTCTCCGCGTAGGCGAGCGTGTAGTAATCCCGCTCGTCGACGTCGGCGGGGTCGTCGGTGACGATCGTGTCACCCTGTACCATGAACAATCGGCGGCCGTACGTTACGTCGTAACCGGCTTCGATGAGGCCCTCGTGGGTCGCCGGCGCGTCGGTGACCTTGAAGAGGATCAGCCGATCGGGACCCGTCGGACTCGCGCCGCTTGGGGCTTCCCGAAGTGCGAGCCCGGCTCCGGCTTCGATCTCGACGCCCATCGCCGTCGTGAAGGCCGTCACGGCGCTGACACCGGGGACGATCTCGAGGTCGACCTCGGGGTGGAAGGCGTCGATCGTCCGCCGAAGGTGGCCAAAGGTCGAGTAGACGTTCGGATCCCCCAGCGTGACGAAGGCGGCGTCGCCGTCGCGGGCAGTGGGTGCGATTTCGGCGGCGGCTTCCTTCCAGGCCGCTCGCAGTTTCTCCTCATCTCTGGTCATCGGGAAGTCGACCTCGCCGATCTTGGAGTCGTCGACGTGCTCGAGGGCGACACTCCGAGAGAGGCGGCCCGGCGAGTAGACCACGTCGCAGCTCTCGAGCACACGCTTCCCGCGCACGGTCACGAGGTCGGCTTCGCCGGGGCCGAGACCGACGCCGTACAGCGTCATCGGTCCTCACCGCCGCTCCCGTCCGCGGCTCCCGTCGCGCCGCCGTCTGCGTCGTTCGTCGCACTGCCGACCAGCATGTAGACCGGATTCTGCGAATCGAAACTCGTCGCGCCCGCGAGTTCGTAGCCGTGGCTCACCTGAAACTGGACGACCTCCTCGAGGATGTCCCGCTCGCGGAAGGCCTCGGTCGCCTGCCCTGCGACCTCGAGACGCGAGACGTTCATCACGATGCGATCGACACCCGTCTCGACGGCGTGATCGAGCACGGCCTCGAAGTTGCGGCTGCCGCCCAGAAAGAGCGCGTCGGCGTCCGCCGGCAACCCCTCGGGCGCTTCGGTGTTGCGAAGGTCGACGTCGGCCCGAATCGTCTCCGCGTTTGCGGCGAGATTCTGTTCGGTCGTCTCGAGGCGCTCGGCCTTGCGTTCGAGGGCGGTCACGCGGTCGGCCCGCTGGGCGGCCTCGATCGTGACCGCGCCGGTACAGGAACCGACCTCCGCGAAGTGATCGTCGGCCTCGAGGGCCAGTTTCGACTGAACGACGGCCCGGACCTCCGACTTAGTCGGACCGGCTTTCGCGTCGTGTGGCAACGCAATCGGTGGCATTACCCGGTGGAACAGCGTCCTATCATAAAAACAATTTTGTTTGTAATAGCACAACTGTCGTTGTGTATTTCGGGCGGAGACGGCGCAGACGGCCGCGCCGCTAGTAGACGAACAGGCGCCAGAACCACTCGCCGACCCCCGCGGATCCGAGTTCGTCAGGCCGGTCGACCTCGCTACCCGTTTCGTACTCGTAGACGTGGTAAACGTCGTAGGCGTCGTCTCCGTCGTCGGGAGTCGCTGTGGCGTCGGGGCCGTCGGCAGTTCGGTCGTCATCGCCGACGTCCTCGAAATCGCTCTCGTCGGAGACCCCGTCTGATTCGCTGACGTGCAGTCGGTACTCGCCGCCAGCGAGCGTCCCGGTGTCGGTGTCGACGGTCATCCGAAGCCGAGACTCGTGGACCTCGGGGTCGTCGACGAGGTCCTCGAGGTCCTGTCCGGTCTGTGCATTGTAGACGGCGTGTGGGTCGGTCATCTCGAGCGTGAGCTCCCCGTCGTCCTCGCTGGCGACGGTCCACCCCTCGGCGTCTCGTGACGGTTCCCCGAGCCGTGGAATCCCTTCCTCCGTCATCAGTACGTATCCCGGAAGCGGGGCCCGATGGCCGTTGTAGAATACCCCCGTCGTGTAGTACTGATCGAGACCCTCCAGCGACACCCACAGCCGACGATCCTCCCTGTCGAGTTCGAACTCGTAGGCCAGCTCGTCGCCGTTCTCCGCGGGCTGGTACCACCGGAACTCGTGGCTCGTCCGATCCGTGTTCTCGAGGGCGGTCGCGTACAACTCGTCGGGATCGTCCGGTAACGGCTCCGGCGAGCTATCCACCGGCCGAATCTCGTTCGTTCTGACCGCGCCGGCAGTTCCGACGAGGGCGGTGACGAGCAGGCAGGCGAGCGCGAGACGGGCGACCGGAACCGATCGTCGGCCGTGGTCGCCTCCATGCGCCCACCTCGCGTCTTTCGTGCCGTTCGACGATTTCGACGCCCGCGTCCCGAACCGATCGCCGACGAACACGATCGTCCACGCGAGCCAGTAGCCGCCAGCGAAGACGAGAACCAGTCCGCCCACGGCCAGCGAAACGGCGAGGACGGGTCCGTCCGCGAGTCCCGCCGCGTCGATCCAGCGGACGGCTCGAGCGACGGCCAGCGTCACGCCGGCGGCCAGTCCCACGAACGCGAGCGTGGCCCCTATGAGGGTCGCGACCGATCGCGGCCGCGCTACCGGCGCCGTGATCGCTGCAACGGCTGCAGTGCGAGCGCGCTCACCGCCACCGACCCTGACCACCGCAATCCCGGGAACGACCCACGTGAGGAGCGTCCCGACGGCGATGCCGACGAACGTGCCGTAAACGGCCACGTGAAACGTGAACAACCCGTCGTAGCCGAGCCAGTAGAGGGTGTACCGAAGCGGGGTATCGATCACCAGAAAGACCGCTGCTCCGACGACGACAGTCACCCAGTGGCCGACGGTCGCTATCGCCGTGAGTGCGGGAAGCTTCCGGGCGAACGCGGCGACGTGCTCGCCCCACTCTCGAGGTCGATCGTCGTCTCCCGTTCGAGTCGTCGAAACGATCGCCGTGAGCCCGATAACCGCGACGACCGGCGGCCAGGCGACGACGGCGATCGAGAGCCAGATATCGCCGAAATAGGGCTCGAGCGCGAGGGCGAGCCCGAGGCGAACGAGCCCTTCCAGCAGCGTTACGACGATCGCTACGGCCAGGAGCCGATCGGTCGCGACCACCGACCGGGAGAGCTGTCGGAGCGCCAGCACGTCTCGAGTGTGATAGGGATCCTACAAAAACTATTCGAGGACGACGGTGAAATCGCACGTACTCCGTCGATCAATCCGCAGCGCGCTGGGCCTGCACCGCCCGTTGAACGTCGCTGTACTCGTCGAACCGATCGGCGCCGATGTAATCGATCGTATCCTGGAGGTACTGGATCGACTGCTTACCGATCTTGCGAGCGTCGTATCCCTCGAAGGGCATCTCCCGGCGCTGGGCACCGACGATTCGATTCTGGACGTACTCGTCGATACGGGGTTCGTAGACGTCGGTGACGATGTCTGGCTCGGCCTCCGCGAGTTTCGACAGCACCCAGCGACCGTTTTCGATGTGGCGCGTCTCGTCCTGGCGGACCCGCCCGATCGCTTCCTGGAACGACTCGAGGACCACGTCGCGGCCCATCTCGTCGGCTTTCAGCTCGATCATCTGGTCGAACGAGAGGTAGCCGCTACGGGCGAGTTGGGCCTCGACGATCCCCATGTAGTTCAGGTACGCCTCCCCGAGCGCGTAGACGAGCTCCTGCTGGTCGCCGCTGTTGATCGCCGCGAGCAACTCGTCGGCGGTGTCGTAGAGGTTGTCCGTGCTGTAGCCCTCATCCTGGTAGCCGCCTTCCCGGAGCGGCTCGGTATCCTGGGTCTCGAAGACCTCCTCGAAGTACCGACTGAAGAGGTCGGTGTGTTTGGCCTCCTCGTAGACCTGCTGGGCGAGATATATCTCCTCCTGGACGGTGTCGAACGGCATCTCGTCGTTGTCGAGCGCGTCCAGGGCCATCATGTACGGCGCGAGCGTTCGCGTTACGTCCTCCTCGCCGTCGTAGAATCCCGCACACGTCAGGAGGAACTGTTCCTGTTCGTCCTCGCTAAACGCCGCCCAGTCTTCCTTGTCGCCCTCGAGATCGTAGTCGTCGGGATCCCACGTCCCCTCTCGTTTCCCTTTCCGATACAGCTCGTAAGACTTCTCACGGTTACTGTACTCAATTGGCATGATCTACCGTGGCAATATTTGCCCAGCCTATTAGCTCTACACAAACGGTAAATCTGTTCAACAGAATTCAACAGAAACGGCGTTACCGAATCATCTCGGTGAGGAATCGATCGAACGCGCCGCTTTCGGGGTGGACGTGGACGTAGGTACCGAGCGAGTTGTACTCGGTGAGACCGTCGTGGTCGCCGTCGATGCCGTCACCGCGGGTGGTCTCGAAGGCGAACCGGGCGTCGCCGTCGACCGATGCACTCGAGTAGTGAAACTCGTGGCCACGGATCGACTGGCCGGCGGCCGCGGTGAGCGTGTCGTCTACCGCTTCGAGTTCGACGTGGTCGAGCGCCTGGTAGCGGTCGTGCATGGTCACGTCGGCCGGGAGCACGCCGGCCATCTCGTGGCGGTCGCCCTCGACGGTCGAAAGCGACTGGCTCAGCGCCATCAGGCCGCCACACTCGCCCAGGACCGGCAAACCCTCGCTCGCGCGGTCGCCCAACTCGGCGAGGGTGCCGGCCGACGCGAGCGCGTCGGCGTGGAGTTCGGGGTAGCCGCCGGGGAGGTAGACGCCGTCGCAGTCGGGGACGGGGTCGCCAGCGACCGGAGAGAACGTACGGAGCGTTCCGTACTCGCGACATCGCTCGATAGTCGCCGGATAGCGAAAGCAGAAGGCCTCGTCGTCGGCGATGGCGATCGTCGGTTCCCCGGCTGCTGTCGCGTCGGTCTCGAGCGCCGACGTTGGCTCGGCTGCCTCGGATGCGACCTCGACCAACCGCTCGGTCTCGAGCGACTCGGCTGCCGCCCGAAGCGCGTCGGTCGGTAGCGCCGCCTCGCCGCCCATCTCGAGGCCGAGGTGGCGGTCGGGAATCTCGAGGTCGTCGTTCGGCGGAATTCGGCCGAAGTACTCGAGATCGTCGGGTAACGCGTCGACGATCCCCTGTTCGTGGCGACCGCCGTGGGCTCGCTGGGCGACGATGCCGGCGACCTCGATATCGCGTTCGAGCGTCTCGGCGTACTGCTGAAACCCGAGTGCCGTGGCCGCGACGCTTTCCATCCCCGCCTTGGCGCTGACGACGAGGACCACGGGCAACTCGAGCGCGTCGGCGACCATCGCCGTGCTCGAGGCGTCGCCGTCGTACAGGCCCATGACGCCCTCGACGACGCAGATGTCGCCGTCGCCGCGACGGTAATTCCGTCGCAGCCCGTCGGTCCCCTCGAGCCACAGATCCAGCGTCCGCGAGGGGCGGCCCGCGATCGCCTCGTGGTGACTCGGATCGATGAAATCCGGGCCGGCCTTAGCCGGCTGGACCTCGTAGCCGGCGTCCGAAAGCGCCTGCGTGATCGACAGCGTCGCGACGGTCTTGCCGACGCTCGAGCTGACGCCGCCGAGGACGAATCCGTTCATTATGGGTTCGTTCGAACAACCGAACTTGAATGCGTCGGTGGCGTGCCATCCGCCGTAAACGGGTGGCAGCTCAAGATGGGTGTGCCTGGATCTCGGGTTGGTCCTCGTCAGTGACGACGACCCGTAACTCGTGGAGGCCTGGGCCGAGGCTGAATTCCGATCGCGTCGTCGTTTCGTCCTCGAGCGCAACGAGAGCCAGGACGTCGGGTCCCGCGTCTCCGTAGCTCATCGCATCCTCGTACGTGCGTTCCTCGTCAGCACCGAGCCACGCTGACTCGTCGAAGTATATCGTATAGCCGCTCTCACCCTCCGGGATTGTCGTCACTGCTACCGATACAAACCGCCGTGTGTCGTGGCGGTTTTCCATCACAACGGTATTGGTTGGATTCGTCGTCAGCGCGCCACAGCCTGCTACTCCACATGCGAGGCCGGTCGAAAGGAGTTGGAGGGTGGCCGACGAGTAGACTGCATACCAGAGCGTGTCGAAGATAGCACATATATATTTTATCAGTAGTACCGACAGTCATCCTTCTGGACAATATGGCGGTAGAATTGAACCTTCGTATCGCACTGCCCACCAGCTTTCCCGCGCTATGCAGTGAATGATCGTATGAGTTACCTCGAGTGCACGTCGACGGAGGTGGATGACAGCCGGCTGTTACCTCCCGTGCAACCAACTACGCTATATACGTCGAGGTCCCACAACGGACGATGGCAGCACTCGAGCTCGAGGACGGGACGATATGGTACGAGACGAGCGGCGAGGGGCCGCCACTGGTGTTCGTCCACGGCGGCTGGATGAACGGACAGGCCTGGCAGCCCCAGATCGAGCACTTCGCCGACGACCACCGGGTCGTGACCCTCGACGTTCGTGGGCACGGACAGACCGGCGCGACCGATCGGGATCGGTACTCGATCGACCTCTTTACCGACGACCTCGAGGCGTTGCTGGCCCACCTCGAGATCGAGCAGCCGATCCTCTGTGGGCTCTCGCTGGGATCGATGATCGTCCAGCAGTACCTCCATCGACATCCGGCGGCCGCGACGGGTGCGATTCTGGGCGGTGCGGTGCGTTCGATGCCGCCGGTCGAGCTCCCGGCGGGCGTCAAGCCGTTCGTCTCGCCGATGCCGGCGCTGGCGACGACCCTCTCGCTGACGGGGCCACAGGCGACGTTCCGATCGATGCTGTACTCGATTCGGGCGACGACGGGCGAGCGCTGGCTATCGGTCGATCCCGACGTGCGTACGGCGGCGATGGACGCCGTCGGCGACGTCTCCCGGTCGGAGTTTCGCAAGATTTTCGGCGCACTCTATCGGTTCGAGCCGCCGGCGTTGACCGGCGTCGACACGCCGACGCTCGTCATCCACGGCGAGCAGGAGGCCCCGCTGGTCAAACAGCAAGGCGCACGGATCGCGACCGCCGTCGCCGACGGCCGTCACTTCATCTTCGACCAGTCCGGCCACCTCGTCAATCAGGATCGACCGCAGGCGTTCAACGAGGCGACCCGTGCGTTTCTCTCGCAGCTCGAGGCGGAACCGGCCGGCTGAGTTTACGAGCGCTCGTCCCGATCTGGTTTCGAAGAGGTGCCAACACACGTTGGCGACGCACCCAAGCAGCTGGATACGTACCCTTCTTACAGCAGCGACTGCGAACGTTCCAATTCATGAGTAGTAATCGCTCGGACTCCGAGGCCGCTGTATCGTCCCCGACGGGCTGGTCCACCGTTTCGAAACACGCGCTCAACAGCTACCGCGAAGCGAACAACGCCGTGCTCGCCGCGATGGGTCTCTCGACAGCCAGCAGCGACGAGACGCCGTCTCACGGCGACGAGTCGACAACTGATGGCGAGGGCTCGATCTGTGTCCGCGACGACGATCGGTCCGTCACCGACCAGATAACCCTCGAGTCGACGACCGGAACTGACCCGGCGGTCGCCGAAGTCGCCTTCGGCGACGAGACCTGGCTCCTCAAGCGATCGACCGACGCGAACGACGACCTCGGGGTCGGCGATTATGTTCACTTTACCAAACCGATCACCGATACCGACGTCGCCGCGTTCGCACAGATCTCTGGCGACACGAACCGTCTCCACCTCGAGCCGGCGTTCGCCGCCGACACCCAGTTCGACGGCCGGATCGCACACGGCACGCTCGTCGCCGGCACGATCAGCGCCGCCCTCGCACGATTTCCCGGCTTGACGGTCTATCTCTCCCAGGATCTCGAGTTCCACGCGCCGGTCGAAATCGGCGACGTCGTCACCGCCGACTGCGAAATCGTCGAGGAGCTCGGCGGCGATCGGTATCGCCTCCAGACCACGGTCAGAAACGAGGACGAAACGACCGTTATCGACGGCGAGGCGGTCGTCGTGATCCAGCCGTCGCCAACCGACGACCGCCCGAGTCCATGAAATGACCGATCACCCGACGACGCCTCCTGGACGGTGATCGGATTCGTAACTCGAGTCCGAGTACAATATGTTAAGTAGCGTCGGGGATGTCGTTCGAACAAGATGGGTTATTACGCGGGCGTCGATCTCGGTGCGACGAACGTTCGGGCGGTCGTCGCCGACGACGGCGGGACGACGATCGGCACGGGTCGAAACGGAACGCCACGCGGACCGACGGGAATCGACGTGACGGAGGGCGTCCTCGAGACGCTGCGCGAGGCCTGTGCTGATGCCGGCGTCACACCCGAATCGATCGTGGCTGCGGGCATCGGTTCGATCGGCCCGTTCGATCTGGCCGAAGGCGCCGTGATCGATCCCGCGAACCTGCCCGATTCGATCGATCGCATCCCGCTGACCGGCCCAATATCGAAACTGGTCGACAGCGAGGAGGTCTATCTCCACAACGATACGAACGCCGGCGTCATCGGCGAGCGATTTCACGCGGACCGCAACCCCGACGACATGGTCTACGTGACGATCTCCTCGGGCATCGGTGCCGGCGTCTGCAGCGACGGCGAGATCCTGGCCGGCTGGGACGGCAACGCCGGCGAAGTCGGCCACTACGTCGTCGACCCCCAGGGCCGACTGACCTGTGGCTGCGGTCGGGACGGTCACTGGGAAGCCTACTGTTCGGGCAACGGAATCCCCGACTACACCAGGCTGCTCGCCGAAGACGATCCGACGATATCGACTAGCCTCCCGCTCGAGGAGCCCGATTTCACCGCGAAAGACGTGTTCGACCTCGCGGGCGAAGACGAGTTAGCCGACTACGTCATCGACCAGCTCGCCCACTGGAACGCGATCGGTGTCACGAACGTGATCCACGCGTTCGCGCCGATCGTCGTCTCCTTCGGTGGCGCCGTGTCCCTCCACAACGAGGACCTCGTCGTCGATCCGATTCGCGAGCGCGTCGCCGAGATGGTGATGACGAACGTCCCCGAAATCCGGGTGACCGATCTCGGCGACGACGTCGTCGTCGAGGGCGCACTCGCGAGCGCACTCACCCAGGGGACGGGCGATCGACGCCGTCTCGAGTGATATCGCGCCGGCAGCCGACAGGATATTCAAGTCCCCGTCCCCTACCCACGTCACATGGAGGACGTGAGCGACGCTGGAATCTACGCGCGGAAGTCGGCATATCTCGATCGATACGTTCAGTTGGGGGTCGCCAGCGGCCGCGTGCTGCGCGTCTCGTTTCCTGACACACCGGCGGACGACGCCGGGACCGACCACCCGGTTCTCGATCGGATCTTCGAGTACCTCGACGGCCTCGAGGCGGTAACCTTCGACGACATCACGGTCGCGTTGACGATCCCGACCGACCAGCGGGCCGTGTTAGAGCAGATCCAGGCGATCCCCTACGGCGACCAGGTCGACGCCCAGACCCTCGCCAGGATGACGCCGGTACTCGATCCCGACGACGAGGACGACGTTATCCTCGTGCGGACGGCACTCGAGGCGAATCCGGCCCCCATTTTGATCCCCGACCACCGGGTTCGGGACGGCCCGAGCGCTGCACCTCCCGCCATCGAGCAGAAGCTTCGATCGCTCGAGGAGCTGTAAGTCCCCCGAGACCGGCGCTAGCGCTCGAGGAGGCGCCGCGGCGACAGATCTCGTTCGCTCAGCGACGCCGATAGCGACCAGCGGCCGACGAGGTGACCTGCCAGCGCGACGCTGACGTAGGCGAGGCCGATTCCCGCGACGACGTCGATCATCCAGTGAATACCGAGATACATCGTCGAGATGGCGACCGAGACGCCGAGGACGACCGCGATAACCGCCCACCCTGGATAGACCGACCGCGTGCGGTAGGCCAAAAAGGTGACCGTCGCCGCGAGCGAAGTGTGTAGCGACGGAAAGACGTTCGTGTTGCGGTTGACCTGCCGGGTCAGGTGTTGATACTGCGGATAGGTGTCGTACAGCAGCGCCTCGACCAGCTCGGGCATCATGTTCCGCGGGCCGTAGGCCAAAGCCAGCACGTACAGCCCCAATCCGAGCGTGTAGTTGAGCGTGTACGCGGCCAACAGCTCCCGGAGCGGCCGCGTATTCGAGAGCGCGAAATACGCGACGACGGGAAAGACGAGCAAGAAGATGTAGCCGTAGATATAGATGAAGGAGAAGTACGCCGTCGCTACTGGTGTCGCCTGATCTTGCAGCCACAGGATAAACTGTCCCTCGAGGTCGTAGATCGGCCAGGTGACGTTCCAGCCGACCAGCAGGGAGAGGTCGGGCACGATCTGCCTGGCGACGCTGTTGAACAGCAAGACCGCAGCAAGTACCGCGGTAATCGGCGCTACCTTTCGAACGCGGTCGCGCCACTCGAGGCGGGTGTCCCGGAACCGGTATCGGCCAACGAACAGCGCGACGCCGACCAGGACCAGCAGCGTGACGACGACGGCGATCTGGGTGAGCACACGAACGAGCATCAGCGTCTCACCCGCAGCGTTCCGTCGTCAGCGTATCGAAACCCTGCATCCTCGAACGCGGCTGTTGCCGCCTCGCGATCGACCTCGCCGTCGGTCCCCAGAAACGGGGTCACCGGGTCCTCGCCATCCCACTCGAGAGCCGCTGGCGTCCACTCCTGAGCTACCGGCGCGGCGATCGGGCGGGCGTGACCGTCGAAGACGTCCTCGACCAGCCACGCTTTATCGAGCAGTCGGGCCACGAGCCGGCGCAGGTTCGGATTGCCAAACGGTGCCTGGCGCGTGTTGAACCCCAGATGATAGAACGTCCAGGAGGGCGACCCGAGGACGTCGACATCGTCGGGCAAGGGATCAGCGCCGTCGACCTCGTCTCGGGCGTCGAGGATATCGTCGACGACGTAGCTCTCGAGGGGTAAACTGGTGAGATCGGCGGCGTCGGTCTCGACGAGTTCGATCGCGGACGTACTACGTGGGTCGATCTGAAATCGGATCGATCCGGCGGTCTGCTCGGGAAGCGAGACATCGTCTCGTCGCGTAAAATGCTCGTCGAAACGCTCGAGCGTGAGGTGTTCGCGCTCGACGCGCTCGCCGAACTGATAGGGGCCGCTCCCGACCGGGGGGACGTTGTCGGTCACGATCGCTTCGGTGGTCCCCTCGTCGACCGCATAGCCCGGCAGCGACGCCGTCACCGCCCGGTCCCGCCAGATGTGGGCCGGAAGGATCGGTACCAGCAGCGCCCGCTCGGCGACGGCTTCGGCCGCGTCGACCGAGAGCTCGAGGCTGGACTCGTCGTGGGCGGTCACCTCGTCGACGACACCGGCTTCGCCGCGGTATCGAGGCGCTGGTGCCGTAAACTCCCGGCTTCCAAGCGTCGTATCGGCGAGTAGCCGGTAGGTGAAGGCGACATCCTCGGCCGTCACGGCTTCGCCGTCGTGGAACTGACACTGCTCGTGTAGGTCGACCGTCATCGTCCCGTCGTCCCACGTCCAGTCCGTCGCGAGCCAAGGCGAAACCGCGCCGGTGTCGAACGTTGCGAGCGAGTCGTACACTAAATCGACGATCGTCCCCTGGTTGCGGTACTCGACGGCGAGGGGATTCAGGTTCTTCGACGGCCGCGGGTCCGTGTGTGCCGTTCGCAGCGTCGCGTCCTCCGAGGCCGCCTCGAGGCCGAGATAGCTCTGTCGGGTCGCCGGATGCGCGTCGGTCCAGCCCTCGAAGCGGTCCGTCCGAACCAGGCGATACTCCGCCGGCACGCAGATCGGCACGAACGGCTGTTCGGTCGCGATCGCATCGAGCGTCGCTGCAACCGCCGATTCCCGGTCCTCGTCGGCGTCGCGTTGGGCCTCGAGCCGATCGTCGACGGTCAGGTTCGCGAATCCGAAGGGATTCTGCCAGCCGCCCTCGTCGACGTACCGGGAGTGAAGAGTTTCGTAGAGAAAATCCGGATCGAGGCCACCCGGATGGCGACCGACGTAGATATCGAAGTCGTGGTTGACCAGTACCGTCCGGAGAAACTCGTCCTCGGGGAGCATCCGGATATCGACGGCCATTCCGGCGGCCTCGAGTGCCGTTCGGATCGCTCGAGCGAGCAAGATGCTTTCCCTGTCGCCGTCGGCTGGCAGCGTCGTGATCGTCAGCGAGAACTGGTCGATCTCCTCGCGGTTGACGACGCTTCGCACCCGGCGAATGCAGCCGCTGGTCGCGACTGCGAGTCCGGTTGCGGCCAACATCGCACGACGGCTATATCCAGTTTTCTGGTCGTCGCGGGGGAGGGCACCGCACATTGTCGTTCGGTATCTGAGTTCACCGGTCGCGCTATAACAGTATTGCGCTCGTATCCCCGGCCCACCGTGTGGTTTCGGCGTCGTGACCAAAGATACCGACGGCTCGCCCGAGCCCCGGACGAAACATCAATACGTGAACCGACGAAACAACCGGCCATGGATGTCGCCGCCGAACGGATCGACCGGCTCGAGGAACTCGCTCGAGCGGCAACTATCGACGGCGACGACGAGCGTGCAAAGTACTACGTCCAGCTCGCCCGCCGTATCGCGGAGCGAAACCGACTGGAGTTCCCGCGGTCGTTCGAGCGTTTTACCTGTGACCGCTGCGATGCCTATCTTCGACCGGGTGACAACGCGCGGGTGCGCTTGCAGAACGGCCACGTCGTCATCTCGTGTGACTGTGGCGCTCACGCGCGGTATCCGTACGACGAGTAACCCGGAGACGATCGCCCACGACAACTGGAGACGATGTGATCCGTGCGTGGTGTCGACCGACGATCACGAATCCGGACGATCCGTTTCGCGAAGATTCAAACGGATCGGGTTCATTACTCGGGGATATGGATCAACAAGAGCGAAAGCGGCGAGCTCACGACCTCGACGTCACCGTCTGGGTCGGCAAGAACGGCATCGAATCGGTCGTCGACGAACTCGACGATCAGCTCTCGAACGACGATCTGGTCAAGGTGAAGTTTCTCCGGGCCGCTCGAGCAGGCAGTTCGACCGACGAAAAGGCCGCCGACCTGGCCGAGCGCGTCGACGCTGAGCTCGTCGATACGCGCGGCCACACGGCAGTTCTGTATCGATGACTGGCAGGTTACCGGCGCTGGAGGCCGATAGCGGATTCCTCGAGACGCTGCTTGAGGAGATAGGGTTCGGATCGGCGGCGGCCGCCGTCGAGGCGCTGATCTGGTTCGTCGTCGGCTTCGTCGTGGTGTGGTTGCTCGGCCGAGTGGTCGTCCTCCCGCTGATCAACCGCGCGTTCGATCGGCGGGGACTGGACGAACACGCTCGCAACCCGCTGTTGATGCTGACGAAATTCGGCGTGTTCTTCGTCGCGGTTGCCGTCGCGTTCGGCGCGGCGGGTCTCGAGAACTTCCTCGTCTCGCTGGCCGGCGTCGCCGCGGCCGGCGCGCTGGCGGTCGGCCTGGCACTCCAGAACGTCATCTCGAACTTCGTCGCGGGCATCTTCATCTACGCCGATAAGCCGTTCCGGATCGGCGACTGGATCGAGTGGGACGATGGCACGTACGCGGGCACCGTCGAAGACATCAGTCTCCGCGTGACCCGCGTGCGCACGTTCGACAACGAACTGCTGACGGTCCCGAACTCGCAGTTGACGGACAACGTCCTCAAGAACCCTGTCGACGGCGATAAACTCCGGCTGAAGTTCGTCTTCGGGATCGGCTACGGCGACGACATCCAGCAGGCGACGGACATTATCGTCGAGGAAGCGCGAGACAACCCCGACATCATGGACGATCCCGGCCCGTCGGTTCGACTGACCGAACTCAACGACTCCGATGTCGGACTCCAGTCGCGATTCTGGATCGAGAACCCCTCTCGAGCCGATTTCGTCCGCATCAAAGGCGAGTACATCACGGACGTCAAACGGCGCTTCGACGAGGAGGGCATCGACATCCCGTACCCCGTCCGCACGCTCGAGGGCGGACTCGCACTCGAGGAGTCGAGGACCATCGGACAACCGGCCGAGTAACACGCGATCGATTCGGTCCACGACACAGCGCCGACCGTCGGGAACGGGTCGGTCGCCGTTACGTGAATTCCTCGACGCTCGCGTTTTCGGGCGGTTCGAACGCGAACGTCTGGTCGTCGAGGCCGTCGTTGAACGTGATGTCCTCGAACCGTTCGGAGTACTCGTAGGTTTCGCCGTCGACCTCCGCGACGACGGTCTCTTTCAGCGGGTAGGCGTACTCCGTATCGATCCAGATCGTCTGTTCGGTGACCGCGAGATCGTCGGACGGCTCGACCGTCTCGAGGGCATAGACGAACTCCGTGTCACCGACGAGCAGGGAGATACCGTCTGCGACTGACTCGTTCGTTGCCTCGACGGCGAGGACGTGGGCCTCGCGGTCGGCGACAGTCTCAGTGCCTCGGTACTCGAGGTCGTAGCGGTCGCGCTGGCGGTCGGCTTCGTCGGCGCGGGCGGCCTCGACGACGTCGTTGTCGTAGGGCTCGGCGGCCTCGTAGACGGTCGCAGTGTTCGATTCCGGCAGGTACTGCCAGGCCGCCGTCGCGTTCGAGACGTAGACAGCACCGACGCGGTCCTCGGCCGGGGACTCGAGTATTTCGCTGCGGTACTCGACGTAAGGACGTTCGGCGACGGCGACGACCTCCGTTCGGCTCTCGTCGCCGTGGGTGACGGTCGTCGTCCGTTCGCCGTGGATGTCCTCGAGGTCGTCGCTGTGGACGAACGTGTCCTCGAAGACATCGGCCGGATCGGGCGTGTCGTCGGTCGTGGGGAGGGCGACGCACCCGCCGAGGAGGGCGACGAGGACGACGAGTCCAACGGCGAGTACGAGTCGACGGGGAGCCATCGCCACATATGATCGTGAGAAGATGCCTAAGCCTTACTATCGGTCGTCGAAACGAGGGGGCACACAGCCAGCGCCGCGTGACGAAGACCACGTCGTGGGCCCCACTCGCGGCGCTGATACGGATTGCTGTACCGATGTACCGGCGTACCCGCCGCCCGGGTCGCGGGTGCGCCGGAAATGGCGTACAGTAAACCGTATGAGAGAACAGTCACACTGGCGAATCGACATACGCAAGCGAGATTATACGCTTCCCTCGCGTCGGTCCTCTACCCGTGTTACGGTCTCGAGCACCACGACGCGGTTGCTCTCGAGTGTCAGTTGGTATGCAGTATGAGTATGGAGGCCGCGATTGCCTGGCGTTCCGGACGGGGGAATCCCGATTGCCTTCTCCACCCCGCGACCCGTCGAGCGACAGGTGTCCGACGGTCCACTGCTCGCTTCCGCGCCTGATGGGCTGTCGCCGGCTAACCACGATGGAACGTCCCTGCGGACGACCACCGTGGACCGCTGTCCCCGACGGACGAGGCTTCCACGTTGGCTCTCGGGGCCCCGGCCGGTCTGACCGGACGCCCGCGGTGTTCGGTCCCCGCTAATGACCATAGCGCGGGTAACGAGCAGGGCCAAACTGCCCGACCTATCCAGATTCTCCTAGCGGGGAACGACTTAAGGACTTTTCGCCTCCGAGCCGAAGTCGTATCGATCGCCTGGCGATTTACAGCGGTATCGAGGCGAAAACCCACCCTTCAGGGGTGTGGATGAAGCCGGCAACTACGAGTAAGGAGCGGAAGAGTATAAGAGTTAATCGTTCACCAATAGT
Organism: Salinadaptatus halalkaliphilus; assembly: GCF_006543045.1. Taxonomy (GTDB): domain Archaea; phylum Halobacteriota; class Halobacteria; order Halobacteriales; family Natrialbaceae; genus Salinadaptatus; species Salinadaptatus halalkaliphilus. Next base: position 4,515 of record NZ_RBZW01000012.1, on the reverse strand, counting down.
CGAATTTAGAAATATATATTTTACTAATTATGGCCACTAGCACGCAACTGACTAAGGAATTTACTGCAAACCATTATATTGTCGAGCGGCGGATGATGAGCTGAATGACGGTTTGGTTCCCACAACGGGTGACCGATCAGCGATGACGGTGTCACACACCAGTGAGCCAGCGTCGCTCCCGCGGGAAGACGGACTCGCGACGACCGACGAGGCACAGGCGCGGCTCCGCGAGCAACGGCCAGCGTTTCTCGAGGAGTTGGTGGACGACGCCGGTGCGGACCGGCTGGTCGTCGGGCTCGATGGCAGCGTCGAAACGGCCCTCGCGGCAACGTTCGCCGTCGATGCCGTCGGTTCGGAACGCGTCACCGGGCTCGTGATGCCGGCGTTTCTGAGCCACGAGGCGATTTCGCGAACGGCCGAAACGGTCGCGTCCGCGCTCGGCATCGAACACTGTCGGCTCCAACTTCAGCCCGTCCTGGCGGCGTTTCAGGAGGCGGTCGGCGACTCGAGCGGCCCAGCCGACGATGTCGTCGCGACGAACAACGCGCTCTCGCGCTTGCGGATGACGTGTGCCTACTACGTAGCGAATACGACGAACGCGCTCGTCGTCGGGACCGTCGACCGAACCCAGTATCTGCTCGGGGGCGTCACGAAACATGGTGAGACCGGTGCCGACTGTCTGCTGTTCGGCGATCTCTATCACTCCGAAGTGAGCGAACTCGCAGGAACTGTCGGCATTCCGGACGAACTCACCGTCGAGACATCCGGATCGCCGCTGTACCCCGGCCAGTTGCCGATAGCCGACTTCGAGATTGCGCCCACAACCGTCGATCGCGTTCTTCGGCTCCGATTCGACGAAGGAATCGATCACGAAACCGTCGTCGAACGGACGGGCGTCGAGCCGGCGATCCTCGATCAACTCGAGGAGTACCACGCCGAGACCGAACACAAACGCCGACAGCCGGTAACGCCGTCGCTGCGCTCGCATATCAACTGAAACAGCTTACGAGTCGTTTGTTCACGACCGGCGATAAATATCTCCTTCCGAGAGACACGGTGACACGAAGAGCGCAGTACCGACCGGGGAGGAAAAGGCCCATTAGCCGCCCGACACATCAAATACGTATGGGACTTGGCAGCACCGCAAAGAAGATTCAGGGACTCTCCGACCGCGCCGAGGCGATGTACAAGCAGGTCCAGCAGCTCCAACAACGGATCATCGGCCTCGAGGAGGAGATGGACGACACCCACGACACCGTCAAACGACTCGACCACCAGATCGCCGAACAGCGTGAGCTGTTGCTGGCGATCGCCGACGAGCAAGGGATCGACGGCGAACAGATCCTCGCCGACGCCGCGATCGACGAGGCCGAACAGGCCGACGAGTCCGGACAAATCGACGGGTCGACCCAGACGACCGAGCCTAGCAACGATGCCGATGCCGGCGACTCGAGCGAGTCATCCGCAGAATAGCGAAGAACGGAATGTCAGAGGCACGTAGTGCTCACCCCGGCAGAGTGAACACCACGTGAGCCCATTCACGGGCATCCGGTAAGGAATCTTGGGTTAAACAGTTAGGTTCTATGCAGATCCATTCATCATTAATCCTTACATTGTACAGCAGACAGTGGGCACTCTACAACGGAATTCGCCATATTCGACCGATTTCCAATCGTCGTAAGGGCCATCAGACGGGTGTGGATGCGATCCGATCGTCGTGCGACCAGACGAGGCCGCACCGATCGAGTTGCCAGGCTCAGTACGACTTCGCGAAGTACGCCAGTTGATCCGCCGGCTCACCACAGACCGCACAGACGGCGTCGTCGTCTTCGGGCGCTTTCGGGACGCCCGCGGTCGTTCCACCCTGTTCCTCGAGCGGTTGCATCACGATCTCGGCCGAGACCTTCTCCTTGATCGCCTCCTCGCAGGCCTCGTCGCCACACCACGGCACCTTGACGTAGCCGCCGTGCTTGCCGATCGTTCCCATGATCTCCTCGGGACTGTCGGCTTCTCGGATGTTGTTCTCGAGGTGCTCCTCGGCCGTGTCGTAGAGTTTCTCGAAGATCGTCTCGAGGTGGTCGTCGACGCTGTCGACGATGCCGTCGCGGTCGGCGACGGACTCTTCGTTGTCGGGTCGGTGGACGAGCGTGATTTCCTCGTCTTCGACCTCGTAGGGGCCGATCTCCAGCCGTAGCGGGACGCCGTTGAGTTCGTGTTCGTTGAACTTGAAGCCGGGATTGCGCTCGTCGCGGTCGTCGAGTTCGACGCGGAAGCCGGCGTCCTCGAGATCGTCGGCGATGTCCTGGGAGTACTCGAGGACGTCGTCTTTGGTGTCTTCCTGCCAGATCGGGACGATGACGACCTGGGTGGGTGCGATGGTCGGTGGGAGCACGAGCCCCTGGTCGTCGGAATGAGTCATGATGAGCGCGCCGAGTGCACGCCAGGAGAGCCCCCACGAGGTGGTGTAGGCGGTTCGTTCGTCCTCGTCTTCGTCGACGTAAGTGATGTCGAACGCGTCGGCGAAGCTCTGGCCGAGGTGGTGGCTGGTGCCGCCCTGGACCGATTTGCCGTCGGGCATCAGCGCCTCGACGGTCGTGGTCGTATCCGCGCCGGGGAACTTGTCGTGTTCTGGCTTTTTTCCGCGAAGCACTGGAATCGCAAGCACGTCCTCGTAGACGCGTTCGTACTGCGAGAGCCGAGTCCAGACCTCCTCCCAGGCACCCTCGCTGTCGGCGTGAGCCGTGTGGCCCTCCTGCCACATGAACTCCTTCGTCCGGAAGAACGGCTTGGTCTCCGTGGCCTCCCAGCGGACGACCGAGCACCACTGGTTGAGTCGCAGCGGCAGATCGCGGTGGCTGCGCGTCCAGTCGGCCATAAACGGCGCGATGATCGACTCGCTGGTCGGTCGAACGGCGAGGCGCTCCTCGAGTTCGTCGTGGCCCCCTTGGGTCACCCACGCGACCTCGGGATCGAAGCCTTCGACGATGTCTTTCTCGCGCTCGAGGAAGCTCTCGGGGATGAACATCGGGAAGTAGACGTTGTCGACGCCGGTCTCCTTGAACCAGCCGTCGAGTGCGTCCTGAATGCGTTCCCAGAGGGCGTAGCCGCGCGGTTTCGTGACGATGAACCCGCCCATAGGGGCGTAGTCCGCGAGGCCGGCTTTCTGGACGACTTCGGCGTACCACTCGCCGGGCTTGTGCGATTTCGACTCGGTGATCCCGAGTTCCTGACTCTCCGAACTCATTGTATCGACAGTCAGCCAGCGCGGTCTTAAACCATACGAAGGGCAAATGTTGCACGCGAAAACCGTGACCCGCTCGGCAGCGAGATGAATCGCGATGGCCGACGACGTGTCGCTCCCTCGAGAGTTATCCGAACGGACGACCGACGGTCGACCATGCGAGCCATCGTAGTTGGGGCCTACGGCGGGAGAGAAGAACTCGAGACCCCATCGCGGGACGCAACGAGCGTCGAGACGTGATCGAGTGTGTCCGAACTGTTGTCCGCTGGGACATAATCAACAGAAATAGTATAGGGTATCGCTCTTCCCCATCCAAATCCCACATTAAACTACCATAACGTGTTCTTGGTGAACAAATTCATAGATTTACTGTGTTTATTATATATGTGCGGTTCTGGTAGATACGCCTGTCGTGGACCGGCTACTGCAGTGGTTCGGTCCTTGGTAGATTATAATTACACAAAATGACTGACCACGAACCTGGGAAAACCCCGACAGTCGAGCAACATCTGGACAGTGCAGTACCCGAAACCACGTCACGTCGACGCGTTCTCGCGGCGTCCGCGATCCTCGGTGCGGGTGCAACCGGTGTCGCACCGATGGCTTCAGCTGGTGACCACAAAGACGAGCACAAGGGAGCGCCGAACGACGAGGAACGGATGGGCGACGAACCACCCGAAGCAGTGCCCGACGAGTTCGAAAACGACATCGAGATCCTCAACTTCGCTCGAACGCTCGAGTTCCTCGAGGCCGAGTTCTACAGGGAGGGGCTCCAGAACATCGACGAGGCGGCCCTCCGACAGCAAGTCGCGGAGCTGGGCGTGATGGAGGATCGCGTTCTCCAGCGACTACGGACCGTTCGGGACCACGAAATTACGCACGCAGCGGTACTCGGTCAGACGGTCGAGATGCTCGGCGGCGAACCGGTCGCGAGCCCGCAGTTCGACTTCGGGACGGCAGTCCAGCAACCCGACGAGTTCATCGCGACGGGTGCGATGCTCGAGGATATCGGCGTTTCCGCCTACGCCGGTGCAGCGCCCTCTATCGAGAACGTCGATCTCGTGGCGCCGGCACTCAGCATCCACAGCGTCGAAGCGCGACACGCCTCGTTGTTGCGAGAACTCAACGGCGAGATCGGCTTCCCGATGGCGTTCGACCAGCCGCGGTCTCGCTCCGAGGTTGCCTTGTTTTGCCGCCGAATGACGACAGTCTCAGACGCTCTCACGGTTATCTTCCGTCAGATTAACTGGGAAATGGACGCCGTCTGGCGATAT
>NZ_RBZW01000068.1 GCF_006543045.1 Salinadaptatus halalkaliphilus | reverse complement strand
TGCATGTAGCGGTGCCGCGCAGGGTCTGGATCGTGCGCGATCGAGCACCAGCCAGACGATGCCGGCGATGAGGGCCCCGAACGTGAGGCCGACGAACAGCCGCATCGCGAAGTCGCCGACGAGTGCGACTGGCGTTCCGTTCCCGGCGACGAGGACTTCGAAGACGACGACCACCAGAATTGCCGCGGTGACGTCGTTGATCACACCCTCGCCTTCGAGGACGCTGGCGACGTGGTCTCGAACGGTGACGACCTGCAGGATGGGGCCGATCACGGTCGGGCCGGTCGCGATCAACAGTGCGCCGACCAGCAGGCCGACCTCGAGGCTCGTGTCGAGAAAGACGACGACGGCGGCGGCTGTCCCGAGCCAGGTGATCGCTGCGCCGACGGTGACCATCCGGGTCAGTGCCGTCGGACTTTCACGGAGCTTCTCGAGGTGGAGGTGATAGCCACCTTCGAAGAGGATGATCGCGACGCTGACGCCGACCATCGCCGAGAGGCCGCCGCCGAACGTCTCTTGCGAGACGAGTCCGAGCACCTCTGGACCAATCGCGATCCCGGCGACGATCAGAAAGAGGACGCTCGGAATCCGCTGTCGGTCCGCAAGGACGCGGGAGGCGACACCGAGGGCGAGCACGAGCGCGACGGTGGCGATGAGCATCACGATTGACTAATATCCTGGGTACCCGACAGTGCGGGCAATTCGAACCGATACTGGTCGACCGCCTCGGTCATCAGTCACCACCGTCGGTGGCTGGCTGTGCGCCCGCGTCGTCGGCATCGTCTGCGCCAGCCGACTGAACGACCTTGTAGAGGATCATCGACGCGACGAAGAACGACGAGCCGACGAGCAGGAGGACGCTCACCAGATCGAGCGCGCCCGTTCCGAGCCAGTTCGCGAGTTCGGACAGCGCGATCCCGGCGCTGGCGAGGACCATCATGATACCAAAGTAGACGATGACGTCGTCCTCGTCGACCATCGTCGTCGCTGCCGAGCCGATTCGCGCGCCGAGTGCGCTGCCGACCAGCAGCAGGGAGACCACCGTTAGGTCGACGCTGCCGGACATCCCGTAGGTGAAGGTGCCGAACGCACCCGAGAACAGCCCGGCGAACAGGCTGGTCCCGACGGCGGCGGTCAGGGGCGTCCCGATCAGGTAGTAGATCGCGGGCATGCGGATGAAGCCGCCGCCGACGCCGATCAGTCCCGAGACGAGCCCGACGCTCCCGCCGGCACCCGAAATCGTCCACAGCGACGCCCGGCCGCCCGAGGTCAGCGAGATCATCGGCGGGACGGTGTACGACTGGATCTTCTGGCCGACCGCCGGAATTTCGTCGTCGGCGTCCTCGTCGTCATCTTCGGCGCCCTCCTCGTCGTCCAGATTAGCGGCTCGGCGCAGGAACAGTGCCCCGATCCCCGCCAGCAGGACGACGTACGCGATACCCGTCACGAGGTTGGCGATCCCCAGCGCCTCGAGGCCGAAGACGAGCCGACTACCGAGTTCGATGCCGATCGAGAGGACGACGAACAGGATCGCACCGAGTTTGTAGTCAACCTGCCCGACGTCGTAGTGTTTCAACACGGCGATCACGGAGGTACCGAAATAAAATGCCAGCCCGCTCCCGATCGCAACGGAGGCGGGGTAGTCGAGGAGCAACAGTGTCGGTGTGATCAGGAACGAACCACCCATCCCGAAGAAGCCGAACAGCACGCCGACCATGAAGCCGAAGCTCACGAACAGCACTAGCAGGGCCAGACTGAGTCCCAGTATCTCCATCGATTAGGCGTTGGTGATCGTTTTGATCAGCGGCGTTGCGACTCGTTCGAGGACGCCGTAGCCGGCGTAAAGGATGATGGCCTGAACGAGGATGACGCCCACGAGGAGCGTCGCCTGTACCGGTGCGGGGAGCGCCACGGATTCGATCATGCGTCCGACCCGCCGTCGACGTTTGATTGTGTGCGGATCATGGATTTCTGCTCACTATCCTCTACCCGGAGGGCATGTATAACACTTTTGGGACTCATGTACAATATTACTGCAGGCTATGCGACGGCTATCCAACGAGAATATTCGAGTAAGTTATGTGGATATCAGCGGATCGATACCAGCCCGATTTACGCCGGAACAGCGTGTCGTCCGCGTTATATTTGCCAGCCGTACTCACTATCGACGCACAGTTTTCAACTCGTGTGCGTCTCAGTGCAACCGCAACCCGTGATCATGTGGAAATTCGGCTGATTCCACCGGTTAGATGATACGAGGACGCGATATGGACGCGTCCGCTACGATCAACCGTCCGCTCTTCACTCACCCTCGATATTGGGGTATACAAACAATATTATATCGTCGGTACGTACGACGAGTATGAAAGCGGTACTCGCTACTGACCTTTCGGCCGCCAGCGAGGCGACCATCGAGAACGAGACCTGTCTCGAGTGTCTCGGCCGAATCGGCGTCGACGAAATGCACCTCGTGACGGTTATTCCCTCGAACGTTCACGCAGGCATGCCCGGCATCGATTTCGAAAAGCGCCGTCGAAAGGCGATCAGAAACTACGAGCGCGTCATCGAGGACGCGGGATTCGACGTCGAGACGCACGTCGTCCGGGGCACGCCCCATCGGCGGATCCGGGGCATCGCCGAGACGATCGGCGCGAGTCTCACGGTCGTCGGCTCACGCGGGAAGAGCCCGCTCGAGAACCGCGTCATCGGCTCGACGGCGCGTAATCTCGCGCGGACGACGGAGACGCCGCTGCTCGTCAACCGGATAGAGCGCGAGGCCGACGATCCATCCGTCGTCAGACAGCACCTCTTCCAACGCATGCTGTACGCGACGGACTTCTCCGAGAACGCCGAACGCGCGTTCGAGACGTTCTCGTATCTCCGTCACGCGACTCAAGAAGCAACCCTTGTCCACGTCGAGACTCCGAAGGACCCGGGGCTCGCGGAAGAGACGGACCCCGAGGCTCGGCTGACAGAGCTGGCCGACCAGCTCGAGGCGTGGGATATCGAGACGCGAATCGAGGTTCGACAGGGCGATCCCGCCGACGAAATTCTCGCCGTCGAAGACGCCGTCGATCCGACGACGATCCTCGTCGGCTCGCGCGGTCACAGTCGGCTTCGGAGACTGCTGCTGGGCAGCGTCTCCGAGGATCTCGTCGCTCGAGCGAACGGGAACGTGATGCTCGTCCCACCGGCCTGAATGCCCTCCCAGCCCGTCGCGTCTCGAACCGTAGCGATATTGTGATACCGTCGAAATTGTGACCGGCATTTATCATGAGGGCGGTCGAATCGCCACGTATGGCCGACGACACGACGCTCCTCCGAACGGTATTGTTCATCGCGGTGCTCGTCATACTCGTCCCGCTGGTCCTGATGGCTGTCGCCTGGCCGATGATGGGGATGTGGGGTGGCGGGCACATGTGGAATGATGGCGCGTGGACTGGCCCGGGAATGTGGTTAGTTAGCTGGGTTCCCCTCCTGATGCTCCTGGTTGTTGGCTACTTAGTGTACAGGGCTGCCGCGCGCTCGACTCGCGCCGAAGACGACCCGGCGCTCGAGGAGCTCCGACTCGCCTACGCCCGCGGTGATATCTCGGACGTATGTGTTTAGCCCGAGCTGATTTCGGTACTCTCTCGTAGAAAGCGTTCAACGGACGCGATATGAACAGGCAGCAGACATCGGATACGACTCTC
>NZ_RBZW01000011.1 GCF_006543045.1 Salinadaptatus halalkaliphilus | reverse complement strand
TATCGGCTGGGAAAGTAGCAGATTCTTGGACGGCGTAATCATTTTGTCGCCAGCGGTGGTTTGTTCGGACAGCAGCGTTTCCATAGGTGAAACTCCAACGCTCAGGATTCCTCCGCCTTCAGGCGAAGGAGGATGTCAACCACACGTATCGATACGTTTTCGAACGGAATCGCAGTTCGATCAGAAACGTATCGTTCCAATCCAATATTTTATTACTGACCCGGCCGTTTCCCGCGACGACTACATTGCTCCGAGTCGATACGTCGACGCTATCGTCGCTTCCGTCTGCCGTTCTCGAGGTGCCACTCGAGCAACCGGTACTCGTCTTTACGCTCGCGATGGTGATCTTTCTCGGCGGGCCGCTCCTGGCCAAACGGGTCGGCCAGCCCGGCATCGTCGGTATCGTCGTCTTCGGCGCGCTGGTCGGCCCAGGGGCGCTCGGCGTCGTCGACCACTCGGAGACGATCGAACTGCTGGGCGAAGTCGGGCTGATCTATCTATTGTTTACGGTCGGCCTCGAGCTCGATATTCGCGGGTTCATCGAGGCACCGGAGAACGCGGCGCTGTTCGGGCTGACGAGTTTCTTTCTGCCCTTCGGCGTCGGGACGGCGGCGATGTACTCGTTGCTCGGGCTCGAGCTCCTGCCGGCGATGTTGCTGGCGGCGGTCTTTGCCTCCCACACGCTGCTTGCCTATCCGATCGTCAACCGCCTCGGCGTGACGAAAAACCGGGCGGTCACCGCCGTCTTCGGCGGGATTCTGTTTACGGATACGATCGCGCTGGTCGTGCTCGCGGTCGTCGTGGGCGCCGTCGGCGGCGAGCTCTCGGTCGCGCTGTTTGGCCAGGTCGGCCTCGCGCTTGCGATCCTCTTTGCCAGTGCGTGGTTCGTCGTGCCGCCGGCCTCGCGATGGTTCTTCCAGACGTTCAGCGAGGAGAGTTACTTCGAGTTTCTGTTCGTGATGGTCGCTATCTTCGCGACCGCGAGCCTGGCCGAACTGCTCGACCTCGAGCCCATCCTCGGCGCGTTCGTCGCCGGCATCGCCATCAACCGGCAGATCCCCGAGGGCGGCACGCTGATGAACCGCATCGAGTTCGTCGGCAACGCCTTCTTCATCCCGTTTTTCCTCTTTTACGTCGGGATCCTCGTCGACTTGCAGGTGATCTTCGACGGTCCCGCGACGCTCGTCACTGCCGGGATCATCATCGGCGTCATGCTCCTGACGAAGGGCGGAGCCGCCTGGCTCGTCGCCAAGATCCAGGGCTACACGCGACACGAACGCGATGTCATCTTCGGGCTCTCGACCGGCCAAGCCGCGGCCGCGCTGGCGATCACGCTCGTCGGCTTCGAAGCCGAGCTATTCACCGCGGAGATCCTCAACGCCGTCGTCTTGATGTTGCTCGTCACCGCCCTCGTTAGCCCGTGGCTGACCGAACGCGCCGCGACGCGACTCGCCCTCGAGCGCGACGTCGGCGAGGGCGACGACCGGGCGAGAGATCCCAACGTTCTGTTACCGCTGTCGCACAACGCCGAACTCCAGCAACGACTGCTCGAGCTCGCGTTCGTCATCAAGGGCGACGGCGGGACCGAGCCGGTCACCGTCATGACGGTCGTCCAGCCCGACCGCGGCGGCTCGACGGAGTCACAGGTCGCGGCGGTCCGCTCCGACCTCGACGAGCTCGCCGCGGCCGGCAGCGCCGCCGAAGTACCGATCGCGACCGAGACACGGGTCAATCACAACGTCGCTTCGGGGATCGTACAGGGCGGTGTCGAGGTCCAGGCCGACCAGATTATCATGGGCTGGGACGCCGCCGAGAGCTTCCGCCACCGGATCTTCGGGAGCACCATCGACCAGGTGCTCGAACGAACGACGCTGCCGGTACTCGTCTCCCGACTCGGCCACCCGATCAACACGACCCGTCGCATCGTCGTCGCCGTCCCCATCGGGGCCGACCATCACGAAGGCTTCTACGAATCCGTCCACCTCGTCAAGCGCCTCGCGGCGGGACTGGGTGCCGATCTCGAGGTCGTCGTCGTGGCGGGATCGGCTCATCAGTTCGAGGAGCTGTTCGACCTCGTCGAGGAAGACGTGCCGGCCGAGTTCGACGCGATCGACGACTGGGGGCAACTCCTGCCCACGCTCGAGTCGGCGGCCGACGAGGACGACCTCATCGTCGCGATCGCCCCGCGACGCGGCGACGTCGGCTGGCACAGCGAACTCGAGGACCTGCCGTCACGGCTGGTCGAGTTGCCGCCGGAATCGTTTATCGTGATCCATCCGCGCCAGGGCGAACCCGAGTACGACCGGCAGTATCTCCGGTTCAAGTGATCGGTTCGAAAACGAGTTACAGCGTCGCCTCGCAGAGTTCGCCGATCGCCCGCCGGAGCCGCTGGGAGATCGCCGACTTCGAGACGCCGAGTCGTGTCGCGAGTTCGTCCTGAGAGATACCGCGGGGGACGTCGAAGTAGCCTTCCTCGTGGGCGACAGCGAGGAGATCCTGCTGTTTCTCCGTGAGCGCGACGACGCCGTCGTCGCCGTCGTCGGAGACGCGCAGGTGCTCGACGGTGACCGAAATATCTCGCTCGCGACAGAATTCGTTGAACGCGACCAGATCGTCCCGACTCGGGAACCGCAGTTGGACGAGCCAGCCATCCCGAGAGCTCGTGATCTCGAGCAGCCGACCGCCGACGGCCGCAGTGCCGGCGGTAAATCGGATCGCTCGATCGGCGACACCGACGCGATAGACCCGTCTGTCGGGGTAGCGATCGACCAACACCGGATCGCGAACGGTCGTATCCCGCTCGAGTGCGGCTTCGAATCCGCCGAACGTGTCTCCGTAGGCGGTCACGAACAGCAACGTCTCTCCGGTCTCGAGCGTCGTCCAGTACTCCGGTTCGACGGTCACGTCGAGCGTTTGCCGAAGCGTCGGCCGCAAGACGAGATCGTCGTGGTCGAGTCGAAGTTGTGCGACGATCCCGCCATCGGCCTGCGAGCGAAGCGTCGTCGGCTCGGCTTCGCCATCGGCGACGTCGATACTCACGGCGACATCCGCCGTCCATGTGAACGACCCACGTAAGTACTCGTTACCGGATCTGCAGTCATCACCTATTTCGATTCGACCGGACGTACATGGTCGTAGCAGCTATATACGAAACCGATCAGAAAGCAGTCATCAATATCTATTCATGCGTCGTCTTTGCTGAATATTTCCGGTGTGAATAAATTGGGAGTTACCAGCGCTACACGTCGAGTAATAGTACTTGAGGTGTCATCAGTGGTCGTTCAGTTGGTTCCCGTTCGACTCGAGGCGGTCCTCGAAGAGCAGTTCGAACAGTTTTCGCTGGGCGGTCCTAAAGTGACGGCTAAACGTCGGCTGGGAGACGCCTAACGACTCGGCGACCTCCTCGCCCGTACTCTCGCGTGGCCACTCGAAAAAGCCGCTGTAGTAGGCCGTCTCGAGGGTTCGGAGCTGGCGTTCCGACAGTTGGTCACGCAGCTCCGCGTCGAACGCTCGGCGGGGCCGAGCCGACCGGTCGTGCTCGCGGCGAGCGAGCAACGTCGCGTTCGGAAACGATCGCTCGAGCACGTCGAGAAACGATCGAACCTCGATGGTCGTCGACAGGTCGATCACGAGCCGCGTCCGGTCGCCGTCGGGTGCGATCGATCGAACGCGACCGCCGTGCTCGGCGACCGTCTCCGCGACGGTCTCGCGCTCGAAGACGAGTTCGATCGGCGAGCCGTCGATCTCCTCGCCGACGTGGCGAACCGATTCGAGTCCGTCGACCGCGTCGCTCATCGAGCGAAGCTCGGTCGGATCGGTATTCGCTATGGTACAGTACACCGTCGATCCGCCCGACGAACGCGGGACGACCGATCGAACGTCGACGCGTCGCTCGAGGGCCGTGGCGACCGCAGACAGCGGCTCGTGGTCGTTCTCGAGGCCGACCTCGAGTTCGGTGACGGTATCGGCGAGCAACGCCTGCGTTCGCTGGATCGAACTGATGGCATGTCCGGCGACGGCCGCCAGGTGCAGACACAGGTTGTGGCGGTGCTCGTCGACGTCCTCGGGTCGCTTCGCATACAGCGTGAGCACGCCGTACCGAAAGCCGTCGTGTTCGATCGGCAGGCTCACTACGTGGCCGACGCCCCGGGACGTGAGCGCCCGATACCAGTCCGCGAGGGTGCCGGATGCGTCGGTTGCTACCGTCTCGAGGTCGTCGGTCGCCGTCACCTCGTGGGTCGCCGCCGCTTGCCCTGCAGGCGCCGGCGAGTCGGGATCGACCGGAATCGACAGCGACTCGAGCAGCGACGGCAGCGAGCCACCGTCGGCGGTCGACCCCTCGCCTGTCTCGGCTGCAGCGTCGACGGCTGACCCGGCCCAGGTCTGGGGGGTAATCCGTTCGGACCCTGCGTCGACGCGTCCGACCCAGGCCAACTCGATCGCACCCGATGACTCCGAGTCGTCACCAGTGAGCGATCCCACGCCGTCACAGAGACACTGTTCAACGGCAGTGCGCGTCTCCGCCGTCAGTAGATCCCGTTCGATCGCCTGCAACTGCCGCGCCTGCGAGACGCGACCTTCGAGACGTGTCCGGTCGCGCTGACACGCACGAACGCGGTCGCGAGCCGCGAGAGTCTCGAGGGTTCCCGTCGCCGCATCGACGATCGTCTCGATCGCGACCGTCTCGAACCGGTGGTCGGGGAACGGATCGGTACTCGCCGCCAGCACGATCCCGTCCGTCTCGGTCGCGATCGCGAGGACGCGTTCGGCTCGAATGCCGGCACGCGACAGCACCGGCCCGAGATCCGCGCGCTCGACGACGCCGTCGGTGCCGTCGAGAACGTCCGCGATCGGCGTTCCGTCGTAGGCGATCGCCGGTGGTTCGACGACCTCACCCGCAGTTTCGGTCGCAGTCGCGGCGGGCCTGAGCAGCCCGTCCTCGAGGCGATACCAGCCGACGTAGTCGGCGTCGGTTGCGTCGACGATTCCCTCGAGAGCGTGTTGGCGAACCGAGCGACGGGTGCTCGCCCGTCGGAGAGCGGCCCCCGTCCGGTGGAGGGCCGACAGCGTCTCGCTCCCTGACCGCCGACGATCGCGAATCACACAGAGTGTCCGGTCGTCTTCTGGCAGCGGCGCGACGTAGACGTCGATCGGTCGCGACTCGGGATCGACCGTGAGTCGGCCTTCGATCGGCTCCATCCATCTGACGAGCGCCGACGCCGCACGCTCGCCGACGGTCGCAGCGAGATCGGCGTCGAAGACGTCGTCTATCTCGAGCCCAACGGGGGATTCGCCGCCGCTCCACTCCGTCAGCGTCGCGTTCGCGAACGATAGCGTCGAATCCTCGACGATCGCGATGCCGTCCGCGATGGTATCGACGATCGCCTCGAGCAGCTCGAGACGCTCGTAATCGACGGCCCGTAACCGTTCGTCGTCGATCGATTCGTCCTCCGGTAGCTCGCGTGCGAGGACGGTAACGCCGTCGTCACCGGGGGCGACGGTGACGAGGAGACGTCCGTCTCCGTCGGGTGCCGGCAGTCCGAATTCGACAGTCGACGCCGTCGCCCTGGCCTCCTGGGTGTACTCGTACAGCATCTCGCGAAGCGACTCGTCGAGGAGGTTCCAGACGACCGTTCCCGGCACCGGATCGCCGTCGAAGAGCTGCCGCGCCCGATCGTTGTAGTATCGCAGTTCCGAATGTGGGCCGAGCGTGAACGCGGCCTCCTCGAGCCGGTCGAGAGCGCCCCGATCATCGACCGCCGGAACGGTCGTCGTCGCGACGATGCCACCGACTGCCGGATCCCCGAGGCGATTGACGGCCGTCAGGTCGACGGCGATCCACGTGCCGTCTCCGCGACCCAGTCGAACGGTCGTACTGACGTGTTCGCCGAGTTGGGCGGACGAGACGGTCGAGATCGTCTCTCGGATCGCGGTCCGATCCTCCGGATGCACGACCTGCGTGAACGACGCCCCCTCGAGTTCGTGGGGCGTCTGACCGAGTCGGCGTTCGATCGACGGGCTCGCGTAGGCGATCGTACCGTCGGACTCGAGTACCCACACGATCGCCGTCGTACTCGCGAGGATCGATCGGTAGCGCTGGTCCTCGCTGTCCTGTCGGTGGGCTCGAGCCATCGCGTTGCTGACCCGCGTCGCGACGACGCGACTGGATGCAGCAGGCTCGAGAACGTCCGTCGCACCGGCGTCGAGTGCGCTTTCCTGGGCCGCGGGATCCGTCAGCGCGACGATCGGGATGGCGTCGAACTCGGCTGCGAGCGTTCGCAGCGGCGAATCCTCCGACTCGGAATCGAACGGGCAGACGAGACAGTCGACCGTGGACTCCGCGAGGCGATCCCGGGCGTCCTCGACCGTCGGGGCTCGCACGACCGCGGTGGGATCGAACGCGTTCGCCAACGCCTCGACCGTCGCTGCAAGCGCCGTGCTATCGCCGACGACGAGGACCCGTCTGACGTCGCCGGTAGCGGTCGAGACGCTATCGCTCACTGGTCGATCACCACCGGATCGGCTGTCAGCCGGGACTGTAGCGTCATCGCTCGAGCGATCGTCGACGCGAACGCGGTCGTCACGACCGCCGGTACCGGATGCGACGGGAAAATTATCGCTCGCGTATTGGCGAGTAACGTCGTCTTACTCGTCGGCTCGAACGGTGACGACCGGAACTGGGGCGTTGCGGACGACCTCCTCGGCGACGCTGCCAAGTAGCAGGTGATCGACGCCGGTCCGACCGACCGTCCCGACGACGATCATGTCGATTGACCCTCGCTGTGCGAACGCGACGATCTCTTCCTGCGGAACGCCCTCGAGTACCGTCGTCGTGGTCGCTATGCCGTGGTCCTCGGCGAGGCGTTCGGTCTCCGCGACGGCGGCTTCGGCGTCGCCTTCTTCGTCGGCCCGCATCTCGTCGCGTTTCGACGAACTGTGCGGGCCTTCCTCGGCGACCGAGACGACGTGAAGCCTCGACTCGAGGCGGGTCGCCAGTTCGATCGCGTGCTGGGTTGCCTGCCTGGCACCGTCGCTACCGTCCGTCGCAAGTAGGAGATCCTGATACATGTGACCGAGTTGTGCAGTCAGTCGGATAGATTACAGACCTGCGGTTGCCGGTTACGCCCACCGCTGCTGTCGTGGGTCGATCGTCACCGGGCCGGACGAAAGCGGTCCGAGGATCGACGACGAACGGGCCGCCGGAACCGGTACCATTTTGCAGTCGGCGGTGTCAGACTATGTCATATGAAACACGTACGAGGACCACTGTGTACGATCGACGTCGGCGAGCAGTCGTTCGAGACCGAATCGATCGACGACATCGTCGAGTCGTATCTCGGCGGGCGAGCGCTCGGAACGAAACTGGCCCACGATCGAATTCCGTTCGACGCGGAGCCGTTCGGGGCCGACAACAGCCTCTTTCTCGCGACGGGGCCGCTCCAGCACTCGACGATGAGCTTTACCGGCCGAATGTCGGCGACCGGCCTCTCGCCGCTGACCGACGGCCTGCTGTCCTCGAACGCCGGCGGATTCCTCTCGCGGAACTTCACCGGCACGGGCTACAGCGCCGTCGAGATCACCGGCGAGAGCGACGCCCTCGTCGTCGTCCACGTCACCGACGAGGGCGTCGAGTTCGAAGCCGTCCCCGACCTCGCGGAAGCGACCGTCTCGGAAACCTGTGAGTACATCGAAGACGAACACGGCCTCGAGTCGGAACACACGGTCGTCGTCGGCCCGGCCGGCGAGAACGAGGTTCGGTTCGCCTCGCTCATGACTTCGAAGGAACGCGCGTTCGGTCGCGGCGGGCTGGGTGCCGTCCTCGGATCGAAGAACGTCAAGGCGGTCACCTTCGACGGCGATTCCACCCACGAGGTCGAGATTCCGCCGGTCCAGATGGAGATCCACGGCGAAGCCGCCCAAGCCGACCACCCGATGAAAGAATCCGGAACGACCTCGGTCACGGGGTATGCGAACATGGTCGAGGCGTTGCCGACCCGGTACTTTTCGGAACTCTCGTTCGAAGGCGCCGACGACATCGGCGGCGACGCCGTCGCCGAGAAGAAGTACAAGAAAGGGACCTGCTCGGCCTGTGCCTTCGCCTGCAAACTGCCGACGAAAGACGAGGAGACGGGCCTCGAGACCGAAGGTCCCGAGTACGAGACCGTGATGGCCTTCGGCTCGAACGCGGGCGTCGACGACGTCGTCGACGTGATGAAGTCGAACAAGCTCTGTGACGAACTCGGCCTCGACACGATCTCTGCGGGCGATGTCGTCTCGGCGTATCTCGCGAGCGAAGACGAGTTCGGCAACGTCGACCTGATCCACGACCTCGTCGAGAAGATCGCCTACCGCGAGGATATCGGCGACGACCTCGCGGAAGGCGTCGACCGCGTCCACGAGGACCTCGGCGTCGAGAACTGGTCGGTCAAGGGCATGGAGTTCGCCGCCCACGACGGCCGCACCCTGAACGGTCAGGGGTTGGCCTTCGCCACCTCGAACCGCGGCGCCGATCACATGTACGCCGAGTTCTACCCCTACGAGTACCCCCTCGTCGACGCCGACGACGCATTCGAGAAAGAGGGTCTCGAGGGCAAACCGCCGAAGCTCGTCGAACTCGAGAACATCAACGCGATCAAGGACAGCGCCGTCCTCTGTAAGTTCTCCCGGGACTTCATGACCGACGAGCGCATGGAGACCTTGCTCGATGCCGACTACGACGAACTGCTCGAACTCGGCGACGAGGTCGTCACCCTCGAACGGCACTTCAACAACCAGCGCGGTTTCGACCGCGACGACGACACGCTGCCCTACGAGATTCCCGACTTCGAGGACGGGCTTTCCGAATACTACGACGAACGCGGCTGGACAGACGACGGCACCGTCCCCGACGCCTTCGACGGCTCGAGCGGCGCGCCTGCCGACGACTGATCGCCACCCGATCGCGTTCCGCTTTCGGTCGCTTAGCCGCCGACCAGCCCGAACTGGACCAGGTACCACGCGAACGCGAGTCCGAGAGTCGCGAGTACTGTCTGGTGGATGCGAGCACGTCGCGACCAGTAGCCCCCGTGCCACGCGAGAGCGGCTCCGATCGCCGTCGCGACCGCAAGCAGCGCCGCAAGCGGGGCGAGGACGAACGCGAACTGCATCGGCAGCGCCATAGTGACGAACGCGAGCTCGCCGTCGATACCGATAGCCGACAGGAACGCGACACCGAACCCCAGGGACACGACACAGAGGGCTCTCCCTGCGGCGCGTGCGAGCCACGCTGGATCGCCGAGCCGAGCACGACTCGTCGTGAGAACTCGTTGTCGAACAGGTTGCACGTCCGTTCGTGAGGATCCCTCGGCGACTGCCGAACGCGCCCGCCACCGTCTGCCGACGCGCCACAGCGCGAGCCCGGTCCAGCCGAGCAGCGACAGCGCGAATCCGAGGAGTGCACCCCCGACGGTCGCACCGACGACGAGCGTTCGCTCGTGACCGACCACCGGTTCGTAGGTCATCATCGGGGCGAGATTCGTGTGGAGGGCCTCGATGTCACCGTCGTCGACCTCGGCCACGAGCACGTCCGTGCCGTCGACTTCCTCGAAGACGTAGGGCTCCGTTTCGACCCACTCCTGGCGATCCATCCCGAGTGTGTCGCTCTCGAGTCGTCCGTCGCCGATGGCCTCGATCGACAGTCGTGTCATCGGTTCGAGCGCCTGCATTGGCCCGTTTTCCGGCAGCATCGTCGTCCGGTACTCGCCGGCGACGTCGTCGGCCCGCTGGGCCGTGGCGTCGTCGGCCTCGTCTGGCTCGCCCGGATCGGACGCCAGGTCGTATTCGGCGAGTATCTCGTCGACGACGTCGCTGGGTGGTGCGCCCTCGTTGCGCACGTTGTAGCTCACGAAGATTCCGACGTCATCGGCCGGAGCCAGGACGAGTTTGCTCGTCTCGTGCATCGTCCCGCCGGAGTGTGCGAGCAGATCGTCGTCGGCGGAACCGTACTCGTAGAAGCCGTAGCGCCAATCGTTGATCGCCGGATGACGTTCGTAGTGGGTCTCGTGCATCGTCTCGATGGTTTCGGGTTCGAGCATCTGGGCGTCACCGACGCTCCCGTTCTCGAGGTGGGCGCTCGTGAACGCAGCCATATCCTCGCCGGTCGCGCTCATCGATCCGGCGGGGAGCCAGTTGATGTACGTCCGTTCGGCGGGCTCGACGCCGTCACCGGTGTTTGCGTGCGGCGACGCGAGGTCACCGGGGTGGTCCGCTGGAACGGGTTGGGCGAACGTACTGTGGGTCATCTCGAGTGGGCCGAAAATTTCTGCCTGGACGTACTCCTCGAAGGTCGTGTCGTAGGCTTCGGCGACGACGTGGCCGGCGAGCATCGCGCCGTAGTTTGAGTAACCGGCCGTCTCGCCCGGCGGTCTGACTCGCTCGGGCCGGTTCTCGACGAGCGCCGTCTCGAGCGACGTTACGTCCTCGGCCTCCGTGACCATTCCAGCCGTGGGGGTCGCGTCGAAGCCGTCCGTGTGCGTCCCGAGGTGTCGAAGCGTCACTGGCTCGTCGTACGTATCAGGCACGTCGACGTCGGAGTCCTCGAGATAGGTATTGACATCTGCATCGAGATCGAGGACGCCGTCCTCGACGCCCTGCATCACGGCGGTCCAGGTGACGAGTTTGCCGACAGAACCGACCATGAAGGCGGTCTCGTTCGCCCGGACGGGCGTTCCCGTTTTCACGTCGGCCTCGCCGTATCCCTTCGTGAGCACCACGTCGTCACCCTCGACGACGGCGACGGTCGCCCCTGGAACGTCGTGCTCGTCTCGCTGTTCGGCGATCACGTCGTCGACGAACGCCTCGAGCTCCTCGGGATCGTCGGCGACCACGCGTTCGTCGGTCACGTCGTCGGTTTCGGCCCTGTCGTCGTTGGGTATCCCAGCCGCAGCAACAGCGGGCCCCGAAATCGCCGTAACCAACAGCGAACTGACGACGATTACGAGAACGACCGCCCTGACCGTCGACCGAACGCGGTTGCGTTCTTCGACCCGTGGCCGCGAGTCGGCCACTCGGGTCGCGTCGTGTGTTGTCGGTCCCATCTCGTTCGTTCCCTCGAGACCGGTTTCAATAGCCCCTCGAGCACGGCTTCAGCCGGTGAAGTCGCCGTCACGACTTTATACGTACTCCACCACAACGGAGCTACTGTGAGTGAGGAGCGTCCACTCGAGGACCTCGCGGCGCTGTTAGAAGACGAGACGGCGCGTCGCATCCTCACCGAAATCTACCGCACGCCCATGTCAGCAAGCGCCCTGAGCGAGCGATGTGACGCCTCGAAACCCACGGTGTATCGTCGACTCGAGGACATGCGACGCTGTGAACTCCTGGTCGAGCAGACGCGACCGGATCCGGACCACGGGCACCACCACACGGTGTACGCGACGAATTTAGAACGGATTGTCGTCGAACTGGACGACGAGGGGATCGAGTTTCGTATCGACCGACGGGAACCGATGGCCGACCGCTTCACCAAGCTGATCGAGGAGATGTAAGATGATCGAACTCCCGCTACAAGTGAGCGAAGCGCTCGAGCCGACCCGGTTCGAGGCGGCGATGATGGTAATCAACGTCGCCAAGGCACTCGTCGGCATCGCCATCGCCTACATCGCGTACCGGGGGTATCGACGCAACGAGAGTCGACCGATGCTGTATCTCGCCGTCGGGTTCGTCCTCGTTCTCGGTGTGCCGTTCGTGCTCTTTCTGGGCGGTCTCCCACTGGTTGCGCTCGTCGCGGTACCATCCGTTGCAGAACAGGCAATCGTGGCGGCGTCGGAACTCAGCCAGGTGATCGGGCTGTTGATAATCGTCTACGCGCTCCGAATGTGACGGAGCGATTACCGTCACCGGTTCTCGTCGCTCTGCTCGTCGGTCGGCGTCTGCTTCCGGTCACTATCGACATTCGTCGGCGGCTGGTATCCCTCACTTTCCTCGTCGACCGCGAGTCGGTCGTCACCTCGCGATCGTAGCGGCGCGTCGTCCGCACGCGAAGGGTGGATGTTGAAATTGTTCCCCTTGTACGGATCGCTCTCGGGGTCGTAGGAGAGTTCACTGCGTTCGAACAGGTAGATGAAGAACCCGAACAACGGAATACAGAACGTGATCGCGGCCCACTTTCGCGGCGGCTTGAGGCCGACACGGCCGGCGTCGTAGTACGCGAGGGCGGTCAACCCGAGATGCCAGGCCAGCGGAATGCCGATAATGACCGCGAGCAGTACGGTGCTCATACCGGAGTTAGGGCCCGAAGCTACTAAAATGGGCCACGCTCGGACTGCTGACCGGGCCGGCGACGAGCGACTCAGTTGATGTCGAACTCGATTGCCGCACCTTGGCCGAAGCCGACACACAACGTCGCCAGTCCGAGGCCACCGCCACGTTTCTGGAGTTCGTGGATCAGCGTCACGGGGAGGCGTGCGCCCGAAGCACCAAGCGGGTGGCCGATGGCGATGGCGCCGCCGTTGACGTTGAAGATATCGGGATCGATGCCGAGTTCGTCACGCGAGTAGATCGACTGGCTGGCGAAGGCTTCGTTGAGTTCCACCAGATCGTAGTCGTCGATATCGCGACCGTTACGCTCGAGCAAGCCTTCGGTCGCGGGCACCGGGCCGATCCCCATGACGGTCGGGTCGACGCCGGCGACGTTGTTCATGCCGACTTCCGCGAGGATCTCGAGGTCGTGTTCCTCGGCGAAGGCCTCGCTCGTGATCAACAGCGCGGCGGCGCCGTCGGAAATCTGGGACGCGTTGCCGGGCGTGACGGTACCGTCGGATTTGAAGACGGTCGGCAACTCGGCGAGTTTCTCGGCTGTCGTGCCGGGACGGATACCTTCGTCTTCGGCGATGGTGCCGTCCTCGGTTTCGATCGGAACGATCTCGTCGTCGAAGCGCCCTTCCTCGGTGGCTTTCTCGGCGCGTTGCTGGCTGCGGGCGGCGTACTCGTCTTGTGCCTCGCGGCTGACGTCGTAGCGCTCGGCGACGGCCTCGGCGGTCATCCCCATCTGGAGTTCGCCGACGTTGTAGAGTTCGGCCAGCCGCGGGTGGATGTCGGACATCCCGTCGCCCATCGGGACGCGGGACATGCTCTCGACGCCGCCGGCGATGATGACGTCGCGGTTGCCCGCCGCGATGGCGTCGGAAGCGGAGATGACCGACTGCATGGAGGAGGCACACCAGCGGTTGATCGTCGTCGCCGGCACCGATTCGCCGAGTTCGGAAAGCAACGCGATGACGCGAGCGAGGTTGTTGTCCTGCTCGCCGCGTTGCTGGGCACAGCCCCACATCAGGTCGTCGATTTCCTCGCCCGAGAGGCCGGTCTCGGCGAGGATCTCGTCGATCAGCGGCACCGAGAGGTCTTCGCTGCGGACGTCTGCGAACGCGCCGTCTTCTTTCCCCTGTGGAGTCCGTACTGCCTTCACCACGACTGGCGTCTGTGACATAGACTAGCGAATCACCCTGATGGACTTAAATCCGGTCGAACTCCCAGGGACGAGTGAACTGTTTATCGACAGCCTCTTTCGCCCTCCCCGACCGAGTGTGTGTATGACCGAGTACTTCGAAGTCCACGAGCGTGACGGGGCCGCTCGAGTGGGCGAACTTCGCCTCGAGTCGCCGGTAACGACTCCGGCGCTCGTCGACGATATTCTCGCGGACGCGGGATCGCTGTGGGCCGGCAACCGCGAGGTCCCCGCGGGCGACGACTCGCAGTTGACCGTCCTGCCACACCGGGCGTTCCCCGGGGGCACCGCTGCGGAGGTCCAGGAATCGTTCGGCGTCGACTATCCAGACGTTGACTACCCGAGCGTCGCCGTCGTCTCGAGCGAGTCCGTCGACGACCAGGGGACCGATGCCTACGCCGTCTCGGACGTCCAGTCGATCACGGGCCACGGCGCGGCGCTGGTCGAGGCGATCGTGAACGTCCGCGAGACGGTGCCGACCGACACCGCCGTCTACTTCTCCGGCGTCGCCACGCCCCGAAACGTCGCCGTGCTCGCCTACGCCGGCGTCGATCTGTTCGACGAGACCGCAGCCGTCGTGAAGGGCACCGAGGGTCGGTATCTGACGACGGACGAGGCCTACTTCCTCGAGGACTTGGAGGAATTACCCTGCTCCTGTCGGGCCTGCGAAAAGCCCCGCGAGGAGTTCACCCGCGAGGATTGCGCCGAGCACAACCGAAACGCCCTCGAGGCCGAACTCGGGATCGTCCGCCGACGAATTCGGGACGGCCGCTTGCGGGATTACGTCGAGGGCCAGGCCCGCCAGGACCAGTGGCTCACCGCCGCGATGCGTGAACTCGATGCCCAGTGGGGCTACCTCGAGGAACGGACGCCGATTCTGCGTGACGCCCAGATCGACGCCGCGACCGAGGACACGCTGCGCCGGGTCGAGATCCAGCGCTTCGCCGACCGCGTGACGACGCGCTACCGGAATCGCTTCAAGAACCCGCTCGTGCTCGTGCCGTGTTCGGCGACGAAACCCTACAGCGAGTCCCAGAGCCACCGGCAGTTCCACGACGCCATCCAGTGGCGCGCCCACACGGTCTCGATGACCAGCCCCATCGGCGTCGTCCCCCAGGAACTCGAGACGACCTATCCGGCCCAACACTACGATACCGTCGTCACAGGGCGCTGGTCCGAAGACGAAAAGGAGTTCGTCGCGGCCGTGCTTCGGCGATACCTCGAGCGCAACGACTACCCCCATATCGTCGCCCACGTCCCCGACGAGGGCTATCGCGACATCGTCGGTCGTGTCGAGGACGCGCTCGACCTCGAGATCACCTACACCGTTCCCGAGGGCGGCCATCCGACCGACGAGGAGTCGCTCGCCAAACTCTCCGACGCCCTCTCTGGCGAACTCAAGTACTCCAAACGCGAGCGCGAGCACAACACCGTCCGGGCCATCGCGGACTACGTGCTCGGCGACGGGGCCGGCGACGACCTCTTTCCCGACATCCAGACGACGAGTCGCTACCCCAAGATCCAGGTCCGAGATCAGGCGGACACCCAACTCGCGACGATGGTGCCGAACTACGGGACGCTCTCCTTTACCCTCGAGGGCGCGAAACGCTGGCTCGAGAGCGACGCCCCCACGAAACGCGTCGAAATCGACGGTTTCGTCCCCCACGGGAGCGTGCTCGCGCCGGGGGTTGTCGACGCCGACGAGGACATTCGTGTGGGCGACGAGGTCGTCGTCGAGGGACCGAAGGCCTTCGGCGTGGGTCGGGCCGAGATGTTCGGCCGCGAGATGGTCGAGGGCACGCGCGGTATCGCCTGCGAGATTCGCCACGTCGAAGAGAAGTAATCCGTATCATACGGTTTACTGGAAGTCATTTCCGGCGCAACCGCCGTCCGGGTCGCGGTTACGCCGGTAAATCGTTACAGCAATCCGTATCACACAGTTCGACTCACCGCCGGTACATCGGTACAGTAATCCGTATCAGTCATCGGTGTGTCGCCACCGTCTCGCGCCCGTCGAACACGTTTTACCGTTCGTCCTCGAGTTTCTCGACGCGGCGCTCGAGGTTGTCGATCCGGTCGTCGTTCGATCGGTTGGTCACGACGTACAGGAGGATGGCCAGCGGGGCGATCACGAACAGCCCGAAGATAAAGAGGATGATGAGCAACTCGGGACCACCGGGTGCGCCGGGAACGAACAGCGGGACCATACAAAGAGCGTTCGTGTTGGATCACATAACTATTGTGGAGCGGTAGCAAGCACTGGACCGGTCCGAGAGCGCGATATACTGCATAATTATAAGATTGTTTTAACACCTCTGGAGGCGTATTAACTGTCGACGTTCTCATGACCGACGTAACTACAACCGGCGAACCACAAGCAGACACACTCGAACACGGCTGGCGGACGCTCGCTATCGCTGGCGGCGTCATCGGACTGATCGGCCTCGTCGCAATCGCGTTCCCGTTCGTGACCGGCCTCTCGGTAACGATCGGGCTCGGTGCATTGCTCGTCGTGGGCGGGATCGTCCACGGCGTCCACGCCGTGAGCGCGCGTGGCTGGCGCGGCTCGTTATGGCAGGGCGCACTCGGCGTCATTTCGATCGTTGCTGGCCTTCTCTTGGTCGCAAACCCCGTCGTTGGGCTGGTGACGCTGACGGTACTCGCCATCGCGTACCTGCTCGTCGACGGCGTGACGGAACTCTGGATGTCGATGCGGATGGCCGGTCAGGCGAGTCGCGGTGCCGTCGCGGCAAGCGGCGTGCTCTCGCTCGTGTTGGCTGGGCTCCTCTGGAGCGGATTCCCAGCCGACGCGGCCTGGGCAGTCGGCGTCCTCGTTGGCATCGGCATCTTCGTGACCGGGCTCTCGATGAGCATCGTCGCGATCACTGGCCGGAAAGACATCGAATCGGCCGCGGCCACAGCCGATACCCGTGGCGCGTGATCGGCGACACACTCGCTATTTTGTGGTCAGGCGCCTGCCTCGAGCGTAGCGTCGTCACTCGCCAAGTACCGACTCGAAGAACTTCCGTTCGGCTGTCCGGAGGTGCTGGTTGAACGTCGCGGGAGCGATGCCGAGTCGCTCGGCGATCTCTTCGCCTGTACTTCCGCGCGGCCAGTCGAAGTAGCCGGCGTAAAACGCCGTCTCGAGGGCGGCTTTCTGTTTCTCCGTAAGTTCCTCTTTGAGTACGGAGATCGAGGCGACGCCCTCCCGACCGCTGCGGTCGGTGGTTCGCTGGGCGAGGTGGGTCACGTCGTCGCGGTCGTTCGCGATGAGTTCGATCATCTGGCGGGTATCCCGTCCGCGTGGCAGTTCGATGACGAACCGGAACTCGCCGTCGGCGATCGTCACCGATTCGACGCGGCCGCCGTGGGTGGCGATCGTCTCGAACATCGACATCGCCGTCGAGGTGACGAGTTCGAACTCGAACTCGTCCCGTCGCGTCGCGAGAAGACGAACGTCGTCGATGCCGTCGGTCTCCGTGACCGCCGATTCGAATCGCTCCGGATCGATGTCGTACCCGGTCCCGTAGGTCAGCAACGACTCGTCGCCGTGGACCAGCTGCCCGATTTCGATCCGACAGGATTCCGTTTCGGTCAGCGACGTCAGCGGTCGGGCGATATCGCTGGCCTGAAACTCGAGTTCGACGACGGCGTCGCTGACGAGTGCATCCCGCCGTTCGATGGCTGTAATCGCGTGAGCGATGACGTCGCCCATCCGAGCGAAGACGGTAGTCTCGGGATCGGTAAATGCCCGGGGCTGTTCGGAATAGATGTTCAACACACCATACACCAGATCCTCGTGGACGATCGGAATCGCCGCAGAGGACTGATATCCTCGCTCGGCCGCTTGCTCATGCCAGGGTTCGAACGCGGGATTGGTGTGAATATCGTTCATCACCTGGACCGACTCGGTCCGAATCGCCGTTCCGGAGGGCCCCTGTCCCGTCGGCTCGTCCTCGTCGACCGTGACTTCGATCTCCTGGGCGTAGTCCTCGCCGATACCGGCCATCGCTTTCGGAACGACGCGGTCGCTCCCCGGGTTGACCTCGCCGATCCACGCAAAGCGATAGGCGTCGTCGTCGACCAGTCGATCACAGACGCGCTGCTCGAGTTCCGTTCGGGTTTCGGTCGTAATTACCGCGTGCGTAATGTCGTGTGCGATCCGATTGAGTCGGTTGTAGGTCTCGAGTTGCTCGCGTTGGCGTTGTCGCTCTCGTTGCTGGCGCGCTCGCTCGATCGCGTGGTAGATCGTTCGAACGAGCAACTCGCTCGTAACCTCGTCTTTGACCAAGAAGTCCTCCGCTCCCTGTTGGATCGCTTGCACGCCGATCTGCTGATCGCGGACGCCGGTCAGCACGACGATCGGCGTCGCCCCGGTTTGTTCGTGGACGAGTTCGAGCGTTTCGATCCCGGTACTGTCCGGCAGGTTCAAGTCGAGCAACACGATGTCGGTCTGCTCGTCTCGGAGGACGTCGAGTCCGTCCTCGAGTCGCGTCTCCCGTGTTATATCAGGCGTCTGAGCCGCAGATTCGTCGGCGTTGACCCGCTGAGCAAGTTCGGCCGAATCGCCGAGCATCTCCTCGATGAGCCTCGCGTCGCCGGGGTTGTCCTCGATGAGCAGTATGCGGAGCGCGTCGTTGTCGCCGGCCTCGGTCCGCAGCGTCGTATCCGTGTCGTATTCCGTATCGCTCATACCTGGTCGTCCTCCGGCGGGAGCCGTACCACCGAAAACCAGAATTTTTCGAACGCACGAACCGTATCGATGAACTCGTCCGGGTTGACGGGTTTCGTGAGGTAGGCGTTTGCGTGTAGTTCGTACGATTGGACGATGTCCTCTTCGGCCTGCGAACTCGTCAACACGATGACCGGGATCGATCGCATCTGTGGATCGGATTTGAGTGCTTCGAGCACGTCCTGGCCGTCCATTCGCGGGAGGTTGAGATCCAACAGGATGATGTCCGGGCGCGGCGCGTCTTCGTATTCGCCCTCCTGGCGGAGGAAGTCGATCGCTGCCGCTCCATCCGAGACCACGTGGAGATCGTTCTCGATCCGCCCCTGCTCGAACGCCTCCTGGGTCAACCGGATGTCTCCCGGATTGTCCTCGACTAACAGAATTTGGGCCGATAATGGTCGAGAGTCTTGCATATGTGTGTTCTGCCCCTCCCCCTCGAGTTGGTTGGAGATATCAACCACAAGTCGACCGCTGGAGATAAACCTAGTGCTCAACTGATGGATTTCGGGACGTTCACAAAAAATGAGTGTCGGGCACATCCCGTCTGCACAGCCAGCTATTCTGACAGACGAATCGGGGAGCCGTTATCGTAACAACTGCAACGGTTCACACACTGATCGCACAGCTCGCTCACGGGTCACCTCGTTCCCCGTTCGCTTTGCCGCGGTTCTCTTCCTCCGTTCGCTCCGAACCGCGCCCGCTCCGAACCGCGTTCGTCGTGCGATCAACTGTGCAGTGACGTGCAGTGGCTACCAGCGGACGGCGAGTCCAGACAAGTCTTCGGACGAACTGCTGGCATCGGTCCCGACGAACCCTCGACCCGTCTGTGATCTCGCCGGGATATCGGTCGTCCAGGCCATCTCAAGCAGGCACCGCTTCCGGACTCCGGTCCCAGTGGCGATGAGCCGCGATCGCGTCGCGAAACTGTTCGACGAAGTCGTCGATATTATCGTTCCGACAGGTAACGACGCCGGTATCCGAGACGAGGTCGCCGTCGTCGGCGATTTCGGTCTCCGGTAAGTCGACCGTCTCGAACAGTTCTGCTCCCTCGCCGATGGCGGCGATCGGTTTGTAGTGTTTGAACGCCTCGGCGACGAAGTGCTTCGGATCGCCCTGCTGGTGCATGGCGTCGACGCTCTCGCTCCCACCGGGGACGACAACCGCGTCGAAGGATACCGAGGCCGCCGCGACGTGGTGTTGGTCGGGCTCGACCGTCTCGCCGTCGACTCCCGACTTCTCACCGAGGACTCTCGAGATGATCTTGACGCGGGCACCCTCCTCTTCGAGGGCCGATCGAATTGCCGAGACATGTTCGTCGTCGAATCCGTCATCGACCAACATTGCGATCTTGCGGGTCTCGATCGTGTCCGGGGTCCGATTCTCCATGCTAAGCGAGGGATCCTCCCGGTCGTGGTCCGGCATCTCGTTACCGGGTTCTTCCGGGGGGTCGACGCCGATTCCCTCGGCGACGCGCGTGGCGAACTCGTGGTCGACGTTGTTGAAGAGGTCGTAGACCATCCGCTCGCGGATCTCTATCCGATCGACCTTCCCGAGTTCGAAGTGGGCGGCGTCGACGATGTTGTCCTTCTCGGGCTCGGACATGCTGTTCCAGAACAGCCGCGCCTGGGTGAAGTGGTTCTCGAAGCTCTCGCTTCTGTTGCGGATTTTCTTCCCGTCGATCTTTTCGGCGTAGTGCTCGTAGCCGCCTTCCGCCTCGGGGACCTCTTGGGGATCGTCGTCGTCGATAGAATTCGGCTTGTAGGAGGCTTTGCCCTCGTTGATCTCCTGGCGCATGAAGCCGGCGCGCTGGTTGTTGTGCCGTTCGGCGATCGGCTGGTTGATCGGGATCTCGTCCCAGTTGGCGCTGCCGAAGCGGTTGAGCTGGGTGTCCTGGTAGGAGAACAGCCGTCCCTGTAGCAGGGGATCGTTCGAGAAGTCGATGCCGGGGACGACGTTGCCGGGGTGGAACGCGACCTGCTCGGTTTCGGCGAAGAAGTTGTCCGGCGTCTCGTTCAAGACCATCTTGCCGATCGGTCGCACCGGCACCTCGGTCTCCGGGACGATCTTCGTCGGGTCGAGGATGTCGAAGTCGAACGCCTCGGCCTGTTCCTCGTCGAAGATCTGGACGCCGAGTTCCCACTCGGGATCGTACCCCTCCTCGATGACGTCGTAGAGCCCTTTCCGATTGAAATCCGAGTCCTTGCCCCAGAGTTTCGTCGTCTCGTCCCAGACGAGCTGGTGGGTGCCGAGTTTCGGTGTCCAGTGGAACTTGACGAACACCGACTCGCCCTCGTCGTTGACCAGTCGGAAGGTGTGGACGCCGAAGCCCTGCATCATCCGATACGCCCGCGGCAGCGCCCGTCCCGAGAGGACCCACATGATCATATGAGTGATCTCCGGCTTGAGGGAGGCAAAGTCCCAGAACGTGTCGTGGGCCGCCGACGCCTGCGGCATCGCGTCGTCGGGTTCGGGCTTGATCGCGTGCACCAGATCGGGAAATTCCATCGCGTCCTGGATGAAAAAGGGCGGCATGTTGTTCCCGACGAGGTCCCAGTTGCCTTCCTCCGTGTAGAACTTCGTCGCAAAGCCGCGGACGTCCCGGACGGTATCGGACGACCCACGCGAACCGACGACCGTCGAAAATCGGACGAAGACCGGCGTCTTCTGGTCCGGATTGGTCAGCACCTTTGCCTTCGTTAGGTCCTCGAGACCGTCGTACTCGTCGCCTAACTCCGGGTCCTCGTAGGGCTGGAAGTACCCGTGAGCGCCGGTCCCGCGGGCGTGGACGACTCGCTCCGGGATCGACTCGTGGTCGAACTGCGTCATCTTCTCCCGGAAGTGGAAGTCCTCCATGATCGTCGGCCCGCGCTCGCCGGCTTTCAGCGAGTTGTCCGTCTCGCTGATCTTCACGCCGTGATCGCTGGTCAGCTCCTCACCCTCGGCACGTTCACGAACCTCGTCGAGTTGGTCCTGTTTGCTCGATTCGTCGAACCCCTCGCCGTGATCGTCACTCGTCCCGGCGCCGGAACCCGATCCGTCGGCTCGAGTCGGCAACTCCCCCTCGTCGGGCGGTTCTGGCGTGGTCGATTCCGCTTGCTCCGGCTCGGTGTCTCGAGTATCGTCGGTCGTCATAGATATGGGCACGAGCCTGTCGGCGGTGGCTCGAACGACCTACCCCATCCCACTCACTGGCTGTGGTGCCTTGCACTGCAAGCAGTGGACGGGACGGGTCGCTCTCAAGCGAGCGTCTCGCGGATCGCGGCCCGTCGCTGGGCGAACGTCGCGTCGTCGAGCACCGGCGTCGCCGCCTCGAGGTCGATATCGACGGCCCCGGAAAGCTCGATCCAGGCTCGACAGCCTCGATACGCCGAGTCTTCTGCAACGAGTTGGGGCGACTCGAGTTCGGCGACGCGACACAACAGTACCCGGAGTTCGTCGTCGGGATCGTACTTGTTTCTGAGTCCGTCGGCGGTGTAGACGTAGTGGCGAGCGAGCGACTCGAGGGCCGTCGCCGGAACGGCGAACTCGTCGGCGACGGACGCGACCGCGCGAATCGGGATGCCGGCCTCGGGCTTGGCGCTCGAACGGTGGTAGTAGTGCTCGTACCGATCCTGGTATCGCGCCGGCTCTTGGTGGCTGTAGGCCGGATAACAGACGAAGGGGTCGTCGATCGCCCCGGGATCGAGCGTCGGATGGCGAACGAGGACGGTCTGGGCGCCCGCGAGCAAGGCCGATACGACGCCGGCTCGCTCTTTGAGCGCTGGAATCGACGACGTCTCCACAGTAGCCATGATCGCTCGAGTGAACGTTCGGGATCCCTAACTGCGTTTCGACGACGGCTGGTAGACGATGCCAGTACGAGGAACGCTGTTTGCGCACCGAGAACGTCAGGTCCAGCGATCCAGTCCCGTCTGCGTGACGCTCTCCTCGATCCGCTCGAAGCCGCGTTCGACCTCGTCAGCGTCGACCCCCCACTGGTCGGTGACGTAGGCACGCGCAGCCTCGAGATCCGGATCGAGTGACGTCTCGAAGCTGTAGTCGTCGGTCACGTCGGGGTCGCGAAAGAGCTGGCGGACGCGATCGCCGTACTCGATGCTGTCGCCGCGAGCCTCGAGGACGCTCCAGAGATCGCCATGCTCGGTAATTTCGGTGATCGCCGTCTTCGGCCCGATGCCCGAGACGCCGTCGTTGAAGTCGGTCCCGATGAGGATGGCCGCGTCGATCAGCTGTTCGAGGGTCAACTCGTGGTGGGCCAGTGTCGCCTCGAGGTCCATCAGTTCGGGATCGCCCTTGCTCGTCAGCTGGCGCAGGGTCAGCGGCGCGCCAAAGAGCAACGCGTCGTAGTCTTCCGACCCGACGTAGTCGGCGTCGCCGCGTCGAACCATGTGGGCCGCCTGCGCTTCGCCCTCGGCGGGCGCCTCGACGATCGGCACGTCGAGCAGCCGGAGGAGTTCGCGGCTGGTCTCTTGAATCGTCTCGGTCAGGCGCTGGGTGCGGGACTCGAGTTGGGCGATGGCGAGTTCGTCGCCTTCCTCGCGGGCGACCGCGAGTTGCTCCTCGTAGGTCTCGCGCTGTTCGCGGCGGGATTCGATCTCGTCTGCTTTGAGTTCCGAGGGGCCGCCGTCGAAGACCAGCACCGGCGTGATGTCGTGCTCGAAGAACTTCGGCAGGCCCTGGACGATCCCGATCAAATTCGCGACTTCGGTGTCGGCGGCGGTGGTATATTTCTCGCTCGAGGTCCACTTGACTGTCGTCGTCAGGTACCGGTAGAGCCAGTTGTGGGCGTCGACAGCGACGACACCCTCGACGTCGTCGAAGGGAATCTCCTCGATGACGGCGATATCCCGTAGTGCAGCGTTTCCCATTGCACGGTCGTAGGGACGGCTGGGATTTCAATCGTTGGCATCGTGATCGGTCCAGAGTGGATCGGCCGGGGCGCGTACCAACCGCACTCGATTGCGACGGGAAACTATATATTCTATCGGGAGAGTGTCGGAGAACAATACGGTTCGATGCCCGCCCCCGTTGCCCCCTCCCGCCGCTCGATACTCGCAAGCGTTAGCGCTGTTCTCGGCGCGACCGCCCTCGGAGCCGGCTGTCTCGGCGCCGGAAACGACGCGACGCCGGCCCGCCGCGAGGACGACTGGCGGCTCTACGGCCGTGACCCAGGCCGCACGCGATTCGTCCCGGATGCCGACCTCCCTCGCGACGGCGTCTCGGTCGCCTGGGAACGGTCCGTCGGCGCCTCGAACTGGCGACCGCCCGTCGTCGCTTCCGGCACCGTCTACTGTCAGTACTCGAACGGACTGTTCGTCGTGGATCGAGCGACCGGCGAAGGGCCGAGAGTACGGACGTCGGGCGGGTTCGGTCGCGGAACCGGGCCGATGGCCTTCGGCTCGACGAGACTATACGAGGACGGCGTCTTGGTGGTTCCGTACGGCGATTCGATCGGCGGTTACGCTGCCGATCCTGACGGCTGGCCGACCAGCGTTTCGGGACTGGGCGAGAGCCGGGCTCGCTGGTGGCTCGACGGCGATGGCGTCGGGATGTCCCCGCCCCGGCTCGGGCGGTCGCCGGGTGGCGGGTGGCTCGCGTCGCCGCTGATCGTCGACGGCACGGTCGTTTCGCTTCACCCGACCGCGAACGTCGTCGCCGCGGGCGAAACCGACGACGGCGGCTCACGGTGGCGATTCGACCTCGAGGAGATCGCCCCGGACGACCACTACGTCACGCCGGCCGGCCACGTCGTCGACACTGCGAGCGACACCGTCGTCGTCAAACTGTTCCTGCGAGCGGACGGCATGGTCACGAGCGAGACAGTACTCGTCGGTATCGATCTCGTTGAGGGCACGCTCGCGTGGACCAACGACGAACTGTCACCGATTCAGCAATCTCGCCAGAGTCAGGATAGTCTGGTCGCCAGCGGCGGCGACGGCTACACCCTCGACGAGACGGACCAGTACGACGAGCTGCGACTCCGCGAACTCGAGACCGAACACGGCGAGACGAACTGGGAGCGGATACTCGAGCGAACCGACCACGTCGGGCTCGCAGCCGACGACACGACCGTCTATCACGTCGGCGTACAGGCGGTCGACGACGAATCCGATCGGTTCGCGATCGTCGCCATCGATCGCGACGGCGGCGACCTGCGCTGGGACGTGAGGATCGACGATTTACCGGCGCCGATGGCCGGGCCGACGACCCCGCCGCCGACGGTTGCCGGTGATCAGGTACTCGTTCCCGGCGACGATGGACTCCACGCCCTCGATCGATCGACGGGCGACCACCTGTGGACGTTCACCGAGATGGTCAGCACCTCCGGTGGCAGCGAGATGGAACGAGGGGGGAAAACGCCGGCGGTCGTCTCCGGCGATCGTATCGTCCTCGGAACGACGCTCGTGCTGTACGGCCTCGAGTAACCGTGGCTGATGACGACTCCCTATCCGGCACCGGGACGCCCGACTCGAGCGACGGATTCGTGGCGATACTGGTCGCTGCGTTCGCGTTGCTCCGCCGGCGTCCGATCGCCGCGGTGCCGTTCGTCCTCGCCGGTTGCCTCGGCGGGGCGAGTACCGTTGCCCGGCTCGAGTCGGCCTACCCCGTCGGCGTCGCACCGTTTCCCGACGACGGGCTCGTCCACGTTTCCGTGCCGGTCGTCCCCGTCCTCGAGCCGGTGGTCGAAATCGGGCCGGCCGCCCTGCTGGGACTCAAATCCCGGTTCTTCGCGTTCCTCGTCGGCTGGCAACTCTCGATAGCGCTGCTAACCGCCGTCGCCTTTGCGATCGCCGTCTGGACGCTCGCTCGCGAGCCAGGCGGAATCGTGCCGCCGCTCTCGCGGATCGGCTGGCTGTTCGCGTACACGGTGGTCGTCCAGCTGGGAGTATTCGCGGTTACCGCCGCGGTAGCGGTGTGGGCTCGTGGCGAATTCGGCGCCGTACTCCTCGTCTTCGGCTTCGTCGTCGTCCCAGCCGGCGTCGCGCTGTTTCTGGCGCCCGCCTATATCGTCCTCGAGGGGGCCGGACCGCTCACCGCGTCGCGGTGTAGCCTCGCGGCGACCGGCGGTCGACCGGTCTCGATCGCCGGCTTGCTGTTGGGACTTGGCTCTCTCGGATACGTCCTGACGGGGGTGGGGCAGATCGTTCCCTCCTCGTCGCTCGCCGTCGCCGTCGGCACCGTCGTCAGCGTCGGGATTGCGGGGACGGTACACGCTGCGGTCGTCGTCGCTGCGCACCGAGACATCGACCGCCCGTCCTGACCGGCAGTCCCGTTCAGATCCCCTCGCTCGAGCGAGCGCCCGACGAGTCGGGAGCCGGCGGATCACTGTCGCGACGAGCGTCGAGAAAATCGAGTTCCGCATCGGAGAGCTCCCGATCGCGAAATTCCGCGAGGCCGGCCTGGTACCGCGCTCGAGCGGATCGGCCCTCGCCGTCGGTCTCGTCGCCGAAATCGACGCCGTCTCCCCCATCGTCGGGACGGGGGTACTCGAGGACGAGTTCGGCGATTCCCGTCGTCTCGCCTGTATAGGCAAACCCCGAGCGATAGAGCGCTTCGTAGGCGAAGGGGTTGTTGACGGCGATTCGCAATCGGTTGTAACCGCGTTCTACGGCGCGGTCACGAGCGAATCGAAGCAGTTCGGGGCCGATACCGTCGCCGCGGCGCTCCCGGTCGACGGTGACGTATCGTAGCCAGAGTTGGTCCGCGTCGGTCCGGTCTTCGTTGAACGCGACTGCAGCGACGAGTTCGTCGCCGTCTCGAGCGACGGCTTTGCCGGTGTTTGTCATCACGAACTTGCCGGCGTAGCTGAATCGACGATAGTCGAGTTGGAGTTTCGGTCCGTCCGGGGGCCATCCGAGGAGTTCGAACTCGAGATCCACGGGTCGGCTGTCGGTCGCGACCGTCAATAGATTGTCGACCCCGGTCTCGTCCGCGGAGCTAGTGGTGATGGGACGGGACCAGTCTGTTGCCGGACAAACCCTTTTGGCACCGTTCGTGATAGGCCGGAGTACTATGGGAACCGATACGGAGAACACGTCCGCGTTCGGCATCGACAGCACGTGGGGATGGCCGATCGGCGGTGCACTCGGCGGCGCGCTCGGTGCCGCCGCGTTCGGGCTCGTCGTCTGGTTCGCCGACCCCGATATCGTCGCGGTCGCGATTCCGGCAGTCTACGGTCTCGACCCGGTCGGTGTCGTCGGCTGGGGGATCCACATCGCTCACGGTATCGTCCTCGGGCTCATCTTTGGCTTCCTGGTCACTCGCAGTCGGATCCACGGCATCATCAGAACCTCGGCCGAAACCGATGCCCTCTCTCAGACCAGCGTCGCGCTTCGCGTCATCGCTGCCGGCTTCGTCTTTGGGCTGGCGATCTGGGCACTCCTCCCGCTGATCGTCCTCCCGGTCTGGATCGAGGCGATCGGCACCCAAGCCGCCGCCGACTTCCCGGCTGCCGCCGTCGAAAGCCTCGCCGGACACGTCCTGTTCGGTATCGTCCTCGGGCTCGTCTTTGCCGTCCTGATGGATCTCGAGACGCGCCCGGCGCACTCGCCGCTCGAGGAGGAAGACGGCCGGTGATGCGACGGCCGATCGGCTTCCCGTACCGCCTATCTCGAGGAGTCCGAGACGTTGTATTTCTCAATTAGATCGTGACTCAGATTTCGGTCGGTCGCGAAGAAATCAACAGACTTTAATCGTAGTTTGTGGAGCGACGTGACAGGTAGAGAGACTCGCATGAACTGTAATACCTCGCTGTCGGACCCGACGGAATCCCAGAGCCATACGACGACGCGACCGATCTCCGAACGGGTGATACGAGCCGTCGCAAGCCACGAAGGGCGTGATCCGCTCGACCTCGAGCCACCGCTGTACGACGCGATCAATCCCGAGTCACTCGATGCCCTCTTCAAACAGGATACCGTCGATGGTCGTCTCACGTTCGAGTGGCAAGGCTACCGTATCGACGTCACCGCCGACGGCTCGGTCGACCTCACGAAACGATAGGCTCGCTGGCTCGTCCTTCCTCGCGACAACGAACCGCCGTCGTCTGGATACGCTGTGTGGCTGTGACCGATAGCAGCGGACCCGATCTCCGAAACCGCTACTCGTCGTCGCGATCCCGTAACTCCTCGCTGGCTTCACGCACTTCGCGCATCACGCTCGAGATCTGCTCCTCGGCCTCGAGCTCCGCTTCGACGGAGAGATCGACGCCCTCGACCTCGAGCAGGAACTTCGCGACCTCGGTCGATTCGTACATCACGTCGTCGAGTTCCTCGGCGGTGAAGAAATCACACATCGCGCCGTAGAGAAACGTCGCCCCGGCTTTCCTGACTTTCTCCTCGAACGACGACCGCGCCTGGTTGACCGCCTGTGGCGTGTAGGTGTCGGTCATGAACGGGACCAGTTCGGGTAGGTTCTCGCCGATCTTGGTCATTTCGACGCCCGTCTCGGTTCGAAAGTCCGCACAGAGGCGGGCGATCGCCCACTCGCGAGCCGTCACGTAGGTCCGATCGCGCAGGAACTCGTTGACCCGGTCGTACTGTGCGCCGTCCATCTTCTTGAATCGAGCGTACTTTCGGACGTCTTCGGGGATGTCGGAGTCCTGGGGCTCCGGATCCGGAACGCCCGGCATCGATCCGTTGGTGCTCGTGGCGGCTTGCTGCTCGCCCGCAGCGTCGTCGACCTCGGCCGCTGGTTTCTCCACGGATCGATCGCCGTCGTCACGGTCCGTGTCGTCGGCGTCCCCTCGAGCAGTCGCCGGGGACCCATCGGGGGATTCGCGGTCGGGCGCGTTCAGTCCGTCCTCGTCCATGCCCGTCTATTCCCAGAGCCTCGGGATAAGGATTGTTCTCGACGGCGTCGGCCCTATCGTAACAACTGCAACTCGGTAGATACTGATCCCACTGCCGTCGTTCGACCAGGTGTGCAGTGACGTGGGTGGCTACAGCGGCCACCGAGGGCTCGGGTGCGGACGGTCGTTCGTTGGCAACTCGTCTGCTCGAGATTATTGTCGGATAGTCCTCAATATGACCGTCGAGATCTGTTGCCACTCGCATGATCGAAGTAGCTGGTGTGATAGACGATGAGCAACGAACTGACGAGTGGACTAAGAACGATGAAAACGGAGCCACCGCCAAGCAGTGCGTACAGAAACGCCTGATCAGCAGGTGCTGCCATACTGGCAGCGGCGGCGACGATAGCGGCGATGATAACAGGAATCCACATCAGCGTGCCCCGAATGAGGGAGTAGCCGATGACACTCAGCGGATTCGATCGAACGACCCCCCATGACGATTTGAACGCGTCGATGACACCGACGCCATCGACGACGATTGCCGCGTCGAAAAACTGGACGACGATCCAGACGACGGTCCAGAGGAGCACCGCGAGGACGATCAACGCGATGATACCGATTCCAAGCGCGTCGAGCATCGCCGGATCGGGGCCCGCATCCGCTGTCGTCTCCATACTGAACGCGCCGGCGAAGACGAGCGCCACCACGAGAAACACGAACGCGAACGAAGCTACGGTAGAGACCGCAAAAAGCGCGAAAAACGCACCTAACATCGAAACCGCATACTCCTCGAGGCCGGTTATCAAATCGTCGAATCCCGCTGTCCCGTGCAGTCCCTCGTATGCCATCGTCAACACGGCAGCGAGTGTTAACGCCGGAATCGTCCACGCGACGAACATGCCGATCAACGGAATATAGGAGACGAACAGGTACAGTAGTGTGCCGAACAACGATGTCACACCGATGCCGATGAGTAGTTTCGGCGTCTCGAGAATCGTCCCGAGCGCTTCCTGCAGCGATCGTATTGCATATCCCATACTACCTCATCTCTGTATCAGAGCAATATATCTTACTGATTAAGAAGGAATGGAAAATAAATAATGGCTGTTGTGGGCGAAATCAGCGCATAACTGTCGTACAAAAGCAACGATCGCGGTTCGTTGAGGCTATCGAAACTATTTACTAAAATAGATGTATATGAATATGATGCTTTGGCATGAAATCGACCGCTATCCGACGTTCGCTGTAATACTCTTTGCGCTATTGAATCGGGAAAGACGACGAACACAGTTCACTATATGCCGATTATACGGCAATCGATGGGCTATCTCTGGCCGTATACTGTTTGACAGTCTCGAGCCAGTCCTAGACGTTATCGATTCACAGATCGATAAACTCTCTCGAACGAGCACTCGGAATATATAATGTTGGTCTGGTATATTTGGTTTTATCTCATTGACTGAAATTGAGAAGGTATCTGTAATTAGGTGTGTGGCTACTCCAGTCGCGAAGCCGGCAACTGTGGCCGGAACACGGCGACGACGGACTGTCTACACTGTGTCGTATGGGCTCAAACCACGCAAAGTTATAGGTCTTCACCGAGTTAGTCAGCAACGATGCACGAAGAATTGGAAACGACGGTCGTCGAGTTCGATTCGGAAACGGGCGTCGGCTATCTGACGCTGAACCGTCCGGATGCACTGAACGCACTGAGCAGTCAGCTCCGGGACGACATTATCGCCGGGCTGCGGCAACTCGAGGCCCAGAACGAGGAGGTCGACGGCATTGCGCTGCGGGCGGTCGTCGTCGAGGGTGCCGAGGGGAACTTCTGTGCTGGCGCGGACATCAACGAGTTCAGCGACGAATCGGCCGGTGCGAACTCCGAGCGCGATCACTACAAGTTCATTCGGGAGTTCCCGGTGCCGGTCATCGCGAAAATCGAGGGCTACTGTCTCGGCGGCGGCCTCGAGACAGCGATGTCCTGTGACATTCGGATCGCTCACGAAGACGCTCGAGTGGGGCTGCCGGAAGTCGATCTCGGCATCATCCCGGGTGCGGGTGGCGTCCAGTTGATCAGCGAACTGGCCAATCCCGCCGCGGCGATGGAAATCGCCATGACGGGCGACCACATCGGCGCCGAACGAGCGGACGATCTGGGTCTCGTCAACCGCGTCTACGGCGACGATTTGGACGACGCCGTCGACGAATTTGCCGAGACGATCGCCGCGAAGCCACCGCTCTCGATTCAGGCGATCAAAGACTCCGCCCGGACTGCCGCCCAGACGAACCTCGAGGAAGGCATCGCCTACGACAACAAGGTTTTCGAACCGCTGCTCGCGACCGAAGATCACAAAGAGGGCGCCCGCGGGTTCGCCGAAGACGATTACGAACCCGAGTTCAAGGGCCGATAAGGTCAATTCGGTCCGTCGATTTTTCGCGTCGTCGTGAGGAGTGTTCGGCGCTGGCAGCGATCGACTGCCGTCGATGCTGCTCCTGCTGGAAACCAAGCAGACGGGTCAGAAATTCGTCACTCCCGAATAAACAGTACTATTGGTACTCGTCCCCATACCATTGATTACTGGCGTATGCTTGTAATTTAATTCCGCCCACTCCGTACCTTCGCCGAGAAACCGAGTCCATGATTCGGGAGGTCCGAATTCGAGGCGACGATACGTGGCTGCGTTCGGTCAGTCGCAGGAATTATTATATCTGACTGAATCGTGGTATCACGCATGACGCCACGATCCACGCCAAATCGCCCGATTCGATCCGTCGAGACTGCGTTCGGTATCGTCGAAGCGATCAGTGAACGGAACGGGGCCGGTGTGGTCGAACTCGCGGAGGCGTTGGACCTGGCACAGAGCACCGTCCACGATCACCTCTCGACGCTCGTTGCACTCGAGTACGTCGTCCAGGAGGGGACGGAGTATCGACTCGGACTGAAGGGGCTCGATCACGGTGTCACCGCCAGAAATCGCCTCTCGTTTTTCGACACCGCCAGCGAAGAGATGCACGCGCTGGCCGACGACATCGACGAGGTCATCTGGCTCTACACCGAGGAGTACGGTCAGAGCGTCGTCATCGACGACGCCAACCGCGAGCAAGGTTCGGGATACGACCTCGCGCGTCTGGGATGGCGGCCGCCGCTTCACTGTACGGCAGCAGGAAAAGCAATTCTGGCTCACCTTTCCGACGACCGGATCGATCGGATCGTCGATCACCGCGGACTCCCCGAACAGACGCCCCAGACGATCACGACGAGGGCCGAACTCGACGCCGAACTCGAGACCATTCGCGAGCAGGGGTACGCGATCAACGACGAGGAACACGCCGAAGGCATTTACGCGATCGGCTCGCCGTTCGTTCTCGACGGGGCGGTACTCGGGGCGGTAACCATCTCCGGTCCGTCCTACCGACTGTCCAAGCCCACAGTTCGCGAGCCGTTGGTCGAGGCGCTCCTGGATACGACGAACCAGATCGAACTCTCGTTGACCTATCGGTAACGCAGGCGGGTCTGTCGGTGGTGTTCCACAATGATTATTTAATTGGGTTCCGTTCCCAATGGTATGTCAGCAAATGACGTGCTGCTCGAGGTCGAAGACGGGATCGCCACCATCACGCTGAACCAGCCAGACCGGATGAACGCCCTGTCGGAGGGCATCAGAACCGGTATCGAGGCCAGACTCGACGAAGTCAGCGACCGCGACGATGCGCGGGTCGTCGTCCTCGAGGGCAGCGGGGGCGCGTTCTGTGCCGGCGGCGACGTCAAAGGGATGGGCGAGAAAAGCGAGGGCGGCGTGCCGGATCACGAGCGGACCCAATCGATCGTCGACCTCGCGGAGGCGGTGCCGGTCAAACTCTACAACTACGAACTGCCGACGATCGCGAAAGTCGACGGCTACTGTGTCGGAGCGGGTGTCGGCGTCGCCATGGCATGTGACCTCGTTCTCGCCAGCGAGGACGCCACGTTTGGCCTCGCCTTCCGAAATATTGGTCTCACACTCGACTTGGCGACATCGCTTTTCGTCACGCGAGCCGTCGGCCCCTACGTCGCCAAGGAACTGGCGCTGACCGGCGAGATGATCGACGGCGAGCACGCCGCGTCGCTCGGTCTGATCAACCACGCCTACGACGCGGACGAGTTCGAAGCGCAAGCCGGCGATCTCATCGAGCAGGTCGCGACCGGGCCGACGGTCGCGCTCCACGAGTCGGTGACCAACATCGATCGCTCGTACAACAGCACCATCCGCGAGGTCGTCGAACGCGAAGCCAAATCCCAGAACCTCGCCTCGAGCACGCGCGACCACCAGGAAGGTATCGAGGCGTTCGGAGCGGACCGCGACCCATCGTTCGAAGGGCGGTAAGCGACGGGCGACTCGCGTCGGTCGTTATCGGCCCTCAAACGTGGGCTTCTCGTCGTTTTGCAGCGCCTCGACGGCGTGTTCGTAATCCTCGGTGTCGAAGACGATCGTCTGTCTCGCTGCCTCGTTCTCGAGAGCCGCCTCGAGGGAGGCCGTCTGGCCGGTTCTGATCAGGTACTTGATGTGCTCGAGAGCGATCGGCGGGCCGCTGGCGATCGTCTCGACGATCTCGTCGGCGCGTGTCTCGAACTCGTCGGTTGGGAAGACGTGGTTGACGAGACCGAGTTCGTTCGCGCGCTCGCCGTCGACGATCCGTCCGGTCATCGCCAGTTCCATCGCGAGTCCCCGCCCGACGAGTCGCGGCAGGACATAAGAGATGCCACAGTCCATGCTGAGGCCGAACCGGACGTGCGAGAAGCCGATCTTCGTCCGCTCGCTCGCGAGTGGAATGTCACAGGCGATGGCGAAGCCGGCGGCGTCGCCGACCGCCGGCCCGTCGATCTTCCCGATCACGGGCAGGGGATGCGTGATGATCTCCTGAACCACGGAGTGCTCGTGGCGCCTGATCTCCCCGACGTTCTCGTGAAGCGGCTCGTCGCCGCCGGCACCTTCGCCCATCGACTCGACGTCGAAGCCGGCCGAAAACGCCTCACCGGCACCCTCGAGGACGACGCAGGTCGCGTCCGTCGTCCGGGCCGCCCGCAGCGCGTCGTAGATTCCGAGATAGTCTTCGCGCGAGAGCGGGTTCATTCGCTCCGGGTCGTCCATCGTGATCGTGACTACACCGTCGGTTTCGGCCGTTCGGATTCGATCTGACATGGCAGAGACAGGCACGTACTCGAGTATAAATCTTGGTGCATATTCACACAGTAGTCGGCTGTCGGTCGGTCCTTCGGTTCGATCAGTCCTCGAGAAACCGTTCCCGGAGTTTGTACTTCTCGATCTTGTTCGTCTCGGTCGTCGGCAGGTCCGCCACGAGTTGCAGTCGATCCGGCGTCATAAACGACGGCAGTTGATCGTCGAGGAACGCCTCGAGGGTCCCTCGAGAGAGATCGTTCTCGACGACGACCGCCGCTCCGATCTGATCCTCGCCACCTTCGGGAGCCGAGACGGGGAAGACGGCTGCCTGCGCGACGTCGTCGTGGCTGTTGATCGCGTCCTGAATCTGGACCGAGGAGATATTTTCGCCGCGGCGGCGGATCACGTCGCCGATCCGATCGACGAAGTAGAAATTGTCGGCCTCGTCGCGGTAGACGGCGTCGCCGGTGTGAAACCAGAGGTTGCGAAAGGCCCGTACCGTCTCCTCGGGTTTCCCCAGATAGCGATCGAGGATGAGACCCGGCAGCTGGGGTCGGACGGCGAGTTCGCCGACCTCGCCCGGCGGGAGTTGCTCGTCGTTCTCGTCGAGGACCGTCGCCTCCATGATCTCCGTTCGCGGTTTGCCCATGTAACGGTCGCCGGGAACCTCCGAGACGACTGGCAGTCCGACCCTCTCGGCCGCGTCGATCACGTCCTGGGTGTCCAGCCCGCGGCGATATTCGGGTGGCGTAGCGTCGTCGCCTCGAGCGGCGTGGACGAGCGCACCGAAGGGGCCGCCACACTCCGTCTGGCCGAAGCCGACGGTGATGAAGTCGAAGCCGTACCGCTGTGCGAGTTCCCCGTAATTCTCGGGCAACGGCTGCATGTGAACCTTGTTTAGCGTGTTGTGCCGGTCGGCCGCGGAGGGGCTGCGGTCGTCGAGCCACGGGATCATCACCGACAGCAGCGTCACCGTCGTCGCATCGTAGCGATCGATGCGATCCCAGAAGTCGGTCGCGCTGAACCGATCCCAGAGGGAAACCGACGCGCCGGCGATCAGCGCGGCCGTCACGTCCCAGTAGAGCCCAGCAACGTGATACAGCGGTAACGACGTGTGCATGGTGTCTTCCGGCGAAAGGAAGGCGGTCCGTTTCCCGGCGTAGTTCGCAAAGATCCAGCGGTAGGGCAACACGACCCCTTTGGGACGGCCCGTCGTCCCCGAGGTGTAGACGATGCTTGCCTCGTCGTCCCACGACAGCGAGACGTCGGGCGGGGCG
This sequence comes from Salinadaptatus halalkaliphilus, assembly GCF_006543045.1. Lineage (GTDB taxonomy): Archaea > Halobacteriota > Halobacteria > Halobacteriales > Natrialbaceae > Salinadaptatus > Salinadaptatus halalkaliphilus. The sequence continues at coordinate 128,777 of NZ_RBZW01000011.1, read as the reverse complement.
GTGTCGGCCGTCAGCATATCCGCGAAGTCGGTCGCGTCGTCGGGGCCGATCGACGGCTGTTCGTCGACGGTTGCCTCGCCGGAGCGATAGACGACGAGTCGCGGCGAGCACTCGAGGTCGTCCTCGATGGCCGCGAGGCGCTCGAGATACCGGTCCTCGACGACGAGTACCGATGGGTCGGTGTCGTCTAGCTGGTAGCGGAGGGGTTCGCCCGAGTAGTCGTAGTTGATCGGCGAGTAGACGGCGCCGGCCGTGTTGATCCCACACATCGCGAACAGCGTTCGCAGCGGGTCTCGAACCATGACCGAGACGTGGTCACCCGTCTCGATGCCCAACGCACCCAGTGCGTTGGCGATCGAGTTCGCAGTGTCGTCGAGTTCGCGAAAGGAGATGGTCCGGGATTCCGGTCCGTACTGTACGAACGGATCGCTCCCGAACCGTGTGGCTCTGTTCTCGAGGATCGTCGACATCGTCTGCTCGCGGAGTGGGCCCTCGTCGTAATCGGTCGTAAGCATGTGGTATACGGTACCAATCTTCCCACCAGGGCTTGAAATTTTCGTTCGTCGAAGGCGGGTCGCGACGGCGGAATGTTCATCACGCTGTCCCGGAAACGTCCACGTAGGTGACACACGATAGCATCGACGTATCTCGACGCGATCGAACGCAACGTTCGAGAGTTGCGTAGCGACGGCCGCGGAAAGATCCTGCTTGCCGTCGCAGCCGGCTGGGCACTCACGATGGGCGCGCGGATGGTCTACCCCGTCCTGTTGCCGAGCCTCAGGGAGGCGTACGATCTCGATCTGACGACCGCGGGGCTGCTCGTGACCGTGTTGTTTCTGGCCTACGCGATCTGTCAGCTTCCGGGTGGGATGCTCGCCGATCGGGTCGGCGAGCGACGCACGCTGGTCGCGAGCACGTTTCTCGCCGCGGGGATGCTCGTGCTCGTCATCACTGCCCGATCGGCCATCGTGCTGTTCGGGGCCACGGCGCTGTTCGGTGCCGCCATCGCACTCTACGCCGTTTCGCGCTACACCGTCCTCAGCAGCCTCTATTCCGACCAACTCGGAACGGCAAACGGCGTGACGGCGGCCTCCGCCGACGCGGGTCAATCCGTCCTGCCACCCCTCGCCGGGATCCTCGGCGCCAGCGTCGCCTGGCAACTCGGCTTCGGCTACCTCGTCCCGGTGTTTCTGGGGGTCGGGATCGCAGTCCTGGTGGTCGTCCCGAGCGCCGACAACAGGCCCGAACAGGAAAGCGGTGGGGACAGCTGGTCGACCGTCCTCGAGGTCGTCCGTCGGCCTGCGGTCGTACAGGGGACGGCTATCTACGCGCTCGGGCTCTGTATCTGGCAGGCCTTTACCGGCTTCTACCCGACGTACCTGATCGAGATCAAGGGTCTCTCCTCGACGCTCGCCAGCGGCCTGTTCGGGCTCTTTTTCGTGCTCGGAATCGCCATCAAACCGGTCGCTGGCGGCGCATACGACCGGGTCGGCGCTCGGCGGTCGCTGCTGGTCGTCGGCCTCGTCTCGGGGGCCGCACTCGCGGCGCTGCCATCGGTGGAGGGGTTCTGGCCGCTCGTGATCGTAACAGCACTGATCAGCGCACTGCTGGGCGTGAGCACGATCGTCGAGGCGTTTCTGTTGACGATCATTCCCGATCGCCTCCAGGGAACCGGCTTCGGCGTCGTGCGAACGACGGCGTTTCTCATCGGTGCACTCAGCCCGGTCGCCTTCGGCGCGGCCGGCGATCGCGGCCTCTTCGACGAGGCCTTCCTCGCACTCGCCGCCGTCGCTGGCATCGTTGTCCTCGTGACGCTGTGTCTCGCCGACGACTGATCGGCCATCCGGCTCCGGCAGTATCAATACCCTGGCCGCTCGAGTAGCCCTATGGCAGTGACACTCACGCGAGATGACGAGATCGATCACCTGGCACACCTCCGACTCGACGCGGGCCAATTGAACCTTCTGTCGCCGGCGGTCCTCGAGGAGCTCCACGAGACGATCCGCTCGGTCCCCGACGATGTCGCCGTTCTCACGATCGCCGGCGCCGACGACGGACTCACCGCGGGGCTGAAACTCGACGCGGTCCGAGAGTGTTCGACCACCGAGGCGCGAGCCGTTCTCTCCGACCTCTACGGCGCGATGGATGCGCTTCGCGATCTCAGCGCCGTCACGATCTGTGGCTGTGGCGGCTACGCGCTGGGTGCCGGCCTCGAGCTGGCGATGGCGTGTGACTTTCGGGTCGCGACGAGCGACGCCGCGCTCGGATTGCCAGAGATCGACGTCGGCCTCGTCACCGGCATTCACGGTGGGCTCTTGATTCGTCTCGTCGGCCTCCAGCGAGCCAAGGAACTCGTCTACACCGGCGAGACGATCACCGGGGAACACGCCGCCGAGATCGGACTCGTCAACCGCGCAGTGGGGGCCGACGAGCACGACGAGGCGGTCACCCAGTTGGTCGATCGGGTCGCCGACAAGAGCCCGCTCGTCCTCCAGTACCAGTCCGAGGTGTTCGCCGCGTGGCGATCGGCCGGCATCGAACGAGGCATCGACTCGACCCTCGAGACGATCGCGGCCTGTTTCGACACCGCCGACCAGTACGAAGGGATGACCGCGTTCCTCGAGGATCGCGAACCGACGTTTACCGGCGAGTAAACGGCGATACGCCGCCTTCCCGTCACGTTTCTTCTTCGATCGACTTCGGCGAGAGGTAGTCGTCGACGTTCGTATCTCTGCCGGTCTCGATCGAAAACTCGACGTTGGTGACGGTCTCCATCGTCTTGACCTGCTGGACGAGCGCGTCGACGTCCGCGTTCGAGGCGGCCGTCGCGACCGCGTAGACGTCGTAGGTGCCGATCCCCTTGCAGACGAGCCAGAACGGCATGTCGGCGATCCGTTCCATGACATCGTCCCGAGCACCCGAGGCATCGGCAACCGAGACCGCGAGCCGAAGGATCTCCCAGTCGTGTTCTTCCGGCTCGAGCAGGAAGAACGGCGATGTCTTCTGGAGGAGTTTCGAGACGCGGTTACGGACGCCCTCGGCCGACAGTTCGTACCCCTCGTCGACGAGTCGGTCGGCGATGTCGGCGTAGGGCGTTCGCGGATCCTGTGCGAGCACCTTGAGGATCGCCCGATCGATTTCGTCGACCCCGTCCGTGACCTGACTGACCATACACGAAGAGTGGTGCCGACCTGAATACATCTATCGATCGATACGGGCACCGGTCGAGTCCGGCCGTCTCGCACACGCAAGATACGTCACGCCTCGGCAAAAGCGCCCGTCAAATCGTGATGGGTTCCGGCGACTCGAGCACAGCCACAGCCGGCCGCCGATCGGTAGCGACGGGTTAGCTCTCTTCGCCGGAGAGGACCGATTCGGCGGCCAGTTCGTCGATGCGCTCGTCCTCGACGCCGAGTTCGGCGAGGATCTGGCGGTTGTGTTCGCCCAGAACCGGCGCGTGCTCGGGCGCTCGAGTCGGCGTTTCCGAGAGCGATAGCGGCGTGTCGGTGACAGTAAGCTCGCCCAGTTGCGGATGCGAGAGATCGGTAAACACCTCGCGCTCGGCGACGTGCTCCAGGTTTGCGGCGTCCTCGACCGTGTTGTGGTGGGCCGCCGGAATGCCGACCTCGTTGAGCCGGTCGACCGCCTCGTCGGCCGGCACATCGGCGAGCCACGACTCGAACAGCGCGGAGAGTTCGGCGGCGTCCTCGAGACGGCCGTCGTCGGTCTCGTATTTGGGGTTCTCGAGGAGGTCCTCGCGGCCGATCAGTTCACAGCAGGCTTCCCACATGCGATCGGAGTACAACAGCAACGCGACACAGATCCAGCCGTCGCTCGCTTCGGCCGCGCCGTAGAGCATGTCGTCGTTGAAGAAAGCGTTTCGACCGCCGTGTCGGGGTAGCTCGTCGGCGTTGTGGTAGTAGCCGAAGGCGCCGTCCATGTTGTGCATCAGCGACTCGAGCAGGGAGACGTCGATCTTCTGCCCGCCGCTGTCGTTGCGCTCGCGCTCGAGTAGTGCACCCAGGGCGCTGATCGTGGCGTGGCAGGCGGCGTAGTAGTCTGCGACCGACGACTGGCTTCGGATCGGCGGTCGGTCGTCGTCGTAGCCCATGAGATTCGAGAGCCCGGAGACGTGCTGGACGATCGTGTCCATCGCCGGCTTGGTCGCCATCGGCCCGGTTTCACCGTAGCCGGTGACGTGGACGTAGACGATGTCCTCGTTGAGCTCGCTGACCGTCTCGTAGTCCAACTCGAGGCGCTCGGCGACGCCCGGCGGCCAGTTCTGGACGAAGACGTCCGCCTCCTTGAGGAGGTCGTGGATCAGTGCTCGGCCCTCGTCGACCTTCAGATCGAGACAGAGCGACCGTTTGGACCGGTTGTACTGCTCGAAGGCGGGATTGAACTGAGTCCCGTTTTTCTCCCGGCGGTTCGCACGATAGACGTCGCCGTCCGGCGACTCGATTTTCACGACATCGGCACCGAGGTCTGCGAGGTAGGTCCCACACAGCGGGCCGGCGATAGCTTGTCCACAGTCGACGACGTTGAACCCAGAGAGTGGCATACGCTACCGTCTGCCCCATCGATAATCAACGTTCGGTTCGCCGATGATCCTGCACGGGATTCGGGCCGATTGCAAGACAATTGTTGTCGCGCGAACGCAGCCGAACCGACAGCGTCAGTACTCGTAGAAGCCGGCTCCCGCTGCTTTGCCGGTGCGACCGTCCGCGACGAGTTCGCGCAGGTAGGGCTCGGGTTCGTATCGCTCGTCGCCGTACTCCTCGTGAAGTCCCTCGAGCGTCTCGAGGATCGTCTCGAGGCCGGTTTCGTCGCCGAAGGTACACGGGCCTTCGGGGAACCCGAGTCCGAGTTTGGCGCCGGTGTCGACGGCGTCGGCCGTCGCGACGTCGTTGCCGATCAGCCAGGCGGCCGCGTTGACGATCATCGCGTCGATACGCAGGGTCTCGAAGCCCTCGCCGTCGCCCTCCTCGTAGTCGGGGCCGTCACCGTTCTCGTAGTCGTAGTGGCCCTTGCCGGTCTTGCGACCGTAGTTCTCGTTTTCGACGCGCTGTTCCATCAGGGGTGGAATCTCGATGTCGCCGGCCTTTCGGACGTGGTAGGTGACGTCGAGCCCGGTCATGTCCATGAGTTCGAACGGCCCCATCGGGTACCCCCGCTGGTGGACCATCGCGGCGTCGATCTCGCGAATCGACGCCTCGTCGCGCGAGACCATCCAGTGTGACTCGTCGACGAACGGCCCCAGCACGTTGTTGACGACGAACCGGTGGACATCCTTGCGGACGTAGATCGGCGTCTTCCCGATGTCTTCGACGAACTCGTAGGCGCGCTCGGCCGTCTCGTCGGCCGTCTCCGCGCCGTAGATGACTTCGACCAGTTCCATCTTCACCGGCGGATTGAAAAAGTGCAGCCCAACGACGTCGGCCGGTCGATCGGTCACGCTCGCGATGTCGGTGATCGACAGCGAAGACGTGTTCGACGCCAGAATCGCCCCCTCGGACGCGTGGTCGTCGAGTTCGTCGAAGACGTCCTGTTTGAGCGCCATCTCTTCGGGCACCGCTTCGATGACGATGTCCGCGTCCGCGACGCTTTCCCCCAGGTCGACCGCCGTCTCGATGCGCGCCATGATCTCATCGACCGACTCGTCGAGGCGGTCGCTGTCGGCGAGCTTCTCGAGGGACCACCGGATGTTCTCGTAGCCTTCCTCGACGATGTCCGATTCGATATCCCGCATCGTGACGTCGTAGCCGGCCATCGCGGCGACTTCGGTGATGCCGTGACCCATGCTTCCCGATCCGAGTACCGTCACCTGGTGAATGTTCTCACGAACCATTGGTAGGAATCCCTTCGTCTCGACTCTTAATACCACCGGTCGCCCCGGGCCGTCGATCGACGCCGACCGCCAGCACAACGCAACCGACGATCGGGGCTGGCGCCGTGAGCTCGCTCAGTTCGGACCAAAAAAGATAATGTGGCGCCTGACAACCACCGAATATGGCAGCTGTTGACACGAGCCTTATCGAACTCGACCGCTCGAGCGACGTCGCCGAAGTCCGGCTAAATCAACCGGACAAACTCAACGCCTTGAACCCCGAGATGGTGCAGGGACTGCACGACGCTTTTTCCGCACTCTCGGACGAGCGTGGAACGCCGGTGATGCTCGCCGGTAACGGCCGGGTGACCTGTGCGGGGATGGACACCGACATCGTCTCGGGCGATTACCAGGGCGAACACGGCGACCTCAACGATGTTCTGCAGGAGGTCTACGACCTGATCGAGACCCACCCGGGCCCCGTCGCGATGGCCGGGAAGGGGGCGGTCGTCGGTGCGGCGTCGTTGCTCGCTTTCTCGTGTGAACTCACGTATCTCGGTGAGGAGACGACGTTCGCGATCCCCGAAGTCAAGTACGGCATCACCGCGACGCGGGCGACCCAGCAGTTACCCGACCTCGTCGGCCGCCACGTCGCGGCCGAACTGCTGTTGACAGGCGACGAACTCGAGCCCGAGCGGGCGCGGGATCTCGGTATCGCGAACGATGTCGTCCCCGACGACGAGGTCGAAGATCACACGCGGGACGTGCTGGCGACGATCGCCGAGCACGACGACGAGATCGTCGCCGAACTGATCGACGGCCTCGCGCCGGACTGGGGTGACACATGAGCGAGGTCCCCCCGGAGTCGGCCGAGTTTTCCGTCGACCGCGAGATTTGGCCCGACGACCTCCCACGGACGCTGCCGTTTCCTGGTGGTCGCAAGCCGATCCACGAGATCGTCGCCGACCACGGCCGCGACCGTCCCGACGCGCCGGCGGTCACCTACTACGGAAACACCCTAACTTGGGCCGAACTCGACGCCCGGGCCGATGCCTTCGCTGCGACGCTTTCCGAGCGCGGCCACGGACTCGGCGACGTCTGTGGCATCTACCTGCAGAACGCGCCGCAGTTTCTGGTCGCCTACTACGGCGCCCAGCGGGCCGGCCTCGCGGTTACGCCGCTGAACCCGCAGTTCAAAGCGCCCGCGGTCGCCAGACAGTGTCGTGACAGCGGTGCCAGCGTCGTCGTCACGGCGACGGACACGATCGATGTCGTGCGCGAGGCGCGCGAGGACGACGGCGTCGACCTCGCAGCCGAGGACGTGATCGTCACCGCCTACAGCGACTACGCCGGCGACGACGGCCCGTACCCCGACGAACTCACCGCAGAACCCGCCGTCGCAGACGTTCTCGAGGACGAGACTGCCCTCTCCACGGCCGTCTCGAACGACGCCGATGTCGACCTGCCGTCGGTTGGGCTGGCCGATCCCGCACTGCTGCAGTACACGGGCGGGACGACCGGCCTGCCGAAAGGCTGTGTCCACACCCACTGGAACGTCCTGTTCAAGGGGACGACGACGGCGGCGGTGCGTGCGATGGGGCCCGAGGACGTCTCGCTCGGAACCATGCCGATGTTTCACGTCGCCGGGAAACAACGCTACTGCGACGCACTCGGCATCGTGGGCAATCACGCCGTCTTGCTCACCCGCTACGACCCCGAGACAGTGATGGACGCCATCGACAGCTACGGCGTCACCTCGACCTGGCTCGCGGTTCCCTCGATCGAGGAGATCGTCGACCATCCCGCCGTCGACGACTACGATCTCACCTCGCTGTCGGCTCGACGCGAGTTCACCAACTGCTCGAGTTTCGGGACGACGCTCACCCGCGAGATCAGCGAGGCCTGGCGCGAACACACCGGCGCGGGCGTCCAGGAGTCGGGATATGGCCTGACCGAGACCCACACCACCGACACTCACACCTACGGTGAGGAGCGCATCGAGCCGGGATTCGTCGGCCAGGCGTGTTACGGCGTCGAAATCGAGATCCGCGACTTCGAGACGAACGAGACACTGCCGCCCGGCGAACCGGGCGAGATCGTCCTCCGAAGTCCGGCCACGATGTCGGCGTACCTGAACCGCCCCGACGCGACCGACGAGGTCCTGGAGGACGACGGCTTTCTGCACACCGGCGATGTCGGCCGAAAGACCGACGAAGGCTACCTCTACTTCCTCGGCCGGCGCAAGGATACGCTCAAAGTGTCGGGTCACACCGTCTCCCCTCGCGAGGTCGAACTCGTCCTCGCCGAACACGAATCGCTCGAGGACGTCATCGTCGTCGGTGCCCCCCACGAGCGCCGAGGCTCGGTGCTCGAGGCCCACGTTATCCCTGCGGCCGGCACAGATGGTGACGACCTCGAGGAAGCGCTGTTATCGTTCGCGGAGGGGAACCTGGCGGAGTACAAGGTCCCGAAGGATATCGTCGTTCGCGAGTCGTTCCCCCGCACTGATGTCGGAAAGGTCGATCGCGTCGCGTATCGGGAGACGCTTCCCGACGGCTACGAGTGAGCGAGTGACTGCGAGCGGTGAGCTCGCAGTGACCGCCGGTAGAGACGATCTACCGGATGGATACGTTTTCCGGGCGACGCGTCTCGAGCGTAACCGGGAGTGACATCCACGCCTGCACTACGGGGTCGAATCCAGCGGTGTCGGTCGAGTCGACTGTACAGCCGACGCGCGGGTGGGTGACCCGATCGGATGAGCAGCGGAGCGATAGTCGAGCGAACTGCCGTCGATAGTTGATGGGCACGCGCTAGTAACCCTTCTAAAAGATATGGGGTGGATATCGTTCGTCCTCCGACTCAATAGATAACGCACTAAGGGTGTTTATATACGGCCGGTATTTCCCCTGTTTCGGAGTATCGCTCGAATCGCAGGGTAGGGTTGAACTTCAAAAGGTAACGGACCACCCAGTGTATGTGTAGGTACCAATTGTTGGTTAAAGATGATAAGTTCCAATAACTCGGGTCGGCCAATCGACATCCCGACGAGAAAAAATTCAATTGGGAAGTTGGATCATCGCGGACCATCGGTTGCAGTCCGTGGACGAGGTACCGTTCCAAGCGTCGACTGCTGAGTGAAACCGGACAACTGCCGCCGGTTTCACTCATCAGTGCAGGGTTGGGACGCCACTAAGCGTAGTGCACGCGCAGGTATCGTCACTCCTCGAGAAGACGGTCGCGGACGGTTACTCGGCCGGAACGAAGACCGGAATCGCGACGTCCTCGGTGTCGGTGGGAACGAACGCGACCGTCACGTCCATGCCGACCTCGACGTCCTGGGGCGGACAGTCGAGGATGTTCGTGATCACGCGCGGCCCCTCCTCGAGTTCGACGTAGGCGAAGACGACCGGGAGATCGTCCTCGGGCCAGTCGCCGTGGTTGCGAAGCAGCGAAAAGGAGTAGACGGTGCCATCGCCCGAGGCTTCGCGCCACTCGGCCTCGGTAAAGCAGTCCGGACAGAGCGCGCTCGGGTAGTGATAGACGAGCCCACAGTCGGGACACTCGCGGAGGAGCAGGGTGCCGTCGGCGGCGGCGCTCCAGAAGCGTTCGGTTTCGGGGTTCGCGGGCGGGACCGGACGTGGCTCCCAGGTCTCGGGCAGGCTCATCGGTCCTCACCTCCGAGCACCGCGGTGATCGAGCCGTGTCTCGTCCCGAGGCTGCCGCCGGTGCCGTGGGCGATCGCGATATCCGCGTCGACCTGGACGGGATCGTTGGCCTCGCCGCGGAGCTGTCTGACCGCCTCGATGACCTTCGTCATCCCGCCGCGGTTGGCCGGGTGGTTGTTACAGAGCCCGCCGCCGTCGGTGTTGAACGGCAGGTCGCCGTGGGGGGCCTGTAAGGTGCCTCCCTCGACGAACTCGCCGCCTTCGCCCTTCTCGCAAAAGCCCAGGTCCTCGAGCGTCTGCAGGACGGTGATGGTAAAGGAGTCGTAGATCGAGGCGTAGTCGATGTCGTCGTGGTCGATGCCGGCGTCGTCGAAGGCCATCGGCCCGGAGTCGACGGCCGCGGTGTGGGTCAGATCGATCCGGCCGCCATCGAGGTGGCCGATCGCCTCGCCGTAGCCCAGCACTTCGACGCACTCGCGCTCGAGGTCGGCGCGAACGTCCTCGGAGACGAGCAACAGCGCGCCGCCGCCGTCGGTGACGACACAGCAGTCCATCAGGTGGAGCGGATCGGCGACCATGCGTGACTCGACGACGTCCTCGACGGTGACGGGGTCCTGAAAGAGCGCGTCCTCGTTGTGCTGGGCGTGCTGGGAGGCGGCGACCCGGATTTCGGCCAGCTGTTCGGGCGTCGTGCCGTACTCGTGCATGTGTCGCTGGGCGGCGACGGCGTACCGTCCGAGCGTCACCGAGCCGTAGGGGCGTTCGAACTCGTCCTGATAGGATTGAAAGTCGTCCGAGCGTGGATCCGACCGCGGTCGACCCGCGAGCGTCACGAGGGCCACGTCACAGCGGCCGTTTCGGATGGCGTCTCGCGCGTGGCCGACGTGGCCGACGTAGGAGGAGCCACCCCAGTCGGTGGTATCCGCAAAGGAGACGTCCAGTCCCAGATAATCCGCCATGATAAGCGGCGGGAGACCGCTTCCGCCCCACGGGACGCCCGCGGTGAGGAGGCCGTCGACGTCGTCCTTCTCGAGGCCGGCGTCCTCGAGGGCGCCGCGGGCGACCTCGGCGTGTAGCTGCATCGTCGATTTGTCAGGGGCGTCTCTCGTCGGGTGCTCGAAGGCACCAGCAATGTACACTGATTCGTCGGCTGCCATGCGCGGGGAATCTCGTCACTCCCATGTAAACATTGGTATCGAGGAACAGGAGACACGACAGACGGTACCGATACACAGGTTTAATATCGTTCGAACGGAATCGACGGCTGATGATCTCGCTTTCCCCCGAGCAGGAGATGCTCGTATCGTCGCTCGAGGACCTCGCCGAGCGCGAATTTACCGACAAGGCCTTCGAGTGGGACGGCCCGCCGTGGGACAACGTCGAGTTGCTCGCCGAGCAGGGGTTCCTAGGCATCAACATCGACGAAGACTATGGCGGCGGCGGGATGACCGAATTCGACGCAGTGTTGACGATCGAAGCCGTCGGCCGCGTCTGTCCGGACACCGCCGAGTTCCTCTACAACCAGCAGATGGTCGCGCCGCGCGCGATCGAGATGTTCGGCACCGAAGCGGCCAAAGAGCAGTATCTGCCGCCGGTGACCGCCGGCGAGGACGCCATCGCGATCGCGATTTCGGAACCGGAAGCCGGTTCGGACGTCGGCTCGATGAACACCCACATCGAGGACGACGATGGGACGCTCGTGCTCAACGGCGAGAAGATCTGGGTAAGCCACGTCGAACAGTCCGGCGCGGCCGTCGTCTGGACGAAATTCCCCGAGGGGCTTGGCTCGGTGATCGTCGAGTTCGACTGGGACGGTGTCTCGGTCGACCAACACTACACCAACATGGCCGGTCAGCACCAGACCCATTTCCGGATGAACGATGTCACCGTCCCCGAGAAGAACGTCCTCACGCGCGGCAAAGACGGGTTCAAGCAGCAACTCGAGGCGCTGAATTGGGAACGACTGGGTAGTGCAACGGTCGCCAACGCCTGGGCGCGGTGTGCGCTCGACAAGGCCATCGAGTACGCGGGCACGCGCGAACAGTTCGACCAGCCCATCGAGGAGTTCCAGGGCATCGAGTGGATGCTCGCCGAGATGACCAAGGAACTCGAGGCGTCGCGGGCGCTGACCCACCGGGCGGCGGTCCGGGCTCACGACCGCGGCGAGGCTCCCGACCGTCTCGACTCCTCGCTGGCGAAACTGTACGCCAGCCAGATGGTCGAGGAGGTCACCAGCAACTCTCTGCAGGTCCACGGCGCCAACGGCTACCAGCAGGGCCACCCCCTCGAGTATCTCTACCGGTTGGCTCGCGGCCGTCGGCTCGCGGCCGGTACCGACGAGATCCAGAAGAATCAGATCGCGGCCGTCATCAAACGGGACGGGCTGCCGGATCTGGTCTGATCGGGTCTACCGCGTCGACCGCGGCGGTTCGACGCGGTTTCGATCACGCCAAAACTGCCCCTGCGGGGCTAACTGTACTGTCGTTCGTACTCCGGCTCTCGCTTCTCGGTGAACGCGGCGATCGCCTCGTGGTGTTCCGCGTCGTTGACACACTCCCACTGGTAGTCGATCGCGTCGGCGGAGTAGTCCTCGAAGGTCTGTTCCCAGTCGGTGAGGGCGTTCGTTCGCCTGACCGCAAGCGCGGGCAGATCGAGGATCTCCGCGGCGAGGTCGGTCGCCGCCTCGAGGGAGTCGTCGGCGATCTCGACGGCGAGGCCGAGATCGACCGCGTCGTCGGCGTCGATGTCCTTGCCCGTCAACAGGTACTCCTTGGCTTTCGACTCGCCGATGAGTCGCGGGAGCAGCCAGCCGCCGCCGTCGCCGGGGACGAGGCCGACGCGGACGAACCCTTCCCGGAGCCTTGCGTCCTCGTCGACGATCCGGAGATCACAGGCAAGTGCGAAGTCACAGCCGGCGCCGATCGCCGGTCCGGAGACGGCGGCGATCGAGGGCTTTTCGCCGGCTCGAAGCTGGCGGACGACGTTCTGGACGCCCCGAAGGTAGCCGGCATAGTCTTCCTTGCTCATCTCTTCGTGCCAGTCGGGCATCTCCGTGACGTCCGCGCCGGCACAGAAGCCGTCTTCGGCGCCGGTGAGGACGATCACGTAGACGCCGTCGTCGTCGAACGCCTCCCGGAGTGCAACGTTGAGTTCGGCGATCGTCTGCTCGCGGAAGGCGTTGTAGACGTCCGGTCGGTCGATCGTTATCGTCGCGATTCCACCGTCGGTTTCGTATCGAATGTCGTCGTACATGAGTGCGGAGTTGGTATCTTGTCGCACGTGCGTGTGGTTCGCTGGCGAACGTGTACACTCGACGGGCAGCGACCACTTGAGTGTATCCAAACGCTTACCATCTCGCGAGCGAACACTGCAGTATGCCAACTACGGGCACAGGAGACGAGACAGCACTACCACTGTCGGATATCACGGTCGTCGATCTGACGCAGGTTATCGCTGGCCCGTTTGCGTCGATGCAACTCGGCGACCTCGGAGCGACGGTGATCAAACTCGAGGCGGTCGGTCGCGGGGATCGAAGCCGGAGTCTTCAGCCGAGCCCGGCGTACTTCGACTCGATCAACCGGAACAAACGAAGCGTCGCGGTCGATCTCAAGTCCGAGGAGGGCCAGGAGGTCGCACAGACGCTGCTTGCCGACGCCGACGTCTTCATCGAGAGTACGAAGCCAGGCCGCGCGGAGTCGTACGGGCTAGGATACGAGACGGTTTCGGCGTTGAATCCCGAACTCGTCTACTGTTCAATCTCGGGGTTCGGTCGTGACAGTCCCTACGAGGAGATGCCTGCCTGGGACATGCTCGTCCAGGGAATGAGCGGAATCATGTCGATCACGGGCACCGAAGACGGCCCGCCGCTGTGGTCCGGGCTTCCGGTCGGTGACCTCATCGCCGGCTCGTACGCCGTCCAGAGCGTCCTGGCCGCGCTCTACGCTCGAGAAAACGGGGAGATCGACGGCGAGTGGGTCGAGGTCCCGATGTTCGACGCGGCGATTTCGTGGCTCACCGCCCGCGCGGGCCACAGTTTCGGTACCGACGAACCGTTCCCGCGATTGGGGACTCGCCATCCCTCGATCGCCCCCTTCGGCGTCTTCGAGTGTGCCGACGACAGCATCGTCGTCCCCGCGGGGACCGACTCCCTGTGGAACGGATTTTGCCGTGCGCTCGAGGCGCCGGAACTGCTCGCCGACGAGCGTTTCGAGACGCTCGACGACCGCGTCGCGAATCGCGAGGCGCTCCTCGCCGAAGTCGAGCCGATCTTCGATAGCCGACCCGCAGCCGAATGGCTCGAGCGACTCCGGGACGAGGGCGTGCCGGCCGGGCCGATCAACGACACGCGGTCGGTCTGGGACGACGAACACGTCGAGCACCGACAACTTCGTCAGTCGATGCCACGGGAGAATCGCCAGGATGCCGAGGTCGTCGACAGTCCGGTGCACTTCTCGGAACTAACGACGACCCTCGAGGTCCCGCCACAGCGTCTCGGCGGGAGTACGGACGACGTTTTGAGCGAATACGGCTACGACGACGACGAAATCGAACGGTTGCGAAACGACGATATCGTCGAATAAGCTCCCCGACTGGGAACCCGAGGCGTCGGACGGGGCGAAACCGCGTCGAACCGACGCTCACCGACACATATTTACCCTATTAATCACTGTGGTATGGTATGGGTTGCCAGAAGACCACCCGACGGCAAGCACTTGCAGCGATCGGTGCGGCAAGCGCTGTGGGAATTGCCGGCTGTATGGGAGACAACGGTGGGGAAGAGATTCAGATGCGTACCTCGACCGAGGATACGTCCGCGTATCAGCTCTCGGCCGGACTGGCCGCAGTCGCGGACGAGGAGGCGGACTTCTCGATCGACGCGCGGCCGTCCGACGGCGCGCTACAGAGCATGCGCCAGCTAGACTCAGGGCAGACCGATATGGCGTACACCGACTCGCTAAACGCCTACGAAATCGCTAACGAAATCGGCGAGTACGAGAACGAACCCTTCGACAACGAGATTCAGTCGGCGTTCTGGTACTACGACATCCAGGGCGGGCTCGCCGCCGTCGATCAGGAGACCTGTGAAACGGCCGAAGATCTCGAGGGGCTGTCGGTCAACGCGAACCCGGTCGGGACGGCGATGCGGACGATGACCGAACGCCACATGGAACACGCCGTCGATCTAGACGAGATCGACGAACTGGCGGTCAGCTACGGCGAGGAGGGTGCAGCGCTCAACGACGGCACTGCAGACGTCGTCAGTGACATTCGGATCAACGTCGATCTCCAACCAAGCTACGTCGAGGAGCAGTACTCGATCAACGAGGACGCGTGGCTCGTCCACTGGCCCGACGAGGTCGTCGAGAGCATCGAGAGCGAGGAGGCGCCGGTCACCGGCGAATACATCCCGACCGAGGACACGCCCGGTCCCGAGGTCGGCGACCGCGACGAAGAGTGGTGGGTCTCGACGATCTACAACGTGTTCGTCACCCCCGACTTCGACGACGATCTGATGTACTCGATCCTCGAACTGATCAACGACAACAGCGGGGAACTCGCCGACTACCAGGCCCTGGCCGGAGACTGGGCTGACATGGACAACCTCGCTACCCCGGCGGCCAACATTCCGGACGTCGAGATGCACGCGGGTGCACAGAACTTCTTCGAGGACCAGGGCGTTCTGTAACGCAGCCCGCTCGCACAACTGTTTTTATCGATATTCTGACAAAGATGGCGGTCGCGCCGACTCGAGCGGTGTCACCCGCTCGAGTACCGGTCGACCCCTGCACTGCCGGGCCTAATCCTGTCTCGCGCCGGAGTCGATGTTAATATCCTGTGCGGTGATGTTTCGTGCGTGTTCGCTCGCCAGGAAGGCGACG
Organism: Salinadaptatus halalkaliphilus; assembly: GCF_006543045.1. Lineage (GTDB taxonomy): Archaea > Halobacteriota > Halobacteria > Halobacteriales > Natrialbaceae > Salinadaptatus > Salinadaptatus halalkaliphilus. Next base: position 113,406 of record NZ_RBZW01000011.1, on the reverse strand, counting down.
TACGCACCGATATCTTCGGGGCTGACGATGCTATCGAGGGGCAGTTTGTCCGTGATTCGGGCCGCCTTGGCTTCCTCGTAGGAGACGCCGCGTTTCTCGGCTTGCTTTTCGATCATTCGCTCGATGCGCTCTCCTTCGACCGCACCGGGACAGATCGTGTTTACCGTGATGTCGTGTTCGCCCCACTCGTAGGCCAGGTCGCGCGAAAAGCCGATCATGCCGGCCTTCGACGCGGAGTACGGTGTTCGCGTCGGGTACGGGTCCTTGGCGGCGATCGAGGAGATGTTGATCAGACTCGCCTGCTCGCTCTCCTCGAGGTAGGGAAATGCGTGTTTACAGACGAGGAAAGCACCGGTGAGGTTGACGTCGAGCGTGTGCTCCCACTCCTCGAGTGGCATCTCCGCGAGGGTTTTGTGGGGGCCGCCGATACCGGCGTTGTTGACGACGCAGTCGATGCCACCGAACTCCTCGGCCGTTCGCTCGAGCGAGTCGACGATCGAATCGACCTCGGTGACGTCCGTTTCGACCGGGAGCGCCCGGTCGTCGTCGATCTGGTCGGCCGTATCGTAGATCCCGTCGCCTCGGGCAGCGAGGGCGACCGATGCGCCGCGGTCAGCCAACTCGAGTGCGATGTGTTTGCCGATCCCCTGACTGGCGCCAGTGACGAACGCTGTTTTGCCGTCTAGCATACGTCACAAGTTCACAAACGAGGGGTAAAGACGTTCCGATACCAGAGATCGCTGGAGCGACCAGGTGGGCAGCGGCCCGGTTACCGAGAGGCCATGAACTGCTCGATACTCGGAATCGTCTCGCTGAAGACGGCGATCACCCAGACGACGAGGAAGACGCTAAGACCGATCTTGGCTGCCATGTTCGGCACGAACCAGATGCCGAGTCCGACAACCATGTATAACCCTCGAGAGATGGCGTTGAGTTTCGCCTGGAGGTCGTAGCCGACGAGTGCGATGACGACGGCGAGCATACCGACCGACGTGGTCACGAACAACAGTGCGGTTGTCGTCCCCTCCCAGTAGATCAGCGGTTCGTTGATGATGAAGACCCACGGGATCAGGAAGGCAAACAGCCCCAGCCGAACCGTCTCCTTACAGACGTCCCAGAACGATGCTCCGGCGATCCCACAGGCAACCGCACACGAGAGTGCGACCGGCGGCGTAATCGTCGAGAGCAACGCGAAGTAGAACACGAACATATGCGCCGTGATCTCGCCGACGCCGAGTTGGATCAACCCGGGTGCGGTCAACACGGCGACCACGACGTAGGCCGCCGGCGTTGGCATCCCGAGTCCGAAGAGGATGCTCGCGACCATCGCCAGAAAGAGGACGGCGATGAAGACGCCGCCGGCGATCGAAACCATCCGCAGTGAGAAGTCGAGCGCGAAGCCGGTCTGGGTGATGATCTGGATGACGATACCGAGTGACGCCAGCACGGCCGTCAGCGGTGCCATATTGACGACGCCGATCTTACAGCCCTCGATCGTCCGCCGCCCCCAGATTTTGACGGTGTGTGTCGACGGCCGATCGAGGATCAGATCTCGAACCAGCGCGGCTGGGATCAGCGAGAGGATCGCCCACATCCCGGCGGTCATCGGGTCCCACCGGAGTGCGACCAGCGTGTAGATCAAGATCACCAGCGGGATCGTGTACGGCGCGGTGCTGATGAGGGTCTCGAGGACGCCCATCCGCTCCTCTTCGGGAATCGCGTCGAACTCGTCCTCGTCCATCAGCCACCCGTATCGGTGGGCCGAGAGGTGGACGATAAAGGCCATCCCGACGTAGAACAGGAGGGCAGGGAGTAACGCAGCGACGATGATGTCGGCGAAGGCGACGCCGATGATGTCGGCCATCAGGAACGCGGCCGATCCCATCACCGGCGGCAGTATCTGGCCGCCAGTGCTCGCGATCGACTCGATCGAGGCGGCGTACTTGTCCTCGATCTTGTTGTCTTGCATCAACGGGATCGTAAAGGAACCCGTCGTGGCGACGTTGGCCGCCGAACTACCGGTGATCGATCCCATCAACATACTCGAGACGACGGCGACCTGGGGAATCCCGGAACTGATCCGACTCCCGATCGTTCGCCCGAGTTTGATGACGTAGTCCATCCCCCCGTAGGACTCGATGATCCCCGCAAAGAGGATAAAGATCACCACCCAGGTCGCACCGACCCCCAGCAAGAAGCCATAGACACCGTTGAGCGCGACCGAATTACTGTAGATGATCGTCTCGAGGTCGAACCCGCCGTGGTTCAGTATCCCGGGGAACATCGGCCCAAAGTAGCCGTAGCCGATCGCCGCGACGGTGACGAGTCCAAGCAGTTTGCCGTAGGCCTTCCAGGTCGCGTGAATGGTGATGACCATGATCACTGCCCCGACCAGCAGATCGACGTTCGTGTAGATGTACTGCTCGCGGGCTTGTCTGAGCCACCGCCAGTAGTGAATGTGAACGTAGGCCGTACACGCGACGATCGTCACGAGTAAGCCGGCCGAAACGACGTTGTCGAGGCGCTCGCGGATGTCGTCCGGGGAGAAATTGAGTGCGGCGAGATAGAACGCCGTGAGCATCAGCCCCAGATGTATGTTCGCGTGTTGTGACCGTGGCATCCGACCGCTCGAGGCGTAGTAGAGGTGCCAGATGACCGTTACGACACCGAGTGTATAGAGTGCGATACGAACGAGTCGCTCGAGTGAGAGATCGTCGGCCGAACGCGGGATAATTTCGGGTAGATCATCTAGATCGTTGACACTACCATCGTCTACGTGACCCTGATCGGGCCCTTGCGCTCCCATATCCTGTTCGATTCGCCACGTGCTAATAATACTTGTGCGTAGCCGTACCATGATTGGTTTTCACGCGGAAGAAAAACGGTGGGAAAAACCGTCGGTGTCGAAACCGATCCCGGATTAGTAGGACCGCGGCAACTCGAGGACGTGCTGGGCGATGTAGTTTTTGACCATCTCGTTCGAGATGGGTGCGATGACGTTGATCATCGCCTCGCGCCAGTAGCGTTCGACGTCGTACTCCTGGGCGTAGCCCATCCCGCCGTGGACGCGGACGGCACGTTCGCAGGCTTCGATAGCGTCTTCGCTGGCCCTGAGTTTGACGGCGTTCGATGGTGCCCCGGCGTCTTTGCCCTCGTCGTAACACCACGCCGCCTTCCGGACCATCAGTTCGTCTTGCTCGAGTTTGCTCCAGGAGTCGGCGAGGGGGTGTTGGATCGCCTGGTATGAGCCGATGACATCGTCGAACACCTGCCGTTCTCGAGCGTAGTCGGCGGCTTTGTCGATCGCCGCCTGGCCGATGCCGACGGCGTTTGCGGCGATGCTGATTCGCTCGGAGTTCGCAAACGAGAGCAGGTACGTAAAGCCCTCACCTTCCTCGCCGATTCGGTCTTCGGCGGGGATACGGACATCGTCGAACCACACTTCGTTAGAATCGGCTGCACCCCGGCCAGCCTTCGGAATCTCCTGGACGTCGACGCCGTCTTTTTCGGGTGAAAATTCGGTGAAAAACAGCGAGAGGCCGCCGAACCGGTCGGCATCTTCTCGCGGCTTGGTCCGGGCGAGCAGCATGATAACGTCGGCTTCCTGGGCCTTCGAGGTCCAGATTTTCTGCCCGTTGATGACGTACTCGTCGCCCTGGCGGTCTGCAGTCGTCTCGATCCGCGAGGTGTCGGTCCCGGCGTTGGGTTCGGTGACGCCCGTACAGACCATGACATCGCCGTCGGCGATCTGTGGGAGGTAGCGTTCTTTGTGTGCTTCGTCGCCGAACTCGACCAGCGGCGCGACGCTGAAGACGTGGTGGGACGTGATCGACGTTCCCGCCATCGCCGCCCCCGAACGGGCGATTTCCTGCTGGACGATCGAAGCCTCCTGGACGCCATAGCCCTGCCCCCCGTACGCCTCGGGGACCGTGATCCCACACCAGCCGCCGTCGGCGAACGCCTCGAAGAACTCCCAGGCGAACTCGTGGTTGCGATTCTTCTCGCGCCAGTACTCGTCACCGAAGTCACTGCACAGCGTCCGGATCTCGTCGCGGATGAGTCGCTGTTCCTGACTGAGTTGAAACTCCATGTCAGTAGTTCACACGAGGCGAGCGCATAAATGATCCGGTACTCGCGGCGCTCTCGTGCTGATGTGGAACTCATCAGCGTAGCGTTCAGTTCGCTCGTCGCTCACGAATCCGCCGACATTGTCTCGGTCTGCTCGAGTCAGCCCGGTCTTGCCGTCGGCTCGCGTCGATCGAGCAGTGCCGTGCGGTTCGTGGGCAGTACTTACAGCAGCAGTGACAGCACAGCTAGCACCAGAAACGCCAGCACGAGCCACTTGGCGATCGACATGGTCAGTCCTGCAACGCCGGTCGCGCCGAGCGCACCGGCGACGATTGCGATGACGAAAAACAGCAATGCGAGTTCTAACATACTCGTCTTCTAGCCCCTCCGAAAGATACCGATTCGGCCTGAATACGCCACCGATTCCCCTCGTTCCCGGTCGGCTTCCGTGCTCGAAACGACTACTGTACCCTGACGATTTAATCACACACCACATAATTTTACTGGTAATTATTGTATTATGTGCAATATATCATATTTTAAAAGCCCGCAGTGAGCTCGCAGGTAGTCGGGGAGACATCTTCCCTGTATTCGGATTGTGCCACCCGAACACTCGCGACCCCGCTTCGGCCTTTCGTACCGGCAGATAGCGGTCGATGAAGGCAGTCGCTGGACGGACGGCGACTGCTTACGGTCGTTCCGTTCGCCGATACACTCCGCCAAAAGAGCAACCGGTTTCGAGCCGTAACTCGCATCCCTCGCCACGATCTCAGGGCGACCCTCCTTCCCCGTATCGCTTCCCTGATCGGCTCGAGGACGACGGCGACGGAAAGCCCGCAGGCTGGTGGCCGACGACCGGAGACACAGACATTACATAATCTGATCATATATGGATTCCAAATATGTGTGAAATGAGAGGTTTATCGTTCGAGTACCGACGCGGTCGTCGTCACGGTCGCGAACTCGCCCTCGAGGTGAGCGAGCGCCGTCCGGTGGACCATCTCGGCGTCGAAGGATTCGCCGTCGAACGAGCGTTCGAAGGTCGCCGTGGCGTCGGCGAGGAGGGTCACGTCGAAGCCGCGATTCTCGGCCATCCGCGTCGTCGTCGAGACGCAGTGATCGGTCGTCAACCCGGCGATCAGCAGTCGGTCGTAGCCCTGCCTGCGAAGCCAGGACTCGAGGTCGGTGTCGACGAACGCGCCGTTGACCGATTTGACGACGGTCCGCTCGTCCGGGCGGGGCTCGAGGCTCGGCTTGAACGCAAATCCCGGCCGATCGCTCCGTAGCGGCGAGTCCGGTTCGCTCGAGTCGTGACGGACGTGAACGATCGGACGATCGGTGTCGCGCCAACGTGTGAGTAGCTCCGCGACACGGGCTTCGGCCTCGGGGTTGTTTCGCGGTCCCCAGGACGGCTCGTCGAACCCCTGCTGGAAATCGATCAACAGCAGGACGCTCTCCGCGAGCGGGTCACTGGCAGTGCTCACGGCAGTCTCGCGCCGGGTTTCGGATGGGTTCGCGTGACCGTCATCGGACACGTCGAGGGAGCTCGCTCGTCGTCGCTCGAGAGCATGTACTGGTGCCACTCGCGGTCGCCGTCGACGCCCCAGTCGCCGATATCGGGGTGGGGACAGATGCCGTCGTAGTCTTCGATGCGATCCTGAATGATGTCTCGAGCGCGCTCGCCCGCGTCGGTATCGGCGGTAACGCCGAGCGCTTCGAAAAGCGCCCGCGGCTGGAACGTGATCTCGAGACCGATGGGGCAGTAGCGACTCTTGCGCTGGTCGTAAAAGGGCGCTCTGCAGGTCGGAAACATGGGCTCGCCGCCGAGACAGAATTCCCAGTAGGGATCGTCGGGATCGGTCGGGATATCCTCGGGCCAGGGCTCGGGGTCGTGACAGTGTAACGTCTGGAGAACGTGCCACAGCGCGTCGTGATACTCGCGCTCTGTGAGGGGCTGTGCCGGCGGCTTGAAGAACGTGACCAGCGACGCACGGTCGGCGTGGTCCTCGTAGCGCTCGAGATACTCGAGGATCACGTCGCGGAGTCCGATCAGGGCGTCGGCCTCGCGCATCGAGGGGACCGCCGTGTAGAGCGGTTCGCCCGCAGCGACCGATTCGACGCCGAAATAACACGGAAACGGCGCGTCGTTTCGCTCGCCCAGCAGTCCATCCTGAAACGATTCCCAGTGGGCACCGACCCACTCGGGAGCCTCGCCACGCCGGACGCGGCGTTCGAGCGTCTCCTGATCCAGCAGTGACTGGATGCCAGACTCGTTCATAGAAACGTGTTCGTGGCGACCTAAATGTAGATTGAGGTTCGGTCGTCGAAACGCGGGTCGGTTCGCGAGAGGCGTCTGCGGGTGTGGATTTACACCGTCTCGGGAAGCCAGCCGCCGTCGACTTCGACGTTCTCGCCGCTGATGTAGTCGCTGTCGGGATCGACGAAGAGATACAGCGGCTGGATCAGGTCGTCGAAACTCGCCGGGCGGTCCCGGGGGAGGTCCGCGGGGAACTCGTCGGAGTTCTCGACGACGTACGGCGAGATTGCGTTGACCGTGATTCCATCGTCCTGTGTGTCGGCGGCGAGCATCCGCGTAAACTGCAGGACGCCCGCTTTCGCGACGAAATACGGGAAGTTCTTGGGACTCACGAGGCCCTTTTCGGCGGAGGCGTAGCCGACGTTGACGATGCGGCCGTACGCTGCCTCACGCATCGACGGCAAGGCCCGCTTCGAACAGAGGTACGTACCGTTGACGTTCGTCTCGAGCACCCGGTTCCAAGCCTCGATCTCGAGGGTCTCCCAGTGGTTGGGGGCGAAATCGCCGACGTTGTTGACCAGTACGTCGACGCTTCCGAGATCGGTTTCGACGGTCGAGAAGATGCCGTCGACGCTTTCGGGATCGGTGACGTCGCCCTGGACCGTCGTCGTCTCGCTCGCGCCGCGCTCGCTCGCCGCGGCGGCAACGTCAGCGGCTGCGTCAGCGCTCGTGTGGTAGTGGACGGCGACCGCCGCCCCGCAGTCGGCGAGTGCGAGTGCAAACGCCCGACCGACGCCGCGTCCGCTTCCCGTTACCAGTGCCGTCTGGCCCGAGAGGTTTGGGTCGTCCATGGGCGACCCAATGCGATGGAGCCCTAACCGACTACCGATCGTCGCTGTCGCCGTCGGAAGTCCGTCTCGAGTCGGACTGCCAGTCATACGGATTCCTGTACCGATGTACCGGCCCAGCCGCCGCCCGGGTCGCGGCTGGGCCGGAACTGACGTACAGTAAACCGTATCAGTCCCATCGATCTAATTGCCGTAGATTTACGGTGGTTCGGATTCCTACAGGTCAGTATGACGCTCGACACCGTGTTGCTCGCCGTTGGGCCCAGTGACGCCGATCGTAGCGACGAACTCGCCGAGGCCGTTCTCGAGGTCGCGTCGCCCGCAGATGCCACCGTGATCCTCGCACACGTCTTTACCGACGACGAATACGACGACGTCATCGCACGTCTCGAATTTGACGCGGACGACGAGATCGAACCGGACGAAGTCGCAGCCAGACACTCGACGATCCGCGACCTGGAGGGATCATTCGACGAGCACGATCTTGACTACGAAATCAGAGGCGCGGTCGGCGATCACGGAACGGCGATCGTGGACCTCGCGAACGAGGCCGATGCCGACCGCGTCGTCGTCGGTGGCCGGCGCCGGTCGCCGACCGGTAAAGCGGTGTTCGGCTCGACGGCACAGGAAGTGTTGCTCTCTGCACCCTGCCCGGCGACGTTCGTCCGCAGCGACGACGGCTACGAGTAATTCGATCGGTGCCGAGTTCGGGCGGCCGGAACCGAGTCGGGACACCGGCAGCTACCGGGCGAACGCACGCAAAAAACGACGGATGACGGTCGAAAGCGGCCGAGCGAACGGTTCAGTTATCGGTCGAACACGTTCTTGATCCGCGAGACGATGCCGTCGTCGTTGCGGTTCTCATCTCGGTCGGGTTGTTCGTCCGTCATGGACGGTCGGCACTGATGGACCGAGAACACTAAAAATTACTGTCGCGTTACGTCGGTACCCGAATCGAAAGTTACGACGGATAGATTGCCGCCCTACATACTGTTTTTTGTTTGGTGTGCGTATCCCTAGCCATGGAGTATACGACACTCGGTTCGACCGGCATGGAAGTCAGCCGCCTCTGTCTGGGCTGTATGAGTTTCGGGTCGACAGACTGGCGCGAGTGGGTCTTAGAAGACGAGGAGAGCAAGAAAATCATCGATCGGGCGATCGATCTCGGCATCAACTTCTTCGATACCGCGAACATGTACTCAAAAGGTGAGTCCGAACGCATACTCGGCGAGGCACTCGAGGGCCGTCGCGAAGAGTCGGTCGTCGCGACGAAGGTGTTTCACCCGATGCGCGAGGACGATCCGAACTCCCAGGGACTCTCCCGGAAGACGATCGAACAGGAACTCGCGGCGAGCAAGGACCGACTGGGGATGGACACGATCGACCTCTACCAGATCCACCGCTGGGACTACGACACGCCGATCGAGCAGACGATGCGCGCGCTCGACGACGCTGTCCGGCGCGGGGATGTCCGCTACGTCGGTGCCTCGTCGATGTGGGCCAACCAGTTCGTCACCGCCCGGCACACGAGCGACGAACGTGGTCTCGAGCGGTTTCTCACGATGCAAAACCACTACAACCTCGTCTACCGCGAGGAAGAACGCGAGATGCTGCCCTACTGCCAACAGGAGAACGTCGGCGTCCTCCCGTGGTCACCGCTGGCTCGAGGCTATCTCACCCGTCCCCACGAGGAGATCGACGCGACGACTCGCGGCGAGACGGAAGAGTACATGTACGAACACCCCTACCGCGACGGCGGCGGTCAGGAGATCAACGAACGTGTCGCGGAACTGGCCGCCGACAAGGGTGTGACGATGGCTCAGATCGCGCTCGCCTGGCTCCTACACAAAGACTGGGTCGACGCACCGATCGTTGGCACCACGAGCGTCGAACACCTAGAACAGGCGGTCGAAGCCCTCGAAATTTCGCTGTCGGCGTCGGATATGGCCTACCTCGAGGAACCATACGAACCTGTGCCCGTGTCGGGTCACGCGTGATCGTCGGCGACGCGTAGAATCGACAGTCGTCGACACGCGTGGTGTGCGTTCGTTTGGCCGGTCGGGTAGCCTCGAGTCAACGCGAGGACTCCTTCGCGTTTATGAAACCCATTTTGGTTTCGTGAGGTGTTTTTTGTGGACAAGAGTAATTAACTCTCGTTCACAACGATAGATCACCGAAACCGGATCGATCGGTATCAGCGGAGCGGGCTGCCGGCCCCACGACGACGCCGAACCGGACCAGATCAGTTTCAAACAATGCCGATGACGAAAACCGAATCGAAACGACAGCGGACGGCGAGTCACACCGAAACCGATCACGGAGACCCGACGACGGACCGTGTCAGTCGGACTGAGTCGTGTCCCGAGTGCGACGGTCGAATACGAACCAGGGATGATCAGGCCTACTGTGTGGAATGTGGTCTCGTCGTCGACGACGAGCGGATCGACCACGGTCCGGAGTGGCGGGCATTCGACGCGGCCGAACGAGACGAGAAGTCCCGCGTCGGCGCGCCGACCACGGTAATGCTCCACGACCGAGGTCTGTCGACGACCATCGACTGGCGCGACAAGGACGGATACGGTGCAGCGCTTTCGGACGAGCGGCGTCAGCAATTCCAGCGGCTCCGCCGATGGGACGAGCGATTCCGGACGACCGACGCCAGCGACCGCAACCTGCAACACGCCCTCGGCGAGATCGAACGCATGGGAGCGGCTCTCGGAATCCCGGAACCGACCTGCGAGACCGCAAGCGTCATCTACCGGCGCGCGCTCGAGGACGAACTCCTCCCCGGTCGATCGATCGAAGGGATGGCGACGGCCGCGCTGCACGCGGCGCTCCGTCAGGCCGGCGTCCCGCGGTCGATCGACGAACTCGCAGCCGTCAGCCGGATCGACTACCTCGAGGCCACCCGTTCCTACCGCTATCTCGTCAGGGAACTCGAACTGCCGATGGCGCCCCCGGACCCCCTCGAGTACCTTCCGCGGTATGGCTCGAAACTCGATATCTCGACCGAGACTCGACGTCGTGCGCACGAATTGCTCGAGGCCGCAATCGAGGAGGGACTCCACAGCGGAAAACACCCCGTCGGCCTCGCCGCTGCCGCCATCTACGCGGCGAGTCGACTCACCGACGAGGAGCTTACACAAGGCACCGTGTCGACGGCAGCCGACATCAGCAAGGTGACGATTCGGAATCGGTACCAGGAACTGCTCGAACTCGAGCTTGCCGGGCCGGGAACCGAAGCCGACGGCTGATCGACGCGAGCGGCGAGCGGACGCGACTCTCTTTACAGAACAGGGCCGGTTCCCTCGAGCGATCGCCGGAAAAGAATCGGCGGTCGTCCGTTTCCGCCTCGAGCCGTGCGATTAGCTCATGAACAGCCGCCGCTCTGCTCGTTCGTGTCGCATTCCCATGATCTCCGCCAGCGGTGCAAACGACGCCATCGCCCGCGGCTCGTCGTCGACGTGGCGCTCGCAGACGGTCCGAATCGTCGGTCGAAGGTCGGCGAGCACGGTCTGGATCGCCGTGTGGCCGAACCGACCGAGTCGCTGGGCGGCCCCGAGCAATCCCGTTACGAACGCGTGTGCGTGGGCGAGACAGGCCTCGAGTCGCGAGACGCCTCGAGCCTGTGCAACGACGCCGAAGACGACCGGGTAGTGCCCAGGCGTCTCGTCGGCCGCGATCGCATCGGCGAATGTAGACTCGAGATCGACAGGTTCGCCACAACCTGCTCCGCCGTCACCGGCGACTTTCCCGCCGCTATTACCCGTTGGGTCGCCGGCTGTCCGCCGTGAGTCGGTTTGCTCGAGCAATTCACAGAGCTTCGCACCCGCTTTCGTCGAACTCTCGCGAAACTCCCGGGGCATCGTCACGGCGTGCAGGCGCTCGTCGACCGCGAGCAGCGCCTCGAGATCGTCGGTCGCACTCGCCTCGTGGGCGTTCGCCAGCGCTACCGTTTCGCAGGGACCGACCACGCGCCGGAGGTAGGCGGCGATCAACTCCTGCAGGGCGTCGCCGTCTTCGATTCGATCCTCGTTGACGTACTGCTCGAGGCCGTAGGAGGCAGTGTAGCCGCCGACCGGGAGAAACGAGTCCGAGAGGCGAAGCGCCGCGAGAAACGCGTCGGCGTTAGTGGTCATGGTCGTGGGAGTGATCGGCGTGGGTATGGCCGTGATCGTGGTCGTCGTGGCCGTGCTCGTGATCAGCGTGAGAGCCATCGTATCCAGGTTCGTCCTCGAGGTCGGTCACGAACAGATCGGCGTCGACAGTCGTCTCGCTGACGGTCGAATTCGCCACGACGTTGGCGACCACTCGCTCGACGATGTGGCGGTCGGCCTCGAGGGGAACGTAGACGACGCCGTCCTCGACGGCCAGATCCCAGTGCTGGTTGCCGATTCGGTGCCCGAGTTCGACCGCGGCCTCGAGGGCGTCGTCGGTCGCTTCGGGGAGCGTTACTGCGAGGGCCTCCAGCGGCTCGAACGCGACGACGATCATCCGGTCGGCTTCGCAGACGAGGACATCCCCGGCAGACACCGCAGCCCGATCGAGTACGACACCGATGTCCGTCCCCGCGTCGGTCGTCGCCCGGAAGCGCGATCGGCGACGGTTGTCGGCCTCGAGGACGACCCGCTCGAGCGTGCCGGCCGCGGCGTGGTCGTCCCGCCGGGCCGCGAGCTCGTCGTCGGCGTGGACGTTGCCGACGATCCCGTCGATTCGCTCCATCAGTATCGCCGGTCGGCGGGTGCGCCGACCCCCAGTAGCTCGCGTCTCGTCTCGTCCCAGGCCTGCCGGAGCGCGTCGGTCACGTCCGTCTCGCGATGGCCGAGCAACCGAACGACGACGCCCGATTCGTGAGGGAGTCTCGAGACGCCGGCCTGTGTGTCGTCGTCGCTCTCGAGTCGCTCTGAGACGTGTTCGATCAGGCTCTCGAGGGCGGGGTCGAACGCGGGTTTTCCATCCGCCACACCGCCGGGCGCGAAGACGTACAGCGAGCCAACGACGCCGTACGCACCGACGCTCGCCGGATCCCGTGGATCGCGCTCGTCCGGCCGCAAATCGACGGCGTCGGCACAGACCAGCCGACCGTCGTGTTCGGCCTCGACGCGCGAGTGGTAGTGATCGAAGCCGAACGCCTCGTGGTCGCTCAACCCGTCGGGGACGAGCACGTCCGCGACGATGGCGACGGCGTCGTCCGCGAGATCGATCGAGACCGTCTGCAGGCAGCGGGCGTCCTCGTTGACGATCGTCGGGCCCGGCACGTACTCGAGAAATCCGCCGTCCTCGACCCGCAGCGTCGCGTCGAGGTGGGCGTAGTTCGCATCCATGCTGTGGACTTTCGTCGCGCTCTGGGTCGTGACGTGGGCGCGAGCGCCGGTCCGAGCCTCGAGTCGCAGCCGGTGGCGATCACCTTGAGCGACGCCGCCGGTCGGCTCCTGGGCGACCAGCGTCGTCAATCCGGGCGCTGGGTCGGTCTCGAGGGTACCGGTCAGGTGATAGGGAACCTCGACGCGGTCGCGGAGCAGCCGCGTCGGATTCTCGCCCGAACGGGCGAACGTGGCCTCGAGCAGCCCGTTCTTTCCCGGGCCGCCGGCGGGCGCCTGTGCGAGCGATTCGTCGGCGTAGGATTCGAACGCCGGGGGTAGCGGGAGTTCGGAACGCCCGCTCGAGTCGGTCGATCCGACGGTCACGCGAACAGCACCTCTCGCTCGATGTGATCGAGCGTCTCGTCGACGCCGTCGCCGTTCTTGCAGTTGGTGAAGACGAACGGGTCCTCGCCTCGGACCTCGCTCGCGTCGGCTTCGATCACGTCCAGATCGGCGTCGACGTGGGGGGCGAGATCGGTCTTGTTGACCACGAGGAGGTCGGCTTGCGTGACACCCGGCCCGCGCTTGCGCGGGATGTCCTCGCCCTCCGCGACCGAGATGACGAACAGGAAGTAGTCGGCGAGTTCGGGGTTGAAGGTGGCCGCGAGGTTGTCGCCGCCGCTCTCGACGAGCACGACGTCGAGTTCGGGGTGGCGTTCGGTGAACTCGTCGATCGCCGCGAGGTTCATCGAGGGGTCCTCGCGGATGCCCGTGTGGGGACAGGCCCCCGTCTCGACGCCCTCGACGAGATCTTCGGGCAACAGATCCGCGAAGGACTCTCGGAAGACGTCGGCGTCCTCCTGAGTCATGATGTCGTTGGCGATGACGCCCACCTCGTAACCCTTCTCGACGAGTCTCGGCACGAGGCACTTGACCATCGCGGTCTTGCCCGAGCCAACCGGGCCGCCGAGACCGACTTTCGCGACGTCTCTGTACCCCATTATTCGGCCTCCGCGTCGGTCTCGTCTGCGTCGTTCGGTTCCGTTCCAGTTGCCTCGCGGTCGAACTCCTCGCCCGGCCCGGGATCGACCACCTCGAGTTGCTCGCGGCTGTCGGCCCGGATGGGTTCGTGAATCGTCACGAGCTTGGTGCCGTCGGGAAAAACGGGTTCGACCTGGATCATGTCGACCATGGAGGGAACGCCGTCCATGACATCCTCGCGAGTCAGGAGCTGGGTCGCTTCCGATCGAATCTGCGAGACGGACTTGCCCTCGCGGGCCGCTTCGCAGGCCCAGTCCGAGATGTAGGCGACCGTCTCGGGATGGTTTAGCTTCACGCCGCGTTCTTTCCGTCGGCGGGCGAGTTCGGCGGCCATGAACACCGTCAACCGCTCCATCTCCTTTGGCGAGAGCTTCATCGACTCACCCCCGTCGCGGGACTCGAGGCTGCAGTTCGTGACGGTACTGTCGCCGGCGTCGGTTGTGTGGTGTGGAGCATCGATTTAGAGCAGGTATCGCTGTGCGAGCGGGATTTCGTCGGCCGGTTCGCAGGTGACGTGTTCGCCGTCGACCTCGACCTCGAACGTCTGGGCGTCGATCTCGATATCGTCCGGGCAGTGGTCGTTGTGGACCATGTCCGACTTGCGCACCGAGCGCGTTTCGGCGATCGGTCGAACGGGGGTCTCGAGGCCGTAGGCCTCGCCGACCTCGTTCTCGGCGGCGGCCTCGCTGACGAACGAGATCGAGAGCCCGTGTTTCGCCTTCCCCTGTGCCCCGGCGCGTTCGCGCCCGATTACCGGCTCGCAGGTCATCAGCGAGCCGTTTGCCTCGCCCATCTCCGACCAGACGGGGAAGCCGCCCTTGATCACTGTCTTTGGCTTGATCCCGAAGAAGGCGGGCTCCCACAGCGCGATATCCGCCAGCTTGCCGGGCTCGAGCGAGCCGACGTAGTCGTCGATACCGGCCGTGATCGCGGGGTTGATCGTATATTTGGCGACGTAGCGTTCGATGCGAGCGTTGTCCGCGCCGGTGTCCTCGTCGGCCTCGAGGGGACCGCGTTGATTCTTCATCTTGTGGGCGGTCTGCCAGGTGCGGCTGATGACTTCGGCCATCCGGCCCATCGCCTGAGAGTCGGAGGTCATCATCGAGATGGCACCGGTGTCGTGGAGGACATCCTCCGCACCGATCGTCTCCGCACGGATGCGAGACTCGGCAAAGGCCACGTCTTCGGGCACGTCGGGATTGAGGTGATGACAGACCATCACCATATCGAGATGCTCGTCGAACGTGTTCTCGGTGTAGGGCATCGACGGATTCGTCGAGGACGGCAGCATGTGCTCGTGGCCGATCAACTCGAGGACGTCCGGCGCGTGGCCGCCGCCGGCACCCTCGATGTGGAAGGTGTGGATCGCCCGCCCGTCGATGGCGTTGAAGGTGTCCTCGACGAAGCCCGACTCGTTGAGCGTATCCGTGTGGATACAGACCTGCACGTCTTCCTCGTCGGCGACCTCGAGACAGGTGTCGATCGCCGCGGGCGTCGAGCCCCAGTCCTCGTGGAGTTTGAGTCCAACCGCGCCGGCGTCGATCTGTTCGTACAGCGTCTCAGGCTGGCTGCTGTTGCCCTTGCCGTAGAAGCCGACGTTGACCGGCCACTCCTCGGCAGCCTGGAGGAAGCGTTTGATGTTTTCGGGGCCGGGCGTACAGGTCGTGGCCCCGCCGCCGAAGCCGCCGCCGAACATCGTCGTGACGCCCGATCCGAGCGCGTGATCGACGAGTTGCGGGCTGTTGAAGTGGACGTGAATGTCGAGCGCGCCGGGCGTCGCGATCAGGCCGTCCGCCGGAATCGTATCCGTACTCGAGCCGATCACCATATCGACGTCGTCCATCGTGTCGGGGTTGCCGGCCTTGCCGACGCCGACGATCTCGCCGTTCCGGACGCCGATGTCGCCCTTACGGACGCCCAGGACGGGATCGATCGTCACGACGTTCGTGAACACCCAGTCGAGGGCGCCGTCTGCCCGGGTCGTCCCCGACTGCATCCCCATCCCGTCGCGCATCGTCTTCCCGCCGCCGAAGACGGCCTCCTCGCCGGGGACGCCGTGGTCGGTCTCGATCGTCGCGAAGAGGTCGGTATCGCCGAGGCGAATCCGGTCGCCCTCGGTCGCCCCGAACAGATCCGTATACTCGCGTCGCGAAAGCTCCCGACTCATCGGTCGCCCTCGTCGTCGATGTATCCCCGTTCTCGAGCGCGTTCCATCGCGCGCGCTTTGACATCGTCGTCGTCGAGTTCGCCGCCGACGAGTCCACCCATTCCGTGGACGACGCGATCCCCGCCGATAGCGACGAGGTCGACCTCGCGGTCACAGCCCGGTTCGAACCGGACCGCAGTGCCCGCCGGAATATTCAGTCGCATGCCGTAGGCGGTCTCCCGGTCGAACGCCAGCCCGGGGTTAACCTCGAAAAAGTGAAAGTGCGAGCCGACCTGGACTGGTCGATCACCGGTGTTCTCGACGGTAACCGTCGCTGTCTCCCGGCCCTCGTTGATCGAAACCGGTTGGTCGGCCGGCCGAAGTTCGCCCGGGACGAACTCGCTCATCCGCCGATCACTCCGTCCCGACCAGTGGGGATTGTACGCGTGTTTGGTCCCATACGTGCCAAAATGAGTACGACTGATGTAAACCTACGTTCGTACAACAATATTTGCACACCAATTGGTCAAATACTGTTATTTGCGCCAAATTATTCTTTGCCATGATATAATGACGTGAGATGGCGTATTGAGATTGGACAAACCACACATCCAACTCGAGTCGGCCACATTCCGGCGGTGATCGGTGGCGGCGTTGGATCACCGACGTGTCGCCGTAGAGTGACTTCGGTCGGTGCGAACGACCGCCACGAGATAGCATGCGATCGCGATCACGACGATCGTTGCACCGGGTCTGAGACCGAACAGCCACGAGGTGGCGATGCCTGCGAGGACGGCGAGTTCGCCGACGACGATCGACGTATACAACGTCTCGCGGAAACTGTCGGCGACGAGCGAGGCGGCAGCGACCGGAACGACGAGCATGGCGGCAACGAGGATCACGCCGAGAATCTGCATCGCGCCGACGACGACCAGCGGCGTGAGCACGATCAACACGGTGTTGTACGTCGAGACGGGGATGCTCGCGACCCGCGCGGCGCGTTCGTCGAACGTAATAAACAGCAGCTGGTTGTACGTCGCCGCGACGACGCCGACGACGACGAGGCTCAACAGCGCCATCACGGTGACGCTGTGCTCGTCGGTAACCGAGATGTTCCCGAACAGGTAGCTGTTGATGTCGACGAACGCGAACCCCCCACCGACGTCGATAAACAGCGTTCCCAGCGCGAAGCTGCCGGTCAGCATAATCGCGATCGGGACGTCGCCGTAGGCACCGGTTCGCTGGGCGAGTCGTTGAACGCCGACCGCGCCGACGACTGCCGCCGCGAGCGCGACGAGCAACAACCGGGCGTCCCAGCCGGAGGCCGCAAACAGAAGCGTCCCGAAGGCGACGCCCGCGAACGCGGTGTGAGCGAGCGTCTCGCCGATCAACGCCATCTCGCGATGGACGAGAAACACGCCGATCGTGGGCCCGACGATCCCGACGAAGACGCCGACCGTGATCGTGTTCCACATGAACCGGTAACAGGCTACCTCGGTGCCGATCGTTCGGCCCGCCGTACAGCTAGCCTCGAAGAATCGGGCGGGCATCAACCCAAACGCGATCGGGAGGAAGACGACGGCGACAGCGACGGCTGTCGTTGCGAGTGCGGCTCGCACCGGCAGTCGAAACGAGCGTCTCATCGGCGTGGCTTACGTCCGGGAGACTCCCGACGGCCGGGCACACCCACTCGAGTCACGGCGCGCCCAGTGCTCGTTCGAAGGCCGGGAGGTTGATTTCGCGCATCTGGCCGATGTAGTCGCCGTAGCCGTCCTCGACCCATTCTTCGACGACACTTTCCGCCGGCGACACCATCACCGTGTCGGTCACGGTATCGGCTTCGGCCGCGAGTTCGGCGGCCAGCTCCTCGCCGTCGAAGTAATCCCAGAGCACGTACTCGATACCGTGTTCCTCGAGGAACTCGACGGCGGCGGCGATCTCTCGTCCCGATGGCGAATCGTCCGGCGAGAGGCCGACCGGCGTGTGGATCTCGAATCCGTACCGCTCGCCGAGATACTGGAACGAGTCGTGGCCCGCGAGCACGACGTGATCGTGCTCACGGTCGGCAAGCGCCGACTCGAACGCCTCGTGGAGCGTCCGTAGCTCCTCGAGATAGGCCGACGCATTCTCCGCATAGACCGACTCGTTGCCCGGATCGATCTCGATCAACGCGTCGCGGATAGTTTCGACGCCTCGTTGGGCGAGGACGGGATCCGAGAAGAACTTCGCGTCGTACTCGCCGTGGCTGTGGTCGTGACCGTGACCGTCGTCGCCGTGGCTATGGTCGTGACCGTGACCGTCGTGGCTGTGACCGTAGTCGTGGCCGTCGTCGCCGTGGCCGTGTCCTCCACCGTCGTGGCTGTGACCGTGGTCGTCGTCGTGACCCCGCTCGGAATCGCCGTAATCGGTGTCGTCGCCAGCGGATCGGTCACGCCCCCGAACCGCAAGCGGCGGCGCTTCCCAGACGAGGTCGCCATCCCGTTCGAGTCCGACGACGATCGTCGCCGTCTCGAGGGCTTCCCCGCGGACGTGGAGGTGGTCACCGTGGCCGTCGACCGCGAGGCCGGACGAGCCGTCTTCGACCCGTACCGTGAGATCGTAGGCGTCTTCGCTGCCGTCGACGACGCCGTCTGCGGTCTCGACGGCGGCCTCGAGCGTACGAGAATCGTCGGTCGGTACCTCGAGGGGCACACCGTGCCAGTGGTCGCCGTGTGCGTCGACGACGACCTCGCCGCTTGCCGGTTCGAGCAGGTCGATGGCGCGCACGTCGAGGGCCGATTCCGCGTCGGGACCGTTCGCGTGGCCGTCGTGAGCGTCGTCTTCGTGCTCGTGGCCGTGATCGTCGCCGTACTCGAGCAACTCGATTCCCTCGAGGGCGTCGACGAGGACGACGTCGTCGGCGTGATCGTGCTCGATCTGGGAGACGGCGTCGTCGACCCAGGGTTGGAACCCCTCGCTACCGAGGTAGACGAAGACGTCGGATTCGACGATCGTCGGCAGCATATGGGCTGACGGCTGCCAGCCGTGGCCGTGTTGTCCCGACGGGACGGCGTTGTCGACCGACCGCGTGTCACCGGTTACTGCCCGCGTAAACTCAGCGAGCGTAAAGAACGACGCGGTCGCCCACTGGTCGGTGTCCCCCCCGAAACCGTCGAGACAGCCTGCGAGGCTACCTGCCGAAAGCGCAGCCGTCGTTACCAGTACGTCACGCCGCGAATAGCTCATCAGTGTATTGCTCTTGGGGTGGCACCGATATATCCTTCGCCTCGACGATTACATATGGCGTTCTAATGCGGACATAATTGTATATATTACAGATATGGTTCCCCGATTTTCGCATCTCGATCGAACTGGGAGCGAACCTCGCGGACGAATAGTTGTGATTGTCCAAAAAATGTCGCGCGATAATCGCCGCGTAACGTATCGAACGTCGAAATCACGGAACGACAGGTGCGTGTTACATTTTCCAAAAGTAAGTATTAGGGCAGCCAATGGGGTTGTGGTCGGTGTTTTCTAGTTAGATCCGACATCGGTAGATCGGCAACGAGCCGATATATTGACTCTCGGCAACGTCGGTCGGTCCAACCGCCAAAAATAGGTTTACGATCTCTATATATCCCGTGTAATAGAAACGAACGTCCACAATATTAGGGAATGAAACGCCATTACTGTTGATTAGTTACCCCGGATCACGTACATACAACCAGTAGCCATTTGAGGTAAACCTTTTATACTTCTTCTCTTTCCACAAGTTGTAGACAATGAGCGGACACACATGGAGTGATAGTGGGGAAATAGGTTACAAAGCCAAAGATTCATCGACCGTCAAATTCGGAGGCTCGAACTGATGAGTTACCCATCGATCTCCCGCAGACGCGTCCTCGCAGGCGGTACCGCGGGTGCACTTGCAGCACTCGGTGGCTGCCTCGAGGAAGGCGGCGTCGTCGGCGGCGGAAACGGGAACGGCGACGACGGTCCGACGATCGGCATTCTCGAGGATCGCTCCGGTGAGTTCGCGCTCAACGGTACCTCGAAGTGGCAGTCGTCGCTGCTGGCCGTCGAGGAGATCAACGAGAACGGCGGGGTCCTCGGCGAGGAAATCGAGGTCTACGATCCTGACCCGCAGTCGGACAACCAGCGCTACCAGGAACTCACGCGCGAGGCGATCAACAGCGAGGACGTCGACGCGCTCTGGGCGGGCTACTCGAGTGCGACCCGAGAGGCGATTCGCCCGATCATCAACGACGAGGAGCAGCTGTACTTTTACACGACCCAGTACGAAGGCGGCGTCTGTGACCGGACGACCTTCGCGATGGGGGCGACCGCACGCCAGCAACTCGGTGCGGTTATCCCCTACATGATCGAGGAGTACGGCCCACGAATCTACACGATCGCCGCGGACTACAACTTCGGACAGATCTCGGGCGACTGGGTCCGCATTCTCGCCGAGGAACACGGCGCAGAGGTGCTCGACGAGGAGTACATTCCGCTGGGCGAGACCGACTTCGGATCGACGATCAACAACATCCAGGGCGAGGATCCGGACTTCATCGCCTCGATGCTCGTCGGCGACAGTCACACGAACTTCTACGAACAGCGCGCCGATACCGGACTCGACATTCCGATGGCGTCCTCGACGACGATGGCACAGGGGTACGAACACCTGCGCGTCGAACCGCCGGCCCTCGAGGATATGTACGTCGGCGTCAACTACATGCAGGAGATCGAGACGGAGTCGAGCCAGGAGTTCGTCGATTCGTTCTACGAGATGTTCCCGGATGCAGACTACCTGAATCAGGAAGCCCAGAACAACTACTTCTCGGTCCACATGTGGGCCGACGCGGTCGAACGCGCCGGAACCTTCGACCAGGAGGAAGTCATCGCGGAACTCGAGAGCGGTATCGAGGTCGACGCGCCCGAAGGCACGATCGAACTCGATCCGGCGACCCACCACATGACACACCACATGCGGATCGGCCACGCTGACGAGAACCACGAGGTTACCTTCGACGAAGAACAGTACATCGAACCATCCTTCCTCCACGAAGTGGGCTGTGATCTGACCAGCGAATCAGAGCAGACCCAGTACGAACCCGAGGAGTTCTACGACGCGATCTAAGATGGCCCTGTACGAACTGCTGAACCTCACGTTCCAGTTCCTCGATAGCTTCGCGTTCATCGTGCTCGCGACCGTGGGACTGGCGATCATCTTCGGGATGATGGGGATCATCAACCTCGCTCACGGCGAGTTCATCCTCGTGGGTGCCTACGCGACGACGCTGTCGTTCAACCTTCTGGGTGTCCCTCTCGTGCTCGCGATGCTCGTCGGGATTATCGCGACGACGGTCTATGGTATCATCCTCGAGCGGCTCATCATCCACCGTCTCTACGGGCGGTTGCTCGACTCGATGGTCGTCACGTTCGGCATCAGTCTGGTGATGATCCAGCTCACCCGCATCGTCTTCGGGAACTCCCTCGATCAGATCGGGACGCCCTTTGGCGGCATCAGCTACGGCGTCTACTCGTACTCGGCGTACCGAATCATGCTTGCGGGTGCGGCGATACTCACGCTCGCCGCGCTCTACGTCGTCTTTACGCGAACCACGTTCGGGATCAAGGCGCGGGCGACCATTCAGGACGAGGAGACGGCCCGGAGCATGGGTGTCGATACCGATCGAATGTATCTCTCGACGTTCGCGATCGGATCCGCACTGGCCGGGCTAACCGGCGCGCTCTACGCGCCGACGATCACGATGTCGCCCGATCTCGGCGCGAACTTCCTCGTCGAGGCGTTCGTCGCCGTCGTCGTCGGCGGCCCGTCCGTGCTGATCGGCACGTCGCTGGCCGGCGGCTTCCTCGGGACGATCGACGCGATCTTCACCTACGTCGGCGGCACCTTCATCGGCCAGGTCGCCTTGCTCACGGCGGCGATCTTCGCCATCCGGTTCCTGCCAGATGGGATCACCGGACTGCTCGAAGACATCCGCGCGAAACGGAGGGAAGCCCAATGAGTTCGGACTCGTCCGCGTCGCTCGCGGCGCGGCTTCGCGCCCCGTTCGAGGGGCCGAACACGATCGGCAACTCGAACGGGTTCTGGGCGAGTTTCGGGGTTGCCGTTCTGCTGTTGGCGATCTACCCCGTCCTCTTCGGACCCTACGCCGCCGCGACGAGTTCGGTGTTTCTCGTCTACGCGCTGCTCGGGGTGAGCCTCTGTTTCATCTGGGGCTTCTGTGGCATCCTCAGCTTCGGCCAGGTCGCCTTCTTCGGCGTCGCGGGTTACACGTTCGGTATCGTCGCGATCAACCTCTCGTCGTACACCGGCGTCACGCTCGGTATCGTCGCCGGTATCGCCGTCGCGACGCTGTTTGCCGCCCTGCTTGGCTACTTCATGTTCTACGGCGGGGTCCGGGACGTCTACGTGACGATCATCACGCTCGTCGTCGCGCTGGTCTTACACACCTTCCTCGGCCAGACCGCCGGCAGCGAGTGGGCGGTCGGCGAGGCCGCACTCGGCGGCTTCAACGGCATGGTCGGCATCCCCGACCTCGGCGTCGGCGTCGGCGACGTCGGGATCACGTTAGACGGCGCGATGCACTACTACGCTGCACTGGCCGCGCTGATCGCGACCTACCTCGGGTTGCGCGTGCTGGTCAACAGCCAGTTCGGCTATGCGATGGTTGCGACCCGCGAGGACGAAGCCCGCACCGAGATGTTCGGCTACAACACGACGTTCATCAAGTTCGTCACGTTCACGATCGGCGGCGCGCTGGCCGGGCTCAGCGGCGTCCTCTTCGTTACCTGGGGCAACTACATCGACCCGAGCGAGTTCGCGATCACGGCCGCCGCGATGCCGGTCATCTGGGCCAGCATCGGCGGCCGCGAATCCATCTTCGGAACGATCGCCGCCGCCATCGCCATCCAGTGGCTCGAGCTCCAGCTCACCGGCGAGTGGGCGCTGGTCATCGTCGGCTCGTTGCTCATTATCGTCATGCTCGCGATTCCGAAAGGGATCGCGCCGGGAATCCGCGATCTGATCGTCGCCCTGCAGACGCGCAGACAGGAGCCAGCTTCGGACTCACCCGCGCCGACTGAGGAGGTGAGCGACTGATGGCGACGAGCGATCCGACGGTCAAGACGACGGCGGCCGTCGACGAGACGGGCGTCGAGACGGACACGATCTTGCAGACGCGAGGCCTTCGCAAACAGTTCGGTGGGCTGACCGCCACCGACGACGTCGACTTCGGGATCGACGAGGGGGAACTCCGCTGTCTGATCGGTCCCAACGGCGCCGGCAAGAGTACGTTCCTCAAACTCCTGACCGGCCGCCTCGAACCCACGGCGGGCTCGATCTACTACGATGGCGACGAGATCGGTCATCTCCCTTCCCACGAACGGGTTTCACGCGGTATCAGCATGAAGTTCCAGGTGCCGAGCATCTATCCGGACCTGAGCGTGCGCGAGAATCTGCGCATTCCGCTCCAGCGGATCGCAGACCCCGACACGTTCGAGCAACGAACACGAGAAACCCTCGAGCGCTTCCACCTCGAGGGAACCGCCGACGAGACGGCGGCGAACCTCTCCCACGGCCAGCAACAGCGTCTCGAGATCGCGATGGCGATGACGCTCGAGCCGACGCTCATGCTGCTCGACGAACCCGTCGCCGGACTCTCCGTCGAGGAGACGGCCGAAGTTGCCGACTTGCTGCGGACGATCAACGCCGAAGACGACGTCGCGTTTGTCGTCATCGAACACGACATCGACTTCGTGGAGACGATCGCCGATCAGGTCACGGTCTTACACGACGGCGCCATCTTCAGGGAGGGATCGATCGAGGACGTTCGAAACGACCCCGCGGTCAAACGCATCTACCTGGGTGAGGAAGAATAATGCTCGAGATCGAATCCCTCGGCGTATCGTACGGCAAGACCCCGATTCTCAGAGACATCGACATCACCGTCGACGACGGCGAGATCGTCGGTATCATGGGGAAAAACGGTGTCGGCAAGACGACCCTGGTCAAAGCCGTCATGGGCCTGCTCGAGGCCTCGGACGGTCGCATCGTCTTCGACGGCGACGTCGTCGTCGACGCAACGGAGGCGTCGGCCGACGACGCGTCCAACGGCGTCACCGGCCACCTCGCGACGGCACTCGGCCTCGGTTCGACTGCAGGGACGTGGGTCAGCGCCGACGAGCGCGCCCGTCGCGGCATGGGCTACATCCCACAGGGCCGTGATGTCTTCCCCGAACTCACGGTTCGAGAGAACCTCAAGATGGGCGAGTCCATCAACGAGGACGACGACGAGGTCCGCTACGAAGATGTCTACGATTACTTCCCGATCCTCGAGGAACGGCGCTCACAGGAGGCGGGCACGCTCAGTGGCGGCCAACAGCAGATGCTCGCGATCGGCCGCGCGTTGATCGGCAACCCCGATCTCCTCCTGCTCGACGAACCGTCCGAGGGTGTTCAGCCGTCGATCGTCCAGGATATCACGCGGGACCTCCAGCAGGTCAACCGCGATCTGGGAACGACGATCCTCTTCGTCGAGCAGAATCTCCACGTCGTTCAGCACCTGGCGGAGCGCTGTTACGCCATCGACAAGGGAACGATCGTCGACGAACTCGGGCCGGACCGAATGCAGGAACGCGAGGCCGTCACCGAGTATCTCGCGGTCTGAACGGCGCGTACTCGAGCATACAGTCTATTTTCGAGCGACCGACGCGGACGAACATCCACCCCTTGGGCCGCCGACTGTCTTCTACGGTTTACCGTACGTCGTGTCCGGTGCAACCGCGAGCCCGGTGGCGGTTGGGCCGGCACATCGGTACAGCAATCCGTCTCAGGAAAGCCGTGCAGCGATGTCGGCTTCAGTGATGATGCCGACGGTTTCGCCGGCTTCGGTGATCATGACGGCTTTGTAGTGCTCGAGCAGGTTGCTGATCTCGTCCAAGGTCGCGTCTTTCGAGACCGTTGGGAAGCTTTCGCTCATGTGTTGCTCGATCGGTTCGTCTCGCGATTCGGAGTCGAGGTGGACGAGGTCGCTCTGGCTGATCGAGCCGACCGGGATGCCGTCCTGGATGACCGCGAGTTGGGAGTAGGCCTCTTCTTCCATACTCTTGGCGGCCTCGCTGACCGGCTCCTCCGGCGCGACGCTGACGACCGCTTCGTTCATCAGATCATCGGCCCGGACGACATCGCTTTCGGCTTTCTCTAAGGCGTTGACGATTCGCCGAAGCGTCGAGAGCCGCGGATCGACATCACCGCCCTCGATGCGGGCGATCAGCGGCTGGGACACCTCGGCCGTCTCGGCGAGTTCGCTCTGGGTCAACCCGAGATCGGTCCGGCGCTGGCGCAGGTCTTCGGGTGTCGGGAGTTCCATACGAGCCAATAACTACGGGTTATCAAAAGTAGTTTGCGACTCGAGCGGTCGGTGGCTACTCGTCTTCCTCGGTTTCGACGATGTCGGCGACCGACAGCGGGACGTCACGCAGCGCACCGCCGACCTCGCTTTTGGCGATCCGGGAGGCGTGTTCCTCGCTGTCGGCGTTGAAGACTTCCATCTCGAGACCGAGGCCGACGAGTGCGGTATCGGCGGCAATGAACGCAGAGTCGAACGGCTCGCCGCAGGCGGGACAACCCGTCGCGCCGACTTCGACCTCGACGTAGTCCATGTTTTCGTTGTTGAGTCGCTTCCCAGCTTCGCTGACCGCGACGCCGATCGCATCGTCGATCTCTTCGACGTCACGAACCAACCACGCAGCCTCCATCGCGACGAGATAATTGCTCATACGACGTGGTCGTGCCGGGGGGTTTCCTGTCTTGCGGTTCGGCTGCGGCTGTTGGCCACGCCGCGCACGTCAATTCGATAATCCACATAAGTTACGAGAATTCCCCCTATCGATTGGGGCCTGGATACACCGATGTCGGCTCGAGCACACCTTTAGTTGGACGCTGTGCCAGTCAGCTTGAATCGCATGCGGGCGTCGACCCGGTTGCGAGTGATCGATCGGTATAGATTGCGAGTTTCAAGAAAGCTTATATACCACCTCCGTCTGGGGACGGGTGAACGCCGATGATAACCCGCGTGTACCGCGCGACGCTGTTCGCACTGTACCAACTGTGCATCGTGATCGGAATCGTCGCGATGCCACTCGCAATCACTGCCCGCCAGGCCGGGATCACCCTCCCGATCCACCAACTCCTCGAGAACGTCGAGGACGCCTACGAGGCAAGTCACTCCCTCTAAGTACCAGTTTCTGCCACCACTCGAACACAGCCGCCTCCACTCGAGATGGATCACCACGAACCGCACGTGATGCGTCACCACGAACCACACGAGTTCTGTCCGACCGTGTCACGTCCTGCGTGTCCACGTTGAGTCGTCCGGCCGACGCGATGTCGGCGAGATGCCGTGAGCTTTAAGCGATCGTCACGTCCGTGTGAGGGTATGAAAGCAACCGCGATGGCCCACCCAATCCAGGGGCTGGTCAAGTATCACGGGATGCGCGACGAGATCGAGCGCCTGCCCTACCACGACAGCATCAGCCTCTGTACGGCCCCGAGTCACACCCGCACGACCGTCGAGTTCTCGATGGACTACGACGAGGACACCTTCGTCGTCGACGGCGAAGAACTCGAGGGACGGGCCCACGAACGGGTCGAAGCCGTCGTCGAGAAAGCTCGCTCCAAATCCGACGCCGCACACACAGTGTACCCGGTTCGCCTCGAGAGCGAGAACAGCTTCCCCTCGAACGTCGGACTCGGCTCCTCGTCGTCGGGCTTCGCTGCGGCGGCGATGGCACTCGCCGAGGCCGCGGACCTCGACTGTTCGCTGCCCGAGATCTCGACTATCGCGCGAGTCGGCTCCTCATCGGCCGCCCGCGCGGTGACGGGTGCGTTCTCCCAGCTCAACACCGGACTGAACGACGAGGATTGTCGCTCCGAGCGGATCCCGACCGACCTCCACGAGAATCTCAAGATCATCGTCGGCCTGGTGCCGTATCACAAGGAGACCGAAGACGCCCACGAGGAGGCCGCTGACAGCCACATGTTCCAGGCCCGAAACGCCCACATTCACGGCCAGATCGCCGAGATGCGCGATTCGCTGCGCAACAACGACTTCGAGGGCGTCTTCGAACTCGCCGAGCACGACTCGCTCTCGCTCGCCGCGACGACGATGACCGGCCCCGAAGGCTGGGTCTACTGGCAGCCGGCCACGCTCGCGATCTTCAACCGCGTCCGCAAACTGCGCGAGCAAGAGGACATCCCCGTCTACTTCTCGACCGACACCGGCGCCAGCGTCTACGTCAACACCACCGACGAACACGCCGAGTACGTCGAAGAAGAGATCGCCGACTGCGGCGTCTCGACGACCACCTGGGAGGTCGGCGGCCCCGCTCGATTGCTCGAGGACGACGACCACCTGTTCTAACCGCGCTGCTCGAGGCGTGGACCGACATCAACCGCTATACAGCTCGAGGCCGTACCCCACGTCATGCACGTCGTCGTCCTCGGTGGCGGATACGCCGGCCTGACCCTGACGCGATTGCTCGAGGAGACGCTGCCGTCGGCTGCCGACATCACGCTCGTCAACGATTCTCCCGACCACCTCGTCCAGCACGAACTCCATCGAATTATTCGCCGGCCGGAATTCGCGTCGGCGATCACCGTCTCGCTACCGGCCGTCCTCGAGCGGGCGACCGTCCGCGTGGCCCGCGTCGAATCGATCGACCGCGACGAACGGGTCGTCGAGCTCTCGGACGGAACCCTGTCTTACGACATCGCTGCGATCTGTCTCGGCGCCCGGACGGCCTACTACGGCCTCGAGGGCGTCCGCGAACACGCACTTCCGTTGAAACGACTCTCGCACGCGACCCGCATTCGCTCGCGGGCACGCGAACTGTTCGCCGTTGGCGATCCGCGGATCGTCGTCGGTGGCGCAGGTCTTTCGGGGGTACAAGTCGCCGGCGAACTGGCCGCGCTCGCACGGGAGTACAACAGCGATGCGACGGTGACGATCGTCGAACAGTTCGACGCCGTCGCACCACAGTTTTCCGAGTCGTTCCAGCGGGCAGTCGCGACCACGCTCGAGTCTCAGGGCGTCGAAATTCGGACCGACGCAACCGTCAGCGATGCCGACGACGACCGAATCGTCCTCGAGTCGGGCGCCGAACTCCCGGCCGACCTGTTCGTCTGGACCGGCGGCATCCGCGGCGCCGGCGCCGTCGACGGCGAGCGCGTGACGGTTCCGGCCGATCTCCGACTCGACGACCGGACGTTCGTCGTCGGCGACGCCGCTCGAGTCGTCGACGCCGACGACGAACCGGTGCCCGCGAGCGCACAGGCTGCCGTCCGCGAGGCGCGGACGGCCGCCGAAAACGTTGCTGCCGTTGTCGAGGCTGACAGCGACGACACAGCCGAGCCAGCACTCGAGTCCGTTTCCTTCGAGTCGCCCGGCTGGGTCGTCAGCGTCGGCGACGACGCCGTCGCGCAGGTCGGGTCGTCCGTCGTGACGGGAAAGCCAGCGAAACTCCTGAAACGGACCGTCGGCGTCGGCTATCGTTCGTCGATCGGCTCCGTCGACGGTCCGCGGGAACTGGCTCGAGTACTCTCCTCGCGGTGGCGGTAGCTCGCTCGTTCTCCCTTCGAAAAGTCGTCTAACGGCCGTCAGACGGCCGTCTGACGGAGTTTCAACTATCGATTGTCTGACTGAGTTTCAAGTGCGACGGGGTGGCCGTCGTCGGTATGGTACTCGAAGCGTCCGCTCGTGATCGCGACCGACAGCCCCGCAAGCAGCGACGGACAACCACGCGGCCAAGGACACGATGACGATGTCGATACGGATCGCGATACCGATCCTGGTGACGATGCTTCGACTGGTCCGGCCGGTAGGCGGTCGAACGTGCGTTCAGCTCCGCGAGCGCATGCAAATCCTCGTTCCGTTCGTTCTCGTCCTCGCGGTCGTCGCCCTTGCGACGCTTGGATACCTCGAACTCGTCGCCATCCTCCAGGAATCTGTAACGCAACGAACGACCGCCGACTGATACGGTTTACTGTAAGTCGTTACCGCCGAAACCGCGACCCGTCTGCGGTTTCGCCGGTAAATCGTTACAGCAATCCGTATGAGTGACGAGCGTGGTTCGCGACGCTACGGGGAGCCGTTCGTGATCGTCGTGTGGGCGCCGATGAGTGCGCCCGCGAGATCGAGGTCCTCGAGGCGGGTTCCCTCGTCGATGATCGAGCGGCGGATGTCGCCGTTGCGGACCGTCGCGTCCGGGAAGACGACCGCGTGATCGAGGGTGGTGTCCTCGAGGCTGACGTCGGCCATAACGTGGACGTTGTCGCCGATGGTCGTGTTCTCGAGGGTTGCGGAGTCGTCGATCAGGGAGTCGCCGCCCAGATGCCAGGCGACGGCGTCGAGATAGCTCTCGGGAGTGCCGATGTCGAACCAGGCACCTTCGAACGTGTAGGCGTAGGTCGGCTCACGATCCTGGAGCCACTGGACGAACCAGCCGGGTTCGTCGGGGTTGTTTCCCTCCTCGAGATAGGTCGGCAACAGCGAGAGCGACTCGCCGGGGAAGGCATAACAGGCGATCGAGACCAGCGTCGAGTTGGGGTCGTCGGGTTTCTCCTGAAAGTCGACGACGCGGTCGTCCTCGAGTTCGACGAGGCCGTAGGACTTTGCCTTCTCGAGAGAGCCAACGTCGTAGGCAGCAAGCGTCGGGGCGTCACGCTCCTGAAAGTAGTCGAGAAAGGTCGAAACGTCGAAACTGATGAGGTTGTCGCCGGCGATCACGAGCAAGTCGTCGTCGACGCCCTCGCGATCGATCAGCTGCGCGAGCGCGCCCACGACGCCGAACTTGTCTGCTTCTTCGCTCGTTTCCTCGATCGAAAGCTGTGGTTTGTCGAACTCGCTGTCGGCGAGGTGGGCCTCGAACTCGGGTGCGAAGCGCTCGTTCGTGCTCACGTAGACCTCGTCGATCCGGTCGTCTGCCTCGAGCTCGCGAAAGATGTGATCGATAACCGTCGAGTCACCGATCGGGAGGAACATCTTCGGCCGGTGTTTCGTAATCGGCCACAGCCGGGTCGCGTATCCGCCAGCAAGGACGACGGCTTTCATAATTTCAGCTTCAGCGCCGTGATGTAAGTCAGTTACCCTTTCACCGAACGCCGCTTTTTGATCCCACTCGAACCCACCGACAACACCGAATGCGAAAGGGTAAGGCAACGAATCGCGTTGCCAGATCTATGCGAGAGGCCGACGAAACCACCCGCCAGCGACTCGCCGCCACGTTGCGCGAGCAGGCAGGAACGCCGAGCGAACTCGCGGCCCGCCTCGACGTAACGCCACACGCGGTGGTCGACCACGTCGACCACGTCGCTCGCTCGCTCGAGGGAACCGACGAACAACTGCTCGTCGCACCCCCGACGTGTCGCGACTGCGGCTTCGAGGACTTCGACGATTTGGTCAACCTCCCGTCGCGCTGTCCGGACTGCAAGAGCGAATCGGTCGACGAGCCCACCTACACCGTCGAGTGATCGGTGAGGACCGGAGACTCAGCTTTTCGTTACACTCTGGTAGCGCGGAACGAATCGAGGTCGTTTCGACACGCATATTTACTGTGCAGGAGAGAATTCGGTAGAAGCCGCGGGCGAGCAGCTGTCGGCGACCAATCGATACTTGACACAACTCGTCTCTCACGTCGACAGTTGCTGCCACTCGAAGCCAACCGACGACATACAGATGACTAGTAAATCACACTCCGAGTTCGACCGTACCGAGTTCGTCTCGGCAATTCTCGACTGGCTCGACGGTCACGAGGCTGCGACGGATTCGGTCGACGAGGCACTCGAGTTGCTCGCCAACAGCCGGCGTCGACGCCTCCTCGAGGTCATACGAACTTACAACGAATCGCTTACCCTCGCCGACGCCGCCGAGGAGGTCGCCGTCCGAGAGACTGGTCGTCCCGTTCCGGAGCTGTCGGCCGAGCTGGTCGCGAACGTCTATATTTCGCTCTATCACGATCACCTCCCGCGGCTGGTCGACGCCGATTTGCTCGAGTACGAACAGGAACGTGATCTGGTCGCCCCCGCCGCGATTCCGTCCGACGAGCGCTGAACGGTCGGTGGCAGTCGATATCGGTGCCGAAGTCACTTTATGCTCGTTCTATCAACTACAACCATGAACATTCGACCGGCGACAGGCGACGACTTCGCAGCGATCAAAGCCGTCGCACGCGAGGCCTGGCACGACACCTACGACGAACTCGACGAGGCGCTGATCGATCGCACCGTCGACGCCTGGTACACCGACGACACGATGCCACTCGAGGCACCGGGAACGGTCGTCCTCGTCGTCGAAGAGAGCGACCTGGCCGACGAGACGGCAGGCACGAACGACATCGTCGGCTTTACCCATGCTGTCGCCCAGGGCGAGACCGCCGATATCCTGCGGATGTACGTCGTACCGGCGGCCCAGGGCCAGGGTATCGGAACCACGCTTCACGAGCGCTTGCTCGTGGAACTCGAGGCCCACGATGTCGAAGGAGTTCGTGCCTTCGACTTCGCGTTCAACGACGTGAGCCGCCGGTTCTACGAGAGCATGGGATTCGAACAAACCGACACCGGGGAGGTCGAAATCGAAGGCGAACACTACGACGAAGCGGTGTACGCGACCGAGCTCTGAGACGGATTGCTGTAACTATTTACCGATACAACCGCAGGACAGTCGCGGTTGCATCGGTTGCGATTGCCAATGGTCCGTACGATACGACGAATCGGACGCCGAGGGCCGACACGGGAAGGTAGTACGTCTTTGTCACTCGAACACGTAGCGCGCGTATGGGACTCCGACCAGCCACGCCCGACGACCGCGAGGCGATCCGAACAGTCGCCCGAGCGGCCTGGCACGACACATACGACGACATCGAGGGCGAGACGATCGATGCGACCATCGACGACTGGTACGGCGACGAGTCCTTCGAGAGCGTCCTCGAGCAACCCGGTACCGCCGTCCTCGTCGCCGAACGCGACGACGAGGTCGTCGGTTTCGCTCACGGCGTCGTCCACGACGACGAAGGCGACATTCTTCGAATGTACGTCCACCCCGACCACCAGGACGAGGGAATCGGAACTGCCCTCCACGAGCGTCTGCGCGAGGACTTGGAGGACTTCAACATGAACCGAATGCGCGCGATCGACCTCGAGTCGAACGAGGCGAGCCGCGAGTTCTACGAGGGCCAGGGGTTCGAACGGACCGACGAGGCGACGGTCGAACTCGGCGACGAGGAGTATACGGAGGCGGTCTACACGCTCGAGCTCTAGTACCGTTCCAAGCGTCGACTGATGAGCAGAACCGAACGACCGCACCGGGTTCTGCTCATCAGTCGAATCGACCCACACACCGGATTCGACCCGCATTGCAGGCGTAGGATGTCACTAGTCGACCATCTCCGGTGCCCGTGCGGCAATCGTCGGGGCCAGCCGACCGAGCGCCGTATCGAGCGCCGCGACGAACTGGTCGACCTCGGCCTCGTCCATCGGCGTCGAGAGACAGCCCATGAGCTTCGGTGCGAGTCGAACCCCTTCGGACTGCAGTTCGTGGAACAGCCGCCGTTCGAGCGCTTTTCGGTGGGGCTTGTCCCGATAGGTCCGAACGGGATCTGGCGACAGATAGAGGGTGAACAGCGACCCGGCACGATTGAACTGGATCGACAGTCCGCGATCGGCGATCACGTCACGACTCGCACTCGCAAGGGTGTCCGCTAGCCCGTCGAGTCGCTCGACGGCGGCTTCGTCGAACGCCTCGAGCGCGGCCAGGCCCGCCGACGCGGTGACCGGGTTCGCGTTGAACGTGCCGGAGTGGACGACGCTGGCGCCGCCACGCGGGTCGTACGGGTCCAGTAACTCCTCGCGACCGCCGAAGGCACCCACCGGAAACCCGCCGCCGACGATTTTTCCATACGTGATCAGGTCCGGTTCGACGTCCAGTGTCGCGTGAGCACCGCCGTAGGCGACCCGCAACGAGATCACTTCGTCGAATATCAACGGGACGTCCGTGCGATCGGTCCAGTCGGCGAGTGTCTCGAGGAAGTCCGGCTCTGGCGGGACGACGGCAGACCCCATGTACGGTGCGAGCAGGACACAGGCCAGCTCGTCGCGGTGGCGTTCGAGTTTCTCGACGGTCGCGTCGGCGTCGTTGAACGGGAGCGACAGTACCTCCTCGCGCTTGGAGTCGGGGACACCGGCCGAGTCGGGAACGCTCGTCGGGTCGTCGGCAGGGCCCGAGAGGTGCGCCGGCGGATGGATGCTCACCTGCGCGTCGTCGTGGGTGCCGTGGTAGGCGCCTTCGAACTTGGCGACGATGTCGTTGCCCGTATAGGCTCGAGCCGCCCGGATGGCGTTCATCGTCGCCTCCGTCCCCGAGTTGGTGAACCGAATCAGCTCGAGCGCCGGCGCTCGGTCGACGAGGTGGCGTGCCAACTCGATTTCGTCGGTGGTCGGTCCACCCGGAGCGCTCCCCCGTCGAACCGCGTCGGTCGCGGCCTCGACGATCCCCGTCGGCGCGTGGCCGTGGATCAGCGACGTGTAGTTGTTGAGAAAATCGAGGTACTCGTTGCCGTCGACGTCGGTGACGACGGCCCCGTCGCCGTCCTCGAGGTACGCCGGATACGGCGAGTAGTGAAGAGCCTCCCGCGTGTTCCCGCCGGGGAGGTACTCGAGCGCCGTCTCGTGGTGTCGCCTGGACGTTTCCGTTCGGTCGCGGTAGCGCTCCACGTGCGATCGGCCATCGGTATCGTCTGTCATACCTCCAGCATTGCGATGCTCCCTCATAATCCCACCTCACCGCAGCGATACGTCCAGCTACGACAGCCCAGTCTCGGCGGTAAAGTGATGCGTGACGGCGCTCAGAATCGACGGTCGAGCGACGCGTGACGGCGCTCAGAACTCTTCTGCCGGCGGCGCGACCCCCTCGTCCTCGTCGCCTGCGAGGTCGAACTCCTCGCGCAGCTCGCGGATCCGATCGCGGATGTCCGCCGCGAGTTCGAACTCGAGGTTGTTCGCCGCTTCCTGCATCCGATCCTCGAGTTCCTCGAGGTAGCGAGCGGCCTCCTCTTCGTCCTCGAGATCGCGGCCGGAGACCTCGCTGGTGTCGGTTTTGGAGCCGGGGAGGTTCATCTCGCCGACCGCCTTCTCGATGGTCGTCGGCTCGAAGCCGTGTTCCTCGTTGTAGGCCTGCTGGATACGCCGGCGGCGCTGGGTCTCCTCGATGGCCGACTCCATGGCGTTCGAGGGGTCGTCGGCGTAGAGGACGACCTCGCCGTTGACGTTGCGGGCCGCCCGTCCCATCGTCTGGACGAGCGTCGTTTCGCTCCGGAGGAATCCCTCCTGGTCGGCGTCGAGGATCGCCACGAGCGAAACCTCGGGGATGTCCAACCCCTCTCGCAGGAGGTTGATCCCGACCAGGACGTCGATCTCGCCTAGTCGCAGCGAGCGGATGATCTCGTGGCGCTCTAAGGTATCGGTCTCGTCGTGCATATAGGCGACGTCGACGCCAGCCTCCTCGAGATACTCCGTGAGGTCTTCGGCCATCCGTTTCGTCAGCGTCGTCACGAGCGTGCGCTCGTCGCGCCCGATACGAGCGTCGATCCGATCCATCAGATCGTCGATCTGGCCGGTCGCCGGCGAGACGTCGACCTCGGGGTCGACGAGGTGGGTCGGGCGAACGATCTGTTCGACGATCCGGTCGCTTTCCTCGCGTTCGTAGTCTGCTGGGGTCGCGGATACGTACAGCGTCTGGTCGGTCTTTGCCTCGAACTCCTCGAAGGTCAGCGGCCGGTTGTCGTAGGCCGTCGGCAGCCGAAAGCCGTTCTCGACCAGCGAGTCCTTGCGCGATTTGTCGCCCTCGTACTGGCCCTTGATCTGGGGCAGCGTCTGGTGGGACTCGTCGACGACGGTGAGAAAGTCCTCGGGGAAGTAATCCAGCAGGGTGTAGGGCGCCTCGCCGGACTCGCGATCCGAAAGGTAGACGGAGTAGTTCTCGATCCCCGAACAGTAGCCCGTCTCGGCCATCATCTCGAGGTCGAACGTCGTGCGCTCCTCGATGCGCTGGGCGGCGATCATGTCGCCCGCCCGCTCGAAGTACGAGATCCGGCTGTCGAGGTCGTCGCGAATCTCGTCCATCGCACGCTCGAGTTTCGTCTCGGGAATCGAGTAGTGCTCTGCGGGGTGGACGAGAACCGCCTGCTGCTCGCCTTGGGTCGTCCCCTCGAGCGGATCGACTTTGACCATGCGATCGATCTCGTCGCCCCAGAGTTCGACGCGGACGGCGTAGCGGCCGTACATCGGGTAGATCTCGATCGTGTCACCGCGCACGCGGAAGGTGCCCTGCGTGAAGTCGACATCGTTGCGCTCGTAGTTCAGGTCGACCAGCTGGGCGAGTAACTCGTCGCGACCGACCTCCTCGCCGACCTCGAGTCGCAGCGACATGTCGACGTAGTTACGCGGGTCACCGAGGCCGTAGATCGCAGAGACCGAGGCGACGACGATGACATCCTCGCGAGTCAGCAGCGAGCGCGTCGCGGAGTGGCGCAGGCGATCGATCTCGTCGTTGATCGAGGCGTCCTTGTCGATGTAGGTGTCGGTCTGTTCGACGTAGGCCTCGGGTTGGTAGTAGTCGTAGTAGGAGACGAAGTACTCGACGGCGTTGTCGGGAAAGAGGTTGCGAAACTCCTCGTAGAGTTGGGCCGCGAGGGTCTTGTTGTGGGCGATCACCAGCGTCGGCTTCTGGATTTCCTCGATCGTCCAGGAGACGGTGTTGGTCTTGCCCGACCCCGTCACGCCCAGCAGCGTCTGTTTGTCCGCACCCGACACGAACCCGTCGGCCAATTGCTCGATCGCCTCGGGCTGGTCGCCCGCGGGATCGAAGGGCGCGTCGACCGCGAACGGTCGATCGACGTCGGGACGGTCCGGTTGAAGGGGGCCTCGCGTATCGCTCACAGTACCATCGGTGAGGAACTGCAAGCACTTGACCGACACGCTTGGGGACGGCCCGTCGAACGGGGTGCTGTCCATCGGTCCCGGCGCGACCGTAGGACGACTCGCGGGTGCGCCGGCACTGACGGACAGCAGTCGGTATCAGTCGCCGTCTGCCTCGAATTCGCCGTCGACCGTCGGGAAGATGCCGAAGGGACGAGTCTCCAGTCCCTGGGGTGGCTCGAGGTAGCCGATCGCAGTCGCCGTGTAGGCCGTCCCGAGCTCGAGCTCGAGCGTCGTGGATTCGACGACGGTTTCGGGATCACCGGCGGGTGTGATCGACAGTTCGTAGCTCCCGGCGGGCACTGCGACGTAGTCCGTCGACTCCTCGAACGCGACGTTTTCGAACAGGGGCTCGCCGTCGGCGAGCACGTCGACGGCCGGCGCGTCCGGCGCGAAGTGAGCGACACGAACCAACGCGGAGCCGGCGTCGACGAGGACCGTCGGTCGGAAGGTATCCGCGCCGAGTTCGCCGATAGCAGCGACGGTGTAAAATCCGCTGCCAACGGAGATGTCTCCGTCGAACGCGACGGTCTGCGGGTCTCCGGCGGCGGTAATCGTGATTCTGTACGTGCCGGGTGCGATCTCGAGGTACGGCGAGATGTCGGCGTAAGCAAATTCCGACAGGACTCGATCGCCGTCGACGAAGACGTCGACGGCCGGCGCGTCCGGCGCGAAGTGAGCGACGCGAATCGCAGCGTCCGGGACGGTCGGTCCATCCGGCGCGGTGTCATCGTGTGCGTCGTCCGCCGGTTTCGTTCGGTCGTCGTCCTCGTGGTCACCCACTGCAAGGACGGTCCCGCTGGCCGCGGTGAGCCCACCCGCTGCACCGATCGCCTTCATCGCCGTGCGTCGTGAGAGTGGCATAGTGCGACTGTGAGCCAGGAGTAGTTCCACTTAAACTGGATAGTCAGTAGCGATGGTTTTGTTGGGATTTCTGTCTGTCGATACTGCGTACAGGATCCATACCGAACGAACGAACGGACTACACGCGAACCGGCCCTCGACAGCGGGACCCATCGATCCCGTACGGGCGACGAACGCGCCGGACGCCACGAGGTGGACAATGTCCGGTCAATCCTTATCCGATCGGTCGTCGTTACCCTCTCTATGACCGACCCGCTCAAACAGGCTCACGACGATCTCGCACAGGCGGAGAAGACAGCCGACGACGACGATATCCGCGAGGAAATACGCGAGACGGGCGATGCGTTCCGGGACTACGTCGTTGGCGACCACAACCCCGACCACGCGATCCTCGACGAACACCTGAACACGCTTCGACAGGTTCGCGAGGATATCGAGGGCGACACCAAAGAGCGCGTCGAACGGGCGCTCGAGGCGACCGAAAACTATCGCGAGGACCTCGAGCAGGCCTGATACGGGTTACTGTACCGATTTATTTCCGTCCGCTCGGGATTCCTCCGCGTGAACGCGGAGGAGGATGTCAATGGAGTGAGCGGGGGTGATCCTGCGGTCTCCGGGGACGACGGACAGCAATCCGTATGAACCCGTCGGGATACCGTTCTCGAGACGACGACAGTACTGGCCCCGAACTGTCGGGGTATTCGACACTCGAATCGGAGCGAAACCTGTTTTACCATCCGTCTCCTTTCGGGTTGTAGACAGTCATGACAGGGGCCGACGGGGTCGACGACGACAAACGATCGACCCTGCGTCGCTTTGCCGCCCTCGGGACCGCGTCTCCACTCGCCGGGTTCGCGGGATCGGCAGCGGCCGAAACGGGCGACAGCGACGCTCGCGACGCGATCGCGGGCTACCTCTCGACGACGCCGGGCGCGCACTTCTCGAAGATCCGAGACGATCTCCAACTCGGTACCGGCGAGACTCAGCACCACCTGCGGCGTCTCGAGGAGCTCGAGGGGATCGAACGCTATCGCGACGGCGACTACAAACGGTTCGTTCCCGCCGATCGCTTCGACGAGTTCGAAAAACAGGCGCTTGGCTATCTCCGACGCGAGACGCCACGCGGGATGTTGATCGAACTCCTTCGTACCCCCGACGCGAGCGGCGGCGACCTCGCGGACGTACTCGGGGTCTCGGCACCGACGGTGAGCAAGTACGCCGGCGAACTCGAGGACGCCGGTCTGCTCTCCCGAGAGGACGGCTACACGGTCGAGCGCCCCGAAACCGTCCTCTTGTTGGTCGCGCGCCACGCCGATTCGTTCGGCGAGCGCGCGACGGCGCTGGCTCGTAACGCGGATCAGTTGCTCGAGTACAGCGGCTCGTCCTCCGAGGAGCGCTAGCCTCGCTGGCAGGCACCCATTTTCGCCGTGTAGACCGGCATTACCGCTGCTCGTCCGGCACCAAAACGATTAGCTAGCCCTCGAGGATCGCCTCCAGCGCGCTGAGAGAGTCGACCTCGGCACTGACGCCGTCCGGCCGCGCGAGGTCCCGATTGTGCGACCGCCGAACGAAGACGGGCTCGAGACCGGCCTCGCGGGCGGCGACGATGTCTTTCGGCGAGTCACCGACGTAGTAGCCGTCGTCGATATCGAGCGCCTCGAGAGCATCCTCGAGGTAGTACGGATCCGGTTTTCGCCGACGATAGCCCTCGAGCGTCGGGTCGCGACCGCGGGCGTACTCGAATCCGAGATCGTAGTAGTCGGCGACGAACGTCGCGGTTTCGTGACGGTTGTTGCTCACGAGCGCCGTCGTCGTCCGTGCCGAGAGGGTCGCGATGGCGTCGGCGTCGGCGTAGCGTCCTCGCTCGCCGTCCCGGATGCGCTTGTGGGTGCCCGCTGAAGCGTGGCGTTCCTTGCGCTTCCAGAATTCCTCGGGATCGATACCGAGTTCGGTACAGCGACCGACGACACCCTCGAGGCCGTGTCGCCGTAACTCGCGTCGCTGTGTCGGCGTCGGGTCGGCATCGAATTCTGCGAGCACGGCGTCGGCCGCGTCGGCGTACACCTGCGGGTCGGTTCCGGGCCCCTCGAGGACGATGCCGTCCATGTCGAATACCACTGGCTTCATCGACGCTGTGTTACACCTGCCCGCACAAGAGAACTACCGTCTCGGAAATCTCGTTTGTCGGTGGCCGTACTGGCGACAGGAGCGTCGCTCCCGCTCGAGTGCCGACGCTTGGGAAGGCACTATATGTCGACTTTCCAGGTCGTACTCGAGGAGTAGCCCCACTTCTCGATCTCGATGTCGTAGTCGCCCTCCTGCAGGGCGGTGATGTTCGAGCCAACCTCTTTGGCCGTCATCCCTAGCTCCTGGCCGATGAGTCGCGACTTGAAGTAGGTCTTCGTCGCGGCGTTGGACCGAAGATACTGGAGGATCTGCTGTTGTTTGCTCGTGAGGTCGGGGGCCATTGCAGTGCTCATACTGAACACGACACCAGGGATACTCTTAGGGGGTTTGGTACGTCGAGTTAACCCGCCTCCTGCTTGCGGTTTTTCCGCTTGGTAAGAGACCAATACCCGGTCGGAAAGGGATCGTTGGTACGGCCGGTTAATTCATCAGGGTCGGTGACGCTCACTCGAGCGTGACTATTGTCGTCGGTAAGGGCGCGCTACACGCACAGTTGACTGACTGTCTCGGTCAGTTTACTGATTCGGTCTCACCCTCGGATTCGTAGTGAGGGACCCGAAACGGACCGAACGCACACGCGAGTGCCTCGCCGAGTGCTCGCGTTCGGTCCGTCAACCCAGCCGAGAAAACCCCTGCCGCCCCATCGTCTTCTGCGATCCCGTCGGTATCGAGCAGGTCGTCCAGTATCGGCCCGAGCTCCCCACCGTCCTCGAGCCGACCGGCGACGTGGTCGGGGAGTCGAATCGCCGGACCGCCCCCACACTCCGTTCGGGTCCCGTCGGTCACAGCAGCCCACATGATCAACGACAGTCCCGGGACGCCGTCGAAGTCAGCGACGCCACCCTCGAGACCGACGCCGTAGGCCGCTTCGGTCTCCTCGAGGGCTCGACGGGCTCGATTTCGCGCACCCTCGACGGTTTCGTCGACGGACCAGGGCTGTTCGGGGACGCCGGAATCGACATCGACGACCGTGACCGTGGGCTCAAACTGCGCGAGCGTTCGTTCGACGGCCTCGCGTTTGACCGGGTTCGTACTCCCGACTGCAACGTGCATAGCCGCCGTTGAGTTGGTTTCTATTTGGATATCCCGGTTTCGGGCCCGAATTCTATCCTTTAATGTTCCGATTTTTCATACCAGATCCGACGAATTATCGGCTTTCGAACGGTGAGTGATGTGGATTCCGAAACTTTTAAACCTCGTGTCTCAGAACGGAGTAGGTAACGACTCCGTCCGGGCTTTTCACCCACCCTGTCCGGGCAGTACTCGCCATCGTATGACCAACGCAACATCGAACACGAGAGTACGGCGTAGCGAACACGAAACGACCGACGAGGAAACGAGCGAGCGCGAACACGACGATCTGGCCTGTCCCGAATGTACGGGGAATCTGGTCGTCGACGACGAACACGGCGAGACGGTCTGTGAGGACTGCGGACTGGTCGTCGAGGAAGACTCCGTCGACCGCGGCCCCGAGTGGCGCGCCTTCGACGCCGCCGAGAAAAACGAGAAGTCCCGCGTCGGTGCCCCGACGACGAACACGATGCACGACAAGGGGCTGTCGACGAACATCGACTGGCGCAACAAAGACGCCTACGGCAACTCGCTTGGCTCCCGACAGCGCGAGAAGATGCAGCGCCTGCGCAAGTGGAACGAGCGCTTTCGCACCCGTGACTCCAAGGAACGCAACCTGAAACAGGCACTCGGCGAGATCGACCGGATGGCCTCCGCACTCGGCCTCCCGACCAACGTCCGCGAGACCGCCTCCGTCATCTACCGCCGTGCACTCGAGGAAGACCTCCTGCCCGGCCGCTCGATCGAAGGCGTCTCGACGTCCTGTGTCTACGCCGCCGCCCGTCAGGCTGGCGTCCCGCGCAGCCTCGACGAGATCGCCGACGTCTCCCGCGTCGAGAAAAACGAGATCGCCCGCACATACCGCTACGTCGTCCGGGAACTGGGACTCGAGGTCCAGCCCGCCGACCCCGAGAGCTACGTGCCACGCTTCGCGTCGGGCCTCGAACTCTCCGACGAAGCTGAACACCGCGCCCGGAGCCTGCTGCAAAACGCCAAGGAAAAGGGCGTTCACAGCGGCAAGTCGCCGGTCGGCCTCGCCGCCGCGGCCGTCTACGCCGCTGCACTGCTGACCAACGAAAAAACCACGCAGGCCGCCGTCTCCGACGTCGCCGACATCTCCGAAGTCACCATTCGGAACCGCTATCACGAACTGCTGGAAGCCGAGGAGACGCTCGGACTGGCCTGACGGTCGCTCGAACGCGAATTTCCGCCGTTTCGTACGGACCTACAGCCCACCGTAGCGATAGCGACGGTTGCCCGTCACCTGTCGCTATCGATAGCATACAACCGGAACTCGTCGTTCGAGATAACTTTGTTCACTGCAGGGTCGTACTCGAGCCCCTCGAGGCCCGCTTGGCTGTAGTACAGTTCCTGGTAGACGTCGACCTCCCTGGTGACGTCGAAGGCGGTGACGATGAGGTAGTGGTCGACATCGTTGTACGCGCCGCTGTAGTTGCCCGCCTCGAACGCTTCGTGGTCGACTTCACCGCTTGCGGCACTGGCACCGCTCAGCGTCTCTTCGCCCTCGAGACCGTAGAGGCCGTGATCGAACCGGAAGGGGTCGTACCCGAGGCCGACGTGGGGATGGTCGCCGCTCTCGTACTCGAAGCTGGATTCGTAGCCGCTCAGTTGTTGGTCGGTTACGTGCTGGCTCGGATTGTAGATCACCGGCGACGCATAGACCGTGACCAACCCGAGAACGAGCAACACGCCGAGTAGCAACGACAGTACCGCAGTCGCTCCGGGGACGGTAATAGCCCTCGAGAGTCCGCCAAGCAGTTGTGCGAGCGCAACGCCTGCGAGAATCGTCAGGATGACGTAGATGAACCCGACCTGGCGAAACGCCATCGTCGGTGTCCCGACGAAGTAGACGAGGAATATCCCACCGAGTGGCACCAACGCGAGTCCGAAGTACGTCACGAACGCACTCGTCTCCGGAGTTACGCTGCTCCAGCCGAGCCACGTTACGAGCACGAACAGGCCGACGATCAGCCCGATGATCGCCGCCTCGAGGAACATCGTGACGAACAGTTCGCCGAGGCTGCCCCCAATTTCGGCGAGCGACGCCCCGCGCTGGTCGACCTCGGCGGAGGCACCGATATCTTCGGTGAGCAACCCGTAGACGAGTCCGGAAACGGCGTCTCTAAATCGGGCGTTACTCGCTGCCCAGAGCGTAAACAGCGCACCGAGGACGACGGCGTGGGTGTACGTCGTTGGATGGTCGACGATCGGATGGTCGTCGAATCGAAATCGAGCGAGCAACTGCACGCCGGCGAGGACGCCGACGAGGACGACGACGTTGATCATCTGTTGAGGATGGATCAGCAACAGGAGTATGCTGGTGAGATAAATGAGTATGCTAAAGGGCGAGAGACCGAGGGGGAGTCGATCACCCGTCGGTCGTCGCCTGAGATACGCGACCACGGCGAAGATCACGGCCGGGACGACGAACAGGGCGTTCGAATTCGTGTGGACACCCATATGCGTCGCGATGTTGTTGACCGGCAACACCATCCAGGAGACGATCGCCGCGAGCCCAACTGCCGTTGCACTGCCGGTCATGTCCCGAACGATCAGCGGCACGAACACCAAAAACGGGACGAACAACGCGAGAAGCGTCACCAGCAGCGCGCGTTCGATCGGGATACCACCGAGATAGTGAAAGACGGCGCCGAACGAGTGGACGGCCGGATAGAACAACTCGTGGGGCAGTAACTCACCGTAGACCAGGTCTTGTGTCCAGCCCAGGTGGGTCAAGGCGTCGCCCATCCCCGAAAACCGATAGTTCCTGACCACGGGGAGACTGACGATCGAGGTGACGACCATCGCGCCGAGCGCGATAGCGAACCCCTGTTGGCGGCCACTCGCAGCGAGCGTCGTGCCGACGGCGATCGCTAACGCGAGGGCGAACGCGAGCCACACGACCGCCGGCGTCCCGGTATAGACGGACGCTTCGTAGGTGGTCGCGGGGGTCGCACGCGCGATGGCGAGTCCGAACGCAACGGCGAGATACCCGACAGCGGCCGTTACTTCCAGTGTCGCCCGTTTCATGGTGTCGTGGCCGCGAATCCGTTCGATTGCGAGTCGATACGCATCTCTTGGCGATTCGTCGTCGATGGTCGGGTTTGTTATAGAGAGCCTAGTTCGGTACCGTCACGAGACCGTGTTCGCGACGCTATTTCCTATCGTCTATTTCCGACATACCGCGCCTGTATGCTCTGATTTCGCCGTTGTTGACCGTTCAACGATTCGCCCCGTTTTTATCGTCGTTCGTGGTCGCTCACACGACGGCGTCGCCGTTGTCTCTCATGTCCTGGATCGCCATCGACCGACTCACCGCCGACGGATCGACACTCGAGTGTGACCTGCGCCCCTCTCGCGAGCTTCGACGTTTCGTGACCAACACCCCGTTTCGGGTCGAGTACGACCGTTCGATCGAGGCCGTTCCCGACGGTATCCTCGCGATTCCCGTCCTCGCGAACGTCTGTCCGGTCGCCTGGGCCAACGGTGCCGATGTCTACGTCGACGAAGTCGACCGGACGTTCGCCCACGCCCTCGAGGACGTCAAAGCGTCGTTACTCGAGCTACACGACTTTCTCGAGGGTGGAACGCTGTACGCCCGGCGAACGATCGATCCGCTTGAGAACGCGCCTTCAGCCCCGGTGGCCGACGGAGCCGGTGACAGTACTGGTGCAACCGACGGAAGCACCACGACGACACCCGCCGGGCCTGGCGCGACTGCGGACGGTGGGTCCGATAGTGCGCTTCTGTTTACCGGCGGCGTCGATTCGACGTACGCCTACGTGAGCCATCGTACGGAGAATCCGACGCTCGTGAGCATTCGCGGCTGGACGATCACGCCCGACCACGCCGACGACGAGAAATGGGCCCACCTTTGTGAGCGCGTCTCGTCGTTCGCCGCCGATCACGACCTCGAGACGGCCTTCATCGAGACGAACGCGCTGTCGGCGCTCGATCACGCGATGTTGCTGGCCCACTACAAACGCTACGTCGACGGCGCCTGGTACAGCTCCGTCGGTCACGGGCTTGGCTTGCTCGGGTTGTGCGCACCGATGGCCTACACACGAGGGATCGAGGATCTCTACGTCGCAGCGACCCACTGGGAGGGAATCGACCTCGAGTGGGGGTCGCGACCGGACATCGACG
The DNA here is from genome assembly GCF_006543045.1 of Salinadaptatus halalkaliphilus. Classification (GTDB taxonomy): domain Archaea; phylum Halobacteriota; class Halobacteria; order Halobacteriales; family Natrialbaceae; genus Salinadaptatus; species Salinadaptatus halalkaliphilus. The sequence continues at coordinate 69,419 of NZ_RBZW01000011.1, read as the reverse complement.
ATCACGTCCGCTGGAGCGGGACGCAGTGTCACCACGACGGCTACGACCGGACCAGACAGGAACGGATCGACGCCATCGCCGACTACGTCGACAGCGAGGCACCGACCCTCGAGCTCCAGACCTGTAACGTTCGCATGGACGGCAACTGCGGCGAGTGCGAGAAGTGCTATCGGACCGCCGTCGGCCTTCGACTCGCCGGACTGAATCCGACCGCACACGGCTACCCGTTCGCCGACGCGGACTACGATCGTATTCGACGGTCGCTCGAGGCCGGCGCCTGGGACCTCGGCGAGGACGAACGCTACATGTGGGCGGATATCCGCAATCGCGTTCGCGAGACCGAGCCCGATTCGCCGCGGGAACGAGCCTTCTTCGAGTGGTTGCTCGCCGCCGACCTCGAGGGACTCGTCGCCGACGCCGATCCGCCGCTTTCACACCGGGTGCTCCGTGCGGGTGCCCGGAACACACCGACGAGCGTCTACAACCTCGCGTATCCAATGATGCAAGGCGTCCAATCGCGGCTGAGGCGGATCCGTCCGGGTCAGTAACCAAGCGTTTTTGTCCGGCGGCGACAGCTACTGGTCGTATGCGAATCGAGAATAGCTTCATTCCCGTCCGGGGGGTCGGCGAAACGACCGAGCGCCGCCTCTGGGAGCACGGGATCACCCACTGGGAGGAGTTCGACGGCAGCGTCGTCGGCGACACCGTCGGCCAGCGCATCGAGACGTTCATCGACGACGGCTGGACTCACTTAGAGCGCGGCGACGTTACCGTCTTCGCCGAGGCACTACCGGCCTCGAGTCGCTGGCGCCTCTACGAGAACGTCCGCAAGTCAACCTGCTTTCTGGACATCGAGACGACCGGCCTCGACGCGACGCACAACGACGTCACGACCGTGAGCCTCCACCGCAATGGCGACACGACGACGTTCGTCGCCGGCCGTGACCTCACCGCGGGGCGTCTCGAGTCCGAACTCGAGGCGGCGTCGTTGCTCGTGACGTTCAACGGCCAGCGGTTCGACGTGCCGTTTCTCGAGACGTGTTTCGACCTCGAGGTTTCGACGCCACACCTCGATCTCATGTATCCCTGCAAGAAACTGGGGCTATCCGGCGGGTTGAAAGCGATCGAGCGCGAGCTCGGCATCGACCGCGATATGCCCGACATCAGCGGCCGCGACGCCGTGCGACTCTGGCACGAGTACGAACGCGGCGACGAAGGCTCGCTCGAGACGCTCGTCGAGTACAACCGGGCCGATACGCGAAACATGGAGCCGCTGCTGGACATTGTGACGGATCGCCTCCACGAACAGGTCTTCGAAGCGGCGTGTCCGGACGCGTGACCGTTATCCTGTCGAACCTGCTTCGTCAAACTGCCGTCGCACGTTCCGGCGCCGTCGGGCTACGCGAAACTGTTGTGGCACTGTTTTCCCCGGCTGCGCCGGAGCCGATATCACGCGTCGACGTTCTCTGTTACGTCGACATCGCCCTCGCTCGAGACGAGGACCTGATAGCCACAGTAGACGAATTCGACTTCGCCAGTTGCTCGCGGTGAGCCGTCTTCTCGGGGCGCAAAGAGTGTATCGAGTGCTTCGGGATTGATAACGTCGTACAGCGCTTCGTAGTTTGGCGGTTCGATATCGGTTGGGTCCACACCTTCTTTTTCCGCGATGGCCGCAATTACTTCGAAACTGAGTGAGTCCAGTGAATTTGCATCCGACTGATCGGCTGAGAGTAGCATTGGCCGGACCGTTTCTTCGGCCAGATATAAATCCTCTGGCCCCAACCCGTGCTTGTAGATTGTTTGTGTACTACAATGACCACTATCGTCCACTAGTGGCTATGTTGTCGCAAATATATGGTAGTATTATAGTAGTAAAACGGGAATTTATCAATTCAAGCAGGACGTTCTCGGCGAAAGGTATTGTTGTACGTAGTCGAACGATAGATTACGGCAACAAAATCCGGTAGTGGGTGGGGGAGCGCACCGTCTCCGATCCACGTCCTCAAAACAGCAGAGCCAGGGGTGGGATTTGAACCCACGAAATCCCGATTACAAGTCGAGTGCATGAACCACCCATGCTCCCCTGGCGCGTGTAGACCGTTACCGGTCCTCCTTTGAGTGTGTGTCGTTTTCCGATCGATCCGCGAGCGAGCGGTCCATCGTCACCCGGTGGGTCTCGTACCCGTGGCGGCGATAAAACCGCCTGGCAGCCTCGTTGGCTGCCATCACCTCGAGCACCATCGTCTCGGCACCCTTCCGTGCCAGCGTTCGTTCGGCTGTCTCGAGGAGGGCGGATCCGACACCAGCGTTTCGTGCGTCCGGCACGACGTACAAATTGGTGAGTGTCCCACGCGTCGTCTCGAGTTCCAGCGAGCCGCGTTCGATCGAGACGGACGCAAAGCCGACGATGGTGTCGTCGAGTCGTGCGACAAGGAGTCCGTCGGCAACCTGATAGGCCCCAAGCGTCTCGCTCATCGTCTCCCGATTGTACTCGGGCTTGACGACCGATCCGTGGGCTCGCTGGCCCCGAGCGAGGTCGACCCAGAGATCGGTTATCGTGGGGATGTCCTCGCTCGTGGCGTGTTCAACCGTTAGTGTCGGACTCATCGTCGAGTACGGTGACCGCTGGCAGCGGTTCGGCGGTTAGCATTCGCAACGCTGCGCCGCCGCCCGTGGAGATGTGTGTGAATCCATCGACGCCGAGGTGGCGAAGCGCCGAGGCGGTGTCTCCGCCACCGACGATGCTCGTCGGAACCGCGGTAGCTGCTTCGTACAACTCCCGCGTCCCGTGTGCGAACGTGTCGTCCTCGAAGACGCCAGCCGGGCCGTTGAGAATAACCGTCCCAGCGTCCTCGAGGAGTCGCCGGTAGTACTCGAGCGTCGAGGTTCCGATATCCATGGCAGCCTCGCCGTCCTGTGGCGGCAAGGTGTTGATACCGATCTCGTGGCGATCACCGTCACGTGAGACGGCGACATCACGGGGGAGTGCGATCTGTTCGCCGTAGGCGTCGAGCAAGTCGGCGGCGCGGTCGATCTCGTCCCAGTAGCCCTGGTCGTAGATGAAGTCGGAGCTGTCGTCGCCGAGATCGACGCCGTCGGCGATGAGAAAGACGTTGCCGACGACGCCAGTCGTGAGGATCTGATCGGCCAACCCTTTCTCGAGGACGGACCAGGCGACGTCGATCGAGTCCGATACTTTCGCACCGCCGAGGGCGTAGATCCGCGGTTCGGGGGTCTCCTCGATCGACCCGAGGACGTCGAGTTCGGCCTCCATGACACGGCCTGCATAGCCCGGCACGACGCGTGGAAAGCCCACGAGAGACGGCTGCGACCGATGTGCCGCGGCGAAGGCATCGTTGACGTAGGCGTCCAGTACCGGCGCGAGCCCGGTGACGAGGTGGGTTCGTGCGGCCCGGTCGGGGTCGAACTCCATGTACTCCTCGCTGTAGAAGCGGGTGTTCTCGAGGACGACACAGTCGCCGTCTTCGAGCGACCGGACGGCGTCTCGAGCGGCGTCGCTGAACGTTGCGTCGACGTGGTCGACTGGCCGATCGAGTAGCTCGGCGAGCCGGGCTGCGTGAGACTCGAGAGAGACGAATTCGTCGCCACCGGGGCGGCCCTGATGGGCGAGGACGGCGACTCGAGCACCACGTTCACAGAGTTCGGAGAGGGTGTCGACGTGAGCGCGCAATCGAGCGTCGTCGGCGAGTGACCCGTCGTCGGCGATCGGACTGTTGACGTCGACGCGGACACCGACGGTCGCTCCGTCGACGTCGAGATCGTCGAGGGTCTCGATCATTGTCGGTCAGTCCACCGCGACACCCGAAAGGTCTTTCTATCGGACGAATACTGGCTGCTGGCTGTTGGCACGCCACAGGTACACGAGATGACCGACTGCAAAGTACGGTCTCCCAGGACTCGAGGTTAGACGGTTCGACAATCCGAACAGACCAGCTGACCGTTTGCGTCCCGGAGTTCCTCTGCGAGTGACCCACAGGTTTCACAGACACCTTGTGCGGTGTACTCGTCGCCCCCGTTTGTGACCAACCGTGCATCCCCGACAGGTTCGGTCGACATCGAGAGGGCATCACCGGCGGCCGGCTCCGGATTCCTCGGTTGCTCATCCGCGCGATTGGGGTTCACCGCAGCCTGGAACGAGCCGGCCGCAGCGATGATGTCTCGCTGGGTGACCACCCCAACCAGTTCGTCGTCGATCTCGACGACGACGTTGCGGATCGCCTCTCGAGACATCGTCGTTGCGACATCGGTCAGCGAGCGACTCGGTTCGACCGTGATCACTGGGGTCGTCATCACCGATTCGACGGTCGTTTCGGCCGGATCCGCTTCCTCGGCGACGACACCGAGGACATCCCACTCGGTCATGATTCCGACGGGGGACGACCCTCGAACGACGAGGACGCAACTCGCCCGTTCCTCGCGCATCAACTCTACGGTGTCGAGGACGGTGTCTGACTCACTGACACCGACGTATTCGGTCGTCAGGACGTCCCTGACCGACAGTTCTGATTCCATATGTGAACAATACCCACGGACGGGCTAAAAACTACTCCCACCATGCTTAAGCGAGTCCGTAGCGAATGTTTCCACTTCGAGTTTTCGGAGCCGTTACCACTCGAGTTCGACTCTCGTGCCGTCGGCGCGACAGGTCTCGAGCGCGTGTTTCGCGTCGTAGCCGGCGTCGTGAGCCGTCTTCCCGCGACCGACGCCGACCTGTAGCTCGACATCGACGGTCTCTTCGACGTGGTAGATCGCTTCCTCGTAGTCGCCCGCTTCGAGGTCCGGACAGACGACGATGACGTTGTCGCCGCCGACGAAAAACGAGAGGCTGTCGTGGGCATACCGCATGTGACGCATCAGTTCGGCGTACCCCTGTTCGATCTCGATGAACGTATCGAAGGCGTTGAGTTCGTCGGTGTAGGTTCCCGTCGCGTTGATGACGTCGAAGTGTGCGATCTGGACGTCTTCGGCGGTTCGGTCGGCGTCGTCGACTGTCACGCCCGTGAGACACTCACGTCGGTTCTCGTCCTGGGCGCTTCCGGCGTTCTGGACTCCTGTCGTCGCGTCGGCGAGTGCCTGTACGGGACTGGCGTCGGTTGCGACGCCGAGACTGAGCGTGACGGGATAGCGATTCCCAACCGACTCCTGTAAGAGTTCGTGATCCTCGAGCGTGAGACCGTTCGTCACGGCGATCATGTTGTCGAACCGTGTAAAGAAGGTGTAGCCGCCGTGATTGCCGACGAACTGAGAGATGTCGGCGAAGAGTCGAGATTGCATCGTCTGGAGATCGGCTTCCCGTCGCGGTTCGGGTGTCACCGTCCATGGCCCGTAGTTGTCGATCTGCACGAGCGTTACCTGCGTAGTAGTCACGGTAGCCGCCTCTTTCGAACGCCGTCGTATAAGTGATACGTAATCCAGATTCGTGATGGCCGTCCACGTCGGGACGCTGGCGACTCGGTCGGACCCTCGTATTGCCGCTAGCTGTTCATCCGCACACAGCAAAAACAGTGGGAAACGACAGAGTCGAGCTCAGGCGTGTTTCTTTTCCGGGTTTGCGCCTTTGGGGTGGTAGTCCCAGAACTCGCCCGCTCGCATCGCGGCGCCGACGGCCTTGTGCATGTCCAGAATCGTCTCGAACTCCTCGGAGTCGACGTACTCAAAGATGTCGCTCATGGCAACGACTTTCTGGTGGTTGACCCGAATTGGGTCGTCGCCGTGTTCACCAACGAACTCGTCGACATCCATCGGAAAGTCCTCCTCCTCGTCGACTTTGTCGGCGATGATCCGCATATCGTACTTACGCATCCCTTCACTGCCTTCCTCCCCGTCGGGATCGTGTGGCCAGTCGCTCATACCCTGACGTGTGTGGGGGTCCCGCAAAAGGGTTACTCTCCGCTCCCGACGGCGGCTACGCAGTCGCTGGTTCGACCGGTCCGCCACTGCTCTCTCATACGGTTTACTGTAAGTCGTTACCGCCGAAACCGCGACCCGTCTGCGGTTTCGCCGGTAAATCGTTACAGCAATCCGTATCAGTAGCACCCTCAAACTGACGACTGTCACGAAATTGACTGGCAGGCGTTTATGGATTTAATTATAATGCATTATCAACGCATATTGGTGACCAAATGTAGCCGTATATGGTCAATATAGATCTATTTGCGGACACAGTTACTTTTATTATTGAACGTACCGACTATCAACTGTCGTCGTGACACCGACTCGACGACGTATCGACGCTGGAACAATTACGAAGAGTGCCGGTGGATCACTCGTGCTCAACAGGCGTCTGCGGTTACTCGTGGCTGTGTGACCGCTCCGCCATTGTCCGACCGCTCTCGAGGCCTGCTATGGCCTCGATCCGCTTGTCTATTCTGTGAGCTGTCGATCTGCATAGAAGGCGACCGAAAAGTCCTGTGGACTCGGAATCGAACAGGCCAGCCACCCTATCGCAATCGCCATCGTCAGCGGGGCGTCCGTCGTGACGACGCCGACGCCGATCCCCCACCAGACCGGCACCGCGAGAACGAAGGGTGCAAGCGCCCCCACACGTAACACCCACGGCGACTCTTCGCCGGTCGGATACGGTCGAACGACGGCCCACGGATAGCTCGCGAGCAGTCCGCCGACCCCACCGGCGTGTCCTGGTGCGAACGAGATCGTATACTCGATCCCGGCGAGTCGAAGTACGACGGCGTGTGACCACTCGTGTGCCACCAATCCCACCGCGACGGCCAGCACGAGCCCGCAACCAGCAACCACCACGTCCATCCCGATCATACCCGATTCGGCGTTTCGCAGTCGGTCATACGGATTGCTGTAACGATTTACCGGCGCAACCGCCGTCCGGGTCGCGGTTGCGCCGGAAATGACTTACAGTAAACCGTATCAGTCCGCGGCCGATCTCTGCGAACGCATCCGACTCGAGCGGACCGATACGGGAGACGTGCCGGATTCACGTATCGTGCTATGAAGAGGGGTCGGTCAGACTGCCGAACAAAGGCGAGCGGACTGTGAACCGATGCGAACGGCCGTCGCCGGCGTCGACAGTCGGTGAGTCGCGCTGTTCGAGACCGCCGGTGGCGACGAGCATACATCTCAGCGAACGCTTAAGTAGTGTGGGATGGTATGTCGTCCCATGGAGTCCACCGATACGCTCGAGTTCGGTCACGAGGATCGGCAGGCGATCTACGAGTACGTCGAGCGCCACGGCGCGGTCGAGCCGGACGACGCCCAAGACCACCTGGGAATCAATCCGAGCGGGTTCAGACATCACGTCGCGATTCTGAAACGGGACGGTCAGCTCGAGGAGCGCGAGGGGACGCTGCGAGTAACGATCGACGCCGGCGCCGAAGAGGAGTACGTCTCCGAATCCCTCGAGTTTCACATCCGGCCAGCCAGACAGGAAGACCTTACGGGCATCGTCGGCGCGATCCGCCAGGTCGCAAGCGAAAAGACCTACATCGAAGCCGAGAGCGTCGCCGACGAGATCGACCACCAGGACACTCTTCTTCGGCACAACGAACTCGAGTCGCGGATGTTCTTCGTCGCGACCGTCGAGGACGAGGTGGTCGGCTGGGTCCATCTCTACGCGCCCGAACTCGAGAAACTGAGCCACACCGCCGAACTGACCGTCGGCGTCCTCGAGGAGTATCGCGGACACGGCATCGGTTCGCACCTGCTCGCTCGCGGCCTCGAGTGGGCCGGTGTCAACGGCTACGAGCGGGTTTACCAGAGCGTTCCCTCGACCAACGAGGAAGCGATCGCCTTCCTCGAGGAACACGACTGGGCGACCGAAGCGATTCGCGAGGATCACTACAAGCTAAACGGCCACTACGTCGACGAAGTGATGATGGCCGTCGATCTGTGATACGGTTTCCTGTCCGTCAGTTCCGGCCCAGCCGCGACCCGGGCGGCGGCTGGGCCGGGACATCGGGACAGTAATCCGTATCAGTCGTATTTTGTCGTGTGTTCGATGCGGTCGTCGCCTCGATTCGTTCCGTTCCTCGAGAGTCTCACCGTTGGCCGGGAAAATCCTCATTTTCGTCACGGCTGTAGCTTCCTCGAACGCCTGTGTGGTGTATTAGCATATATCGCCGCCGTAACCACTGGCGACCCGTCCATCAGAATCTATGAGCGAAACACCCCAACGAACGCGACCGAGCATCGACCCCGAGTACGACCATCGGCGGGATGACGGCGTCGACGAGGGCACACTCGCAGAGTTACTCGACGAGTATACGCTCCGTAGAGACGACCACGAGAACGCGCCGGCGTTCGTCATCCGTCCCGACGATGTCCAAGCAGTGCTCGAACTGCTCCGTGCGGAGGCGGGGTTCGACCATCTCTCGTGTCTCACGTCCCAGGAGTACGACGATCGGTACGAGTCGATCCTCCACCTGACGAAGTACGACCGTCGAACCCACGAAGTCTCGCTCGTCGTCCAGATGCCGCGGGACGAACCGGTTTGCCAGAGCGCCGAACCGGTGTTTCGAACCGCCGACTGGCACGAACGAGAGGCCTTCGACCTCGTCGGTATCGAGTACGACGACCATCCCGACCTGCGCCGGATTCTGCTACCCGAGTCCTGGCAGGGACATCCGCTTTCCCTCGAGTACGACCAGACGAAACCACAGGTTGTCCGGTACGCCGAACACGCGAACCCGCTCCAGGAGGATCAACACGATCCGGAATCGGACACGATGTTACTCAACATCGGTCCCCACCACCCGGCGACCCACGGCGTACTCCACCTGAAGGCGATACTGGACGGCGAAACGGTCGTCGACGTCGAACCCGACGTCGGCTATCTCCACCGGTGTGAGGAGCAGATGTGCCAGAACGGCACGTATCGCCACCAGATCATTCCCTACTCGAACCGATGGGATTACACGGCGAACCTGCCCAACGAGTGGGCCGTCGCCCGCGCGATCGAGGATATCGCCGGCCTCGAAGTCCCCGAGTACGCCCAGGTGCTGCGAACGATGGTGACCGAACTCGGACGCATGCTCGGCCACTTTCTCGCGCTCGGGACGTTCGCACTCGATGTCTACGGCGAGTTCACGGCGATCTTCCAGTACACGTTCCGCGACCGCGAGGTCGTCCAGGACATTCTCGAGGAACTGACCGGCCAGCGGATGATGTTCTACTACTTCCGGCTGGGTGGCGTCTGCTGGGATCTGCCCGAACCCCGCGAGGCGTTCATCGAACAGTGCCGGGACTTCCTCGACGAGCTCCCCGCAAAACTCGACGAGTACCACGACCTCGTCGTCACCAACGAGATTTTCCGCCTGCGAACAGTCGATACCGGCGTTCTCGAGCCCGAGGTCGCCAAATCCTACGGCTGTACCGGGCCGGTCGCACGCGGCTCGGGTGTCGACTACGATCTCCGGCGTGACGACCCCTACGGCTACTACGAGGAACTCGAGTGGGATGTCGTCACTGAGGATACCTGCGACAATCACGCGCGCGTCCTCGTCCGAATGCAAGAGGTCGAGGAGTCTGCCAAGATCGTCCAGCAGTGTCTCGACCTGCTCGAGGAGTGGCCCGAAGACGAACGAACCGTCCAGAGCAACGTGCCCCGAACGCTCAAACCCGACGCAGACGTCGAGACCTACCGCGCGGTCGAGTCGGCGAAAGGCGAGTTAGGGATCTACGTCCGCTCTGACGGCTCGAACTCGCCCGCCCGGTTCAAGATACGCAGCCCGTGTTTCCACAACCTTGCGGCGTTACCCGAGATGGCCGAAGACGAATACGTTCCCGACCTGATCGCCTCGCTTGGGAGTCTCGACATCGTTCTCGGGAGCGTCGATCGCTAGCGGTCGCCGGGTGGCTTCCCACTCGATCTCGAGCCACGCGTGGGCACTCACCAATCGATATACCCGGCAATATATGTCTTCATCACGGCTTTTCCGTCGCAGATAGAAGTAATATATTCCGCTATCGGCGACGGGATCGACAGGCATTAGGAACGCCGTTCCCGAGTCAGGACACATGCCGATCGATCGATGGCACACTCGTGTCGGAGCCGTGTTGGCCCAGTGGCACGCACTCGAACGCGACTGGCAAAGTGTCGTGGTCGGGGCAGTGATCGTCGCGCTGATCGTCGCCTTCGAAATACGGATTCCCTGGTGACGAATGGGCCTCACGCGGCTGTTGCCAGGGCTCGTCGTTCTCTGTCTTGGCGCCGTTCTCGCACGAGCGACGGCGGTCGGTGTCGGATTGAACCACCTGCTCGTCGCCATCGCACTCGGGTTCGTACTGACCAACGGGCTCGGCGTCCCCGACCGACTCGAGCCCGGTATCGCAACCCACAAGCTCTGGCTCGGCGCCGGCATCGTCCTCATGGGCGCGTCGTTGACCCTCGAGACGATACTCGAGGTCGGGGGACTTGTGCTGGTAGTCGTCGTCGCGGTCGCCGGCGCGACCATCCTGGTCGTCGAGTTGCTCTCGCGTACGGTCTTCGATCTGGGCGAGAGACTCGGTTCGTTGTTGGCGGCTGGAGCCGGCATCTGTGGCGTCTCGGCGGTCGTTGCGGTCGCCGGGGCGATCCGCGCACGGGAAGACCACATCGCGTACGCGGCGGCGACGGTGCTCCTGTTCGATGCGATAACGATCGTCGTCTATCCGATCGTCGGTGACGTGCTCGACCTCTCGGCGCTGGTCTTCGGTGTCTGGGCCGGCGTGAGCATGTTCTCGACGGGGCCGGTCGTCGCGGTCGGATTCGCTCACTCGGAGGGCGCCGGCCAGTGGGCGACGATGACGAAACTCGCGCGAAATGCGCTGATCGGCGTCGTCGTGCTCGTCTACGCGAGTTATTACGCTCGCGGCGCCACTGGTGGTCGACTGTCGGTTCGAACGCTGTGGGACGAGTTTCCCAAATTTATCCTCGGTTTTCTCGTGCTCGTTGGGATCGGTAGTCTCGGCGTGCTCTCCCCGGCCCAGCAGGCTGGTATCGAGAACGCCTACAACTGGCTGTTCGTGCTGGCATTCGTCGGGCTCGGAACCGAGATCAAGCTAGCGGAATTACGGAACACCGGCATCACACCCGCTGTCGTCGTCTTGCTGTCGTTGCTGTTGGCGAGCATACTGTCGCTTGCTGTGCTCACAGCACTCTTCTGATCGGCCGTCGTTCTCGAGACTGATATGTACAACGCAGGTAGGCGCAACAATTGCTGGTACGGGGTTGACGCGACTGTTCATCGGCCAAACGGCGGGTTTGCCGGCCACAGACGGCTCGACAACCGTGACGAGCGCTTCGACATCGGTTGGCCGACTCGAGAACGTATCGATAGAGCGGCCGATACAGGTGCCAAGAGTGGATATTTTGGCGATATCCTCGAGTTCGGGAAGCGCCCGTGTCCATTGATTGTGCTTATCACACGCGATGACGAGAGTTTTGCCGGATCCAGGTTGAAACACGGAGACTTGCAGGCTAACGAGCCGTTACAAGGGTCTAGCGTCTAGGGATGTTCGATAATGGAACGGAACTATTCGCGTCGTTCTGTCTTGGGAGTTGCGGGAGCAGGTGCTGTGGCTTCGCTTGCGGGCTGTATGTCGAGTAATGGCGGTGAGACCGTTCGCATCTCCGGTGGGGTCGGTCCGCTGCCGATGGTCGAGGTCTGGGCGGACATGTACGAAGACGACGCCGACGTGTCGTTCGACATCTCCGGCGGGGGGACCGGCGTCGGCGTCTCTGACGTGCTCAACGACCAGGTCGACATCGCGATGATGGGCCGGGAACCCGAAGACGAAGAGATCGAGCAGGGCCTGTTCGCCGTCCCGATGCTCATCGACACCGTGGTCGCGACGGTCAACGTCGACAACCCCGTCCTCGAGGAGCTGCAGGAAACTGGCCTGAGCCGCGAGGAGATGGAAGCGATCTTCACGAAAGAGATCACGAACTGGGGCGAGGTCGTCGACGCCGATGTCGACGAGGAGATCACCGTCTACGGCCGATCGGACGCCTCCGCGGCGTACAAGCAGTGGGGCGACTTCCTCGCCGGCGAGGGCGACGCCTACACCGAAACCGAACTCGAAAATCTCTCGGACGGCAACCACAACGGCGACCAGCCGGTCGCAGAAGCCGTCGGCAGCAACGAAAATGCCATCTCGCTGAACAACATCAACTACGTCTACGATCTCTCGAGCGGCGAACTCGAGGGGAACATTCGTCCGGTACCACTCGACATCGATGGCGACGGGCTCTCCGAGGACGAGGACTTCTACGAGACGCGAGCGGAGTTCCTCGAGGCCGTCGAGGCGGGGATCTACCCCGCGCCGCCTGCTCGAGAGATGTTCCTCGCTTCGAACGGCGACTTCGAGGCGGATGCACAGGGATTCGTCGAGTGGGTGCTCACCGACGGCCAGCAGTACGTCCGCGACAACGGCTACGTCCCGCTCGACGGCGATCGACTCGAGGAAGCCCAGGACAACCTGGAGGAGGGCCCCTGAGCTGACAGATGAGCGAATCGATAGAATCGACGGAATCGAACACAAAGCGATCCCGGATCGGTCGTCGGCTTCGTATCGAACGTCTGAGTAGTTACTGGCTCGGCGGCGCCGGCTACTTCGCGATCGCACTCTTCGTCCTGATCGTCCTGACACTGCTCTATCAGTCCGCACCGTTGCTGTCGGAGTACTCCATCGTCCAGATGCTGACCTCCTCGAACTGGGATCCGGCCCAGAACGAGTTCGGGTTCATGCCGGCGATCGTCGGCACGATCTACGTCACCGTCCTCTCGATGGCGATGGGAACGCCGATCGCAATCTTCGCCGCGATCTACATCGCCGAGTACGCCGAGGGACGGGCAAAGACCCTCATCGGCTCGTTTATCGACGTGCTCGCAGCGATTCCGAGCGTCATCTTCGGACTCGTCGCGCTGATCGTCGTCGTCCCATTCGTCGGCGACTATCTGGCGCCCGCGGTCGGCTCGAGTGCGACCGGGCTCGGGATCTTTACCGTCAGTCTGGTGATGGCGATCGTCGTCACGCCGTTTATGATCTCGTTGTCAGTAGAGTCGCTCGAGGCCTTGCCCGACGAACTCCGGGAGAGCTCACTCGGCGTCGGCGCGACGAAGTGGGAGACGATCAGGATCGTGCTCCTGCGAGCGGCCGGCCCGGGGATCTTCTCGGCGATCTTGCTGGGCTTCGGTCGGGTCTTCGGTGCAACGATCGTCCCGGCGATGCTTATCGGCGGCCAGACCCAACTGCCTGACTCGCCGTTCGCGACGGGCCAGACGTTGCCGACGCTGATCGTCAACGACTTCGGCGAACTGATGAGCTTGCCGCTGACCCAGTCGGCGCTGATCTTCGTCGGCCTGATGCTGGTCGTCGTCGTCTGGCTGTTCAACTTCGGCGCGATGCTCGTCCGCAGTCGACTCCAACGGAGGTGGCAGTACTGATGGACCGCTACGCCAAACAACGACTCTTCAGCGCGCTCGCCAAAGGATCCGCCGCGCTCGTCGTCGCGGTGATGATCCTCGTCGTCGCGGTGACGATCGTCAGAGGCGGCGTCGTCTTCCTGACAGATCCGGCGATCGCGTTTACGCCGCCCGGATCGCGATACATGTTAGAGGGTGACGGCGGCTTCCTGCACGCCGTGTTGGGGAGCGTCTTCATCGTCGGTCCCGCGACGCTCGTCTCGATGACGCTCGCCGTCTCGACGGCGATCTACCTCCAGAGCGACTACTCGAGCGAACGGTTTTCCGATGTCGTGAACATGTTCCTCAACGTGCTCTGGGGGACCCCGCCGATCGTCTACGGGGTGTTCGTCCTGACGGTCATCATCGCAGTTGGGGCCCAGACGAGCCTGTTCTTCGGGATCGTCGCCATCGCGATCTTCCAGTATCCGATCATGACACGCTACACCGACGAGGCGCTGCGATCGGCGCCCGACACGGTCAGGGAGGCGACCTACGGCCTCGGTGCGACCCGCTTCGAGACCGCGATCATGACCGTTCGCGCGGCGCTACCGGGCGTCATCGCGGGAGTCATCATGGGCTTTGCCCGCGGGATCGGTGACGCCGCAACGGTACTCTTTACCGCCGGCCGCTCGACGAACATGCCAGGCGGGCTGTTCGAACCCTCGACGACCCTGCCGGTGCTGATCTTTGATCAGGCGATGTCGTTCAACGCCGAAGTCCGATCCCACGCCTACGCGGCGGCGTTCGTCCTCATCGTCGTCGTGCTCGGGCTGATCCTGGCCTCGAAGATCCTCGCCGGCCGCTACGCCAGATACACCCCAGGAGGACGCCACTCATGACAGACGCTGTACTCACCACCGACGAACTCGCCGTAACGTACACCGGCAACCGCGAAGTCGAGGCGCTCAAAGGCGTCTCCCTCGAGTTTCCGGAAAATCAGTTGACCGCCATCATCGGTCCCTCCGGCTGTGGGAAATCGACCCTGTTGAAGTCGCTGAACCGACTGCACGAGATCCAGCCAAACGTCGACATTGCCGGCAATGTCGTCCTCGGCGATCAGTCGATCTACAACACCGACGAACCGACGCCCGAACTCCGGAAACGGATCGGCTACGTTCCACAGACGCCGACGGCGCTGCCGCTGTCGATCTACGAGAACGTCGCCTACGGGCTGAAGATCCACGGCGAGTACGATTCGAAGGCCGAACTCGACGACCAGGTCGAACACTACCTCCGCAAGGTCAATCTCTGGGACGAGGTCGAGGACCGACTCGAGACGCCCGGTGCGGAGCTTTCGACCGGCCAGATTCAGCGACTCTGTCTCGCTCGCTCGCTGGCCGTCGAGCCCGAGGTCCTGCTATGTGACGAGGTCACCTCCGCACTCGATCCCATCTCGGCCGAGCAGGTCGAGGCGACCCTCGAAGAGCTCAAGGCGGAGTACACGATCGTCATGGTTACCCATAGCATGGATCAGGCAAAACGACTCGCCGACACCGTGGTCTTTCTCTATCTGGGGGAACTCGTCGAGACCAACGATACCCAGTCGTTCTTCGAGAACCCCCAACACGAGCGCACACAGGAGTTCGTGAAGGGCCACACCGCCGTCGAGTACGCCGACACCGAGTCCGAATCCGACGCCAACGCCGGTGAACCAGTCGCTCCGAACCGCTGAGCGGACCGTCGGGAGACAGCCCGACTCCGAACAATTTTATGCGCCGTCTTCGACCCTTCGAGATATGTCCAACGGCACGTTCGACGGCTATGGCGGGAGACACGTTCCGGAACCGCTGCTCGAGCCACTCGAGCAACTTGCAGGCGCCTACGACGATATCGCAACCGACGACGAGTTCCAGACCGACCTTCGAGGGCTGCTCGAGGCGTTCGCCGGTCGACCGACGCCGCTGTACCACGCGTCCAATCTGAGCGAGCGCTACGACGCCGAGATCTACCTCAAACGCGAGGACCTGCTGCATGGCGGGGCCCACAAGATCAACAACGCGCTCGGACAGGCGCTACTGGCCAAACGCGCCGGCCGCGATCGGCTCATCGCCGAGACCGGGGCGGGTCAACACGGCACCGCGACCGCGATGGTCGGGGCCCTACTCGACCTCGAGACGGAGATCTACATGGGAAAGAAGGATGTCGAGCGCCAGGAGATGAACGTCTTCCGGATGCGCCTGATGGGCGCCGAGGTCAACGAAGTCACCCGCGGCGGTGAGGGGCTAGCCGACGCCGTCGACGCCGCCTTAGAGGACTTCGCAAAGAACGTCGACGATACACACTACCTCGTCGGCAGCGTCGTCGGCCCGGATCCGTTCCCGCGGATGGTCCGTGACTTCCAGTCGGTCATCGGCGAGGAAGCCCGCGAGCAGATCCGGGAGCGAACCGGGGAGCTCCCGGATGCCGCGGTCGCCTGCGTCGGTGGCGGATCGAACGCTATCGGGCTCTTTCACGCCTTCCGGGAGGATGACGTGGCGTTCTACGGTGCCGAAGGCGGCGGCGACGGCGCCGACTCGAGCAAACACGCCGCGCCGCTGGCAAACGGGACGGACGACGTTATCCACGGCATGAAAACGCGCGTCATCGACAACGACGTCGATGTCCACTCCGTCTCTGCGGGACTGGACTACCCCGGCGTCGGCCCCGAGCACGCCATGTTCCGGGCTGTCGGTCGCTGTGAGTACCAGGGCGTCACCGACGAGGAAGCGCTGGCGGCCTTCCGCGAACTGAGCGAGACGGAAGGCATCATTCCGGCCCTCGAGTCCAGTCACGCCATCGCGCGGGCGATCCAACTCGCCGAAGACGGCGAACACGAGACGATTCTGGTAAATCTCTCCGGCCGTGGTGACAAGGATATGGAGACGGCCGCCTCGAAATTCGAGCTATAGCATCGCACAGCGACGCTATAGTGCGTCTCGAACGCGATCAGCGAGGGTTGTAGCCACGTCGTGATCGAGCCCGCGTCGCGACAGCGCGAGCGCGACATCGTCGTCCTCGAACCGTGGGACGAGGTGGACGTGGGCGTGTTCGACGCTTCCGACGAGCGGGCCGGCGGTGTGAAAGACGCTGAACCCATCCGGCTCGAGCGCTCGCTCGAGGGCGTCCGAGACGGTTCGAGTCGTCTCGAAGATGGCACGGGCGGTCTCGTCGTCGCCCGTCAGCACTCGCTCTTCGTGAACGCGTGGAACGACGAGCGTGTGTCCCTCGGCGGCCGGGCTCTCGTCGAGAAACGCGACCGTTTGTTCGTCCTCGTAGAGGACGTATGCGTCCCTCTCGTCGGCGGCGATCTGACAAAATGTACACGTCTCGCTCATACTCGATGCCTCGTGCGAGCCCGTATATAAGTGTACCGTCGCTGAAACGTCACAGCAAGCCGCCCGAATCCTGCAGCGTTCGATACATCGTTAGATACCGATCCCGAACGACCGTCTCGTCGTAGGGTTCGAATCGGTCGTCGAACTCGCGGTGTTCTAAGTCGCCAGCGTTGACGATTGCATCCGCAAGTTCCGCTTCGCTGGTGGTCCGAAAGCCTCGGTCCCAGCCTTCGACGAGTTCGTGGGCGCTCGAGTCGGCGTGATATTCGACGATGCCGACACAGCCGGCCGCGAGCGCCCACAGCATCTCCGTCGGAAAGACGCAGTGTTCAGCGGTCTGGGCGAAGACGTGCGCCCCGCGATAGATTTCGAGACGCCCCTCGAGCGAGCAGTCCCCGGCGAAGGTGAGCCGATCGTCGATCCGGAGATCGCTCGCGAGGCGTTCGTAGGTTGCCCGCTCCGGGCCGTCACCCACGACTGTGGCCTGCCACTCGCGGGTCCGCAGTTCGGCGAGCGCCAGAAACAGACTCTCGAGGTTGGCGTCGGCGTCGAGACGACGCGCGTAGACGACCTCGACCGGATCGGCGGGCTCGACGGTTCGAACGCGCTCACAGTCGATCGGGTTCGGGACGACATCGATACTGTCGATCTCCGCACCGCGTTCGCGGACCCAGGTCGCGACGAGTTCGGAGGGGACGACGATTCGATCGGCCCACTTCGCCGCCCGACGCGGCCACCGGCCCTCGTCGATCCCCCCGTCGCCGTACCACTCGAGGACGGTCGGCGCGCGAGCGAGTGTCCCACCCCAAGACGCCGCAAACACCTGTTTCGGCCACACTGCACCGACGTGGATCACGTCCGGTTTTGTGGCTGCGAGGACGAACGGCAGACGAACCAGAAACGACGCGCGAGCGTCGAGACCGACGGAAACGCCGTGGTACGTAATTCCGTTGCGCTGAATCTTCGAGCGCTCGCCCTCCCAGAATTGGGCACAGAAGACCTCGATGTCGTGACCCTGGTCGCGGAACAACTCGAGGATCGTCTGCAGTCGCCGGTTCGTCTCGGAGTCCTCGTGATGGACCGTTTCGAACGAGACGAAGGCGATTCGCATATGCTCTCGAGATGAAGCCGCGGGATAAAAAGTCACTTCTTTCCGCTTTCTACTGTCCCGCCTTCTACTGTCCCGCCCGGAACACTGGTACGGATTGTTGTAGCGTTTTACCGGTGATCACCCGGACGGGGTCGGCGATCACCGGTAAAGAACTACAACGGTCCGTATGAATCGGTCCTCGGGCGACGAGGCCGCTCGAGGACTCGAGTCGGGGGGCTAGTGCTTCTTGTGGTCGTTCTCGTAGCTTTCGTCGTGCTTCTTTCCGTCGTTCTTGTCGTCGTGTTCGTCCTTACCGTCGTCCTTCGTATCGTCTTGGGTTTCTCCGTCTTTCTTGCCGTCGTCGTCCTTGTCGGTGTCCTCCTTGTCGTCGTCGTGCTTCCCGTCAGTGTCTTCGTGTTTCTCTTTCTTGGCGTCGTGGTCGACCGTTTCGTCCGCTTTCTCGTCCGTCTCGAGTGGATCGGTGTCCGTCTTGTCCGCGTGTTTGTCGTCGGTGGCTGCCACGTCACCGTCGGTCGTCTCATCGTGGTCGTCGACGACGGTCAGGAAGATCGGTGCCGACTCCTCGGTCGCGTCACACTCGAGGGTGAGTTCGACGTGGCCTGCGTCGGTTCGGTCGAAGGCGTCGTCGTCCTCGTCGTAAACGATGCCGATCTCGGTTTCGTCGATCGCTGCCGAGAGGTCGTAAGTACCGTCTTGCAAGCCGATGATGGCGACCGTCTCGTCACCGGGAACCGTCGCCGTGAGCGTCTGGACCGTCTCGGTGCCCGAGGCCGTCGCCTGACTCGAGGTCTGGACTTGCGTCGAGATCTGGCCGTCGCTCTGGACCGACAGCGACGGATCGTCGCTCGCCCAGGCGATCGCTACCGACGCCGCCTCGTCGTTCGGGTTCTCGATCTCGAGGAGGCTGCCCTCCTTCTCGTCACAGTCGGCCGTGAGGATCAACTGTTCGTACGCCTCGTCTGCCGGTGCGTAGCCGTCGTCGCCCGAGGAGGATGCCAATGCGCCCGTCGCTCCGACCGTCAGCCCGACGGCGACCAGCACCACGAGAAGCGCTACGAGTACCGATTTCGGTTCGGTTACGCCCGCTGTTCCCCACTGTAGATCCGTCGGCGAGTTGTCTCTCATAGGTTCTGCGAACCAGCTAGACGCGACAGTCATGCTTTGTTATGCGCGCCAGACAACGAGGGCAACCGACGGCTGGCGATCGGCGTCGCTCGAGCGCGACCGACTCTGGTGGCGCCTCGCGTTCGACGCCTCGAGTGGACTACGGCGGCGGCAAGGCGCCATTGATCGCACTGAAACGGTCGCGCTCCTCGCGTTCGAACCTATCGTAGCCACTGCACGTCACTGCACACCTGATCGCACGAAAGCTGTACGACCAGTGTGTACATCGTTGCGGTTGGTCCTATAGGTCGAGTGTGTGGCTGTCGCCACGGCGTTACCGACATCACCGTCGGGACTGCTGGTGTTGTGAGCGACGTTGCAGCGAGAGTGCCGATGTGAGGACAGTGGGGACGTGGCGAGCGTGTCGATGCGAGCGCTGGAGATCAGTCCTCGACGTCGAGTTCGACCAACTCCAGCGAGCGATCGAGATGACAGATATCGTGTGGTGGTTCGCCGACGATGTTTCGAATGCGATACTCTTCCTCGAGGGAGACCCCTTCGGGTTCGCAGTACTTGTGGCTCGGACACTCGACGTAGGGACAGCTGCCCGGCAGACTCGTTTTGCTCCCGGCGAAAGCACCCTTCGATGTAATGTTTGCACGGACGGGGACGGGTTCGACTTCGACGGCACGGACGCCTTCGTCGTGCATTGCACACTCGAGTGTCTGGGCGTTTTCACGGACTCCGGTCACCCGGTATTTCGTGTCGGGCTCGAGGTTGAGACACTGGCTTCGATAGGGACAGCCGGCACAGCCGTCGGCTTCTCCCTGGTAGACGAATTCGGTCCCGGGCTCGGCCAGTCGGGACCCGATGAGCGTCACGGTCGACATGCTGCGGTGTAGCAGCTACCGGCGGTTAAGCCTCACGCGTCTCGGTATCGAGTTCGTCCCGGCCAGTGAGTTCGTCTAACTGCTCGAGATACGGCTCTCGAGGAACTTGGTAGGCACCACGATAGTCGATCTCCCCGGCGCCGAATCGGTCGGCGAGTGTCATCGCGTCCGCGAGCGCGTCCGCTCGCGTAGAAAACTGACGACCCGTCTCGAGGGGGACCTCGGGTTCGGCATAGAGGGTGACGAACCAGTCGCTGGTGGCGGTCGTATCGGTCGGGTTGCGCCCGGGTCGTCGGGTCCGCTTGCCGTGGGTGACGTACAACGTGGGGAGACAGGGCGCTGGAAACGCCCCCGCGTCGAAGATGTCGGGACGGTACGCGAGGACGAGTCGGCCGTCGTCACCCTCGTTCCACAGTTCCCATCCTGCCGGTAACTCGCTCGGATCGACCATACCGAGCCATAGCGTCGGGACCCCTAATACGGTTTCCTGTCCGTCAGTTCCGGCCCAGCCGCGACCCGGGCGGCGGCTGGGCCGGGACATCGGTACAGGAATCCGTATAAATAACCGTTGCCCGCGGACGGACTAGCAGCCACAGCCCAGCAGCCACAGCCGCGAGCGATGCGCGCCCGAGCACGACGCGGTTATGCAGGCCGGAAACTTATGCCGACGTTTGTCGACCGTCGGGTGTGGTGGCTGGTACCAGCATACTATTTTGGACGATATTGCCTGAAAATAGATCCTGGTAAATATCTTTTGAGGATAGGCTTAAGTGGCTGGATTACTCACTCATTAAATACTATCGGTATCCATCCATCACACCGATCCACTCTGCGCCCGTCCCCGGCGCACGCTGAAGAGTGGTGGCACGCTGTGGCACGACCGACCGACGCCGCCCGTGGTCCGACACGCGGACGACCGATCGGCAGGACGACCGACGACCGGGGGACTAACGACGACCAACGATACCATGACCGGTGACATCGAAACGCTCGAGGAACTCAGTACAGAGTACAAGGAATCGATTCCCGCCGACCTGCGGGATACCAGATCGTTCGACTGGTATCTCGAGACGGTCTACGAGGAGCCGGCGGTGGCCCGCAACGCCCACCAGCGGGTCGCGGACATGTTCGATTTCTACGGCACCAGTTACGACGAGGCCGAAGGTGTCGTCGAGTATCATCTGGCCAGCGAAGATCCGCTCAACGACGGCGAGAACACCTTCTACGGCAAGGTGATCCACCAGTCGATCCACGAGTTCGTCAACAAGGTGAAATCCGGTGCGAGGCGACTCGGGCCCGAACGACGGATCAAACTCCTGCTCGGGCCGGTCGGATCGGGCAAATCACACCTCGACAAGCAGGTTCGCCAGTACTTCGAGGACTACACCCTCCGTGACGAGGGACGGATGTACACGTTCAAGTGGACGAACCTCTGTGACGTCGTTCAGGATCAGGATCCGGCCGACGACGTCGTTCGATCGCCGATGAACCAGGATCCGCTCGTCCTCATCCCCCTGGAGCAGCGCCAGCGCGTGATCGACGACCTGAACGAACGCCTCGACGCGCCCTACACGATCCAAAACGAGCAGTCGCTCGATCCGGAAAGCGAGTTCTACATGGACAAGCTGCTGGCGTACTACGACGACGATCTCCAGCAGGTCCTCGAGAACCACGTCGAGATCGTCCGGTTCGTCGCCGACGAGAACAAACGGCAGGGCCTCGAGACGTTCGAGCCCAAGGACAAGAAGAACCAGGACGAGACCGAGTTGACGGGCGATGTCAACTACTCGAAAATCGCCATCTACGGCGAGAGCGATCCGCGCGCGTTCGACTACTCGGGGGCGTTTTGTAACGCGAACCGAGGCATCTTCAGCGGTGAAGAGCTCCTGAAACTCCAGCGGGAGTTCCTCTACGACTTCCTGCACGCGACCCAGGAGCAGACGATCAAGCCCAAGAACAACCCCCGCATCGACATCGACCAGGTGATCGTCGGGCGGACGAACATGCCCGAATACAAGGACAAGAAAGGCGACGAGAAGATGGAGGCGTTCAACGACCGCACCAAGCGGATCGACTTCCCGTACGTGCTGTCCTACGAGGACGAGGCTAGCATTTACGAGAAGATGCTGCAAAACGCCGATGTCCCCGACATCAACGTCGAGCCCCACACCCTCGAGATGGCCGGTCTCTTCGGCGTACTCACCCGGGTCGAGGAGCCCGACACCGAAACCGTCGATCTCCTCTCGAAGGCCAAAGCCTACAACGGCGAGATCGACGAGAGCGACGACATCGACACCAAGAAGCTTCGTGAAGAGGCCGCTGAGAAGGCCGAGATTGGCGAAGGGATGGTCGGCATCTCGCCCCGGTTCATCGGCGACGAGATCGCCGAAGCCATCATGGACTCGAAACACCGCCAGCGCGGCTTCCTCTCGCCGCTGACGGTGTTCAACTTCTTCGAAGAGAACCTGGAACACCACGGCTCGATCCCCGAGGACAACTTCGAGAAGTACTACCGCTACCTCGAGACGGTCCGTGAGGAGTACCGGGAACGCGCGATCGAGGACGTCCGCCACGCACTGGCCTACGACC
The DNA here is from genome assembly GCF_006543045.1 of Salinadaptatus halalkaliphilus. Lineage (GTDB taxonomy): Archaea > Halobacteriota > Halobacteria > Halobacteriales > Natrialbaceae > Salinadaptatus > Salinadaptatus halalkaliphilus. The sequence goes on along the minus strand of NZ_RBZW01000011.1, from coordinate 46,972 downwards.
TAGACGAGATCCAGCGCCAGGGCGAGAAGTACATGGATCACGTGATGGCCTACATCGACGACGACACCATCGAGGACGAACTCACGGGCCGCGAACAGGAACCCGACGAGACGTTCTTGCGCTCGGTCGAAGAGAAACTCGACATTCCCGAGGATCGCAAGGAGGACTTCCGTCAGGAGGTAAGCAACTGGGTGTCTCGGCGGGCTCGCGAGGGCGAGGCGTTCAACCCGCAGGACAACGAGCGCCTGCGCCGCGCACTCGAGCGCAAGCTCTGGGAGGACAAGAAACACAACATCAACTTCTCGGCGCTGGTGTCGGCCAACGAGTTCGACGACGACGAACGCTCCGCCTGGATCGACGCGCTGATGGAACAGGGCTACTCCGAGGACGGCGCGAAGGAAGTACTCGAGTTTGCCGGCGCTGAGGTCGCCAAAGCAGAGATCGAAGACTAACATGACGGGCAACGACTACGTCACCGAGGCCGACCGCGCGTTAGAAGAGACCTACGAGGAGCCGATGAGCCTCGCGGCGTACGTCGACCGACTCTTCGAGAACCCGACGATCGCCTCCCACGCCTCGAAGTATCTGCTCGAGGCGATCGAGTCGGCCGGCACGCGCACCGTCGTCGAGGAAGGCGAAGAGACGGAGCGCTATCGCTTCTTCGACGATCCGCACAACGACGGCGAGCACGCGATCCTCGGGAATACGGCCGTCCTCAACCAGTTCGTCGACGATCTCCGGTCGATCGCCGCGGGCCGAGCCAAAGACGAGAAGATCATCTGGTTCGAGGGCCCAACCGCGACCGGTAAGTCCGAACTCAAACGCTGTCTGGTCAACGGGTTGCGCGAGTATTCGAAGACGCCCGAGGGGCGCCGGTACACCCTCGAGTGGAACGTAACGACCGCAAGCGCGGAGGAACGTGGGCTGAGCTACGGCGGTGATCCGACCGCTTCGGACGACCAGCACTGGTACGAGAGCCCGGTCCAGGCCCACCCGCTGTCGGCGTTCCCCGACGAGATTCGCCAGCAGTTGCTCGCCGACCTGAACGACGGGCTCGACGATCACGTTCCGACGCGGGTCGACACCGATCTCGATCCGTTCTCCCGAGAGGCGTACGACTTCCTCGAGGAGCGGTATCGTCGCCGCGGGGTCGACAACCTGTTCTCGGCGATCACGGACGACGATCACCTCCGGGTGAAAAACTACGTCGTCGACGTCGGCCAGGGCGTCGGCGTCCTCCATAGCGAGGACGACGGCCAGCCCAAGGAACGGCTCGTCGGCTCGTGGATGCACGGCATGCTCCAGGAACTGGATTCCCGCGGACGCAAGAACCCGCAGGCCTTTTCCTACGATGGCGTCCTCTCGCAGGGCAACGGCGTCCTGACCATCGTCGAGGACGCCGCCCAGCACGCCGACCTGCTCCAGAAACTGCTCAACGTCCCGGACGAACAATCGGTGAAACTGGACAAGGGCATCGGGATGGATGTCGACACCCAGTTGCTGATCATTTCCAACCCCGACCTCGAGGCCCAACTCAACCAACACGCCGACCGAAACGGGATGGATCCGCTGAAGGCGCTCAAGCGCCGTCTGGACAAGCACCGCTTTGGCTACCTGACGAATCTGAGCCTCGAGTGTGAACTCATCCGGCGCGAACTCACCAACGAGACGAACGTGTGGGAGGCGACGAGTTACGACGAACTCGAGCAACGCATCAGGGAGCCGGTATCGGTAACGATCAAAGGACAGGACGGCGAGACACACACCGAGGAGTTTGCACCCCACGCGATCGAAGCGGCCGCCCTCTATGCCGTCGTCACGCGGTTGGACGAGAGTGACCTGCCGAACGGACTCGATCTGGTCGATAAAGCCCAGATCTACGATCAGGGCTACCTCCAGGAGGGCGACAGCCGCCGGGAGAAAGACGAGTTCGACTTCGACGACGACGGCGCCGACGGCGATCACGGGATCCCGGTGACCTACACTCGTGATACCCTCGCGGAGTTACTCCAGACCGATCGTGACCGTCACCACCAGGACCTGCCAGTGGGCGATGTCGTGATGCCGCGAGATGTCTTGAACGCGATGGTCGAGGGACTGGTCGACGCTCCGGTCTTTTCCTCGGGCGAGCGCTCGGAGTTCGAGAACCGCGTGGTGCCGGTGAAAAACTACATTTACGACCGACAGGAGGCCGATGTCATCGAGGCGATCATGCACGACAAGCGCGTCGACGAGGAGACCGTCGCCGAGTACGTCGAACACGTCTACGCCTGGGAAACCGACGAGCCGCTGTACAACGACCGAGGCGAACGCGTCGAGCCCGACCCGCTGAAGATGAAGCTCTTCGAGGTCGAACACCTCGGGCGGTTCGGCGAGGACGACTACGAGGGGAACCTTCCCCGGGAACGCGTTCGTAACTTCCGTCGCGAGAAGGTCATCACGTCGCTGAATCGCCACGCCTGGGAGCACCGCGACGAGGACTTCGCCGCCGAGAACGTCGATCTGACGGCGATTCCGGTGATCAAATCCGTCCTCGAGAGCCACGACTGGGACGACGTCGAACGCACCTTCGAGGACTTCGATCCTCGCCAGTGGGACGACCCACCGAGCGGGACCGAGACCGATCGCGTCAAGGCGAACACGATCGAGACGATGGTCGACGAATTCGACTACTCCAAGGCATCCGCCGAACTGACCAGCAGGCACGTCATGGGACAGGTGAGCTACAGATGGGATTGACAACTAACCGCAAGGTGCGATCATGGGACTAAGAGACGATCTCGAGCGATTCCGCGAGGTGGGCGAACAGCGCCGCGAGGATCTGGCCGAGTTCATCCAGTACGGCGATCTCGGGCAGAGTCGGCCGGGCGAAATCAAGATTCCGGTCAAGATCGTCTCGCTGCCGGAGTTCGAGTACGACCAGCGCGACAAAGGTGGCGTCGGCCAGGGTGACGGCGACACGCCCGATGTCGGCCAGCCGGTCGGTCAGCCCCAGCCACAGCCGGGCGACGACGACGGCGAGGAGGGTGAGCCCGGCGAGGAGGGCGGCGAGCACGAGTACTACGAGATGGATCCCGAGGAGTTCGCCGAAGAACTCGACGAGGAACTCGGCCTCGAGCTCGACCCTAAGGGGAAGAAGGTCGTCGAGGAGAAGGAAGGGCCGTTTACGGACCTCACTCGCACGGGCCCCGACAGTACGCTCGACTTCGAGCGGATGTTCAAGGAAGGGCTGAAACGCAAGCTCGCGATGGACTTCGACGAGGAGTTCGTCCGCGAGGTCTGCAAAGTCGAGGGACTCGAGCCACGAGACGTCTTCGAGTGGGCTCGCGGCGAGAACCTCCCCGTCTCGATGGCCTGGATCGAAGAGGCCTACGGCGAGATTCCCGCCGACGAGCGCGGGACGTGGAACTCGATCGACCAACTCGAGGCGAACGTCGAACGGGAGAACATCCAGCAGCAGATCCGCCGGGAGGGGATCAAACAGGTCCCCTTCCGCCGCGAGGACGAACGCTACCGTCACCCCGAGATCATCGAGGAGAAAGAGAAGAACGTCGTCGTCGTCAACATCCGGGATGTCTCGGGCTCGATGCGCGAGAAGAAACGCGAACTCGTCGAGCGGACGTTCACCCCGCTGGACTGGTATCTCCAGGGCAAGTACGACAACGCCGAGTTCGTCTACATCGCCCACGACGCCGACGCCTGGGCGGTCGAGCGCGACGACTTCTTCGGCATTCGCAGCGGCGGCGGGACGAAGATCTCGAGCGCCTACGAACTCGCCGCCGAGCTGTTAGAGGAGTACCCCTGGACCGACTGGAACCGCTACGTCTTCGCCGCGGGCGACTCCGAAAACTCGAGCAACGACACCGAAGAGCGCGTCATCCCGCTAATGGAGGAGATTCCCGCGAACCTCCACGCCTACGTCGAGACCCAGCCGAGCGGCAACGCGATCAACGCCACCCACGCCGAGGAACTCGAGCGCCACTTCGGCACCGACGCCGAGGATGTCGCGGTGGCCTACGTCAACGACAAAGACGACGTGACCGACGCGATCTACGAGATCCTCTCGACGGAGGGAGAGACCGATGAGTAAACGCAACTCCAACGCGGATCGCTTCCGCAAACAGGCGATCGCGACCGACCTCGAGGAACCGGTCACCGAAGCCAGAAACCTGGCCGAGAAACTCGGCCTCGAGCCGTATCCGGTGAACTACTGGATCATCGACTACGACGAGATGAACGAGCTCATCGCCTACGGGGGCTTCCAGTCGCGATACCCTCACTGGCGGTGGGGGATGCAGTACGACAAACAACAGAAGCAAGGGCAGTACGGCGGCGGGAAGGCCTTCGAGATCGTCAACAACGATAACCCGGCCCACGCGTTCCTCCAGGAGTCGAACACGATGGCCGACCAGAAGGCCGTCATCACCCACGTCGAGGCCCACTCGGACTTCTTCGCGAACAACGACTGGTTCGGCCTCTTTACCGGCGGCCGGGCCGACGACGGCCAGGTCAACGCCGCGGCGATGTTAGAGCGCCACGCGCGGGCAATCGACGAGTACATGTCCGATCCCGAGATCGACCGTGCCGAGGTCGAGAAGTGGATCGACCACTGTCTCAGTCTGGAAGACAATATCGACCAACATCAGGTGTTCGAGCGCCGCCTCGAGGTCGACGGGCCGCCGGCCGAGGCGATCGACGACGACCTCGCGGAAAAACTCGACGAACTCGAGCTTTCCGACGAGATCAAAGGCGAAGTGTTCGACGACGAGTGGCTGGAAACGCTCGAGAACGGCGAGAGCCAGGTGAATTTCCCCGAGGAACCCCAGAAGGATATCCTGGCGTTCGTCCGCGAGCACGGCAAGCGCTACGACGAGGAGGCCGGCCGCGCCGTCGAAATGGAGCCGTGGCAACGCGATATCCTCGACATGATGCGCGCGGAGGCCTACTACTTCGCCGCCCAGAAGATGACGAAGGTGATGAACGAGGGATGGGCCGCCTACTGGGAGTCGACGATGATGACCGACGAGGGCTTCGCCGGCGACGACGAGTTCATGAACTACGCCGATCACATGGCAAAGGTGCTCGCCTCGGGCGGGCTCAACCCCTACAGCCTCGGCATGGAGCTGTGGGAGTACGTCGAGAACACGACGAACCGCCGGGAAGTCCTCGAGAACCTGCTTCGCGTCGAGGGAATCTCCTGGCGAAATCTCACCGAGGTCGTCGACTTCGACGATGTCCTCGCCGAACTCGAGGCGCCCGACGCGATCCAGACGATCACCAGCGACTCGCTCGACGCCCTCGAGGCGGTGCCCGAAGCGTACGTCGACCGCGAGGCGCTCGAGGCCGCTCGCGATGGCGAGATCGACGTCGATCGCTACCCTTGGAAGGTGTTGACCTACGAGGGGCTGGCACGCAGACACTACTCGTTGGTCAAGCGCCAGCACCGAGGGTTTCTGTCTCGAGTCAGCCAGAACGATGTCGAACAGATCGGGCGCTACCTCTTCGACGACGCCCGGTACGACTCAATCGAGGCGGCGCTCGAAGATGTCGAGTTTACCGCGGGCTGGGACCGGCTCTACGATGTCCGGGAGAGTCACAACGACGTGACGTTCTTAGACGAGTACCTCACCGAGGAGTTCATCACGACGAACAACTACTTCACGTACGAACATTCGACGGCGACGGGGCAATTCCACGTCGCCAGTGACGCCGCCGAAGACGTCAAAAAGAAGTTACTTCTCCAGTTCACCAACTTCGGGAAGCCGACCATCGCCGTCTACGACGGCAACTACAACAACGCCAACGAACTCCTGTGTGGCCACCAGTACAACGGCGTCATGCTCGACATCGCGCAGGCCAAGGCGACTCTCGAGCGCCTCTTCGAGTTGTGGGGACGACCCGTGAACCTGCTGACGATCGTCAGTGAGGTCAACGAACACGATGTGGAAGTCGCGAAGCGACGCAATCGCGAGCCCGAACCCGAAGAGCGCGGCAAACTGATCCGCTACGATGGCGAGGAGATTACCGTCGAAGACATTCCCTGGGACGAGGTCGACCATCTGGCGGCGGACGACGTCGACTACGACACGAAACCTGACGAGTGGCTCGCGTGAGCGGGAGTGCGAGCTGTTCCCTGGCAGAGCAAGACTCGCTCAGGCAATCGAGGCTCGTTCACGCCCGTGTGACTATATTTCTTCCAGGAGTGAACGTCATTAACTGTCGGAACGTTTTTGCTATCGTTCTCCGATGGGACGAACACCATGGATGGGGATGTGGGGAGCGCTATCGAAGAGTGTCGCACGTCTCGCTCGTTCGACGTTCCGACACTGCTTGCGAATCTCGAGAGTGGAACGCCAGCTGAGCGACAGCAAGCCGTACGAACGATCGCCGCACACGTCAACGACCAGCCCGACGCCTGTTTGGCGACCGTTCCGAAGCTACGGACGTTGCTCGGAGAGCCGTCGACCGACTGCCACGAGGAGGTCGCAACCTGCCTGGCCGAACTGGCGGCGTACTCGCCGACCGACGTCGCGCCGTCGACGGACTCGATCGTCGCGTTCGTCGCGGACAAGCCCGCCCACGCAGCGACGCCGATACTCGTCCGTTGTCTCGAGTCTATCGCGACGGTGCGACCAGCAGCTCTCACCGGGCACGTCGCAGAACTCGCCAGCGGGTTCGCGTGTGACGATCCGGACGTCCGCGCCGGCATCGGGGCACTGTTCGTTCGGATCGCGACCAGTACGGACGCCACGCTCGAGGGCGCCGACGAACGGTTGATCGAACTGCTCGCGGACGATCACGCGGTCGTTCGATCGCGTGCCTGTCTGGCTCTCGGTCACGGGAACGTCACAGATGCACGAGACCGACTCGAGACGCTGGCGGCCGACGATCCGGATTCGACGGTTCGGGAACACGCGTCGCGGGCGGTCGAACGACTCTCCTGACTCGCGCTCGTAGCGACCGGTATGACGTTCACCGTCGAAACTGACGACCGTCTCACGACCATCGACGTGACCGATCGTATCGCCGCAGCCGTTCCCGACGACCTCGAGTCGGGGACGTGTACGGCCTTCGTCGAACATACGACCGCGGGTCTGGTCGTCCAGGAGAACGAGCCGCGGCTGCGCGAGGATCTCGAGGCGTTCCTCGCGGATGTCGTCCCTGACGGGGGCCACAAACACGATCAACTCGATGGAAACGCCGATTCACACTTGCGAGCGACGTTGCTCGGGCCAGACGTGACGATTCCGGTCACCGACGGCAGTCCGGCGCTTGGCCGCTGGCAGTCGGTGCTGTTGCTCGAGTGTGATGGGCCACGGACGCGGACGGTGACGGTGACGACTGTCGGCAGTACCGTCGACTGATTTGGGGCGAGGTTCCCTGCCATCCACACATTTTTATCGCTCTCGGCCCGACCGCTACGTGACGTGTCCGGTCTCTTCAGTCGATTGCAGGCCGTCTCTCGCCCGCGAATAGTTGGCTCGACCACCCTCGGTCACGGCGTCAACGAGTTCTTCTCGATCGTTATTCCGCCGATCATCCCGTTGTTGGTCGCCGATCTCGGGATTACCTACGGGCAGGCCGGACTGTTAGTGACGGTCTTTTTCGTCATGTACGTGCTCTTCCAGCTGCCTGCCGGCGTTCTCGCCGACGTCGTCGGCAAGGATCGGCTTCTCCTCGGCGGGCTGTTCGGAATGGCCGTCGGCATTCTGGTTGCAAGCGTCGCGACCAGCTACGAAACGTTGCTCCTCGCGCAAACGATCGCCGGCATCAGCGGGAGTACGTTCCACCCCACCGGGATGGCGCTGGTCAGCGATGCCGAGACCGACGAGACCGAGGGGAAAGCGATGGGGATCTTCGGCTTCGGCGGCGCACTCGGGACGATGACGGCACCGGTCGTCGTCGGCGGCGTCGCCGTCGTCGCCGGCTGGCGGCTCGCGCTCGTCGCCGGCGTTGCTATCGGCGCCATTGCGACGCTGGTCGTCACGTACCTGTACGTGACCGCCGAGGCGGAGACGGCTGCGGACGATCCGTCGCCTCGAGCCGATGGTGGGAACGACCAACCGTCGCTTCGAGCACGGGTTCGGTCGATCGGCAGTCCGGTCGATCTTCGTCTCACGCCGAGTATCGTCGTGCTCTTTTTCGTGACGCTCGTCCTGTCGATGCAACACCGGGCGATCCAAACCTACACGACGTCCTACGTCACCGCCGAGACCGGTTCGTCCGTGTCGGTCGGCAACATCACCTTCTTCGCACTGCTGGTCGGGGGCAGTCTCGCGTCGCTGTACGCAGGGGATCTCGCGGACCGATTCGATCGGGTCACCCTCGGTATCGGGGCCTCGATCGCCACCGCGTTCCTGGTCGCCGGAACGCTTGCGGCGACGGCCGTCACCGATGGGCTCTCCCTGCTTGCCGTGACGGTCGTACTTACCGTCTGGTTCGCCATCATCGGCGCGATGATGTACGCGAGCTACCCCGTCAAGAACGCGATGGTCTCGAAGCAGGCCGAGAAAGCCTCGAGCGGGAGCCTGTTCGGCGTCATCCAGACGGGGTCGGCGCTTGGCAGTGCGAGCGGTCCGGCGGTGTTTGGGGTACTCGCGACGGAGTGGGGCGTCGTCGCTGCGTTCCCGGCGATCGCCGGTGTAAGCGTCGTGCTGGCCCTGCTGTTCCTCACGCTGTCGCTCGTCGATTGACCCGCAACTAGTCCTGGTCGGACAGCCGTTCCGACAGTCGGTCCAGGCGATCCTGGGCGTCCGCTCGACGTGACCGCGTCAGTTCCGGTCGATACGTCGCATCGCGAATTTCCTCCTCGTCGACGACGACCTCGAGGATTGCCCCCTCGTGGCGGGCCTCGTCCGGCAATTCGCCTACGTCTACGTCGAACTGGTCGACTGGATCGCCGGCAGATTCGTCGTCGGCGTCGCCGTCGTTCTCGAGCAAGACCACCGCAGTCTCGCCGTCGACGATGCGATCGACCGTGGCAGTGTACGTCGCAGTCATGTCCTTAAAGCGGTTCTCTCCGTATGGTCGATCGACGGACTGATCGATTCTTGTGTGTCGTTCTCGACCGCCGGTTTCGCCTCGAGGAGAGCCATCGGGTCGGTCGAGAACTCGCGTTCGGTCTCGATACCGTACTCCTGGCCGTCGGTCCGCACGACGACATCGCCGTGGACGCCGGTCCAGTAGGTCTCGACGCCTCGATCGGTAAAGCGCTCGAGGACCTCGTCGTGTGGATGGCCGTACTGGGAGTCGTGATCGCTCGAGACGACGACAGCAGCGGGTGAGACGTGCTCGAGGAACGACTCGGTCGACGAGGTCGAAGAGCCGTGGTGGCCGGCCTGATAGGCCTTTGCCTCGAGGTCGTCGTGTTCGTCGATCATGCGGTGTTCGGCGTCGGCCTCCGCATCGCCCGTCGTGAGATACGTGAATTCGCCGAACTCGAAGGCGAGTGCGACGCTGTTGTAGTGGAGATCCGTTCCCGATTCTTCGGCTGGTGGGTTGTAGATGTCGACGGCGGCCTCGCCGAACGCGAAGCTATCGCCGTCCTCGACGACGAGCAAGTCGATGTCGTGGGCTTCGACGGCGTCGAGATATCGATCGTACGTCTGGCTCGTGTGGGCGACGCCGGAGTCGTACGCGGTGTCGACCCCCTCGCGGTTGGTTTCGTAGTGTTCGATTATCGTATCGTGACCACCGATGTGGTCCGCGTGTGCATGCGTCGCGACGAGGTGGTCGATACGATCGACATCCTGTGCCTCGAGGTACGCGATCACGCCGTCCCCACCGTCTCGCCAGTCGCCCGAGTCGACGAGCATCGTCTCACCCGAGGGCTCGATCAGCAACGTCGCATCCGCCTGGCCGACGTCGATGTGATGAATCTCGAGTTCGCCGTCGACGCCGGTTTCCGAGTCGGCAGGCGGAGCAGTCGATTCGTCACCGCCGTCTGTGGCTGTTGGCTCGTCCTCGGTCTCGGAATTCGCCGGTTCGCCCGCCGCGTCCGGGTCGACAAGTTCGTCAGTCCCGTCGCTCGAGACGGCGCCCTCGTCCTGTCCCGTCCCATCGACACACCCACCGACGAAAAGCATCGTCACGACGACCCCGAGCAACACGAGCCGTTTCATCGTGTCCCAGGAGCCGGCGTGATCGCATGATCGTTCCGGTCGGCTAAGAGATCTGACCGATTAAAAATTAGTTGTGAGGCATCAGTATCTGCTACTACTAGCCTTTATTGAAAATCATAAAATCCAATTGGCACTTTTTCGCGCTTACTGAATCTCGGTCACTGCATATCCACACTCGATGCGCCAGAGATATCGATCGCAGTCAGGATGGCAGCTCGATAGGCCGATCGGCCGAGACACAATCGACGCCGCGCCAGCCGAGTAGCCTCGCAGCCAGCGGCCGTTCGATCGACCACGCGTGAACCTCGAGCCCGAGCGCTTTCGCTCGCGGGACGAGCCGCGTCCCCAGACAGCGAGCGTAGTTCGCGCCGATGACGTCACAGTCCAGTTCGATCGCCGTCGTCACCGGGGTTTCGAGATCGCGACGGACCAGCAGCCCCGTCGGCTGGGCCGGGTCGAGCGCGCGAACGTCCCGGAGTTCGTCCTCGAGAAAGGACGTGGTGACGACGCGATTTTCCACGCCCTCGAGGGCCATGAGAACGTCGTCGGCGATCCCGCGCGCTTTCATCTCGAGGTTGATTTCGGTGTCCGTCGGTACGGCCGCGAGCATCTCCTCGAGCGTCGGGATCTGCTCGCCCGACTCGAGGACGCTGTGGGTCTTGAGCTCCGCGAGCGGGCTGTCGGCGACGGTGCCGACGCCGCCGGTGATGCGATCGATCGTCTCGTCGTGGACGACGACGAGTTCGCCCGAGCCACAGCGGCGAACGTCGAATTCGACGGCGTCCGCGACTTCCGCCGCCGTCTGGATGGCGGCGATCGTGTTCTCCGGTGCAGTCGATGCGAATCCCCGGTGGGCGATAAGACGCATTCGTCTAGACGTCGTGGCGAACGATGTTATACTCTCGGCCGGTCGACCGTGCCCTCGAATCGCACGACCGCGTGGCTGTCGGCTGGCGGGCGACCATGAACTCCCAAAGCCTTTAGCAAATACGTTTAACCGGGTACCATAGCAACACTCGCCCAGAGAGCCGAATGACAGACCACCCACCACGACGAGATGGTAGCTCCTGCAACTGATGAGCCGCCGCCCCAACCAACCTGTCGAAATCCTCCTCATCGAAGACAATCCGGGTGACGTTCGTCTCACACAGCTCGCTTTCGAGGGGGTCGAGCTCGACATCGAGCTTTGTGTCGCGACCGACGGTATCGAAGCGCTCGAGGTGTTGTCACGCCGTCGCCACGACGACCCAGCGACGGTTCCTGATCTCGTCTTACTCGATCTCAATCTCCCGGGAATGAACGGGTTCGGTTTCCTCGAGGCCATTCAGGACGATCCCATCCTCGCCCGACTCCCGGTGCTCGTCTTGACGAGTTCGACCGCCTGCGAGGACGTCTTCGAGAGCTACGAACTGGCCGCCAACGCCTACCTGACCAAGCCGACCGATCCCGACGAGTACGCCGCGATGGTCGAATCGGTCGCGAAGTTCTGGTTCGAGTACGTGGCGTTGCCGTCCTTGCCGGCGTAACACAGTCGCCTCCCCGTGGACCGTCGCGCCCCATCCATTGATTTGTCCGGCCGGTGCACGAACACCTATGTCTACCGTCGACATCGATTTCGAGGGAACCGTCGCTATCGTCACCGGCGCGAGCGGAGCGCTCGGAAGTGCTGCCGTCGAGCGTTTTCGACGCGCTGGCGCGACCGTCTGTGCCGTCGACGTCGTCGAGCCCGATGGGAGTCTTCTCGAGGACTCGAGTTCGGATGGGGCCTTCTACCAGGCGGATCTGACCGACGAAGCCGCGGTCTCGACGCTCGTCGACGATATCGTCGACGACCACGGTCGGATCGACCACTTGCTCAACATCGCGGGCACCTGGAAGGGAGGCTCGCCGATCGAGGAGACCGACCTCGAGACGTTCCAGCAACTCCTCGATATCAACCTGCAAACGGCGTTTCTGGCCTCGAAACACGCCCTCCCTCACCTGCAGGACAGCGAGGGAGCGATCGTTAGCGTCAGCGCGCGCTCCGGCCTCGAGGGTGGTGAGGGTGACGGCCCCTACCGGATCACGAAGGCGGGGATCCGCATCCTGACCGAGACGCTCGCCGCGGAAAACCGAGACACTGTGCGGGCCAACTGCGTGCTACCAAGCGTGATCGATACGCCGATGAACCGGGAGATGATGCCCGACGCCGACCACGACGAGTGGGTCGATCCGGCGGCTATCGCCGATGTCATGGCCGTGCTCTGTAGCGACGCGACGGCCGTCACCAGCGGCGCTGCCGTGCCGGTTTACGGCGACGCCTGATATCCGAGCGCCCGTCGAAACGGTGCGTGGGACCTGGTCTCGGTCACTCGAGCTCGACCGTCTTCGATTTGATCTCGTCGCCCTCGCGCCACTGATAGTATCGGTAGGTCGTGCCCGCGATAGCCGTCTTCGAGACGGTCGCCCCTTCCGGAACGTCGTCGGGGACCGACGAGGAAGCAGTCTCTCCATCCTCGAGGCTGTCGCGTTCGGTCACAGGCTGTGACCGCGCCCGATCCGTCGACTCGGCCCACCTCGCCAGCTCGGTCGCGTACGTCGCCACCGCCTCGAGGGTCGCCGGCTCTCGGTCGGCAAGTATCTCGAGTGCTTCACGGAGGTCCTCGTCGAGTTCGTCCGGTGGTGTGGGCGGCTCGCTGCCGATATCGGTCATCCGCTCGACGCTCGAGCGGGGACGATTGTAAAGCCATCCGTCGCCGCCCAGTAGCCCCCGACTGTCTCGAGCGACGGTGTCACTGATACACATATTAGGCATCTCCGGGAGATATAATCTCATTCGCAGCGATTCTTTTATACGAGAACGTGGACGCACCGAGTGACAATGAATTCACAGAAGCCACGGACGGCGCCATCGACCGACCCGATTCCAGATACGCTCGAGTCGGCACAGGCGAAACTCGTCTATCTGTTTCTCGACGCGACCGACGGCGCAACCGTCGACGACCTGGAGCAGTCGCTGGCCACGAAGAAAATCGACATTCTGAGCATCCTGCAGTCCCTGAGAAGCGAGGGTCTCGTCGAAAAATCGGGCGACGAGTACGTCGTTAGGAACTAGGGCCTCGCCGCGTTCGCACACAACAGTTAGGGATTATCGTAGCCAACCGGATGTGTCGCCTCGCAGAGATTGATACGGTTTCCTGTCCGTCAGTTCCGGCCCACCCGCGACCCGGGCGGCAGCTGGGCTGGTACATCGGGACAGTAAGCCGTATGATACTGTGTTTCGATCCCCGGTCGAGAAATCTATGAACCCCGACGATAATCCCTCAGTGAGGAGGCAACGAGCCGCTCGAGAGTAGCGCCTCGTCTACTGTCGATCAGAACGTCTCGAGGTAGCGATCGAGCTCCCAGTCGGAGACGTCGACGAGGTACTCCTCGAACTCCTGGCTCTTGGCTTCGACGAACTTCGGTGCGACGTGTTCGCCGAGGGCATCGTAGATGACTTCGTCTTCCTCTAAGGCGTCGACGGCTTCGCCGAGGTTCGACGGCAGCGTCTCGATGCCGTACTCTTCGCGCTTTGCTTCGTCGAACTCGTAGATGTTCTCCCGAACCGGGTCCGGACACTCGAGGTCCTGCTCGATGCCGTCAAGACCTGCCTGAATCATGACGGCGAACGCGAGGTACGGGTTACACGAGGGATCGGGCGAGCGCAGTTCGATGCGCGAGGCGGCAGGGATACGTGCGGCCGGTTTGCGCACGAGCGCCGAGCGGTTGCGGTCGGACCAGGCGACGTAGACGGGTGCCTCGTAGCCTGGGACCAGGCGCTTGTAGCTGTTTACCGTCGGGTTCGCGATGGCCGTGATCGCGGGCGCGTGCTCGAGAACGCCAGCGAGATAGGAGTGTGCGGTGTCGCTCAGGTTGAACTCGTCGCTCTCGTCGTGGAAGGCGTTCTCGCCGTCCTCGGTCATCAGGGACATGTGGGTGTGCATCCCCGAGCCGTTGATCTTCGGGATGGGCTTGGGCATGAAGGTTGCGTGAAGATCGTGTTGGGCGGCGATGGCCCGGACGACGGTGCGGAAGGTCGCGACGTTGTCTGCCGTCGACAGCGCGTCGTCGTACTCGAAGTTGATCTCGTACTGGCCGCGGGCGACCTCGTGGTGGCTGGCTTCAATCTCGAAGCCCATGTCCTCGAGCCCGTAGATGATGTCGCGGCGCACGTCGCTGGCGAGGTCTTTCGGCGCGAGGTCGAAGTAGCCGCCGTGGTCGGCGGTGTCGGTCGTCGCGCGGCCGTCCTCGTCTTCCTCGAACATGAAGAACTCGGGTTCGGGCGCGAAGTTGACCTCGTAGCCCATCTCTTCGGCGCGCTCGAGGGCATTCTTGAGCACGCGACGTGGGTCGCCCTCGAAGGGTTCGTCCGTCGAGGTGTCGTAGACGTCACAGATCATCCGGGCGGCCGCGCTTTCCTCGCCCTGTCTCCAGGGGAGGATGGCGAACGTGTCGGGGTCGGGCACGAGACGCATGTCCGACTCCTGAATGCGAACGAAGCCTTCGATCGAGGAGCCGTCGAAGTAGATGCCATCGGTGAAGGCTTTCTCGGCCTGTCGGGCCGGGACGGCGACGTTTTTGACCGTACCAAGAATGTCGGTAAACTGTAATCGAAGGAAGTCGACATCTTCTTCTTCGATCTCGTTCAGTACCTCCTCTTCTGCGGTAGTCAGGTTTCCACCTGTCATCTTCTATCGAGTAGGACAATGGATTCTACTATTAAAGCTCTACTGTTGTGGGCGAATATACGCAGATCAACTCAGAATTGGACATTCTAGATATAATCTGGTTCACATCGGCGGATAGGTTTGACTCCGTTCGAAATCTTCCGGCCCGAGCTAGAGAACGTACAGAACGTTCACCGACGACGAGTTTACATTGGTCGGAAATCACATCGCTCGTGTCGAATTCGCCCATTGTTCGAGTAGAGCGACCACGGTATCGGACTGGTTCGGTGGAATATATATATATATATTCGAAACGCCTCGGCTCTCACCGATTTTTGCGCGAACGATCTACCGAACCCGCGACCGAGTCCCTGACGACGCCGGTCGATCTCGAGAACTCGCTGTAGCTACAACACACCATCTCATACGGATCTCGTGTATCAATCGCCGCCGATACCGATGGAGTCGGCGGCGTCCGGCCGCGAGGATCGGTCGAACTGTCGGACCGACTCGAGGTCGTCGACGTAGCCGTTGGCGAGTGCGACCTCGACGACGACATCCGTCAGGTTCACGGTATCAGCCAAAAACTCCCGGCGGCGCCGTTGCCAGGTGCCCTCGACGCCGTCGTCGCCGAGCAACGAGCCCGCCCGCTCGAGGATCTTCTCGGTCGTGGTCACGTTGTGGATCAGGCCCTGGCGCTCGAGTTCGACGAAGTTTCCCATGTCGTCCTCGCCGACGAAGGAGTTCGAGCGGATCGCCGGCGTGCCAAGCAGGGCGGCCTCGGTGACCATCGTCTGGGTGTCGGCGACCAGCAGCGAGGCTTCCGCCAGCGCGTCGTGTAGCAGTGCAGGATGGAGATCGAACGAACGAGCCGCCAGCCCCTCGAGGTCGGCGTCCTGGCCTTCGTCGGAGACGAGGACGGTCGCGTCCTCGGCGAGACGGGCGACGATTTCACGGCGATCGTCGCCCGTCAGTCCCTGCTTGCCGACATCGTGCTGGGAGCCGAAGGCGTTGAGCCGGAGGATGGCATACGACTCGTCGGGGCCGACGCCGAGGCGGTCACGGACCGATGGATTCGGCTCGTAGACCGACGGATGGAGGTAGGCGCACTCTTTGAGTCCCGGAAAGACGTAGTGGTCCTCGCCGAGGTCCTTTCGGAACGTGTTCGGGGTGAGGATCGTCCGCGCGAACGGCGTCGAAATCGAGTGATCGAACGACGCTGGCTCGGAGTCAATCAGCAGGACCGTCGGGGTTCGGGTTACCGCACCGGTGTGAGCCGCGTAGCCGCCCATTCCGAAGATCAGGTCCGGGTCGAACCGACGAGCCCGTCGGATCGCGTTGACGTAGTGGGCCGGCAGCCGGCTCAACAGCGAGCCTTTCGAGGTGTCACAGGCGCCATAGACCGCGAAGGGGAGGTCGTACCACTCGAGCAAGTCGACGGTACAGGTGTAGTCCCGTGCGAGGACGAGCACCTCGTGGCCCTGCTCACGAAGCCGTCTGACGGCGTGTTTGTACAGGTGGACGTGGGCCGGCGTGTTCGTAAAGAACAGATAGTGCATGCTGACAGACACCTCTCGTTGCCAGTGCGCTCCCGGCGGAATTTGTTATCAGCCCCATACCCGCCACAGCGACCGGAACCGGCGCGCGTACCGGCGACCTTCCACCACCGGCGTCCGGGTAGCGAACGGATAATAATGGCCGTCGGACTCGAGGCTGCCGTCGATGCAGACCCACAGCGTTCCCGACCGCACTGGGGGAACCGAGACGACCGTAAACAGTCGGGCGCTCGAGCGATACGGACAGGTACTGGATTCGACGCTTGCGTACGCCCGCCGTCGGGAGTACGTCGGCCCGGATTACGGCGACGGACTGAGCAGCCAGCTCCTGCAGGCGCTGCCGTTCGAGAATCGATTTCTCAACCTGGCCGTCCAGGAGACAGTCAAGCGAGCGCCGGTCGACGTCAGGCCGCTCTTTCGCGTCGAACAGCGGCGCAACTACAAGGGTACGGCGCTGTTTGCGATGGCGAATCTGAACTATCACGAACTGGCGCGTACGGACGCGCCGGTTGCGAACGCTTTCGATCCGGTCGGGGAAGCCGACCGGCTCACCGACTGGCTCGTCGAAGAACGGATCACCGACTACAGCGGCTTCTGTGGCGGGCACCGCCATCCGATTCAGCACCTCCATACCAAAGGGGTACCGAGCGATCCCGACATCGTTTCGACGGCCTACGCCGTTCACGCGCTCCTTCAGCGTGCCCGACTCGCGACGGGGTCGGATCGGGTAGATGCCGACCGTGCAACCGCCCACGCCGACCTCGCCCGCACGGCGGCCGACTTCCTCGTCGAGGATCTACACTACCGCGAGGTCGAGGACGGCGCGAAGATCGACTACCACATGAACCACCCCGAGGACTCCTATACGATCAATTCGGCCGCGCTCGGAGCGGGTATGCTGGTCGACCTCTACGACTACTTCGGCGACGAGGACTATCGCGAGCGTGCGACGAAGATCCTCGATCACATCGCCACGAACCAGACCGACCGCGGCGGCTGGCCCTATCGGCTGCCCGCCTCGGCGTCGCATCTCTCGATGGACAGCCATCACAACGGGTTCGTCATCGAGGCCTTCCAGCGCTATCGCGACACCGTCGACGCCGACCGGTACGCCGACACTCTGGAGTCGGCCCTTCGGTTCTACCGCGAGGAGCTGTTCGAACTCGACGGCGCGCCGAACTTCGACGAAGCCAATGCCTACCCGCGGGACATCCACGCCAGCACGCAGGGAATGCTCGTGTTCACTCGCGAGGGCGACCTCGAGTTCGCCGAGCGGATCCTCCGGTGGGTGCTCGCGAACCTCCAGGTCGAGGAGGGACAGTTTTACTATCGAAAGTTCCGCCACCACACGAAGCATGTCACGCTGATGCGGTGGTGCCAGGGCTGGATGAGCTACGCGCTCTCGGAACTCTTGCTGGCGAGTGCTCGGCGAGACGACGGTAACGCCCAGCAGGGTACCGCGGCCGTCGATGGCGATTCCCACCGGCCCCCGAGCGCCAGGAACCGATGAGCCAGCCAGCGACCGAGCCCGAGACGGATGAGGCCGACGACTCTCGACGGGAAACAGCGCCATCGGTTGGCTCGAGCCCAATGGGCAGCCAGGAGACCGACTCCTCGAGCGGGAGACACGGACACGATCCGACGGCCGAAGACGACGCTCGTGAGTCCAGCGACGAGACCGCCAGATCGGCGACCACGGACGAACGCGTCCTCGTCATCACCGGGCTCGCACACAAGAACGACCGCCACTACGGGCCCCTCGCAGCCGTCGCCGGCGAGACGACGCTCGTCTGTCTGGATCCGACGACCGACATCGACGGCGCGCGCCACGTTTTCGTGCCCGATGTTGGACCCCGGATTCTCCGCGTCGTGGCCCTGCTCTTTGTCGCTCTCTACGAGGGGTATCGAAACGAGTACGACGCGGTCGTCTCGATCTCGCTCGTTCCCTACGGGATCTACGCGCTCGTCTGCAGGGCCGTCTACGGTTACCCCGCTCACCTCGGGATCATCGGAATCGATCTCGATCACCACGCCCGCCGGTGGTACGGCCCGCTCCCCCGGTGGCTGTTCCGGCGCTTCGATGTCGTCTCCGTTCCGGGGAGCGATCACGCCAAGCGACTGGCTCGAGCCGGCGTCGACCCCGACCGGATCGCACGGCTGACGAACCCGATCGACATCGAGACCTATCGACCGCTCGAGGCCGCCGGTAAACCGCCCGTCGACGATCGGGGTGACGACGACCGACCGACCGCCCAACCAGAGCTCCCCGACACCGAGTACGACTTCGTCTGGGTGGGCCGGTTCAGCGCCGAGAAGGACCCGAGGCGGTTCGTCGCCGCGCTCGCAGCCCTCGAGCGCTCGGGCTACGACGTTCGCGCAGCGATGGTCGGCGAGGGCCCGCTGCGGTCGGCCGTCGCTCGCGACTGTCGTGCCTACGGACTCGAGGACCGCGTCGATCTCCCGGGCTGGGTCGACGATCCCCTGACCTACTACCGGCGTTCCGATGCGTTCGTGCTCACGTCGAAGCGGGACGCGCTGCCGCTGGTCATGCTCGAGGCCATGGCGACCGGGCTCGCGCCCATCGTTCCGCGGGTCGGTTCGATTGCAGACGTCGTCACCGACGGCGAAAACGGGATCGTCGTTCCGGATCGCGAGCCGGCGACGATCGCCGCGGCGATGGCACGAGCGCTCGAGAGCGTCGACGAACGGCAGCGCCTCGGCGCGAACGCGACCGACGTTCGCGACAGTTGCTCGCTCGAGCGGGCAGCGACCGACTGGGCGGACATTCTGGCGACCTTCGAGGAGCGGTCATGACTCCGCGCCGGAGCGCCGATCCGGGCGATCGCTCGCGTGCCGGAACTCGAGCCACAGCGCGGCCGCGGCGGTGAAGTCCGCGGCGCTCGCGTAACCGCGTTTGACGTAGGGACCACCGTCGAGCGATAATACCTCGAGGAAGGTGCCGTAGCGCTCGAGGGAGCGTTCGATCCGTGCGACTTCTCGGCGCGCCCGATCCGCGTAGCCGTACCGGCAGGGTCCGTTCGCGTACGCGAAGCTGTTCCAGGGCCAGACGTGGTAGTGATATCCCGGTAGAGCAAGAACTCCGTGCGCACCACCCGATACGTGAACGGCCGTGCACGCATTCGAAGCCCGCGAGCCGTCTCGAGGGACGCCAACGAGTCGACGATCCGGGCGGCCCGCTCGTCCTCGAGCAGTTCGAAGTACAGCGGAACGACGTTCGCGTCACAGGCGAGCACTGAAGAGCCGCGTCGCTCGGCGACGCGCAGGATCGTCGTCGCGGCCGTCTCGAGGGACCCGTGGTCTGGATAGCCCCGAAGCCGGCGCTCGAGGTGTGTGCCATAACGGTTCTTCTGCCAAAAAATCCGAAGCCAGCCGTCGACGGCTCCATCGTCCGAATTCGAGGGCTCCACGCTCCCCCTACCGCGTCTAGGAACTCGTTTACGACGCCACGAGTACGCGACGAGGCTGGTACTACCGTGATAACAAAACGATCGGTCACCGATCGGACACGCACATGGATATCGAACGAATCGATCTCGAGGCCTGGCGGAACGCCCTCCCCAACAGCGGGTTCGAGATCTTTCACGATCCCGACGCGCTTGCCGTACTCGACGCTCACACCGACGCCGAAATACGTCTCTACGGGGCGTACAAGGGCCAGCAGGCGGTCGGCCTACTGCCGGTGTTCATCGACGAGAAGGCGGTCGGGCGAACTGTCTTCTCGCCGCCCGTCTCGCTCGGCGTCCCTCGTCTGGGCCCGCTCATCGACCCCAACAGTCCGAAACGTCGAAAGTGGGAGCGGATCAACGCCGAACTGGCCGGCGGCGTCGTCGACGACCTCGAGGTCGGGGAGCGATCGACGCTCTTTCGGATGACCTGTCCCGTCGGCTACGACGACCCTCGGCCCTACGGCTGGAACGATTTCGCGGTCGAACCGGAGTTCACCTACGTCGTCGATCTCGAGGGTTGCACCGACATCGAGGACGCCATGACGGGCTTTTCGAAGAGTCTACGAAACGAAATGCGCCGGTACGAGGAGCTCGACCTCGAGGTCGAAACCGAAGGGATCGATGCAGCCATGCGAATCTACGACGACGTCGTCGAGCAGTACGCGGAGTACGACGATACGGCGCCGCTGACCCGACCGTTCCTGCGCGATCTGCTCGCCTCGCTCTCCGAGGACCGCTGGCGCGTCTACGTCGCCCGAACTCCCGACGGCGAGTACAAAAGCGGCATCCTCGCGCTCTTTTCGAACGATCTGGCCTACTACTGGCAGGGCGGCGTCACCGCCTCCTACGACCACGTCAGCGTCAACACCGTCCTCCACCGGGTCATCCTCGAGGATATCGTCACCGATCCGGCCCTCGAGTCGGTGACCGGCTACGACCTCGTCGGTGCCAACACCGAACGACTCTGTGAGTACAAAGGGAAGTTCAACGGCGAACTGCGACCGTACTACGTGGTCGAGTCGTCGGGCCTCGAGATGACCGTGGCGAAATCGGCCTACAAGAAGGTGGCCGGTTCGCTGAAATGACGTGGGAGCGACTATCGCCAGGCCGTAGCGCCCGGTAGCCCGACCGTGTCCTCCCAGGATGCGACGCGGTTTCGTAGCGAGGACCGACTGCCGGCCTCGAGGAGCCGTTACGCGTCGTCCGCTTTCTCCTCCTCGCGCTCGTCCAAGAACTCGTGGGCCTGTTCTAAGATTTCTCGCGGCCCGTCCTGCGTGACGGTGTTGATCGCCTGCTCGTAGTCGCGCCACTGGAGGTCGCGATGTTCGTGTGAGAGTTCCGCACTCGCCTCGAAGGACTTCGCGACAAAGAGGTGAACGGTCTTATGGATGGTGTTGCCGTTCGCCTCGAAGACGTAGTTGTAGTCCTCGCGAAAGCCGTCGAGTAGCCGGAACTCCTCGATACCTGCCTCTTCCGTTACTTCGCGGATCGCCGTCTGTTGTAGCTCTTCATCTCCTTCGACACCGCCCTTGGGAAACTCCCAGTCGCCTGGGCGGCTCTTGAGTAGAAGATACTCGCGCCGGCCCCGCGTATCGCGGAAGAGGATTGCGCCTGCGCTCGTAGCTTCGACTGCCATTACACGAACTAATAGATACGACGTTAAGAGAATATCGGACTGTTCGTCACACGTACACTGATCTTGGTCTGGTGTACCGATCTCCCGGCGAAACCACGATCTGTCTGTGAGTTCGTCGACACTGACTTCCAACGGTCCGTCCCAATCCGGTGTGAAATCACTCGAGCGTCGTCGACGCCACTCGCGAAGACGACACGTTTCTCGGCGCGTGCGAAGTTGCCGACCAATCTCAGCAGGTTTTTACGCGCCGGTCGGTGACGTTGTGACCAGCAACTGATGACCTTCGTTACCCGCCTTACGCTCCAGAGCGGCGATCGTGCCGCCCTCGATGGCATCGTCGACGACATCAAAACGACCGCCGAACGAAAGGGGG
Source organism: Salinadaptatus halalkaliphilus (assembly GCF_006543045.1). Classification (GTDB taxonomy): domain Archaea; phylum Halobacteriota; class Halobacteria; order Halobacteriales; family Natrialbaceae; genus Salinadaptatus; species Salinadaptatus halalkaliphilus. The sequence goes on along the minus strand of NZ_RBZW01000011.1, from coordinate 25,131 downwards.
CAGCGCTGAAAGGTCCCCACTCCCATCCGCCGGAGAAGCATTCGGTTCCACAGCACTGCCGGCTCCACGCCGACGACGAACGGCGCTTTTCGTCCTGGGAGTACACCGTCTTCACCCGCGAACTCGAGATTCACGGCCACGACAACCTCGCGCGCAACATCGCCTCGCAGAACTTCCCGGATTCGGTCCACATCGAAGCCGAGGTCGAGCAGTTGCAGGGGACGGGACGGAGCAACTGACCGCTCGAGGGTAACGACTTTTCACTCGTCGCGACGATACGCGATATATGACCTCGTCCGACCTGATCGCGCTCCGTCGTGACTTCCATCGCCGACCCGAACCCGCCTGGCGAGAATTCTATACCACTGCACGCATCGTCGACGAACTCGAGTCCCGACTCGACCTCGACGAACTCCACGTCGGTCCCGACGCCATCGCCGGCGAGCACCGGCTGGCGGTTCCCGACGAACGCGACCTCGAGGGCTGGTACCAGCAAGCCCGCGAAACCGACGCCGACGAGGGCGTCCTCGAACGACTCGAGGGCGGCTATACGGGCGCCGTCGCCGTCCTCGGGCAAGGCGAGGGCCCGACCGTCGGTCTCCGGGTCGATATCGACGGGCTCCCGCAGGCGGAGGCCGACGATCAGACCCACCACCCCGCGAGCGCGGGCTTTCGCTCCGAACACGAGGGCGCGATGCACGCCTGCGGCCACGACGCCCACACCACGATCGGCATCGGCGTCCTCGAGGCCATCGCCGAGAGCGACTTCACGGGCACGCTGAAGGTGTTCTTCCAGCCGGCCGAGGAGAACATCGGTGGCGGGAAGCCGATGGCAGAGAGCGAACACATCGAGGACGTCGACCAGCTGCTCGCGGTCCACGTCGGGCTCGACCATCCCACCGGGGAGATCGTCGCCGGTATCGACGGCTTTCTGGCCGTTTCACACCTCGAGGCAACGTTTATCGGCGAACCGTCCCACGCGGGCGCCCATCCCGAGGCGGGGCGAAACGCCGTCCAGGCGATGGCGACGGCCGTCCAGAACCTCTACGCTATTCCGCGCCACGACGACGGCGCGACGCGGGTCAACGCAGGCATCGTCGAGGGCGGGAGCGCGTCGAACATCGTCCCCGAGCACGCCCGCGTCGTCGCCGAAGTGCGCGGCGAGACGACCGAACTGATGGAGTACATGTACGAAAAAGCCGAGCGCGTGTTTCGGAACGCCGCCGAAATGTACGACTGTGAGATCGACCTCGAGCCGGGCGCGCGAGCGCCGAGTGCAACGAGCGACCCGAAACTCGCCGACATCGTCGCCAACGTCGCCGGTGAAACCGACGGCGTGGAACGCATCCTCGAGCGCGACGACCTCGGCGGCAGCGAAGACGCCACCTACCTGATGCAGGCGGTACAGGAGAATGGGGGACAGGCCTGCTACGTCGGCGTCGGGACGGACCACCCCGGCGGCCACCACACCTCGACGTTCGATGTCGACGAGGCGAGCATCGGCCACGGTGTCGACGTCCTCGCCGGTGCGATCGAGCGGATCGGGGACGAGTACTGATCGACAATTTCGCCAGTACGACGGTCGTCTCCAGGTGTTTCGCCGGTCCGAACGCTCGAACCTGCGTCCGGAATCTTCTTCCCGACCGTCTCAATACGGATACGTAACGGTGCCCCCTCGAACAGTCGACCGGGCCCAGCGAATTCGGGGCCGAATCGCCACGCTCGAGGTGGCCAGCTGATGAACTGGCCGACGCGAGTACAGCTCGGGCTCTGGGTTCGGATGACCGTCGCGACTATCTTCGCCGGGTTCGGACAGCTGGTCGTCCTCGCGTTCGAATTCGTCGTGCTGGCGTTTATGGCGCTCATCTTCCTGATGGCTCTCGAGGAGTGGCTCGCCTACGCGTTCGTCCTCGCGTTGCTCTGTACTGGCCTCTACGTCGGCTGGCTCGTCGGGACGGCGCCGATACGGCGGTTCTATCCCCGGGGTTCGGTTTCGGATCGGGTCGCACACGACGGGGTCGCTAACGTCGTCGAAACGATCGGGAACGGACTGTTGTACTCGAGGCCGATCACCGGGTGGCCGACGGTGTGTAGCTGGCTCGTCGCCGCGCTCGTGGGCACGTTCGTCGCGTTCGGCGTCACCGAGGCGACGGCGTGGCGAGAGACGGTCGATCCGCTCGCAGCGGCGGCCGTCGTCGGCCTCGCCGGCACGCTGGCCCACCTCGCGTGGGTCGTCCACGCCGAGTGGACCGACGACACCGCGGCGCTGTCTGAACTCGAGGCGTCCGTCCGTGTGCTCGAGTCCCCACCCGAGGAGCTCGAGCAGCGACGTGGGGCCGTTCAGGCTCGGGTCGATCGGCTCGCGCGTCAGGCGGACGTGCCCTCGCCGACCGTTCGACTCGGTGCGTCGCCGACGCCGACCGCCGCGACCGTCGGCTACCGGGCCGCGAATTCGACGCTGGTCGTCTCCCGGGGACTCGTCGATGGTCTCGAGGAGCGCGAACTCGATGCCGTGCTGGCCCACGAACTCGCTCACGTAACGAACCGGGACCTGGCCGTGGTGACGGCACTGTCGGTGCCCGCAGCCTACGCCTGGAAACAGATCGAACGCTACGAGCATCCTGTCGTCGCCGTCCCGGGCGGTGTGGTCATCGTCGCGGTGCGGTGGTCCGTCGCCGTCGTCAGTCGCTACCGCGAGTACGTCGCCGACCAGGGTGCCGTCGCGATCACCGGCGATCGGGCCGCCCTCGCCAGCGCCCTCGAGACGCTCGATCGAGACCTCGAGCGGCGTCCATCGACCGATCTGCGCGATCACGGCGCCGGCACGGCCTTCGCGATCGTCCCGCCGCCGTGGGAGGAACACCGCTTTTTCGATCGGACGCGGCGTTTCGTCGAGCGGACGCTCTTTGGTACTCACCCGCCGACCGAAAAGCGCATCGAGCGACTTCGCAAGCAGTCGTAGGTCATCGATCGGGATGGCTACTCGAGTCGGTGGGCCGCGAGTGTCGTCTCGAGTCAGCGGTCTTTAGAAGGAGTGCGACCAACCCTCGCTCAAGCAATGGTTCGCAGTGACCAGCAGGCCGGGGAGGACAACCCGTATCTCCGCGATCCGCCGACCGAGTTCGATCCACTCGAGTCGCTTGCCGAAGGCAAGGCACGCGAACAGGTCGCACAGCTTCGCGAGGCGATTCGCCACCACGATCGCCGCTACTACGTCGAGAGCGATCCGATAATCGCCGACCGCACGTACGACGCGCTGTTCTCGCGACTGGTCGCCCTCGAGGACACCTTCGATCTCTCTCACCCGGACAGCCCGACCAGGAGCGTCGGTGGCGAGCCCATAGAGGGGTTCGAAACGGTCGAACACGTCGCGCCGATGCTCTCGATCGACCAGAGCGGCGAGGAGACGGATGTCCGCGAGTTCGACGAGCGCGTCCGTCGGGAACTGCGCGAGAGCGGGTACGACGATGTCAGCTACGTCTGTGAGCCAAAATTCGACGGCGTCTCGATGGAGTTCGTCTACGAGGACGGCCGCCTCGAGCGCGCCGTGACTCGGGGTGACGGTCGCGAGGGCGACGACGTGACTCGCAACGCCCGGACGATCGGTTCCGTTCCGCAGCAACTCCACGGCGACTACCCGGACTTCCTCGCGGTGCGGGGAGAGGTTTACATGCCCAAAGACGCCTTTCAGTCGCACAACCGCGAGCGCATCGAGCGCGGGGAAGAGCCCTTCGCAAACCCCCGCAACGCCACCGCGGGGACGATCCGGCAACTCGATCCGTCGATCGTCGCCGACCGGCCCCTCGAGGTCTTCTACTTCGACGTACTCGAGGCTAGCGACCTCGAGGACAGCCACCACGCGGAACTCGAGCGGTTCCCCGAGTGGGGACTGCGGGTGACCGATCACGTCGAGATCGCGGCGGATGAGAAAAACTCGCCGGTAACCGCAATCGACGCCGCCATCGACTACCGGGACCGCATGCTCGAGGCCCGCGACGACCTGGACTACGAGATCGACGGCACCGTCGTCAAGGTCGACGACCGCGAGGCTCGCGAGGAGCTTGGGCGAACGGCGCGACACGACCGCTACGCATTCGCTTACAAGTTCCCGCCGCGAGCGGAGGTGACGCCGATCGCCGACATCGCCGTCCAGATCGGTCGGACGGGTCGGGTAACTCCCGTCGCCTTGCTCGAGCCGGTCGATGTCGGCGGCGTCACGGTCTCGCGAGCGAGCCTCCACAACCCCGAGGAGATGGCCGAGAAGAACGTCGATGTCGGCGATACGGTTCGCGTCCAGCGGGCGGGCGACGTGATCCCCTACGTCGAGGCGGTCGTGGAGAAAGACTCGGAGAACGAGCCCGACAGCCACTACGAACTCCCCGACAACTGCCCCGTCTGTGACAGCGCGATCGAGCGCGACGGGCCGATGGCGTTCTGTACCGGCGGGCTGGCCTGTGACGCCCAGCTCCGTCGGTCGATCGAGTACTACGCCAGCGACGATGGTCTCGACCTCGAGGGGCTGGGCGAGCAGAGCGTCCGACAACTGGTCGAGGCCGAACTGGTCGAGTCGATCGCCGACCTCTACGACCTCGAGCGCGAGACACTGACCGACCTCGAGGGCTGGGGCGAGACCAGCGCCGAGAATCTGCTCGCCGAACTCGAGGCGAGTCGCGAGCCGCCATTAGCCGACTTTCTGTCGGCGCTCGGAATTCCCCACGTCGGCCCGGCAACTGCGCGCGAGGTCGCCCGGGAGTTCGGCAGTTTCGAGGCGTTGCGTGCGGTTGCGACGACCGATCCCGAACGCCTCGAGGATGTCGACGACGTCGGCGAAACGGTCGCCGCCCACGTCCACGAGTTTTTCGCGAGCGAAGCCAACGCCGCCGCGGTCGACGACGTGCTCGAACACGTCTCACCCCAAGCGGTAGACACCGACGCCGGCGACGAACTCGAGGGACTCACGTTCGTCTTTACCGGCTCGCTCGAGGACACGACCCGCGGGGAGGCCCAGGAGACCGTCGAGGCCCACGGTGCGAACGCGACGGGAAGCGTCTCGGGCAACACCGACTACCTCGTCGTCGGCTCGAATCCGGGCCGGACGAAACGCGACGACGCCGACGAAAACGACGTGCCGACGCTCGAGGAAGCCGAGTTTCGGGAGCTGCTCGCGGATCGCGGGATCGACCTCGAGTGATACGGTTTACTGTAAGTCGTTACCGGCGAAACCGCGACCCGTCTGCGGTTTCGCCGGTAAATCGTTACAGCAATCCGTATGAGACGGACCGTGGCGTCTTCGGATACGTCGCTGGGTGGTGTTTGCGTGATCACTCGAGGTCCTCGTAGTGTTCGTCGAGGACGTCAACGGTCGCCAGCAAGGCACCGAGCAAGACGGGGCCGAAGAACAGCCCCATGACGCCGAAGGCGTAGATCCCGCCGAGCACGCCGAGGATGATGATCGCGGGGCTCAACTCGGCGTAGCGATCGACAACGATCGGCCGCAGGTAGTCGTCGGAGACGCCGACGATAATCGCGCTGTAGATCCCAAGTGCGAGCGCAAGCAGTGGTTCGCCCGTGATGAAGAGGTAGACGACCGCCGGCCCCCACACCAGAAAGGCCCCGATCAGCGGGACGAGTGCGAGGATGACCATCACGAACGTCCAGAACGCGGCGTTCGGGATTCCCGTCGCGAAGAGTCCGACTCCTGCGATCACGCCCTGGGCGATCGCGATCAACACGTGACCGGCCAGCACCGCCCACATGACCTCGTTGAGCTCCTCGTAGAGGTCGTCCTGAACCTCGTCGGGAAGCGGCGTCCGCTCGCGCAACCACGAAAGCAACTGGTCACCCTCTTTGAGCAAGTAGTAGAGCACGAACAACAGGAGTCCGAGTCCGATCAGCGTGTGCGTAAGGACGCTAAACCACGCCGTCGTCTGCTCTAACAGCATCGAACCGATCTGCTGGGCGGAATCCGCGATCGCATCCGTGATATCGACATCGATGCCGACCTCGTCGGCGAGCCACTCCTCGAGGGCGGCGATCTCGAGATCCTGTGGGTCGATATCACCGAGAATGGTCGCCGCGTCGTCGGCGACGACGATAGCGACGAGAGCAAACGGCACGATGAAGCCGACAACTGCGAGCACGAGCAACGAGAAGGCGGCGGCACCGGCCGACAATCGTCCCTCGAACCGGCGTTGCAGCGGATAGAGGACGAACGCGAGAAGAATCGCCGCGAGGATGTACTGGAGAAACGGCGTCACGAGCTGCCAGGAAAAGTACGCAAAGAGCGCAGCGAGCGCGAAGAGAAATCCCTTGCTTCGATTCACACACGAGCCATCCACGAACGGGCAGATAAAAGGCGACCCGACTGCCAGGAACCGATGACTATCGACGGTTCGATCCGGCCCGCGAGGAATCGACCATCGACACTCGAGCGACCAGTATTCTTTTAGCGGTTCGCTGTCTTCGCTCGCTCGTGACTGCAGGCCAGCGCTATCAACAGCGACCCACCGTCCTCGAGCGAGACGGCCATACCTGTCGGCGGTGTGGCACAGACGACGATACGACCGAGCTACGGTGCTATCGGGTCGACGACGACGCGCTCGCGGAACCGATCGACGAGAGCGCGCTCGTCACCGTCTGTGCCGGTTGTTGGAACTCGCTTCGGACCGAGACGGACGTGATCCCGGCGCTCGAGGCGGACGACTGCTTCTCGCTCGTGCGCACGACGACCGAACGCGAGGGCGTCACAGTCTCGGCGGTGGCTGCGTTCGCCTCGCTGACGACTGGACTGCCCAGCGAACTCGAGGCGGCCGCTGCCGACGGGGCGTCGATCGACGCCCAGGCCGCGGAGTACCGCCAAGCACGACGAGAGGTCTTGCTCGCGATCGAGTCCGTCGACACCGAACTGGACTCGCTGCATGCTATCAGCGAGGACGCACTCGAGCCGGCGATCAACGACGCGGTCGGCGAGTTTACCGGCACGGCGACGAAACTCCAGTCCGAACTGCGAGGGATCGTCGCTCTCGGCGAAACCATCGTCGCCGGCCTCGAGCGCTGTCACGGCTGCTTCGATCCGCTCGAGGCTGCCGACCGACAGTGCAAGACGTGTGGTCTCGAGCGACGCGACGTCAGCGACTGGCGTCGTGGGTCCGCCAACGGCGACGTCGACTTCGAGGCGCTGTACGAGGCGATCAACGAAACGTTGCAGACGGCCTCGGCGACGACCGAAGCCCTGACCGCGCGAACGACGGCGGTCGCGACGACGCTCAAGGGCGACGGAAACGATCGCTGAATCGAAACGTCCTCGAGGGCGATGTAGCTGATTGCAGGCGCGAAGCTCTCTCTCAAGGAAAGCGAAAACGAGGGAGTAGGCAGGGTAGGTTACTGGCGTTCGACGATGTTGTGCGAGCGAAGCGAGAGCACCGTCACGCCGTCCTCGTCGACCATTCGCCGTTCGAACTCGACGTAACCGCGATCATCGCGGCTCTCGGAGCGGCGCTTGTCGAGGATTTCGATCTCGAGCGTGAGCGTATCCCCGGGTCGGACCGGCTCGTGCCACTGGAGGTCGTCCATGCCGAGTCCGCCCATGTTCGCGAGGTCGTGGCCGCCCTGGATGAACTCGGTGACGAACAACCGAACGGACAGACAGAGCGTGTGAAGGCCGCTGGCGACGAGTTCGCCGAACATCGACTCTTTGGCCGCCTCCTCGTCCGTGTGAAACGGTTGGGGATCGAACTGCTGGGCGAACTCGATGATCTCGTCTTTGGTCAGCGTGACCGAGCCACACTCGTACGTCGAACCCGGCTCGAGGTCTTCGTAGTACAGCGTCATAGTCGGGTCGCGGCCTCGAGGGTGATGTCGATGGCGCGGCCGACGTTGTTTTTCGCCTTTTCGGGAAGTTCGTCGTCTTCGGTGTCGGTTCCTTTCTGGGTGCCTTCCACGAGGTTGCCGTCGACGGTACAGATCGCACCGGCGCGAAGGCCCTTGCGCCGCGCGAGCGTAAAGAGCGCGGCGGCCTCCATCTCGACACAGAGCAGGCCGGCGTCCTCCCAGTCGGCGACGTGTTCGTCGGTCTCGGCGTAGAAGGCATCGTCGGAGGCGATCGGTCCGACGTGGACGCGGCTCGCGGCTCCGCCGTTCGTTTCATCCGCGCCCGTGGCGGCCGCGCACTCGTCGTTGGCTTCGGCGGCGTCGACGAGCGCCGAGACGGCGTCGTAGTCGGGAACGGCGGGGTACTCGACATCCTCGTATCGCTTGGTGGTCCCTTCGTTTTTGGCGGCACCGGTCGCGACGACCATGTCGCCGATCTCGATATCCGACTGCAGGGCGCCCGTCGTCCCGACGCGCAGGAACGTCTCGACGCCGACGTTTGCGAGTTCTTCGACGGCGATAGCCGCCGACGGACAGCCGATCCCGGTCGAACAGATCGTCAGCTCGCGACCCTCGTAGGTCGCGTTGACGAGTTTGTACTCACGATTTTCGGCGACGGTTTTGGCCTCGTCACAGTGGTCGGCGATACGGTCGACCCGGCCCGGATCGCCCGGCACGAGTGCAATGTCGGTTAGGTCGCCTTCCTCGACGAGTAAGTGTGGTTGCGTACTCATGCCCGCTGTTTCCGCGGGCGGCGAGAAAAAGCATTCGAGAACTCGACCGTCTCCATCGATACCGAAAGCGCATACGGATCGGGTCGCGTTTTCTCGGTGATCGCTCGAGCAGGTCGAGCAAATACCGGTACCGACCGACACCAGTCCGTATCAGGCAGTCGGGCTCACTTCGATCCGGTCCGACCGAACGAGGACTGTCGTTTCGTCGACCGTGAACTCGACAGACCGCACCGAGCGTTCGGCTCCGCTGTACGTCTTCGCAAAGAGCGCATCGAGCGCCTCCGGATCGACGTACTCGTACAGTCGAGTATTCGCCTTCGTCACATCTTCGTCGAAATACTGCGCCAGCGCTGTTGCAACGGCAATACTCGGCGATTCCCCCTCACGTCGGTCGTAGCGGACGTGGCGGCCGAATGCACGCCCGTGAGACTCGCATATCCTTCGATCCGTCATGTCTCTCCGTCACGTTGCCGTGACACTCCACTCGAGTGACCAACGGCCCGGCTCATATAGTTACCGTCAGACGCCACCTGATGAGAACCCGAAACCGTTCGTCATTGCGTATATGCGGCCACAATTCGTCGTGGTATTATGTGACACGCTATCGTGTCTCATACTGTCGGACAGCAGTCGAGACGACGCCGATCGTGCATTCGGGGTCGTCGCCGACGGTGACAACGCTAGCAGACCGATCGGCGTCACGTCGTTCTGTCCGACAGTATCAGCACAGGAGACACACGACGAGGCCGCTTCACGACCGGCAGACACCTCGTTTGCCATCGTCAGTACCGGCTGCGTAGAAACGATCTAACCGCTTCGACCGTCGGCGCACTTCGGGCGCCGTCTTCACTGGCAGTGAGCGCGCCACAGGCGTTTGCGTACTCGAGTGCACGCTCGACGCCGCCCCCGTCGACGAGCGTCGCGAGAAAGCCGGCGGCGAACGCGTCGCCGGCACCGGCCGTATCCACTGGATCGATGTCGAATCCGGGATGATCGTACGATGCCGCCGGCGTATGGACTTTCGCACCGTCGCCGCCGTGTTTGATGACGAGCGTTCGATCACTGAAATCGGAGCCGAGATACTCGTCCTCGAGCAGGGCCGCAACCTCCCGGTCGTTCGCGAAGACGATATCGCTCGCCGCGAGCGTCGCCTCGTAGTCGCGACGCGCGAGGCGCCGGCCGGGATCGAAGCTCACGGTGTTGCCGGCATCGTCGGCGATCGTTGCGATCCTCGCGGCGGTATCCGGCCGCTGGCTCGTCAGATGGACGTAGTCGGCACCACGAACGCGCGCTGGCTTGATATCGTCCGGTCCGACGGCTTCGTTGACGCCGTCGTTGCCGAGCACGGCGACCTCGCCGTCGTCGTCGACGAGCAGGTACTTGACCGCCGTGTCGGCGTCCTTGACGACGCGCAGTCCCTCGAGCGAGACGCCGGCGGACTCGAGCTCGCGGCGGGCGAGGTCGCCGGTGTCGTCGTCGCCGACGCTGCCGATCAGTCCGGCGTCGACGCCCAGACCCGTGAGTGCAGCGGCGACGTTGGCGGCACTGCCGCCGCCCGAGCGGTGTTGTGAACGGATCGACGCCTCGCCGTCGGCCTCGGGGAGTTGGTCGACCCGAAGCGTCACGTCCCAGTTGACGTGACCAGCAGTGAGGACCGTAGACATGCGGAGTTGAACCAACGGACGCCGGCGAGAAAAATCTAGCCGACCATGAACAGCAACGTGTTGTGGATGCCGGGACCGAGACCGACCGCAGCGATGAACGCGAGCAGCAACCGGGCTTGTCGCGGTGCCTCCTCGACGAATTCTCGAAAGAGTCCGAGTACGACCAGCGGAAGGACGACCTTTACCAGCACGAACAGCCAGCCGGCGCCCACGTACTCGTACGTCGGAAGGGCTTCGCCGGTTTCTAACACGAGTCTCGAGAGCGGGACCTCTTCGGCGGCCCCGAGCACGTCGTAGCCGATAGCGGTCGTCACGCCGTCGAGCGTGTGGCCGAAGACGACAATCGCGCCAGTAAGTCCCGTCACCGTCGCGACGTCGGTAAACCAGAGCCCGAGCGCGAGCCAGGCCAGCGCGGTAACGACCACCGTGATAACGAGCGCGATGACGGGCCAGAACGGCTCGAACGTCCCTTGTTGGACGCTCGCAAGGAGGACGGAACCGGTAACGGCACCGACACAGACCACTCCCAACCCGCCGAAGACCCGTTCGATCGTCGGTTGGATCCCCGCAGCGTGGAGGACGATGCCGAGAATCCAGGCGATCCCCGTCGCGATCGCCGCGACGAGATAGACACTCGGCGTCGCAAACAGCGTCTCGACCGACGCTGGATAGGCCTCAAACCGATAGAGGACGTGCAGCGTCGCGCCGAGCATCATCCACGGCGTGAACGCGAGCACGGTCCGATCGGTGACCGGCGGATCGAGCGACCACAGGAACGCAACGACCCCGCCAAGCACCACGAGCGTCGGCCCGAGGAGATACCACGGCGGCAACACGAACCCCTCTGGAAGCACCATGCCTCCAGTGGGACAGACCAGCAACTAACACTTTCCGGTCGGTCGTGACTGTCTCGTCGTTGGCGACCGCGAGCGAATCGACTCCCATCTCGAGCGCCTGCCGTCCGTTACGGTTCCCACGGTTCGCCCGTGGTCTCACCGAACAGTTCTCGCATGAGCGTGACGATACTTTCGGGCGGAAACTGTCCGCGTTCGGTGACGATAGCGTCGACGTGACGTGGCGGGGTAACGTCGAAGGCCGGGTTCGCCACGCGGAGGTTCTGGTCGTCCGGCTTCCCGCCTGTCACGTCGCTGCGCTCGGCGTCGGACAACACTTCCTCCGCCGCACGCATCTCGATTTCGACGGTGTGGCCGGTCATCGTATCCGGATGGAGCTTGATCGTCTGGGCCGCGACCATCACCGGCACGCCGCGCTCGCGGGCGTTGACCGCCAGTCCGCTCGTCCCGATTTTGTTGACGACGCTGCCGTCGGCGGCGATGCTATCGGCACCGACCAGTACGTGATCCGCGTCGTCGAGATACCGTCTGGCTGCGTTGTCGACGATCAGGGTCACGGGGACGCCCAATTCGCGAAGCCGGCGAGCAGTGATATGACCCTGTTTCCGTGGTCTGGTCTCCTTGACGATGGCTTCGATCGCCTTGCCGTCCTCGAGGGCGGCCTCGAGACAGGCCAGCGCGTCCGTCGAGTGACAGTGAGTCATCACCACGTCGCCGTCGCGAAGCCGGTTCGCGCCGATCTCACCGAGCGTCGACTGGGCCTGGGCGAGGTCGCGCTGGAACGCCTCTGCGCGAGCGATCGTCGCGGCCCGCAACTCCGGGACCGTCTCACCCTCCATCCCCCGAAGGACGTACCGGAGCGCGTTGGGCAGACTCACCGCGGTCGGTCGCGTCTCGTACAACGTCCTGGCGGCTGCACGGAGTTCGCTGCGGAAGGCCTCGGGTGTCGTCGCCTCGGACGCTCGAGCCTGCGTCTCGAGGGCTTGGGCTGCAGCGTCGGCGATAGTAGCCGCACCACGCGTTCGCATGTCGGCGATGTCCGCAGCGGTCGAGTCGACCGCCGGAACGACCGCGGACTCGTACTCTCCCATGTCAACGTGTTACACGCGATCCGACAAAAGGAATCGGGCGGGTTTTTGCCCGTCGAGTGAGTTCGTTCGCCATGGATCGCCACGAGCTCGCCCCGTTGATCGACCACACCGTCCTCGGTCCCGAAACGTCGCCCGACGATGTCCGTGCCGTCCTCGACGACGCCGCCGAATACGGGATGAACGCCTGTATTCCACCCTATGCGCTCGAGGAGGCGACCGAGTACGCACCGGACGTGACCCTCGCGACCGTGATCGGCTTTCCCCACGGCCAGAACGACCACGATGTCAAGCGCCGCGAGGGCGTCCTGGCCTGGAAGGCCGGCGCGGACGAACTCGACATCGTGATCAACGTCGGCCGGCTGAAAGCGGGCGAGGACGACACCGTCCGCGCCGAGCTCGCCGAGGTTGTCGCGGCCGTCCCGATCCCCGTGAAGGTGATCATCGAAACCGCGCTGTTGACCGACGAGGAAAAACATCGCGCGTGCGATGCCGCCGCCGCGGCCGACGCCGCGATGGTCAAGACCTCGACCGGCTTTGCCGACGGCGTCGTTTCGGAGACACAACGTGCGAACGGCGGCGCGACGGTTCCAGATGTCGAACTGATGAGCGAGTACCTCCCCGTCAAAGCCAGCGGCGGCGTCGGCAGCTACGACGACGCGATGACCATGCTCGAAGCCGGCGCCGAACGGATCGGGGCCTCGAGCGGCGTGGCGATTCTCGAGGGCGCGCCCGATTCGTCCACGTCGACATAGTCGTCGAGCCAGTACGGACCTCGCCCGAGCGACGGCCGTTTTGCTGTGATCACTCTCCCCCGAGGATACGATCGATCAGCTCCGAGTCGTCGCCGCCAAGCGCCGAGCGAACGAGGAGACTTCCCCCGAGTAGCGAGGGACTGATGACCGTATCGGCACCCGCGTGCTCGAGTTTCGTCGTATTTTCTCGGTCGGTCGCGGCGGCGACGACTCGCGTCTCTGGTGCGAGTTGGCGGGCGGTAAGAATCGAGAGAGCGTCCTCAGCGTCTTCGTTCGTGGCGACCAGAATCGCCTCCGCACGACCGACTTTCGCCCGCCTGAGTGGGGTTTCGTCGCTCGGATTCCCGGTGACGACGGGAATGTCCCGATCCGAGAGGTCGTCAGTGGCATCACGGTTTCTCGCTACGACGACGAACTCCCGGTCGGTGGCAGAGAGTTCGTCGACGATCGGTTCCGTCAGTTCGCCGTAACCGAGTACGACGACGTGATCGCTCAAGAGTTCGAGTTCTGAATCGGTCATCTTTCCGAGTGTCTTCGTGATTCGAGATTGGATCGCTGGGCCGAGGAGCGCTCCGACCGCGATACCGAAACTCGCTACGCCCAGGACGAGCACGGACATCGTAAACAACATCGCCTCGACCGAGTCGGTGTCCGGCGTCACGTCACCGTAGCCGACCGTACTCGAGGTGATCAACGTGAAGTAGAAGGCGTCCAGCATGGTGTCGATCGCCTCGAACTCGTCCCGGAGGACGTAGCCGCCGATCGTGCCGTAGGCCTGGACACCGACCAGCGCTGCGCCGGCGGCGATCTGGGTCGTGGTGAGCGAGAGCGGCTTGGTAAACCGCGTTCGCGTGAGCAATAGCGCCGGAATCGACACCAGTGAGAGGACGATCAGCGGCACCGAGTACGGATTCAACTGCAACACGGCCTGCACTGCGGTAAACGGCAATAAAATTAACGTCGCCCACCAGCCGACGCGAAGTCCGCGTCGAAGTGCGAGGGCGCTCGCGACCATCGTAAAGCCGGTGAGCGCACCGGTGAAACTCACCGTGTTCTGGACGACGGCCGGGATGTATGGCTCGAGTGGCCCCCAGACGACATCCGAGGTCATGTTGACGATCGCCGTCACGACCGAGAGCAGCGCCACGACGAGGACGAGGGCGACGGTCGCCCGCGTCGTGATTCGCCGTCGCCAGTTCGCCGGCAATCGCTCGCGAAGCGACCCGTCTCCGACCATACACACCTGTGAGTGGTGGTCTCAGTTAAGACCGCCGTTCGATTGTCGACGGCCGTGTCGGTACTTGTTTATTGTGTCCAGGACTGAAACCTACAATGACGCTCCCGGTCGAAGTGTTACTCGGTCTCTATATCGGGCTGCTCACCGGCATCGTTCCGGCGTTCGTCGCCGGTTCGCTCGGCTTTCTCGTGCGATATTTCACCGGCGTCACGCTGCCCGGCTTCGGCGTCCTAGTGCTCGCGCTATCGATCGCCAGCATTCAGGGCGGCCTGCTCGGCCTGGCCGAACCCAGCATCGCTCACTCTCCGCGACTGCTGGTCGCCGTCCTCGTCGTCCTCATGCTCGCGCTCTACGCGCACAACCGAGGCGACAAACTCGGCGCAGAGCTGCCACACCGACTATCGCTAACCACGCTTCGACAGCGAACGCTGTCGGCCGACGTCGTGGAACTCGTCGGCTCGGTCGGCCAGGTCACGGTCCGTTCCACCGGCGATGTCCGCGACGTAGAGGGGTATCCACCGCTCCCCGCGTCTCTCCGAGAGACGCTCGAGAACGGCTCCTGGCGGCTCCCCGCCGATCTCCCGCTCTCGGAACTCGAGACCAGACTCGAGGAACGGCTGCGGACTGATTACGGTCTGGCGGACGTGGCCGTGACGATCGACGATCGGGGACGAGCAACGATCGAGGCGGCTCCGCCGTCCGGGAGTCTCTCGAAACGGGTCCGGACGGGTCGACGGGCAGTCACAGTCCAGACGCTCGTTCCCACGGGGTTGGCCCCCGGGGACGAACTTACCATTCGGACCGGCGACCGATCGCTATCGGCAACCGTCCTCGGTGCCCGGACCGAAGTCGACGACGAGCATGCCGCCGAACCACAACTCGAGGACCCGTCAACCGACGAGTCGGCAGTCACCGACGGCGGCAGCAATCCAGATCGGACAGCTCGGACGGCCACGACCGCCGCGACCGGCGGGGGCCGAGGCCGGGTTACCGTCGCCGTCGCGCGCCGAGATGTCAAACCACTGCTCGAGACGACGTCGCCGCGTCTCGTCGTCCAGTCTCGCGGGACGAGCCGCGAGTTCGAAGCGCTCGCGGTGGTCACCCACGAGGGGTACAGTATCCGACGGCTCACCGTCGGTTCGGCCGACGGGATCGACATCGACGACCCCGACGGACCCGAGCCAGCAGCCGACATCACGATACTTGCGATACGACGGCAGGGAACTGAGACGGCGGCCCAGCGACACGGCTGGGTGTTCGCTCCTGGCATCGATCGGTCCCTCGAGGCCGGCGACGAAATATTCGTCGCGGGGCCGGACCCGGCACTCGAGACGTTCGCGGAGGCGGTCGCCCGATGACTCTCACCGGCCTGTCGGTCGCAGCCCTCGACGGTTTCGTCCTCTCGATCGCGCAGTTGATCGAGGTCGAGACACTGCTCGATGTCCTGGTCCGTATCGTCGGCTTCGCCGCGCTCGCGGGCGGGACCGCGGCCGGCGTGGCGTTTCTGTATCGGTGGTACAGCGCCGGCGAACTTCCCGACGGCGTCGCCGTACTGACCGGCATCACGACGGTGGCGATCTGGCTCAACACCAAGACCGCACTGCAGGAGGCGATTATCGGCGAGACGCCGTTGACTGATCCGGGAACGGCTCTCTACACGCTCGCCGCGTTCGCCTGCAGCGCGATCGCTGCGGACGCCGGTCGACGACTCGGCGACTCGCTCGCCCGGGACGCGTCGGCTACGACCTCCCGATCGATCACCGACGTCACCCAGCTCGTCAGGTCGGCGGGCCGAGTGACGACCGTCGAGCTACCGGCCGAACTCGAGGCTATCGATGGCGACGACCCCATCGACGACTCGACCGCGGCGGCGCTGGCCGGGCGGACGTTCCTGTTCCCGCGGCGACTCTCCGTCGACCAGTTGCGCGAGCGATTGATCACCCGCCTCGAGCGCGACTTCGGGATCAGTTACGTCGACATCGATCTCGAGCCCGACGGGACCGTCACCTATCTCGCGGTCGGCCGCCGCCCTGCGGGGATCGGACCGACGCTCGCACCGGGGACCGTCGCCGTCGCGCTGGCGAGCGATCCGGCGGTCGATGCGAGCCCCGGCGATGCGGTTCGGATATGGACGCGAGACGACGAAAGCGGCGAGGCCAGACGGGTTGCCGCCGGCGAACTTCGGGGCGTCGCCGACGGCGTCGCGACCGTCGTACTCGAGGCCGACGACGCGCGACGTCTCGACCCCGACGCGAACTACCGGCTCGTCACGCTGCCCGACGATCCCGACGACCAGCGGGACCTCGTCTCGCTGTTGCGGGCCGCCAACGAGACGGTAACCACGGTCTCTATCGGGTCGGACGATCCGCTCGCGGAGGCGACGGTCGGCTCGCTGCCGGTCCAGGTACTCGCCCTCGAGCGAACCGGTGACGGTGGGGACGAGCGTTTCGCGCTGCCGGCGGCCGAAACGCGGTTCGTGGCCGGTGATATCGCCTACGTCCTGGGTCGGCCGGATGCGCTGCGTCGCGTAACCGAGCGTCAACTAGAAACCCATCAACACCCGCTGGGAGGCGCAACTGCATCGTGAGACGGTCGGCGGCGGACACGCGGGACGGGAATAGTGCGGTCACGAGGGGAGCGTGGTCGAATATCGCCCGAGGCGCGAATGGTCGATGACGTTACTTGCTCGCGATCCACTTGCGCGCTTCATCCATGTCGCTCGTCATGTCGCTCGTGTAGTCGACGTCACCGGCGTCGACGACGTCGTCTAGATTCATCTCCGCGATAGTGCTTTGCTCGTGGACGACCATGTGATACTCCGCGCCGGCGTCGACGGCACGGGGGATCCAGTCCTCGAGGAGGTACTCGTGATCGTCTCGATTGACGCCGGTCATATCGCGATGGTCGATAAGTATCTTCGATCCGCCGTGTTCTTTCGTACACTCGATCATCGCCTCCGCGCCCTCCCGGAACTGCTCGCCCTTGGCGTAGTTGTTCCACTTGTGGACGACTGCCTCGAGTTCGTCGTCCCAGTAGGTCGTGTGTGTTTTCGTCTCTTCGTACACGTCGCGTGCCATGCCAGACACAGGCGTGGTAGCGGAAATATATCTACTGACCCTTCACGGCGGTCGTTCCGACGGCAATCGTTGGCGTTGCGGGCACGGCGAGTGGCGGCGGCTGTCCGTCCAAACGGTAGCTACTTGCCGTCGGATCCGATATCGCCACGTATGACCACGGAGTGGAAACTGTTCGCCGACCTCGCCGAACGCGCAGGGGACAAACACGTCACGGTCGACGCGTCGGCCGGCGATACCGTCGGTGACGCACTCGAGGAACTGCTCGACGGTCGCTCGGAACTCACAGAGCGCGTTCAAACCGACGACGGCGAGTTGCGCTCACAGATCAACGTCCTCCGCAACGGGACGAACGTTCTGGTCGAGGAAGAGGGGCTCGAGACCGAACTCGAGGCGGGCGACGAACTGGCGCTGTTCCCGCCGGTCAGTGGCGGCTGTTGTAGTCAGTGAACGTCACTGCACACCCGACGCACGACTGCGCTGCGATCAGTGTGTGAATGATTTCGCTGACTACTATACGCACACGTCGCCAGTCAGGTCCAGTCCAAGTGCGAAATCCGGTTCGTCGGCGAGTTTCGCGCCCGCGTACGCGGCGTCGGTCACGTACCGGGCTGTCTCGGGAATCACGATGCGTATCGTCTCTGCCTCGAGTCGCGCTGCATCACGAGCGATCGCACCGAAGAGCGCACGGGCCGACTCGAGGTCGTCCCAGGCGCCGACGCCGTACTCGGCGATCGTCTCGGTGTCGGCACTCGCTTCATCGATCCCGTCGCTGCAGTTCGCGTCGTCGTCAGGTTCGCGCTCGAGGGTACGGGTTCGGTAGGCGACGCCCGACCATCTGTCGTCACCGCCGACGGCGAAGACGGCCGTCTCGTCCGCGAACTGTTCGAAATCGGCTGGTGTGAGTTCGCGCATCGACCACGATTCCTCGGGTGCGAGTCCGAGCCCCCGGAGGTGCGCTCGAGCGTCACTGTGGGTCCAGTAGCGCCAGGCCGCGGTCGGATCGCTCGAGACCGTCCGCGACGCCGGAATTGCGGCGTCCGAATCGGGATCGGGATGGGCGAATCGAAACGACGTGATCGGCTCGAAGCCGCTCGCCCGTGCCATTCCGAGCGAGGGCGTATTCCAGGAAAAGATCATCACCCGACCGACCGTCGCGCCCTGCTCGCGGGCCCACTCGAACGTCGCCTCGTTCAATCGCGTACTCACGCCCTGGCGTCGGTACTGGGAGGCGACGCGCATCCCGTGAAACCAGGCTTCGTCGGACGAGAGCATCACCGCTTGGACGATGCCCGCCGCCTCGCCGTCGACCTCCGCGAGGAAGGTCTTTTTACCCGTTTCGTCGGGGTCCTCGAGCCAGTCGTGGTAGACGTCGGGGATGTAGTCACCGCCGCGATCGGCCCAGATATCGCTCGTAAACGCCCGGACGGCCTCGTAATCGTCGTGCGTCGCTCGCCGAATATTCATATGTCGTCTGTTTCGATTTCGAAGCGCGTATTCGTTGGGTTTGATGCGTCTCCCCGTTTCGAAGCCCAACGCAGAACGTCGGTGTTCGGGTTCTCGTCCTTATTCCCACGGAACCGATCGTTCCTGTAGTTCGCCCTCGAGCGAGGTTCCCATCGCCTCTTCGACGTCCGCGCTGTTTTCGAGCGCCCACATCAGCTTCACTTTCGCCGTTCCGGGCAGGGTGTCGCCGGCCTCGACGACGCCGGCCTCGAGCAGGTCGCGACCGGTATCGTAGACCCGGTCACAGACCCGGCCCTCGAGACACTGGCTGGTCATGACGACGGTCGTGCCGTCGTCGATCAGTTCCTCGATGCGGGGGATGAGGTCGGTGTGGACGTGGCCGAGACCGGTCCCCTCGACGATAAGGCCGGCCGAGCCCTCGACGACGTCGAGAAAGGCCGGGTCCATCCCTGGCGTGAACTTCAGCAGTTCGACGTCGGCCTCGAGATCGGACTCGAGCGCCAGGTCGGCTTCGCCGCGTTCCTGGTAGTCCCGACGGAAAGAGACCGCTTCGTTCTCGTAGTCGACCGCCCCCAGCGGTTCCGCGCCGACGGTTTCGAAGGCATCGCGGCGGGAGGTGTGATTCTTCCGGACGCGAGTGCCCCGGTGGAGCGCACAGATGTCATCGCTCTCGGAGCCGTGCATACAGACCAGCACCTCCGCGCAATCGCTCTTTGCGGCCTCGACGGCTGCGACGGCGTTCATCACGTTGTCCGAGGACGGTCGGTCGGCCGAACGCTGAGAGCCCGTAAAGACGATCGGGACCGGCGTCTCGAGCATAAAGGAGAGTGCGGCCGCGGAGTACTGCATCGTGTCGGTGCCATGCATGACGACGACGCCGTCGGCACCGGCCTCGATCTCCTCGTGGACGACCGCGGCCAGCTCCTGCCAGATCGGCGGCTCCATGTTCTCAGAGAGGATGTTCGCGACGACGCGACCCCGGTAGTTCGCCCGCCCGGCGAGATCCGGGACTGCCCGGAGGACGTCCTCGGCGTCGAACTGCGCGGTCACCGCGCCGGTCCGGTAGTCGACCGTCGAGGCGATCGTCCCGCCGGTCGAGATGAGCGTGATCGTCGGCAGATCGTCGTCGAACGCGATCTCGGACGTTTCGTCGTCGCCGTTCGAGCCAGTGCCGTCGATCTCGTAGACGTCTTCCGCGAGTACCTCGACGTCTGCCTCACCGCGGTCGATGCCGACGTTGTAGCCGCCCTCGAGTTTCACGACGAGGTTCTCGTCGGTACTCGAGGGGAGCAAGACGCCCTCGAGCGTTCGATCCGCGCGGTCGACGCGAACGCGATCGCCTGGATTCATGGCTGGGCCTACCGCCGCGGGCGACTTGAAGGCACCCTTTCGCCCGCACCGATCGCTACCAGGTGAGACCGATCACGACGAGCCCGAGTCCGGCAAGCGCCAACAACGTGACGATCAGGGTGGTCAACAGCCGAACCGAGTCGAGCGCGTCGTCGGCAAGCTCGAGACGCGGATAGAGGTGTCTCGAGAGATACGCGAGCGCGAATCCCGCGGCGATCGAGACAGCGCCGAACACAACCAGTTCGACGTTCACTGGCAGCCATACCAGCCCGGACGGCATAAAACACGGTCACCGACCGGCGGTGAGACAGACGGAATTGAGACGGGTTACTGTCAGTCAGTTCCGGCCCAGCCGCGACCCGGGCGGCGGCTGGGCCGGTTGACTCGCTTCGCTGCGCAACCGAGACTCGTCTCACACAGTTCGACTCACCGCCGGTAGATCGGTACAGTAATCCGTATGAGAAGAGCTCCCTCGATCAAACGTAGCCAAACTCCGAGGCCGCCCCCATGACGCCAAAGAGCAGCACGAGTGCGAGACTGAGCACGTAGTAGATCACCCACGTCGTCGACGGCTGGAACCGGTCGGGCAGGTGTTCGCGGACGATATACCAGTTCGCCGGATAGAACGCGATCTCCGTGATCGCGAGGATCGCGGAGATCCAGACGAGGAACGTGACCGGCACCGTCCCGAGCGTGACGACGACCGAACAGCTCACGACGACGATGCCGACGACGACGACCTTCCGAATCAGTTCGCTATCGAGATCGGGCTTGTCGAGCGCCAGCGGTAACGCATCGCCAGTCGCGCGTGATGCGCCGTCCAGCAGCGTGATGACCGTCGAGTAGAGGGCGGCGAAGGCCCCGACGACCATCGCGTAGTAGGACCACTCGCCGAACGAGCCACTCAGGATCGAGCCGATCGTCAGCGCGAGGTTGTCGTCTCCCGGCGGCTCCGGGTAGAGGACGTTCGAGGCCAGAACGACCATCGCGACGAGCAACACGAAGCTAAAGACGTACCCGATGTTGAAGTCGCGTCGCCCGGTCTGGATCCACTGGCCGATGTACTCGCGGTACTGCTCGTCGGTCGGATCGAGTCCGTTGGCCCGAAGTTCGTTCGCCCCTTCGCCTTTGGCCGTACTCCAACTGCCGATGAGGACGCTCGTACTGAACCCGGTCGGCGCAAAGCCGGCCGCCGCCGCGAACAGCCCGACGAACAGCGGCCCGGTGAGATCCGGCGAGGTAAACGTCGTCGCCGCGATGACCTCCGTCGAGGGCGGTCCGACGACGACCGCGATCAGGATAAACGCCCCCAGCGCGACGGTAAAGCCGATCAGGATCTTCTCGAGCAGCGAGTACCGGGTGAAAAAGACGAGCAGCCCCGCCAAGCCGACGAAGACCACGAACGCCCAAGTAAACGACAACGGCGTCAGCGCGGCGACGAACGCAGCCGTACTCATCCCGACTGCGGCCGTAATGCCGGAGTACGCCACGGTAAACACGAGCACCGTAAACCACTGCATCCAGTTGCCTGGCCCTGGGAGGTCGCCGTAGGCCTCGACCGGGTTGCGTCCGATGCCGTAATTGTACCTGATTCCAAGCTCCCAGGCGCCATACTTCGCGAGATAGATCACCGCGAAGATCCAAATTGCGTAGAGGCCGAAGTGACCACCCAGCGTCGGCGCGAGGACGATGTGGCTCGCCCCGATACTGATCAGCGCCCACAGCATCGACGGGCCGAAATGGTTCGTAAAGAATCCCCGCCAATCCGTCTCCGGATACGTCAACTCGAGGTCGTCCGACACCCCATCCGCCGGCTCACTCGCCATCGCCTGTCCCCCGTGTTCGGTGTCGGTGTGTCCGTCGGTTGGTCGACGCCAACAGTCGCGACCGGCCATCCCCCATGGTTCTCGTACGCATACTATCGACAACAGTGGAGACCACCTACATATACTCTTTCACAATGGTTCGATATTTCTGCCAAATGACACCCTGAAACTGTACATTCAGTCGAAACAGGCCGTGGCCCGCATCGCTCACGACGCCGTGAGTGTAGGGAAAAGGCCATGGTGCCTGCGGGACACGTCTTTGACATGAGCGACCGCTCGGACGAACTCACCGAGAGTCGGGATTCCCGCTCGACCGACGACCTCTTAGAGGAGACCGAGCAGCTACTCTCGGGCTCGAGCGGCGGGTCCGGCCTCGGCACCGAGAGCCCTCCAGCCGACGGCACCGACCCCGGTACCGAAACGCGCAGTGGAACGGCCACGAGAGCGACGGATTCGAGCGGCTCGTCGCGACTCGATGCCCTCAAACCGAGCCGCTCCGCGGGCGAATACTTCTCACCGAAGGCATTTTTCGCCCTGTTCTTGGTGCTTGGTGCGACCGTCTTCGCTGGCGGAACTGTGTTGCCGTTTGCCGGCGGCGCGATCGGACTGCTCGTCGTCGCCTTCCTCGTCGGGCTCGTGACCTCGAGGCGTCGATATCTCGAGATGATCGTCGCAGGCACCACGGCGGGCGGTGTCGTGACGGTACTTACCGAGCCGATGCTGGCGGTTGCTGGCTCCATGCGGACGGTGTTGCTGGTCGGGGCCGCCGTCGGGCTGCTCGCGACCGTACTCGGCTACTACTTCGGTCGGGACCTCCGAGACGGGCTGTTTCGGGACATCGAGTAGCGTTTCAAACCGATCGGGGAAAAGCGTGCGATTCACCGGGCCGTCGTCACTTCACAGCCGTCTTCGGTAACGATGATCGTGTGTTCTTTCTGACTGACGAGGAACCCATCGTCTTCCTGCAGGACGGGGTAGCCGTGAACGATGTCGTTGCGTTTGAGCCGTCGCAGCGCCATCTCCGCACGGTCAGTGTCGAGCCAGCGGGTCGCAAACGGAAGCGTCCGGAACTCCTCGTTGATCTGGGATAAAGCGTCGCGAGCCTGTCGGTTGCGGACGGTGCCCTCGCGATCGAGCGCGAAAATTTCCTCCGTAGCGCCCTCCGAAACCTTACCGCCACCGTCGGTCGCGAACGGTTCGATCGCGACCACGTCACCGACCTCGAGCGTCGCGCCCTGGGAGACGGCCCGGTTCGGAATGTTCGGGCTCGTGTGCTGTTCCCAGTGGCCCAGCCCGTGGCCGGTGAGGTTGACGACGGGATTGTAGCCGTAGCCGTCGATAACGTCTTCGATCTCGGCGCCGATCTCGCCCGTTTCGACACCCGGCTCGACGACCTCGAGGGCGGCCTCGAGGGCCTGTTCGGAGGCTTCGGCGAGTTCGGGATTCCCCGAGAGGTCGACCGTGATCGCGGTGTCGGCGAGCCAGCCGTCGACGTGGACGCCGATATCTAAGTTGATCATCTCCTCGCCGAAGGTCGTCTCGTCGTCGATCGACGGCGTCGCGTGGGCCGCCTCCTCGTCGACCGAAATGTTGACCGGGAACGCCGGCTTCCCGCCGAGCTCGCGGATACGATCTTCGGCGTACTCGGCGACCTCGAGGTGGGTCGTCCCAACCTCGACGCGGGCGGCGGTTTCCTCGCGTACCTGTGCGAGGATCTCGCCCGCCTCGCGGTGTTTCTCGTACTGCTCGGACGATAAGTCCACGTCGGAATCGGTCATGCATCGGGGTTGTACCGGTCGGCAAAAAGAGGTTCCGCTCTCCGGAGACTGGCACCCGATCCCGTCACCAGCAGCGACGCCGGTCACCGATCCCGGCGAGTTGGACGCACATCGCATTCGAGACAGACCTCGAGGCCGTGGACGTTCGAGACAGTCGTTCCACAGTGTGGACAGGACCGGACGCGCTGTTGCGGTGGTCGAAGCATGGTCGAGCAATTGGACACGACAATAATAAAACTCCTATACGACAATTGTCGAAAAAGAACGGTTCGTAGCGATAACCCGTCGTCGAAACCCCCACACTTAGGAGCGGGGCTCGTGAACCAATGGCGACATGTCGCCGATTGCATTGCTCGTGCTATTCTGTGCGGCGATGTTCGCGATTACGGTTGGCCACATAGCTCGTGGTGAGGACTCCGACCGCGTCGAAATCGGGACGGCGCTCGTCGTTCTCGGCATTACACTCCTCACGGGCTCGTGGCTCGGATTCGAGACGTTATCCGGAATTACTGTCGGTGTTGTACTCCTGGGGGGAGCCGGAACCGCTGTCGCCGTCGCCGGTCTCGCCGTCGTCGGATACTACTGGACCGACCCCCGACCCGGTACGTCGTTCGAGTCGGTCGACCGGACCGACGAGAGCGACACCGAGTGTCCAAACCAGTGAGCGGGGTCCGACGGTCTCGTCACGTCGGCGCAACAGTTGTCGATTTTGACGTACGACGATCGACGATGCGAGCACGAGGCCTGTCGACTGACCGCGATCACAGCTGCTGTCGTTTTATGCGCCTGACCTGCCCCAGCCGCCGATTCCGCCAGGAATCCCACGGAGAGAAGGTCGACGTTCGAAAACCGGACGGCCTCGCTGACGGAAATGGTAGGTCTTTTACCCCCATCGAAGTACCGTATAGACGAGATGAGCTACGACAAGATCGAGGTCCCCGAAGACGGGGAGCAGATCACGCTGAAAGAGGGTACCGACGGCGAACTCGAGGTTCCGGACAACCCGATTATCCCGATCATCTACGGCGACGGCGTCGGCAGCGACGTCGGTCCGGCCGCCCAACAGGTCCTCGAGGCCGCCGCCGAGGCCACCGGCCGCGAGATCAACTGGATGCGCGTCTACGCCGGCGAAAGCGCCCGCGAGAAGTACGACGAGAACCTGCCCGACGAGACCGTCGAGGCCATCAAAGAACACCGCGTCGCCATCAAGGGCCCGCTGACGACCCCCGTCGGCGCCGGCTTCCGCTCGCTCAACGTCGGCCTGCGCAAACTGCTCGACCTCTATGCTAACGTGCGTCCGACCTACCACCTCGACGGCGTCCCCTCGCCCGTCAAAGAGCCCGGCCAGATGGACATGGTCACCTTCCGGGAGAACACCGAAGACGTCTACGCCGGCATCGAGTGGGAAGCCGGCACCGACGAGGTCGAGGAAGTC
>NZ_RBZW01000067.1 GCF_006543045.1 Salinadaptatus halalkaliphilus | reverse complement strand
GTTTCACCGCTGATTCGACGGTATTGACGACCTGTTGTTTTTTCGATGAGCGCATGCCGTAGCGTTTGCCGCTGAAGCTGGCGACGAGCTTGATGAAATCGTCAACGAGTTCTTCCTGTGCAGATTTGTCCGTCTCGTCTTCGATGACGGTGACTGTAACGCCGTAACAGTCAAAGTACCGTTTGAGATACGAGAAGCCAAAACGAGTGAGTCTATCTTCGTAGGTGACGAGGACGCGCCCGTAGTCGGCTTCCTGTATGTTATCGAGGAGGGAGTTGAGGCCACGGCGGTCTTCGTTGCGGCCGCTGCCAACGTCGGTGTAGGTGTTTTCAACGCTCCAGCCGTGGTCGTGAGCGTAGTCTGTGAGTCGGTCGAGTTGTCGGTCGAGATCGCCGTTGTCTTTCTGGCCGTGACTGGAGACGCGAGCGTAGAGTACAACACGGTCTGTCGGACGAGTATCGCCTGCGAGTCGGCGGAGTTCTCGGTGTGGAATCCGACGTTCACCGCCCGGTGTTCGGGTGTAATCGAGGTCGTCATTGCGACACCAGCGTTTGACGGTTTGGACGTGAACACCGAGTTCGTCCGCGAACTCACCAATCGAGAACGACCGTGGCATCCTGATGTTACTGTTTACTACTAGTAGAAACGTATAGATACTGGATTCTGTAACAGTTACACTACCCCAATTATGACCGTCTTGCGATACGAACAGTGTGGGACGATTCGTCAACGCGGATCTCGGCCGGGACCTGCCGCAACCGTCAGAGCGAACACCGGGGCCTGCGAACGACCGGGTAATGGATCCGTTATCGCTTCGCGAAACCGTTCCCGCGCTCGAGACCGGCGTCTACTGCAACTGGGGTGCGGGTGGACCGAGTCCCCGCCGCGTCGTCGAGGCAACTGAGGATACACTCGAGTACCACGAGTACGAGGCGCCGACGAACGAGGGAATGTACGCCGCGGCGTTCGACGGTTACGAGGACGCCCGAGAGCGGATCGCCGACCTACTGGGGGCCACGGCGAGCGAGATCGCACTGACCGAGAGTACGGCCGACGGCATCAATCGCGTCGCGGGCGCGTTCGACTGGGACGACACGGACGTCCTCGTCCGCACCGATCTCGAGCACGCAGCCGGTATCCTCCCCTGGCAGCGGCTAGAACGTGAGTACGGCGTCGACGTTCGGGTACTCGAGACCGAGGACGGTCGACTCGATCTCGAGGACGTGAAAACGGCCGCGACGGATGCGACGCTGTGTTGTATAAGCTCGCTGACGTGGACGCACGGAACGCGATTGCCGATCGCGGATATCGTCGACATCGTCAACGACGCCGGCGGACACGTCCTGGTCGACGCGGTGCAGGCGCCAGGTCACGTCCCGATCGATGTCAAGACGTGGGGGGCCGACTTCGTCGTCGCTGCCGGTCACAAGTGGCTCTGTGGTCCGTTCGGCTCCGGATTTCTCTACGTCCGGGACGGCGCCGAACGGGACCGCACACCGGCCGCGATCGGCTACCGGAGCGTCGCCGAACCGGACGCCGACCGGTACAGCTACGCCACCGGTGCCAAGCGGTTCGAAATTGGCTCCGCGAGTCCTGCGCCACACGCCGGTCTCGTCGCGGCGATCGACCTGGTCGAGGAGATCGGTATCGACCGCATCTGCGGACGGATCGAGACCTTGACGGACCGACTGAAGGATGGTATCGCCGACGAGCGACTGCTGAGCCCGCGGGCGTTCGAATCCGGCCTCGTGACGATCGATGTCGACGATCCCGACGCCACCGTCGACCGACTCGCCGCGGACGGGATCGCCGTCCGAGACCTCCCCTCTCCCGACGCGATCCGGGTCTCGGTGCACGCGCTCAATACCGAACGCGACATCGACGCGGTTCTCGAGGCGCTATAGAACACCGCGATCGGGCGTCGACACGACGCTCGAGGCGTAACGCGGTAGCGAGGGAAACGCCGACTCTCACTCTGGCGTGGATGGGTCGTCGTCGGATTCGGCCGCGGCTTCGACGAGCGTCTTTCGCTCCGGAAAGTACGCCGGAGCGTCGGCGTCGGCTTCGAACTGGACCACCCGTTCGAAGGCCGTGGCCCCGTCGTCGACGGCGGTCTCGAGTTCCTCGGCGAGATCGGTGTAGCCCGCCGCCAGTTCCTGGAAGGCTTCCATCCGGGCCTGTTTGGCCTCGACGAGCGACTGTTTCTTCTCGAGGTCGTCCTGCAAGGCCTCGAGTTCGTCGACGTCAAGTACGTCGCTGTTTGGTCCGGCCGTCGACGACGGACTCGCCGTCCCCGGCCCGCCCTCTCGGTGTTGCTCGAGGCGACTGCGAATCTCGGTCACCTGTTCGTCGACGTCTGCGAGCAGTTTGTTGGCCTCGTCGCCCATCGTCTGGACCTGTCCGGAGAGGAGCCCGGCCTGGGTCCGACAGTACGTCACGAACTCCGCGACCGACAGCGTCGACGCGGCGTCCCCGTCCTCGTTCGCGTCCTCGTCCATGCTCGGCGATTGGGGCTCCCCTGCGAAGTCACTTTGGACCGATCGACGGTCGTCTGTCACGCCATCGTCCGCGGAACTGACGACAGCAGACCGCCTCAACCGCGATTCGCGACGGCCTCGAGTAACTCGGTCAGCTCGGCGTCGGTCGCGTTACCGTCCCTGATCGCCTCCGTCGGCGACCGTGGCCAAGGCCTCGTCTCGACCGTGTCGATGGCTGACTGTGGCGTGTGATCGCGCTCGCGAACGAGCCAGCCGGCTGCGACGACGCCGGTCCGTCCGAGGCCTGCATTGCAGTGAAGCGCAACGTGGCCGCCGTCGGCCCGCAACCACTCGACGTGATCGACGGCTCGAACGAGTCGATCGACATCGGGGAGGTGACGATCCCGAATCGGGACGTGGGCGGTTTCGAACGTCTCCTCGTAGGCCGACGGCACGCCCCAGCGGCCCGCTTCTCGCTCCGAGAGCAGGCAGAGGACGCCGGTCACGTCCCGGTCGGCCAGCAGGGCGGTCCACTCCTCGAGGTCGGCGCCGAAGTGACCCGGTCGACAGGCGCCGAAAACCGGTTCGTCGCCGATCTGGCCGACGTTGGCGACGTTCATCGGCACTCACCGTCCGTTTCAGGTCCCACCGAACGCACGGCCGGACGCTGCGGGCAATCCAACTCGTCTGTCACGACCCTCTGTACCGAGTTCACACACTTGAATCTATACCGCGAAACCAACCACCCGCTGACGCGACGCTCGATCAACCAACTCGGTGCGGATCCCAGACAGCCTTACAGCCGGTCGATGACCGCTTCGGTCACGTCTTCGGTCGCGGCGTCGCCGCCCAGATCCGGCGTCCGCGGGCCGTCCTCGAGCGTTTCTTCGACGGCGGTGTGGATGGCCGCGGCCTGGTCGTCGTATCCGAGATACTCGAGTAGCATGGCGGCGGAGATGATCGTCGCCGCCGGGTTCGAGATACCCTCACCGGCGATGTCGGGGGCCGAACCGTGGACGGGTTCGAACAGCGCGCGTTCGTGGCCGATGTTCGCGCTCGGAAGCAGGCCGAGTCCGCCGACCAGTCCCGCGGCGAGATCCGAGAGGACATCGCCCGCGAGGTTCGGACAGACAACGACGTCGAACTGCGTCGGGTCGAGACAGACCCGCGTCGCGAAAGCGTCCATCAGCACTTCGTCGGTTTCGACGCCGTTGTCGTCGGCGACATCGACGACGGTGTCCCGGAAGAGCCCGTCGGTCTCGCGCATGACGTTCGCCTTGTGCGCGATCGTAACGCCGTCGTGGTCGTCGCCCGCGACGTACTCGCAGGCGAACTCGGCAAGTTCTCTCGAGGCCGATTCCGTGACGACGCGGGTCAGCGTCGACACGTCGTCGGTCAGTCGGTCTTCGTGGCCCGCGTAGACGCCCTCGGTGTTCTCTCGCAGGAAGACCATGTCCGTCTCGGGACGGACGGCGTCGACGCCGGGGTAGGCTTTCGCCGGTCGGACGTTGACGAACGAGTCGACCGCATCACGCAGCGGAAGAATCACGTCCGCGGCCGTCTCGCCGACCGCACCGAACAGCGTCGCCTCCGCCTCGGCGGCGAGGTCGTAGGTCTCCTGTGGCAGCGCTTCGCCGGTCGCTTCCTGTACCGCGTCGCCCGCCTCGGCCTCGACGAACTCGAGGTCGACGTCTGTCGCCTCGAGGACCTCGACGGCCGCTGGAGTGACTTCCTGTCCGATGCCATCGCCCGGGATGACGACGATTTCGTGAGTCATACTGTGGCGGTCACAGTGTGGGTGGGAAAGTGATTCGGTTCGGGACCGAGCGCTCCGTTCGAACACGCCGAGAGCACAACACCAATAGGACGAGCATCCGTACCACGAGTCATGAACGCTGATAACAGAGTTCAGGTACGAGACGTGATGTCGACACCCCTCGAGACGATCTCGAAAGCGGCGACGGTACAGGACGCCGCCGAGCGGATGCGCGACGGCGAGATCAGCGCGCTGGTCGTGACCACCGATCCACCGTCGATCGTCACTAGCACTGACGTGCTTGCAGTCGCTGCCGAGGGCCGACGTTCCGGAGACGTCCCCGTCACCGAGGTGATGACCGATTCCGTCGAGATCGTCCCGCCGGATATCTATATCGAGGAGGTCGCCGCGATGATGACGAACTTCGGTATCAAACACCTTCCGGTCGTCGACAGCGATGACGAGTACGTCGGGATGATCTCCTCGACGGACGTAACCGCACAGCTCTCCTAGCAGTGTACCGAGAATCGAGGTCGAACGGGAGTGGCTATTCGGCTTCCGGGATCGCCGAGTCCGTGACGTAGGGTAGCTCTTCGGCCTTCTTGCGGACTTCGCTCGCGTTCGACTTCATCAGCGCCGTCGTGTCCCAGACGCCCTCGACGAGGGCCTTACGCTGGGCGTCGTCGACGGTGACGTCGATCGTTTCGCCACCGTACGTGACGGTTTCGGCTTCGACGTCGATCTCGATCTCCGCGTCGGGGTTGTCGTCGACCCAGGCCTGCAGTTCCTCGATGGTCTCCGTGTCTGCCGTCACCGTCGGGATGCCAAGCGCGAGGCAGTTGCCCGCGAAAATCTCGGCGAAGCTCTCGCCGATGATCGCGTCGATCCCCCAGCGCATCAGGGCCTGGGGGGCGTGCTCGCGCGAGGAGCCACAGCCGAAGTTGTTGTTGACGACCATCACCGAGGAGTCCTGGAACTGGTCCTCGTTGAACGGGTGGTCCTTCTGATCGTCGTCCTCGTCGAAGCGCACGTCGAAGAACGCGAACTCGCCGAGGCCGTCGAAAGTGACGACCTTCATGAACCGCGCCGGGATGATCTGGTCGGTGTCGATGTCGTTCCCTCGGACCGGAATGCCCGAGCCGGAGACGTAGTCGACTTCCGGAATCTCGACCTCGTCGTCGCCAGTCATGCCGTGGTCACCTCCTTGAGTTCGCGCACGTCAGTGACCTCCCCTTCGATCGCCGCCGCGGCGACCATCTGGGGGTTCATCAGGACCGTACGACCGTCCTTGCTACCCTGGCGGCCGACGAAGTTCCGGTTCGAGGAGGAGGCACAGGCCTCGTCGCCCTCGAGTTGGTCCTCGTTCATGCCGAGACACATCGAACAGCCGGCGTTGCGCCACTCGAAGCCGGCTTCCTCGAAGGTATCTTTCAGGCCTTCCTGCTCGGCGGTTTTTTGGACGCGCTGGCTGCCGGGGACGACCATCGCGCGGACGTCGTCGTCGACCTCGCGGCCCTCGACGATCTCGGCCGCGCGGCGCAGGTCGGGCAGACGGGCGTTCGTACACGATCCCAGGAAGGTAACGTCGATCTCGTAGCCCTCCATCGTCTCGCCGGGCTCGACACGCATGTGTTCCTGTGCGCGTCGCGCGGTGTCTTCCTTGTCCGCGGGCAGGTCCTCCGGCGCTGGGATCTCCTCGCTGATACCGATCCCCTGTCCGGGCGTGGTTCCCCAGGTGACGACCGGCTCTAAGTCGTCGGCGTCGATGTGGACGACGTCGTCGTACTCGGCGTCGTCGTCGGATCGAATCGACTCCCAGTAGGGTTTGAGCTCGTCGAACTTCTCGGGGTTCTCCTGGAAGAAGTCGGTGTCTGCGAGCCACTCGTAGGTGGTCTCGTCGGGGTTGACGTAGCCCGCTCGAGCACCGCCCTCGATGGACATGTTGCAGATCGACATCCGGCCTTCCATCCCGAGGTTCTCGATGGCCTCGCCCGCGTACTCGTAGACGTAGCCGACGCCGCCCTCGGTGCCGAGTCGACGGATGATCTCGAGGATGATGTCTTTCGCTTCGACCCCGTCGCCGAGTTCGCCGTCGACCTGGATCTTGCGAACCTGCTGTTTCTCGAAGGCAAGCGTCCCGGTCGCGAGCACGTCGCGAATCTGGCTGGTGCCGATCCCGAACGCGAGCGCGCCGAAGGCGCCGTGGGTCGAGGTGTGGCTGTCGCCACAGACGATCGTCTTGCCGGGCTGGGTGATCCCCTGCTCCGGGCCGATGACGTGGACGATCCCCTGATCGCCGGAGTCGGGGTCGGAAAACTCGATGCCCGCCTCGCGGACGTTGTCCTCGAGTTCGGCCATCATCTCTTCTGCCGCGTCTTCCTCGTAGGGCCGGGACTGGTCGGCCGTCGGGACGATGTGATCGACCGTCGCGTGGGTGAGTTCCGGGAAGGCGACCTCGAGCTCGCGCTCGCGAAGCATGCCGAAGGCCTGTGGACTCGTGACCTCGTGGATGAGGTGGAGGCCGACGAACAGCTGGTCCTGTCCGGTCGGCAGCGTCGTCACCGTGTGTCGGTCCCAGACCTTGTCGTAGAGCGTTCCCTCGCTCATTCGTCTTCCTCTACGGGGTAGTTTCGGCCGCGTTCGAAGACGCGGTTGGCGTCGTCGGCCGCCTGGGGTGGCGTGTGGTCGATGTCGGCCATTGTCTCGGTCTGTGTCGTCTCTGTACGCCCCGCAGCGTCCGTCGTGGCTTCCTCTCCGCCGTCCGCTACGACGGTCGGTCCGCGTTCGAACAGCCGGCCAGCCCTCTCCCCGGTGACGGGGTTGGTGTGGCTGATGTCGGCCATCCGATCTGTCGTGTCGTTGTCGGTCATTGTATTCTGGTGTCCGGTTAGTCGTCTGCCTGTACCTGAACGGAGTCGTCTTCGCTCTGGTCGTCTTCTTGCTCTTCGGCCCACGCAAAGAGGTCGCGCAGTCGTTCGCCGACCGCTTCGATCTCGTGGTTCTTCTCGGCCTGGCGCAGCTGCGTGTAGCTCGGTCGCCCGGCCTGGTTCTCGAGGATCCACTCGCGCGTGAACTCGCCGTTTTGGATCTCCTCGAGGGTCTCTTCCATGTTCTCGCGGACGTTTTCGTCGACGATCCGGTCGCCTCGCGAGAGGCCGCCGTACTCAGCGGTGTCCGACACCGAATCCCACATCTCGGCGTGACCGCCTTCGTACATCAGATCGACGATCAACTTGAGTTCGTTGAGACACTCGAAGTAGGCGATCTCGGGCGAGTAACCCGCATCGACCAGCGTCTCGTAGCCGTGTTTGACCAGCGAGGTGACGCCGCCACACAGCACTGCCTGCTCGCCGAAGAGGTCGGATTCGACCTCCTCTTGGAACGACGTCTCGATGACGCCGGCACGGGCACAGCCGATCGCCTTCGCGTAGGCCAGCCCGCGCTCGTGAGCGTCGCCCGTGGTGTCCTGATAGACCGCAAGCAGCCCCGGCGTTCCCTCGTCGTTCTCGTAGTTACGCCGGACGAGGTGGCCCGGACTCTTCGGGGCGACCATCGTCACGTCGACGTCTGCCGGCGGCTCGATCTGCTCATAGTGAATGTTCAGCCCGTGGGCGAACTGCAGCGTGTCGCCGGCCTCCAAGTTCGGTTCGATCGCGTTTTCGTAGACCGCCGCCTGGACGGTGTCGGGAACGAGCACCGAGACGTAGTTAGCCTGTGAAACGGCATCTGCCGGCGTCGTCACCGTGAGTCCGTCGGCTTCGGCGGCCGAGCGCGAGGCCGAGTCCTCGCGCAGGCCGACGACCACGTCGACCCCGCTTTCGTGGAGGTTCAGCGCGTGGGCGTGGCCCTGGCTCCCGTAGCCCAGCACGGCTACAGTGTCGTCGTCGAGCGTCGATACGTCCGCATCGTCGTCGTAGTAGATCGGGGTAGTGAATTCGTCAGTCATCGTCTGCTGTCTCCGTGTATTGATTCGCCTCGTCGGCGGCCGATACGCTCGCGTCGGCGGGTGACGGACCCGTCGTCTCGTCGGTACCGCGTGCGAGTGCCGTCATGCCGGTCCGGGAAATCTCGCGGATGCCAAACTGGCTGAAGGTGTCGATCGCCGCGTCGATCTTCTGGCGTGCTCCCGTCACCTCGAAGGTCGCCGTCTCCGGACTCGAGTCGACGGTCGTCGCGCCGTACATATCCGCGACGGCCGCGACCTGATCCGGGCGTTCGGCGTCGACCTTGATCAGCGCGAGTTCGCGTCGCATCGCGTCGGGTGCGAGTTCACGCACGGAGATGACCGGCACCAGTTTTCGCAGCTGCTTTTTGACCTGGTCAATCCCGGGATCGGTCTCCTCGACGACGAGGGTAATCCGCGCTAACTCCGCGTCGTCGGTCGGGCCGACGGTGAGACTCTCGATGTTGAACTGGCGCCTCGAGAACAGCCCCGAGACATCAGAGAGCACGCCGGGTTCGTGTTCGACCAGCGCCGAGATGACGGTACGGCGCGGCTGGTGGGTCGCTTCGACCTCGGGGTCGATGCGGATGCCCTGTTTGTTGCGCCGACCCGCGGGCGTCGGTCGCTCCTCGGGCGCTGGACCGTCCAATCCGCGTTTCATAGCTGGTCCTCCGTCAGCGCGAACTGCCCGTTGTCGCCGCCGCTTGGCACCATCGGGTAGACGTTCGCTTCGGGATCGATGTGGACGTCGATCACCGACGGGCCGTCATAGTCGACGGCGGCCTCTATGGTGTCGGCGACCTCGTCGTAGTCGTCGATTCGGAAGCCCTGTGCGCCGAAGGCTTCGGCGAGCTTGTCGAATTCGGGCATCCAGCCGTAATCGGAGGCGGCGTGACGGCCCTCGAAGAAGGCGTCTTGCCACTGACGGACCATCCCGATGTACTCGTTGTTGAGCACGGCGACCGTGATGTCCAGCTCCTCGCGGACGGCCACGGACAGCCCCTGTAAGGTCATCAGGAACGAGCCGTCGCCGTCGACGCAGATCACTTCCTGATCGTCGTCGGCCGCGAGTCGCGCGCCGATCGCCGAGGGGAGTCCATAGCCCATCGCGCCGAGCCCGTGACTCGAGACCCAGGTTCTGGGTTCGGTGAACGTCCAGTACTGGCAGGCCCACATCTGGTGTTGGCCGACACCAGTCGTGACGATCGCCTCGTCGCTGGTAGCCTCGTCTAACGCCTCGACGACGAACTCCGGTTGGACCGGCGCGTCGTCGGGTGCGTCGTAGGCCATCGAATAGTCGGACTTCCACTGCTGGCACTGGGCGCGCCACTTCGTCGCCTCCGGCGAGGAGTCGACCGCCTCGGCCAGTTGCGAGACGGCCGTGTCGGCGTCGCCGACCAACGGATAGTCCGCGTGGATGTTCTTCGAGATTTCGGCGGGATCGATATCGACGTGGATGACCTCCGCGTCGGGCGCGAAGGTCTCGATACCGCCGGTGAGGCGGTCGTCGAACCGGGTGCCGACGGCGATCAGCGTATCGCAGTGCGTGATCGCCATGTTGGCGTAGCCGGTGCCGTGCATGCCCGCCATCTCCATCGAGAGCTCGTGATCCTCGGGGAACGCTCCGAGGCCGGGCATCGTCGTGACGACCGGAATCTCGTGTTCGATCGCGAACTCGCGACAGACCTCGCTGGCTTCGCCCTTGATGACGCCGCCACCGAGCAGTAGCGCCGGTCGCGCCGAGTTCTCGATTCGCTCGGCGGCCTCGGCGACGATCTCGGGATCGGCCCGTTCTTGCACCTGGTAGGTGTCGGGCGTCGTCGGCGCGTCTGGTTCGGCGTCGGTCTCGCCGTTGGTGATGTCTTTGGGCAGGTCCACGAGCGTCGGCCCGGGACGGCCCTCCCGAGCGAGTGCGAAAGCTTCGCTGACATCGGTGCCGACGCGGTCGGAGTCGGAAGCGAAGGTGTTGTCCTTCGTTACCGGCGTCGTGACGCCCGTCGTGTCGGTCTCCTGGAACGCGTCGTTGCCGACGAACTCCGTCGGGACCTGTCCGGTCAGTGCGACCATCGGGTCCGAGTCCATGTCGGCGTCTGCGATCCCCGTGACGAGGTTCGTCGCTCCGGGTCCGGAGGTCGCGAGACAGATGCCGGGCTCCCCCGAGACGATGCCGTAGGCGTCGGCCGCGTGGGCCGCGCCTTGTTCGTGGGCCATCGTCACGTGGTAGATCTCCGAGTCGTACAGCGCGTCGTAGACGGGCATGATCGCCCCGCCCTGGACGCCGAAGGCGTACTCCACGCCCGCGTTCTCGAGGGCGCGAATGACGGCTTCGGCGCCCGTCGTGACCGGTGCAGACTCGCTGTCTGTCGTCTCGGCAGGTCCGGTATCCGCGGCTGCGTCCGGGGCAGCGCTGTCGGTGATCTGTTCCTGGTCATCGTCCTGTTCGTCCGCTTCTGTGGGTGTAACCGATGCTGCGCGTTCGCTCATCGATATGCTCCCGCCGTCGTGGGGCGATTGTGTGTACAGTGTGTCATCTGCTGGATTGCGGTGCGCTGTGAAGCCGGTGCGAGCGTCGAAACGGCGTGAAGTACTGAATGGGGGGCTAGGCCGCCCCTACAATAGGAATCGGAGCGAGCGCGCTGTTGCCGACCGTGCGAGTGCGGTCCGACAGCCAGACGCGACGTGTCATCAGTTACAGGGTAACTTGCGCTACCCACATAACCCTTGCGAGTCGTCGCGCCCGGACGCGATAGCCGGGGCTCGCCAACGGTGGCAAACAGGGAGGACATCCCTTAGACGCGCACCTCCTCTTCCTCCGATTCGCGCTCGAGGCCGACTTCCGATGCGAAGCGCTCTAAGTCGTCGACCGTGACCCGGCGCTTTTCGGCGCCGTAGTCTTTGACGCGGCGGGTAATCGCACGCACCTGGTCCGTCGTCGGCTCGTAGCCCAGTTCGTGCAGGCGTTCCCGAACCGAGTGGGTGCCGGTGTGTTTGCCCATGACCAGCTTGCGTTCGGCGCCGACCATCTCGGGCGTCATGACGCCGGGTTCGAAGGTGTCGGAGTTTTCGATGACGCCGGCGGCGTGGATCCCACTTTCGTGGGAGAAGGCGTTGTCGCCGACGACGGGCTTGTTGCCCGGCGTTGGCATGCCGCTTTTGTCCTCGACGATATCCGACAGCTCGGCGATGCGGGTCGTATCGATCCCGGTGTCGGTCTGGTACAGCGATTCGACGGCCATCACGAACTCCTCGTAGGCGGCGTTGCCCGCGCGCTCGCCAATGGAGTTGACCGAGACCTGGGCCTGATCGGCACCCGCTTCGATGCCGGCCAGCGCGTTGGCGGTGGCCAGTCCGAAGTCGTCGTGGGTGTGG
Organism: Salinadaptatus halalkaliphilus; assembly: GCF_006543045.1. Taxonomy (GTDB): domain Archaea; phylum Halobacteriota; class Halobacteria; order Halobacteriales; family Natrialbaceae; genus Salinadaptatus; species Salinadaptatus halalkaliphilus. The sequence continues at coordinate 44,343 of NZ_RBZW01000067.1, read as the reverse complement.
ACGTCGACGCGGGCGTCGGTGTGGGCACAAACCTTCTCGATCAATGCCTTGAACCGCGTCGGCGTCGCGACGCCACAGGTGTCTGGAATGTTGATCCAGTCGGCACCGGCCGCCGATGTGGCCTCGATGATGTCCATCAGGTATTGCTCGTCGGTTCGCGTCGCGTCCATCGGCGAGAACATGCAGGTCACGTCCGCCTCTTTGACGCGTTCGACCGACTGGACTGCGCGTTCGGTCACTTCCTCTCGCGTCGCGTGCATCGAATCCTCGATCTGGACGTCGCTGGTGCTCACGAAGACGTGAACCATCTCGACGCCGGACTCGAGGGCAGCCTCGATGTCCTCGTCGACGACGCGGGCTAACCCGCAGGTGGTCGTCGATGTCGAAGAAGCGATATCACGAACGGCCTCGAACTCCGCGTCGGAGTTGACGGGAAACCCAGCTTCGATAACGTGGGTACCCATGTCGTCCAGAACCGCGGCGATCTGGCGTTTATCGTCGTACGAGAACGAAGTACCGGGTGACTGTTCACCATCCCGGAGGGTGGTGTCGAAGACACGTGCTGACTCTATTTCGTCAGTGGAATCTAACGTGCCCTGGAAGAACTCGACCCCCCTGACTGGTGTCAGAGGACGGGTTGTCTTGTGCAGACATTGTATCAGTATCCGAGGTGCGACGATGTATATAAACCTGACGCTGTACCGGTCCGGAATCGAAACTGTGTGATTCAGTACCAAACCATAGGCAGCAGAAAACCACCGTACATCAACGTCCTATTACTATATATATGCCCTATTACCATATGTTCTACCATCCCCTGCGGTCGGTTTCTTTCTGGAATTGGCCGTTCGAATGGGTTCGAACCTGGTCGCGCGCACCGAGGGGATGGACGAACAGTCACCACTGCGCGTTCTCGACCGGCAAAACTGACCAATAGCACAGTCGTCTCGGTGGCGAACGGCCCAGCCACGCCGTCCGTCGAGTGGCTACTCGCGCCGCGTGTTGGGTTACTCGCGCGTGTCAGGACTATACGCCTCGGTGTGGGAGCACGTCCCGCAATGACGACCAACGAAATCACCGACCTCCTGACGGAGGCCTACGTCGACGAACTCGAGACCGTGATGAACTACCTCACGAACGCCATCGTCCTCGACGGTGTTCACGCCGAGGAGGTCAAGACGAGCCTCGAGGCGGACGTCCAAGAGGAACTCGAGCACGCGCGCATGCTCGGCGAACGCCTCAAGCAACTCGACGAGGCGCCGCCCGGCTCCGAGTCGTTCGAGGCCAACCAGCACAGTCTCCAGCCGCCCGAGGACACGACTGACGTCCAGTCGGTCATCGAGGGCGTCCTCGAGGCCGAAGACGACGCAATCGAGACCTATCGCGCGCTCCACGAGGCCGCTTCGGAGGCGAACGATCCCGTCACCGAAGATGTCGCGGTGACGATCCTCGCCGACGAGGAAGCCCACCACACGGAGTTCCGCGGGTTCCAGAAGGAGTTCCCGCAGGATTAGCGACGCTGTCGCGAAGTGATAGCAGCCGCGAGTGAACGAAGTGAACGAGGGGCCGAGGAACCCTCGATGCCGCGCCGTCGGCGCGGTTGAGGGGGTGACGCTGTGCTTTTGATCAACCTTTTGCCGAGGGACGCCGTACTGTGTGGCGAGCCACCAGCACGGCAGACCGCAGAGCAAAAGGTCGGAGGCGAACGTTTTTCTCGTCCCGGTTCGACCCACCCGGTATGAGCGACTTCGACCTCGACTTGCGGACCGTCGAGGAACACATCGACGAGGAACTCGAGATCGACGGCAGTATCGTGCTGGGCGTTCTCGACGGCGAGACGGGCGACGAGGAGTGGCTCGAGGCGATCTCGAAGGGCAACGTGCTCGTCCTCGATGTCGAGGGTGATGTCAACGATCTGGCGTCGGGGTTTGCCCGGGATGTCAAAGAGTCCGGCGGGAATCTCGTCCACTTTCGGGGATTTTTGCTGGTGACGCCGCCGGGCGTCGACGTCAGCACCGAGCGGCTGTAGCGGCGACTGTTCGCGGTGATGGTGTCGATACACGAAGGCTACAAGCGACGGCCGGCCGTGCTGCAAGCCTCGAGGTCGTCGTAATCGAGCCCTCGCCGCGAGCGATGCGTGTTTCGTCCCCGTGTTAGATCGACCGCATGATGGGGACGTTACTCGACCGAACGAGAGCCCGACTCGAACTCCGGGATTACCAGCAGCATCTCGAGCGCCAGACCGAAATCGCGGCGGATCCCGACCGGTCGTTCGACGAGAAACTACAGTCGCTTTTCGAACTGGGCTGTGACCGATTCGACCTCGAGTTGGGCGGACTGGCGATTATTGATCCGGCAGGTAACACCTTTGAAATCGAAGCGATCAGCGCCGACCACGACCACCTCGAGCCCGGCGCCCAACTGCCGCTCTCCGAGAGAACGAGCGACTCGAGCAGTTCGCCTACGTCGCCTCTCACGACCTGCAGGAGCCGCTTCGAATGGTCACCAGCTACTCCAGCTACTCGAGCATCGGTACGGTGAGTCGTTCGACGAAGAGGCCGAAGAATTCCTCGAGTTCGCCGTCGACGGTGCCGGTCGGATGCGTGACATGATCGACGCACTGCTCGAGTACTCGCGGATCGACACCCAGGGTTATTCGTTCGAACGCGCCCCCGCACTGGTCGTGAGAGGGCGAAAACCGTGCTCCAGCGGGAACGGCGTCAGATCGCAAACGTTAGCACGTGTCCGTCCGGATCGCGGACGACGACCGTCTCGTCGTCGATGCGATCGACGCGCTGGATCCGATTCGAGACCGCCTCGAGCGCCTGGACCGGTTCGCTAGTCTCGAAGCCCATGTCGACGTGGACGCCGCCGCGGGCGTCGGCGATGCCCAGGTGGGGTTCCCAGAGTTCCAGTGCCATCGGTCCCTGCATCCGGACGCGTTTGCGATCGTCGCCGACGTTGACCGTCTCGAAGCCGAGATCGGTGTAGAACGCCTGCGAGCGCTCGAGATCCTCGACCTCGAGGACGACCTCGAAGAGACCGTCGATCCCGGGGCCGTCGACGCCCTGCTGGCCGAGTTCGACGCAGTTGCCGTCGGGATCGTAGAGATACAGCGAGCGTGCGTCGCCAAACTGGGCTTCCTCGAGATCGTAGTCGGCAGAGAGGCGATCCCACCACTCGTCGTACTCGTCGTCGGGAATCGAGAACGCGTAGTGAGTGTGGACGCCACCCCGCGGGAATCCGTCGGGTCGGCGGAGCACGAGGTCGGTGTCGCCAGCGACAACCACGACTTCCGACGGATCGTCGCGTCGCGTGCGAACCGACATCCCCAGCGTCTCCTCGTAAAATTCGCGTGCGCGCTCGAGATATTTGACCTCGAGTGCGAGCCAGGAAAGCCCAGTGAGCATGTCCCGACGTTCGCGGAGCGTGCTGAAAGAAGCGTCGCTGGTTCGCAGGTTGACACACCGAGCGACTGCGGTCGATCACCGGTCGGAGATGGTGAAACTATCGATCAACTGCGTGAAACGAGGCCGACGACCACCATCGCGCCGACGGCGGCGAGGGTCTGTAGTGGGATCAACGGCGCCGCCATCGCGAGCACGCCGAGGGTTCCCAGCCCGGCGCGAATCCACCGTGGCGAGCGACCGAACGTGGCTTTGCGGGCAAGCGGTGCGGTCGTACTGTAGGTGAGCGCGAGCGCGCCGACGAGGGCGAATACCCAGGCGCGGACGGCCTCGAGATCCGGCGACGCCGAGACCAGTTCTGGGTGGGCGAGGAACGCGAACGGGAAGACAAACATCGGTCCGAGCAGCGCCACGGCAACGCCGGCGACCGCCCGACTGGAACCGTCGGTGGCGATGCCGGCCGCAGTCTCGCCGACAGCCGTCATCGGTCGCGGAAGAACGCCGACCACGACCGCGGCGTACAGCATCGCGTAGTGGGCGGTGACGGCGTCGAAGCCGAACTCGGTACTGAGGGCAGTGCCGAGCGGGAACGAGACGATCGCGACGGCCGCGATCGTGGGCAGACCGGCGGTGACGAGGGCGGCGACGACGAGCGCGAGTGCCACCGCGAGGACGGGGCCGACGATCCCGAGGTCGCCAAGCACCGCACCGACGCCGGACAGGACATCGATCGTCATCAGGAGATCGAACGCGCCGGCGACGGCGACGGTCACGAGGAGCACCGGCGCGAACGCCGAGACCGCGAGCCGACAGCCGCGGATCGTCTCGCTGAATTCGTTCCACGCGAGCGCGGTAACCGCGAGTACGAGGCCGAGGCCGAGCGCGAGATCGACGGTCGTCAGCGACTGGTCCACGTAGAGGCGACGAAAACGCAGGTAGTAGCCGACGGTCGCGAGGGCGATCGCGACTGCAGCGCCGGCTGTCGTGGCGACACCGAGTCGGTCACCGCGAGCGAAGGCCGACCGTGCCTCGGCGAGCGCGTAGACGGCGAGCAAACCGCCGACGAATCCGAGCGTGAGCTGTGCTCTCGGCAGGTGTGTGGCGTGTGTCCACCGGAGCAACCACAGCCACAGCATGACTGCGCCGGCCGTCACGCCGATCTCCAGCCCGGATACCGACCAGCGTTCCCGAGGCGAAGCTCCAACATATCTGTACAATCACATCTGTCATACATAATAACTGTGCAAACATACAGTTATATGTGTATTTTAACAATCTATATAGAGCAAACAACCATATTCTACTTCGTCCCGTTTATGACGTTGGCGCCAGTAGCGTCGGTATGGACTTTCGCGTCGACGAGCGAGCGAGTGACTTTCAGGAGATCGACCGATACGACAGGGGCGTCGGCTGGATCGCACATCCCGACGAGCGGATGCAGCGAGCGAGCCACGCCCTCGAGGTCGACGGCGAGGTCTGGGTGGTCGATCCCGTCGACGCCGATGGTCTCGACGAGCTGTTGGCCGAGTTCGGCGAGGTCGCGGGCGTTGCCGTCCTCCTCGATCGCCACAAACGCGACGCCGCAACGATCGCGAATCGCCACGACGTGCCGGTCTATCTGCCCGAGCACTTCGAGGGCGTGACGAAAGAGCTCGGCGCGCCGGTCGTCCGCTTCCAGGACGAACTCGCGGAGACGGGCATCGAAGCCTACCCGATCGTCACCAACCGATTCTGGCAGGAAGTCGCCCTGTTCGATCGCGAAGCCGGCACGCTGCTCGTTCCCGAATCCGTCGGCACCGTCGGCTACTTTTGTGCTGGCAGCGAGCGACTCGGCGTCCATCCGATGCGCCGGTTCGTCCCGCCGCGGCGACAACTCGGCCGGGCCGGGCCCGAGCGGATACTCGTCGGTCACGGCGCCGGTATCACCGAGGATGCGACTGCGGTCCTCGAGGAAGCGCTTCGAACGGCCAGACGGCGCGCACCGCGGCTCTACGCCGAAACGGCGTGGGCGCTCGGGCCGTTCTGATCGATCGTCCCGGCGACCGGATAGCGGCCACCCGCAGCGGTTGCGAGGACACACTATATCTGCGTGGCCTGCGTAGGGGCAACCGAACCGTGGTCTACATCACGCGCGCACTCGTCGACGTCTTGCTCGATCTCGCCAGCGACGCCGATCCCGACCGCGTGACGACCGGCGTCTCGATTACGCCAGCGGCCGAACTCGAGGGCGCCGAGACGCTGCCGCCCGACGCGCCGGTCTTTACCGACTTCTACCTCCCCGATCCGGGCAACGCCGTCAACGCCGTCTTCGGCGTCAACCTCTCGACGCCAGCCCGGTCGGCGCAGGGACAGTTCGTCTCCCATCCCGTCCGGGAACTCGAGGTGACCAAACGCGACGACTTGGCGGAAGTGATCTTCGTCGCCGTGCCGCCGTGGGACGCCGTCGAGGAGACGTTCGGCGCCTTCGACCGAACCGGCGAGCGCCAGCCCCTCGAGATCATCGAGGCCGCACCCCCCGAACGGTCGCTCTCCGACGGGGCGGTGTGACCGATGGGCCACTCGCCGAGCTGCCGACCACTCGAAAGCGCCCTCTGGTGCCTGATCGGTGTAAAGACGGGAGTATCGCCGCTCAGCCGCGTGACGGCGTGGGGAAGCCGCCGTCGATTATCTGATCGATGATGCTACGACTCGGTCGGCTCTCGTCCTCGTCACGGTCTTCCGTCGGGAAGTCCGGGACTACTGGCATGCCGATCCCCCTCCAGTCGGGACTCCGTGCTCGAGACAAAACGTAGCTGCGTCGAGGGTGTCCGTCCCGACCCTGTCGTCACTCCAGATAGCCGAGCCCGCGGAGTTGTTCGGTGATCTCCTCGAACTCGGCTTCGGTCAGTTCGCCTTGCTTCTGGTGCTGGATAACGATGCTTCGAAGCAGGAAACGAACGAGATCGCTCGTCGACTGAAAGCTCGTGCCCTCGATCGTCTCGTCGACGCGCTCGGCGAGGTCTTTCGGGATCGAGACCGTGGTGTACTCGGTCATACACGATACTCCGCATCGGTCCCCAAAGGCGTGTCGACGAGGCGATCGACCGGCCCTCACTCGAGGCGGCTGGTTTCGGCAGCGATGTAGCGATGCCCTGGTCGTCTCCGTAGCGGTTTTGCCTGCCCGCGAGAAATCGGGGGTATGGGAGTCCGGCCACCATCGAGTGGGGACGACGACGAGCCAGAGAGCATCGAGTTCGGTATCGCCGCCGTCGACGCCAAACTGCGAGAGTCCGATCTCTCCTTTCCGGCGACGACCGACGACGTGCAGGCTGCACTCGGCCACGAGCGCATCCCCTACGATGTCCACGGCAACGACGTCGCACTCGGCGAGATGCTCGCGGAGGTCACAACGACGGAGTTTCGCTCGCGCCAGGAACTGCTGAACGAATTGCACGAACCCTTCGAGACGTACCGGCGGGAGAACTCCGGGGGTGTCTTCCAGCAGTTCCGTTCGATGTTGCCGTTCTGAGCGAGTGAGCCTACTTTTCGTCGCGCTCTCGTGCGTCTCGGGTGATCTGCTCGAGGCGGCGTCGCTGTTCGCGATGCAGCGTGACGAGCATATCCGAGAGGACGCCGAACATCAGTAACTGCACGCCGAGTAAGATCGCCGCCGCGGATGCAAGCGCCAGAATCTCGTGGCCTTGCTGGTACTGGAGCCACCGCCAGAGCACGTAGCTCGCGATGACGCCGCCGGCGAGGATCGAGGAGACGCCGAGGCTGCCGAAGTAAAACAGCGGGTTGTTGGTCTTTGCCAGTGAGTACAGCGCGAGGAGGATCGTGCCGCCGTCTTTGATCGGGTGCAGGTTCGTTTCGGAGTCTTCGGGCCGTGCGCTGTAACTGATCGGAACGACGGTCGTGTCGACGCCGTGTTTGACACACTCGACGGCGAGTTCGGTCTCGATCGTAAAGCCGTCCGAATCGAGCGAGAGCCGTTCGAACGAGTCGACGGTAAAGGCCCGGTAGCCCGAGAGAATATCCTCGTAGTCGGCCCCGTGAACGAACCGAAACGAGCGGTTGATCAGCCGGTTGCCGACGCCGTTTAACGCCTTCATTGCGTCCTCGTCCATGTCCGCGAACCGGTTGCCGATGACGTGTTCGTACCCCCGCGAGAGCGGTTCTACCATCCGGTCGGCGTCGGCTGGATCGTAGGTTCCGTCGCCGTCGAGCATCAACACGTACGGTACTTCGATATACTCGAGGGCCTCGCGGACGGCCTGACCCTTGCCGTCCCCGGATTGGACGAACACCTCGGCGCCGCGCTCGCTGGCGATCTCGCGGGTATCGTCGTCCGAGCCACCGTCGGCGACGACGACGTTCGAGTAGCCTTCGGCGTAGAAGCCGTCGATGACGCCGCCGATCGTCGCCGCCTCCTCGAGCGTGGGAATGAGAACGCAGACCTCCTCGGCCGAAATCTCGCGCGTCGACTCGCTCATCGCGAAGACCTCGTCGTCGGTGTCGGCCGAGTCGGCACGGACCCCGTCATGCTCCATCGCCACTCACTCGTGTATCGGGGCGCAAAAGAGTACTGATCGACCTCACGCCCCGACAGCACCCAGACGCTACAGGTGACTCTCGAGTGCGGGCGCGACCGACACCGCACTCGAGGTGCCCTCGATGGTGTCGGTACCGAAGACAGCTTCGACGCCGGCGCGAGCGAGTTTCGTGTAGGCGTTGCGAACGAGCAGCGGGTGGACGCAGGTGACGTATACCCGGCCGACACCGCGGTCCGTGAGGACGCCGACGGCTTCGCTCATTGTCGAGCCCGTGGCGACGATGTCGTCACAGACGACGACGTCGCGGTCGGTGACATTGACGTCGCTGGGCGAAACGTCGACCTCGGTGCCCGAGTGGCGCGTCTTCTCGAAGTAGTCCGTCTCGCCGGTCCCGTAGGCGTCGCGAACGGTTTCAGCCAGCTCGATCGCGCCCGCGTCGGGCGAGAGAAAGATTGGGTCGGTCAGCCCTCCCGGCAGCGGTTCGGCCAGCCGACCGGCCGCGTCGACGGCCGTTGCCGTCGGCTCGAAGAACGCACAGACACCCGTTTCGTGAGGGTTGACGGTCAGTACACGATCCGTACCCGTCGAGATGGCGCGAGCGACCGCCCGCGAAGAGACCGGCTGGCCCGTCTCAAAGGCTTCGTCCTGTCGGCCATAGCCCATGTACGGCAAGATCGTAACGACTTCCTCGACCCCGGCTTCGCGGGCGGCGTCCTGTAACTGCAACACCTCGAGGTGGGCATCGCTCGAGACCGTCGAGGCGACGATCACCGCTCGGTCGGCCCCGTCGAGATCGGGGGCGGCTGTGAGCAGTTCGCCGTCGGGAAAGCGGTCGTAGCTGGTCGTTGCGAGTGGTTCCTCGAGTTCGCGAGCGAGCGCCCCGGCGAGGGCCTGCGACGTAGATCCGCTGACGATCATATGCGTCCCCACTGTCCGGGGGGTAAACCCGTTTCCGTTTTCGCGCTCACTCCGCCGCGGGCGCTCGGGACGGCTCGATCGCCAGTCCCCGAACGTCGGTGATCCCAAGCGCTCGTGTTCGCCACCCGCGGACGCCGTCCTCGAGCGTCGCCGCACAGAATGTGCCGTCGTCGGTGACGGCATAGACCGTCTCGCCGTAGCCGACGTCGACGATCGAGCCGTCGACAGGCGGCGTCTCGAGGCGTTCCCACTCGTCGTCGCCGGCGTACTCGTAGATCGTCTCGCCCGAGACGGCGTGGGCTCGGGTCAGCCGGCCGGGATCGGCCTGCAAATCGGCCGTCACGACGTCGACGTTCCCCTCGCGGATAGGCAGCCAACCGTTGCCGAGTTTGTACAGGCCGTCGACGGTAGCCGCAAGCGGGACGCCGGCTGCGGCCGCGACGTCGCGGACGTCGGTCAACCCGGCGTGGTCGAGCGTATCGCCGTGGATGCGGTAGACGCCGCTGTCCGTCCCGACGAGGTCGCCGTCGATCGCTTTGATGGCGTCGATCGGCTCCGGCACGAGCGACTCCCAACTGCCGTCGTCGCGTCGGCGTGCGACTCGACCATCGGCGTCGGCGGCGACGAGATCGGGACCGGTCGAGCCGACAGCGACCGCCGGACCGAATTCGGTGTCGACGACGGGCGGGTCGTCGCCGTTTCGGTCTGTGTCCGTCGCGGCGTCGGTCTCGAGTATGCACAGGTTCTCGTCGGTAGCGACCGCGATACCGACGTCGGTCACCGTGATATCTCGAGCGCTACACCGGTGCTGGAGGGAAAACTCGCCGACGGTCGCGCCGGCGACTCGAACCCGAACCACGCCCATCGCGCTCGCGACGTAGGCATCGATCGCCCCTTCGCGGTCGCCGTAGACGCGTTTTTCCTCGATCGTAGCCATGCGATAGCTCGGGCGTCCCGAACCGAAAGCGTTCCGTCTGCGCTTCGGAATGTCTTTGAGGCGGCCGCCCGGACTAGGCAGTGATGGAAGTGTTCGGATCCAGTGGGACACGCGGGGTCGCCAACGAGGAGCTGACCCCGGCGTTCGTCCTGCGCGTCGCGAAAGCGGCGGGAACGGCCTGGGGGGTCGATCGAGTGGCGATCGCTCGCGATACACGGGCGACGGGGCGAATGCTGGCCGATGCGGCCGCGAGCGGGCTCGCGAGTACGGGGACCGATGTCGATCGACTCGGGATCGTGCCGACGCCGGGCGCACAGTTTTACGCCGAACGCGAGGGTGTGCCAGTCATCGTCGTGACGGCCTCGCACAATCCGCCGCGGTACAACGGGATCAAACTCGTCGGTGCCGACGGCGTCGAACTCGCCGTCACCGACCTCGAGAAAATCGAGGATGTCCTGCTCGCGGAATCGTTCGGCGTCGCCCCGTGGGACGAGACCGGCTGCGTTCGGACGGTCGAGGGACTCCGCCGAGACTATATCGACGCACTGCTGGCGGCGGTCGACCGCGAGCGTATCGCCGACGCCGAGCTCACCGTCGCACTCGATCCCGGTCACAGCGCCGGCTCGCTCACCAGCCCGGATTTCTTCCGGGAACTGGGCTGTCGCGTCGTCACCGTCAATGGCCAGCCCGACGGCCACTTCCCCGGTCGCGATCCCGAACCCGTCCCCGACAACCTCGTGGATCTGGGTCGGCTCGTCCGGGCGACCGACGCCGATGTCGGGATCGCCCACGACGGCGACGCCGATCGAGCCATCTTCTTCGACGAGACGGGCGAGTACGTCTCCGGCGATGCCACCCTCGCGGCACTCGCCGCGGCCGAACTCGAGGCCGGCGACACGGCCGTCTCGGCGGTCAACGTCTCCCAGCGACTGGTCGACGTGGCGAGCGAGGTCGACGCCACCCTCGAGTTGACGCCGATCGGCTCGACGAACATCATTACCCGGATCGAGGAACTCGAGGCCGACGGCCGACGGGTCCCAATCGCCGGCGAGGGCAACGGCGGTATCTTCTTCCCGAGCTACCGACTCTCGCGCGACGGCGCATTTACAGCCGCCAGATTCCTCGAACTCGTCGCCGAGCGACCGGTCAGCGAGATCGTCGCCCCCTACGACGGCTACGCCAACGTTCGGCGCAACGTCGACTACGAGTCGACGGCCGAACGCGACGCCATGCTCGACGCGGCGGCCAATCACGCCCACGCCGCCGACGCCGAACTCAACACGCGGGATGGCTATCGACTGGACTACGGCGACGCCTGGGTGCTCGCACGACCCTCGGGTACCGAGCCGCTCGTCCGGATCTACGCCGAAGCCCGCGACGAAGACCGCGCGACCGAACTCGCCCGCGAGCTGTTCGAGACGCTTACCGACGCGAAGGACGACGTTTGACGATCCGTTCCGTGGAGTGGCGTGATCGGTCCGGATCGACGTCCCGCGGAGCGACGGAACTGCCAGCAGCAACGCGTTCAGGCTGGCTCTGGTGGGTCGATATGCTATCGTGCCCACCGCTGACACGAGTGTGGTTCCCGGTTCGAAACACCGGATCGAGAGATGACAGATCGGATTCGAGAGGTGGCGGATCAGATGATCGATTCCGACGACGAGGACGACGTACAGGCGTCCCAGCCGGATCCTCTCGTCGGCCAGGGAACGGCCCTCGACGACGTCTTTCATACGGATTGCTGTAACGGTTTACCGGTGCAACCGCAAGACGGGACGCGGTTGCACCGGAAACGACTTACAGTAAACCGTATCATTGGGTATGCCTCGACGGCGATCGGCGGGTCCTCTCCGCTCTCCTCCTCGCGGACCTTCTTCGAACGCCTCGAGGTCGTCGACCACGTGGACGCCGTTATCTCGTCGTCGGGAAACCGCGAGAGCGCGTACTCGAGGGCGCCACGTGCGGCCTCGGAGTCGTCCATCGGCACGAGTAGCTGGTGTGACATATCGGCCGAGACGGGCTCGAGACGCTACTGTCTGGCGATCGATTCGAGTTCGAGGGGCCACTATCGGTAGCGGCGCTTGAGTGCAACCGACAGCAGAAGTATCACACCCACCAGCGCAGCGACGGGCCCGAAACCGGCAACGGCGTCGGCGTCGGCTGCCGTGCTATCGTCTGTAGTAGCCGCCGTTTCGGACTCGAGTTCGAGCGAGGCATCGCCGTCCTCGCCGTCGAGTTCGACCGTCGTAGTGGCATCTTCGTAGTCGTCGGCCGAACCGGTCACCGTATGCGAGCCGTCCTCGAGACCAGCGACGGTCGCGATCCCATCGGCGTCGGTCACGACAGACGTTTCGTCGACCGCGACGGTCGCGCCCTCGAGGGGCGAGTCGTCCGTCGAGTCGACGACCGTCACCGTCAGCGTTCGCGTCTCGGCCGCCGAGATCGTCAGGATACCGCCGGCGTCCGCATCGCCCACGACGGCGAACTCGTACTCGCCGGGCTCGAGGGCGGCGAGATCCACGTCGGTGAACGTGATCGCATCCGTTTCGTCGCTCTCGAGTGCAACGTCAGCGGCCGTTGCGACCGTCTCGGTACCGATCCGAAGTTCGAGGTCGGTAACGCGGTCGTCGCCGGTAACGGCGTCTACGGGAATCGTCAGCTCGATCGTTCCGTCTTCGAGGGCAGCTGTGGATAGCTGAACGTCCGACAGTTCGAGGGCCACAGTGTCGTCGGAACCACTGGAGCCGCCACCGCCACCGCCGCCACCGCTTCTCCCACCCGAATCCGAGTCGGACTCCTCGAGGGCGTACGCGCCGAAGGTAGAGAATTCGGTGATCGAAGCCACCGAAACGACGCCGGCGGCTGTATCCACGGCCGAGTCCTCGAGTTCGGTCCAGGTCTCCGTCTCGGCGTCGAACTTCCAGAGAGTAATCGTCGCTGCGTCGAACTCGTCGGTCTCTTGGCCCGCGTAGCCGAGTTCGACATCGGTCAGCTGTCCGCCGTCGGGGGCGGTCGCCTCGAAGTACCGCTCGAGGGACACCCGATCACCGGGGCCGTCTGGCGGCAGCTCGGCCGCACCGACCCGTACGCGCTCGCCGCCGAACGAAAGCGTCGTGTTTGCGGTCGTGGCGTTCATGTCGCCGACCGTGAGCGCCTCGACGGTGACGTTCGACGCCGTGCCGATCTCGAGCGCCGACTCGTCGACGTCGTGGACGACGGTCAGGTTTCGAACGGTGACGTTCTCGATATCGTCGACGCGGATGGTGCTGGTGTCGGAGCCACTGGCCTCGATAGTGTTACCGTTTCCATCGAGGACGATATCGTTTCCAGTGATCTCGACTGTCGCGTTCTCGCCGTCGATGTCGTCGCCGAGATCGTAGGTGCCACCGTGCTCGAGTTCCCGGCCGCCCTCGACCTCACGGTCGGGATCGACCGTCACGAACGCGGCGTCGGTCTCGGTATCGCTCGAGACCGTCACGGTTCCCGATCCCGTGTCGCCGTGGTCGGTCTGCCACTGCAGTGTCGTCTCGCTCGAGTCGCCGGGCTCGAGCGAAATCGATTCCGTGTCGCGAACTTCCTCGGCGAAGCCGGTATCGACGAGCGAGACGACCTGCGTGTCGACCTCGTCGCCCGTGTTCGTCACGGTCGCCGTCACTGCTACCTCGTCGCCTTCCGTGAGTTCGGTCTCGAGGTCGACGATTTCGACGTGGAACGAGGGATCGACGGCTGGCGTCTCGACCGAAACCGTCGCGTCGTCGCTGTCGTCCGCGCTCTCGAGGGCGACGACGAGGGCAGGAGCGTCGTCCGCGCTCGTCGTGTAGGTCCTGGTTTCCGTCCGCATTTCGCCGGGCTCGAGCGACACCGTCGACCTGTTTTCGACCGTCCCATCGACGAGTAGGTCGATCTCCTGGGTGGCCGTTTCGGTGCCCGTGTTCTCGAGCGTGTACTCGACGGTGATGTCGTCGCCTGCGTCCACCGTGTCCGTGACAGTGGTGAGTTCGACCGCGACAACCGCCGGTTCGGTCGGTTCGGCAACCGAGACCACCGTCGTCACCGCGTCCTCGGCGGCGGAAACTGTCAGCTCGTGCTCGCCGATGTCGGTTTCGTCGGTCTCCCACTCGAGATCGACCGTTTCGTGTCCGCCGCCCTGAACCGAGACGAGCGTCTCGTCGAGTACGTCGTCGCCGTCCGACAGCACCACGGGGTGGGTTCCCGCTTCGTCGCCCTCGTTCGTGACGGTCGCGGTAATCGTCGCGGTCTCGCCCGCCGTGACGGCGTGGTCGTCGTCGACACCGAGCGTGAATTCGGCCGGTTCGGACACGTCCTCGATGGTCGCCGTGGTGGTGGCCGTTTCGTCGTCGACGTCGACGGTGGCCTCGTACTCGCCAGGATCCGCGCCGTCGGTGTCCCACTCGAGGACGATCGAGTCAGTGTCACCGCCCGCGAGCGACAGGGGTCGACTGTCGACCGCTGTGCCGTCGATCTCGAGCGTTATCGGCCGGTCTGCCTCGCGTTCGCCGACGTTCGTCACGGTTGCTTCGACAGAAAGCGTGTCGCCCTCGCCTACCGGCGAGTTCGTCGCCAGCGCGTCGATTGCGAGCGCGGAGGGGTCGAGCGGTGCGAACGCACCGACGGTACCGCCTTCGTCGATCGTCTCGACGGTGACGACTGCCGCGTCGGGATCGACCGTCGAGTTCTCGAGATCGGTCCACGAGCCGCTCGCGTTCGTCCAGAGACGGAGATCCTCCTCCTCGACCTGGCTGATATCGTCGTCGTCGTAGCGAACGGTGAGATTGCGAACCGTTCCGTCCTCGGTCGCGAACTCGGCGGACAGGTATCGGTCGATCGACGCAGCGTTCGGGTTCTTGTCGGGGTCGTCGACCGCCGCGACGAGCACGTTCTCGCCCTCGAAGCTGACCGTCGTGTTCGGTGCGGTCGACGCGCCAACGTCGAGATAGTCGACGGTCGTCTGCTGAGCGTTCTGAATGCCGATCGCACCGCCGAAATTGTCCCGTGCGGTATTGTTCACCAGGTCGGTCCCATCCGAACCGGCCACCAGGATCCCTAGGGAAGACTCCGTAACCGTGTTGTGTTCCAGGGCGGCGTCGACCGAGTCGTCGACATAGATTCCCACCGCCGAGCCGGAATCCTGGGATCCGGTTTCGGTCACCGTGTTTCCAGCAATGGTGCTATCGGTCGTCCGTCCGAGTTGAATTCCGGCCGATTCGGCGGTAGCGATGGTATTGTCAGCAACGGTCGTGTTGTCGGCTTCGTTTCCGACGGCCCCGCGGATCACCACACCGACCTCGTTATCGGTCGCGGTGGTATTGTGGACGACGGTGTTCGACGGGACGGCGGCCTCCGGTCCTGGCTGTTCTTCGGTAACCCCGATGCCGTATTCGTTTTCGGTCGCCGTAACCTCGGCGATGGTTCCGTCGTCCGTCCCGACATACTGGATCCCGTAGCCACCGTCACTGAACGGATCGTCGTCGCTTCCCCACCCTCGAACGGTGAGGTTCGTAACGCTGACGTTGTCACCGGTAACCCGAATACCGGCCTCGTCTTCGGCCGCGGTGGCGTTCTCGGAGCCGCCAGTGACCGTGTGACCAATGCCATCGAGGACCACGTTGTCCGCCGTGATCTCGAACACCGTCTCGGTGCTCGTGATATCGTCCTCGAGTTCGTACGTTCCGGGCGTATCGATCTCTCGAGGCTCCGCGAGGCCGATGTCGCCGACGTCGACCGTTCGATTCGCCACGTCGTCCGCAGTTGCGGCCGTTATCGTGTAGGTGCCGTCCGCCCCCGTCTCCGGTTCCCAGGAAAACGCGACGGTCTCGGTCTCGCCGGGCGCGAGCGACTCGAGCGACGACGCGTCGGTGGTGTCCTCGCCGTTGGCGATCGAGAGCGTGAGGTCACCGGGAGACTCCTCGTCGACGTTGATCACGGTCGCCTCGACGGTGAGTTGCTCGCCGATCTCGACGGTCTCGGGGGCGTCGAGTCCCGTTATTCGCACGCCCTCGATGGCGTCGACACGCTCCCACTCGAGTCGCGGATAGCCCTCGGTGGCCTGCCAGGGGCCGGTAAACGCGAGGCCCTCGAGTTCGGTGACCACAGTCAAGCCGGTCGCGTTCTCGGTCGTGACGCCCGCGACGTCGGTGAGGCCAGGGTCGGCCCCGTCCTCACCGAAAGCAGCCGATTGGGTCGTCGCGTTGGTCTCCCAGTAGCTGCGCTCGAGGTCGTGGCCGTTTTCGCCGACGAGCCCGCCGGCCCGGTTTGCGAGCCCGGACTCGTCGACGGGGCCGGCTGCGAACGAGCCGGTGATCGGTCCATTGCTTTGCCCGACGAGGCCGCCGGTCGTGTCCTGACTGCCGCTGACGGTCGTCGTGGCGTATGAGTCGTCGATACTGGAGAGGGCGTCGTGCCTCCCGACCAGTCCGCCGACGTTGCCATCGACACTGCCCGAGGTTATGGTCAATCCGCTCGCGGCGGAGCGATCGATGTCGCCGCTGTTTCGGCCGACCAGTCCGCCAACATTCGGCGTGTGATGACTGCCGGTCACGGAGACGTTCGCCGACGAGTCGACGATCCGTCCGCCGTCGTTGTATCCGACCAGTCCGCCCGTATTGGATCCGCCGCCGTCGACATCGCCCGTCGCGGTGACGTTTCTGATCTCGCCGTTGTTTTGGCCGGCGAGTGCCCCCGTCCATACCGAACCCTCGACGTCGACATCCTCGAGCGTCACGCGTTCGACAGTGGCGCTCCCGTCGATCTCGTGGAACAGCCCGCCTCGGTCCGACCGATCGACGGACAGTCCGGAAACGGTGTGACCGTCTCCGTCGAACGTTCCCGCAAAGGCGTCGTCGCTGCCGATCGGATCGAAGCCCCGCGGATCGTCGCCGTCGGCGTTCCACTCGACGGTCTCACTTGCGCTGACGTTCTCGACGAGCACGTAGTGCGCCGAGAGGTTCCGATCGACCGCCTGCAGTTCGTGGGCGTTCGAAATTTCGAACGGCTGCTCCGCCGTGCCGTTGCCGGCGAGAGCGGGCCACAGCTCGAGGTCGAGCGACGTCTCGCCGTCGACGTCCACGGAGTCGTTCGTCTCGAGGTCGACTCCCTCGACGGTGTCGGTTGCAGCGACCTCGAGCGACGTGCCGTTGACCGCATCGAAGGCGTACGAGCCGTTCCCGTCCGTGAGGACGGGCTCGTCGGTTGGGCGGTCACCGTCTATCTCGAGTTCGAGATCAGAAACGGGCTCGCCGGTCGCGCCGTCGGTCACGGTCCCCGAGACGGGTTCTGCGGTGCGAACCTCGACGGATACGTTGAGCTCGTCGTCGGCCGCAGTGACGGTGAGGTTTCGTCCCGCACCGGTTTCGGCGGTCGTGGGGATGATTCCGGTTACCGTCGCCGTCGTTTCCCCGCCGGCCGCGACCGTCGTCGGTTCGCTCGCGAGTTCGTGACCGTCGAACGCGAGGATCACGTCGACCGTATCGTCCGCGTTGCCGCGGTTTTCGATCGTTGCGTCGACGGTGACGGACCCCTCGGCAGTGACGATTTCCGGCGCGTCGACGCTCTCGATCCGGTAGTCCGAACCGAAGGCGGTGATCGAGGCCTCGTCAGCGTGGCCGCCGCCGGTGGCGGTCACGGTGTCGGTGCCGTAACTCTCGCCCGTGACCGTCCCCGCCTGGACGGAGACGTTGCCCTCGGTGGTGTAGCTCGAGGCCTCAGTTGCGCTGGTCTGCGTGCCGTCCTCGAGCGTGACGTCGACCGTCGCCTCGGTGGTGTCGCCCACGTCGATTTCGTCGTCCGCGAGCGCGAGGTCGTAGCTGTCGACCTGCCACGCGAGCAGTGGGTAGTCGTCGTCGACGGCGAGCCACGTCTCGTCGTAGTCCAGAGCGTCCATGTTGTCGACTGCGTCTGGACCGGTCATTTCATCGGGCGTGAGGCCAATAGCTCCGGCGTCTTCACCGGAAGTGACTGCATCATCAGTTGTGCTCTCGTTCCAGTAGACATTATCCATCTCTCCGACCGAGAGGATGGCAATCCCGGCGACGGTTCCCCCACTAATGGAGCCTGCGGCGTACGAGTCAGTGATCTCATCCGCGCTATGTCCAACCAGACCGCCGACATTATCCGCACCAGTGACCTCGCCTGTCGTATACGAGTTATTGATACGAGTTTCTGATTGGGGTCGAGCGATTAATCCTCCAGCACGATCACCACCACCGGACTTTACGTCACCGGTCACAGAGGCATTGTCGATGGCGGCATTGTATACTGTTCCTACCAGCCCCCCAGCATATCCAATAGACCCACTGCCCGATGGTGTGACGTTCCCCGTCGCGGAGACGTTCGATATTGTAGACAGTTCCACTTCGTCCCACGTAGTACCGATCCATCCGGCGAACCCACCGACATGATCACCTCTAGCGAGGACGTCTCCGGATGTACGTGAGTTCGAAATCGTCACTGGCCCACCCCAGAATCCGATGACGCCGCCACTGGCAGAACCGAGATCGTCGGTGGAGGTAGTGACGCTAACTTCCGACGTGACATCGTTGAGGTCGAGGATCGGACCGTCTGAGTAATACCCCCCGTAATTGCTCCCGACGACACCACCAGCGGAGTATCCCGTTTTGATAGCCCCTGAGACGTGGACTGAAGATACAGTGAGGTTTCCGGATAGCCCGACGAGCCCACCGGTTGCCGTACTCTCTCCTACGTCTTCCTCGGATGCACCACGGATATCTACGTTCGTGAGCGAGAGATCCCGTATCGTCGTCGTATCGGCGGCACCGAAAAGACCGACGAACGGTTCGTCCGAGCGGTTGATCGAGAGTCCCGTTATCGAATGGTTCCGGCCGTCGAGAGAGCCCGAGAACATCGCTGGATCCGGACCACTATCATCGTCGGCCGTCCCGACCGGGTCGAACCCCTTCCCGTCGTTCCACTCAGCAGTCCCGCTCGCGTTCACGTCGTCCACGAGCACGTAGTGACCCGAGAGATCCTGGTTCATCGCTTGCAACTCGCGGGCGTTGGAAATCTCGTAGGGGTCGCTCTCGGTTCCCGACCCGGCCAGTTCGGGGTGCAGCGCCAGGTCGAGCGTCGTCGCGCCGTCGACGGTCGTCGCGTTCGCCGCCGAGATCTCGAGTGAGTGCTCGTCCCCGACGGTCTTCGTCGCCGAGACCGAGACCGCGGAGGCATTCAGCACCTCGAGTTCGTACTCGCCGTTCGCGTCGGTGGTGTCCGCGACGCTCCCGTCGACCAGCACGTCGACGCCCGAGAGGGTCTCGCCGGTCGCGCCGTCGGTGAGCGTCCCCGAAACCGTCTCGTTGCCGTTCACGTCGACTGACTGCTCGAGGCTGTCGTCGGCTGTCGAGAGAGTCGCGTCGACCGACCCGGTTTCGATGTCCGGCGGCAGTTCGTACTCGAGTTCGACCGACTCGCTCTCGCCGTCGGCGAGGGCGACGGTGGTGGTTTCGGTCTCGTCAGCCACGGCCAGTTCCACGTCGGTCTCGCCCGCCTCGGTGCCGACGTTCTCGATGGTCGCCGAGACGGTCACGTTCTCCCCCGCGTCGACGGTGTCGGAGAACACCGCCTCGCTGATCTCGAACGTCGGCGGCCCGGTGATCGTCACGGACGCCTCGTCGCTGTACCCCGACGCCGAGGCCGTCACGGTGCCTGTTCCGCCGCGCTCGGCGGTCAGCGTTTGGCCGTCGATCGAGACGTACTCGTTCGTCGTAATCGAGGCTGGTTCGGTCGCCGATTGTGACCCGATCACGGGTCGACGCAATTCGACGATTACATTGGTGGTGTCGCCGACGGTGAGGACCTCGTCGGTAACCTCGAGAGAGTAGTCGTCGACGCTCCCCTGGAGAATCGGATAGTAGTCGGTCGCGATCCACGTGTCGTCGAAGTCGAAGGGGAGCGTTTCGACCGAGTCAGAGCCGGTCAGTGCGTCTCCATCGTACCCTTCACCGATCATCTCGTGGTCGTCGGAACCGGACCGGTAGTACGAATCCGTCACCGTCCCGCTTCCGGTACCGACGAGACGCCCGCTCGTGTCTGGGTCGTCGAACCGGCAACCCAAATCGCAGATAGCCAGACTATCTGAGACGGTGCCCGAGCCCTCGTGAACCCCGATCAGGCCTCCGAAGCGGGTGTCGCCGCTGACCACCACTTTCTCTCCGACGTAGACGTTTGAAACGTCTGTGTCGTCTGCGACGCCGATCAGCGCACCGACGCCGGACTCGCCCACAATGTTTGCGTCCTCGATACCGACGTTCTCGATGGTCGCCCCGGACGTGTTGCCGAACAGACCCACGTCCTCGCTGGGGATGGAATCCCGGCTGTCGTCGATGAAGAGTCGTTCCACAGTGTGGCCCTGTCCGTCGAAGGAACCAGTAAACTGCGAGGTCGAATTGCCGATGGGAACGAAGGCATCTCTGTCCGCGTCGACGTTCTCAACGAGCACGTAGTGCGCCCCGAGGTCCTCCTCCATCGCCTGTAGCTGCGTCGCGTTCGTGATCTCGTAGGGCTCGCTTTCGGTTCCGTCCCCGTCCATCCCCGCCGGCCCATCCGCAGCCGCAACGCCGGAGACGCCGAGCGCGACCAGCGCCACGGCCACGAAGAAGACTGTCCGCAGAGCCGTCCGCCTGTCCCTCATCGCTGCCCTCCGATATTGTGGTGGGGAACCGATTTCGGCCGAGTCGGTTCGAACGCGCCGCCGATCCCGAATCCGCCTCGGGACGCCGCGCCGTCAGTACGACTCGATGCGCTGTGCTGGCCACTGACTGATCGATCCCCAGTACCCCTCCCTGTCGATTGGACATCTCGGCTCGTGACGTCGCCGCTCATATCTGTTACGTGAACTGTCACACCGCCCTTCCATGAAGGAGATACCAGCGAGTGGTGGTGGTGGTGGGTCGTCAGGCGGACGTGGACGGTGACGAGTCACCGATCACGTCTCGCTCGCAGCTGTGTCCGGTTTCCCCGACCGTACTCTCTCGTCTCGACGATCACTCGCCGGCTCCGCGTACCCCCGATTCGTCGATCTCGACGCCCGTCACCTCGAATCGTGCGCCGCCTGCCTCGCTCTCGGTAACCGTTATCGCCCATCCGTGGGCGTCGACGATTCGGGCGACGATCGCCAGTCCCAGACCCGTCCCCGCAGGCTTCGAGGTAAACCCCTGTTCGAACACTTGCGGTCGGTCCGATTCGGGAATCCCGACGCCGTCGTCTTCGAGGTAAAAGCCGCCGGGGAGCGCACCGACGCGGATTGTCAGGGTCGTACCGTTGATAGCCGCGACACTCGTCGAGTCCGACGAGGCTCGAGCCGACTCGGCCGTTTCGGCGGGCGAACCGTGGGACACCACGTTCTGAAGGAGGTTCTCGAGCAGCTGTCTGAGTCGACCCCGGCTCGCGAGAACGCGCATCGAGGAGTCGGCCGTCAACGTGATTCCACCGGACTCGATCCCGTCCCAGGCCTCCACTGCGAGCGAGTCGAGCGCGATCGGTTCGGTCTCGTCGATCGCTCTACCCTGGCGAGCCAGTTCCAACAGATCGTCCATTAGTCGCTGAATGCGCTCGGTCGAGTCGAAGATATCGTCGACGTGCTCGGGGTCGTTCGTCAGCTCGATCAACTGCGCTCGGTTCTCGATGACGCCGAGCGGCGTGGCGATATCGTGGGAGACCACCTCTGCGAACTCGTCTAAGTACGTGTTCTGCCGTTGGAGCTGTTGTGCTCGCGTGTGTCGCTCGGTGACGTCCGTCAGCGTGACGAGTCGCCCGACCGGCTGGCCGGACTGTTTGAGCCGCGTGACCGAAACGTCGATGACCTGGCCTTCGACCGTCGCGGTCCACTCGCCGTCCCCATCCTCGATCGCGGCTTCGGGGCTCGAAATTCCGTCGAGTTTGGCCTCGCCAGTAGTCGCGGTCTCGGCTTCGAATTCGAAACGCGTCCGCTCATCGAGGAGGGGGGCCAACACGTCCTCGACGTGTGCGTCGATCATCGCCGCCTGGCTCGACCCGAGCACCCTCCCAGCACCCTCGTTGGCGGTGACGATAACCCCGTTCTCGTCGCAGGCGACGACGCCGTCGTCCATCTGCTCGAGCACCGTCCGTCGTGCGATCGGAACGAGCCCGAACAGATCGAGACGGAAAACGGGCCAGGAAAAGGCGACGGCCGTCACGACGAACCCGACGTAGGTGGGCGTCGGATACTGCGGTGGGACGACCTCGAGAACGTAGACGATGCCGCCGGTCAGCGGCGCGAGGATACCCACGACCATGGCCCCGATCTGCCAGCGATGGACGCCACGGACATCGATCGCCTTCCGCGCCAACAGTCCGAGGCTCACGATCGCGTAGGCGGCGGTGTACGCGAAGAACGCGAAATAAGCCGGCCCGTGGTCGTTTACCGCCATCGCGTACGCGCCGCTGTCGTCGACGGCGACGGCGGTCCAGAACTGCCAGTGCAGGTCGTAGGTGAATACCGCGAGAATCGTCGCGAGTGGCGGGGCAAACAGCAGTGCGTATGTCCGGGCCGTCAGGATCTCACCCCGGCCGATGTAGACGAGAACGTAAGCCAACATGCATGCCGTCAGCGGTGCGAGCCCAAGATACTGGAGTTGGTTAAACAGCAGCTTCGTCTCGAGCGGGACAGCGGACAGTTCGAGGACGTACCAGCCAAGTGTTATTCCGATACAACCGACCAGCCCGGTCGCGAGGGCGGTACCGGGAACGCTGTCGCCCCGCCGCCAGCGAGCGAAGAGAAAGATGTAGACGACACAGAGCAGCCCGAACGTGAGCACGAGCGGCAGCGTAAACACGGTCCACTGCCATGCCATGGCTGACCCACACACGCCACTTGTCTATAACTTTCCATCGACACGACTGTCACGCGTACGGAACCGACAATTCGAACAGATACTACCACCATGCGAAGGTATCGTATTTATTATGATGGCCGGAAAACACAGAAAAATGATCCACCGTCGTAGACTCACCGAACACCCCTGGTGGAGGATTCGTTCGTCGCCGGTCACAACACGAACGCCACACGCTGCCCCCGAGCGAACATGACAGGCGGTGACGAAACGAGCCCGAACCCGTGCGGTAAACGACAGGATCAATTGGACGACCCACAGGATGCACTCGGCGACCGACGGGACGATGTCGACGAGATCGACGTGTTACTCGTCGACGACGACGACGCGTGGGTCGACTCGACCGGAACGGTGCTCGAGTACCAGCGCGAGGGGTTTTCCGTTACGACGGCGACCACGCTCACGGCAGCGGCGGACCGCTTCGCGTCGACCGATCCGGACTGTGTGGTCTGTGACTACCAGCTCGAACACGGCACCGGCCTCGAGCTGTTAGCCGAGGTCCGCGAGATCGATCCGAAGCGCCCGTTCTTGCTCGTGACCGGGGCCGGAAGCGAAGGGATAGCCAGCGACGCCATCGGTCGACAGGTCACCGACTACCTCCCGAAACGATCGCTTGCCGGCCGCGACGACGTGCTGGCACGTCGGATCGAGGCGACGGTCCGCTCATATCGAACCGAGCGGGCACTCGCCCGTGAGCGCCGAAGCAAGGAGACGATGCTCGAGATCGTCACCGCGACGACGTCCCGTGACGGACTCACGCGCAAATTCTGCCAACACCTCGTCGACGAGCGTGACTACGCTTGTGCGTGGATCGCCACTCGTGACGGGACGAACGAACTTCTCGTCCAGTCCATTGCCGGTGACGACGACGTTCTCGAGGCGGTGCTCGGCGCGGAGGGATCGGCTCGAGAGCCCGATCCGGCGCAGGCTGTGCTCGAACGCCGGGAACCGGTCGTTCTCCCACCAACGTGCTCGACCGCTCGAGGGGAATCGGCGGACGACCACCACGCTCGAGACGGGACGGACATCGACACAGCCACGAGGCGGTCCGAGTGGCACGAAATCGATCACGCCCACGACGTTTCGGGTGTGGCAGTCCCGATCGAACACGACGGAACCGTCGTCGGTGCTCTCACCGTGTACGCTGCCGACGGCGGCGAAGTCGACGACCGCGAAGTCAGCGTGCTCCAGGCGTACGGCCGGACGATCGGCTACGCGTTGCGGACGGCCGAGTGGAAACGGTCGCTCGTCTCGACGACACCGGTCGCCGTCGAGTACGAGTTCGGCGATGAACGGACGACGCTGAGCGCGTTCGCCACGTGCCTACCGGATGGGACATCGATTGAGATACTGACTGCCATCCCGCTCGAGGACGACTTGTGCTACATCATCCGCGTCGACTCGGGTTCAGCGTCGGCGATTCGCGCTGCTGCCGAGATGGTCGAGGGGGTCACGTCCGTCGCGGTCGAGGATACCAAGCGTCGGTGTGAGCTGTTCGTCTCCCGTCCGACTCCCGAAGGCGTCCTCGCCACACACGGAGCACGTGTCCTCGAGACGGTCGTCCGACGGGGACGGGTAACCGTGACCGTCGTCTGTCCGACCGACGCGGCCATTCAGGAGCTCACCGCTGCGCTCCAGGAGCGATATCCGGTGGCGACTGTCGGCTCGATCCGCTCGAGGCCCCATCCTGAACGGGAGCAGACCCTCGACGAGCTACTGGACTCGATGACGGAAAAACAACTGCAGGCGATCGAGCTCGCCTTCTATGCGGGATACTTCGAGCGACCGCGCGAGCACAACACCACGGAGATAGCCTCGAAGCTCGGCGTCTCCCGGGCGACGTTTACCCAGCATCTCCGCGCAGCCGAACGGAAACTTCTCACACAGATGTTCGACTCCGCATCGTAAGATAGTGTGGGGCGATTCGACGGATCGTTTAGACGGGATCGTCGACCTCGAGTGCGTCCTCGAGGGCGGCCCGTTCGGCCCGCAGTGCCTCGAGTTCGTCGTCGATGTCGCCGTCGGTCAGCCGGTCGCGCTCTGTGGGCGAGAGCTGGGCGACGGCCTGGGCGGCGGTCTGGAGCCGATCGTACTCGTCGTCGTAGGTCAGTCGCCGGACGTCACGGAGCAGCGAGACGGTCTCGGAGTCGCCGACGCGCTCGACGAACGGCCGGTACTCCCGCGTTCGCCGTCGAAGCTCTCCGGCCGGTCCCGGCGGCCACGCGATCGTCAGCGGTTCGGCGTCGATCCCGTCGAGATAGGTTTGCTGGGTCGCCACCCGTCGCTTGAGCCGGTCCGCGTCCGCGACGTAGTGGGCGAGCTTCGAGCGGGACTGGTCGGCGTACTCGAGCAACTCGGGGATGGTGTGTTCGCCGTCGGGGCTCGTCTCGACGTACTCGCACAGATCAGACGGGGGCTGGTCGTAGTCGACGAAGGGATACCAGCGACTGCGATCGAGGAGGGAAAAGATATCGCGTGCGGAGGCCTCGAGTCGGTAGTCGGCGAACGCCTCGCGGATCGCCTCGTTGTAGCTCTCGATCGGCTCCCGCAGGCGTTCGACTGGAGCGTCCAAATCGGCGGTGGCGAGTTCGAGCAGACGCTCTCGGTCGTCGATCTCGTCGTCGATCTCCCGCAGCCGTTTCGCGGCCGCGGTTCGGGCCTCGTCGACGGCCCCGCGGGCGGCCTCGCGTTCCTCCAGCAGGTCCGAATACCGCGCCGCCGGCTCGAGTTCGTCGTGAGCGCGTTCGAAATCGGACTCGCTGAGTCGACGTTTGTCGATCGCCTCGAGGGACTGCTCGAATGCCTCGCGTCCGCGCAGGTCGTCGGGAAGATTCTCGACGAGCGCGGCGAACTGGCCCTCGAGTTGGACGTAGGCTTTGAAGTTGTCGCGGCCGGTACCGGTGGCCCGGTCGACGTAGTTCTCGAGCAACTCCGTCGCGTTGCGGTAGGCGCGGGCGGCGTGTTCGACGGCGTCGCCGCCGTGGGTTTCGATCTCGCGTTCGGCCTCGGCGTAGCGTTCGCGAGCCGCCTCGAGGGCCTCGAGGGGCGTCTCCTCCTCGGTCTCGGGGCGGCGGAGACGTTCGGACATCGTGGTTACGCCTCGTAGACCGCGTCGGGATCGAACACCTGTTCGCCGACGTTCTCGACATCGACCATCGTGCCCGACGAGTCGCCGTTCGTGTCGCCCACGGAGACGCCGTCGATCGCCCGGTAGAAACAGGAGCGATGCCCGGTGTGACAGGCCCCGCCGTCCTGCTCGACGACGTACAGCAGCGTATCGGCGTCACAGTCGACCCGTATCTCCTCGACGCGCTGGACGTGGCCACTGGTCTTGCCTTTCTCCCAGAGTTCGTCGCGGCTTCGCGAGTAGTAGTGGGCTCGACCCGTCTCGTGGGTTCGCTCGAGCGCTTCGGCCGAGACGTACGCGAGCATGAGTACCTCGCCGGTCTCGGCGTCCTGTGCGACGGCGGGAACGAGTCCGTCCGCGCCGAAATCGACCGTCACGTCGTCCTCCATGCTCGAGTGGTTGGACGACGTGGCGATAGGTCTTTTGCTGCTTGCGGGTCCTACACCTCGTCGAACTCGAGGGCGGCGGAGTTGATGCAGTAGCGTTTGCCGGTCGGTTCGGGGCCGTCGTCGAAGACGTGCCCGAGGTGACCACCGCAGGTGCCACACAGCACTTCGGTGCGGCGCATGCCATGGCTGGTATCCAATCGAGTCTCGATGCGGTCGCCGGCGGCGTCGTAGAAGCTCGGCCAGCCGCTGCCGGAGTCGAACTTCGTCTCTGAGTCGAACAGTTCGGTGCCACAACCGGCACAGGCGTAGCTTCCGTCGGCCTTGTGATCGACGTACTCGCCGCTGAACTTCGGCTCGGTGCCGGCCTCGCGAAGGATGCGATAGGCCTCCTCGTCGAGTTCCTCGCGCCACTGTTCGTCGGTTTCTGGAAGGTCCGGGGTCGACTCCTGGCTCATACGTCTCCCTTGGCGCGTGACGTTGAAGAGTCTGTCCACGCACGAGGCGACCGCGTGGAAATCGAGTGCAGCGCTCGCGACGTTATCGGTGTGTGATAACGTCGGTACTCTCGCAGTTCGGACACTGGGTCATCCGGCCGAGCTTCGGTACCTCGAGTCGTAGCCATTCCTCGCCGCCGCCGGGAGCCTCGAAGCCGCAGTTTCGACACCGTGAGAGTCGGGCTGTGGTTGAATCGCCGGACATACGCACCACTATGTTATCGAGTCCCATATGGGTTGCCCACCCGTGGACCAGCGAACTCGTCACGCTCCGTGCGTGGTTCGGTTCGGTCACCGTCGCCCGTCTCCCGCGGGTTCCCGCGGTTGCCGTCGAATCGGACGACAGTCTCCGAACCGGTACCCGACTCGAGGACTTCGAGTCGGTCGAAGATGTCCACCGTTCGATCGCCGTCCCGGCAGGGCGCAACGTGGACGAGGTCGTCGCCGTCGAACTCGGCGAGTGCAACCGCCGGGAGCCGCCAGACCTCGCGGTTCGCTCCTGTCAGCTGCGAGTGGGTTTGTCGCCGTCGAAAGCAGGGTTCGAGCCGACGATCGTTCTCGGCGGCCCACGCCTCGAAAGCCTCGAGGCGAGACTGGATGCGCTCGAGTTGTGAGACCTGCTCGGAGAGCGACGAGGATTCGAACGTGTCGCCCCAGACACCCACTGTCACTCCCTCGACGACACCACGTTCGTCGAGTTGCTCGAGCGTATCGAGCGCCCGTTCCTGGTTCGAATCGGGGGCTGGCGACGTACATCCCCGGATCCACAGTTCGACGGTCCGCGACGCTGGGTGGTCAGTAGTCACGATTGATCGCTGGTGTGGGCATCGACGACCCTGTACAAAAGTATTGGTCGACCTCTCAACGGGCGTGAACGGCCGGCTCGGAGACCAGTTTCAGCCGGCACTGATCGAACGCACAGATTGACGGACTGTGGCAACGAATGGCAACCAATGACCGTCTCACAGACCGTCGAACTCGAGGGTCACATCATCGACTCGGGGACGATGGGTGCCTGCTTTGCCATCGTGATGGACATGGGCGGCGAGTTCGATGTCGACGCGTTCGAGGTCGGCCGCCACAAACACGAGGAAACCTACTGTCGCATGCGCGTCCTGGCGGACAGCGAGGCCGATCTCCGGGCGATCCTCCACGAACTCAACCAGCAGGGCGCGACCGTCGCCGACCCCCGCGACGCGGTCCTCGAGCCCGCACCGGCCGACCAGGTCGTTCCCGTCGATTTCTACTCGACGACGAATCATCCGACGTTCGTCCGCGTCGACGGCGAGTGGCTCGCCGTCGAGAACGCCGAGATGGACTGTGCGCTCGTCGTCGACCGAGCTGACGACGACGGAACGCCTCGCGTCCATACCACCGTCCTGAACGCTATCGAGGCAGGCGACCTCGTCGTCACCGGTGAAACCGGCATCCGGGTCGAGCCGCCCGAGCGGCCTCGGGAGGCCGACGGATCGTTCGGCTTCATGCAGGGTGGCGTCTCGAGCGAGCGCCCCTCGACATCGCTGATCGAGGAGATCGCCGACGAGATGCGGTCGGTTCGGGACGACGACGGCAGCGTTCTCGCCGTCTGTGGCCCGGCGATCGTCCACGCGGGCGGCCGAAACGCGCTGGCCGATCTCGTCCGTGCGGGCTACGTCGACAGCCTGAGCGCCGGCAACGGCTTTGCCGTCCACGACCTCGAGCGCGACCTCTATGGCACCTCGTTGGGGGTCGATACGGAATCGCTCGAGCATCCGCGATCGGGCCACAAACACCACATCTACACGATCAGTGAAATCGTCCGCCTCGGCGGCATTCCGGCGGCGGTCGCCGAGGGCGTCGTCGAGGAGGGCGTGATGTACGAGTGTGTCGACAACGATGTCTCCTACGTTCTCGCGGGGTCGATCCGCGACGACGGGCCGCTTCCCGATACGATCACCGACGCGGTCGAGGCCCAGGACGCGATCCGCGAGCAGGCTCGCGAGGCCGACCTCGTACTCATGCTCTCGACGCTGCTTCACGCCGTCGCCGTCGGCAACTGCCTTCCGTCGACCACCAAAACCGTCTGCGTCGATATCAATCCGGCAACCGTCACCCAGTTGCTCGATCGCGGCAGCGCACAAGCCGTCGGGATGGTTACGGACATCGGCACATTTCTGCCGATGCTGCGCGACGAGCTACTCGAGCACCCAAATTAACAGCCGGATGACTGGTTCATCGGTCGATATCCGCGTGCGTTAAGGTTGCTCTCTTCGTACTGTCGAGTGATGTCCGCTGGGAACGAGCTCGCTGCAGCGACCCTCGAGACGCTCCCGTTTTCGGTCGCCGTCATCGATAGCGACGGCAAAATCGTACTAACCAACCGAGCCTGGCGCGAGTTCGGATCGGACGATTCGACCGACTACGTGGGAGTAAACTACGTCGCGACGGCCGCGATGAGCGAGGACAATGATAGTCACGCCAGTCGTGCGGTCACCGGCCTCGAGGCCGTTCTCGAGGGGGACCGCGACCAGTTCGCGATGGAGTATCCGTGCCACTCGCCCGACGAGAAACGGTGGTTTACGATGCGGGCGATTCGGTTCACGGTCGATGGTGCGGTTCGGGTTGCCGTTGCCCACCTCGATATCACCGACCGGCGGCTGGCCGAGATCGCTGCCGAGGACTCGGCCAAGCGCGCCCGGGCTGAACGCCAGGCGCTCGAGCACGTTCTCGAGCGGTTAAACGGACTGGTCCAGGACGTGACCGATACGGCCGTCAGCGCCACCTCGCGCGAAGCGATCGAACGGCGCGTCTGCGACCAATTCGTCGAGACCGATCCCTACGTCGGCGCGTGGGTCGGTCGTCTCGACGTGACGAGCCAACGGCTCACCCCGCAAGCGTGGGCGGGCGCCACGGAGTTCGAGGGTGCCGATGGATCCACGATCGATGACGAAATTACGCTCCCAACTGTCAACCACGACGGCGACGCCACTCATCCCGCCGTTCGCGCGATCGAGACCGGCAAGTCCCAACGCTTCGAAGACGAGACCGCGGGCGAGGATGTCGATTGGTGGCCCGCCGGAACCGACCCTCCCGTTCGATCCGTCGTCGCGGTCCCGATCAGCTATGGCGACGTCTCCTACGGCGTCGTCGTCCTCTACGTCGCCGACACTGGGGCAATCACCGAGCGAGAGCTGGCGGTCCTCGACGCCCTCGGCGGGACGATTTCGACCGCCATCAACGCGATCGAAACCCAGCGAATGGTCACCAGCGACGGCGTCGTCAACGTCGAACTCGCGATCGAAGACCCCGATCTGTTCGTCACTGCACTCGCCGACGAACTCGGGACCAGTCTCGAGTATCGCGGCCTCGCCTACGACGAGGGAACGCCGCTTGCGTTCGTCCACGTCGATCGAGCCGACTTCGCCGAACACGAGGGCGACGTCACCGAGGCGGCGACCGCCGTCGACGCCATCGTCGATGCAGCGGTGGTTGCAGCCTACGAGGACAGTCTCCTCCTGGAAGTCGCACTCCGTAGCGGGCTCGTGACGACGCTCGGCGAACACGGCGTGGTGATCCGTCAGCTCACGGTTTCCGACGGGATCGCCGACCTCGCTCTCGAGGCCGGAAACGGGCAGGCCGCTCGGTCGATTTACGACGTTCTCGAGGAGCGTTACGACCGCGTCGAGCTCCTCAGCTATCACGAGACCGAACAGCCCTCGCGGACGCCCTGGGATCTCGCCGCGACCGTCGAATCGGAACTCACCGACCGCCAGCAACTGGCGCTTCGCAAGGCCTACGCTGCGGATTACTTCGCATGGCCGCGTGCCGTCTCTGGCGAGGAACTGGCCGCGTCGATGGATATCTCGCGGTCGACGTTCCACCAGCACCTCCGCTCGGCACAGCGCAAGCTCGTCGAGGCGCTGTTCGACGGTGGCATCGATTACTCCCTCGAGTAGGGACCTCAGGTAGGGGAGTATCGGCTCCCTACCGCGGTAATCCCTGACTAGTAGGGGAGAGGTATTTTATAGACATTTGTCGTAGAATTGGCATCCGACCCCATCGGAACGGAGCCATAATGCATCAACGACAGATCGACGCGAGCAAGGCGATACAGAAGCGGACCGGGAAGACGTTCTACCTCGCGACCAGATTCCTCCCCGAGCGAGTCCGTCACGCGACCCACGTCCTCTACGCGTTCTTTCGTATCGCGGACGAAATCGTCGACGATGCCGCCGGCGTTCCCCCGGACGAACAGCGCGCCGAACTCGAGTCGCTGCGGGCACAGGCACTCGGCGAAATCGAGGCCGAGGACCCAGTGCTCGAGGCGTTCGTCGAACTTCGCGACCGCTACGACATCGCCGACGAGACGGTCGACGAGTTTATCGACGCGATGGCCGCCGACATTACGACCAGTCAGTACGAAACGTACGCCGACCTCGAGGCGTACATGCGCGGCTCGGCGGCCGCCGTCGGCGTGATGATGACCGCGATCATGGAACCGGCGATGAACGAGACGGCCCTCCCCCACGCCAGACGGCTCGGCGAGGCCTTCCAGTTGACCAACTTCCTGCGGGACGTCCGCGAGGATGTCGTCGACCGCGACCGCATCTACATTCCCCGGTCGACGCTGCGAAATCATGGCGTCTCGACCGAGCAAATCGAGCGCCTCGAGCACTCGGAGGCGTTCGCCGCGGCGATAGCCGACGAACTCCAGCGCGCTGAGGATCTCTACCGAGAGGGGGTCGCGGGAATCCGCTATCTCCCCGAGGACTGCCAGTTGCCGGTGTTGCTCGCGGCCGTCCTCTATGCCGAACACCACGCGCTCATCCGCAACCAGGAGTACGACGTGCTCTCGAGTGAGCCGTCGCTATCGACGACCCGGAAGCTGTGGTGTCTCGCGAAGACCCGATGGCACTGGCACTGGAATCGCGACCCCGAGGCCGTCTTTCAGCGCGTCTCGGCGATCCCGACGGTCGAGCCGGAGCGGCGAGGGCCGGGCCACGAAGGGAGCGTCCCGACCCGATAACGCTCGCGCCATCGCCCGGTAATTCACTTGCTGCGTGCATGCAGATCGGTTCGAGCAAGTCACGAGTATTTCAATGCCCTCGATATCATGGCTGCGAAATTGTGGGTTGGCAGATCCAACGGTGGCGTATGAGTACGCAATCAGGTCACAAGACGGCGACCAGACAGCCCGAAGCCGACCCCGTAGTGATAGACGACCACGACGCCGTGGCGATCGACCGAGAGATGGCCCGAACGGCTGCGGCCGGCCTCGGCATCTGGTTGGCGCTGACGTTTACCGCGGTCGGGCTCTTGCTGGTGTTCGGGGATCCGATCAGCAGTGTGTTCGTCTGACCGGCGCCAGTCGTCGGCGGTTTTCGCCGAACCCACTCGAGGACGGTTCTCGCCGACGGATTCGGGAATCGCGAGTCGCGTCACCCGCTGCGGCCGGGGACGGCCGTCCGCACCATCTCGAGGTCGTATCGGTCCGTCCTCGCGAGGCCGAGACAGAACGCACCGGCGACGGCGGCGGCGACCCAGTTGCCATAGAGCAGGTTGATCCCGCCCCACAGCAACACGAAACTCACCAGATCGTCGAGGATGAATTCGCAATCGCGGACGCGCTCGAGCAGCGCGGTTCGATCGAACGCCAGATCGACGAGGACGACGGCGACGCTGCCGGAGATGAGCCAGCCGACGTAGTTCGAGACGGGGACGCCGTAGTAGATCCCCGGCGGTTCGAACGCCCAGAAGCCGATGGCGACGGCGGCCGGATCGAGGACGAGATCGATCGCGACGACGGCGGCGATCGCCGTCGGCACCCGAACGACGGCGCGATTTCGCCACGATCCCAGGACGAGCAGCGTCAGCAGGTAGGCGTTCAACACCAGCGGGATGAAAAACACCGGCAGCGCGAGTGGCACCTCGCCCAGTACCATCGGCCCGAGCTGAATCGTATACTCGAAGGCACCGTAGGGCCAGTCGGTTCGCACGCCGACGAGTTCGATCGCGTAGGTGTAGATCGTCAAAAGGCCAAGCGAACCGAGCGCCCACCAGCCGATCCGGGGTGCAAGCCCGACCAGCAGCGGCGACCGCATCACCAGCGTCCCGAACAGGATCAACAGCGGATTGTACGCGAGCGGGGCCGGCAGCCTCCCTTCGGCGCTGGCGACCAGCGTCACCGCCCCGACGAGCGGGAAGACGACCGCGATCGTGAACCGATTCTCCCGAATGACGCTCTCGAGGCGACGCTGTACCGTTGCCCGCGTCGTCGACCCGTCATCGGCTGCCACCGTCGACCCCGTCCCAGTAGCGTGCTCGTCGATCGGGCGACCGGTCGGAGGGTCGTGACTGGTCGGGGACTCGTCGCTCGATTCTCCACCAAAATCGGATTCATCCATGCAGAATCACCCAGAGTCCACCGAGAGAAAGTACGGTGCCGACGACGGTGTTGATCGCCGGAAACCACCAGTAGGCGCGATCGACCGAAACTGACGTGGCGGCGATGACGGCGACGAGGGCCGGATAAACGGCCATTACCGCCCCCAGGCGGTACTCGAGCGCGCCGAAGGCCAGGACGCTCCCGAGCCAGCACACCCCGCAGTAGGCGTAGGTTCGACGCTGGCCAAGCACCGTCGCCGTCGTCCGGATCCCGGTTTCCCGGTCGGGTTCGATGTCCGGAATCGCCGAGAACGTGTGCATCCCCATCGCCCAGAGCCATCCGCCGACGACGGCCACAAGTGGCGGCTGTGAGCCGGCGATAGCGACGTAGGCCGCGCCGGCCGGGGCGATATAGAGGCCGTTCGAAACCGAGTCCAGCAGCGGCGTTGTCTTGAACCGAACGGGCGGCGCGCTGTAGGCCGCCCCGAGAACGAGGAAGACGCCGACCCAACCCAGCGCTCCCGGCGGGAGCAACGGGACGAGCGCCAACGAGAGCGCTGCCGACGCGACGACGGCGATCGGGACGGATCGCTGCCCGCGGTAGCGGACTTCTCGCTCGTCCTTTTTCGGATTAGCCGCGTCGATCTCCCGGTCGAAGACATCGTTGATTCCGTAGAGGAACACGTTCGCCGGCACCAGGAAGTACGCAAACAGGGCGATCGCCGCCGGTGCGAACAGTTCCCCAGTCGTCTCGGCCGCGTAGACGACCCCGACGACGACCGGCCCCGCCAGATACAACCAGAACCGCGGCCGCGAGAGCGTCAGCAGATAGCCACATTGCGACCGAAATCCCCGGACTGCTCGAGGGGCCCCGGAACCGGCTCCTCTCCCCTCGTCGGTTCCGGTTCCGTCGTCGCTCCCGCGCGCGGAATCGGCCGAATCCCCAGTCACGATCCGTGATCCGCGAGCACCGTCTCGGCCGTAAGCTCTCCGCTGATGAGACACATCGGCATCCCGATGCCCGGCGTGGTATCGCCCCCGACGAAGTAGAGCCCGTCGACTGCTTTCGATCGATGAGGCGGGCGAAAGAGCGCCGTCTGGCGAAGGGTGTGGGCCAGCCCCAGCGCGGTCCCCTCGAAACTGTTGTACCGCTGGGCGAAATCCGAGACGCAAAAGCGCTCCTCGAGGACGATTCGATCCCGCAGGTCACAGCCGGTGTTCGCCGCGAGATCGGACAGCACTCGGTCACGGTATCGATCCCGCGTCTCGGGGCCGTCCTCGAGACCCGGCGCGATCGGGACCAGCACGAACAGCGCGCTGTGGCCCGCCGGCGCGACGCTGTCGTCGGTTTCGGAGGGCACACAGACGTAGTAGGCCGGATCGTCGGGCCACTGGGGATCCTCGAAGATCTGGTCGAAGTGTTCGTTCCAGTCGGTCGGCAGGACCAGCGTGTGGTGGGCAAGCTCCGCGACATCGCCCTCGACACCCAGATAGAGCAGCAACGCCGACGGCGCGTACGTCCGAGACTCCCAGTAATCGGCGTCGTAACTGCGCTGTTGGGGAGCCAACAACTCGCGTTCCGTGTGGGCGTAGTCGGCGTTGCTGACCACCAGATCCGGTCGCAGCGGTTTCGACGGCGTCTCGACGAGAAACGCACCTTCCCGACCCTTGATCGCCGTCGCCGGTCGACCGGTCTCGTACGTGACGCCGAGTTCGCGACCGAGATCGGCGATCCCGTCGACGACGCTGCCGATACCGCCCTCGGGGTACCAGACGCCGAGATTGAAATCGACGTGGCTCATCAGGTTGTACAGCGCCGGCGTATTCGTCGGCGACCCGCCCAGAAAGACCAGCGTGTACTGCATGATCTGTTGGAGCTTCGGATGTTCGAAGTAGTCCTCGACGTGACCCTGCATCGAGCCGAGCAAGGACAGGCCACGAGCCTGCCGTGCCACGTCGAGATCGAGGTAGTCCCGCAGTTGCGTCCGATCCTCATAGACGAAGTGTTCCATCCCGACCTCGTAATTCTCCCGGGACTTCTGGAGGTAGCGCTCCAGGGCGTCGCCGGCACCGGCTTCGTACTCCTCGAAAATGTCTTTCGTTCGCTCGAGATCGGGCGTCACGTCGACCCGATCGCCATCCTTGAAACAAATGCGGTAATGTGGGTCGAGATGGGTCAGTTCGTAGTAGTCACTCGGCGTGCGATCGAAGTCGCCGAAAAACCGCTCGAAGACGTCCGGCATCAGATACCACGACGGCCCCATATCGAAGCGAAAGCCGTCGCGCTCGAGGCGACTCGCCCGCCCGCCGAGTTGGTCGTTCTTCTCGATAACGCGGACATCGGCACCCGCGTCGGCGAGATAACAGGCCGTTGCCAGCCCACCGAACCCGCTCCCGATCACGACGACTGACTCGCCGGCCAGCGATTGCATACCCTACGTGAATAGGGACTAGGGCATAAACGTGGGACACACATAGTGAGGACGACTGGTCCGATCGACGGACACTCCCCACCGCTTACAGCTCGTCGCCGATCCGCTTTCGAACGGCCAGGTCGTCGTCCGCACGCGCCGCCAGCAACTCACGGAGTCCGCGGCCGACGCCGACGCGAGGACCACCTCGAGGCGTTACTCCGCCGGTGTCGGTGTATCGGCGTCCTCGAGTCGCTCGGCGGCCCGGTCGCGATCGTCTGGGTAGCCGACGTCGATGCGCCAGCCGTCCATCCGGATCGCGTCGATCGTCCGCCCGGACTGGATCAGCAGATCGATCGCGTCGGGCAGTTCGTACTCGCCGCGGTCGGAGGGCTGGACGAGGTGACAGGCGTGGAAGATCGCAGGGGTGAACGTGTAGAAGCCGGTCATGACCAGGTTCGAGGGCGGCTCGTCGGGTTTTTCGACGACCTCGACGATCTCGCCGTACTCGTTGGTGTCGAGCACGCCATAGCGTGAGGCCTCCTCGTAGGGAACCTCTTCGACGAGAAAGGCCGCGTCCGCGCGATCTTCCTGTTGGCGGTTGATCACGTCCCCGAGGTTCCCACGGAAGACGTTGTCGCCGAGCATCAGCATGAAGTCATCATCGATGTGGGGCTCGGCCTGAAGGATGGCGTGGGCGAGACCGAGTTGTTCGCGCTGGTGGGCGTACGTGATCGGAACGCCCTCGTACTCGTCGCCGTAGCGCTCGATGATCTGTTCTTTCTGATACCCGACGACGACGATAAACTCGGTCGCGCCGATCTCGAGGAGGTTGTCGAAGACGTCCTCAATGAGGGGTGTGCCGTCGACCTCGACGAGGACCTTCGGCTTGTCGTCGGTCAGCGGCCGAAGGCGGGTGCCCTTGCCCGCGGCCAGCACGACTGCTTGCATACTCTACACGGTTCGGATGTGGTCGTATATATTTTGTGAGCGAACCGGTTGGTCGTGTTTAGTTTGCACCCTTGTCTCCCAGAAATGGCTGTGACCACCACGAAAGCCCCTGACTCGCTCGACCCACCGGGGCTCGCTGCGCGCGCTCCTCCGTCGCGTGCTTGTTCCGAAAGACTCGCTTCGCGTCGTTCGGCTCACCGTCGCCCGGGAGGGATCGAGGCGAGTCAGCCCCTTTCATTCCCACCCCGCGATGGCCGATTGGTCAGGCGACACGGGTGGGAATGAAAGGGGCTGGCGCTCACGGGGAAGGCGCGTGACGTAAGCACCGCAACGACGTGAGGAGCGCAGCGAGCGCACCGACCCGAGAGCGCCAGGGGCTTTCGTGGTGTTTGTTGCTTGTATCGATAACTCACGGTATTATCTAAACACTACCGACCGGTTCCCGTGTCTGGCTTCGTCGGTACTATCGATCACTCGAACAGGCGTGTCGCCTGATGAACGTACGCGTTACCGCCCCAACTCCGTCGCTCTGCAATGCCATCTAGCAGGTCTTTGGCCGCCGATGCCGAGAGGTCACCGTCGACGACGAACGCCTTCAGGAGCCGAGGCGTCGTTACGAGTCGAGCGTCAGAGAGCGACGCGTGGACGAGCGCGAGCTGGTTGTATTCGTCACAGTAGAAGAACGCCGCTTCGATATCTTCGGCTAACTGTACCGCCGCGTTTTCGCCGTCGTCGAGCGGGAAGTCCGAATCGAGGTCGACCGCGCTGACCGTTAGTCGCTCCTGTTCGTCGAGAATAGCTCGTGCCGCCGTTCCGTGTTCGTCCTCGTACGCAGCGATCGACTCGAGTTCGTCGATCACGTGTTCCGGGGCGGTGACGTCGTACCCGTTCAGGAGTATCGGGAGCGCGGTGTGCCGTGCATCGTCGGTACTCGCGATACTGACGAGTGCGGACGTGTCTGCGACGAGGATCATTCGTCGAGCGCGGCCGCGAGGTCGTCACTCAGCTGATCATCGGTCAACTGACCTTTGAGCACGCGGAAGTTCTGCGCGGTTTCGACGCCGACGATCGCTTTCACCTGCTCGTACTCGAGTCGGTCCTCGTAGTACGCGTTCGCGATCGCCTGCTGAACGGGCGCTTCGTCACTGGCGTTCGCGAGATACTCCCGGAGCGCCTCGACGAGGACGTCAGTTCGGTTCTTGTCCTCCGCGATGGCGAGCGCGTCCGCCTGTTCGATCAATCGCTCGGGCGCACGAAAGTGGACGCGAGTACTCGAACTCATACATGTACATTGTGTGCACGATACCGTAGTTCTGTCGGTGGCCTCGGGTCATGCTCGCGATCGTGTCAGTTCACTCGACGCGGTACGTCGACGTCGGTTACTGGAAGCGATGCCAGTGAACCCGATAGATACTGATCAGCGAGGTGGACCGCCGTCATTCGTCGTCGCGGTGGTCGAGAACGACCGGCTCGAGCGCCTGCAGAACTATCTCCGCTTCCATCACCGAACAGTCGAGTTCGCGAGCGGCGAGTCTCGCGTTGACCGTCCCGTCGACGAATTCGCGAGCGTACTCGAGGGCCATTGCGAGTCCGTCGATTCCGTGACGCTCGAGATAGACGGCGATATCCTCGTTCGTCTCGCTTCTGGCAACTGCATCCACGAGCGCCGCCGTGATCGTCCGCTGGTCTCCCTCGACCGTGATCGTCACGGACAGCGGTTCGGCGCGGTACTCGTAGGGCCGTTGCGATCGCGTCTTCATCACGAGGTCCGCGGCCTCGAGCCGCCGGACGTAGTCGTAGGCAGTCCCCTGGGGAATCTCGAGGTCAGTGACGATATCGTCGACCGTCGCGCCGTCGGTCCGGAGAACGTACACGTAGATTCGAGCGAGCGACGTGTTCTCCAGGAGCTCGATCGCCGTTCGAAGCCGCTCGATCGGCACTCGAGTCCCGGGCGACGTTGATTGGGACATCTAATTACGAATTATGGATAATTCGCAATAACTGTTTCCCTCCTTGGTTCAGGACCCGCCGTGGACAACCGTCGTCTTCGGCGGAAGCCTCGAGCGCGTCCCGCTGTGGACTGCCGAGACTGCTCGAGAGAAGGGATGCAGGTTACCGGATCCTGCGAATGACACCGAGACACTCGCCGTGGGTATCTGTAGACTGTCGGTCCAGATCAGACGCGAACAATACGAGCGTCGGTGGTCGCTCCCGGCTCAAGTGGATCGACGGCAACCGATAACCCGAAGTTAGTGTGTCTGGCTACAGCGACACTCGTGGGAATACTGCAGGTGTTGGACGGTATATTCGTGGATTTCGACGGCAAGGTGAAACAACGCGTCCGCCTGTTCTGCAGTCGCAACCGTATCCCGATAGTACGCGGCTGAGCGGTTGTCGGAATGCATCTGATAGAGTTCATCGCAAAGCGACTGTGAGAATAGTCCGAGTGCTGCCGCCCGATCGTACGCGTATCGGTGGGACTGGAAATCCCCGACAGTATCGGTGGACTGAACGAGGACGTACCACTCGAGCGTTCGTTCGATCGCCGCGAAGGACATCTCTATCACGCTCGTATGATACCCGTCGTTCGCTCGGAGCGTTCGACTGGCCTCGAGTAGCCGACACGCTTTTCGAAGCTGTGTGATCTCCGGATCGTCCGGCTCCAGATCGGCTTCGTACGTGGCACCAGACCGATATCCTCCGAACGCCTCCTCGGCATCGCGAAGCGCCGCGACGATTGAAGACGGGTCACTCGGCATCGCTACGCACCTCTCGCTTGAACCGACGGAGCGTCTCCGTCTCGTACAGCGTAATACTCGAGGCGAGCACGTCCGTGAGTCGATCGCTGACGTTCAACGCGGATCGAGCCGATTCCACGAGGATCTGAAACTCGTATCGATCGCCGGCGAATCGCGTCTCTGTGAGATCTGTCCCGATTTCGTTCGCTCTCCGCTGGTTCGTCGCGCGATCGCTCTGGACGAGTACCCACAGATCGATGTCGCTTTGCCGATCGGCCTCACCGCGAGCGACGCTTCCAAAAACGAGGATGCCCACGACATCGGCCAATTCGTCCTGTAATCGGTCCAGTGCCGTTCGAACGGGCGCGTGAAATTCGGACTGCGGAATCCGAAGCACCGGATCGTCGGGTTTCGTCAGTCTGTTGCGGTCGATCGAGACGTGCTTTCGATTCCCTTCCGCCGAGACGGTCACGAGCGCGTTCGACTCGAGTACGCCGACTGCGTTCGAGATCGCGGGGTGACTGTACCCCACAAATCGACTCAGCTCTCGGATCGTGAACTCCTCGTAGGGGTTGTCCGCGAGGATCCGAAGCACCCCGTCGGTCGCTTCGTATCTGTACAAGTCGTTATCAGCGGCCGGTATCGGGACAGTGATTGACATTCCGTACTGGGATTCACCGCCCCCATCTGTTTCACCTTCAGCTTCCATGGTAGCGTATGGATTCTATTCATATTTATATTTTATATAGGCCGTCTCTCGAGTTGGCGAAGTACGCCATCGTCTCGAATCGTCTCGGTGCGTCATCGGATCGATGTCCGTGGACAACCGTCGTCTTCGGCGGAAGCCTCGAGGGCGTCCCACTGTGGACTGCCGAGACTGCTCGAGTCGGGACAACCACGGCTACCGACACGAGCTAGACGGCCGCTGGCGTGGGGTCGCGTGGTGAGTCAGCGCGTGGGGACCTCGCTTGAGGCGTGCTCGAGGTGGGGGTACTCGCGGGCGTCCACGGTCAGCCGAGGACGTCAGCTGTCTCCGGGTCCGGGGCGTCGGGTTCGCGGTCGTTCGATCGATCGCTCGAGCTCGAGTCGGACGGGGTACCGCTCGAGGCGGATGGTTTACTGCTCGAGTCAGACGGCGTACTGCTCGAGGCGGTCGTCTCCCCCGGGATCTCGGCGTCGGCCGGGAGGAGCAGCCGGCGCTCGGTGTACTCGAGACCGTTCTTTCGCTGGGTACGCTTGCGGACCGCGAGGCGGTGGTTCGAGAGCTCGAGGATGGCGTCGATCGTCCTGGAGACGAGTTTCTTCGCGTAGGCGTCGCTCGTTCCGGGTTCCTGTCTGCGGATCCAGTGTTTCAGATCGCCGGCCGTGACGTACTCCCGGACGGACTTGCAGCCCTCGGTCCAGGGATCGTCGTCGACGGCGGGGTCGGCGCGGGCTTCCCAGAGTCTCGCCGCGAGTCTGGTCGGCAGGGCGTCCGTGCTCGAGCGCCGCAGGTCCGCGTCCAGTCTGGCGAGTTGCTGGATCGGGAGGAGATCCGCGTGGGCGAGCGCGACAGTCGTCTCGCGCTCGAGCGGGTCGTCGTCGTTCGGCAGCCGAACGTAGCGCTCGCCGTCGGACTTGGTGACCCGCTCGAGGCGGTCGCCCGGAACGTCGACCTCGTGGACGTCGACGTTGGATGCGCGAAGGTGGGCCCCCTTCTCGAGTTCGCGCGCCTGCAGCTCCTCGAGACGGGCCTTGGTGGCCCCCGTGCGGTTGCGGGTGGCTTCGGTGAGGGCGTCCAGGCGCTCGGTCTCGGACTCGCAGCTCTCGAGGCGTCGGTCGGAATCCTGGAGCTGGGACTCGAGGTCGGCGATCCGGGCCTCGAGCGTGTCGACCGTTTCGGTCCGGTCGGCGAGTTCGTCCTCGAGATCCGTGACTCGTGTGTCGAGGCGTTCGGTCTCCGCCCGGAGGGTGCGGAGTTCCTCGAGGACGGTCTCGAGGGATGGATCGGCCGCGGCGGCTTCGGGGGCATCCGGGGCAGCGTCGGCGTCGGTCTCAGTCATCGGTCCCCTCGCTGTCGTCCGGTCGGTCGTCGGTGGCCCGGCTCTCGTCTGAACCGTCGTCGTGAGTTCTCGGATCGGGTTCGGAACCGTCCGTGGAGTCGGCCGACTCGAGTTCGGTCGCGTCGGATTCGTCGTCCCGGTCGCGCTCGAGGCGGTCCGACTCCGGGCCGGAGTAGACCGTCACGCCGCCCTGTGCATCGGCGTCGCTCGAGCCCTCCGGACGGTAGGGAATCACCGCGTCCGGTCCAAACAGGCGGAGCCCGAGCTGGCTCGTCTCCGCTCTGATCTCGCGACACCGTCGACGGGCCTCGCGGCGATCGGACTCCGTGGGCGGCTGGCCATCGATCTCGAGGTGTGGATCGTGGAGGGCCTCGAGTAACGCGTGAGTGAGTGTGTCGAGCGTCTCGAGGTGGGTTCGGATGGTACTCGAGGGGGTCGGTTCGTCTCGTCGGTCGGGGCTTTCATTACCCCGTGAATCGTCATTTGACATGCTTCCGTAGGCTTGTTACGGGAGCTTCTCGCGGGCTCGGTGCTGGCGGCATCGGCCCGCTATTCCGGACTTGTGAGCGGTACGTCCGTACTCTTGCTTCCGTATAGTTATCTAACAAGTTTGATCCACTTATAGACTAGCGTATCTACGTCGCTTCCACGTACGAAATAAGTTGTTCAGTCGAGGGACCAGCCACAATTAATGTTCACCAGTGGGACGACTGCCTCGAATGCGCCCCCGACCTGCGTGGATGTCGCTCAAAGATGGACTCATCCTCGAGTTCCTCGCGGAACACGACCTCGAGCTTCCTGCGAAGCCACTCTATCAGAATCTGAATCGTCACGGTCACCAGATTGGCTATTCGACTGTGCGCCAGCGGCTGAGTGTACTCGAGGAACACGGGCTAGTCGAGAAAGTCGACGATGCAGGATATTATCAGGTTAGCGAGAAGGGGATAGCGTATCTGGAGGAGGAGTTGGATGCGAGTTCGCTCGAGGGCGACGATTGAACGCTGGGCGAACCATCGAATCGGTTCGCATCCGGACCGTGGAAACGTTTTCCGGGGTACGAGTGTAACTGCGACGTATGGCGACCGCGGTAAAAGTCGACGAAGACGCGAAATC
This sequence comes from Salinadaptatus halalkaliphilus, assembly GCF_006543045.1. Taxonomy (GTDB): domain Archaea; phylum Halobacteriota; class Halobacteria; order Halobacteriales; family Natrialbaceae; genus Salinadaptatus; species Salinadaptatus halalkaliphilus. Next base: position 2,037 of record NZ_RBZW01000067.1, on the reverse strand, counting down.
GCACCTCGAGGAGCTACAGGCAGAGATCCGTCTTCGAACGGGCCAGAACGTCACACAACAGGAACTGCTCACGCGATTGATCGACGACGCGTACGAATCCCGCACCGACGTCATCGACTCGTTTCGTGACTCGACGGTGCCACTTTCGGCGGACGAGAAAACGGCGATGCGTCAGGGGCGGATGCGTTCGGGCCTCGAGATGGACGAGGCCGATATCGACGATATTCTTTACGGATGACTGTCTCGTCGACACCGGCATCCTGTATCAGATCACGACGTCGATGCGAGATGCTCCGGGGTTCTGCCGCGGTCTTTGTCGACGCCGTCTCGATTTTCGAACGGTAGGACGATCAGGCCTCGAGTCCCGACAGCGACGGGCTCGATCCGGCTACAGTCTAAGTGAGCCCTGTTACGTCGGCACGAACGGAACGTCGAATGGGAGATTGTTCGTGACCGTCGTTCGGAACCGCCTCGAGATAACCAGTAGAATGGTGAAGTAAACGGCTGCGCCGAGACTGACAAGCAACAGGACAAATACAACGTTGAAGTCGTCAACCCATCCCAGATTTGTTTCGCCAAGTTGGCGGGCAACATAGACGACTACACCCATGCTAATGGCAGCGATCGACTGACGACCGATTTCAGAATAGGGCAAGTGAGTGTCAATGAATTTCCTGACGTAGTAGAGCGAGAGAACGAAACCAATAGCTGTAGAAGAGGCAGTAGCGATTGCAGCACCGAACCAGCCGATTGAGTAGACGAGAACAACATTGAGAACAATGTTCGTGACGATAAATGCACCGTTGGCTCGGAATGCGAGATCGGGACGATCTATCGCATTGAGGGTATTCAAGAGCTGTTTCGTGTAGGTATAGACGGTTAATCCAACAAGTAAGATGACAAGAATCCAATGGCCGATGTCAAAACCTGGGCCATAGACCAGCATCAGTCGATCACCAAGAATGGCCGAGCCAACGATCCCAGGGATGAGGAAAAGTCCGGCGAAAGTAAGTGCGTCGTTCGTAAGAGTCGCGATCATATCCAGATCATCCTGAGCAGATCGTTTGCTCATTTCAGGGAAGAGCGTCTTCTGGATTGCACTTCCAAATATCTCGAGGAATTTCGATAGTGAGTACGCAACGGCATAAATTCCAGTAAGTCCAGCCGGGACAAATAGTCCCAAGATAAGGATATCCGCTTCACTGAACGTCTTTTTTCGCATGCTCCCTAGCCAAGAAAATTTTGCGAAATCAAACAACCGAACGACGTGTCTCCACTGGGGACGAACGATGGACGGTCGAACGATCCAGAGTCCGATCGTAGCCATCACTGCGGTCCCGATAGCGTGTCCAAAAAGCATTCCGGAAAGCCCCCAGCCGGCAAAAACGAGCGCAACCATTGCTACGCTTCTTCCAGCCTCTTTCAGCGTACTGAGTGGTGCATAAACGTGAACTCGATGTGTACCTTTAAGCGCAGAGCTGATCAGTCCACTGAATATTGAAACAATTAGCAAGAGGACAACGAACTCGGCAACTGGTTGGCCAACGTAGGAATTTACTTGCTCCTGAAAAATCAGTACACCAACCGCAACAACGGTGGTGAGTATCCCTTTGATCGTCGTTCCTGCAGCAAGGTAGGCGTCTGGCTCTTCGTCCTCGCTCATTCGCTTGACGATCGCATCGCCGAATCCGACGCTCTTCACGACACCTAGCCAGGAGACCAGTGCGAGTGTGATCGCATAGAATCCGTAAATTTCCACTCCCAGCGTTCGCGTAAAGTACACCGTGGCGAGAAAGCCAATAACGGAGATAGCGAACTTCGAAATGACGTATATAATGGAGGTCTGGCCGAGGCGCATGGAAGACGTACGGTTGTGTCTCTCGTGGGACGAACTAAGTACTTCTCACTTTCAGGCTTGGATCGTTACTGATGATTTCAGAGTCAGTACCTCACAAATCAGCCTCAGCTAACCGGCGCTGAAGTGTGATTTGCCGCCGAATCAGAGCCGAATCTGTTCTCCGTAGATCTACCCGACAA
>NZ_RBZW01000010.1 GCF_006543045.1 Salinadaptatus halalkaliphilus | reverse complement strand
CCCTACGAAGAACTTCGTCGAGTCGTTAGCACCAATGAGATGATCTCACGGAGTCACGCTGTACCGGCTGTTGAGCCTTCGGGGTAAACACATACTTCCAGTCTTTCACCCCACACACCTTGTAGAATACGTCCACAGGAAGACGTGAGTACTTGCAACATCCGATTTGTTCATTCACAGTCTTCACGGTTCTTAACCAACACATATCTATCGGGTGATTTGTGTTGGTTAAGGAGGCTAAGAGGGATGGGACAAGGATAAAGCAGGCCCAAAATTCATACTCTATGTAAGAAACGCAGGTATGAGTACTATAGAACAATCACAAAATATACGCCAGGGCCTCTCGACTCGAGAAAGTCGACTCCTTGCACGACTCGCTGGCGCGGGTCACCAAATCATCTCCATCGACGACATCGAGACGACGCTGGAGGTCCCCCCGAACACCGCCCGAGAGATTGCCTCCCGGCTCACCGAGAAGGGCTGGCTCGACCGTCTCTTCCCGGGCACGTATCTCATCATTCCACTCACTGCCGGCGAGAAGGCCGTGTACACCACCCACGAGTACCTCATCGCCGCCCACGTCGCCGAGCCGATGTACATCGGCTACTACAGCGCCCTCAGCCACCACGGGCTGACCGAACAGGTCCCCCGGACGGTGTACGTCGTCACGCCGACCCGAGCGCAAAGCCGAGAGATCCACGGTGTCCCGTACCGCGTCACGACGATCACCGAGCAGAAATTCTTCGGCCTTGAGCCGACATCGATCGAGGGTACGACCGTTCAGGTCAGCGACCTGGAGAAGACGCTGGTCGACTGTGCGGACCATCCCGAGTTCTGCGGTGGCGTTCGGGAACTCGCAACCGCGATGCGTACTGCCGACGACCGTGGTTGCGACTGGGACACTGTCGGCGAGTACCTCGAGCGCCTCGACAACGGGGCGGCGACCAAGCGAATCGTCTACCTCGCCGACCAGCTCGGCATCGACCTCCCCGCCCGCGAGGAACTCGTCGCGTCGTTCACGAGTGGCTACTCGCTGCTGGACCCGACGCGGCCCGACACCGGGTCGACCGACAGCACGTATCGCCTCCGGATCAACGTCGAGCCAGCCACGCTGGAGCCAACGGAGTCCTGACCAAGGTACGAAGTCGGCGTACCTTCTCTGCAGCGTCGAGAACGGTGCTGTTCGACGACGAACTATGGGTTCGTGCCACCATCGACGGCGTCGAGGTCGGGCTCGTCGAATTCGAGGGCTGCCGCGACGGCATCTGGAAGCTCCGGTCGAGGGGCCGATTCGTGGCGCTCGATTTTCTCGGTCTTGCGCGTGTTTTCGTAGAGCGCGCGTGCGACCGGAAGCCCACGGAGATACTTGTAGTCGTGGAGGACCTCGACGCCCCGCTCAGTGAATCCGTAGAACTGGGAGGGGAGGTCACGTTTCCCCTCGCTTGGGTCGTACGTGTAGCGTGTGAGGAGCCCGGCGTCGATCAACGTCTCCAACTGGTCTTTGATGGCCGCCTGACTCTTCCCAGTCATATACTCGAGTTCGGCGAGCGACATCAGATGGGCGGGATGGCCCAGCAGCTCCTGGATGATGAGATGGCGCGTATCCTGGGACAGCAGCTTGAACAGCCGCTGCTGTTCCGCGAACGGCCCTGCATCGGCCGTGCCAGTGTCGGTTTCGCTCATACGTGATGGTACGAGGGAGGGCGCTATAACAGTTAGGGTTGACCAAGTTGGTTAACTCAGAAAAAACCAAAGTGATTCAGAAGGGATAAGGTGGTGTAGTTTGAATCGGCAGCTAATGACCGACTCAAGCCCGCCGCCGGACGCTGGGGAGATTATGACCGTTGTTCACGAGGCCGTCGGGGGCATCGAACTTGAGCCCGCAGAGAAACGGGAGATCTGGCGGTTCACCCAGCGTGAATTGCCGTATCTCTGGAGTCAGCGGACATCGTATTTCATCCTGGGAAGCTATCGCGACCCCTATATCCGCCGACTTCGCGCCGTCCAGAACGAACTCACGAAGCAGCTCGGTGCCTATCCGTTCATCATGGGTGATCTCCTCGAACTCCCGACTGACCGGCTCAATACGTTCGATATCATGTTTTCATTGCTCGCGACATACAGCGACTACATCGTCGGTATCTTCGAGAAGGAGAGTGGTGGGGAGGCGCCTGAGTTGGGTGAGATCGATGACCGCCCGTATTTCGACAAGTCGTACGTGTTCCCGCGTGATTACGCGTGGGTGACTGACGAGAACCTTGACTCGACACAGCACGTCGTTCAGGCCGCCCTCGAGATTGCGTTCGCAGACGATTTGTCGGCGGATGAAGTCCAATCAAAAGTCGAGTCACTCGTTGACCGCGCCCAAAAGAGGGGTCTCGACATCGACGAACAGGAGATTTGGGGTGTGATCGACGACCGGGCAGAGGAGGGCGAAGCGCCGGCAACGTACAGTTGGGTCCATCTCAACAAGTTCCGCAAATTCGAACTCCACGATCGGTGCTTCCCGTGGACGACAGAGGACGAACTCCGAACTGTGGTTGACGAACTCCCGTCCCCGACGCCACGTCCGGAGTGGGAAGAGGGGGGAGAACGGTGAACTATCTTTCTGCGAGGAGAGAATCCCGCCGTTTACAGTAGACGCCGAACCTAATTTGCGCCGTTGCTGGTAGGGTGGCTATAGTTTCTGTGCGGCCTCCCGGAAACACTCCGTATTGGATCACCCCTTAAGCCGAGAGACAACGCAGGTGGGGAGTATGTTCGGCGCTCAAAAAGCTGAGTATGACATTCGACTGTCCACCACTATGGGTGTGTTACCCACACCCTGACTAATTTTAATACAATTGCCACGATAATCCAGGTTGACGTCCGATACACCCCTCAAACTGGGAGCGTTCAACACGATGATTATCACTCGCCTCACCCCGCGGCGTGCTCGTTCTCGCTTAGCCGCGGGTCCTGTGTTCGGCGAGTGCCTACAAGATCAGCGTGCGAAGAGACCGGGCGCAAACCGCCGGATCCACGTCGGCTTCGAATACGAGAGTTCGACGCAATCCGGCGACGGCCGGACACTCTCACCCGCATAACTCGGCCCCCATACGGACTACCCGTCAGGGATCGGGGAACACGGGATTGCCGCCTGCCTTTGCCCAGTACTCGCTCAGTACACAGCGTGAAGCGAGTGTGGGGTGCCAGGCTCGCGGCTGATTGGTTTCCGTTCGTTCCGATACAGGGGAGAACGGGCTCCGTCCGCGCTGAGCGCACGGAAGTCGTTAGCCAACAGCCCCGCAGCGATAGCTGCGGCTACGCCTAGCCCCGGAGTCTCCGCTGGCGAGGGACGCCGGACTTTGAATCCGGAGGTCGCCGGTTCGATTCCGGCCGGGGCGACTGCATGCCGACGTGGTGTAATCCGGCGAGCATACGGTCCTGTCACGGCCGTGATCCGGGTTCGAATCCCGGCGTCGGCGTGGACGCGTGGATAAACCACGTGGGGATACCCATCGAGGTAGGCAGCCCGTTGGTGCGATCAGCTGGATCGTTCCGACGATGCTGGGCCCAGCAGGGTCTGCAACCTACATAAGCCGGTGTGGTATTCCCGGGAACACCCGAAGTACGCCCCCGCGATGAGACGCGCAACCACGACTACTCGGTCGCGGTTGCGCAGTTGGAAAGTCGTACAGATAGATAATCAACTGCCGAACGCTCGGCAGTCCAGTGAGCCGATGGTCCAGCGGACGACGATCTGTGCCTTGGGCGCACAGGACCGAGGTTCGAATCCGCGTCGGCTCACTGTGCCGCGACTGGGTATTGGGGAACCCAGCGGCCTGCTATGCCGTGACCGTCTGCTACCGGTCTCCCGGTTCGAATCCGGGTCGCGGCGTCATGACAACGAATGTCTGCCCTGCCTGCGAGGAGGAAGCGTTCCGTCACGTCCCGATCGGTGAAACAACGTCTATCGACACGATTGGAAGCGTGGAAATCTGCGTCACCGAGGACGGCGCATACTTCCACGGAACGAGGTGACCACCATCCATCCCTGCTGTGACTGGATGCTGATGAGCACATTCGCCTCGGTAGTGAGGGGCAGAAGCTGAGTAATGCGCGTCTTCCGGTGTCCCGGTGAGAAACGCGAGGCGGGCTTGTCGGAGCAAGTTCCGACGGAGATGGTGAGACATGCGGATAGACGACCGCGCTCGGTGTGAAACCGAGAGCCGCGAGGCTTCGGAGTTCGACTCTCCATCTCACCGTTGGCGGGGTTTCCCTAGCTTGGTCAAGGGACTGCGTTGGAACCGCAGCGTCCGCAAGGACACGAGTGTTCAAATTAGATAGCAAGGCGGGTTCCCCGCCCACCGGTGGGCGGGGAGGAAACCAACACCCACTGCCACAAACCACCGATTACTAAGTACCTCATATATCTATTGAAAACCGTGGCGGACGACTACCTGCGACGCACCGCAATCACCCGCCCCATCCTCACCACCGAGCAACAAGATCTGCTTGACGCCACCATCAACGAGTGGCAAGATGCCTGCAACATCAGCAGTCGGATCGGATGGCAAACGGGTGAAACGCGGAAGACATACCTCCAAGACCTCGCCTACGACGAGGTGCTGGAGGAGACGCGTCTCGGGAGCCAACACGCAATCCTCGCCACCCACCAAGCCGCAGCCGCACTCTCCGGCGTCGAAGAAATCAAAGAACTAGACGAGAAATACAAAACCTCGTGTCCGGAGTTCACCGCCACCACGGTGAAATACGACACCCGGACGATGACGCTGTTCGACGACGAAACAGTCTCACTTACAACGGTTGACGACCGCATCCGGTGCGATCTCGCGTTGCCGGACGACGAAGACGGCTACCAACACCAGTACCTCAACGATGAGGACTGGGAGCTCACCGAATCCACGCTTTCTCGGCGTGATGGCGACTACTACCTGCATCTCGGCTTTCGCAAACCGAAGCCCGAGAAACAGGTCGAACAACAGGGCGACGACGAGGACAGGACAGTTCTCGGCGTCGACCTCGGCATCGTCAACATCGCCACAACCTCAACGGCGTACTTCGCGTCCGGCAGAGAAGTCAGACATCGACACCGGGAGTTCGAGCGGATTCGAAGCAGTCTCCAACAGACCGGTACGCAGTCCGCACACCGCACCATCCAGCAGATGAGCGGCAGAGAGTCCCGCTACGTTCGGGATGTCCTGCATCGCGTGGCCAACGACATTATCGAAGAAGCGTTGAATCACGACTGTGAATACATTGCATTCGAGAATCTGACCCACATCAGAGACCGTGTGCCGCCGGTCAAAGAGTTCCACCAGTGGGCGCATCGGCAACTCGTTGATCTCGTGGAGTACAAGTCCGAGACGGAAGGCATCTGCGTAGAGTACGTCGATCCGGAGAATACGAGTCGTCGGTGTCCCGAATGTGGACACACGAGTAAAGGGAACCGCGTAACACAGGCAGAGTTTGAGTGCGAGAGGTGTGATACGACAGCGAACGCGGACTATGTTGGAGCGAAGAATATTGGGTGGCGGTATGTCCGTCGCGGCCTACAGTCGTCGCGGCGGACGGGCGACAGTCAACTCGCCCTGAAGTCAGGAACGGTGACGCCGAACCGGGGCTTTGTCTCGTCCGACTAACTATGGTCGGCAGAGGCCGAGTTCACTGACAAGCCCCGCGCCACCGTGCGCGGGGCAGTTGACATCGCTCTCCCGCCGCTGCGTGCCGAAGTGATTCGCAGAGTCGCCGGCGATTCTCGAATTGCGCCGCCATGCCAGAGTGGTCGAACGGACACGGTCGAGACCCGTGTGGTTAGTCCTTCCCAGGTTCGAATCCTGGTGGCGGCATCCGGCCATCGTGCCGGGAGACAATTCTCGCTTCACCGTTACGTCGCCGTACTCAAGTGGTCAACGAGAAGCGGCTCAGACCCGCTGGCGTAGGTCCTTCCGAGGTTCGAATCCTCGCGGCGACATTTTCTCCCTGTGGTCTAGCGGCTACGATACCTCCCTGTAGAGGAGGAGACGCACGTTCGAGTCGTGCCGGGGAGACTGCGGGACGGTGGAAGAGCCTGGCATTCACACACACACACACTCACCGAGTTTTCACCGGAGACCCGGTGCGACGGTGAGAGTTCCTTCATCTCACTTGTAACGAGAACACGCAGGTTCGAATCCTGCCCGTCCCACTGGCCGACGACCCGTTCCAGACGAGGCCAACCCGCTCCAGTGGAGTAGCGGCCAAACTCACGGCCCTCTCACGGCCGAGCCCCCGGTTCGAATCCGGGCTGGAGCATTCTCCAACAGTCCGAGACCTCTCACTTCCAGCCGACGAGACTGAGGGACGGACAGCTGTGGAGAACTGAGAGATGCCCATGAGTGAGTTCCGAATTGTGTGCTGCGGGATAGGATAATGGCAGTCCACGGGGCTCATATCCCCGAGGCCCAGGTTCGACTCCTGGTCCCGCAATGGAGGACAACAATGGGACTATTCGATACAGTCGAACTCTACGACGACGTCCACCTGCCAGAGTACCCCGAAGGGATTACTCCTGCCGAGGATGTCGACTGGCAGACGAAAGGCATCGATCGACCGACCATGACCACATTTCGGATTACGGCGGACGGTCGGCTCCTCGAAGAGGAGTGGCACACCGAAGCGGTCCCGCCGGAAGACCGGCCATACGCGAGCCGTGACGACGTCGACGAGGACGATTTTCGCTACATGGCCGGCAGTCGGAACCGAGTCCACGACGGCTGGATCGAACGAGACGACTACCACGGCCGCTTCAAGCTCAAACACTCCTTCGAGGGTCTCGAGACACTCGTCACGTATCAAGTAACGTTCACGCACGGGCAACTCGAGGGCTTCGAACGGCTGCAGTGACCCGTGCGTGCCCACACCTCGGTGCTTGATTTACTCTCCAGCGCTCCCGGAGTCTCCGTTGGCGAGAGACGCCAGTTTTTCAAACTGGAGGCCAGGGGTTCGATTCCCCTCGGGAGCAGTCGGGGAGGCTGGCCCTGACAGCGTTTTTCCGTGTCTGACATAGCGGGCAGCCACGGATCCGTGACGCTGTCACGGTCAGCGTTCCCCAAGCGTGTGGTCGACGAGGTGGTGCGTTTCTTCGCCCGCAAAGCACACCAACGGGAGTCATAGCCCGTCGCACCACCAGTTGCTCGACCGCACGTGGCGACCGTCGAGTCGGAGCGTTGCTTCGCCAGGAACTCGCAGGTTCAAATCCTGTCGGTGGCACAACCCATCGAGAACATCCCGGACAAAGAGCGTACGAGAGGACGCTCGACACCGGTCCCGCTCCGACAGTTTTCCGGTCGTCGTGTCGCCAGTGACCGTCGATCTGGAGCGCTACGTCGATGGCACATTACGGGTTCGAATCCCGTCGTTCGCTCCAGAAATTGTCCGGCCACTCGTGTTCCCGTAGCTCAGTCAGGACAGAGCACCGGCCTTCGAAGCCGGGTGTCGCACGTTCGAATCGTGCCGGGAACGTCCAGCCGAGCGATGCGAGGCTGGTTCGGGAAGTTTCTCTCCCGAGACTCGCTGCTCACAGAGCTTGTGGGCAGCTACGATCGGAGTCGCCTGTTGCGGCTCCGGGTGATAGGATGGAATTCAACACGCCAAAGCAAACGGTCGCGGAGGCAACGCGGACCACCAACTACGAGGGTGGCGAAGCGTTCGAGCCTGCCGACCCCCGACTCGCACTGTACAAGCGCACGATCAACCAGCTGCTGGAGGGCTCGTTCTACGAGACCGATGACGAACAGCTCGCTGCTGTCGTTCGCCAGTTCGATGCCGCCGCAAACGAGGACCCGGAGTTCGTCCTGAAGCTCGCGGCCTATGCGCGCCAGGAGCTCTACTTGCGGGACATCCCACAAGTGCTACTCGTACTGGCAGCCAACGACGACCGATTCAAGGACGACTCCCCCGAGTCGCTCATCCGCGAATGGGCGCCGGCGATCATCCAGCGGATGGACGAGACGGCCACCGCGCTCGCGGTCCACGATCAGCTGTTCGGCGGGACTGCGCCGTGGCCGCTTCGACGCGGGATCGAGGACGCGCTGGTGGAGATGGCCGACGCCTACACGCTGGGCAAGTACGAGCTGTCGCAGCGCGAGGTGACGCTGCACGACGTCTTCAACCGCGTCCACCCCACGCCCATCGACGCCGAGCAGGAAGCGCTCTTCGAGCGGTTCATGCGTGGTGGCCTCGACGACTATCCCGACGTCGACCCGTTGCCGGCGCCGAACACGTGGGAGACGGTTATCTCCGAGCGCGGCAACACCCAAGCCGCCTGGGAACTGCTCATCGAGGACGACGAGTACACGCTGCCCATCTTCGCGTCGATCCGGAACCTCCGGAATATGCTCGAAGCCGGCGTTCCGGAGGACACCGTCGTGGATCACCTCGACCTGGAGGCCATCCGCCACGCGCCGCTGTACCCGTTCCGGTACTACCAGGCCTACACCGCGCTGCAAGACGCGGATGTCCAGGCACCGACGGTCGAGCAGTGGCTCGAAGACGCAATTGATGTCGCGGTCGAGACGGTGCCTGGCGGATTCGGCGATACCTTTGTCGCGGTCGACCTGTCGGGATCGATGGATCAGCCGCTGTCCGCGAACAGCACGCTCCGACTGAAGGAGATCGGTGCATTGTTCGGTGCGATCCTGGCCGACCAGGGTGCTGACGTCGGCGGGTTCGGCGACGACTTCCAGACCGTTCCGATGCACGTCGACACGCCAGTCCTGCAGCGCCAAGCGGCGGTGTTGGCGATCGACGAGGATGTCGGAAACTCGACGAACGGCTGGAGGGCGATCAAGCACCTCCACGACCGAGGGGATGCTGTTGAACGCATCGTCGTCTTCACCGATATGCAGATCTGGGACAACACGCCGTTCACGGCCCGCGATTCCCAGACGGTCAAAGACGCGTTCGATGCGTATCGAGACGAGGTGTCTGCGGACACCGCGCTGTATCTCGTCGATCTCGCGGCCTACGGCGACCTGGTGACGCCAGAAGGCTACGAAAACGTCTACAACATCTCGGGATGGTCGGAGAACGTCCTCTCGTTCATCGAACACGCCGAGAATCCGAAACAGATCATCGATGAGATCGAGGCGTTCGACCCGACCTAGCCCAGTTCGGATTTGAGGATGCGCGAGTGGTGGAGTTCGGAAACACGCGGTTGTGCCACGACCGAGACGGGCGTTCGAATCGTCCCTCGTGCACTCGGAGTACAGTTGTCGAACATCTGGCCCGTGAGACGCGCCTCAACGGAGATGATAATATGGCAGTATCCAATACCACCGACCTAGACTCGACGACAATTGCCGTCGTGACGATTCGAATCCCCTGCGGCGCGGATGGGGACCTCGTCACTGACGCTGAGAAGCGTCTCTCGCGGCCCGAAACTATCGATGACGTCACGATTGACGAATTGGATAGTATCGAGCCACAGCTGTCAGCCACACTCATCACCGTCGAAATTACGGTCCTGTGGACTACGGCGATTGGCGAGGAGGAGGTCAGAGACAGACTGGCTGGTGTCTCGGGACTTGAGTCAGTCAGACGGATTGCATAGGCCGTTCAGAGCGTCATAGCCGAAAGTGTAGTAATTTATTTGACTGTTACCAAAATATTGGTATCTATTAGATGTACGGACCGTTTGATGAGACTGCTGTTAGAGTGTTGCTCGCAGTCAATCCTGGGGATTCGATCCGAACGGTAGCCCAACATCTCCACACCCCCTACGAAACGGTTCGTCAAGCAGTCAATCAACTAGAGGATGCAGGGTATCTTCGATATGATGACGGACTGTTCGTGACCGACGATCGCGTCCGTAAGGCGACACGAGACCTGCTAGCCACGAGTGCTGCTGTGAATCCACCGTCCATCGAAGAGGCGTACGTACTCCCACAGTTCGGTGACTGGCCCTTCGCCTTTACACAGGTGGACGCCGTCTACGTGTGGACCCAAGGGGGCTATCAGGTTGGTCGCGAGCCCGGAGACTACCCGCTCTTTCTTGCCGTCCTTGAGAAGGACATCGACGCCTGGCAGCGTTTTTTCGAACGGTTTGGAATCCCAACAGGATTTGAGCGACAACCGGAGGAATCGTTTGAAGGTCCTCTCCAAGTCGTCCTCAACGAGCGTTCGATGCTCAACCCCGACCACGTCGAAGGATATCCAGTCATCTCTCGGCGCGAGACGATAGAGTTCATGCGGAAGCATTATGCGACGTTTCAGTCAGCACTCGCTATGCTCGATCGCATGTACGACGATCTCGATCTCGATGTTTCCTACCGTGAGTCAGAAAGAGAATGCTCGTGAGTTTCACAGCAGCAATTGAATTATCGACCTCCTCCACGGTGAGGTGTAATTGATTGCCGTTGGTTTGACATCGACAGCGTTCCCGGGTTGCTATTTATGAATAGTTTGCTATTCATACTCTTCAACCCGTGACGAGTCGATATCTGATTAACCAACAAATCTATGCCGATACGCACTTTGTTGGTTAACACGAGGCGACCGCTGATGTCCTACGAGCCACCGACGCCGCCGGCGGAACTCCCGTCAGACCTCGTCAATACGCTTAACGAATCCTCTTCTGAGCAGCTCCAGCACGTTGCCCGCTACGCTGAAGAGTTAGCTGAGCACAAAGCTCGCGAGGCCCGTCTCGAAGAGGACTCAGATGAAAGCGAAATCGAAGAACGCCCCGACGATCTGCCGGACGACGTCCCGGCGAAGGCCACGATCACGATCAAGGAGATTAACGACAACCGCTACTACTACTGGCAGTGGCGAGAAGGTAAATCGGTGAAGTCCAAATATAAAGGACCGGTCAACCCGGACGAGTAACCCCTGACATTCATCAGTGATGACGGTTGCTAATGGTCGGCGAGATGCCGATCTATGCCCGTCGAAGTTGAGTGTGACTTCTGTGGAGATACAGTCTCAAGACCGCCGTCGGTAGTGGAGCGTGCAGAGCACCACTTCTGTGATAAAATATGTCACGGGAAGTGGCGGTCTGAACAAATGGACAGCAGAATCGTCCTCCAATATGACTACTGTGGGACGGACTTCAAACGATACGAAAAGAAGCTTAGAGACGATCAGACAAACCATTTCTGTAGCAAGGAGTGTAGAGGGCGATGGCAGATAGACAATCGTCCGCAGACGGAATGTACAAACTGCGGCGAGACCATCAGGCGAATTCAGTACGATATCGAACCAGCAAATCGCCATTTCTGTAGTCGAGAGTGTAAGTGGGAATGGCAGCAGGAAACAGCGACCTACGATTGGGAATCAACTCCGAACTATGGACCACTGTGGAAAGAGCGGCGTGAACAGGTCTTGGAGCGAGATAATCGAACCTGCCAAGGGTGTGGCCGTAACGAAAATGAACTCGGCTATACGCCGCGAGTACATCATATTCAGCCGTTCTCGGAATTCGACGAGGATGAGCTCGAGGCTGCACACGATCCATCAAACCTAGTCTCGCTCTGTGAGCCTTGTCACACCCGGTGGGAAGGGATCCCGCTCCGCCCGAAGCTGATCTGATGGACATCCCGTGTGCTATTTGATTTTGGTGCACTTGGAAAAGTGCTGACTACACACCCCTCGTCCAGACTGAAAGCAGTGAGGAGGAAGAACGAGGTTCAGATCCAATTAAGCGATAAATAGTCGATAGAGGCGATTTAACGAACAAACAGTAGTTCAAGACTCCGTAGTTGGAGCCTGTTTTTCTATCTGTGATGGACCACACCCCTGATCACGAGTGTATCCGCTGATAGGTTCTCACCACACACCCCGTGTACAAAGTGTAAATGTGCCGTATTCCGACGATAGAGAGTTATTAGGTTGGTTTTACATATTGAAGATGGCCTACAATCCGTGGGATGACACGGACGTACCGGACTCCGTGTAAGAGGTCAACCGCCTCGGGGTCAAGCCCCGAGGCTTGTCAGTGGACTCCCGCTCTATCCGCGCAGGGCGGAAGGCGTGTAGTCGCCGTTCGCTTTCAACGTCCCTGACTTGAGGGCCAGTTGACTGGTGCCCCGTCCAGCACCAGACTTGAGCCAGTGCTGGACAAGACGCCACCCGATGTTCCGAGCGGCGTTATAATCCGCGTGGAGTTCCTTTCCACAGTTCAAGCACTCGAACTCGTCACCATCGCGGTTATCCTCGTGGGTGAAGCCACACTCGCCGTGACTACATCGCTGTGACGTGTACGCTGGAGCAACATCGTCCACGTCGATTCCGTGTTCTTCGGCTTTGTATTCGACGTGGCGGTGGAGTTCGCGGAACGCCCACTGCTGGAACTTCGAGGCGTTCGAGATACGCGTCCGTATGTGTTTCAAATTCTCGAACGCAATCGCCGTACAATCGTTCTCCACGGCTTCACGGACGATAGCCTTCGACACGCGGTGAAGGTAGTCCGCGCTCCACCGAGCGAACCGTGAGCCAATGCTCTTGATGGTGAGATGCGCGGAACGAGTTCCTGTCTGTTGCAGGTTCCCGCGCCGACGCTCGTACTCGTCGCGGCGGTGGTTGAGGTAGTCTGCGTTACCGAGGAAGGCTCCCGTGCTGGTGACGGCGAGGTATCCGTCTACATTCAAATCGACACCAAGAACCACTCCGTTCTCGGTCGAATCGTCGCTAGAATCAGCAGGTTCGACGTCTTTCTCGACTGCGATGTGAAGGTAGTACTTGCCGTCACGCTTGTGTAGTGTAGCTTCCTTCTTCTTCCATTCGTCCGTCCAATACTCCGCAATCGGCGTGCCCTCGTCGTCTTCGGGTGTGACGAACTCGGCGGTCACGCGGTCGCCTACAGTGGCGAGGGTCACGTGATCGTCGTGGTAGGTGATGGTGCGCCCGTTGTACACGACGACACTGCCTCGGAACTCGGGCTTGCTTGCCTTTTTGCCGTCGTCGAGGATGCGGTCTTTACAGGTGCCGAGGGCGTCGGCGGCGATGTTGCGGGCGCTTTGAACGAGACTGGCTTGCAGACTGGTCTGCTCCCGAACCTCTGTGTAGGTTTGGTCGTGGAGTGTGTTCTTCGTGTCCTCGATCGCCGTGGGGTCGTCGCTCCAGCCAGCGTCAGCGACGTGTTGGGCCGCATAGCGGAATTGCTCGAACGTCTTATCGAGAACGCTGTGGTCGTCCTCGGGGACGTCGAGTTTTAGCTGGATGTTGCGGACGACCTCCATACTTCATCAGTATGTGTAAATATATTTGAACGTATTTGTTCGGGCTGAGGAGTCAGCCTTTCTATCGCGTGTTGTTTGTGTCATCGAGTATCGGCTTCCGCCCCGACCCCAAGGGTCGCGGTATTCGCCTCGCAATCTCTATGAAATTCGAACGGTGAACATCAAGAGAACCGGAGACTGAACCGATTTTCACTTCGATGACGGGGGGACAGTCGACCCTGCGTTTACACTTCGATGACGGGGGGTGTCAGACGTGCGGCTTGCACTTCGATGATGGGGGTGGGACGACTAGTTCCAATCAGAGATACGCAAATTCACATGAGGGCCGCCGATTTTGCGTTACACATCGATGACGGGGGGTCTTCCACCAGATGTACTTCGGTGATGGTTCTTACTGACGAGCCGTGAAACAGCTGAATTCACGGGAAGTATTGGATACAACGGGCGAATAAACATCGACGAGGGTTAATCTTTTTAATGCTCCGGTGTACAGCAGGCATATGGCCGGTAGTGATCAAGAAGGGGCGGACCAATCCACCCTTGATGAAGGAACTAGTACTACATCGGATGGACAGCAGTTAGAATCCGCCCGTGAGGATGCTGCCGGAGACTCAAGTCAAAATCACGAATCGACTGAAGAGAGCCCTCAGCGGTCGATTCGTGATATGCTCGATGATGAGGGGGAGGCATCAGTTTTCGTCAACCGGGACCTCGTCGAGCCTGACACGATTATCGACGAGGAGCGAATCGTCGGCCGTGACGACCAGCTCGAGTCCGTCGTCTCGTTTTTGAAACCGACTCTCCAGGGAAATCGGCCGCCGAATATGCTGCTGTACGGTCCCGCAGGGACAGGTAAGTCACTCATCATCGGGGCCGTCACGCAACAGATCATCGAGCTCTGTCAATCCAAAGGCAAGCGGTTCGGCGTTGTCGATATCAACTGCCAACCAATCAATACGCTCGATCAGGCCGTCTACGAACTCGTCCAAACTGTCGCCCAAGACGTTGGGACGGAAGTCGGAGTTCCAGAGACCGGCGTCTCGACGAAGCGCAAGTACCGACGTCTGTACGAACTCATCAACAAGCACTACGATTCAGTCATCTTCATTCTCGACGAGATCGATCTCTTGGTTGGCCGGCGCGAAAACGACGAACCCGCATACTCAAAGCTTCTCTATCAGCTATCACGGGCGAGTAACACGAACGAAATTGAAGGCCGCGTGTCCGTCGCAGCGCTGACGAACGATCCAAAATTTATGGAAGACATCGACGGACGTGCCGAGAGTTCATTCAATCCACGTGACGTCTACTTCCCTGACTACGACGCAAACCAGCTGCGCGAAATTCTCGAAAATCGACGCGATGCGTTCCGTCAAGATGCTCTCGAGGACGACGTGATTCCGCTCGTGGCGGCGTTCGCTGCACAAAGTCACGGTGACGCACGGAAGGCGATCGACCTGTTCCGCGGTGCCGGTGACCTCGCAGACGAACGGGGAGATGAAGTGGTCACGGAGGACCACGTCCGAGAATCTCAGGAGGAGATTGACAAAGACCGGTCGCTGAAGCTCGTTGAGGGGCTTACGACACAAAAGAAGATTTCACTATACGCAACCGCAGCCGTTGCGTATCACTCGAGTCGGACGGGTAGTTCCGTCCCAAGCCCGGTTGGATTCAAAGTTTATCAGTGGGTCACGAACGAACTCGATGCGGACCAGATGACTCGTGAAACGTACGTCAAATATGTCAAAGAACTCTCGACATACGGGTTGATTTCAACATCCCGGAAAAGCCGCGGACGAGGCGGCGGGATGTATATGGAGTTCACATTCACGGGTGATCCTGAAGCGATGATGACTCGGATCGTCGATGATACACGCTTGGAAGGAATAGCCCAGCAGGAAGAACTCCTCAGTTCAGTCGTGAATGCTCAGCTGAAAGAATTTCACGAGGAGTAAGAATCCTGGCGAGCACCCGGTGGAGAACACACCCCCCGTTTTCGATGTGTAAAGTCGAGATTGTAGCGGGGGAGAAGTCGAGAGAGTCCTGAACTGGTGGTGGTGAGTCAGCGAACGCGGAGCAGCCACTTCCGCATCAGATCTTTCTAACCCACTACTCAGCTTTGCACGTTAGCGTCAGCGGTTGAGTGAACGAAGAGGTGGTCGATCTCGGTCATCAAGTCATCGACGCCGCGATCATCGTTGTCTCGAACCCACGAGAGAAGGTTGTAGACGGCTTCTTTCAGAGAATGTTCAAGGTTCGCTCGAAGCGATGACGTCTTCGAGCGAACCGTCCCCAAGGCGCTCGAATCAGGATCAAGACGAACGAGACTGTAGGCAGCCATCAGAAGGTGCCAGTGCCGACTGGCACCTTCGTCGGTCTGCATCTCGCAGTCTCCTAGGCCGAGATCCTGCTTCGAGTCCTCGAAGAACGTCTCGATGCGCCAGCGCATCCCGTAGGAGCGAATCACGTGCTCGGTCGGTGCGTCGATCTTGTTCGTAGCGAGGTACTTGACCGGATTCTTTTCGTCTTCGTCGGTCTCTTTCTCCGCGATGACCAGCTTCACGTCTCCCAGCTGGGAGACGGGAAGCTTCTTCGTCCAGATGTGGTAGGTCTCGTCCTCGATATTGCGCTCAACCGTGTCGATGCGCTGGAAGAGCGCATCGACGCGGATCTCTTCTCCGCCGTAGGTCACCTGTCGGTTGCTCCGAAGCGGGCCGATCCAGTCCTTGCCGTAGGATTCGATGTGTTCAGAAAGGCCAGAATCGTGGGCGAACCATGAGTCGAAGAGGTAGGTGGCCGCAGGCACACCTACCTCTTCTTCGAGTTCGGTGACGATCTCGCGGGCGAGATCGTACTTGGTATCGTGGTCTTGGTCGTCTTCGTCCTGTTTTTCGTAGAGGCGGAAGGTGAGCGGGTAGGCGGTTTTCTCGTCAGCGTAGAAGGCGTAGATGAGATCTTGCCCCCAGACGGTGTCACCTTCGGCGTGATCGTAGAAGTGGCCGACGCCGGGGACTTCGTCCCCGGCTTTCTCGGTGATCGTGTCGTCAAGGACGATGTAGCCATCCTTTGACCAGCGTGTTTCACCGTGTTTCTGAAGCTCTTCAAGACGTTCGTGGTTGAATTGCTGTTCGTCCCAGTCGTACTCGGTGAGGAACTTGTTGAGGGCGCGTTTGCTGTTGGCTGGAAGGACTTCGCGTGCGATGCCCGCCACGGTCTTGTTGCTGGCCGCAACAAGACCTGTGGCGTAGGTTTTGGCGTGATGACGTTGGGCAGAAGACAGCGACTCGAACTCGTCGAACACACGCGTACACGACAAGAAGTCCGTAATCGGCATCATTCGTCCTTGCCACCCCCTACGTTACGCTCCTACTTCAACGTGCAAAGCTGAGCCACTAGAAAAGAGATCAAGTCACGGAGTCTCGTGACCCCCCACCCCCCGTCATCGATGTGTAAACAGCAGGGGTGGAAGGGGGAACTCACGTAGAATAAATCACGAAAGTCGGGCTTGACGCCACGAGACGGTTGAAAACAAGAGAGATCGTGTAGGAGGTCGAGAAGCGTAATATGGGGCATCCCTGTTCGGTTAGTCGAAGCGTCATTTCTCCTAACCTTCACATCTAAATGGAGTACGGCTGAGGTTGTAACGCACTGCATATAAAACTTTGTCAGACAATATGCATTGCTTACGAGAATATAGATTGCGTCGCTGAGACACTCTCCTTCGTGTTAATGGTCTCATCGCCGGTTTTCGCCATTCTGTTCTCGTCACCCCCTCCCTCCTCTCATGGTTTTACACATCGATGACGGGGGGAGGGAGTGCGACCGTAATTCTCTATTGAACCATTCGTTGCCCGGTCACTGAAAATCGGTTAGCTCTGGCTCACGTGCCCCTGCGAGTTCTTGTTGTATCTCCGTGCGATCCCACCCAAGCGGTGACAGAACACTCTCGACAGCTCTGACGAGTTGCGTCTCGTAGTACGACGCATCGTACGACTCCATCTCTTCGTGAGCCAACGCGACCCGCTCTCGAGAACTCTTCTCGTCGTCGACGACCACGTACTCGATGTCCTGTCCCGGGTGGATGGCGAGGTCCTGGTCGCGAGCCCGCTTCAGCGCCGCCACGTTCTGCGTGTTTTGTGTATATCCTTCCAGTGGCTTGGAGACACGATTCCGTTTGACGAGCTGCTCGACCGGCACCGTCCCAGCGTGGAGGCGCTTGATTGCGTCCTGAAGACAGTCGAGGACGGCGTCCGGAGATCGAGTTGCATCGAGCCGTTCGAGAGAGTCCCGCTGGACGTCCTCGATGAACGGTGGGGTTGAGCGTTGCCGGGCTTCGATACCCCTGATCTTGAAGTCGTCGTCGCCGGCGACCTTCCCGAAGTACTTCGTCAACGTGCCGGCGTCGCTCCCGCGCTGCGGCACGAACGCCACCCAGTCGTAGTGGGCTTCGTGTTCGAGCCGAATCTCGACACGTTCCGTGATCTCCGTCGCGAGCGTCCCGAGGTCCTCGCGGTCCTCGTCGTCGACGTCGGGATCCGGGGTCACCCAGATGGAGTCCACGATGCCGTGGACGACGCGCCAGCCGCCGGCTTCCAGTCGCTGCTTCGCCGTCAGCAGAATCTCACGGGCGAACGCGTTGATTGCTTCATGACACTCGATGCGGCCGAACTTCGCGTTACTGAACCCCTGATATCCGAAGCAGGCGACGAGGATCCATTTCAGCGCTCCCGACCGTCCCTCGAGTTCCGCTAGACGGTCCTCGTCGGGAGTGTCCCGACCCTTCTCGCGACGGATGGCCGCCTTGATCTCGTCGCGAGCGTCGATGATCGGCTGCAGCACGTCGACGAGGTAGCCCCGGTCGTCGCAGATCGAGTATCCGAGGCCAGGGACGTCCTCGCGGTCGCTGTGGCAGTCACACCGGATGACGTCCGGCGAGACGTTCTGGGTACAGATGATGTTCGGATACAACGAGGAGAAGTCGAGTTCGTGGACGTTCTCGTGGAGGCCGACCTCGGGGGCAAAGATGAATCCGCCACGGTCGGCGTCGTGGAGCGTCCCCATCTGCTTGTAGAACTCGTGGCGCCAGGAGTTCCACGGGACGAGGACCCCGCGGTCGTAGGCCTCACAGATCTGGATCGCGGTGAGGACGTTCCCGATCGACGCCCACGCGAGCTCCTGGACGGGCTTTTTCGAACGCGACACGAGGTCGAGGACGCCCTCGAGGTTGGTCTCCCCGTAGAAGAACGTGTTCGACTCGTCGATGATCGCCCGCCCGGGGACGTTGTACCGCGCCGGCGAGTGACCGACGCGGCCGTAGCTCGAGTACGTCGACCGGCTCGCGAGCTGCTGGTAATCGACGTCTGGCCACCGACTCAGCGAGAAGTCGTCGACGCCGGCGTCCGTCGCCATTTCGTACAGGGTCGGGACGATCTCGCTCGTCGAGCAGACCAAGACGTCCGGATCGTGTGCGTCGAGCGCCCCCTGGACGGCGGTCAGGAGATCCGTCGGCGAGCCGGTGACAGTGTCGCCGGCGACGGTCAACTCTCCGTAGACGTCGTTGCTCGTTTCGGTCATCGGAACGCTGAGCCGGAGCGTCGACAGCTCGCTCGCCGGCGTCGGATCGGCACCGGTCTCCAGACAGTACCGGAACTCTCGCGAAAAGTCCACGTTGAAACAGGCGAGATCCCCGACTGGAAAGGCTGACAGCTGGCGTGCCTGCCGGGCGAGTGGGGTGACACGGTCGATGTGGGCGACGTCGACCGCGAGGACTGGTTCCTCGTCCCGTCGAAAGCCCGGCCGTCGCGCAACCATTTCGGTCGTGACGACATCCGGGTGCTGGTCGTACACCGATTGGAGCGTCGTGAGGTCGAGGTCGGCATCAGGGTCGCGAGCGGCGACGTAGAAGCGTGGGGTGTAGTCTTGGCGCTCGGTCGCGACGGCGCCGTCGACGGTTGCCTCCCACTCCAGGACGCGGCCGTCGTCCAGAAAGTCGATGCTAAACGCCATCTAGTGGACCGTCTTGGAAGTTCGTACCCGGTTAGCCTGAAGTCGTTATCTCCTCAGCTGACGTAGAGTGAACAGACCTAACCGAGGAAGAACGTGTCTCCAGGCCCCAACCCAGTTACAATCACGTTGACCGCTCAAGATCGAGCCGATCTTGAAGCGGTCACACGTAAAGCGACCAGCCCTCAACGAGAAGTGTTCCGCGCACGGATCGTCCTCCTCGCTGCTGCTGGTCTCAATAACTCTGAAATCGCACAAAAGCTCCAGTGTACACGGAAAACCGTCCGTAAATGGCGCGGACGCTTCGCCAAGGAATGCCGGGCCGGGCTCATCGATGAGCCCCGGCCCGGCTGTCCTCCCACTTACGGTGACACTGATCGAGCAGTTATCACCGCCCTTGCCTGCGAACTTCCTTCCACACGACAGCTTCCGCTTTCGCGGCTGAGTTCCAGTGACATCCATGCGGAGGCCTCACGGGAGCTTGATCCGTGCCCATCACAGTCCACGATCGCCGCCTGGCTCGCGCAGGCGGCGATCCGACCGTGGACCGTAATTGGATAGCGACCCGCCGTCAGACTGATTTCGTAGCAGTCTCATGAATGGTCTCTCAATGGTGAACCAAGTGTGTCGCGGGGGATTGGCGGATCGCCGGAATCGATAGATTCCGCGATCCGCACTGAGGACAGTACACATCTCCGCCAGCAACTCGTAATTCAAAAGCTTGAGAGCCGTCTTCTCCGTCGTCAAATCGCTGTACAGCAACAGCAGATCGAACAACTCAAGACTCGCCTCAAACGGTACGAAAACCCAAACACACCACCCAGTAAGCAGGGTGGCGCGGCTGGATCACCTGGCAACGATGACAGCGACGAGGAAGAGAACGAAGACCAAGGGGACGACGCTGGCGGCGACGCTGACGCCGCCAGCGACTCCTCTCCAGGACGTGACAAAGGTCACGAGGGAACAACTCGACCGCCTCCGGAACCAGAGGAGACCATTCGAGTCGATCAGGGATATTGCCCAGACTGTGAGCAGACACTCTCTAACCCGGACAGCTACGTCTCACGCACGATTATCGACATACCCCTTCCCATTCCAACGACTGTCACCGAGTACGAACTCGGCAAACACCGCTGTTCCTGTGGAAACGAAGTCGTTGCCGAGCATCCTGACTGCCCGGAAACCGGGCGGTTTGGGCCAAATATCATGGCCCAAACCGCCCTTGGAAGGTTCCATCAGCGCCTTCCGAACCGCAAGCAGGCGGAGCTGTTTGAGTGGGAACTCGATATTCCCCTCTCCCATCGGACGATCTACAACCTGACCAAGCGGGTCGCAGACCGGCTGCGACCCGCGTATGAAGACGTCAAAGCCCGTATCCGGGAGAGTGACGTCGTTTACTGCGATGAAACAGGATTCCCAGTTGATGGGGAACAGCACTGGGTGTGGACGTTCGTAACTGACGAGGAAGTGCTGTTCTGGGTTGACGAGAGTCGTGGAAGCCAGGTGTTAGAGGACGTCCTCGGCGAGGAATTCGCCGAGGACTCGACGCTCAGCTGTGACGGCTGGTCGGCGTACCGGAGCTACCACACGAAACTCCAGCGATGCTGGGCGCATCTGTTGCGGGAGGCGGAGTACGTTGCTGAGCGGTATGAGGAAGCAGAGTGGCTTTCTGCGGAGTTGCACGATCTCCACGACGATTTAACGGCGTTCGACGAAAGAGACCCATCCGCCTCCGCCCGCGAACAGATGCGGGCGGAGGCGTCGTTACACCTGGAAGGGCTGATCAGGGAGGAGTATGAGTCACAGGAGGTTCAGAAGCTGATCGAGAAGATCAGGAACGGGTTAGGCCACTGGCTGACGTTCGTCACAGAGCCAGACGTCGATTCGACGAATAATCGCGCAGAGCGCGCTCTGCGCGAGCAAGTTGTGCTGCGGAAGATGTTCCGGACCCTCCGCTCAACCGAAGGGGTCCAGATTCACGAGACGATCACAACCATGTTAGCGACGTGGAAACGGCGAGGACTTGATCCACCTGAACAGCTCCAGTCCATCCTCGGTGGGAAAGAACTCAGATCAGGATGAGAGGTATCACTAACCGGTGAATCCTGGTCACGCTATCCAACTACCGTGGACCTACACCTCCTGGGTGACTCCGAGAGATCCACACTTCGAACAGAAAGCCCCTCCTGTGTTGGATTTATACAACGGACTGTGTGACGGTGAGGACCTCACCGAGCGTGACGTCGTCATTTGTGCCGACGAGAAGACAGGCATTCAAGCGCGGTCCCGGCGACGGACGCCGCCGGGACCGCACACCCGGACTCACGTCGAACATCAGTACGAGCGCCACGGAACCTGTACTTATCAAGCAGCTCTACTCGTTGGAACTGGAGAAATTGTGGGTCAGTGTGTTGATCGCAATACGCGGGCGAATTTTGAAACCCTCGTCGAGACGGTGATGGCACACCCGATCTGCCGAGCGGCAGATCGCGTGTTCTGGATCACCGATAACGGGAGTGCCCATCATCCGAATACGTTCACATGGTGGCTGAAACAGCAGTACCGCAACGTCGAAGGGTTGCATCTTCCAACCGGCGCATCGTGGCTGAATCAGATCGAGCTGTATTTCTCTGTACTGAGTCGGAAAGCTCTCGCTGGCGAGAGCTTTGCCTCGGTCAGTTCACTTCGTGATCGCATCGATGGTTTCGAAAATCGGTGGAATCGTGCTCCAACACCGATCAAGTGGTCCTACACGAGTGAGCAACTGACTCTGTTGTTGGAAGATCACCCAGCGATAGCGTAAATCTCGCTGGAGTCGTCTAGACCGTATGGCTTCGATCCCCAAGTCCGTTCGTCGAACCCTCCAAGACCGGATTGAGAAACACGCGCGCACCGCGTGGAGCGAGCGGTGCGCGCGTGTGCAGGTTCGCTTCCGTAGTGAATACGCATACATCGATGCGTTCGAGAGCGATCCATGGGTGATGCCTGATGCGAGCGAGGAGGAGAAAGAACGCATCCGACAGACTCCGACGAAATTGTGCCGATTAACCTGGACCGGCGATCCGGACTCGTGGGTATTTGCGTTCTACAAGTATAGTGACGAGCGATACGAGCCGTCGATTACGCTCGACGGCTCGTTCACTGGCTCACCTGAATCGTGCTTTGACACCGCTGCGCAGGCCTATCTTCGATAGGATGCCCAACTGGGTACGAATTAACTGGAGGCTCTACTAGCAGGAACGCAATCCCCTGCTCATCAAGGTGGTAAGTCCCGTCCTTGTACTGTTGGGAGACCGCCTTGACGATCCCTTCGGCATCGAGATTAATGCGGACCACACCTGACCCCTAAGGTTCGGTGGGCACGCCCAGAGCGTCCATCAGCTCCGTTTCGATGCGTTGTTCGACACCGCCGGAGTCCCGAATGAGGAAGGGGGTTTCCTGATTGGGTTGGTAGTTAGAGGTGAGCCCGGCCTTGTGAAACGCATCAACCTCCTCAGCCAATTGATCTTCCGTGGCGAAGTCCAGCCTATCTATGAGTTCCTCTCGCGTCGATAGGTCACCATGGGTGTAGTCCAACAACGTCTGATAGACCTCAACGGTTGCCATCATCGCGGATGTATCTGGATCGACCCTGGTCTGGAGATAGTCCCTGAACTCCGGCGCCACGACAGTCCGCTGGATATCTGTCCCGTATTGGACTGCCAGATTTAGGTCTTTGAGTTCCGAGATGAACTTACGATACGCTGTTAACAGTTCGTCGATGTCCCATAGTGGAGGCACTGCCGCTCCGGCGAGAGTCGCCCCCCGGTCAGTGAAGTGGCCGGAATCGGTCTTCTCGAACCCGAACTGAATGATGACTCCGAGGAACACCTCGTCGTAACCGTCGAGGAGCTGATGGAGTTCGCCCTCGTGTTGGTCCATATGGTTCCGCACCAGCTCGGACGCAACTTCGGCACCTCTGGATGTCGTCCGATAGCCGTAATCGTATTTTCCAGTGTAGTGTTCCTCCGAAACGAGGTCGAGTCGGATGAGGGCATCAATCTCGTCTTCGTAGTTTGCATCCGCGAACGCATGGGGAACTCCGATTGATTCGGGTTTCTCCTCACCAATATAGACGTACTGGAGGGCATCAAGAACCATCTGAGCTTCGGCTGTTGAGTAACTATAGGTAGATCGGAGCTTTCGTTCGAGTTCAGCTGGCGTCTGGAGTGTGTCCGGCACCAGACCGAATTCATCGGCCATCTCTTCAATGATGTCTTGGAATGACTCGTCTTTGTCCCGATACTCGTCGATGGCGTCATACAGTTCATCCGAAATGCGGACAGTCTGTGACATTGTTACATCTACTGTAACAGTGTTACTCAACTCACTTAAAATTAGGGCACAAACAACGTTCACCACTCCAGAACGCTGGAACATCAGACGACACCACCAGCAGTCGCTGATTGGAACGTTAGGTAAACTGGCCTTTCAGCTCGACTGTTAATATTGGAAATATGATTGTTTCTGTTCTCCTTCTGTACCATCGGTCAAGCAATACGGCGCATTCGCTCGCTGCTGCACTCGTGCTTTATATTCATCACAGCATATCTGGCAGTCTCTGAAGAGGACTGGCGGAAAACTATGTACTAATTTGCTAATCCCTATCAAAGGTTTTCAACACCGACTGTAACCCAGATCAGCGTGTGGACGTCAAGCATCGATGCTTCAGTATCGATACGGGGATCCTCGTCGAACATCCCATTCAGTCGCCGAACGATTCGCTGACTCGCCTCGTTGAGCACCCAGTATTGTTTTGGCTCGAAGCCGGTCGAAACGTTGTAATCGCTATACTCCTCGAAGAACGAGCTGAATTTGCCGTACTTGTACATCACGTACTCTGTTGGATATGTGAGCATGAGAAACATCGTAGCTAGACTGAGCAACGGCCCTGGTGAGGTTTCTAATGGTGCGTAGAAATCGTTGAAGCGGGCCAGCCGATCAGTCAATGGCTTGTTCTCGTCAAAGAGCATTGAGAGGACTTCTGCTGCATCGTGCGGGTGTTCGAGAGATCGATTTTTGAAATCGTTCCAGAGAATTCCCCCAGACCGTCCGCCGAGCAAGTACGTTGGGACAGTACTCGATAATTCGACGTCTGGGGCGTTCTTGAACTGCTTCAGGAAGGACTCGAGCTCGTCACCACTGAGATCTGTGATCTCGTACTCCGTTCGGACGTTGGTTCGGATGTGGTCAGCATGGGTCCACTTCCAGGACTCCCAGTAGTCTCCCCACAAGCCGGTCTCACCTTTTTCGAATCCGCCTCCTGCCTTGGATTCAGTGTACTTCTCCAACAGGGGAGCAAGATCTCTGAATACGATTTTGCCTGCATGGCCCTCAGCCTCCCAGCCGACCACCTTCGGATACTCCGGGTCGACTGGGAGCGCTGAATGGATGTCGTATTGATTCTCAGTTCCAGCCATTACGAGAAACTGCTCGAGTTCGAAATACCACGGGACTTCGTGGTCCGTTGCTGCTGTGGCGTGACCGACGATCGAATCGTAAGCGTCTGCGAACCGCTCGAATCCCCGTCTGTTCTGATAGTCTGCTGGTTTGTTGAATCCGAGTGAGTCTAGCCCAGACATTACCTGACTGTTCAGGATTGGGCGGTTGGCTGGATCCATGTGCCCGTAGAGTTCCCAGATCGCGCTTGTGGCTACAATATCGTCCTCCCAACTGGGATCGTATTCCTCGGCTGTCTGCATTCGTTCGAATCGAGCGGCCAAGTCGTCCAAGGTGCCTGGCCAGGTATTGAGAACGAGTGCTGATCCGCCCATCACGGCATCTCGCAGGACGTCGTGTGACCACAGTTCTTCGAAGGGGTCTCGGATGGCGACTCGAGGAACGATTCCAGTTGATCGCGTACTCTTTCGTTTCGATTTTCCGGCCCGAAATCGTGAAATTCGCTCTGAGGCGTGGTTGCGGCATATGTGCCCCATGCTTCGAGAAGTTCCTGTCGTCGTGGTCCTAAATCCGCTTGAGTCACACCCTCATTGTTGCTCCTTCTCTAAATAATCTCTCTGGCTGATACGACACTCTCAACTGCCTGTGAGTACTGACACTTAGTACAGACAAGATATTAACCCAAACAAGACGTTCACAAGATCTATACATCCAATTGTATTCGGAAAAGAAGTCAAATGCAGGATCGTTGAAGACTCGTGTAGGATGGACGACCTCACTGGATTCCAGCGCGACCTGTTGTACGTCATCGCAGGTGCCGATCAGCCGTCGGGACAGGACGTCAAGGAGGAGATCGAGACATACTACAGCGCCGAAATCAATCACGGACGACTGTACCCAAATCTCGACACCCTAGTCAACAAAGAACTGGTCGAGAAAGGGCAACTCGACCGTCGCACCAACTACTACGCTATCACCGAGTCGGGAGAGGGAACTATCGAGAACAGACGAGAATGGGAACGGGAGTACGTAGACATCTGAGAGACCATATTTTCGATCGTTGTTCCTTCACTAATTCCAACGATTCCATCGAAAAGAAGGCTTATAACGGCAGGATTAGCTCGTCAAAGTATGTCTGCTGAGGCTGACGAGACGCTGCCACATCTCGTGACCATCGTCGGTAGCGGCGTCCCATCGAACTACGAAATCACTGTCGACGGCGAGATCGAACTGGTCGGTGCCGATCCGCTCGAGGAGGCAACTGTCGTGACAAACCACTCCGCTGAAGGTGCGGTAGAGACCGGTGTGATGCGATTTCGGTTCTCTGGAGAGATGGCGAATATCCATGTCGTTGATTGGAATGGCATCCCGGCTTCTGATTCTCCGAGACCACCAGCAGTCCACGTCGATTACAGTGGTGCTCGGACGGCCCCCAATTGTGTCTAGGGCTCGGGAACGTACTGACTCACACTCCTGTCGCTGGTAGCTGTCGTGTGGATGGCTCAATCTGGTGTCTGGGGGAGGTCACAGCGGTAACAGCGCGGAAGCCCACCGGCTTTAGCCGTGGGAGGAAGCGCGTACGCTCCGCGAAGCAATCCACCGAACACAGCATTGCCGACTCCCTAACGTTGCGGAAAAATACTAATAAAGAGTAGATATTACTGTGACGCACATGGCGTGGGAGGTGACTCGAACGGTTCGTGTCCGTCTCGACGTGCCTGACGACCGCAAGAGTGACCTCCACGCCACCAACGACAAATTCCAGTACTGCGCGAACCGCACCGCAGACTGGGCGTGGCGTTACCCTGACGAGGACTGCGTAACCAGCAAGAGCGAAGCCGAAGCCGCCATCTACGACGACCTTCGTGAAGAAGCAGACTACCTGCATGCGAACCTCGTCCAGAAGGCGATCAAACGCGCCACCGACGACATCGACAACTGCGTTGATCGGCTTGCTGACGGCGAGACCACCAGCAAGCCAGGGTACGACACGTTCAGCATCGTCTACGATAAGCGAGCCGCCACCTACTACCGTGACAAAGTGAGCCTCGCCACCGTCAACGGCAGAGTCGAATGCGAATACGACCTACCTGACGACCCAGACGGCGCACCACACGGCGAATACCTGCTGAACGACGACTACTCGTTTTCGACCAGCACCGTCCACTATGACAGCGAAGCCGACAAGTTCTACCTGCACGCAGTGATGGAACGAGAACTCGACGTTGAACGTCCTGAGAAAGCCGAGCATTCGA
Organism: Salinadaptatus halalkaliphilus; assembly: GCF_006543045.1. Classification (GTDB taxonomy): domain Archaea; phylum Halobacteriota; class Halobacteria; order Halobacteriales; family Natrialbaceae; genus Salinadaptatus; species Salinadaptatus halalkaliphilus. The sequence continues at coordinate 5,309 of NZ_RBZW01000010.1, read as the reverse complement.
ACGTGCTTGGCGTGGACTGTAACGTTGATGACCACATTGCCGTGACCTCGACAGGTGCATTCGTCGGCAACGCTGACTATCTTAACCACCAGCGCCGCGAGTTCGAAAAACGGCGTGCCAGCCTCCAACAGACTGGAACGCGGAGCGTACATCTAACCTTCCAGCGCATTGGCGACAGGTTCGGTCGCTGGAGTAGAGACTACCTCCATCGGTGTTCCAAAGAGATCCTCGCGGAAGCCAAGCGCCACGGCTGTACGCACATCGCCTTCGAGGACCTGGAGCAGATTCGAGAGCGTATCAGCGACGGCAAGAAGTTCCAACAGTGGGCGTTCCGCGAACTGCAAGAACAGACCGAACACAAGGCAGAACTGGCTGGTATCGTGGTCGAAACAGTCGAACCATCCTACACCAGCCAACAATGCTCGAAGTGTGGCTGTACGCTCGACGAGAATCGTGACGGCCAGCACTTCCAGTGTCTCGACTGTTCGTACTCGGCGAACGCCGACTACAACGCAGCGAAAAACGTCGCCCGAAAACTCGCACTCAAACTCCAGCGGGGGCAGAAGTCCCCCGCTGGAGGGGCGTTCTGTCAGTACGCCCTGAAGTCGGGGACGATGACCGTGAACGCTACTGACGTGGCGTCCGACGCCTACGTGTCGGCAGAACGGGAGTCCACCGACAAGCCAACGGCTTCAGCCGTTGGTAGCTGACTCCGGTGTTGTCCTACTTCGACGAGTTCGGTCTGAAAGATTGGAGGAAGTGTAAGTGCTGTTAACACGCATTCTCTGGACGCTTCGTCACCGATTTCCTGTTGACACCTGTTGTTTTTTCCACCCGCGTGCGTAGCCCCAGCTAATGAGCGACTGTCGCTACTGTGAGCAAACTTTCGAGGAGGAGACTGCGCTTCGAGAGCATCTCTACGAGTCCCACGAACGTGACGAACTGAGCCGAATCGACCGAAAGCGTGTTGAGCAATACGTCGACGAACACGGCGTAGATGAGAGCAATAACGACGCAGACACGGACACCAATCAATCCATCCAGCGTGAACAACGAACAGTCAATACATCAGACGGTACCTATCCTGCTGATGCATGGGAGCTCAGTGATGTCGAAGCACTCTCGACGGACGAGATCGTCGCGAAGCTCGAGGATCACGGCATTGCAACAAACGAGGCCTCGTTTCGGAACCGAGCAGAAGACTTCGAGTCGGCGACAACACTTTCTGAGCAGTGGGAAGCCGAATACGAGGTTGATGCTACGGGCTACGATCAGGACTTTATTTGGATGGCGGCACAGGAACTCTGGGACCGTTGGGCACCCGAGGTTCCGAATAAAGAACGGATCTACGATTTCGTACAGGAGGGTCGCGACCTCCGGGAGAAGGGAAACCGCGCTGAGGCCTGTGATCAATGGCTAACTGCCTGGGAGTACATCCTCGCCGTCATACCCGACGACAGTACGACCATCGAAGAAGCAGACCGAACATTACCGACGTTTCTCTCGCTCGAGGCGTTCATTCGAACGCTCGACAGCGATCTTGCCACCGTCGCTCAGGACGATCCAGCATATCACGAGCATCGACTCGAGTTCTGTCGAGAGGTCTGCGAGCAGTTTCCGGACGCAGACGACGAGCTCCTGCTCGACTTTCGCCACTTCGTCGCCGATTCGCTCGCGGAACTAGGTAGAACCACAGACAGCAGGGCCGAGTTCGAGGCGCTCATCGAGGAGTACCCCGAGGATCCCTGGGCGTACAAGAAACTCGCGGATAGCTACTGGCTCGATGAGCCCGACGAGCTATCGATGGAAGAGTTGGAGCGTACTGCGGAACTGTACCGAGCAGCGCTGGAGGTTGAGGGTCCTCTCGAAGGAGCGTCGATGGTAGCCGACTGTCTCGAGGACGTCGAAAACCGACTGACTGACGCGAGGGCGTCCGACGAACGGGGGACTGAAGAGCCATGAAGCTTCGATACTATGCTGACGCACCAAACTACGACGATCACGAGCAGATAATCGACCTCCTGTACACGATTTCCGACAAGTACGGCATCACAGTCGAGATCGAGCGGGTGAACAATCGGTATGGGTCGATCCAGGTCTTCCCGGGAGGCATACGCGAGAATTCGCCGGAAGACGTCTACGACCGGGATTTCCACTACAACCGGACGCTCGGCTCGAATATCGACGAATCGCCGTCACAGGCATTCAAAGCCAGTGGTCGACACGTCAACATCGATGGGTACGTTGGCATCATCGACGACGGACTCGTCTGGGCGACGACCCATCGTGGTGATCCAATCGGCTATGGGCCGGACGTCGACGCTACGGATACCACGCTCGGATTTCTCGATCAGGTCGCCAATCACGGGCTGGAAGCGATTGAGGAAAAGTACATGGATGAAGACGAACGTGAGCGAACCGTCATCGAGCAGTTCCTTGCAGCAGATGTCGTTGACGGCACTGTTCATCGAGATGTTGTTGTCGGGACATCGCAACTTCCCGACTCGCCTGCGCATGGAGTGGACAGTTCAGTCGGCGAGATAGTTACCCGGACGGTCGATGCCATCATCGAGACGGACGAGAGTGACTGGATCGTTCAAACGGCGAAAACGTTCGAGGCATCGGCGTTCGACACCGTTCTCGGGCAGGTTCTTGTTCGCGACCGACTCTACCGTCTCGATACAGGCACGCATACGGACACGACTCTTGCGATCGTATTCAATACGGTCCCCTGGGAACTGGATATCGACGGTGTTCCGGCGACTGTAGATCAGTTGACCGCGATATCAGACGGACCAGACGTTCGAGTGTTTGCCGGTCGTGATGGGGAGTTCAAGGAGGTTACCGAGTGAGTCAAAACCCTGCCTTCTCGAGTTCGTCGAGGAATGCTGGCCGATTCGAATGTTCCTCCTTCAGGAACTCGACGAACTCTTCGAGCCGGGTGTCAGAAACCAATTCCTGCATCGACTCCAAGTGATCTGCAATTTCCCGGTAATGACGACGCCCAGTATCACCGGCTGCAAACGGAATCAGCTGTTCGCGGTACATCTCGAAATACTCGATCGGATCGACTGTTGCGACCGGATCCTGATAGCGACGAATCCACAATAGATTCTCGGCTTCCTTCAGTTCGAAAAATGCCTTCTCAAGATCCATCTCGTGGACGTACATAGAGATCAGCCGTTGTCGGTCACGCTGGTCGAGTGTACGCTCGAACTCCCCGTATATCGACGCCCATTCGCGATCGGTACAGGTCTCCTTTAGCTCGTCGTAGGCGTCTCACTCGGAGTGATCAAGAAATAGTTGCTTCAACAGCGTCTTGTATCTGTCCGCCTCCCGATCTCGGTAGAGATCGACGGCGAGCCAGCGCAGGTCAGTCGTTGAACGGAATGTGTCAATTCCGTGTTCGACGATCTCGAGTGCACGCTCTTCGTCGTCTTGTTCGATCAGCCGCTCGGCGTATGCCTTACAGAACCGCTTGTCTTCGAGATAGATCTCTTCGTACAGCGTATCCAGAACATCTTCCTCGCCAAGTTCCTCCAGCACGTACACGTACGTCGAGAGGACACGGCGTTTCTGGAACTTCGAGGCAAGGTCTGACTCGGAAGCGTTGGATTCCAGCGATTTGATCTCTGCAGTGTGCCGTTCGACGGTTGTTGGAGCGTCCACGCGAAGCTCGTCAAACGCATCGCCGACGAAGTATCCGATCTCTAGTGGTCCGACCGCTAAATGCTCGACATCAAGCGTTCCGCCAGTAAAGTCGTCCGTAGAGAGCGGTCCGGTCGCGAAATCCGAAGTATAGAGGACATCGTCGGTCCGCTCGTTTTCGACAGTTGCGTCTGTCTCGTCTTCCGACTGCGCGTTCGAATCGGCTGTCGATTCGCTTGATGAGATGTTTTCTTGGACCTCGTCCTGAGTCGTCTCCGTCGAAGAACCGACTGATGTTTCGAGGGCCTCTGGCTCGAGGTCGACACCTGAAACGTGTGCATCCAACAGCTCGAGCCAGTATTCGAGATCCGCCCTCGTCGTACAGATTGTCCGTAATGCCTCGTCGTAGTCCTCGCTGGCAAAGTCGTAGTCTGCCACGATGAATTCCTTGAAGAGATATTCGATGTGGGGTTGCTTTGCTGCGTGTTCACAGTCTTGTTCGACGATCGTCTCGGCGTATCCCTCGATGGCACGGCTCAATTCGCGACCGTAGTGCCCGCTACTGTCGTCAATCCGATTCATGTTTTCGCGGATTGTCTCCGCCAGCGCACGGTAGATCTCGGTCGCTGTGCCAATGTTTCCACGGCCTCGGTGCATTTCCGCCAGGTCGTGATAGGGATACGAGCGTATACCCCCGCCTTCCCGTGAGTGACGAGTGTTCCGACGCTCTGTCGGAACCGAGGAGCGAACAGGCGGGGGTTAAGCGGACACCATAGTGTGACAACCCACCGTTCTATTGCAGTGCCGGATTTCCCACGGTTTCACTTCCACTTCGAATGGCCGAGCTATATATCAATCACAACTGAAAGGAATCGTACGGCGACGATGGGTAAACTCACGAAAACGCTCGAACTGAAGCTTGTGGACCCGAACGCCCACAAGCGACAGAAGCTTCGTGAGACACAGGAAGGTTATGAGCAGGCACTTCAAGCCGCCTTCGCCGCTGGCTGTGACACACAGTCAGCGGCCAACGACGTAGTTGTCGAGTACGACCTGAGCGGCTACGCAAAAAACGCCCTCAAAAAGTACGTCCCACAACTCTGTGGGAACAGCTACGACGCCAACGAGCTTCACGACGACCACCCCGTTCGGTTCACCAACGAGGGACTGCAACTCGACCATCAGCCACAGAACGCTATCGAGTGGTACGTCAAAATTCCCCACCACGAGGATTACCACCTCTGGATTCCGGCACGGGCCAATCCCGACCAGCGGGAGTGGCTCGAAGCGGTGTACGCAGACGACGCCGAGATGGGTGAAAGTCGGCTCCTCGAGCGGGACGGAACGTGGTATCTCCACCTCACCGCTACCCGCGACGTGGAGGACGAATCTGAGGCGTCCGCCGACGAGCGGACGCCGCCAGACGAGTCTGGCGAGCCCTGTCTCGCTGGACTCGACAGGACGCCGATAGGCGTGGACATTGGAGAAGCGAGTCTCGTCACGGTGTGTCACCGCGACGAGAGCGGTTCTCCGGTTCGCCCCCGACTGTGGGCCGACGACGGCAATTAGTGGTTCACAGAAGATTTAGGTATGCTTTGAGTTGGTAGGGTAATGGCGGGACAGGAAAAAGAGATCGTCCGTCACCTCAGTGAGGACGATCT
>NZ_RBZW01000066.1 GCF_006543045.1 Salinadaptatus halalkaliphilus | reverse complement strand
AGCGGGAGATTTGGGTCATGGACAACTCGACTCTCCCGCTTCAACTCCTTTGATTTAGCGACCTATCCCGACGCCGTCCCGTGATTCAACAGAGCCCATGGAGTACAGTCCACGATACCGACTCTTTCCAACGACCGAGCAACGGGAGAGTCTCGACTGGACGAGAGACACCGTGCGACAAGTCTACAACCACGCACTCCACGAATTCAACCAAATCCCCGAAGACGAAGGCACGCTCCGACAGCGCGTCTGGCAAGTCCGAGACGACTTACCACAAATCAAGCAATGGTGGACTGACTTGAAACAAGTCTACTCTACTGTCTTGCAGAAAGCTGTCGAACGCATCCGCACCAACATCAACAATCTCGGTAAGCTGAAAGCCAAGGGCTATGATGTTGGTTCGTTGAACTGGAAAGCGCCGCGTGAGTATCGGAGTTTCACGTATCGGCAATCGGGCTTCGAACTCGACACGAAGAGTGGCCCACGAGACCGTGCGATACTCCGTTTGAAGAAAGTCCGCGGTGAAACGCTGGAGATTCCAATCCGACTCCACCGTGATCTTCCAGAGCATGATGCTATCAAGGAAGTCACAGTGAAGAAAGAACCTACGGGAGCGTGGTACGCCTCGTTCTGCATCAGTACCGCCGAACCCGAGAAACCTGTTCCAGAAAACATCGGCGCTGAAGATACTGTAGGCATCGACCTCGGGGTCCTCAACTTCATTCACGACTCAGACGGTCGTTCCATCAGGCGACTCGACTTCTCCGACGAGCGAAAGCGACTCGAACGCGAGCAACGCTCGCTCTCTCGCAAACAGTACGAGTCGAACAACTGGGAGAAGCAGCGCCGTCGCGTTGCCGAGGTTCACGCTCGGATGTCGAACAAGAAGCGAGATTACAAGCACAAGCTCGCACACTTCTACGCGACGGAGTACGATGCCGTGTTTGTCGAGAACCTTAATGTGAAGTCGATGCTGGAAGGTGATGGCAACGCTCGGAACAAGGCTGAAGTTGGGTGGGGTGAGTTCAGAGCGATTCTCGAACACCACTGTGACAAGCACGGCACGCACTACGTTGAGGTGAATCCGAGAGGTACAACGAAAGAGTGCGCGTCGTGTGGGGCGGAAACCGACAAACCGTTATGGATTCGGGAACACTCGTGCCCTTCCTGCGGGTTCGAGACTGATAGGGATTGGAACGCAGCGCTGAACGTGAAGTCACGTGGATTGTCGAAACTAGGAGTGGTTCACTCCGAATCAACGCCTGTGAAGACTGCGACCGTCCTCAGAACCGAAGGTTCTGATGGGCCGCACGAGAACTCCGTTCTCGTGGACGCTGTGGACTCTGTTACAGTGTCTGCAAGTCGCGTCGTCGAAGCAGGAAGCCCCTGCCTCAAGGAAGCCGCGTCAGCGGCTGAGTAGGCAGGGGTAGTTCACACGGTATTGACTGCCAGTCACCACGAATTCGAGCGAGAACTCGAGCGGAGACGGACGACGCAAAGATTACTCTTCGAACGGCGATTTCGTCGCTTCCGGTTCGAAGCCCTCGAGGCTGATGATGTTCTCGCGGCCGACGCGGAGTTTGCTGATGGTTCCGTCGTCTTCCATCTCCGAGAGTAACATACTGACTTTGGATTTCGACCAGCCGGTTTCGTCGACGATGTTGACCTGTTTCATGCGGCCGCCGTTTGCCTCGATAAGTTTGACGACGCGATCCTCGTCGGTAAGGAGGTCGTCGTCGGTGACGCCGGTCGACTGGTCATCGTCCTGTCGGGCTGGCTGTGACCCGGCTGCAGTTCTCGTATCCGGACCCGACCCTGGTTCCGCAGGCGGACTGTCTCCCTTGTTCGAGCGACGGTAATACCAGAACGCGCCGACGACGACGCCGACCGTGGCGAGAGCCACAGGGATCAACAGCGACCAAGAGAGCCCGTTCTCCCCGCCACCGGCGGTGCCAGTAAACGGAGTGGAACTACCGCCGGCATCGTCGGCTGGCTCGAGGACGACCCGCGGGTGGCCATCGAAGAACTCTCGTTCGCCGCTCCACTGGATCAGACCGGACTGCTGTAGCGAGGAGCCGACGTAGTAGTCGGGCTCGGGGTCGGCCGTCCGGAACTCGAGGTCGCCGTCGGGTTCGATGACCAACGACTGATCGTCAGTGATGTAAATGGTTTGGAAGACGTCGCCGACGACGATTGCGTCGCCGTCGGTTGCGCCAAAGCCTTCCCACAGAAACGACATTTCGACGACGCCGATAGGGTTGATCTGGCCGTCGATGCCCGCTGACCGATTGAAGTTCGATGCCGCCATCTCTCGGTCGACGGCGTCGTTACCCTCGGTGAGTGCTTGAGCCTGGTCGGTAAACCGCTCGTAGAGGCCGGTCTCTTCGGCTTCGAACTCCTCGGCAAAGGCTTCGAAGTTGGCTTGGTTGTCGGCTTCGTCGTCGCCGTCGAGGCGTTGCTCGTGGCGGAACGTCCACGTTGCACTCCCGTTTTCGTGGACGGTGATCTCGAACGTCGTCGTATCGAAGTCGCCAGAGCCGACGTCGTCCGCTGGCACCGAGGCGACCGCCGTGGTGGTGTCGGTCGGTGGCGACTGAGTGGTGCTTGCGCTCGCGAGGCCAGTCGCACCGATCGGGCCGACCAGCCCGGCGGCGACGACGACGAAAACGACGAGTCCGACAGAAACCGGCCGATGCATTCGTCTGCTACTACGTGCCGGAGCTAAAAATGCTTGTGAAAATGGGGGGAGGGGTGGAGATATCGGTTCGAGACCGACATTCGAGATCACGACGCAGCGACGTGTGTCGATACGCACAAACTACTCGAGGACGAACGTGGCTGCATGATCGACAATCTCGCACAGGGTGTGCAGGCGTTTACGAGCAACGTGTATCTGGTCGAGGGCGATCGAACCGTCCTGATCGATCCCGGAGCGAACTTCGACGTCGTCGACCGAATTCGATCCCGCGTCGACGACCTCGACGCGATCGTCCTGACTCACACCCACCGCGATCACGTCGGCAACCTCGAGGCCGTCACCGACGCGTTCGACGTCGAGGTCTGGGGGTACGACGCGTCGGTCGAGAACGCCAAAATTGACCACGAGATCGAGGACGAGGAGGCGATCCGGCTCGGCGACGACGAGTACGTCGCCCTCCACACGCCAGGTCACAAGAATGACCATCTCTGTTTCTACAGCGAAGATGCTGGCGTTCTATTCGCGGGCGACCTCGTCTTCCAGAACGGTAGCTTCGGCCGCACGGATCTCGAGGAGGGCGACCGCGAAACGCTCATCCGAAGCATCGATCGCGTCCTCGAGTGGATCGACGAGGATCTCGCGGAGATGCACACGGGCCACGGTCCGAGCGTGCTGACCGATCCCTACGGTCACGTCGAACTCTCCTCGCAGATGGCTCGACAGGCCTAACCTCACTCGGTCTCATACGGATTGCTGTAACGATTTACCGGCGTACCCGCCGCCCGGGTCGCGGGTGCGCCGGCAATGACTTACAGTAAACCGTATCAGGCCGTGTGTCGACATTTCGAGACCGCCCTCACGAGGTTTCGAGGACGTGAACGTCTTCGGGGGCGAAGCCGACGGTCACGGTTTCCGGCGGCATCGATTCGAGTCCCAAGACGATCGCGGTGCCGTTCCATCGTCCGTGGACGCGGACGCGTTCGCCGAGGAATTCGCAGGTGTCGACGGCGACGGTGACGCGATTCCGGTCGGCGTCTCGCGTGAGCGTTCCCGGCCGAAGACAGAAACTGACGGTCTCCGTGCCGGGCGGTAGCGCCGGGAGATCGAACGTCGCGTCGCCGACCGCCACGCGGGCGCCGTCTGCAGTGGTTTCGCTGACGCGACCGTCGAAGACGGTGTTGTCGCCGACGAACTCGGCGACGAAGCGGGTCGCCGGCTCGTGATAGATCTCCTGGGGTGGACCCACCTGTTCGACCGTACCGGCCGACATGACGGCAAGCCGGTCCGAAATCGCGAGCGCTTCCTCTTGATCGTGGGTGACGTAGACCGTCGTAATGTCGAGGGTAGACTGAATTCGCTTGAGTTGCAGTCGCAACGACTCTCGAAGCTGGGCATCCAGCGCGCTCAGTGGCTCGTCGAGCAAGAGCAGATCCGGCGCGGGCGCGAGCGCTCGAGCCAGCGCCACCCGCTGTTGCTGCCCGCCGGAGAGCTGGTCGGGGGCGCGCTCGCCCATCCCCGACAGATCGACCAACTCGAGCAACTCCGCGACGCGGTCGTCGACCGAGCGGCCGTCGGGCGGATCCCGAAACTCGAGGCCGTAGCCGACGTTCTCGGCGACGCTCATGTGGGGAAAGAGCGCGTAGCTCTGGAAGACGATCCCGATGTCGCGGTCTTCGGGTGGGACGGCGGTCATCGCCTCGCCGTCGAAGGCGACGGTGCCCTCGGTCGGCGTCTCGAAGCCGGCGATCGTTCGCAGCGTCGTCGTCTTTCCGCAGCCGGAGGGCCCGACGAGCGTGAAGAACTCGCCGTCCCGAACGGTGAGATCGACGCCGGCCAGCGCGACCGTCTCGTCGTCGTCGGTCCCGTAGCGTTTCGAGACGCCCTCGAGGCGGAGTTCGGTCATCGCTCGAACCTCCCGCCGACGCGGTCGACGACGACGAAACTCGCGGCGGTGACGACCAACAGGATGGTCCCCATCGCGATGGCGGGGCCGGAGCGACGGCCGAGATACCGTTCGACGGCGACGGGCATGGTGTAACTCTCGCCGCCGCTGGCCAAAATTACCGTCGAAGAGAACTCGCCGATCGAGATGGCGAAGGCGAAGGCCGCACCGGCGACGATGCCGCTTGCGACCAGCGGTAGTTCGACGTCGAGCAGCGCCCGGTACCGCGACGCCCCGAGTGCACGAGCCGACTCGACCATCGCCGGATCGAGCCCCGAGAGCAGCGGCGAGACGTTTCGCGTGACGAAGGGGTAGGCCGCAACCGCGTGAGCGACGACGATGGCGACCGCACCGGTCACCTGAAAGCGCCAGCCACCGGGCAGGGAGATGCCGAAGACCAGCCCCTGCAGGAGGCCGATCCCGAAGACGATCCCGCTGACCGCGAGTGGCACCATCGCGAGCGTATCGACGACGGTTCCGAGTCGGCCCGCGCGAGCGGTCAGGACCGAAACGACGACGCCCATCGGGACGGCGATCGCGAGCGTCGCGACGGCAAACAGCAACGAGTTTCGGATCGCCGGCAACGGTAGCGTCTGGAAGCTCTCGCCCTCGAGTTGTCGCTCGAGCAAGAACGCGTAGTGATCGAGCGTGAACCCACCGCCGTCGGTGACGCTGCCGACGACCAGACTCGCCAGCGGGCCGACGAAGACGACGAGGGTCACGAGCCCGTACCCGACGATAGCCAGCCGGCGGGGAGACAACGCCGTCTGTAGATCGGGGAACAGCGCTTCCTTCGGTGGGGGAGAAGCCGCCTGCGAGAAACCGGTTTGGGCGGACTCGTACCGGAGGTAGGCGTAGGTCAGGCCGAGCGAGAGAATCGTCTCGAGGACGGCCAGCGTCGCGGCCTCGGCGTAGTCCAGTCGTTGGATGCGGTCGTAGATCCAGACCTCGACGGTCGCGAGCTGCAGGCCGCCGAGTGCGAGGACGATGGGAAACGTCATGAACGTGAAGATGAACGTCAGTAGCGCGCCGGTGAGTACCGCAGGCGCGAGCTGTGGGACGACGACATCTCGGAACGCGCGGCGTTCGCTCGCCCCGAGGCTGCGTGCGGTTTCGACCGCGCGGCGATCGACGGACTCCCAGGCGGCGACGGTGATCCTGGCGACCAGCGGCGCGTTGTAGAAGGCGTGGGCGAGGATGACGATCGCCAGCGGACTCGTTTCGACGAACGCGAACGGTCCCAGCCCGACCGCGCCAAGCAGGGAGTTGAGCGTTCCCGCCTGCCCGAACATGGCGTAGAAGCCGACCGCAACCATGATCCCCGGCAGGACGAACGGGAGGATCGTCAGCGACCGCAGCGTTCGACGCCCCCGGAACTCGTAGTTCGCAAGAACGTACGCGGCCGGCAGTCCGAGTGCCACGCTCGCGATCGTCGACAGCCCGGCCTGGTAGGCGGTAAAGCCGAACAGCCCCTGTCTCAGACCGGGCGTCTCGAGGCCGAGCCACGGAACCGGAAGCGGGATGCCGAGATCCGAGAGCGGGTACTCAAGCGAGAGTGAGATCGAAATCGCGCCGACCCACCCGACCAGTGAGGCGAGGTGGCTGCCGATCGCGAACGGCTCCGCGAAGATGTCCGCGAGAAAGCCGAAATAGAAGGGATCTGTCAGAACGTCAGCGACGTGGGTAAACGTCGGTACCCCGTCTTCGAACCCGGCGTTGACGAAGACGACGCCGACGGGGAGATACAGCATGACGGCGAGGACAGCCGCCGTTCCGATGCCAAGGACCGCGAGTGCGTGGCCCTCGAGCCAGGATCGCAGCGAACCGACGGCGGTGTAGAGCCGGCTGACCGCAGCGACCCGGTCGCCGACCGCAGAGAGCCGATCGACAGCGCCGCGAAACCGATCCCGGCGAGACACGGCTTACTGGCTGGCGAACTGGCGGGCCCAGTCGTCGACCCAGCCGTCCAGGTTACCACGAAGCTCGTCGTAGCCGACCGTCACCGCTTCCGGCGGCTCGTGTGCGTACTCGTCGAACTCTTCGTCCAGATCGACGTATTCGCTCTCGACGGCAGGGAACTGGACGTTTCGCTGGGCGATCTCCGCCTGGGCATCGTTCGAGAGCGCGAAATCGAGGAAGGCGTAGGCGAGGTCGAGCTGTTCGGCGCCCTCGAAGATGGCCATCCCTTCGGGGTTGGCATAGCCCTGGTCGTTCGGGAAGGCGAGCTGGTGGCGACTGAGGTCGTGGCCCGCCATGTTCGCAAACACCTGATCGGTCGAGTAGGAGACGACCATCGGTCGCTCCTCGTTCATATAGGCCCCGTCGTAGGAGTCGGTCCAGCTATCGAGGACGCGCACGCCGTTTTCCTGTAGCTGTGCCCAGTACTCGAGGTAGCCGTCCTCGCCGAAGGCATCGATCGTCCACAGCAGGAACGCTTGGCCGGGATCGGAGGTCTGGGCGTTCTGGGCGAGCAGGGCGTCTTCGTAGGCGGGTTCGGTTAAATCCTCGAAGGTGTCGGGTTCGTCGATGACGGTCTCGTCGTAGACGAGGCTGATGTAGCCCGTGTCGTAGGCCAGTACGCGCCCGTGCGGGTCGCCCATGTCCAGCCCGTCCCGAATCCGATCCGCCCGCTCGATCCGTTCGACATCGAGTTCGGTAAAGAGCCCGCCCGCCTCGAGATTGTCGTCGATATTCACGAGATCGTCGATATTCGCGCCGAGGTAGACGTCGGCCTCGATGCCGGCACCGTTCTGTGCGCGCTGGACGTACTCGGTGAGCCCCTGTTCGGGAACCGTCCACTCGAGTTCGGCGTTGGGATAGGTCGCCCCGAACTCGTCTTTGAGCCACGGGCCCGCGGGGTCCGTTCCATCGACCATCGACTCGTAGGTCGCGACCGTGACCGTCCCCTCGAGAGTCTCCTCGTCGGTTCCGTCCGTCCCGTCGTCGGTCGCGGCGTCGGTGTCGCCGGTGGCGTCGTCTCCACCGTTGCTATCGGCTCCCTCGCCGTTTTCCTGTGTCAAACAGCCTGCAAGGCCGATCGTTGCCGTCCCACCGACGGCACCGACGAACGTACGTCGTCTCATTACAGAGTGGTTTCACTGGGTGATCTTAACCACTGTGATACAGGGACAGGCGACGCCACGCCGACGAGTCCGGCGTTAGACGCGAGCGCTCTGTGCGGCAGTCTCCAGCAGCGCGTCGTAGGCCTCTTCGTATGCTCGAGCAATCGCGGTCGGATTGTGGCGCGCGTCGCTTGCAAGGGGCGGCAACTGCACGCGCTTGATCGGGTCGAGATACTCGAGGACAGTCGGGACTCGCTTCTCGAGCGCGCCGTCTTTCGGGCTCGAGCTGGCGATTTCGCAGGCGCGGCCGTAGCGATCGCCGGGATAGATGCGGACGCGGCCGGGTTCGACGGCAGCGACCGCGGCGATCGCGGCCGGCTCGAGCGACTGCAGCGGCTGAGCGATGTCGCTGTAGGATTCGACGACGGCCACGTCGGTCGATTCGATCTCGGCCGCGAGCGACTCGAACGCCGGGACGTAGCGCTCGGCCGCGAGTTCGTTGAGTTGCTCGACAGTTTCGACCGCGATCGCGTCCTCGAGTGGGAGCCGATCGGCTACGGAGTCGGGGATATCGACCGTCGCGTTTCGGACGAACGTGTACGCGCCGTCGTGCTCCGTTCCGCGGACGTCGGCAGCGCCGGTTCCGTTACCCGGTGTTGGACGGCCGATCCGGTCGACCAGAAACTCGCGGTCGTCCCGTCCGAGGAGACCGCTACCGCCGCCGGGCGAGGGTCGCCAGAGTCGGTGGACGGGATTGAGCCGCTCGGGTTCGCGGCCGCGTCCTTCCGCGGTTGCGAGTCGCTTCGCGTCTTTCCCGTAGAGTCGCCCAGCCGAGAGCGCTCGCTGGCAGTCGTCGTGGTCGAACCAGAAATCGTTCCCCGCCCGCGGTTTGTACCCGCGCGCGCCGGTTCGCTCGAGCAGGCCGACTGAAAAGGTCGTCTTGCCGGCGTCGACCCGGTCGGCACCGACGACCAGCAGTATCATTCTTTCAGGCCGTAATACCCCGGCTCGTCGTCGGTTCGTGGCTCGGCAACCACGAGGTCGTCGGCGTTTGTCATCACCCAGGGAATCGCCCAGTCGAGCAGGATATCCTCGGTTCCCTCGTCGATCTCCGCGTCGGGCTCGAGTCCCTGGAGCAGCCGAGCGATCTCGTAGACGGTGTACATCTGATCGTCCTCGAGCAACTCGTCGGGCGTGTAGAAGTCACAGGGGGGGAGACTCTCGAACTCGTCTTTCGATACGGGCATACGTGTCGATATCGGGCTCCGACGCCTAAATCGTTCGTTCTGTACTCGGTGTTCGATTCGCGGAATAGTTTTTTGTCGATCGTTGAATATGAGTCGTTCATGACAGTCGGGGAGGGCGTGTTGTTGGGAAGCTACGGGCTGGCGACGGGTATCGGCGCGGTCGTCGCGCTGGTCGTCTGGCGACACCGAGGCAAAACCGGTGCCCTCCCGCTTGCTGGGGCCCTCGTTGGGACGGTCATCGTCTCCGGATCGCGATTCGTCGCGACTGCGGCCGACAGTTACGCGCTGTCGGTACTGATGGAGCGGACGCTGTACGTCGGCATCGGCCTCAGCGTCGCTGCAATCGTCGTCTTCGCACTCGTCTACACCGGCCGCGAGCGGTACGTCACGCCGAAAACGATCGGTCTGCTCTCGATCGAGCCGCTTCTCGTCGTTATCCTCGCGTTTACGAATCCGGCTACCGTCTTCTTCGAATCGTTTGAGCCCGACCCGACGCTGGCGACCGGCGTCGGGGTCGAGTGGGGACCTGCATTCGTCGCCCACACCCTCTACTCGTATCTCTTGCTCGCTGGGACGACGTATCTGATACTGAGCTTCCTCATCAGCTCTCGAGCCCTCTACCGGGGACAAGCATTGGCGTTACTTGGCGGAACGACGGTGCCGTGGCTCGCTAATGCCGTCCACGTCGTCGGACCCGTGACGGCCGATACGACCCCGATCGGCTACGTGCTCATGGGCGGGCTAAACGCGATTGCGATCGTCAGGTACCAACTGATCGACATCGTCCCGATCGCTCGTGATCGGGTTCTCGATACCGTCAACGAGGGCGTGTTCGTCGTCGATAGAGACGACCGCCTCGTCGATATCAATCCCGCCGGCCGAGAGCTGATCGGCGCCGAAACGACCAACTCACTCGTCGGCACCAACGTCGAGACGATCTTCGCGAGCGACCCGGCACTTCGCGAGCGGTTTCACGAACTGACGGCCTCGAAAGAGCCGACGAGAGTCCAACTCGCCTACGACGGCGCCGACTACGAGGTGCGAGCGACGCCGATCACCGACGACCGCGATCGCCACGTCGGCTGGCTCCTACTCGTCACCGATATCACCGATCGAAAGCATCGCGAGCGGGAGTTGCGTCGGCACAACGACCGACTCGAGGAGTTCGCACAGGTCGTCTCACACGATCTTCGCAATCCGTTGAACGTCGCCAGCGGCTACGTCGATCTCGCACGCGAGACGAACGACCCAGCCCACCTCGAGGAGATCGAGCAGGCACACGACCGGATGGAGACGATCATCGAGGACGTCCTCGAACTCGCCCGCACGGGCGAACCCGTCACCGACCCCGAATCCGTCTCGCTCGAGGCGGTGGCAACGCAAGCGTGGGACAGCGTCGAGACCGGCGAGGCGACGCTGACGGTCCAACGGGACGTACACCTGCAGGCGGACCCGAGTCGGCTGACGAGGTTACTCGAGAACGTGTTTCGAAATGCGGTAACCCACGGGAGGCCGGACGGTGGGTTCGACGGCGAGAGTGCCCGTTCTCACTCGCCGATCGAGGTGACAGTTGGCCCGATCGGCGAACCCGAGGCCGACTCACTCGAGGGAATTTTCGTCGCCGACGACGGGGTCGGCATTCCCGAGTCGGAGCGTGACCGGATCTTCGACAGCGGCGTCACGACCGGCGCCGACGGCACCGGGCTGGGGCTATCGATCGTCGAGCAGATCGCAACCGATCACGGCTGGTCGGTCGCCGTTACCGACAGCGAGGACGGCGGTGCCAGGTTCGAGTTTACCGGCCTCGAGTCCGTATCACGGGACCAGCCTCGTGACGCAGCGAGCCAACCGGACCCACAGCGGCCGTAGACTTTTACCTCGCTGCTGGTTCAGTGTCGTGGGTGGTGCCATCACAGTCGACGCTGCAACTCGTCTACGCTATCTCGGTTGGGTCGTCGATTGTCCTCGGTGCCGTCCTGTGGCAATATCGGACGGGCACGGCCACACTCGAAATCCGCTCGGACGCGACGATCCGTGCCGATCCCGGACGCACTCGGCGTCTCCTGGAGAATCTGTTTCGGAACTGTCTGGAAGATCGACGAGCAGTCAGTCACAAGCCGACGACAGTGCCGAGCATCGCTCGACAAGCGGTGAGCGTGATTCCCGGACCGACGAGGCCGATAGCTCGTGTACCGTTGCCGTTGGTCTCGAGGAAGAGGGCGACGACTGGATACTCTACGGCGAGTTCGACGGGCGGCGCCCGATTCGAGTTTTCGGGCGTCGAACGCGAGTGACCTGCTCCCCCGTCGAGACCGGAACGCCGACAGTTCCGGACCGACTCCGAATCGAACGCATATCGAGCAATCGAACGCGTATCGAGCGACGGCGTGCTCGAGCACCCCTTCACGTCTCGAGTGCTGTAGCGAGCATCGTGACGGGATGGTGTGGCCGGTCGAAGACGTCGAAATCACCGATCTGCGTCCGACAGGAGACGCCCGGTGCGACGACCGTCGCGTCGCTCGAGTGACCTGCCTTCGACCCACTGGTCCCGTGGCGCTGTGACTCGTCGTCGACCGACCCGTTCGATACCGAGGCTGATCTCGCTTCGGTCCGGCTCTCCTCGAGTTGCTCCCGAAGGATCGAGCCCATCGCTCTCGAGAGGTCGTAGTGTTCGCGTTCGTAGCCGAAACTGCCGGCCATCCCACAGCACGTCGAGTCGACAGTTTCGGTCGCGTATCCAGCACGTCGGAGAAGTCCGACCGCGTGATGGTCGGCGCCCCGGGCGGTCTGGTGGCAGTGTCCGTGATAGACCAACCGATCGTCGCCGTCGACGCCGAACGCGAGGTCGTCGTCGAGTCGGTGTCGATCGAGGTACTCACAGACGCCGAAGGCGTTTTCCGCCAGTCGGTCGACGCGTTCGGATCCGACCTCGTCAGCCAGCAGCGAGCGATACTCGTCGACGACCATCGAGGCGTCCGAGGGCTCGACGAACACCACCGACCAGCCCCGCTCGAGGGCCGGCTCGAGCTCCGAGAGCAACCGTTCAGCGCGGTCTCGAGCGTCGGTCAGTAATCCTTGCGAGTAGGCCGCCCGCCCCGTCGGCCCGAGATCCGGAACCGCGACGTGGACGCCCGCCGCCTCGAGCACGGCTACGGCGGCCTTCCCGGGGTCGGGGTTCGCGTAGTTCGTGTAGGTATCCGGAAAGAGTACGACGCCGGCGGTGGCGTCGTCGGGATCGACACTCGAGCCACGGCGATCGAACCACTCGACGAGCGATTCGCGCTGGAAGGTCGGCAGCGTCCGATCGGCTGCGATCCCGACGGTGTGTGCAAGAACTGTGCGAGCCCCCGGGACATCGGGAAGGCGATTCGCGATCGGTGCCACCGTACTCCCCACCGCGGCGAGACGATCGACGTCGGCGAACAGCCGTTCGCGCAGCGAAACGCCCTCGCGGTCGTGGTACTGGTGTTTGACCTCGGCTTTGAGCTTCGCCAGGTCGACGCCCGTGGGACAGTCGCTCTGACAGCCCTTGCAGCCGACACAGAGATCGAGCACCTCGGACTGGAACCGATCGCTGTATAGCTCCTCGGGATCGATCTCGCCGCTGATCGCCGCCCGGAGCAGGTTCGCCCGCCCGCGAGTGGTCGCGATCTCCTCGTCGGTCGCCCGGTAGGTCGGACACATCACGTCGCCGTCGGTTTGGCGACAGGTGCCACAGCCGTTACACAGCTCTACGAGGTGCGAGAAGCCGCCGTCCGCCTCGAACGACAGCGTCGTGGTGGGCTCGAGCGAGGCGTACTCGGCACCGTACCGAAGATGATCGCGGATATCGGTCCGCTCGCCGTTTTCCTCGCGGTAGACGACCTTGCCCGGGTTCATGCGCCAATCCGGATCGAACGCCGACTTGACGTCCTTGAACGCCTGCCAGAGCTCGGGGCCGTACAGTTTCGGATTGAACGCCGTGCGGGCGAGTCCGTCACCGTGTTCGCCCGAAAACGAGCCGCCATGAGAGAGCGCGAGGTCGGTGACGTCGCTCGCGATCGAGCGCATCGTCTCGATATCCTCGCCGTCTTTGAGATCGAGGACGGGCCGGATGTGCAAGGTGCCGGCACCGGCGTGGGCGAAGTACGCCGCCGTAGTGTCGTGGTCCGCGAGGATGTCCTGAAATCCGGCCACGTACTCGGCCAGTTCGTCGGGTGGCACCGAGGCGTCCTCGACGAAAGGGTAGGGTTTGGGATCGCCCTCCATGCTCATCAACAGCGGAATCGCGGCCTTGCGGAGCTTCCAGAGTCGATCCTGTTCCGGCTGCTCGTATGCATGGATCGATTCGAACGCGGCGTCGGCCTCGAGGAGTCGGTCGCGTGCCGTCTCAACCGCGCCCATCAGGTCGTCGCACACCTCCGAATCGAACTCGAGCATAAGCGCGGCTGCAGCCCCGTCGGGGATCGGCGCTGCGTACTCGGCGTACTCGGCGGACGCCGCCGCGAGCCGGAACACCTCCTCGTCCATCAGTTCGACCGCACTGGCCTCGAGGGAAAGCGCCTCGGGGACGGCCGAAAGCGCCGCGAGAAGGTCGTCGTAACAACAGACCAGAAGTGCAGTTTCCCCGGGGCGCGTCACGAGCGAGAGCGTCGCCTCGACGACCACGCCGAGCGTTCCCTCGGCCCCGACCAGGAGTTTCGAGAGGTTGATGATCCGCTCGCCGTCCGCCGCCGTATCGTTCGTCGAGTCGCCCGACTGGGTCGCCGGGCCGTCGCTATCCGCGGGCCGAATGACCTTCTGCAGATTGTAGCCGCTGACGCTTCGCTCGAGGTCCGGATATCGGTCGGTGATCTCGTCGGCGTTGTCCTCGACGACCGCCCGAACCGTCCGGTAGATCTCGGCCTCGCGGTCGTCTTTGGAGACGATCTCGTCCCACTCCGGGCTGTCGAGAACCACGTCGCGGGTCTCGATGATCGAACCGTCGGCCAACACCGCTTTACAGCGATCGACGTAGGCGTCCGTGATGCCGTATCGTACCGAGTGAGCGCCCGTCGAGTTGTTGCCGATCCCGCCGCCGATCGTCGCTCGATTCGACGAGGCTGGATCCGGGGCGAACTTCAGCCCGTGGGGCTCGAGGGCGGCGTCGAGATCGTCTTGAACGACGCCCGGTTGAACGACGGCGGTCCGGGCGTCGGAATCGATCGCCCGGATCTCGTCCATGTGACGCGACAGATCGAGGACGACACAGCCGGGACCGACGGCCTGCCCAGCGAGCGAGGAGCCGGCGCCCCGCGGAATGACGGGGGCGCCGTGGTCGGCTGCCGTCCGAACCGCGGCGCGGACATCGTCGGTATCGCGCGGAAAGACGACGCCGGCCGGCTGAGCGCCGTAGATACTCCCGTCGGTTGCGTAGAGAACGCGTGTATATTCGTCGAAGCGCACGTCGCCACGGCAGGCCGCCCGCAGCGCCGTCGCCAGTGGCTGGTCATCTCCTCGATCGGTCCTCGTGTGCCCGGTGGTCCCGTCCTCGACGGCCATATACCGCTCCATCGGTCTCGGTGTTCATAAACGGTGGTTGTGAGTGTCAACCGAACCACGACGAGAGAGAAAGTGTTTCGACGCAGTAGAGAGCGATCCGCCGTACTGTGGTGGTTCAAAAAACGCGGGATCGACTCGCTCGTCGCTCGTTCGACTGGCCGACTTACTCGAAGTGGTCGAGGCACGTCTGGTACTCCTCTGCGGCGGAGTCCCAGTTGACGACGTCGAAGAAGCCATCGATGAAGCTGCCACGGTCCGGACCGTAGTCGTAGTAGTAGGAGTGTTCCCAGACGTCCAGCGCGAGGATGGGGTGGGCACCCCAGAGCGCGCCCTGGTCGTGTTTATCGACTGCGAGGTTACGCAGCTGCTTCGCGACGGGGTCGTATACCAGCAGTGCCCAGCCACCAGCAGCGCCGGCAGCGGCCTCGAACTCGCCTTTCCAGGCGTCGTAGGAGCCAAAGTCCTCCTCGATTCGGTCCGCGAGGTCGCCCTCGGGTTCGCCGCCGCCGTCCGGCGACATGTTCTCCCAGAACAGCGTGTGGAGATAGTGTCCACAGCCGTTGTGGGTGACATTCGAGAGCGCACCGGGCGTCGAGCCGTAGTCGTCCGACTCGCGGTTCTCCTCGAGGGTTTCCTCGGCACTGTTGAGGCCGTTGACGTAGCCCTGGTGGTGTGTGTCGTGATGCCAGGTGACGACCTGTTCGGAGATCGATGGCTCGAGCGCGTCGTAATCGTACGGAAGTGGTGGAAGTTCGTGGTCAGTCATGGATAACACCTGATAGGTAGTATCGGTATCTTCCCTGTTAAGTGTTGAGGAGTGGAACGATACCATTCCCCATAATACGTCCCACAGTCTGTGCGACTGTAGACGACGTGGGTAGCAACGACGGACGGCGTGTTAAAGCTTTCATACGATGCACTGATACTGTCGGATAGCAGCCGCTCAAACGCATTCGCCCCACGAGGACAGCAAATTCTCACACTCGTTCTGTCCGACAGTATTTCGCCACCGAAGCCGCCGTTCCGCGGATTTCGCCGATCAGGCCAGCTCCTTGTGGTAGGCGTGCTCGAGCCACTCTTCGAGCGACGGCTGGGTCCAGTATCGAACGGTTTCGCTGCGTTGGTCCGTCTCGAGAACGCCAGCATCCTCAAGTTTTGGGAGGTGAACGTGTTGGAGTTCGACGCGTACTTCCTCGATCTGTTCATCAGTCGACGCTCCTCCGGTCTCGCCGATCTGCGTTTCCAATCCGACGACGTGGTCTGTCAACTCCTCGAGGGTAGCAACCCCGTCGGGACGGTCGTAGAGAAAATAGAGCGTGTAGCGACGACGACGGTTCGACAGGAGATTAAAAACGAGGTCGAGCGATGGCGTCGCCTCTGCTGTGAGGGCTGTCGACTCCCGTTCGGTTTCACGCATCCACGGACCACCTACCGTAAGTTACCATTCGAAACCACCAACAGCCTCTACTACAGCCGATACATTAGATGTTACGTCTACCGGGAGTGATACCTGTATTTAATCCTATGTAACACATGCTAAGTATTATGTGGGGATGCCGAATACAAAGCGACGAACCCTGCACCACGCGCTACGAACCGTGAAAACGAGTCGCGGTCGTTACTCGTAGAGCCACTCGGCGTCGTGTTGATCGTAGTCGATCAGTTCGTCGTCGTCGAAGTGGATCGCGATCTCGCGTTCGTTCGCGCCCTCGTCCTCGTGGTCGGCCGCGTGGACGACGTTTCGACCGAGATCGAGTGCGTAATCGCCCCGAATCGTGCCGGGCTGGGCCTCGAGCGGATCGGTCTCACCGATCATCTGGCGGACCTGACGGGTCGCGTCCTGACCCTCCCAGACCATCGGGACGACCGGTCCCGAGGTGATAAAGTCCACGAGATCATCGTAGAACGGCTTGTCCTCGTGTTCACCGTAGTGTTCCTCGGCGCGTTCGCGAGGCATGTTTTCGACTTTGATGCCGACCAGTTTGAGTCCGCGGTCCTCGAGTCGGGAGACGACCTCGCCGACGAGCCCACGCGCGAAGGCGTCGGGCTTGACCATGACGAACGTGCGCTCGTGGTCGCTCATTGCTCGGCCTCCGCTTCGTCTTCAGTCTCGTCCTCGGCGTCGGATTCGGTCTCGTCGACCGCCTCGTCACCGGCCGAGACATCTTCGTCCTCGTCGGCCTCCGTTTCGGCCTCGAGCTCTTCGTCCTCGTCGGCCGTCTCGTCGTCAGCCGTCTGGGTCTGGGCGGGGCCCTTGCCGGCACGCCCTTCCTCGGTCCACTCGAGGTCGCGCGGTTCGCGTCCGAGCTTGTAGTTTTTCTCTGCTTTCGAGTCGACGAAGTGGAGCACGCTGCCGTCGTTTTTGACGTACATGATGCCCGTGCCGGGCTCGATCTCTTCGCCCGTATAGTCGCAGGTACGTTTCTCGACCATGGGTTATTGTCCTCCGATGGAGTCGGCCTCGCGGGCAGTCTCGCGAAGTTGAAGTACGTCGCCCTCGCGGACCGGCCCGAGGCAGTTTCGGGTGATGATGCGTCCCTGGTTCTCGCCCTCCTTGATCCGGCATTTGACCTGCATGGCTTCGCCGTGCATGCCGGTCTTGCCGACGATCTCGATGACCTCGGCGGGCGTAGAGCCGCTTTCTTCCTCTTCAGCACTCATGTTCGGTCACCTCAGTCGAGGTCCTCGACCTTGTCGGCGATGTCTTCGACGTCTCCGTCGGCTTCGCCGGTGTCGACGATCGCGGCGGCGGCGCTTCCGACCTCGAGGCCGGCGGCGTGACCGACGTCGTCCTGGGTCTCGATGAAGACGACCGGAATGCCCTTCTCGTCGGCCAGATCCGGAATGTGCATGACGATCTCTTCCGGCGAGACGTCTTCGGCGACGTAGACGAGATCAGCGTTGCCGCGCTCGATCGCTTTCGTCGTTTCGTTGGTTCCTTTCTTTACTCGGCCCGTGTCTCGTGCGACCTCGAGCGCCTCGAGGGCGTCGTCTGCGAGGTCGGCTGGGATGTCGGTTGTAACGTAGACTGACATGGTTGTTCACCTCTCCTACACGTGGGCTCGCGCTCCCCTGCCGTCCGGGGCGCTGTACGATGGACGTACCGTATGGCCACCCCGTGCCGAACCGATTCCGGCGGAAGTCCTGTAAGGCTAGGAGCATCATCAACCCCGCGTAGGGTGTACTACGCAGTAGCGTTGCCCCCCTTAAAAGCGTGTTCAAACGGTCGAAGGCGTGTGAGTACGACCCACGGCACGCTCGAGCGTCGATGAGCCGAAAATCATTCGAAATATGAATGGTCGCGACAGCAGTCCGTCTCATACGGTTTACTGTAAGTCATTATCGGCTCACCCGCGATCCGGGCGGCGGGTGCGCCGGTAAATCGCTACAGTAATCCGTATCAGTCGTCGCTCGGCGCCGCAGCCTGCTGGTTCTCGACGTGCTCGACGATATCGGCGGTCTCTTCGACGAACTCGTCGTATTCGACTTGCGCGCCGTGGAGGACCGACGAGAAGTACTGGACATCGCTTGCTATCCCGATCGCCTCGGATAGGCCCGTCTCGGAAACGCCTTCCATCTCGGCTTCCGCCGTGTGGAAGTGCGTACAGTACGGACACTGGATTGCCGTCGCAGCGCCCAGGCCGACGAGTGCCTTCTCTCGCTGGCTTAGTGTCGTTTCACCGAACTGCAGGTCACGAACCATCCCCCAGGCGTGATCGGCAGCTTCGTCCGGTATCGGTTCGATCCAGCTTGGGACCTGGCCGAGCATCTCCTCGAGTTCCGTTCGTGTGTCTTCGGATACCATAACGCTCACCCGCAGGACTCTGTCTGATCCCGAGACCGCCCCGTTTTCGGGTCTCCAGAATCCCGACTGTAGCTACGCTTCGAGAGTAAATGTAACTTTCCGGATGTTACCCGACACCACCGCAGAAAATATTTGCGGGAATCGTGACCGAGCGAGCGACAGTGCCGAATAGCGACCAGCACGATCGGCGACAGTCGATACTATCTTTGCGGTGAGCGCCAGGATATCGACCATGGGCGCGGACGTGGTTGACCTCGCCGAGTCACTGGTCGTGGAGGCGAGCCGAACGAACGAGCGACGGTTGCTCGTCCTCGCCGGCGAACGCGAGCGTGGCTACGACGCCCTCGAGTCGACCCTCGAGGCGCTTTCCGTCGGTATCACGGAGACGACCCTCGTCGGGCCCGAAGACCGCCTTCGTTGTGAGTGTGTGACACAGGCACACGCCGGCGAATTGCTCGGCAGGACGCGCGAAATCGTCGTCTTCGACGCGCATGCGGGGCTTCGACCGAACGCGCTGGGCAAGACCGTCGGCGCCGTCGACGGCGGCGGGCTATTCATTCTCCTGACGCCGTCGCTCGAGCGTTGGCCGGAGCGTCGTGGCGAGTTCGACGCCTCCCTGGCGGTACCACCGTTTTCCGAGGCCGACGTCACCGGCCGATTCAGACGACGACTCGTCGAGACGCTTCGCACCCACCGGGGGATCGCAATCGTCGACCTCGAGGCCCATCGCATCGTCGACAACGGACTGACCGAACCGACACCGCGAGTGTGTGACGGCGAGGCAACCGTCGAAACGCCTCCTGATCCCCAGTTTCCACGGACCATCTACGACGCCTGTTACACCAACGATCAGGCCGATGCAGTCGCCGCGTTCGAGTCGCTGCTCGAGTCCGACGAGCGACGAGCCGTCGTCCTCGAGGCCGACCGTGGCCGCGGCAAGTCGAGCGCGGCGGGACTGGCGGCGGCGGCGCTCGCTACTGCGGGAGTGGACGTTCTCGTGACGGCACCGCGATGGCAACACGCCAGTGAGGTGTTCGAACGGGCGACCGACGGCCTCGGCGCGCTCGAAGACGACGACCAGTTCGCGAGCCACGGCGAGCGATATCTCGAGACCACGGCTGGCGGCAGCGTCCGCTATCTCGAACCGGCGGATGCGGTCGATCGACTCGACTCGGCCGATATCGTAATCGTCGACGAAGCCGCGGCGCTGCCCGTCTCGACGCTCGAGTCACTGTTATCGGCCGAGCGGGTCGCCTTCGCGACGACGATCCACGGTTACGAGGGTGCTGGGCGGGGCTTTTCGGTCCGGTTTCGCGAGCGACTCGGCGAGAGCGACCACGACGTGACCGACTGCACGCTCGCCGAACCGATCCGCTACGCGGCCGGTGACCCGGTCGAGGTGTGGGCCTTCCGTGCGTTGTTGCTCGATGCTCGGCCGCCGGCGGAACCACTCGTCCTCGACGCGGCGCCCGAGACGGTCGATTACCGGCGTCTCGAGCCCGACGAGCTCTTCGCGGACGAGCAACTCCTGCGGGAGGTCTTCGGCCTGCTCGTGCTCGCCCACTATCGCACCGAACCGAACGACCTCGCGCGGCTGCTGGATGCCCCGAACCTCGAGGTACGGGCGCTGGTTCACCGTGACGACGGAACTGGTAACGGCGGCGACAGTATCGGCGATAACGGCGACAGCACCGTCGACGCCGCGGGGAATGGCCACGTCGTCAGCGTCGCCCTCTTGGCTCGCGAAGGGAACCTCCCCGCCGAGACTCGAGCGAGGATGTACGAAGGCGGACGGGTTCGTGGCAACATGCTGCCGGACGTGCTCACGAGCCAGCTTCGCGATGAGGCTGCCGCCGAGCCGGCGGGTCTCCGCATCGTCCGCATCGCGACCCACCACGCGGTTCGCTCGCGTGGACTCGGCTCACACCTGCTCGAGTGCGTCCGATCGGAGTTTGCCACGGCCGTCGACTGGCTCGGCACCGGCTTCGGCGCGACGCCGGGGTTGCTCGCGTTCTGGCGCGAGAACGGCTATCGACCGATCCACGTTTCGACGACGCGCAACGAGGCCAGCGGCGAATATTCGACGCTGCTGCTCGCACCGACCAGCGACGCCGGTCGCGAGCTCTACGAGCGCCACGCCGATTGGTTCGCCCGCCGGTTCCCAGCCTGCTGTACCGACGCACTTCGGGACGTCGCGTCCGATGTGGCCCGAGCCATCTTACGCAGCGTCGACGCCGACGCCGCGCCGACGCTCGAGCTGACCGACCACGAGTGGCGCGTCGTTGCCGGAGCGGCCTACGGGCCAGGGCTGTTCGATATCGATCCGGGACCGTTTCGTCCCCTGGCCGTTCGGTATCTCATCGAGACGCCCGACGCGATCGATCTGACGGCTCGCGAAGAGCGGCTCCTCGTCCTGCGGGTGCTTCAGGCCCGGGCCTGGGACGCGGTCGCGACTTGCCTCGAGTATCACTCGACGAGCCAGTGTATGCGCGCACTCGGGGAGGCCGTTTCGCCACTAGTCGACCACTACGGCGGCGAAGTCACACGCGAGGTACGCGAACGTTTCGAGGAATGATTGGCCGATTGCCACCGCACGGAACGGTAACCTGTCCCGCGGCGAGCAATTATACGTCGAGCCCGAGATAGTGTGGCGTGATGACGTACCAGTGTGTACAAGTAAACGGAATCGACCTCTACTACCAGGATGTCGGCGAGGGGCCGCCGGTCGTCTTCGTCCACGGATTCAGCGGCAACCACCTCTCGTGGTGGCAACAGATCCCCGCCTTCGCCGACCGCTATCGCTGTCTCGCTCCCGATCAACGGCTGTTCGGTCGGTCCACGGACGAGCCGGACGGCCCCGGGGCGACAGCCCACGCCGACGATCTGATCGGACTGCTCGATCATCTCGAGGTCGAGGAGGTCGCACTGGTCGGTCACTCGATGGGCGGCTGGCCGGTCGCAGCCTTTGGGAGTCAGTATCCCGAGCGAACGGCTGCACTCGTCCTCTCGGGTACCCCGGGCGGACTGCTCTCGGCAGACCGTCACGCCGAACTGCTCGACGCCGGTCAGGCGTCGCTGCCCGACGTGGATCCGCTCTCGAGGGAAGACGCCTTCCTCTCGGACGCTATCGAGGCGTTAAACACCGACCGTCCCGACGAGTTCGCGAGCATTCGACCCACCCTCGAGGCGTTTTCGATCGACCCGGACCGCCTCGTCGAAGGCGACGTCCCCACCTTCCTCATCGCGGGCGAGGCCGATCAGTTCATGCCACGGAACGCACTCGAGGCGTTGGCCGCCCGCCTCGAGGGTGCCGAATACGCCATCGTCGACGAAGCCGGTCACTCGGCGAACGTCGAGCAGCCGGCCGCTTTCAACCAGTACGTCGGCGCGTTCCTCGACGAACACGTGATCGTCTGATCTCGTGTCGCCGTTGCAGGCACCGCCCCCATCAATCGCTTCGTACCCCCTCGTAATGCTGTGAGCAACGAGTCCGGTAGACGCCATCGGACGGTCAGTGGGACCGAGCGAACCGCGAGTGTTCCACCGGGAGAACATGTCGTTTTTATTTCATAAGTTGCCGGCGGTCGTTCGAGCGGGTTCGGCGATCACCGATACAGAACGACACCAGTCCGTCGAAGTCGCACGCAAACCGATCAGAACAGAGAGACAAGCAGTCGGTACGGAATGCCAAGCGCAAAAATCGCGATCAGTGCACCGGTCGCCAGAAGTACCGCCGGCGGGATTCGGTCTTGCTCGAACTCGAACAGCCAGTCCATACGCTGGGGTTGTCGTGGTCACTACGTAACGTTGTCGCTCTGAACGAAGCGGAAAACACGCATCGACGAATCGAACCTTAGACGCCGCTCTCGAAGTCCTCGAGCGAGTAGGACGGCTCGGCGCCGCGGCGATCGAGGACCTCGTTGGCGAGCAGCCAGTAGACGACCGAAAGGGCCTTGCGACCCTTGTTGTTCGTCGGGACGACCAGGTCGACGTTGCTGACCTGGTTGTTCGAGTCACACATCGCGATGACCGGGATACCGACGGTGATCGCTTCCTTGACGGCCTGAGCGTCGCCGATCGGGTCGGTGACGACGAGCACGTCCGGCTCGATGTAGCCGTCGTACTTCGGGTTGGTCAGCGTGCCCGGGATGAATCGACCGGTGCGGGCGCGAGCGCCGACGGCGTCGGCGAACTTCTCGGCCGGGAACCGACCGTACTGGCGACTCGAGGTGACCAGGATCTGCTCCGGTGCGTAGTTCGCGAGGAAATCCGCGGCGGTGCGGATGCGACCGTCGGTTTTGCCGACGTCGAGGACGTAGAGCCCGTCGGTTCGGACGCGGTGGATGAACCGCTCCATGTCCGCGGTCTTTTGCTGGGTCCCGATGTGGACACCGGCGCCGAGGTAGTCCTCGACGGGGATGAGCAGGTCCGCCTCGTCATCTTCCATGACGTCGTCGTCGAGGGTCGGACCGGCGTCTTCCTCGGCTGGTTCGGCGTCGGCGTCGGCCTCGCTGGCCGCGGCGTCGGCGGGCTGTTCGTCTGCTGGCTCGACATCCTCCTCGGGTTCGGCGGCGGGGCCAGCCCCTTCGGCTGGCTCCTCGTCGATTTCCTCCTCGGCGGCGTCGAGCCCTTCCTGGGTTGCGTCGTTTTCTGTCATGTCGCGTCGTCTGCGATTCTGATGAGCTCGTTGAGTTTTGCGGTTCGCTCGCCGCCGACGGCGCCCGTCTTGATGAAGGGCACGTCGGTCGCGACGGCGAGGTGTGCAATCGTTGTGTCTTCGGTCTCACCCGAACGGTGGGAGACGACCGAATCGTAGCCGTTCGCGGTCGCGAGTTCGATCGCGTCGACGGCGTCGGTCAGCGTCCCGATCTGATTCGGCTTGATCAGGATACTGTTTGCCGCATCGCGGTCGATACCTTCGCGAAGGCGGTCCGTGTTCGTGACGAACAGATCGTCGCCACAGATCAGCGTCTGGTCGCCGACTTCGTCCGTGAGTTGGGCAAACGCCTCGTAGTCGTCTTCGTCGAGAGGGTCCTCGACGTAGACGAGGTCGTACTCCTCGACCAACTCAGCGACGTAAGCGATCTGTTCGGCCGTGTCACGGTTCTCGTCGCTGTACTCGTAGTTCTCCGAGTCGTTGTTGTACAACTCGGCGCCGGCGACATCGAGGCCGAAGCCGACCTCGAAGCCGACATCGTCTTCGACCTGCGAGACGGCCGCCTCGACGAGTTCGAAGGCCTCGCTGTCGTCGATCGAGGGTGCCCACGCGCCTTCGTCACCTTTGCCACACGCAACGTCTCGCTCCGCGAGCAGGTCGGCAACGACGGCGTGGGCCTGGGCGTTGGCGAAGACGGCGTCTTCGACGCTCGGTGCGCCAACGGGTGCGACGAGGAACTCCTGGATGTCGGTCGCGTCGGCAGCATGTTCGCCGCCGCCGACGACGTTACCGAGCGGGATCGGGACGTTCTGTCCGCGGAAGGTCCCACCGAGGTGTTGGAACAACGGTGCGCCGAGGACATCGGCACCTGCTTTCGCAGCAGCCATCGAGATGGCGACGGCGCTGTTGGCGCCGATTTCGGAGAAATCGTCGGTGCCGTCTGCAGCGTGGAGGATGGCGTCGACCTCTCGCTGGTTGCCGGCGTAGGCCTCACCGACGAGTCGTGGCACGGCGTGTTCGCGTGCCGCGGCGATCGCCTCGGTCGGCGGCCGCTCGACGGCCTCGTACTCGCCGGTGCTGGCACCGCTCGGTGCGGCTGCCCGACCGAATCCGCCACTCTCGGTGAGGACGTCGGCCTCGACCGTGGGATTGCCACGGGAGTCGAGGATCCGTCGGAGGCGGATATCGGTGATCAGCGTCATTTTCGATCCTTCCCTCGCTTGACCGTGAAGGGCAACGCGCCCGCGTCGTACTCTTCGGCGGCGATCAGGATCGGCTCGGTCTGGTCGGATTCGACCAACACCGGCGCGCCGTATGAGACCTGCAGCGCTCGTGCCCCGAGGATCCGTGCCTTCTCGTAGCGGTTGTGTCGTTGCTGTTGCATGTTACTGGTACGGAGAGACGACGTCGACGAGGTCGGTGTGACTCACGAGCATGCGCCGACAGCAGTAGCGGTCGACGCCGAGTTCGTCGAGGACCTCCTGTGGGTCCTCGTCGCCCTCGTTGGCTCGTTCGTCGAACTCCTCCCAGTGTTCGCCGACGACAGTGCCACAGGTGAAACACCGGACCGGTACCATCATGATTGGATCACCTTAGCGGTAGGACTTCTGGTAGCGCGCCCGAGCGCCCGGGCCGCCCCATTTCTTCGGTTCGGACTGGCGAACGTCGTTGACCAGCAGCGAGCGATCGAACTCCATGAACGCATCACGGAGTTCGGCGTCGTTCGTGTGCTGAACGATGCCGCGTGCGATCGCGGTGCGGACGGCATCTGCCTGTCCGCTGATACCGCCACCGTCGACGCTGACATCAATGTCTACGCCGTCGCGCAGTTCGTCACCGGCGATGCGGAACGGCTCGAGCATCTTGAGCCGTGACATCTCCGGTTCGACCAGTTCGACTGGCTTGGAGTTGATCCGGACGCGACCCTCGCCCTCGCTGACGGTGGCGCGGGCGACGGCCGTCTTCTTCTTGCCGCTCGTGTTCGTTACCATGTTACCGTAGCACCTAGCTGTTCGGAGACTTCGCCCAGGTGAACGAAGCGGATGTTCGAGAGTCGATCCAGCGACGTGTCCTCGAGGATCTCAGCCTCGTGTTCGTCCTCGTAAGGATTGCCGACGTAGACGCGGACGTTCGAGAGCGCCTCGCGGCCACGGTCTTTCTTGTGTGGCACCATCCCACGGACCGAGCGCTTGAAGATGGTATCCGGTCGCTTCGGATAGTAGGGGCCGCGGTCGGATCCAAGCTGGAGCCGTTTGCGGTAGGTGCCGAAGATATCTTCCTTGTCACCGGTGATGACGGCGTCTTCGGCGTTGACGATCGCGACGGTTTCGCCGTCCAGAGCGCGCTGGGCGACCTGGCTGGCGACGCGACCGAGGATGCAATCACGGGCGTCGACGACGATGTCTGCATCGAACTCTGCGGTGTTGACGCTCATGCGATCACCCGGATATCGGAGCCGTCGGGATTTTCTTCGAGCAGTTGCTCGAGCGATACTGGATCGCCGACCTGATCGATCTTCGTCTCTGCCGACGAACTGAAGTCGACGGCGGCGACGGTAACCGATTTCTGCAGTGCGCCGGATCCCAGCACTTTGCCGGGAACGACGACGGTCTCTTCTTCGCGCGCGTATCGGTCGATGCGGCCCAGATTCACCTCAGCGTGGGTGCGTCGGGGCTTCTCGAGTCGATCCGCAACGTCTTGCCAGACGTCGGCGTCCGTCTGTCGGGACGCCGACTTCAGCTCGGCGATGAGATCGGTAAGCCGTGGATTAGTCTTGCTACTCATTGATTTCCTCCAAAGTGAAACTGCGGTGAGACACGCGGTCTCGCCGCTCGTGGAATCGATAATGTGTCGTTCGACAGAAGTGATGCAGGGAGCAGGATTTGAACCGCCGGGAGACGATCGGCCTTGAAACTGCTCGGCCGCTAGGACTCCCGTGGCTCAAATCTGTCGTTCCATTTTCACGGCTCTCCCGTTCGGTCGAGCCGGAAACATGCAGGGAGCAGGATTTGAACCTGCGGACTCCTACGAGACAGCGCCCTGAACGCTGCGCCGTTGGCCTGACTTGGCTATCCCTGCTCGCACTTCTGCCTACCCGTCGCCCCTTCAAACCCCTTTCGATTCCAATAGCCATCCGGTCGCCGGTCTCGTCGCTCATGGCGCTGGCGAACGGGCTGGTTCGTGTGGGTTGGGGGCGCGGAATCATGTTACAACTGTACTGCTTCTTCGAGTT
This sequence comes from Salinadaptatus halalkaliphilus, assembly GCF_006543045.1. Lineage (GTDB taxonomy): Archaea > Halobacteriota > Halobacteria > Halobacteriales > Natrialbaceae > Salinadaptatus > Salinadaptatus halalkaliphilus. The sequence continues at coordinate 66,754 of NZ_RBZW01000066.1, read as the reverse complement.
CGGTCGCCCGCGCTTCGATCGTGTCGGCGGCGCGCGTGACGATTTCTTCGACCGGGAACGAGCCGTCCGTCTCGACGTGGAAGACGAACGCGTTCGGCACGTCCTCGAGTTCGATCTCCTTGCCGGGATACCGGTTCGAGAGATCGTGGTCGAACTCGCTGGTCGGGATCAACTCGCCGTCGTCCTCGATGACGCCGCGGACGATCTGTGACTGCTCGTCCTCGAACTCGGGAACGTCGTCGACGACCTCCACGCGCTGGAGGTGGCGATAGCCGGCGGCCACGGCGCCCTGATGTTTGGCGTGGCCTTTCCCACGCTCGAGAACGGTGTCGGCCTCGGCCTCGAGGCGCTGGTCGTCCTTGAGATCGATGATCGGGACGTTATCGTCTGCGGGCTGGACGAGGTCGTCGCTCGAGACGAGATCGCCCGAGTAGGCGGTGGCCGGTCCTTCGACGTCGATCGAGAGCGTCACGGTGTCGTCCTCGACGAACTCGCCGACAGGTGGGGTCGTCAGCGGGACGAGCCCGAGCCGAAGCGCGAGTTGTTCGTCGAACATGACCGACGAGTTCTCGACGAATCTGACGGTGTCGATCGCCATCGTTGGCACGTCGGCAAGCATCGCACGCCGGATGCCGTTGGCGAAGGCGGGTGTGACGCCCCGGACGAGAAACCGGGCTTCCCGGTCGGTGCGTTCGACGAACTCGACGTCGTACTCCTCAGTCATGGTCTAGTAGCCGCCCTTACCTTTCGGAGCGCGCGATCCGTCGTGTGGGATTGGTGTGACGTCTTCGATGCGCCCGATTTCGATGCCCGAGCGGGCGAGTGCGCGGATCGTCGCCTGTGCGCCGGGACCGGGAGACTTCTGAAGGTTCCCGCCGGGACCGCGCACGTTGACGTGCAGTCCCGTGATGCCGGCTGCTTTGACCTCTTCGGCGACCGATTCGGCCATCTGCATGGCCGCGTACGGCGACGCTTCGTCGCGGTTTTGCTTGACCGCCGTCCCGCCGGAGGACTTGGCGATCGTCTCCGCGCCCGTAAGGTCGGTCACGGTCATGATGGTGTTGTTGAACGATGCGTGCACGTGGGCGATGCCCCACTTCTCGTCGTCCTGGCTCATGTTATTGACCCTCCGCTCGTTCCGGGTGGAGATCGTCTGCGAGTGGACTGTTCTCGTCGAAGGCGACGAGATCTTCCTCGTCGACGTCGACGACGTACGACGGTACGCGGTGGCGCTGCTGGCCGACCACGACGTGGCCGTGCGTGATGAACTGGCGAGCCTGCTGTGGCGTGTTCGCGAGTCCTTTACGGTAGACGACCGTCTGGAGACGGCGCTCTAAGACGTCCTCGATCTCGAGTGAGAGGACATCGCCGAGGTCGTCTTCGTCGTCCAAGATGCCGACGCGTTTGAGCCGTCCGAGGAACTCCTCGGAGCGGCGAACGACGGCTTCGTCGCCCTGTGGCTGGCCGAGCAGGTCTCGAGCCTCGCGCCGGTAGGAGCGAAGTTCGGACTGGGCGCGCCAGAGCTCTTCTTTGTTGGTGAGCCCGTAGCGGTCGAGCAGGGAGTGCTCGGAGGCGATGCGTTCACCCTGGTAGGGGTGATTCGGCGTCTCATACTGTTTGGTGTCGGTGCCGAGTGGCATTATTCGTCATCCTCCTCTTCGGCAGCCTCTTCGGCCTGTTCTTCGCGGATCTCCTCGACGTTGACTCCGATGGTGCCCTCCGTACGACCGGTGGACTTGGTTCGCTGGCCGCGGACTTTCTGTCCGCGTTTGTGGCGAACGCCACGGTAGGAGTCGATCATCTTCATCCGGTTGATGTCGTGCTGACGGGTCAACTGGAGATCGTTCCCGATCTCGTGGGTCGTTTCGCCGGTGTAGAAGTCGTTCTGGCGGTTGTTGAGCCAGTCAGGAACTTCCGCGGCGTAGTTCTCTACGAGTTCGACGACCTCGTCGATGACGTCCTCATCGAGCGCACCGAACGTCGCTGTTCGGTCGACGCCGGCTTCGTCGGCGATGATCCGGGCGGTTCGTCGGCCGAGCCCGTTCATCTCCGACAGCGACCGCTCGACGGACTTCGTCCCGTCAAGGTCGGTCTGGCCGATCCGGACGAAGTACTGCAGGTCGTCGTCGTCCTGTTGTTCTTGAGGTGCTTCCTCGCTCATGTGTCGTGTATGTGTGTCTGGTCTGCGCGCGTTGCAACGTCGACTGGCGGAAAACGCCAGTCTCGTGTATCCGACGTCGTGGCGGGGATTCGAACCCCGGAGGCTTGACGCCACATGGTTAGCAACCATGCGCCTTGGGCCGCTTGGCTACCACGACACCGTCGGTCTATCGTCGCCCTTCCGGACTCGGGGATCGCTCCCCTGCACGTATTGCACTCGGTCCTACCCTCGACGTGTACTTAAGCGCAACGAAAGGCACCGGCACGTTCGGGCGACGCTTAAGAGGCCGGCGACAGTAGTCCACCAACGAGTGTCACGACGCCATCAGCTCGGTCGGGCCCTGATCGCTCTCGGTGGGATCGTTGCCGTCGCGATAGCCGCAGCAACCCTCCACTCGCCGGTCGAACTCGGCGACAGCGGCGACGGCAGCGGGCTCGGCACGGGCGACGGTGACGGCGTCGGTAGCGGCGTCCAGCCGCCACCACAGGAACCGACGGGAGGGATCCAACTGCCGGCGTTTCTCGAGTACCTCGGCTACGTCCTGTTGAGTGTCCTGGCGATCGCACTGGTCTGGTACCTACTCGCCCACCGCCGCCGGGCCGTCAAACTGATCGCCGTCTGCCTGCTCGCGACGGTCCTCGTCGCAGCGATCGTCGAGTTCCTCCCACCGATCGCCGACACGCAGCCGCTGTCGCCCGGCCCCGAAGGAATCCTCGGCGAGGGAGGGAGTTCCGGTAGCGACGGCACCGAGACGACGCCGATATCGGTCAGTCCGCTGCTGATCGGACTCGCCCTGATCGCGGCGATCTTCGTCGGTGGCGTGTTGTTCACCCGCGGTCGCGACGGCGCGTCGGCGATCGACGACGACCCGGACTCGCCAGAATCCGTCACGACCGATTCGGACGTCGCGGCGGTCGCGACGGCGGCGGGGAACGCCGCCGACCGGCTCGAGGACGGCACCGACGTCGACAACGAGGTCTACCGCGCCTGGCGCGAGATGACGGCGCTGCTGTCGGTCGACCGACCGGCCTCGACGACCCCGCGGGAGTTCGCCGACGCGGCGGTCGCGGCCGGCCTCGACCACGACGATGTCGAGGCGCTCACTCGGCTGTTCGAGGACGCCCGATACGGTGACCTCGAGACGACGCCGGAAATGGAACGGCGCGCGTCGGCCGTCTTCCGGCGGATCGAGGCGGCCGACGCCGATCGGGACTGGCAGAGCAAGGAAACGACGGGTCGAGACGACAGAGGGGACCGAGCCAGTACGGAGGACCGAGTGCGATGAACCGCTGGCGCCTCGCTCTCGGTCTCGGCATCGTCGCCCTCGTCGGCGCCGTCGGCATCGCGGTCTGGGACTGGTCGCTCGGGTTGAATCCGGAAACGATCACGCTCGCCGGCGCCTGTCTCCTCCTGATCGCGCTGTCGGCGATGAGCGCTCGCCGCGGCAGTCGGTCGCTGGGCCGACCGCCGGCACCGGAGCGTCGAACGACGGTTCCGGTCCCGGGCGACTCGCTCTCGGACGCTCTCGATTCGTTTCGCACGTCGCGGATCGGACTCACCGCCTCGAGTCGGCGCATCGAGCACGGGCTCCGGACAGCCGCGATCGCTGCGCTCACCCGCTTCGAGGGCGTCTCGACGACGGCTGCAGAGGGTGCTATCGAGGACGGGACCTGGACCGACGACCAGGTCGCGGCCGCGTACCTCTCGGAGTCGGTCGAGCCACCACCTCGAGATCTTCGGGATCGACTCCTCTCGATTGTCGGCCGTGAACAGGGGTTTCGAACGGCCGTCTGTCATACCGCTGGTGCGATCGCTGCGATTCCCTCGTCGCGTGCCATCGATAGCGATTCGAACGTATCGGTACCCGAGTACGGCCAGTTCTCGACGAGCCGAGCCGCCGAGCCCGACCGTTCGAACCGGTCCTCGCCACAGCGAACGGCGGATCGAGCGGTCTCCGGCATCGAATTACGTGCCAGACGATCGACGGGCCACTGGACCGGGATCGGCGTCGTCGCGCTGTGTGCGGTCGGCATCGGTGCGATAGCCCAATCGCCGCCCGTCGCACTCGCGGGCGTCGTCGGTATCGGTTACGCCGGCTTCGCCCGATCGCTCGAGCCACCGACACTCGAACTCTCACTCGAGCGCGAACTGAGCGACGCAGACCCCGACCCCGGCGACGAGATCGACGTCGCGCTGACGATCACGAACGACGGCGACGGTTTCGTGCCCGACCTCCGTCTCGTCGACGGCGTCCCACCTGGACTCGCCGTCACCGAGGGCTCCAGCCGCCTCGGCACTGCGCTTCGCCCTGGCGAATCAGTCACGCTCGAGTACACGGTTGCGGTCGGGCGCGGTCGCCACGAGTTCGACCCCGTTTTCGCGGTCGTCCGCGACCTCTCCCGGTCGAGCGAGCACGAGTACGTCATAGAAAGCGACACGACGGTCGTCTGTGAACCCGCGCTCGAGCCCCTCGGAGTTCGCCTCGCACTGCGGTCGGCCGCGACTGCCCGCGCCGGCCGGCGCTCGACGGATGTCGCCGGCGCCGGGACCACGTTTCACTCCGTCCGAGAGTATCGGCCCGCCGATCCGCTCGCGCGTATCGACTGGAACCGGCGGGCGAAAACCGGCGAGCTCGCGACCCTCGAGTTTCACGAGGAACGGTCGGCACGGGTACTGGTCCTCGTCGACGCCCGGACGGAGGCATACCTCGCACCGGAGCCCGACGCGACTCACGCCGTGGATCGATCGGTCGATGCCGCCGGTCGAATCGCAGCGACCCTACTCGAGACCGGCGACACCGTTGGCCTCGCCGCGCTCGGTCCGACGACCCGCGACGGGACTCGCGGTCGCGATACCGACCTCTGTTGGCTCGCCCCGACGACGGGACGCGACCACGCGGTGCGGATTCAAGAGCGTCTCGGGAGCCACCCCCAGTTCGATCCGGCTCCGCCAGATACTGCCGGTTCCTGGCGACCCCAACTGAAAACGATACGGCGACGACTGGACGACCGAATCCAGATCGTCTTCTTGTCGCCGCTGTGTGACCCGGCGTCGGTCACGGTCGCTCGGCGACTCGAGGCGCGAGACCACCCCGTTACTGTCGTCAGCCCGGATCCGACGACCGATCGAACCGCCGGCCAGCAACTCGCGGGAGTCGCTCGTCGCGTTCGTTGTGTTGACCTCCGACGAGCCGACGTTCCCGTCGTCGACTGGCAGCGCGACGAGTCGCTCGAGGAAGTGCTCGCCAGATTCCAGGAGCGTGGGCGCCGATGAGTGACTCATCATTCGGAGAGAACGATCCGTCGCTCGAGACGGACGAGACGACAGGCGACCGATCGCCCGGGACGGACGAAACGGCGACTGCATCGCCGCTGGAGGCCGACGCGTCGATGGACAGCCAGCCGTTCGAGAAGATCGAATCGGCGAGCGACCGGCCATTCGACGCGGTCGAACTCACACACCGCCCATCCGTCGCCTCGAGTGTCGTCGCCGTCGCCGCGGCGGGTTTCGGCGCGCTCCTCGCGGGACTGGGATCGGTGAACGGACTCGCGATCGGCGCGGTGGGTGGGGCGGTACTCGGTGTCGGTCTGATTCGTGGCCACCGAACGGCGGTCGACATCGGGGCACTGGCGGTTTTCGCTGGGGTCGTCATCGGCGGCCTCGGGTCGACGGCGGTCGAGCCGACCGTGCTGGGAACGATCGCGACGGTGCTTGCCTGGGATCTCGCCCACGGTGGGATCGGCCTCGGCGAGCAACTCGGTCGGGAGAGTCCGACGCGCCGTCTCGAGGCGGTCCTGTTCGTCTCGAGTCTCTCGGTCGGCCTCGTTTCGGGACTCCTCGGCTACGCGGTGTCGCTGGTCGGTGCCGGCGCGCTTCCGGTCGATGCGGTCGTGTTGCTGGTGACCGCCGCGGCGTTGCTGACCGTGGCGTTGGGTGCGCGTCGATCGTACTAACCGACGGCCCACTCGAGTCGCGGTCGGTAGCCACTGTGGAGCGTTGACAGACGGCGTGGTCGACACCCGGCGTCAGGCTTGCGCGTAGTCCTCGAGGTACTTCTCGTTGAGTTCCCACTCGCCGTCGCCGTTTTTGATCATGTACTCGCCGTAGTAGGGAACCCGACTTTCGACGACCTCGCGAAACGTCTCGCGGATCTCGGGTTTGGTCATCTCGCCCATCGATTTGAGATCGTCGTTGCGGTTGAGACATCCTTTCAGGTAGCCCTCGTGGGTCACCCGGACGCGGTGGCAGTTCGCACAGAAGGTCGGGTTCTCCACGGGGTCGACGATTTCGACCATCCCGCGGCCGGCGTTCGGATCGGTGCTCGAGTCGCCCTCCCCGATCCAGTACCGTCGGCGGTCGTGCATCTCCCGATGTTCGATGTCGGCTGCCTGTTCGGCGAGCCAGTCGTGGACGCGTTCGATGTCGATGTTCCACTCGGGCCTGCCGGTGAGTTCCGGCATATACTCGATCAGCTGCAGTTGAAGGCCGTCGTTTTCTGCGACGTGATCGACCATCTCGGGGACGTAGCCCGCGGTGTGCTCGAAGACGACCATGTTGAGTTTGACGGGATCGAGGCCGGCCTCGAGCGCGGCGTCGACGCCCTCGAGCACTTTGTCGTAGGCCCCGCTTTTCGTGACGGCGGCGAAGTCCTCAGGATCGAGTGCGTCCTGGGAGACATTGACCCGCGCCAAGCCGGCGTCGACGAGGTCGTCGGCCCGACCCGGAAGGAAGGTGCCGTTCGTCGTCAGCGAGACTTCCATTTGGTCGGGCGTTCGGCGGATGATCTCCTCGAGATCCTGGCGAAGCATCGGCTCGCCGCCCGTAAACTTGACCGCCTCGATATCGAACTCGGCAGCGACCTCGAGGAACCGAACGACGTCGTCGGTTTCCATCTCCTCGTCCTGTGGATCCATCGGCCCGCGGGTGTCGCCCAGCCCCTCGTTGTGACAGTAGACACAGTCGAAGTTACACCGATCGGTGAGAGAAACGCGGACGCCAGAGACCTCGCGTCCGAACTCGTCGGTGAGCATACCTCCTCGTTGTAGGTGGATCCGCTTAAATACGCCGGGTATTTCGACAGCCAGTAACCGATTTCAGTTACGGGGCGGCGGCGAGTCGACGGTCGGTCGCCGCGACTCGACGGCACAAGAGCTACCCGCTCGAGTCACGAACGACGCGCCATGGACGACGACATGCTCGCGGATCAGCGCCGACTCGTCGAACTCATCGAGGAGGAAGGGTGGGACGTGACCGACCTCGAGATCTCGGCTTACGACAGCCCGTGGGCCGACGACGACGATCCAGAGGCGACGGTGACGATCACGGCGCGAAAACCGTACGAGAGCGAGGGCGAAGACGGTGACGACGAGGACAATCCGTTTCGGCTGAAGTGATACGGTTTACTGTACGCCAGTTCCGGCGCGATACGAGGAGTCGCGGTCGCGCCGGATAGACGACAGCAGTCCGGACGAGACGGGGAGACGTTCCAGTAGCCCGATCCTACAACCGGTACATCCCGGTAGACACTGCGAACAAACGAGCAGTTTGTCGTCGTTGTTTATCGGTCTCAAGCCCATAGCGTCACTAATGAACGCCTCCGCGCCGACCGATTCGATGGCTGGACTCGATAGCTCGAGTCAGGACGACGGCGATTCCACTCGTTCGGATGCCAAACGCGTTCCGGCCCTCGTCGTCGAGGGCATGTCGAAGCAGTTCGGGACCGACACCGACGGGGTGATGGCGGTCGACGACGTGAGCGTCACGGTCGATCGGGGCTCGGTCGTCGGTCTTCTCGGTCCCAACGGTGCCGGCAAGACGACGCTCATCAAGTGTATCCTCGGAATCGTCGTCCCGGATGCAGGTACGGTGGAAGTGTTCGGTACCGACATCGGGGACGGTCGGCGAGCCGTCTACGCGAACGTCGACGCGATGTTAGAGGGTGCCCGGAACGACTACTGGCGACTCACCGTTCGGGAGAACCTCCGCTATTTCGCGACCATCAGTGGTGTCGATCCCGACTCCGTCTCCACACGGCACGATCGGTTGCTCGACCGTCTCGGACTCACGGACAAGGCCGAGACACCGGTTCGAGACCTCTCGCGCGGGATGAAACAAAAAGTCTCGCTGGCGAGCGTGTTGGCCGGCGGTGCCGAACTCGTCTTTCTCGACGAGCCCACACTGGGTCTCGATGTCGAAAGCTCACGGACGCTCCGACAGGAACTCAGACGACTCGCCGGCGAGGACGGGCTGACGGTCGTCCTCAGTAGCCACGACATGAGCGTTATCGAAGACGTCTGTGATCGGGTCGTCGTCATGGCCGACGGACAGGTCGTCGCCGACGACACGGTCGCAGCATTGGTCGCGCGAACCGATCGCGACATCGTCCGAATCACCAGCCCGTCCATCGACGACGGCGTTCTCGCGTCGCTTCGGGAGGCGTTCGACGTCCTCGGCGTTGCACGCGACGCCGACGGAACCCGTCTCGAGGTCGTGGCCGGCGGCGACGAACTGTACGACCTGATGGCCCATCTCCGCGACGCCGGCGTCACCCTCGAGCACGTCCGGACGGTCGAACCCGATCTCGAGGACGTGTTCGTGGAGTTGACCGACGATGCGGGTGGGCTGGGCGAGCCGGCCGAGGACGGGTGGTCGCCGTGACCGACTGGGAGGGGCCCGAGACGCCCGCGTCGACGCCGTCCGACGCCGCTGCCCAGCCCGAACCCGCGACCACGACCGACGGCCCGCAACCGGCGAGTTACTACCATCTCACGCGGGCGGTGTTGTACCGGGAGTACCTGATATTCGTTCGCTACCCCGCGAACGCGATCGGTGGGATCGTCGTCTCGCTGTTCTTTTTCGCCCTGTTGTTCTACGGCGGGCGGATGGTCGCGGGGCAAGCGCTCACCGACTCGATCGAAGGGATCATCGTCGGCTACTTCCTGTGGACGCTGTCGGTTGGGGCGTACTCCTCGATATCGAACGACATCGCGAGCGAGGTACAGTGGGGAACGCTCGAGCGCCACATCACGACACCGTTTGGTTTCGCTCCCGTTGCGCTGTTGAAGGGTGTCGCGAAGGTCGTTCGGACGTTTCTCACCTCCGCAGTGGTCCTCGGAGTCATGCTGGTGGTGACAGGGACGAGACTGCAACTCGAGCCGATCACGGTCGTCACCGTCGCCGGACTGGCGATCACGTCGGTGCTGGGACTGGGTTTCGCTGCGGGCGGGATCACCGTCCTCTACAAGCAGATCGGGAACTGGCTCAATCTGTTACAGTTTGGCTTCATCGTCCTGATCTCCGCGCCGGTGTTCGACGCACCGTGGACTCGTTTTCTGCCGTTGGCTCACGGGAGCGCGATGTTGCAACGGACGATGGTCGACGGGGTGAGACTGTGGGAGTTCGGCCTGGGAGAGCTCGGATTGCTCCTGGCGGTGGCCGTCGGATACCTGCTCGGCGGCTACGTCGTGTTTCACTATGCGACGCGGCGCGCTCGTCGTCTGGGCGTCCTCGGTGACTACTGACCGGAACCGACGAACGACAGTTCGTCTCATACGGTTTACTGTACGTCATTGCCGGCGCAACCGCGACCCGGGCGGCGATTGCGCCGGTAAATCGTTACAGCAATCCGTATCACGCGAGGTCGACGCGTCTGAACCAGACGAGTCCGATCAGCGTCGGAACCAGCATCCAGCCGATCAGGATACAGATTGCGACCCCGTCAGCGAGGTAGATGGGTGCCGTTGTGCCGCTCCCGTCCGGTATCGACCTCCCGGTACCACCGCCGAGCAGACCGAAGGTGATCCGTAACGGATGGACGTTCTCCACGCCGATCGCGCCGGCTGCCGCGGCGTACGCTTCGAGCGGGTTGAGACGCTCGAGAAACAGGAGCCACGCGGGAAGCGCCCCGTCGGGCAGCGTGCCGGTCACGGCGTAGTGAGCGCCAGCAACGACTGGCTCCCAGAGAAAGGTCACGAGCATGTAGCCGCTCACAGCCGCCGCTATCGACTGCTTTCGAGACGCGGCGATCGCGGAGACACCGATTGCGAACCCGACGAACGCCCCGGCGAGAAGCATGGTGGTAAGGGCCAGTCCGGCAAGTGCACCGATCGCGACAGCGCCGAACATGAAATAACTCAGCGGGACGGCAAACACGAACGTGACGCCGAGTGTGGCCGCGAGCACACCGATCGTCCCGAGGAACTTTCCGAACACGACCTCGGTCCGGGACGGGGCCAGCCCGAACAGGAAACGGAGACTCCCCGACTCGCGTTCGCCAGCGAGCGTCAGACAGCCGACGAGGATCGCCGCGATGGGGACGATCACTTGCAACAAGAGCGCAAGCACGTCGACTGCCAGCAGCGGCGAGGGGGCAGCCCCGGAACCACCGGCCCCTCGAAACGCCACGACCGTGACCAAGAGTAACACCGCGATCAGGAGACGGAGCGTACTCGAGCGAACGGCGTGGGTACACTCCTTTCGTGCGACGACAATTGACCGGGTGATCGCCGTCGTCCCGTTCGACGCTGCGGACGGAGACTCCGTTCCCTTCATCGGTCACGCCTCCCTCCTGGTGGCCTGCCAGCAGCCGTCCGTCGCCCGTCCGTCGGTTGGGTCGTGTACGCATCGAACACCTGCTCGAGCGTTGCCTCGCGGGTCGTTACGTCGGCTACCCGTGCGCCTGCGTCTCTGACACAGTCGATGACGGCGGGTTTTGCGGCCGAATCCGTCGTGGAAACGGTGATCGTGCTATCGGTCACGTCTACAGCGTGGACCGCCTCGAGCGTTGCTAACGCCTCGTCGATACCGTCCGGCATCGGTTCGACTGCCATCTCGACTGTCGACCCCGAATCGGCGTCGTCGCGTAATCCCTCGATCGTATCCATGGCAACGAGTCGTCCGTCGTCGAGGATCCCAACCCGGTTACAGACCGATTCGACGTGATCGAGGACGTGGCTGGAAAAAAAGACCGTCGCACCGCGGTCGGCTTCCTCGCGAACGAGCTGTTGTAACAGCGCCACGCCGTGGGGATCGAGTCCGCTCGTCGGTTCGTCGAGCAGCAGCAACTCGGGGTCACCGATCGTCGTTAGTCCCAACGCGAGACGCTGGCGCATCCCGGTCGAGTACGTCCCGACCGGGCGTTCGGCGTCGTCGATACTCACGCCGACTCGATCGAGGAGTTGCGCTTCGTCGACGGAAACGCCGTTCATGTTGCCCGCAAATCGGATGTGCTCACGACCGGTGAGCCGGTCGTACAGATCGTATCCGTCCGGGAGGACGCCGATCCGTTCGCGAACCGCCCGGCGCTGTTCCTGCGCGTCGAAGCCAAGCACCGTCGCGGAGCCGTCCGACGGACGGACGTAATCGAGAAGGATGTTGATCGTGGTCGATTTGCCGGCCCCGTTCGGGCCCACGAAGCCGAACACGTCGCCTCGATTGACGGTCAAATCGAGACCGTCGATAGCGGCGTGATCGCCGTAACGTTTGGTCAACCCATTCGTTTCGATTGCAACCATACACCATCGTCGGGTGACACTATCTTAGTTCGGAACCCACAGCTTCTGGCTCGGAAACTCTTTGCGGGAGTATTTTCTGTCGGGGAGACAACCGGAGACCGATGGGAGAGGCTGGCGACCAGATGGACGCCGAGACGATCGGCGAACTGCTCGAGGACGAGTACGCTCGCTCGATACTCGCCGCGATCAGTGTCGAGTCGCTGTCGGCGGAGGAACTGGCAGAGGAGTGTGATGCCTCTCCGCCGACGGTCTACCGTCGGCTCAACCGATTGCAGGAACACGATTTGATCGACGAGGAACAGATCCCCAGCCCCGACGGCCATCACTACCGACGGTTTTCCGCTCGGCTCGAACAGGTGACGATCGAACTGCAGGATGGCAGTTACGCCGTCTCTATCGAGCGGACCGAGACCGACGCCGTCGATCGCTTTACGAAACTGTACGAGGGACTCAGATGACCGGTATCGAAATCACCGTCGAAGGCGGTTCGACCGCTGTCGGGCTGTTTGCGTTCGGCCTCGCGTTCGCAACGATCGTCGTCGGTGTCTGGATCGCACTCGTGGCGTACCGCGGGTATCGTCGATCAGGGGAGCGATCCGTCCTGTTTTTGGCAGTCGGCATCGCATTAGCGTCGACGGTACGTACGTCCGCTAGCATCGTGTTCTCGACCGCCGGTGCGTCGTCGGTCGTCACGAACGCGGTCGCGGTCTCGAGCCAATTCGCAGGCCTGGTGTTGATTCTCTACGCTATCTACGGCCGGCCCGAACGCCACGGCGGGCGCGCAGTCGCAGCCGCGGTACTCGGGGGGCTCCTGACGTTGATCGTTCCGTTCGTAGTCATCGACACATTCGGGCCGAACGAGTCGCTGGTCGAGGCCGGCCTCAACGGTCTCCCCGCGATCGTTGGCGCGTTCGTTACGATCCAGGCCTATCGCGGCTACAGACGATACGGACAGCGACCGATGCTACTGCTGGCCGTCGGTCTCGGACTGTTGACCGTCGGATCCTTCGGAACCATTACCGGGTTGTACGTGCTGACGACAGTTTCCGATGCGGGAGCGTTAGTCGTCATCGGAAGTGTCGAACTCGGTGGGTTACTGGCGATTCTCCGGTCGCTAACACGCGAGTGAGACAATCTACTGTAACGAGTTCCCTGCCCACCGGGACGCCGATACATCTCCCTGTCTGATACGGTTTACTGTACGTCATTGCCGGCGCAACCGCGACCCGGACGGCGGTCGTGCCGGCAATGACGTACAACAGACCGTATCAGCCCTTGATGTTACACACCGGGAACGTCCGCGCGACCTTGTCGCCGATGCCGAGTTCGTCCGAGACCCGGACGACCTCGTCGACGTCCTTGTAGACGCCCGGCGCCTCTTCAGCGACGGTTGCCCCAGATTGGGCCTTGACGTAGATCTGATCTTGGGCCTCGAGTTCGTCCTGGACGTCGCCGCCCCAGAACTCGTTTTTTGCCTGCGTGCGGCTCATCAGTCTGCCAGCCCCGTGGGCGGTCGAGCCGAACGTGAGATCCATCGAGTTCGCGCCCCCTCGGAGCACGTAGCTGCCCGCGCCCATGCTGCCGGGGATGATGACCGGCTGGCCGACATCGCGATATGCCTTCGGAACCTCGGGGTGGCCCTTGGGGAACGCTCGTGTCGCACCCTTGCGGTGGACGTAGAGTTCGCGTTTCTCGTCGCCAACCGTATGGGTCTCCTTCTTCGCGATGTTGTGGGCCACGTCGTACAGCAGTTCCATCTCCATCTCCTCCCACGGGCGCTCGAAGACGCGCTCGAAGACCTGTCGCGTGCGGTGCATGATCAGCTGTCGATTCACCCACGCGAAGTTGATCGCCGCGTTCATCGCACCGTAGTAGTCCTCCGCAAGCTGTGAGCCCGCTGGCGCGGCCGCGAGTTCCTTGTCGGGTAACTGGTTCAACAGCCCCTGGTGGGTCTGCTCGATCTTGCGCAGGTAGTCGTTACACGTCTGGTGGCCCAGCCCGCGCGACCCACAGTGGATGAGGACGACGATCTGGTCCTCCTCGAGGCCGAACGCCTCGCCGACCTCGTCGTCGAAGACATCGGTCACGCGCTGGACCTCGAGGAAATGATTCCCCGAGCCCAGCGAGCCGATCTGGTTCTTGCCGCGATCCTTGGCCTTCTGGCTGACCTTCGAGGGGTCGGCCTCCTCGCGCATTCCCTCGTCCTCGCAGTGCAAGCGGTCGTCCGCGACGGCGTGGCCGTTCTCGACGGCCCAGTCGACGCCGCGTGCGAGGATTTCGTCGACGGTGTCGGCGCCGGCCTCGACGATGCCGCCGCCGCCGAGCCCCGACGGAACGTTGGTAAACAGCGAGTCGACGAGTTCCTCCTCGTGACCCCGAACGTCGTCGTAGGTCAGGTTCGTCCGCATCATTCTGACGCCGCAATTGATGTCGTAGCCAACCGCTCCCGGCGAAATACAGCCGTCTTCGGCGTCGAGCGCACCGACCCCGCCGACGGGGAAGCCATAGCCCTGGTGGCCGTCGGGCATACAGATCGCGTGGTTGGTAATTCCGGGCAGATGGGTCGTATTCGTGATCTGCTCGAGCGTCTTGTCCGCCGAAATCTCCTCCAGCAGGGCCTCGCTGGCGAGTACCCTCGCGGGGACGCGCATGTCTCCCGTTTGGGGAACCTCCCAGACGTGTTCCCGGACCTGCTCGAGCGTGACGTCGTCGACCTCGAACGTGGGATTGCTCATATTCGACAGTCCGTCGGCGACGATGAAAGATGTTCGTCTTGTCCCTCGAGGCGTCGTGGGTGGGGACGGTGCACGATCCGTGCCATCCCCCAAATATTAGATATCCAATATCTATATGGGGATTCTCGAGTAACGACGGTGTATGCCCCCCGCCCTCCATCGACGCATCGCTCTCGGGAGCTGTCTCGTCGTCGTCGCATCGCTGGTCGCGTGTAGCGCCGCCGGAGTTGGCGGTATTCCATCGCTCTCGGCGACGGAGTTCGATCCCGAAACCGACGTCGAAGAGCTGACGGTCGCGCCGGAGGTCTACGATGCACAGCACGGCAGTTCGATCGGGAACGAAACGCGCGAGGCGTTCGAAACCGCAGCCGTCGAGGGAAGCTACGAGGGCACCGCGCCGAACGCCTCGTCCGGATTTTTCGCGTTCGAAACGTACGACTTCATCCTTCTCGAGGGGACGCTCTACGAGTACACCGCGAGCGTCGACGGGGACTCGGTCACGCTGACCGTCACCGAGCGCACTGGCGAATCCGTCGCCGACGAACTCGCCGTCCCGCTCGAGGACGCATCCGAACCCGCTCGAGCGGCGATCGAAACCGGCGAACTGGTCGAGGCCGAAGGAGGTCCCACGGCGACGCCGATCGTCGAGGACGACGGCACGTACTACGCGGTGGCGCCCGAGCACGGATCCAACTCGGGGACGGCGGCGTTGCTGTTGGTCCCGGCCGCGATGATCGTCGCTGCCGGCGGCGGTGTCGTGGTCGTCGTCGGGTTGTTGATTCGTCGTCGGTCGGGGTGACCGTCATCACGGTCGATCCACTCGAAAGCCAGAGAGAGAGACGAACAACAGGTCTTTGCCTCGATACGCCGTCAGTTTACGTATGGTCGAAGCCATGACGCTGCTGGCGCTGGCGTTGCTCGTCGGCGGCGTCGTCGGGACGGTGATCCCGCTCGTTCCCGGCGGAGCGCTCTCGCTATCCGGGCTCTACTGCTACTGGTGGTCCTCCGGCTTTACCGAGCCTGGAACGGGTACGCTCGTCGTCCTGACGGGGCTTGGCCTCTTCGCGCTGGCGGTGGAGTTTTTGGGCGGTTCGATCGCCGCGAAAGCCGGCGGCGCGTCGTGGACGACGACCGCGAGCGCAGCCGTCGTCGCCATCGTGCTCATGATCGTTACCGGGCCAGTCGGACTGCTCGTCGGACTCTTCGGGACCGTCTTCGTCCTCGAGTACGTCCGCAACGGCGACCTGGATCAGAGCGCACAGTCGGCGCTGTACGCCACGATCGGTATCCTCGCGTCGACGGCAGTACAGGTGCTGTTGACGGCGACGATACTGCTTGGATTCGTCGTCGCGGTCTTCGTGCTCTGATCGTGTGATTGGGACCCAAACACTGAGTTCGATGGCGACGTAGATTCGGGTATGGAGTGTACCGAGGAGGGGTGTGATCGGGCGGCGGTCGTCGAGTTACACATTCCCTGGGGGGACAACCGAACCGTCTGTGCGCCACACGCTCGTGTCTTAGGGAGACAAGACGGCATTGTAGCGGATCCCAACCCCGATGGTGGGGACGAATTACTCGGCGACTAATCTCGATTGCAGATCGTTTCACAGGCGGTACGAGGCGGATGCCCCGACCCTTGAGGTCGGGGAGGAAGCCGACACTCAATGACACAAACCACGTCACGATGGCAGGCTGACTCCCAAATGTGTAAGTAACATCAGTATTGTATGTGAAATTACAGTGGAATACCGTCGTACCGCCGTCATCAAACTCGACACTCCCGAAGGAACTGAGGATTTCCTTCGAGAGACTGTCGAGCAGTTCAAACACTGTGCCAACACCGCGAGCGAGTGGTGCTGGCACGGGCGTCGCCAGATTCCGTAGTGATCAAGAGAAGTATTGGGAATGACTGTATGATGTAGTCCCACTGCAGGTTCTAACTGCCCACAAATGACGCTGGACTATTCCCAGAACTTAGCTAATTCATTAAGGAATCTGGCTGCCAACCAGAAACGCGTGCGTTTCTGGTGACGACGACGGCTACCACGTCACCTCGAAAGCCAAAGCCGAACGCGCCCTCTACGACCGACTCCGCGACGAAACCGACCTAACCGCGAACCTCGTCCAGAAAGGGATTCGCAGGGCGGTCGAAGCCGTCAAAAGCGGCGTCGAACGCCTCAAACGTGGCGAGAACACGTCACAACCGCACTTTTCTGCTGATAGCGCGGTCTACGACAAGCGGAGTGCGACGTTCCACCGCGACCACGTTTCTCTTTCGACCGTAGACGGGCGTGTCGAGTGCGACTACATCCTCCCCGACGACTCGGCGACGCCACCCACGAAGTACGTCTCCGATGAGGATTTCGAGTTTCGAATGGCGCACTTACAACATCGGGACGGTGACTGGTATCTCCACGCTTCGATGCGGAAAGTCGAAGTATATGAGAGAACGTCTGAATCCGAGTCCAAGCACAGAACAGTCCTTGGTGTGGATTTGGGCGTGAACAACCTCGCTGTCGCTTCGACGGGGCGATTCTGGTCGGCAGACGAGTTCAACCATTGGCGACGAGAGTACGAGAAACGTCGTGGCTCGCTTCAGCAGTGTGGGTCTCGACACGCCCACGAGAACATTGAATCAGTCGGGCAGAAAGAGTACGGGCGGTTCGAGATATACCTGCACACGGTGGCGAACGAACTTATTGAGGAAGCCGTCGAGAACGACTGTTCGCACATCGTGTTCGAGGACTTAACCCACATTCGGGAGAATATTCCTGAGGCAACGTGGCAACACGTCTGGGCGTTCCGACGCCTCTCCGAGTACGTCGAATACAAGGCCGAAGAACACGGGATCGAAGCCGTGCAGGTTGACCCACGCAACACGTCGAAGCGTTGCTCGACGTGTGGGTTTACCCACGACGATAACCGTGACGGAGAGTCGTTCGAGTGTCACCAGTGTGGGTATGAGAACCACGCCGACTACAACGCTTCCAAGAACATCGGTTTGCAGTATCTCCGTCGTCGGCAAAATGCAGACGATGGAGGCGCACCCGTAGATGTGCGCTTGAATCGCGGGACGCTGAACGTGAGCGGGGAGTACGTACCCCCTACCTCTGTTGAGGCATAGAACGGGAGTCCACGCGAAAGCCTCGGGGTCGTACGGAAATCTTCGATTTCCGTGATGACGAGAATCTCTGATTCTCGAACCACTTGACCCCGAGGCGATTTACTCGTCACAATCGATAGCCCGGGCCGACACGTGTCGCCTGACAGTCCGTCCCAAGAGCAAATAGTGTGTATTGGTACCGCTCCTCATTTATAACCACACGCTTCGAAAATAAATGAAGGGTTATCTATAGATGTCCTCTACTTTACTACATTCAAAATCCGTGACGGTCAATAATGTCCCAGATGTAACTTAACCCGTTGGAAATTGAAGCGGCGCGTATGCGACAAACAGATCCGATGTCACGTCGAACGATTCTGAAACTCGCCGGTGCGACTGGGGCCGCGACACTCGTCGCTGGTTGTAATGGTGGGCCAGGCGACGAAGACGAGGAGGAAGATCCCGCAGAGCCCGACGATCCAGACGAGGAAGATCCCGCGGAAGAGGACGATCCCGATGAGGAAACGGAGCCGGACGACGACGAAGCCGACGGCGACGAGGAGCCAATCGATCCCGAGACGGAGATCATGCTCGACGGCGAAACCCAGGCTTGGATGGGCGTCGAACCCGACGAGATCGCCGACGAGGAGAACCCAACGCTCACCCTGCAGGGAGGAGAATCCTACGAGATTACCTGGGAGAACGCCGACGGTGCCAACCACAACATCGAAATCTGGGACGACGACGACGAGGTCGTCGACGACTACGAAACCGAGATCATGGACGAGGAAGGCGAGACCCAGACACTCGAGATCGACGAGGTCACCGACGAGATGACCCAGTACGTCTGTGAACCCCACTCGACGACCATGATTGGTGATATCGAAGTCGTCGAGGGCGAAAACGGTGAGGATGAGGACGCGGCGGACGACGAGAACGGTGAAAACGGCAACGGCGACGAAGAGAACGGCAACGGCGACGAAGAGAACGGTAACGGCGACGAGAACGGTGAAAACGGTAACGGCAACGGTGACGACGAAAACGGTAACGACGAGAACTAACTGTCACTCGCTCCGAGCCGTGCATTCGTCGTGCGATCGGGTACCCACCACTGCAGTGGCTACGACAGCCGCCGGGGCCACAGGTTAAGAGTCCGGCAGTCGAACGCTCCCGTATGCGTTTGCCAATCGATCCAACGACGATCGATCCCGACGATGTCGGCGAGAAACAGGCCGTCCTCGAGATGGACCACGAGGAAGCGATCGAACACGTCCGAGAGGTTTGTGAGGACGTCGGTTTCGGCATCCCCGTCGAGTTCTCGCCAGCGGAACTATTAAACGAGAAGGTCGATGCGGACCGAGACCCCTACTACGTCCTCGGGGCGTGCAACCCCGAAATCGCGGATCGGGCGTTGGACGAGACGCTGCGTATGGGTGGGCTCTTTCCCTGTAACGTGGTTATCTGGGAGGAAGCGCCGGGTCGACAGCGTGTCTATCACCTTTCGATCATGAAGATCGCACGCCTGCTCGACATCGCACCGGACAACGAGGCGTGGGCCGACATCGTCGAGACGACCGGCGAGCTCACAGAAGACGCGTTCGACCGGTTCGATTCGGTCGACGCCGAGATCACGGACGACCGCAGCTAACCCCTCGTTGTCCGATACAAGTGATTCTGCGAGGGCTTTTCGTCCTCGACTCCGACTCGAGCCGGGCTCACGACTCACTCACAGGGCGCTCGCGGACATACCGGTACTGTCAGTAGTCCGTATCAGAGGAGCCGCCGAAGCACGGGTTCGGGAAGTGCCATTAGGACCCACGCGACGAGTCGCCAGCGACGCGTCACGTAGGCGTGGGATTTCTGCGTTTGGATCGCTCGAGCAATCTGGCTCGCTGCCGTCTCGGGCGAGCACTCCCAAAACGAGCCGTAGGAGAGCTCGGTATCGACGAACCCGGGTTCGATGGTCGTGATCGTCACGTCCGTCTCGCGGCGGGCCTGTCGGGACCGGAGTCCCTCGAGGTACCGCGAGACGAACGCCTTGGAGGCGCTGTAAGCCGGTGCACTTGGATTCCCGAGGAGTGCGCCGACGGAGGAGATACCGACGAGGTGGCCCCCACCCTGGGAGTCAAAGTAGTCCATCGCAGCCGTCGCGATGGCCGTAAAGCCCCGGACGTTGACGTCGATCGTCTCGCGTTCGGGCTCCCACTCGAGATCGCGGTTGAGCGGTGCGACGCCGGCGTTGACGACGACCAGATCGACCGAGCCCATCGCCTCGGCCAACTCGACGAACCCCTCGCGGGCGTCGTCGGTGTCCGTTACGTCCATCGTCGCGACGTAGGATTTCGTCGGGAGTTCGTCGCCGATCGCCCGCATTCGTTCCGTTCGGCGGGCCGCCAATCCGATCTCGTAGCCCTCGTCGGCGAGCGCTCGAGCGAGAGCTTCACCGATCCCCGAGGACGCACCGACGATGATCGCTCGCTGCATACGCTCTCGTTTTCGAACCGGATTGATAACGGTGCTGGTCGGACAGACGGACCGATGTCCGTCGGTCCCGCTGTGGCCGACTGCCTTGCGAGTGGGCCGAATCGTCGGGACGACAGAGGCCGCGAGCAAGCCACCGTGTCCAGTAGCTGCTGTAGATCACTGCGTGTCGTTTTCCAGCGTGATCGCGTCGTCGGCCGCGTTCTGGAGGGCGTCCGATCGACCGTAGCTGCCGGGAGCGATAGCCGTCGTCTCGAGGCCGCGTTTGCCGGCGTACTCGAGGACGGGTTTGAAATCGGTATCGCGCGAGGCGATCGCGAGTCGATCGAAGGTCCCCTCACTAGCGAGTGCCGTTGCGTCGACGGCGAGTTTGACGTCGACGTCGCCGCTCGTGATGACGACCTCGAAGCCCCGAGCTTCGGCCGCCTGAATGAGACCGGGGGTAGCGTGTTCGTCGAGATAGAGCCGCAACACGCCGACCCGACCGAGATCGGTAGCGACCGTCCGAAGGTCGTTCATATCGACGTCGAACTCCTCGCGAAAGACGTTCGGCCCGTCGACGAACAATCCGACCGTCGGTGTGGCCGAGTCTCCTGTGTCACGCGGAGAGAGACGGGCACGAACGGTATCGAACATACCCGGGGATAGCCACGGGGAAAGAAAGGTGTAGCGAAACTTCCCGCAGCGACTGTAAGGGGGCGTTCTCCCCTGTCTATCTAATACTGTCGGACAGAAGTCAGTGAAACGTCGGTCGCGAATTCGCGGCCGTCCTTGCGGTGACGGCCGCAGCACTGCGACCGATCGTTGAATAGTTCTGTCCAACAGTATAACAAACGCAGTAGCAGTTTATCGCTCAACGAACGTCCAATAAGGCGTGATATTCATTTGTTCGTGCTTTATATGCCAATAGTGTTGTGAATGACAGGACATAGTTGAAAGAATATACAAATAAATGGGATATAGTTCGAGAAGTTTTTACTAATTACAGGAGCAGATGATTGTCGTTATATGCAACCAGACGACGATCTGAATAGTAACCGTCGGTCGGTACTCAAGGCGGCCGGACTCTTCGGTGCTTTTTTCGGCTCGAGCGGTGTCGCCAGTGCGAGCGAGGATGCAGACGACCAGTCGACGGCGACGGAATTGCTCGTCGGCGTCTCCGCATCGGTTCCGGATACTGAAGCCGTCGTTGCACGAGCACTCAGCGACGGCGATGTCGTTCACACGAACGAGACGCTTCACTACGCAACGATCGAGCTTCCCGAGAACACCCCGGACGAAGCGAAAGCACAGATACTAGACGCACTCGAGGGCATCGACGACATCGAGTACGTCGAGGAGAATGCGACCCTCGAGTCGTTTGAGACGCCCAACGACCCGTACTACTCCCAGCAGTACGCTCCACAGCAGGTCGATTGCGACGGTGCGTGGGACCGAACGTGGGGTGATTCCGATGTCGTGCTCTCGATCGTCGACCAGGGGGTCCAGTACGACCACGAGAACATCGCCGAGAACATGGACGACCGCATCGGTGCGGTCTTCGCCGGCCGCGGAAGCGATCCCTACCCCGTCAACTCGAGTGAAACACACGGCACGATCGTCGGCGGCATCGCCGGTGCCGGAACGAACAACGGAACGGGCCAGGCGGGCGTCAGTAACTGTTCGATGTTGAGTGCCCGCGCGCTCAACGCAAACGGTGCCGGCTCGCTGGCGGACATCGCCGACGCGATTCAGTGGTCGGCCGACCAGGGAGCCGACGTTATCAACCTCTCACTGGGCTCGGCAAGCAGCTGGCGAACGCTTGCAAACGCCTGTTCGTACGCGTACAGTCAGGACTGTCTGCTCGTCGCGGCTGCCGGGAACGAGGGTGGACGTGTCTCCTACCCGGCCGCATACAACTCGGTCGTGGCCGTCTCGGCGATTACCTCGAACGATCGCCTCGCGTCCTACTCCAACCGCGGTCCCGAAATCGACCTCACGGCACCGGGCAGTGGCGTCCTTTCGACGACACTGTACGACAACTACACGTACGCCACCGGGACGTCGATGGCAGCCCCGGTCGTTGCCGGCGTCGCCGGGCTCGTCCGCTCTCGGTTCCCCGACCTCTCGAGCGAGGAACTGCGCGAGCACCTCCAAGAAACGGCCACCGACATCGGGTTATCGTCGTACGCACAAGGCCACGGCCGCGTCGACGCCGGCGCTGCCGTCAACACCGTTCCCGACGGGCACGAGCCCGACGACGGTAACGACGAAGACGAACAGGACGACGGCGACGACGGCGACGAACTCCCCAACAACCTGCTCGCGGTCGTGACCGAACCGGACGCGTACCTCGCCGAGTACGAGTTCACAGCCGACGGCCCCGTCGAGTTCGCCGACGCGCCTTACGAGAGCCCCTCCGGCGGGAACATCGAAGGTGGGACCTACTCCGGCGTCGACACCATCGACGAAGACGACGGCACGTGGGACGTAAGCGGCATTACCGGCGGCGGACACGGGGACGCCTTCACCGTCGACGGCCCAGTGACCTCGATCGACCTCGATCAACCCGACGTTACCTGGCTCGAGCTCGGCGGCGAACGGCTGTCACCCGAGGAAATCATCAAGGAAACTGGCGGGGACGACGAAGACGACGAGGACGATGACGACGACCTCGAACAGCCAGCACCGCCCGAGGAACTCGAGGCTGTCGCCGTCGATGAAACCCGGATCGAGCTCGAGTGGCAGTCCGATCCCAACGCCGCGTCCTACGTCGTCGCCGTCGACGGCGACGCCGCGGTCAAGACGACCGACGCGGGTGCGACCGTCGAGGACCTCGAGCCGGAGACGACATACGAACTTGGCGTCAGCGCGGTCGGCCCCGACGGCGTCGAAACGGATCCCGCGACGCTCGAGGTGACGACCGACGCCGCCGAGCGCGAGTGTGGCACGGAGACGGAGACGACATCGACTCAGGGAACACTCACCAGCGGCTGGTGGGGATACAGGGATCGATGGACCTACTCGTTTAAGACGGACGAGCCCTGCGAACTCACGATCTCGATCGACGGCCCCGCAAACGCCGATTTCGACCTCTATGTCCGTCGCGACGGCAGTTACCCCTCGCGCTCGAGCTACCACGAAGCCTCGACGGGCAGTGGTGCCGACGAAGCGGTGACGATCGACGTCTCGGACGACGATTCGGTGACGATTCTCGTCTACGCCGAGGACGGGAGCGGAAGCTACCGGCTGACGATCGACGAAAAGGGGAGGTGACGAGCGAGAGCAGATTCGCGTCGTCGTCCCGGTCCGATCCGGTCTAGAACACGAGGTAGTCTCGATCCTCGTACTGGACCGAGATCCACTTCGGTTCGGTCAGTTCCCGGCGGATCCACTCGCCGTGATAGCGCCCGAGACCGGACTGTTTGACGCCGCCGAAGGGCGCGTTGTGGTCTTCGTTGATCGGCTGATCGTTGATGTGGACCATGCCCGCCTCGATCCGGTCCGCGAGCTCTCGAGCGCGCCTTTCGTCCTCGCAAAACACCGCCGAGGAGAGCCCGTACTCGGTGTCGTTGGCCAGTTCGATCGCTTCCGCATCGTCCTCGAAGGGGATGACGGGTGCGACCGGACCGAAGTGCTCGTTGCACGCGGCGGCCATGTCGTTCGTACAGTCAGACAGGACCGTCGGCTCGACGAACAGCCCCTCGGCCTCGCCGCCGGTCTCGAGCGTCGCGCCGGCCTCGATCGACTCCTCGACGAACGCCAGAACGTCCTCGCGCTGAGTCTCGTTTTGGACCGGGCCGAAGGTGACCGATTCGTCCTCGGCGGGGTCCCCGCTCACGAGCGACGCGGCGTGGGCGACGAGCCGGTCGACGTACTCGTCGTAGCGCGACTCGTGGACGAGATGGCGGTTGATCGAGATACAGACCTGGCCCTGGTGGAAGAAGGAGCCGAACGCACCGGCTTTCGCGGCCTGCTCGAGGTCGACCTCGTCGGTGACGACGAAGGGGGCGTTGCCACCGAGTTCGAGTGCCGGCAGCGCGAGGTTCTCGCCGGCTTGTGCGGCGACCTGTTTGCCGACACCGGTCGAACCGGTAAAGGAAATCACGCGTGCCGCCGGGTGCTCGACGACGCGGTCGCCGATTTCGGAGCCGCGGCCGGTGACGACGTTGACGACGCCGTCGGGGACGCCCGCGGCCGCACAGAGCTTCGCGATGAGCAATCCGCCCGTAATCGGCGTGTCCGTCGCTGGTTTGAGCACGACGGTGTTACCGAGTGCGATCGCCGGAGCGACCGCGCGCAAGGAGAGATGCAGGGGAAAGTTCCACGGCGAGATGACGCCGACGACGCCGACCGGTTCGTAGACGACGTGGTTGTCCTTGTCCGGGATCGACGTCGATTGACGGATGTCTTCGTCAGGCATCTCGAGGGAACGGGCCATCTCGAGGTCACCGGTAGCGGTCGCGAACTCGGCCGTGGCACGGAACTGTGGTGTGCCGGCTTCGGTCGCTAACAGGCTTGTAACCTCGTCGTAGTGGCCATTGAGCAGATCGAGCATGTTCTGGACGATTTCATCGCGCTCCTCGCGAGACGTAGCCGCCCAGTCGGACTGGGCCCGGTCGGCCGCCTCGTAGGCCGCGTCGACATCTTCGACGGTCGCTGCGGGGACGGACGTAAACGCTTCCTGTTTCGCCGGATTATCGACGGGAATCGTCTCACCGCCGGTCGCCTCACGCCACGCTCCGTCGACGTAAATGCGGCCCCAATCGGACGTTGGGTCGAGATCTAGTGTGCTCATTCCGATTCTAGTCCCGTTTGTTTCGGGTAAATATGTTTGCCAATATCGTGCCTGTGGAAACGGTGTTGTAATTGGAAGTGATTTACTCGTTCGGCCAGCACGACTGCTCGGGCGACAGCAGCCACAGCGACGAAAAGACATTACTACTCCGGGAGAGATATCTCGAGTATGCCGCTTCAGACGCCGCCGTTACGTGGGACACACGACGAGCGTGGTGCGAAGTTCACGGAGTTTGGCGGCTGGGATATGCCCGTCGAGTTCGACTCGATTCGGGCCGAACACGCGGCCGTCCGGGACGATGTCGGGATCTTCGATGTCTCGCATATGGGCCAGATCCACGTCAGCGGGCCGGACGCAACGGTGTTGATGCAACGACTTACTTCGAACGATGTCAGCCGGCTGGGGGTCGGCGACGCACAGTACGCGACGATCACCGACGAAGACGGCTCTATCATCGACGACACGGTCGTCTATCGGCTCCCCGATGCAGGCGACGAACCGGCAACAGAGAGTCGCGAGGGCGAGGACCACAGTGGCGATCCGACGTACCTCTTCGTCCCGAACGCCGGCGCCGACGAGGCCATCCACGAGCGGTGGGTCGAGCACCGCAACGAGTGGGACCTCGAGGCGACCGTGGACAACCGAACCGACGAGTACGCGATGTTCGCCGTCCAGGGGCCGAACGCGGTCGAGTCGGTCGAGGGCCGGACCGACGAATCGGTCGCCGACCTCGAGCGGTTTACGGCCCGGTACGTGACGGTCGAGGGCGTGGAGTGCTGGATCGCTCGAACGGGCTACACCGGCGAAGATGGATTCGAACTGATCGTCCCCTGGTCGGCGGCCGAGCAACTCTGGTCGGCGTTCGACTGCCAACCGTGTGGACTCGGCGCACGCGATACGCTTCGAATCGAAGCCGGCTTGTTGCTGGCCGGACAGGACTTCGACTACGAGACGGACCCGCGGACGCCCTACGAGGCCGGCATCGGCTTTGTGGTCGCACTCGAGACCGACTTCGTCGGCAGCGACGCGTTGGCACGTCTCGAGGAGTCGGAGACCGAAGAGCAACTCGTCGGCATCCAGTTGATCGATCGCGGCGTCCCGCGACACGGCTACGACATCACGAACACCGACGGCCGCGTCGTTGGCACGATCACCAGCGGCACGATGAGCCCGACGCTCGAGCGCCCGATCGGCCTGGGCTACGTCCCGACCGAGTACGCGGAGCCGGGGACGACCCTGCAGGTCGTCGTTCGCGGTCAATCGAAGAAAGCAAGGGTTGAAACGACTCCGTTCATCGAAACAGTACAATGAGCTTCGACATTCCTGAGGATCGACGGTATCTAGAATCGCACGAGTGGGCACACGAAGACGACGGCGTCGTCCGCGTCGGCATCACGGACTTCGCACAGGACGAACTCGGCGACGTTGTCTTCGTCGAACTGCCCGACGAGGGGGAGACGGTCTCCCAGGAGGGCGAGTTCGGCGTCGTGGAATCGATCAAAGCCGTCTCCGATCTCTACGCACCGGTAAGCGGCGAAGTCGTCGGCGTCAACGAGGCACTGTTCGACGCGCCCGAACTCGTCAACGACGATCCCTTCGGCGACGGCTGGATGCTCGAGATCGACGCCGACGACACGGCCGAACTCGAGGCGCTGCTGACTGCCGCCGACTACGAAGACCAGATCGCCTGAAAGCGGGCGTACCGTACGATGGTTCTCCACCGATCGGTCGTGCAGCCGCCGCTGCCAGCTGCGACCATAACCGGCCTCGATATCATCGCGCTGGTGCTGTTGTTACACGTCTGGGTGCTCGTCGCCGGCCTCGCGACCTGGCAGGACGACGCCCGGACGGGTGTCGAGTGGGTCGACCGCCGCGTCCACATGAGCCCGCGTCTCTACGGTGCGTTGATGCTGCTTGCCGTCCTCGTCGTCTGGCTGCCGTTTGCGGTCGGCCAGTTTCCGATCGGTGGCGATGGGGTCCTCCGACGACGGCGCTCCGTCCTCTTCGTCTTCACGGCCGGTGGGTTGCTCGTCGGCGCCGGCTTCTACTTCCTGGGCGGCGTGCTGACGAATCTTCGTCTGTTCCTCACCGTGAGCCGAACCGAGCCGGTCGACGCAGCCACCGTCGACGCCGGGCGCGTGCTGGTGTCGGGCCGGATCGAAGCGCTCACCGAGCCACTCGAGGCACCCATCAGCGACGCCGAGTCCGTCTGTTACCAGCTGTCGGGAACTCGTACGACGTTTCAGGAGTCCTCGACGTTCGATCCGCTCGCGAGCGGCGGTCGGTCGACCGATTCGACTCAGACGACGGGCTCGAGCCAGCGTCGCTCGAGCGATCCGATTGCGTCACTGGCCGAGGGGAGCGAGCAACTCACGGATCGCCGGCGACCGTTTGCCCTGCGGGACGATTCGGGGCGGGTCGTTGTCGATCCGACCGACGCGCAACTGCGCCTCGAGCGATCGGCCTCGGCTGCCGTCCCCGGTGACGAGCCAACGCCGAGGGGGATCGTCTCCGCGCTTCGCGAGACGAGCGGCCTCGAGCGTACCGACCGGGACTGGGTCTACCACGAGGCGACGCTCGAGCCGGGCGAGGCGGTGACGGTGGTGGGCGTCGCCGATGTGGACGCCGAATCGCCGTCGATCCCGAACGAGACGGCCGATCTGCCGGTGATTACGGCCGGAAAGACGGCGTCGGAGTTCGTCCTGACACCTGGTTGTGAACACCAGATGGGATGTCACGTTCGTCGGACGATATGTGGCTGTGCTATCGCGGGTGTCGGCCTGATCGGCGGCGGATCGTGGATCCTTTGGACGCTTGCGGGCCACCTGTAGGCGCCTCGAGACGCTGACGGCGGCGATCCGACCGCGATCGTCGGCGCGACGATGGCTTCGGCGACGGCGAGTCGAGAGCTTGTAGTAGCCCGCGGTCCCACTGGCAGTCGTGTCACAGCCAGTGCGGGCCGCCCGGCGCCGGTTGCAGGCCGAACACGACGAGGTCGTCGCTGCGATCGACCGCTGTGGCGATGCGGTCGCCGACCCCTGGGACTCGTCCCGGACGACCGACCGCGGGGCCGTGACGGCGCGATTGGAGGCCGCCCTCGAGGAATCCGGCCTGTTGTCTCGGTTGCCACGCGTGCTCGCAGACGTCGTCGCGGCGACCGGTTACGCCCTCCAGGCACAGCCGGTCGCCGGTCCGCCCTACGTCGTGGTGACGAGCCGTGGCCCGATACTGCGAGCCACGATCGAGCCGGGGCGACTCGTCGTTCGCTTCGACGTTTTCGATGTCGTTCGTTCCGGTTCGGCCGACGAACCGGTGGCGTACCGTCGTCGCGACGGTGTCCGGTTGACGGTCTCGCTCGAGTGAGGTTTTTTACTCCCCGCCCGAAACGGCAACGCGATGCACGAACGAGCGACCGTATTCGTCGAGCGCGCACGCGAAGGCTACGATTTCGATCCGGCCGTCGAGGAGTTTCCCGACGGGACGAAGACGGCCGCCGACGCCGCCGAGGCGGTCGGCTGCGATGTCGGCCAGATCGCCAGTTCGCTCGTCTTCGACGCCGACGACTCGCTCGTGGTGTCGGTCACCAGCGGGGCAAATCGAGTCAACGAGTCCGCGCTCGCCGCGGCCGTCGACGCGCCGGCACACGCCGTCTCGATGGCCGAGGCCGACCGGATCAAATCGGAACTCGGCTGGTCGATCGGCGGGGTCCCGCCGTTCTGTCACGACCGATCCGTTCCAGTCGTCGTCGACGAAACCTTGCTCGAGTACGATACCGTCTGGGCCGCCGCAGGGACGCCACAGACGGTGTTTCCGATCGATCCCGACCGACTGTGCGAGTTTGCAGACGGCGAGCCCGCAACGGTCGCTGAGTGATCGGTCGCCCGTCGGAGTGTCGACACACCCGCAAGCTACCGTCGACAGCGAGAGCGGTCCCGCCTTTCGCGTGAGCGACGAGCGTTCCGACACGCTGTTGATCGGAACCGAGGACTGATACGGATTACTGTACCGATGTCCCGGCGGTGAGTCGAACTGTGTGAGACGAGCCTCGGTCGAGGAGCGAAGCGAGTCAACCGGCGCACCCGCCGCCCGGGTCGCGGCTGGGCCGGAAATGACGTACAGTAAACCGTATGAACAGAGCGGACGCGAATCGCGAAGCCGCCGGGGAGATACCGCCGTGTTGCTGCCCCTGATTGCGTCAGGATACGGAGACGATACCCTGAGCGTCGGAGTGCGGAGACGACAATGCTCGAGACGATGCGTCGCCGATGGCTGTACGCCGATGCTAACTCGAGAATTCCAATATTGCATCTTGGTAGTGGAAGGTCTTTAATTGGTGTCTATTAATAATATCGCCAAGTTCATTACCAACCACTCGTAACGGGATGATGGTGACTACACGTGACTGACACGCCACGTCTGCGCTCCCGGCGAACGTTGCTTGCGTCTACTGGCTCGCTCGCAGCACTCGGTATCGCTGGCTGTCTCGGCGACGAGAACGGTGGAGATTCCGAGGACGGCGACCACGACGATCACGATGACGATGATGATGATCACGATGATGACCACGACGGTGACGTCCACGACGAGATCGGGATCTCCGAGTTCGAAATTCTCGATCGAGATCTCGACGAAGCGGTGATTGCATACGTTCACGGTGACCACTGGGACCACGGTCCGCTCGAGGTGCCCCACGGCGACTACGTCTCGGTCGGTGCGTACGTCGAAGACGACGACGGCGACGAAGTAGCGCTCGGGGACGACATTGAACTCGCCATCGAGCCAGCCGACGACGCCGTCAGCGTCGACGGTCACGGCGATCACGTCCACGTCTACGGCGAGGAAGCGGGCTTTACCGAGGTCGTCGTCCAACTTGTCGATAGCGGCGACGTCGTCTACGAGTCACCCGAACTCGAGGTCGCGGTCGACGATTACGACCACGACGACCACGGGCACGGTGAGGTCGACGAGCTGAAGATTATCGATCGATCCGAGGACCCCCACGAGGAGGTCGCCGAGTACCACGACGGCCACTGGGACGGTGAACTGCCACACGTTCACGTCGACGACAACATCTCGCTGGGCGCCGAGTTCCTCGACGATCACGGTGACGAGATCCCGATCGGTGGCAACGAGGAGTACGAACTAGCCGTGACGCTCGCGGACGACGCCGAGGACGGAATCGTCGCGATCGATCCCGACGAGCACTGGCACGGTGATCACGTCCACATCTACGGGGAGGACGAGAGCGAAACCGAGGTCGTCTTCAAGCTCTGGCACGACGACCACGCCGACTGGGAGAGCGCGCCGATCGCGGTCGAGGTCGAGGACCACTAACCCCGTCTCGCTGCTATCGCCGGTCGTCGATCGCCCGTTTCGACCACGCGTCTCGTTACTAACCGAACACCACAGAGTATTCTCTACTATTAATACACTAGTCCAATATAATAACTCTTTTAAGCTCGAGCGCGTGTTATGAGATATGACTCTCTCACGACGCTCGTTCCTCCGGAGCGGGGCCGGCGGCGTTGGACTCGCGACGCTTGCGGGCTGTCTCAGCGAGCCCGACGGCGGCACCACAGCAGAAGGCGGATACGCCGCTTTTTTCGCGCTCTGGGATTGGACCGAAGAGATTACCGGCGACCGGATGGCGATCGAAAATCCCGTCACGACCGGCGAGATGGGACACGGCTGGGAGCCACCAGCCGACCTCCAACGCGAAATCGCCGACACCGAAGTCTTCGTCTACCTCGATACCCCCGAGTTTGCCTGGGCACAGGACATCGCAGCCGACCTCGAGACCGATACCGATGTGGCGTTGATCGACGGAATGGACCGCCTGCAAAACGAGTTGCTCCCGATCGATCGGGCAGTCGAGGACGACCGGGTGCCGGCCGACGCCGAGGCGTTCGATTCGACCGACGTGACCGTCGATGCTTTCGACCTCTACGATCGACAGACGGGCGGCGAGATCACCTACTGGCACGGCGACCACTGGCACGGCGGACTTCCCGACATCCCACTCGACAGTTCCGTCGCCGTCGAAGGCGTCTTCGAAGACGACGAGGGTCGAGTGCTCCCACTCGGCGAGAACGAACCGTTCCAGATCGACGCTCGCATCCCCGACCTAGCCGAGGAAGGTGTCGTCGAAATTGAATCCGAAGGCGACTCCGTTGTCTTCCACGGCCTCGAGGTCGATACCACACGCGTCGTCTTCGAACTCGTCGCCGACGGCGAGGTCGTCTGGGACACGAGCAACGACAATCTCTCGGCGACGGTCGTCGAGGAGTTAGACGAGGACGACGCCCCCGAGTTCTACGATCCTCACGTCTGGGCCGACCCGGTGCTCGCACAGACCATCGTCGAGACGATCGCCGACGGATTGGCCGCGGTCGATCCGGATAACGCGGCCGTCTACGAGGACAACGCGGCCGACTACACCGAGCGTCTTACCGAGGTCGATCAGCAGCTTCAGGACCTCGCAGCCGACGCCAGCCGCGACCTCGCCGTCTTCGCGGGCCACGACTCGTTCCAGTACATCGAACACCGGTACGACTTCGAGTTACATACTCCGGTCGGCATCTCGCCCGACGCCGCCGAGACCGAGGCCGACATCGCCGAGACGATCGAGGTCGTCGAAGAACACGACATCGATACGATCCTCTACGATCCCTTCGAGACGCCGAACCCGGACGAGGACGTTCCGCAGATGGTCGAGTTGCTGCTCGAAAACACCGACGCCGACGACTACGTCCCCATCACTCCCGCGGAGGGGACGATGGAGTCCTGGAGCGAGCAGGGCTGGGGCTGGATCGAACAGATGGAAGAGGTGACGATCCCGTCGCTTCGACAGGCCCTCGATGCCGCCTAATCGAACCAAAGCAGCGCCACCACCGATCGTCCCGACAACGAACTAACCGTGGTAAAATGGAAGAACTAAACCGACACAGGTTCGAGATGAACGTGAGAATACAGTGAGTTCGGTCGTCGATATTCAAAACGTCTCGTTCGCCTACGGGGAGAAACCCGCCCTCGAGGACGTCAGCCTCACCGTCGAGGCCGGTGACTTCCTCGGACTGATCGGGCCCAACGGCTCCGGAAAGACGACGCTGTTGCACATCATGCTCGGCCTGCACAGTCCCGACGAGGGGTCGGTCGAACTGTTCGGCGAACCCGTCGACGAGTTCGACGACGGCGAGCGGATCGGCTACGTCTCCCAGCAGGCGACCAGCCAGGGCGGGACGATGCCCGTGACGGTCCGAGAGTGCGTGCGGATGGGGCGATTCGCCCACGTCGGCCACGGTCGGCTGAGCGACGCGGACAAACGCATCGCCGAGGAGGCCCTCGAGACCGTCGATATCGCTAATCTTGCCGATCAGCGCATCAACCAGCTGTCTGGGGGTCAGCGCCAGCGCGCCTACATCGCGCGAGCGATCGCCTCCGAAGCGGATCTGCTCGCCCTGGACGAGCCCACCGTCGGCGTCGACGCCGAGTCGCGAGACGCCTTCTACCAGTTGCTCGATTCCCTGAACGATTCGGGCATCACGATCGTCCTCATCGAACACGACATCGGCGTCGTCACGGACCGTGCGGACCACGTCGCCTGTCTCAACACGACACTGTACCATCACGGCGATACGGAATCGTTCGTCGAGAGCGACGCACTGAGCGAAGCCTACGGGACGACGGGGACGGTCGTTCATCACCACCACTGATGAGCCGGAGTGAAGACCACGCGGTCGATCCCGACTCGGCCGTCGAAGGCAGCCAGCTGCAAGGCGATGAAACCGACGCTCGAGAGCTGATACAGCTGATCGGCGTCGCGATCGTCGGTGTGTTGGCTGCGGCGATGGTCGTCTTTATCGCACTCGATTGGCTCAGGGAGTACCCTGCCGTCGGGCTCGCCTTCGAGCAGTTCCTGATCGCCGGCGCGTGGCTCGATTACTACCTCGGGACGAACGTCTTCCAACACGCGTTCATGTGGCGAAACATCGCGACGGCCGTGCTCATCGGCGTCGTCGCGCCGCTGGTCGGCACCTACCTCGTCCACCGACAGATGGCACTTATCGGCGAGACGCTCGCCCACACGGCCTTTGCCGGCGTCGCCATCGGATTGCTGTTCATCGCCGTGACGGGGTGGCAAGGATCGTTACTCGTGGTCGCACTGATCGTCAGCGCCCTGGGCGCACTCGCCGTCCAGTGGCTCACCGAGCGGACGAGTACGTACGGCGACGTGCCGATCGCGATCATGCTCGCGGGCAGTTTCGCGATCGGAACGTTGCTGATCAGCTGGGGTCGCGGATCGATGGGCATCGGCGTCGATATCGAGGAGTGGCTCTTCGGCAGTCTGTCGGTCGTCACCGCCGGTGGCGCACGAATGATGGCGATCCTCGCCGTTTCGGTCGTCGCCGTCGTCGCCGTCACCTACAAACAGCTGCTGTTCATCACCTTCGACGAGCAAGCTGCGAAGGTCGCTCAATTCAACGTTTCGGGATACAACACGTTGTTGGTTGTCATGACGGCCGTCGTCGTCGTGGGAGCGATGCAGGTGCTCGGCGTGATCCTCGTCGCCGGGATGCTCGTGATCCCCGTCGCGGCCGCCTCACAGATTGCTCGGAGCTTCCGCGAGACGCTCTCGCTCTCGATTCTGTTCGGCCAGGCGTCGGTACTCGGCGGCTTCGCGTTCGCGATCGGTGCGAGTCTGCCCTCCGGCGGGTCGATCATCGTCGTCGCCATCCTGATCTACCTGCTTGCCGTCGCTCTCACGCTGCTTCTGGGTCGATCCGGGCCCGCGCTGTCGATGCATTGAGTTCGGCCGACGATCCCTCGGACCGGGAACGAAAGGGACCTTTAACTCGACACGCACTGAATCGCCACCCGATGGGACGGCTATCCGATCTCTTCGCCCCCGACACCGTCGCCCTCGTCGGTGCGACCGACCGCGAGGGTGCCGTCGGCCGGGCGATCCTCGAGAATCTCCAGTCCGGCTTCGACGGCGAGATCGTTCCGATCAACCCCGATCGGGAGTCGGTGCTCGGCCTCGAGTGTTATCCGGACGTCGCGAGCGCGCCACCGATCGATCTCGCCGTGGTCGTCGTTCCCCCGCCGATCGTCCTCGAGACGATTCGGGAACTCGGCGAGGCGGGAACGGACGAGGTCGTCGTGATCACGGCCGGCTTCGGCGAGACCGGCAGCGAGGGCGCCGAACGCGAACGAAAATTGCGAGAACTCGCCACACAGTACGATCTGCGCGTCGTCGGCCCGAACAGCCTCGGCATCATGTCGACGCCGGTCGGCCTGAACGCGACGTTCGGCCCCGAAGACGCTCGGGACGGGTCGATCGCCTTTATGAGTCAGTCGGGGGCGTTCATCACCGCCGTTCTCGACTGGGCCAACGAGCAGGGGATTGGCTTTCGCGATGTCGTCTCGCTCGGCAACAAGACCGTTCTCGACGAAACCGACTTCGTCCGCGAGTGGGGCGACGATTCCGAGACCGACGTCGTCATCGGCTACCTCGAGGGGATCGACGACGGCCACGAGTTCGTTCGAACCGCTCGTGAGGTGACCGACGAGACGCCGGTCGTCCTCGTCAAGTCCGGGCGCACCGATGCCGGCGCGCAGGCGGCGTCGTCCCACACCGGCGCGATCGCCGGCAGCGAACGAGCCTACGAGGCCGGCCTCGAGCAGGCTGGCGTTCTCCGAGCGAACTCGGTCCAGGAGCTGTTCGACTACGCGCGCGCACTATCGGGGCTCCCCGAACCCGACGGCGACGGCGTCGCGGTCGTGACGAACGCGGGCGGGCCGGGCGTGCTGACGACCGACGCGATCGGCGACTCGAGCCTCGAGATGGCCGACTTCACCGACGAGACGATCGACGAACTCGCCGCGGCGATGCCCGACGAGGCGAACGTCTACAACCCGATCGACGCCATCGGCGACGCCGATTCGGACCGCTTCGGCGACGCGCTCGAGATCGCCCTCGACGATCCGAACGTCTCGAGTGCGGTGGTCGTCAGCGCGCCGACGGCCGTCCTCGAGTATGACCGCCTTGCGGAACTCGTCATCGAGGCCAGCGAGGAGTCGGGCAAGCCGATCGTCACCTGTCTGATGGGGGGCCAACGGGCTCGCGCCGCCGAGGAAGTCCTCCGGGAGTTCGGCGTGCCGAATTACTTCGATCCATCCAGGGCAGTGGCGGGACTCGACGCCCTCGCACACTATCGGGAGATTCGCCACCAGTCCATCGACGAACCGACGACCTTCGACGTCGACCGCGAGCGAGCGCGAGACGTTCTCGAGCGCGTTCGCTCCCGGCCGGACAACCGCCTCGGAATCGAGTCGATGGAGCTGCTCGAGGCCTACGGCATCCCGACGCCCGACGGCGAGATCGTCGACGATCCGGGGCGCGCACTCGAGGTCGCCACATCGATCGACGGCGACGTCGTCATGAAGATCGTCAGCCCCGACATTTCCCACAAGTCCGACATCGGCGGCGTCCGCATTGGGGTCCCCGACGACGCAGTCGAAGACAGCTTCGAGGATATCGTCGCTCGAGCCCGCAACTACCAACCCGACGCGACGATCCTCGGCGTCCAGGTGCAAGAACAGGTCGACCTCGAGCGCGCGACTGAGACGATCGTCGGGATGAATCGGGATCCCCAGTTCGGCCCGCTCTTGCTGTTTGGCCTGGGCGGTATCTTCGTCGAAATCCTCGAGGATACCTCGGTTCGGGTCGCGCCGATCGGCGAGAGCGAGGGCCGCGCGATGATCGACGAGATCCAGGCCGCGCCGCTATTGCGCGGCGCTCGCGGGCGTGAGCCCGCCGATGTCGACGCCGTCGTCGAGACGATCCAGCGACTCTCACAGCTCGTGACCGATTTCCCGGCGATCCTCGAGTTAGACATCAACCCGCTCGTCGCCGGGCCGGACGGCGTACAGGCGATCGACCTCAGACTCACCGTCGACACCGAGAAACTATGACCGACAGCGATACTGCAACCGACCAGACCGACGCCACGAACGGCCAGACCGATACCGCTGACGACCCGACCGGCACCGCGACGACGACTGCCGACGGGAGTGACCAACAGTCGGCCACCGGGCCCCTGCTCGTGGCCTCGCTCGAGGAATCGACCGGGAAGACGGCGATCACGCTGGCGCTCGCCCAACTCGCCCGCGAGGACGGCGACAGCGTCGGCTACATGAAACCGAAGGGGACCCGTCTCCAGAGTAACGTCGGCAAGACGCTCGACGAGGATCCGCTGTTGGCCCGGGAGATTCTCGATCTCGAGGCCGAGGTACACGATCTCGAACCCGTCGTCTACTCGCCAACCTTCGTCGAACAGGCCATCCGCGGTCGCGAAGATCGCGCGGAGCTTCACGAACGCGTCCGCGAGGCTTACGGGACGGTCGCGGCCGATCACGACCGGCTGTTTCTCGAGGGCGGCGGCCGGTACGACATCGGTGGTATCGTCGATCTCACCGACGCCGACCTCGCCGCGTTGCTCGATGCCCGCGTCCTCTTGGTCGCGCCCTATGAGGTGCCCGGCGATGTCGACGATGTGCTCGCCGCGGCCCGCACGTTCGGCGACCGCCTCGCCGGCGTCGTCTTCAACGACGTCGCCGACGCCGCCTACGATACGCTCGAGACCGACGTGGTGCCGTACCTCGAGGGCCGAGATATCTCGGTCTACGGCATGCTCCCGAGCGAGCGCGAACTCTCCGGCGTGACGGTCGCGGAACTGGCCGACGAGATCGGTGCCTCGGTGCTCGTCGAAGAAGGAGCCGACGCCTACGTCGAACGCTTTGCCGTCGGAGCAATGAGTGCCGACAGCGCGCTGGCACACTTTCGCCGGACGAAAGACGCCGCCGTCATCACGGGCGGCGACCGGGCCGACATTCACACGGCTGCGATCGAAGCGCCTGGCGTTCGGTGTCTCATCCTGGCCGGTGGACACCGGCCATCGGGGGCGATCCTCGGCCAAGCAGCCGAGCACGGACTCCCCGTTCTCTCGGTGCAGACGGACACGCTGACGACCGTCGAACGCGCCGAGGATGTCGTCCGAAGCGGTCGCACCCAGAACGCGGCGACGATCGATCGGATGCGGACGCTGCTGACCGATCACGTCGCCGTCGAAGCACTCCTGGACTCGGCGTGACGCCGACGCTGCCGAGTCGCGGTGAACGCGAGACTCTTTCGGTAGCCAGTTATTTTTTCGGGCAACCGTCACGTCTGACCAACAATTAAGAGCCAGCCGCGCATGCACCCTGACATGGACGACACTCCCCAGGAGATTACCTCCCTCGTCGGTCGCGAAGTCTACTCCAACAGCGGCGTTTTCGTCGGCGAAGTCGAGGACCTGCAGCTGAATCTCAACGGCGAAGCGGTCGTCGGTCTCGCACTCGGCAATCTGAACTCGGAACTGTTCACCGAAGAGGCCCGCACCGAACAAGGCGTCATCGTTCCCTACCGCTGGGTTCGCTCGGTGGGCGACATCATCCTCGTCAACGACGTGGTCGAACGCGTCCGGGATCCGGACGAAGAAGAAGACGAAGTACTCGCCTAGGAGCCGTTCGAACCTTCCGTCCCGTCGACGCCCATCGCGTCGAACAGCGTCCGCTTGACCGCTTCTTCGGTCAGCTCGAGCAGCGTCTCACGATTGTCGTCCGAGATTTCGATTCCGGTGAAGATGCCGAGTTGAATCTCCGCACTAGCTTGTGTCGAGTGCCCCGCCGTTTCGCCCATCTCGCCGTAGGCGTCGTCGAGCACTTTGCCGATATTGATGCGGATATCCTTCGACCGACCGGCGAGGAAGATGGTCTCGTCGGCGATGCCAAAGACCGCTGTCGTCGTGACGCCCTCGAGGTTGAGCAGGTGGCTCGCAGCCTGGGTGAGTGCCTCCCGATCCCGGACGAAGCCGGCGTTCGAGACGAGGTGACTGCCCTGAACGTCGCGGTTGGCGATGGCTTCCGCGAGTACGTCGAGCGTTTCGGGGGACATCGACGGCGACTCGACCTGCTCGAGGGTATCGTGGTTGGCGAACGGATAGAGATAGGCTGCGGCGGTGAGATCTGCGGGAGTCGTATCGCGCTTGAAATCCAGGGTTTCGGCGCGAATGCCATAGAGCAAGGCCGTCGCGACCTCTTCGGAGACGTTCATGTCGAACTCCTGGATGTACTTCGTCATGATCGTCGATGTCGAGGACATGTTCGGCCGAATGTCGACGAACTCGGGTTCGTACTCCGTCTCGGGTTCGTAGTGGTCGATTAGCGCGTCGACGGAGAGGTCCATCTCCGCGGAGGTCGCGTGATCGACCAGCGCCACGGTATCGTAGACCGACCGATCCTCGAGTTCGTCCCACTGGACGAGATCGATTCCGAGTAAGTTGACGAACGCACGATTCTCCTGGTGGCCGATGTCGCCAAGGTAGATGATGTCGGATTCAACGCCGAGGTGGTCGGCGACGGCCTGCATCGCCGCCGCACTGGCGATCGAGTCCGGATCCGGACTGTCCTGGGTGATGATCGCCAGCCGCGAGGCCGTCTCCTCGAGCAGGCCGGCGAGTTTCCCCGCGTTGTACTCGAGTTCGCCCGACTCGAGGGCCCGGAGTGCGGATTCGGCGATCACGGAGGACGGGTTGATGACGATGTCGGCGCCGAGTTCGGAGAGTTCGTCGCCGGAGACCGGATCGCTCGCTCGAGCGACGACGAACTGGCCGTCGTTGGCTTCGCGAATTCGTTCGACCGCTCGCTTGTTCGATTCGACGTTCGACGCCAGGATCAACACGACGTCGCGGTCGGCGACCAACTCGGCGGCTTCGGGTTCTTGGATATCTGCGGTGCGGGCATCGAGATCCTGGTCGCGAAGTGACTCGACGCGACTTTCGTCGCGGTCGACGATCAGGACGTCTTTTCCCTGTTCAACGAGCTCTTCCGCGACGGCGTAGCCGACGCTCCCACAGCCCAAGATAGCGTAGTCAGAAATCGACGAAATCGTAACCCCCGTACTCATTGACTGTGTGCTCGAACCGACCACACTTAACGCTCCCGAAGAATTGCACGTCCTCGGAGTCTAGTCGCCGCTGCAAGTCACTGCACACCTAGTCACACGATAGCTGTGTGATCAGACGTGCAGTGGCTACTAGATCACGAGATCTGACCGGCGAGCGTGATGCTATGGCCCCCTCTGGCACGGCCGGTTCCAAGGGAAACGTATTTCACTGCCGGAGGGAAATTTTGACTCGAGGGCCGGTAGCTCAGTCCGGCAGAGCGTCTGACTCTTAATCAGACGGTCGCGTGTTCAAATCGCGCCCGGCCCGCTTTCCTGTCGCGAACGAATCCGTAAGCGACAGGTAACGGATCCGGCGCGATTTGAAGTTATCCGCGTGCGACAACGATTGATGCCGATGTATCGGACGATCTGTTGTCGATCACTGCCGGTGCGACCACTGATACGGATTACTGTAACTATGTACCGTCGATCGCCGACCCCGTTCTGGCGATCGGCGGTAATTGACTACAGGAAACCGTATAATACGGCCTGCCGTACTCTGTCACTGGAGCAAACCCCAGGATGGGTCGCGGATGCGCCGGTACCGACGTACAGCGTCCGTATGAACGACCGTCGTTGCACCGCCGCGTCGGGACAGCAAACTGCTCAGCACCTGCTCTCGTCCGGACCACGGTCGACCGAACTACTCCGACAGGAGCCGCTGGAGAGTGAGATCGTCGGTCCGCTCGAGCACAACTCGAGTTCGTCGACGACGTCCATCAGCGTGACGGTGTGTCGATCCGAGTCGAACTGCACGACGTTGTGTTCCTCGAGAAGTGGCAGGTGTTTGTGGACGAGCGAGATACTGATACGCTGGAAGACGTCCTCGGCGATCACCGCGGGGTCGTCGTCGAGTTCGCGAGCCGCGATCTGGCGGGTGAGTGTCTCGAGATCCGCCGAGCCGTATTCCGAGAGCAGCGTCAGCAGATGGAGTCGGCGCGTGTCCGAAAGGAGTTCGTACTTGGCGGTTTCGGTGAGGGAGTTTGCTCGAGTCATCGGTAACTGAGTATTGAGAGCGGTTGCACCACAAGCGTTCTCCCAATGTGGTTTGGACGATCGGTTGACAATCGAGTAATTCCACCGTTACTCACTGACCCCGAGTCGTTAGTACGCAGTTATACGCTGGACAGGCGCAATACCACGGCCTTCGGCGGAGGAGGGTATCAATTCGGGCAGAATAGCCGACTTGTTCGAGCGGCCGATGCCGCGCCGCGGCGTCACGGTTCGAACGGTAGATCGTCCAGAAACTCGTCGCTCTGGTAATCGAGGTGATCGAGTCGGGGCCCCAACAGCTGTCGGACGAGAACGACCAGCGGGTTCGACTGGCCCTCGCCAACGATTGCCGTCTCGGTCGTCGTACCGTCGACCTCAGACTCGTCGAGAATGGCGAGCATGATCTTCTCGCGATCGGCGAAGACGAGTCGGCCGATCTTTGGATACTGTGCGGGCGAACTCAACCAGTCGAGCTGTGGTTCCCAGATCGTGGTGCCCGGCAACTCGGTTCGGACTCGTTCTCGCACCTCCGGGTTCTTCGACCCGAGTGCGACATCGACATCGCGCTCGAGTGCGGCATCGACTCGGCGGACGCACTCGTTCTGTAGCAGTACCTCGGAGACGTAGATGTAGAACAGTTCGTCGTCAGCTTCATCAGTCAGGTCTCTGGCGTATTCGATCACGTCGTCCT
The DNA here is from genome assembly GCF_006543045.1 of Salinadaptatus halalkaliphilus. Classification (GTDB taxonomy): domain Archaea; phylum Halobacteriota; class Halobacteria; order Halobacteriales; family Natrialbaceae; genus Salinadaptatus; species Salinadaptatus halalkaliphilus. Next base: position 26,257 of record NZ_RBZW01000066.1, on the reverse strand, counting down.
GGCCCTCGACGACGCCGATCGCGTCCGCCGAAACATCAGTGCCGGCGCTGAAATAGGACCGCAACTCATCGATCAGTTCGAGTTCGACCAACTCGGCGTCGACGGACGGATACCGCTCGTCGGAGACGACGTTTTGGGACCGGTCGTACGTGACGAGTCCCGCTTCGTCGAGTTTTGGCAGATTGTGATGGTGCAAGGACAACTGCAGTTGCTTGCGAGCGGCTTCGTTACTGATATCTGCAATGAGATCCGGCGTCTGGGTCGCGAGTCGGTCGACGAGTTCGGACAACGTCACGGGCTTCGCAGCATCGTTGAGAACGGTCAATACGGCCCGGTTTTCCGGATTAGCGACCAGACGGAGAACACGCTCTTCAGGGGGGTCCATAGGGGTTATTTTTATCGGATCCTACTTAATCAATACCCCTGCCACTGATTGTCGTGGACAGCCAAATCGGGGAGCGTTCTTTGGAACGTATCGAACAGTCGTGGCGTCGGACTGTCGGCAGTCGTTTCCGAAGAACGGCGAGCCCTCCCGCGGTCTCCATCTCACCGGCGAAGCAACTCGTCTCGACCGCCAAATCACGGGTAGAACCCAGACGGATCACGGTCAAAACAGCGTTTTACCGACCGGTATCCGTATGCGTATCGTACTCCTCGTCTGCTGTATGCAGCGACGGACGATGCTTGCAGGGGCGACGACCGGAGTGGCGCTGACTGCTGGCTGTCTCGGTTGGCTCCCAGTCGTCGGCTCGAGCGTACGGACGGACTTCGAGCGAACGAGCACCGACCTCGCCGTCGACGACGATCCGGCGGTTAGCGTCGACGGCGAGACGGTAACGGCTCGCGGCACGGTCCAGTACGGCTCGAGCGAGTGTGGGACGGTCGAGTTGGCCCACGCCGGCTTCGAGGGCTCACAGAACAGGCTGGATCTGCTCGTCGTCGCTGCCGACGACAGGACCGGCGGCGTCGGACTCGGTGGCTGTACCGACGACCTCGTCGCAGGCGGCTATCGGCTCGAGGCAACGGTTTCGGGTCGGCTCCGCCGTGTTTCGGTGACAGAACACCACGTGTTCGGCGAGACGTACTCGACGACAGTCGACGGACTCGATGGCTAAGCCGGCGCTGCCGATGGTGGCCGCTCGCTGAGAGCCGGTGAAACCGTCGCGGACGCAAAGCTTCAACCTCGTGTCCACGAAACCCGAAACCATGCTAGCAAGTGGCGTGACTCTCGGGAGCAGTGAGCGAGCGGAGTTGTTCGAGTACGCGACGCTCGCGGAGGAGCAGGGGTTGGAGTCGGTTTACGCCGGCGAATCGTGGGGCGCAGCAGCGGTTCCGGTACTGACACAACTGCTCGAACGAACCGAGTCGATCGACGTCTGTTCGGGTATCTTCAACATTTACACCAGGACACCGGGGACGGTGGCGATGACGGCCAATACGCTGGCAGACATCGGCGACGGTCGCTTTCGCGTCGGACTCGGGACCAGCGGACCGGCGGTAATCGAGAACTTCCACGGCGTCGAGTTCGACCAGCCGCTGCGTCGGACGCGAGAGTACGTCGAGATCATTCGGGCGTTCCTGGCTGGCGAACGGGTCGACTACGACGGCGACTTGTTCGAGCTCTCGGGGTTCGCGCTCGATATGGACGAGTACTACGAGTGCCCGATATACCTCGCTGCGATGGGCGAGACAAACCGTCAACTGACTGGTGAGTTCGCCGACGGATGGATGCCGCTGCTCGTCCCAAACACCGGGATAGACGACGCGCTCGAGGCCGTCGAACGCGGAACCGAGCGGGGGAATCGGTCGATAGACGATGTCGACGTCGCGCCGTGGGTGCCGACCTGTATCTCCGAGGACGACCCAGACAGTGCCCGCGAACACGTCCGCTCGCTCATCGGCTTTTACGTCGGCGCGATGGGGGAGTACTATGCCAACGCAGCGTCGTCGTTCGGATTCGGAGACGAGGCCGACGCTATTCAGGCCGGCTGGCAGGAAGACCGTCAGGCCGGTGCGGAAGCCGCGGTCACCGACGAGATGGTGTCGGCGTTCGGCGCTGCCGGCACGCCAGCGGAAGCCGCCGAGAGCTTCGATCGATTCGGCGAGGCCGGTGCGAACTCGCCGGTTGCGTACATCCCCTCTCGATGGGCCGACGACGACCTGATTCGGGAGACGATAACGCACCTGTAGGAGTGGGGTTCGGACGTCACCACCCCACGGGAATCGAGAGCGTCACTCGTGGGTATAGACGGCCGTGGAACGGGAGCGGCGTCCACCGCCGACCGCGAGGCGAAACGCACTACGTGCTCCGGCCGATAGATCCAGTAACGCAATCACCGTTTAGCTATGGATCCACTCACACTCCTCGGGATCGACGTGGTGCTCTTTCTGGTCATCGGCCTGCTGGCTGGAGCCCACTGTATCGGAATGTGTGGCCCGCTCGTGACGGTGTACGCCAGTCGGATGGACGATGGAGGCAGTGCCGACGCGACACGTGGCTCCGGCGCTGGTCCGACGCGGGGCGACGGCTCGGGGCGACGAGGTCACCTTACGACGTACGCGGTGCGCCAGCACGCGCTGTTCAATCTCGGTCGAACCGCGAGCTACACCGTTCTGGGCGGCTTCTTCGGCGCGCTTGGGGGCGCGTTGTTCGTCACGACAGCGCAGTTGACGGCCGTCGCCGATCTGGCTCGCGGCGGTGTCGGCCTGCTGGTCGGCGGCTTCGTCGTGGTGACTGGCGTTTACTACCTCCTCGGGCGAACCACCGGCGGACTCTCCGTCCCAGGCGGGGCCCGCGTCACCGGCTGGCTCACGGGTCACGTCGATCGGCTCGCAAACGGGCCGGGTATCGTCGGATTGGGAGCGGTCCACGGCCTGTTACCCTGTCCAGTGTTGTATCCGGCCTTTCTGTACGCGTTCGCAACCGGTTCGCCAACCGGCGGCGCGCTGGCACTCGCCGCGCTCGGTATCGGTACGGTGCCGGCGGTCTTCGCCTACGGGACCGTCATCGACACGGTCGATGTCGCACACCGACAGCGGATCCACCGACTGCTCGGACTCGCGTTCGTCGTCCTGGGCTACGTCCTGCTCGCCCACGGCCTGATGAGTCTGGGGATCCACCTGCCACACCCCGAACTCCCGTTCTACGACGCCCTCGAGACGGGCGCCGATCACGGCCCCCACTAACGACCGATGACGACCGAGCACTCCGACGACGGCTGTACGCTCTGTGACCTGCCCGTCGCAGGCAGCGACATCGAAAGCGACGGCGACGCCTTCTGCTGTGTCGGCTGTCGCGACGTCTACGAGACCCTCGACAACGTCGAGGCGGTCGATGCCGCGGACGTCCGTCGGGCCCGAATCGAGGACGAACCCGACGAGGATCACGTGCGCCCGCCCGGTCACGAGACGACGTTTCTCGAGGTCGACGGCATGTACTGTGGGACCTGCGAGGCGTTCATCGAGTCGGTTGCGGGCGAGGCCGAGGGCGTCAGCGACGTTCGCTCGAGTTACGTCACTGAGACGGTGCGGATCGATCACGATCCCGCCGTCGCCTCGATCGAGTCGCTAAAAGACGATATCAGCCAGCTCGGCTACAGCGCCTACGACCGCGAGGATCAGGTGAGCAAGCGCCGGGCCGACAACTGGGAGATGGGTCGGGTCGCGGTCGGGGTTCTGATGGGGATGATGGTGATGCTCCAGTACGTCGTCATCATCTATCCGACCTACTTCGGCGCGTGGGTCTACGACGAGCGAACTCTCGAGTTCTTCGAGGCGACGCTCGCGAGCGACCTCGCGACGCCGTTTTACATCATCATCGGCGCACTCACGACGATCATCCTCGGCGTGACGGGCAAACCGATCCTGCAGGGGGCCTCCGTCGCGATACAGACGCGGTCGCCGAACATGGACCTGCTCGTCGCGATCGCCGCGGTTAGCGCGTACTGCTACAGCACGCTCTCGATCGTCGTCGGCGGGCCGCACATCTACTACGACGTGACCGTCGCGATCATCGTCATCGTCACCGTCGGCAGCTACTACGAGTCGACGCTGAAACAGGAGGCGATGGACCGACTCTCGGATCTGACCGCCGTCCAGGTCGACGAGGCCACACGCCTCACGGCCGATGGCGACCACGAATCCGTCGCCGTCGACGAGCTAACCGCCGGCGACCGCGTGCTGGTCCGTCCCGGCGAACGGATCCCCGTCGACGGGACGATCGCAGACGGCGAGGCAGCGATCGACGAAGCAGTCGTCACCGGCGAGTCCCTGCCGGTGACGAAATCGGCCGGGGACGACGTGGTCGGCGGCTCGCTGGTTGCGGACGGCTCGATCACGATTCGTGTCGGCGAGGACGCGACGAGCACCCTCGATCGTATCTCCGAACTCGTCTGGGATCTCCAAAGCTCGAATCACGGCATCCAGAAGCTCGCGGACAAGCTCGCGACGATCTTCGTCCCGCTCGTCCTCGTCCTGGCGCTCGTCGTCACCGCCGTCTACCTCGCGCTCGGTGCCGGGATCGCCGGCGCACTGCTGGTCGGGCTAACCGTCCTGATCGTCTCGTGTCCCTGCGCGCTCGGGCTCGCCACCCCCCTTGCGGTCGCCGCCGGCATCCGCGACGCCCTCGAGCGCTCGATCGTCGTCTTCGACGACAGCGTCTTCGAACGGCTGCGCGACGCCGACACCGTCGTCTTCGACAAGACCGGGACACTGACAACCGGCGACATGACCGTCGTCGAGACGGACCTCGGGGACGGTCTCCTCGAGTCGGCCGCGCTGCTCGAGCGCCAGTCGGCCCACCCGATCGGGCGGGCGATCGCCGCGGCCGGCGATCTCGATGGAGCCTCGAGCGACGACGGCGAGTCGAACGGACAGTCGATACCCGACGGCGGCCGCCTCGAGGCGAGCGCCGCGGACGACCGCCTCGAGGACGTCGAGAGCCATCGAAACGGCGTCTCGGGCGTCGTCAACGGTGCGGAGATCGTCGTCGGCCATCCGGACCTCTTCCGGACGAAGGGGTGGACGGTTCCCGACGATCTCGAGGCCCGGATCGACGACCGTCGCGAAACGGGACGAGTGCCGGTCGCCGTCGGCCGCGACGGACGCGCCGAGGGGGTGATCGTCGTCGGCGACGACCTCCGAGACGGCTGGGAGGAGACGGTTTCGTCGATCTCGGCGTCTGGAGCTGACGTGATCGTCCTCACCGGCGACGACGCCCGGGCGGCGACGCGGTTTCGCGAACACGAGGGCGTCGACCAGGTTTTCGCCGGCGTCCCACCGGAAGGGAAAGCCGAGACCATCGAACGGCTCAAGGGAACCGGCCTGACGGTCATGGTCGGTGACGGGACGAACGACGCGCCGGCGCTTGCGGCCGCGGACCTCGGCGTCGCGCTCGGTGGCGGTACCGCGATGGCCGCCGACGCCGCCGACATCGCGCTCGTCGACGACGACATCGGCTCGGTCGACACCGTCTTCGAACTCGCCCGCGCGACCGATCGGCGCGTGAAAGGCAACATCGGCTGGGCGTTCTGTTATAACGGAATCGCGATTCCATTGGCCGTTACTGGCCTGCTCAACCCGCTGTTCGCCGCGGTCGCGATGGGTGCGAGCAGCCTGCTGGTCGTCACCAACTCCTCGCGGTCGCTGCTCGACGACGAGTAATCTATCGGAAAGCTGATCCGATTTCACCGATCTACTTAGCATCCGGCCGATAACGGAATCTATGGCCGATCGGCCCGCGATCCGCGGACGACTCGCCGAGCGCCCCGGACTCACCGCACTGGCGCTCGTCAGCGCCGGCCTCGGGGCACTCGTGATTCTCCCGTATCTGCAGTACGTGCTTCTGGGCGTCGTCCTCGCGTACATTCTCACGCCGCTGCAACGGCGCCTCGAGCGCTACGTCGGCTCGATGGTCGCGGCGATGACGCTCGTCGTCGTCGCCATCCTCGCGATTTTGTTGCCGGTCGCGTACGTCCTGCTTATCGCACTCGAGGAAGCCCTCGAGGTACTCACAGCGATCCAGGAGGGCGATCTCGGCATCGAGACGATCGAATCCTACCTCGAAAGCACGGGGTACGCCGTCGATATCGTCGAGACCTACGAGACGTACCAGGAACCGATCGGGACGGCCGCCCAGGAGTTGGCGACGACGACGCTCGAACTCGTCAGCGCGCTGCCTCAGATTCTCATCGGCCTCACGGTGACGCTGTTCGTCCTCTTTGCGCTGTTGCGAGACGGCGATCGGCTCGTAGCCTGGACGCGGACGGTACTGCCGATTCGGGACGAACTGCAGGACGAACTCCTCGCCGAGTTGGATCAACTCATGTGGGCTTCGGTCGTCGGAAACGTCGCCGTTGCGGCCATTCAGGCGATACTGCTCGGTATCGGGCTCGAGCTGCTCGGAGTTCCCGCGGTCGTCTTCCTGACGGTCGCGACGTTCGTACTCGCCTTACTGCCGTTGGTCGGGGCCTTCGGCGTCTGGGTGCCAGTCTCGATCTACCTCCTCGTTCTCGGTCGCCCCGTCGCCGCCCTGCTGTTGGTCGCCTACGGCTCGCTGGTCAGCGCCTCGGATACCTATCTGCGACCCGCGCTCATCGGCCGCACGAGCGCCTTCAACGCCGCGATAATCGTCGTCGGTATCTTCGGCGGGCTCGTCGTCTTCGGCGCCGTCGGGCTGTTCATCGGCCCAGTCGTCCTCGGCGGTGCGAAGATCATCCTCGATGTCGCCGCTCGAGAGCGCCGGGCTGGACCCGCGGACGATCTCGACGATGCGGAGACGCTCGAGAGTGACGAGATGGCCGCGGATCCCGCAGTCGATACCGATCCGGAGACCGGAATCTCGCCCGAGGACGGCGCCGAATCAGAGAGCGACGAGACGGCTGTCTCCGACGAGGACGCGACTGGTTCGGTCAGCGATGGCGCGACCGAAACGGGGACGGAACCGACGAGCGACGACGAGTCGGGCCAGTCGGGGTAGCTGCGCCAGCGAGACGCTGTCGGACCGTATGCGTTAATTAGCCCGTGGCCGTTACGCTCTGGTATCGTGTCTGGAATCGACACTGACGTTCGACGCAAGTGGCGGCCTGCCGTACCGTTCGTCCGAGGTGGGTACTAAGATGGACGACTCACGACCCACGGGGAGTCCCTACGCACCCCACACGGACGAAGAACGGGCGGCGATGCTCGAGGTGATCGGCACAGACACGGTCACGGAGCTCTTCGACGTTCCCTCAGCGGTACGGTTCGACGACGAGTTCGGCATCGACGCGCGATCCGAGCGGGAGACGCGACGGTTCGTCCGGTCGATTCTCGAGCGCAACGACGACCTGGTCGAACTGCTCGGACGTGGCCACTACGGCTACTACGTTCCCTCGCTGGTCGATCATCTCGCGGATCGATCGGAGTATCTCACCTCCTACACGCAGTACCAGCCCGAGGTCTCCCAGGGCTTTCTGCAGGCGCTGTTCGAATACCAGTCGCTGCTGGTCGAGCTGACCGGCCTCGAGGTCGCCAACTGCTCGATGTACGACGCGGCGACCGCGCTGGGCGAGGCTGCGACGCTTGCAGATCGCGTTCGCGAGACCAGCGGTACGCGCGTGCTGGTCCCCGATCTGCTGCGCGAGGGACGTCGAGGTACCCTCGAGAACTACGTCGCCGGCACCGACCTGTCGATCGAGACCTACCCGACCGCCGACGCCACCGTGGATCTCGCGGCCCTCGAAGATGCCGTCGACGAGGATGTCGTCATGCTGTACGCGGAGAATCCGACGGTTCGCGGGACGATCGAGGAACGACTCGCGGACGTGGCCACACTCGCGACCGACGCCGAGGCGCTGTTCGTCCTCGGCTCGGATCCGATCGCCCTCTCCCTCCTCGAACGACCGGCGGATGTCGGCGCGGACGTCGTCGTCGGCGACGCGAGCGTCCTGGGGCTCCCGACGAGCTACGGGATGGGGCTGGGGCTGTTCGCGACCCGCGAGGACTATCTTCGACAGGTTCCCGGCCGGCTGGTCGGCGCGAGCGAGGATGCGACCGACCGCCGGGCGTTTACGCTCACCCTGCAAACGCGCGAGCAACACATTCGGCGCGAACGCGCCACGAGTAACATCTGTACGAACCAGGCCTGGGTCGCGCTTCGGACCGCGATGCACGCCGCCGTCCTCGGCCCGGACGGCCTGGTCGAACTCGCGACCCGCGGGGTAACCCGCGCTCGAGACCTCGCGGCCGAACTCGACGAGCTCGAGGGCGTGACCGCGCCGGTCCACGACCGTCACCACCTCCGCGAGTTCGTCGTCGACGTCGACCAGGCGGCCACAGATGTCGCCGGGGCCCTCGAGCAGCGAGGGTACGCCGTTCACGTCGTCGGCGAGCACGAACTGCAGATCTGCGTCGCGGGGGTTCCCGAGGAGACGCTCGGCCAGTTCAGCGAGGAATTCGCGGAGGTGGTTCGATGACCGACGACCGAGTGCGGTACGATCAGGCCCGCTACGTCGAGGACGGCCAGTACGAGCCGCTGCTGTCCCAGAAGGATCTGACGCGCGTCGAGATCGGGAACGGCAACGACGCGGACGACGCTGCAACCGCAGGTGAGACCGCCGCCGTCGACTCGCCCCTTCCCGACGACCTCACGCGCGATTCCCTCGAGTTGCCGGCGCTGTCCGAGCCGGAACTCGCACGTCACTACACGCGCCTTTCCCAGATGATCTACGGGATCGACAGTGGGCCCTATCCGCTGGGATCGTGTACGATGAAGTACAACCCGAAATTCACGGAAGACGTCGCCGCGTTCCCGTCGGCTGCCGTCCACCCCGATCGCTCGGAACGGTCGATTCAGGGCACACTCGAGGTGCTCTATCGCCTGCAGGACTATCTCGGCCGCATCGGCGGCATGGACGCCGTGACGCTGCAGCCGCCCGCGGGCGCTGCCGGCGAGTTCGTCGGCATCCGCGTCGCTGCGGCCTATCACGAATACAACGGCGAGGGCCACCGCGACGAGGTGATCGTTCCCGAGAGCGCCCACGGGACGAACTTCGCCACCGCGGCACTGGGCGGCTACGATGTCGTCTCCCTGCCGAGCGACGACGCGGGCCGAGTCGACCTCGACGCGCTCGAGGCCGCCCTTTCGGAGAACACGGCCGCGCTGATGCTGACGAACCCGAACACGCTCGGCCTGTTCGAGCGCGATATCGAGGTGATCGCCGAGATGGTCCACGACGTCGGCGGCTTGCTCTACTACGACGGCGCGAACTTGAACGCCCTGCTCGGCCGCGCTCGCCCCGGCGATATGGGCTTCGACGTGATGCACTATAACGTCCACAAGACGTTCGCGACGCCCCACGGCGGCGGCGGGCCCGGCGCCGGTCCGGTCGGCGTCGTCGAGGATCTCGAGCCCTTCCTGCCCGCACCTCGAGTGCGGAAAGCGGGGGCCGACGACGAAAGCGACGCGGCGTCGGCCGGCCGAACCTACGAACTGTTCGATCCCGACAACACCATCGGCAAGGTCCACGGCTATCAGGGCAACTGGCTCGTCCTCCTGAAGGCGTTCGCCTATATCGCTCGGCTGGGCGATGCGGGACTGACGGACGCAAGCGCGATGGCGGTGCTCAACGCGAACTACCTCGCGAGCCAGATCGAGTACGAGGTGCCCTACGAGCCGTTCCACCACGAGTTCGTCGCCAGCGCAGGCGAACAAGACGCCGCCGACGTCGCCAAGCGAATGCTCGACTACGGCGTCCACCCGCCGACGACGAAGTGGCCCGAGATCGTCCCCGAGGCGTTGATGACCGAGCCCACCGAGGTCGAGAGCAAGGCGACGCTCGATCGCCTCGCCGGCGCGTTCAACGCCGTCGCGGAGGAGGACGACGAGACACTGGCCGACGCCCCCGAGCGGACGGCCGCTCGGCGGATCGACCAGACGACCGCGGCTCGAAACCCGCGCCTCTCGTGGCACGCCCTCGAGGAGTCGTCCGGACAGTGACCCGCCGGCGTGACTGTCGCGCCGTCTGAGAGGCGGTTGTGTTTTCGTCGTCGCTGGCGTACCACGCGCATGGATCCCAATCGACTCTTTCCACGCGATCGACAGCAGCGACCGGCCGACAGACCACTCGAGCAATTGAACAGTCGTCTCGAGGCGACCGAACACCAACTGCGCCGATTGCACAACACGCTGCAGGGGATCGCACGGGAATCGGATATCACGATCGGCTGCCCGTGTGACCGGTGCGATCGAAGTTACCTGCTGGTGGCGGATGGAAAACTGATCTGTCCACACTGTGGCTACCAGCAATCAATGTGAGTCATTTCCGTCCGCTCGGGATTCCTCCGCGTTCACGCGGAGGAGGATGTCAACGATCGAGAGACGCCCGCATCAGCAGTCTCGTTACTCGTCGTTGGTCTCGCTTCTGGTGTTTGGCTCACGGGAGTCGGCCGTGCTGTCGCTGTCCCCGACGACGACGAACTCCCGACAGCCGCATTCACAGGCTTCCTGCCCGATGAGTTGCACGTCACCATCTGGCCACTTTCGCGCCGCGTAGACAGAATCGCAGTCGGTACAGCCCGCAAGAACTCGATCGACATCGTCTCGATTCGCCATCTCGGTGGCGAGGACGACTCGCGGACGTGTTATCAAATTTTCTACTTTATATTTCGTACCCAAACCAACAGCAGGAAATCAGAAGTCACGCACGATTGTAAATTGACATCATAAATTCAAGGCTTGAGCAATACCTTCGTGACACCGGCTTCGCGCTCGTCGAACCGCTCGTACATTTCCGGTGCGTCCTCGAGCGAGACGCGGTGAGAGACCAGAAAGCTCGGTTCGGCCGTGCCGGCAACCCGTCGGAAACACGTCGGCGAGCATAATAAAGTCGTCTTCGTGCCCCTCGTCGAGGAGTTTCAGGGCGTTGAAATCGGCGAAGGGAACCCGGACCTGATCGGCCTGCCCGCCCTAATACGGCCCCATCTGAACGGAGCCGTAGGCGCCGCCCGGCGTTTCGGCAACGTTCTCGCAGTAGCCGTAGTGGCCCTCCTCGCAGTTCTCACAGAACCCGCAGGCGACGTTGAACGGCAGGACGACCCGGTCGCCCGCCTCGAGCGGCTCGACACGTCGCCGACTGCGGCGATCTCGCCCATGATCTCGTGGCCGAAGACCATCCCCTCGTCGGCGCCAGCACGGCCTTCGTACATGTGGAGATCCGAGCCACAGATCGCCGCCGTCGTCACGTCGACGATTGCGTCGTTCGGCCCCTCGAGTTCCGGATCGTCGATGGCTTCGATCGATACGTCGTGGGAGTCGTTGTAGACGACACCGCGGACTGTCGTTGATGGCTTACCACAACCAGCCACAGGCGATCTGTCAGTAGTCCTTGGCCGCGCAAACGCAATGTCGATAGCGCGCCGATGGAGATTTGTGCCTCACCCACACAGTATCGACCGATGGGGCGCCGCGACGAGGATGGAATCGACGACGCGAGAGCCGACTCCCGCGGCTACGGCGACGGCTGGGACGAACTGCGACGCGCGACCCTGCGTCGCGATGGCTACGCGTGTACTCGCTGCGGGGCCGACGATCGAACCCTACAGGCCCACCACGTCGTCCCTCGCGGCGCCGGGGGTCCCGACGAACTCGAGAACCTGCTGACGCTGTGTCGCCCCTGTCACGGCGTCATCCACCAGTCCAACAGGTCGTTCGACGACGTTCGCGACGAAGCACCACTCTTTCCGAATCGAGAGGCACCCGAGGCCGTCGCCAGGATGCGAACCCCCGACGATCAGTGGTGCAGTCGCTGCGGTCACGAGTTCGAGCCGAGCGACCTCGTCGCCTGGAACGACGTCCCCCCGGCGACCGAGTCGACGAGTGTCGCCGACACCGAGTACGACCACCTCACCCTCTGTGAGCCGTGTGCCGGGCTACTTCTGGAGTGTCTGCCCGCCTGCCACCTCGACTCGCTCTCGAGCAACCACGGACTGTCGACGGCAGCCCTCGCCGACCGCCGTCAGGAGGCGCCGGTTCGCTCGAGCGTGTTCGCGTCGCCGCCGGTCTCGGTCCGTCGCGAACCTCGGAGCGTCCGGGAACGAGTGATCGACGATACGCCGATCCGGTTTCTCACCAACCATCGCGGCATTCGGCTCGCGACGGGCACGGTGGCGCTCTATCTCGCCGTGATGATCGTCCTGACCGCGATCTAATCTGTCCGGCGGCGGCCCATTATTCGCTCGCGTCGTCCGCCCGCGGCAGCTCACGCCGACGCGAAAAATAGACGAACGCGACGGCGAGTCCGGCCGTGGGAACCAGAATGCCGAGTTCGTACATCGCGGGATTCGCGAGGCCGAGCCGTTTGGCGTCGACGTGGACCACAATTGCCAGCGGGATCTGGAGAGCGACGACGGCGGCGACGGCGAGCATCACCAATTCTGCTATATCGACGAACGAGTACCACGGGGTATACGTGTGTCGTCGCAGTCGCATGTCGGCTCGAGGTCCTGACTGCACGCGAACCGGACGGGATCGTTCCCTCACGTGAACCGGAAGAACTGCCGATCGTCCGGTTTCGCGTCAGTTGCGGGGTAGACGACGACGAAATTACCATCCGCCCGCCTCGCGATCCGGCTCGGTACCGTCTGCAGGTCGGGCTGCCAGCCGATATCGCCGCGGCGGGAGCTGAGACAGACGACGAGGTCGTCGGCTCGAGACGCCGCCTCGAGCCTGTCCTCTAGCGCCTCCCAGTCCGGGACGGTCTCGACCGACGTCGTCCCGTCGGGAACGGCAGCCTCGATCCAGTTCTCGTGGTGCTGGTCGATTGAATCGGACGCGCCGACGACGAGCGCCTCGATCGGCGCGTCGACGCCGTCTGCGACGAGTCCGATGGTGTGACCCGCCTCGTCGACCCCGTCGTTGTGTTCGACGCCGTGTGGGACCACGAGCAGAATCCGTCCCGTGGTGTTTAGCGGCTCGCGGACGCGACCGACGAGTGCGAGTTGGGTCGTTCGATCGAGCACCTGGTCGATGACGTGCCCGTAGACGGCCTGCGTTCGCGAGCGAGCGCCGTCCCACCCGATGACGAGCGTGGTGATGCGGTGTTCGATGGTCGCGTTGACGATCTCCGAGGCGACGTTGTGGTTGACGCGGGTATGGGGGAGGACCGAAACCTCCGCGCTCGCCGCGTAGGCCGACAGCTCCTCGAGACGCGCCCTCGCGTCGACGACGTTTGCCTCCGTTTGGGCGATCCCGTCCGGCTGCACGACCGACAGCGTATGAATTGACTCGTCGTCTCGCGGGTCACGAATCGTCACCGCGAGATCGAGCAGCGACTCGGCGTGACAGGAGTTCCGCGACACCGGGACGAGAAGCCGCTGGGTCGTCTCGGCGAGGTCGTATGGCGCCTGCGCTCGAGCGCGAACGATCCCGGCACCGGCTCGCTCGACGGCGATGGGGCTGAGGACGCTGACGACTAGAATCATCACGACGACGGCGTTTAGCATGTGCTGGCCGAAGCCGGGGACGCCCGCGTCGAAGCCGATCTGGACGATCGCGAGCGCGGCCGCCGCCTGCCCGACCGACAGGCCAAACATACCGGCGACTTCCTCGTGGGAGTAGCCGTACATCCGCCCGGTGACCCACGCGGCGACGTACTTCGTCGCGACGACCATCACGAGCAACGCCGTGGCGAGAACGAGCGTTTCGGTTCCCTCGAGGACGACCCGCGCGTCGACGAGCATGCCGACCGACAGCAGGAAGAACGGAATGAACAGGGCGTTGCCGACGAACTCGATGCGGTTCATCAGCGTCCCGGTCTCGGGCACCAGTCGGTTGAGCGTCAGGCCGGCGAGGAAGGCGCCGATGATGTGCTCGACGCCGACGAGTTCGGCGAGAAAGGCACAGGTGAACAACACGGCCAGCACGAACAGGTACTCGACGTAACTCTCCTCGTGGTGCCGGCGAAAGAACCACCGACCGAGCCGGGGAACCAGGAGCCAGACGCCGACGAAAAAGACGGCCAGCCCGACCGCCAGTCGGGTCCAGAAGACAGCATCGAGTGTTCCTTCGGTGGCGGCGATGACGATGGCGAGCACGAGCAAGGCGAGCGTATCGGTCAGGATCGTCCCCCCGATGGTCGCCGTCATCGCCTCGTTCGTGACGATCCCCAGCCGAGTGACGATCGGATACGCAAGCAGCGTGTGGGAAGCGAAGATCGCCGCAAACAGCGCCGCCGCCGGCAGCGTCAATTCGAGGAGGGCGACGCCGACGGCCATCCCGACCGCCTGCGGAATCACGAACGAGAGCAGTCCGAAGACGATGCTTCGATCTTTGTACGCGACGAACTGAGCGATGTCGATCTCGAGGCCGGCCAAAAACAGCAGGTAGATCAGTCCGACCTCGCCCAACAGTTGGATCGTCTCACCGCGCTCGAGCAGGCCGAGTCCGTTCGGCCCGATCGCAGCGCCGACGAGGATAATCCCGACGATTCCCGGCAGGCGGTAGCGCTGGAGGAGAAGCGGCGCAACCAGAAAGACGACGACCGCGAGCCCGAAGACCAATACGGGGTCGTCGAACGGTGGAGTCAGTGATACTCTCGAAGCCAGGATTTCGAGGTCGGAAACTATCGAGGACTCATACGGTTTACTGTAAGTCATTTCCGGCGCACCCGCGACCCGGGCGGCGGGTGCGCCGGTAAATCGTTACAGTAATCCGTATCAATCGAGCCGAACGTCGTCTCCATTGGGGACAGCCCTCGGTGGCGAGGTATCGGTCATACGGCGGTCGTTGGCCTCGAGGCGCCGTCGCCGGATCATGGCGGCGCTGTAGCTTCCACAGCCGAGCGCGAGCAGTCCGACGGTCAGCGTGAGCCAGGCACTGCTTTCGTTTCCCATCAGGGTCGGACCAGCGCCGGGACCGATCACGAACGGCGACGCGACGAGCCACAGGCCGGCGACGGCAGCCAGGGACGCGACACCGGCGCTTCCGAGTTCCTGCTTCGAGCGCCGAGAGTAGTTGTACCCGCCGGCGAGGACGAGTACACCACCCACCAAAAAGGCGTTCCAGAACGCGCTCGCCGCGACCTCAAGGGCGAGTGTCTGGCCGATCGTCACGACACCGAGGGCGGCGATACCGACCGAGAGCCACTTGCCGCGTCGGTTCGGGTTCGGATCGGACGCGATCGTATCCCGGTCCGTCGGTTCCCCATCGCTGTAGCCACGTGCGTCGTGTTTCACCTCTGGGTCGTGTTCGTCCCTGTTCCAGGATGGTCGCGTCATCGTCTCCAGCGAAGGGTGGGTCCACGTGAGCAAGAGTCCGGTGCGCGAGGTTGCAGGCCAGTAGCCTCGAGTCGACGGACGAATCTCACGCGGTCGAGCATCGCTCCGGAAAACAGTTACAGCGGGCCGTATCAGGAGTCCGAATGATTCCCGCCACCATCACGGATTTGAACGCCTTGTTTGTGCTGGGGTGAGTATTGAGCGAGCGGCTGGTATAGGTCGCGCTCGCGCGCGTACGTGAAGCTTTATTAGTGGGCGTCCACTACCCGACAGTAGGTTTTGTATGTCCCAGGAAAGCGAGTACGGCGCCGGACAAATTCAGGTCCTCGAAGGCCTGGAGGCCGTCCGAAAACGGCCGGCGATGTATATCGGCTCTACCGACTCTCGAGGACTCCATCACTTGGTCTACGAGGTGGTGGACAACTCGATCGACGAGGCACTGGCTGGTCACTGTGACGACATCACCGTCTCGATCCACGGAGACGGGTCGGTGAGCGTTACCGACGACGGTCGTGGCATCCCCGTCGACACCCACGAGGAGTACGACCGCCCGGCCCTCGAGGTGATCCTCACTGTCCTCCACGCGGGCGGGAAGTTCGATAACAAGTCCTACCAGGTCTCGGGTGGGCTGCATGGCGTCGGCGTTTCCGTCGTCAACGCTCTCTCCGAACGACTCGAGGCGACGGTCAAACGCGACGGTGCCGTCTACGAACACGCCTTTGAAGCCGGCGAACCCGTCGGCGACATGGAGCAGGTCCGCGAGATGAAACCCGATGAGGAGACGGGGACGGCGATCCGTTTCTGGCCAGACACCGGTATCTTCGAGGCCGACGAATTCTCCTTCTCGACGCTCTCGAACCGGCTTCGCGAACTCGCCTTCCTCAACTCCGGTGTTCGCATCACGCTCTCGGACGAACGCGAAGACGCTAGCGACGACGGCCCGCTCGCGGAGACGTACGAGTACGACGGCGGCATCCGCGAGTTCGTCGAGTATTTGAACGAGACGCGCTCGGCGATGCACGAGGATGTCATCTACTTCGAGGACGAGGACCAGAACATCCAGGTCGAAGTGGCCATGCAGGCCACCCAGGAACTCCAGGGCTCGATCCACGCCTTCGCGAACAACATCAACACCCGTGAGGGCGGGACACATCTGACGGGCTTCAAGACAGCCCTCACCCGGACGGTCAACGACTACGCCAACGAAAATAGCCTTCTCTCGGATCTCGAGGACAACCTCAAGGGCGAGGACATCCGCGAGGGACTGACCGCGGTCATCTCGATCAAACATCCCGACCCCCAGTTCGAGGGCCAGACGAAGACGAAACTCGGCAACAGTGAAGTACGAGGGATCGTCGAAAGCGCGATGCACGAGGGGCTTGGCACTTACTTCGAGGAGCACCCCGACACCGCCGAGGCCATCGTCGCCAAGGCCGTCGAGGCCGCCAAAGCCCGCATGGCCGCCCAGAAAGCCGAAGAGCTCACCCGACGCAAGTCCGCGCTCGAGTCGACCTCGCTGCCGGGCAAACTGGCCGACTGCCAGACCAAAGACCCCGACGAGGCCGAACTGTTCATCGCGGAGGGTGACTCCGCGGGCGGCAGCGCGAAACAGGCCCGAAATCCCGAATTTCAGGCCGTCCTGCCGATCAAGGGGAAGATTTTGAACGTCGAGAAACACCGCCTCGATCGCATCCTCGAGAACGACGAGATCCGGAACATGATCACCGCCATCGGCGCGGGGATCGGTGACGAGTTCGACATCGAGGACATCCGCTACAAGAAGATCATCATGGCGACCGACGCCGACGTCGACGGCGCCCACATACGGACGCTCATGCTAACCTTCTTCTACCGGCACATGCGACCGCTGCTGGAAGGTGGCTACGTCTATGCGACCCAGCCGCCGCTCTATCGCATCCGGTATCGCGGCGAGACCTACGACGCGATGACCGATGCCGAGCGCGACGAGATCGTCGCCGAAAAGTGCAACGGCAACCCATCGCAGGTTCAGCGATTCAAGGGACTGGGCGAGATGAACCCCGAACAGCTCTGGGAGACGACGATGAACCCCGACAATCGCATCCTCAAACAGATCACGGTCGAGGACGCCGCCGCGGCGGACAAGATGTTCTCCGTGCTGATGGGCGACGCCGTCGAACCGCGCAAGCAGTTCATCAAAGACCACGCGCCCGAAGCAGAGTGGATCGACATATGAGTGACGAGGTGAGCACATGAGTTCAGACGTACCCGATCCAACAGACGTCGAGGCGCGAGCGGTAGAGAACGTCCGCATCGAGGACGAGATGGAACAGAGCTACATCGACTACGCGATGTCCGTCATCGCGGGTCGTGCGCTCCCGGACGTCCGGGACGGTCTGAAGCCGGTCCACCGGCGCATCCTGTATGCAATGCACGAAATGGGCGTCAGCTCGGGCTCGTCCCACCGGAAGTCCTCCTCGATCGTCGGGGAGACGATGGGTGACTATCACCCACACGGCGACAGCGCCATCTACGACACGCTCGTCCGAATGGCCCAGGACTTCTCGATGCGGTATCCGCTAGTCGACGGCCAGGGGAACTTCGGCTCGATGGACGGTGATCCGGCCGCGGCGCCCCGATACACGGAGGCCCGGATGGCTCCCGTCGCCGAAGAGTTACTCGAGGATATCGAGAAGGACACGGTCGACTTCTCCTCGAACTATGACGATCGCTTACAGGAGCCGGACGTGCTGCCGGCAGCGTTCCCGAACCTGCTGGTCAACGGCTCCTCGGGGATCGCCGTCGGCATGTCGACGAACATCCCGCCACACAATCTCGGCGAGGTAATCGACGCCACGATCGAACTGATCGACGACCCCGATGCGACGGTCGAGGACCTGATGGACCACGTCAAGGGGCCGGACTTCCCGACTGGCGCGAACATCGTCGGCCGCGACGCCATCTACTCGGCGTACAAAACTGGTCGCGGGCGCATTCGGGTCCGCGCCGAGTTCGAGGTCGAGGAGTGGCAGAACGGTCGTGAGCGAATCGTCATTACGGAACTGCCTTATCAAGCCAACAAGGCCCGCCTCGTCGAACGTATCGCCGAAGACATCACCGACGGCGAGATCGAGGGCATCTCGGATCTCCGTGACGAATCCGACCGCGACGGCGTCCGCATCGTCGTCGAGTGCAACCGCGGCGCAAACGTCGAGGTCGTCAAGAACAAACTCCTCGAGAACCACCTCGAGAAAACGTTCGGCGTCATCAATCTCGCGCTGGTCGACGGCCAGCCACGCGTCCTCTCGCTCAAAGAGACCTTAGCGGAGTACGTCGCCCACCGCCGCGAGGTCGTCCGCCGGCGTAGCGAGTACGATCTCGAAGAAGCCGAGGACCGCGCACACATCCTCGAGGGCCGGCTGAAAGCCGTCGAGAACGCCGAGGACATCGTCGAGTTGATCCGCAACAGCGAGACCCGCGACGACGCGAAAACAGCACTGCAGGAGGCCTACGGCTTCTCCGAAGCCCAGGCAACCCACATCGTCCGGATGCAACTCGGCAGTCTCACATCGATGGAGGCCACCGAGATCGAAGACGAGTACGAGGAGGTACAGGCTGAAATCGAACGCCTGACCGAGATTTTAGAGAGCGAGCAGGAACTGCTCGGCGTCATCAAGGAAGAACTCCGCGCGGTCAAAGACGAGTACGCCAACGATCGGCGCACCTCGATCGTCGAGGACCAGGGCACGGTCACGCACGAAGATCTCATCCCGGAAGAAGAGGTCTTCGTCGTCATGACCGAAGACGACTACGTCAAACGAATGCCCATCGAGCAGTTCGACCCCCAGGGTCGAGGCGGGAAAGGAATCATCGGCGCGGACGTCAAGGAGGACGATCGCGTCTCGACGGTCTTCAGAGCGAACACCCACGATTACCTGCTTTGCTTTACTAACCAGGGCAAAGTCTACCAGCTCAAGACCTACGAAATTCCGGAGATGGGCCGGACGGCCCGCGGAAAATCCGCGGTCAACATCCTCGATCTCGATTCCGGCGAGGACATCACGGCCATCGTCGACACCGACGCCTTCGGCGACGACGAGTTCGTCACCATGGTGACCCGACACGGCTACGTCAAACGGACCGCCGGCTCGGAGTTCGACAACATTCGCACGACGGGTATCATCGCCGCCGACCTGGAGGAGGGCGACGAACTCGTCGATGTCGAAGTCACCGACGGCTCGCAGGATCTGGTCATCGCCAGCGAAGGCGGGATGACGATCCGCTTCGACGAAGACGAAGTACGAGCGATGGGGCGGTCGGCCCGCGGCGTCAACGGCATCGACCTCGAGGGCGAGGACGCCGTCGCCGGCCTCGTCGCGACCGACGAGGACGACGAGCGAGCGCTACTTACCGTCACGGAAAACGGCTACGGCAAGCGGACGTTGCTCTCGGAGTATCGCACGCAATCGCGATACGGCAAAGGGCTGATCGATATCAAGACCGGAGAGCGAAACGGTCCAGTGACGGCGGTCAGAGCCGTCTCGGCCGACGATCACCTCGTGTTAATGAGCGAGCGCGGCCAGATCGTCCGGACCCGCGCCGACGAGGTTTCGACGGTCGGGCGCAACACGATGGGCGTCATCGTCATGGCAGTCGAACCTGGTGACGCCGTCGCCAGTATCGACGACATTAAAGCGGCGTCGATAGCGGCCGAGGAATCAGACGAGTAACGCCCTCGAGGCGTAACACTGGAGGCAGAAGCCGCTACGTCCGTCGAAACTCAGTGATTCGGTTCTTCTGCAGGCGCGACCATATCCTCGATACGGAGGATCAGAATATTGTTCGTATCGTCCTTGCCGTCGACACGACCTTCGACGACGAGTTTCGACAGCGGCGTCGGTCCGACGACGACGGCGTCATCTTCGGAGATGTCACCCATCGATCCCTGCATATGGATCTCGGCGCGACAGAGTTCGGGATGGTGGACACTCGAGAGATCGATCTCTTCGACGATAACGTCGGTGACAGGTTCGCCCTCGTGTTCGATCGGGACGGAGGCCGGATCGTCCATCTGCTGGATCTCGAGGGCCTCGTAGGCCGTGGCGGTCGGCTTGTAGCCGCCTTTCGGCCCGGGTACGCCTTCGACCAGTTGTAAGGCTTTGAGACTCTGCATCTGGTTGCGGATCGTCCCCGGGTTTCGGTCGACCTGCTCGGCGATGTCCTCGCCTTTGATAGCGTCTTCGGACTCCTTGTGGAGATTCGTCAATGCACGGAGAATCTTCTTCTGACTCGGCGTCAGTTCGATGGATGACATACTGAAGTATTCGTAATTGCAATCCTTAAACCCGACGGGTGAGGCCGCTCGGTTTGAAGGCGATATTCCGGCGAATTTGGAATAGAACACACGCGCCGTCGTTTTTTCACCTCGCTATCCGCTGTTTGTTCGGTCGAGCCCCTTCCGGCTGTGTAGCCGGGCGATTACGGCGCCAGTAGCCAGCCTTCGAGGACGAGTTCCGTAACGACATCCTCGAGCAAAAACATGAGGACGAAGCCGCCGACGAACGTCGCCGCGTTGACGCGCGTGAGGATGGCTTCGGCGTCGAAGCGGATGAGTTCGGCAACCTCGATGAGCACCTGTAAGATGGCACCGACCGCGATCGCAAAGAAGAGGACGGCAAGCAGCGGCGCTTCGCCGAAGCTCCCGATCCAGCCGCCGAGGATAACCGGACCGCCCGCGAGCAGCCCCATCGCGGCGAAGTGACGAAGCGGCGGCGTATTCCGATCACGCGCCACGGCGGCGACGATCGTCGGCCCCTCCATGACGTTGTGAAGAACGAACGCCAACATGAGCAAGAGCACCTGCGTGGCGTCGCCCTGGATGAACGAGACGCCGATACCCAGTCCCTCGCCGATGCTGTGGAGTCCGAGCGCGAGCGCGACGAGGTAGGCGATCTCGAGGCCGCTTTTTTGCGTGTCGGCCATCGTTCGCTGGCGCCACGTACTCGCCGCGTACATCACGAGGAAGGTACCGCTGATGCCGACGATCGCCAACACGATGGCAAGCGAGGGGCTCCCGGCTTCGGCGCCGTTCTCGACGATATCTTCGGTCATTTCGATCGCGATAAACACCAGGACACCAGCCGCCAGTGCGAGGAAGGCATGTAGATACCGCGGATCGAGATCGCGGATAAACGGGAACCAGAGCATCCCGATCGCGACCGGGACGATTCCCGCAAACACACCGATAACGGCGAGCATCCAGATAATCTCGAGTGTACTCGCCTCACCGACCGCAGCCAGGTCACCGAACGGTGAGATGGCATACAACAGACCGAAGACGCCCCCGAGGATAACGACCGGACCGACAGCAAGGACCCATGGCGGCAGATCAGCTATCGATCGACCGCTCACGTCTTCTCACCGTCACTGGAAACGAACTGCCAACTCATTACCACTGATTAGACACGTCTAAACTTATGTCTTTACCATCGAACTCGAGGTTAGACTCGATCTAAATGTTTGAAAGCGGTGCCTCGAGAAGACAGTGTGTCGGAAGGAACTCAGCGACTGCTACACGCCGTCGCTGTTAGGATTCGATCTCCGCCGGCCGGGAAACGCGGACGTGATAGGCGACCGATTCCGGAAGCGAAACGGCCTCTTCGAGACCGCTCGGTTGGGCCGTCACCATGCCAAACGGTGCGACTTCGAGGATTTCGAGTTCCACACCCGGTTCGACGCCGTGGTCGGCGAGATACGAGAGTACGTCGGGGTCGTGGTCGGCAACCTCTTCGACGATGACGGTCTCGCCTTCGGGGAACTCAGCGACCGACTTCCCCTCTGGCCGCTCGGGTGGCTCGAGATCAGCACCGGGAATCGGCGAGCCGTGTGGATCGACATCGGGCTGGTCGAGCGCGTCGGCGACCCGTGCCTCGAAGTCCTCGCTGATGTGGTGCTCGAGTCGGTCGGCCTCGGCGTGGACTTCCGACCAGTCGTAATCGAGATGTTCGGTGAGATACGCCTCGAGCAATCGGTGGTGACGAACGACCTCGAGCGCGACGGTTTCGCCCTCCGCTGTCAGCGTGACGCCGCGATATTTCTCGCGGTCGACCAGTTCGCGATCCTCGAGTTTCTCGATCATACTCGTGACGGTGGGCGACGTGACCTCGAGTTCGTCGGCGATCTGGGAGGTTTTGATCCGGCCGTCGTGCTCGCGCTGGAGCTGGTAGATCACCTTGAGGTAATCCTCCATCACGTCGCTCAACATCATCGTCCGGCAAATTAGAGCCGTCTAACCCTAAAGCTGTCGACTGCTATCGTCAGCATCGCCAGCTCGGAGACATCACGACTGTCGACAGTCATTCGGTAGGGTCAAACAGACCGCCCACGAACGTGAGACCGATGTCGACCGTCCGAATTATCGGCACACCCATGGACTACGGAGCCAACCGCCGCGGCGTCGACATGGGGCCGTCCGCGATTCGCTACGCCGGACTCGCCGACGAACTCGAGGCTGCCGGCGTCGACCCGGTCGATACCGGCGACTTGCTGGTGCCGCGTGCGGAAGCCCGTGATCCAGACGCCGATCCGCCGACGCGTGGCGATGCCAAGTTCTTGCGCGAGATCGAAGACGTCTGTTCACGGCTGGCAACCGACGTCTCGGAGACACTCGCCGACGGTGCGTTTCCGCTGGTACTGGGCGGCGATCACTCGGTCGCGATCGGGTCGCTGAACGGATCGGCCGACGACGCCGACGTCGGCGTAATCTGGTTCGACGCACACGCCGATCTGAACACCCCCGAAACATCCCCGAGTGGCAACGTTCACGGAATGCCACTCGGCGCGGTCCTCGGTCGGGGCGTCTTCGGCCAACTCGAGTGGGCACACGCCCCCGGTGTCCGCGAGTCGTCGATCGCCTACGTCGGTCTTCGCAGCATCGACGACCGGGAACGCGAACTCGTTCAGGAAAGTGAGATGACCGCGTTCACGATGGCCGATATCGACGAACGTGGCATTACGGCCGTCGTCGAAGACGCCCTCGCGGTTGCGACCGACGGCACCGACGGCGTCCACGTCAGTCTCGACCTCGACTGGCTCGACCCGAAAACCGCACCCGGCGTCGGCACGCCCGTTCGCGGCGGCGTGACCTACCGCGAGGCTCACGCCGCCCTCGAGACCATTTCCGATCGCCACGAGCGTGACGACGTGGTGCGCTCGATGGACGTCGTCGAGGTAAACCCGATTCTGGACGAAGCTAACGAGACGGCGACGCTTGCAGCCGACCTCACCGCGAGTGCCTTCGGGAAACGAATTCTGTGATATCGCCAGTAACTGTGCCAAATGTCATCATTTAACATCGCTGTACGCGTTCCAACACCTTTGTAACAGAGTGATTCCGACTGTGCACCATGACTGAGAATGTCGTCGTACTCGGCGCGGGGTATGCCGGTGCCGGTGCGATCAATACGCTCCAGTCGGAACTCGGGGGAAACGCACAGCTGACCTGGATCGCTGATGTCGATTATCATCTCGTCTTGCACGAAGCCCACCGTGTAATCCGCGATCCGGATGTCCGTACCGATATCACCTTCCCGGTCGACCAGATCGCCGATCCGTCGACCCAGTTCATTCAGGACGAGGTGACCGGCCTCGACGTCGACGAACAGGTCGTTTCCCTCGCCGACGAAGCCGATGTCGAGTACGACTACGTACTTGTCGCACTCGGTACTCAAACCGCCTACTACGGTATCCCCGGCCTCGAGGACCACTCGATGACGCTCAAGAGCCTCGACGACGCTCTCGAGATCCACGACGCCGTCAAAGAAGCCAGCCAGGAAGCGACCCGCGGCGAGCCGGCCCAGATCGTCATCGGCGGCGCTGGCCTCTCGGGCATCCAGACGGCCGGTGAGATCGCCGAATTCCGCGACAACCATCGCGCACCGATCGAGATCCACCTCGTGGAAGCACTCGAAGAGATCTTCCCCGGCAACGATCCCGAAGTCCAGCAGGCGCTTCGTGATCTCCTCGAGGACGCCGGCGTCCAGATCCACACGGACGATCCGATCACTGAAGCGAACGAAGACGCCATCGAATTCGACGAAGGTGAGCCCCTCGACCACGACGTGCTCGTCTGGACCGGCGGCATTACCGGACGCGATGCGATGGACGACGTCGACCTCGAGAACGAACACAATCGCGTCAACGCCGAAGCGACCTTCCAGACATCCGACGACCGTGTCTTTGCTATCGGCGACTCGGCGATCATCGACCAGGGCGACCAGCCCGCACCGCCGACCGCACAGGCCGCCTGGCAGGCCGCCGATGTCGTCGGCGAGAACATCGCTCGTGCGATCGAGGGACGGCCGCTCAAGACCTGGGAGTTCGAGGACAAAGGCACCGTCATCTCGGTCGGCGAGAAGGCAGTCGCCCACGAAGTCAAACCGGCCTTCGGCGTCTCGCTGCCGGTCGACACCTTCGGCGGCGTCCCCGCGGAGACGCTGAAGAAACTGATCGCCGCCCGCTGGATCGCCGACATCACCTCCTGGGGGACGGCCCGCTCCTCCTGGTCGTCGCTGTAGCCGAGGGTTCGTCCCGATCCGACAGCGCCCGTTTTCCGCGGCGGATCACAGCCCCTTTCCCTCGCCGACTATTCGCTCGAGCCGTCGTTTACGCCGCCACTCGCGTCGTCACCGCCCATCGGTCGTGCGGGAACGCCTGCAACGGTCGTCCCCGGTTCGACGTCGCGGGTTACGAGCGAGTTCGCCGCGACGCGAGCGTCGGCGCCGATTTCGACGCCCGGCAGGACGATCGCACCGGCCCCGATCATCGCCCGTTCCCCGACGACCACCTCACCCGTCCGGTACTCGTCTTGCAGAAACTCGTGACAGAGCACCGTTGCGTCGTAGCCCACGATAGCGTGGTCCTCGAGCGTGATCAGTTCCGGCCAGAAGACATCAGGTGTCGCCTCGAGTCCCCAGGAGACACCCGGGCCGACGGTGACGCCGAGCCGTCGCAAGAACCAGCGTCGAAGCCGGAGGCTCGGCGCGATTCGAGCGAGCCAGACGAGGACGTAGTTATACGCAACCCGAAGCGGCCCCTTCGCGGTCGTCCAGTGGGCAAGCGAATTGCTGGCACCCGGTGTCGCATGGTGGCGAACGCGCTCGTGGCGGGAACTGTCGTCGGTCACGACTGGCAGTTCGATCGAATGCTACAAGAAACCGACTGATCGAACGACACTGCTGAAAGTCGACGCTCGGCGGCGTGCTACCTGTAGGCAGGGATACCGGTCAGATCTTCGCCCAGGATCAACGTGTGGATGTCGTGGGTGCCCTCGTAGGTGTAGACCGTCTCTAAGTTGGCCATGTGTCGCATCGGCGAGTAGTCGGTCGTGATGCCATTGCCCCCGAGCATCTCGCGGGCGACGCGGGCCTGATCGCGCGCCATGCTGACGTTATTTCGCTTGGCCATCGAGATGTGTTGGGGGCGCAGGTCGCCACGCTCTTTCAGATCGGCCACCCGGTAGACGAGCAACTGCCCGAGCGTGATCTGGGTCGCCATCTCCGCTAGTTTCCGCTGTTGGAGCTGGAACTGGCCGATCGGCCCGCCGAACTGTTCGCGGTCCGTGGCGTACTGGCGCGCCTCCTCGAAGGCGTCTCTGGCGGCGCCGACGGCGCCCCAGGCGATACCGTAGCGGGCCTGGGTCAGACACGACAGCGGGCCTTTCATGCCCGAGACGCCCGGCAGGACGTTCGTTTCGGGAATCCACACGTCGTTGAGACCGATTTCGCCGGTGATCGAGGCGCGAAGCGAGAGCTTCTCGTCGATTTTGTTGGTCGAGACGCCGTCGCGGTCGGTCTCGACGAGGAAGCCCCGCACGGGGTCGTCCGCGGCCGAACGGTCGCGTGCCCAGACGACGGCGATGTCGGCGATGGGCGAGTTCGTGATCCAGGTCTTCGAGCCGTTGAGCACGTAGCCGTCGCCATCGCGTTCGGCGTAGGTCTCCATCGCCGACGGGTTCGAGCCATGCTCG
>NZ_RBZW01000065.1:2361-3175 GCF_006543045.1 Salinadaptatus halalkaliphilus | reverse complement strand
CCCTACGAAGAACTTCGTCGAGTCGTTAGCACCAATGAGATGATCTCACGGAGTCACGCTGTACCGGCTGTTGAGCCTTCGGGGTAAACACATACAAAAATAGTATTGAGTTGGATCGATTTTCCAATACTGATGTCCTATTTTGCTCTCAGTAATACACTTTGCCTGACTAAAGAATCAGTACTTCACAAAGCCGAGGGTGTCATAGAACTCTTGTCACACCGTGATGATCGTACTTCCCGGATTGTCTCCGCGTTCATAGTTGGTAATTGCAATAACAAGGCGAAGGCACAGCGCGAGGATCACCTGTGCTCGTGCGTGGACGCGGCCTCGGGCGTGCGTTCGCCCGAGGCCGCAGTCCTTGACTGATTCGTTGGTTCGTTCGACGCCTGTTCGGCGGTTATACGTCTCGTCAAGCGTCGATTGTTTCAGCTGAACGTCCTTGCTGTGTTCCTCGATGCGGTCTTCGACCCTGTACTCGATGTCCTTCGGGTCATCAGTGTTGCGTGGGTTGTAGGGGGCGACTGGCACGACCCCTGCGGCCAGCAGGTGGTCGTGCCAGTCAAGTGTATCGTACGCGCTGTCACCAAGCATCCATATCGGTTTAGCGACGGCGAGCGCGTCACGGGTGACGCGCATCGCCGTCTCCTCTGGTGCTTGTTTGCTCTCGGTGAACTCCGCTGCAATCGGGATCTTCGATCCGGTCGAAACGATCGTGCAGCCGTAGCCGTAGTAGTACTCTTCAGCCGTTGGATCGTAGCATTTCGATGCGTCAGGATCGGCAGGCATCGCTCTCACGTCTGTCGAATCAATC
>NZ_RBZW01000065.1:0-2116 GCF_006543045.1 Salinadaptatus halalkaliphilus | reverse complement strand
GCGCAACCGGACGAATGCCGTAGATATCCTTGTAGTAGCAGTGCAGAAACCCACGCATCATCTCGGGTGGTTCGTGATCTCGTGTTCGCCCCGTCTGCGCCGGGGCGAACACGTCGAACTCTTCGAGAAACTCGAAGGAGAGATGCTCAAACAGCGCTAGCGTCTCAGTCTCCGCGACATTGAAGAACGTCTCTACCGAAGGATCATCTTGCAGGGTCGCTGAGGCCATACCATCTCAGCATTCACCCTGCTCTCTGGTATGAGAACTGTTCTATGACACCCTCAAAGCCGCTTAGTTAGAACGTCTGCTTGCTGAGGATGTGCACTCCAAACAGCAAGCAGACAGTGAAATCCACGAGGACCAGCTTCTTAACTTCCTCGTCAACACCCTTGGCGAGGAAGTTAACCTGAATCTAGGCAACAACGCTGAAATCGATGCTGAGGATATCTACGAGGTCCTCGTCGGCGCGTGCGCCGACGGGACCTCGGTCTCGAAACTCTGCGAGGACAGCGAAGACTCACCTCACCAAAACACCGTTTTGTACCATCTCCGCGATAAATTCGACCTAGAATCGGTTGAACGTGTTGGGAACACGCTTCTCCAGAAGGACGTGCTTGAGGTCCTCCCTGAGCAGGTGGAGGTTTGTGCAGACCTCCACCTGCGGCCCTACTACGGTGACGAAGACGACACGGACGGCCTCTATCACTCGGAAGCAAAACGTGGAACTACTGCGTTCCACGCCTATGCCACGCTCTACGCGCGTGTGAAGAACAAACGCTATACGCTGGCGGTACGCCGTCTCGAAGACGGCGACACCGCCAGCAGCGTCCTCGCCGAGTTTCTCGGTGTTCTCGACGGCCTTGACTTCAGCGTCAAGGCCGTCTATCTTGACCGTGAATTCTACGACAGCAAATGTCTCACGCTACTTCAGGCGCACAATCACGCCTACGTGATGCCGATCGTCCGCTGGGGAAAGACGATCAAGCAGGAACTCTCGGAAGGCTGGAGCCGCGTCATCCAGCACGATCTGACGGCGAAACTCGACAGTCACAGCTGGACCGTCGAGTTTCCCGTCTACATCGACTGTACCTACCAAAACGGGCGGTACGACGAACATGGGGTGGCGCGTCACGGCTACGCCGCTGACGCGCCGTTCATCGACTCACCATGCGACGCCCGATACCACTACGCGAAACGCTTCGGTATCGAATCGACGTACCGGCTCTCCGAGCAAAGTATTGCAACGACAACAACGCAAAACCCGGTGGTTCGGCTGTTGTACGTCGTGGTGAGTCTATTGTTACAGAACGTTTGGCGGTATCTGCATTGGGAATACGTGGCGACGCCCCGCCGTGGCGGGCGTCGCCTCTGGTCCTGGTCGTTCAAGGAGTTCATCAAGATGCTGTGCCGGGCAGCATGGACGGCCCTCGCGGTACGTCGGGCTGTCCCTGCAAATCGGCCACCGGACGATCGGTTCCACCGCTAACGCCCGACCGAGCTAGCCTTCCTGCGAGTGGCAACGCCGTCGCGTCGGCGGCTGACCGCCGCCGACAGCGACGACTATACTCAATCTTCGGTTAGAACTACTGTCAATCACTACCAGTCAGGATGAAACTGCGGCTTCAGCCCGAGTGAGCAGAGACGCTTTGTGAGGTACTGAGTCTCGGAATCAATGTGGTTTTGGATAGTCCGAGTTCTCGCCCAATTGAAACCAATTCGGAGGAAAGCAGGATCAATATCATCCTCTTCATCTTGGCTCAAAGCAATTGATAACCGTTCGTCATCAAATTCGTGGAAATAGCCGACTTTATTTGGGATATAGGATTCGCACTCAAAGATGATAATACCGTAATCAGCATCTCGGTTTTCGATTGCATCTTCGAGTTCCTCTTTAATTTCTCGCTGAGAATAGCCTTGGTCACTTTTAGCTTCAACGGCAATTCGTTGACCAGTATCATTCAGTTCCAGAACAAAATCACCAACTTCTCGACCTTCAATCTCGCCGGTCTTATTAGCAGTACGCTCTTGTGTAGCACTTTGTTGATTTCACAGTGTAGCTTTGATAGCGTGTTTGAGCGCTTTTCTCCCCGGTTTTCGAAATAGTTTCCGCCGAAG
>NZ_RBZW01000009.1 GCF_006543045.1 Salinadaptatus halalkaliphilus | reverse complement strand
CCCTACGAAGAACTTCGTCGAGTCGTTAGCACCAATGAGATGATCTCACGGAGTCACGCTGTACCGGCTGTTGAGCCTTCGGGGTAAACACATACATCCATAACAATGCCTGCCTTGCCGGTCTCCGAGAGCGAGGCGAGCATGAGCTGAATCCATGACCAGTCGCCACGGTTCTTCGGTGGTAGCCCGTACTCGAAGCGGTTGTACGGCTCGTTCTCTTCGACCCACTCCTTGTTCCACTTCTTCTGGTTCCACGGTGGATTCGCGACGACCCGGTCGAACACCTCGAGTTCGTCGTTCTCAGTAACGAATTTCGGCTTCCTGATCGTGTCGCCCTTCTCTATCGTGGCGTCTTGCATCTCATGCAGAAGGACGTTCATCTGACCGATTGCCCACGTATTTAGGTTCTTTTCCTGCCCGTACAGCGAGATATCGTCGCGGTCACCTCCCTTCCCCTCGACGTGCTGGGCGGAGTAAATGAGCAACCCACCAGATCCTGCTGCAGGGTCGTAGACGCGATCACCGGGATCAGGATCGACACACTCGACGAGCAGTTGAACGACCTCTCGAGGCGTATAGAACTCCCCGCCTTTCTTTCCGGAATCGTCGGCGAACTTCCGGATGAGATACTCGTAGGCCCGCCCGAAAATGTCGGGATCCTCGAGGTCAGCGTTCCGATATCGGTGCTTCGAGAAGTGCGCGACGAGTTCCTCGAGCGTGGCGTCGCTGAGGCGTTCCTTGTCGTTGTAGTCGACGGAGGTCAGAACGCGGTCGGCGATCTCGTCGTTCTCGTCTTCGATTGCCGCAAGGGCCTTGTTCAGCGTCGCACCGATGTCCGTCTCTTGCTCGGTGATGTGGTCCCAGCGGGCCCGTTCTGGGACCCAGAACTCCTCGTGCAGGTCGCGATCATCTTCGACGACCTCCTCCGGAATCCCGTTCTCTTCGGCGATCTCCTCAGTTTCTTCTTCGAAACGGTCGTTGACGCGCTTCAAGAAGAGCAATCCGAAAATGTAGTTCTTATAGTCAGAAGCGTCGATACTGCCACGGAGGATGTCGGCAGCTTCCCAAAGATGAGCGCGAAGCGTGTCGAGCTCGAGCGTCTCGACCTCGTCTACGCCCGGAAGAGTCTCCTGTTCGGAGTTAGCCATATTGATAGCCACTCTCTTGTGACTGTTTATGCTTTTCCGCTCGTGGCGGTGCTCAAGTCAGATCCTATAAGTGCAAACCGATTTGTTAAATCGAAGCGACAGGTGTTGAACAATTATCAGATTGACTATTCCCGTGAGATTTTCTCAATCCGCAAATCATTCTCATTTGGTGGTGGGATTTCACCATCAAAGGTACCATCTGCATCTACATTTATCTCAACGATTCCCATCCCACTATTGATATTATTCATGCTCTCGACACCACCATCTGGTAGAACCGATGTAGAATTACTATCATCAAGCGTTGCATGTTCATAGATCTCATAAATAAGATCGTAGAACTTGGAACCATCTTCGAAGCGTTGGCCGTAACGGCCATAAAGCAAGGTTTTTAGCACCGATATCGGCAAGCGGAAGCCACTAACGGGATTTGTTCCGTAAATAAACCGATGATATCGGGACATTTTTTTCATGTACTTATCCATGTTCTGAGGTCGGTAAAAGAACGGACGATGCACATCACCGACAAAGGAGTAGTTGAATGCTGACCCTCTCACACCCCGCAAATTAAACGACTCAGTAGAATCGTTGTACGCCAATTCGAACTCTGGTTTGGCATGTAAAAAATAGGTATGTGTTTAGCCCGAGCTGATTTCGGTACTCTCTCGTAGAAAGCGTTCAACGGACGCGATATGAACAGGCAGCAGACATCGGATACGACTCT
>NZ_RBZW01000064.1 GCF_006543045.1 Salinadaptatus halalkaliphilus | reverse complement strand
TCATACGTATCGGACACCGCTGACGCGGTGTCCTTGTCCTCTTTGATTCGACAGCCACAGCTGAGCGGTATCAACAATCTCCTACACAAGAGCGTACGAGGAATACCCGCGGTCGGTGCGTCGGTCCACCGTTTTGCCTCGCCCGTCTCGACGTCGACGACGAAGACGTTCGTGTTGACCGTATCGCCGGTCGTCGACAGCGCGAAGCGTTCAGCGTCGGGATCGAAGCTAACGCCGCCGGAGACGCCGCCGGGCAGCTCCGGCTCGGGGAACGTCTCGAACTCGGTCGGGTCGTCCGCGTCGAACTCGCCGACGGTCAACTCGGTGTACCCCTCGACGTTTCGTGAATACACGAACCGCCCCGTCTCGTCGTCCAGTGCGATGCCGTCGATGTTCCACTTCCCGCCGTCGTCGACGGTCTCGAGGTCGCCGCTCTCTACGTCGAGATAGGCGAGATAGAGCGTGTCGGCGTCACCGTGGTCGGTGACTAGATATATTCCCTCGCCGTCGGGCGCCCAACTTGCACTTTGGTAGCGAACGTCTCCCTCGTGGGGCGTCAGATGCTCGCGCTCGCCGGTCGCTACGTCGAGCACGGAGAGGTCCTGATCGAAGTTCGAGTACGCCTGCGAGACGAGTAGCTGCGAGTCGTCGGGACTCCAACCCGACAGCGAGAGCCAGCCGTCGCCCTCGAGGACGCGTTGGGGCTCGGCGTCGGCACCTGCCTCGTCACGGTTCTGGACGTAGACATCGAAGACGGACTCGTCGCGGCGGTTCGAGGCGAACGCGAATCGATCGCCGTCGTGACTCCAGCCGCCCCAGCGGTGTTTGGCATCCGGCGTGGCCGTCAGATTCACGATCGCACCGGTCTCGGTCTCGAGCCGATAGAGCTGTGTACGCTCGTTGCCACCCTCGTCCATCCCGAATATCAGCTCCGGGCGGTCGGGCGACCAGGAGGCGAAGGTGACGCGCTCGTCGTAGAACGTTCGCTGCTCGGGCCAGGCCTGGGGCGCTGTCAGCGTCCAGACTTGCGACGTGCCGGTCGTGTCCATCAGAAAAGAGAGCCGCTCTCCGCCGGGGGCGAACGAACCACCGTAGGCGCTTCGGACGTTGAGATACCGTTCGATATCGTAGGTCGTCATATGGGATCCTCGCGGTCCAGACCGGTAGGCGTTTGGGATCCGTTCACCCGACCGCAGGCCTGCGGTAAGCGGACGTTCGCGATCCAATTGGTGCGGTTAACAAAGGGAATCGGCTCGCGTAGCTCCGGACCGATGGCACCCCAGCGCGACGACGAGCACGGACGCGAAGTTCGCGGATCAGTCTGGACAGTCGCAATAACGACCGTGATCGTCCTCCTCGCGTTCGGCACGACCGTCGCGCTGGTCGGCTCGGAGTTCGCCGCCGACGATCCGTCCGAGGATGCCCTCGAGTCGATCGAACAAACCGGCGACGAGCAGGGACTGGATGTCGCCAACGAGACGACTACCGACAGTACCGACCCCGAGCTCGAAGACGAGGAGGAGGTGGACGAAACGGACGACGCGACCGATACTGACGATGATGGCGATGAGGAATCGAACGACGAAGACCGAGACGATGGCGAAGAATCTGCTGACAGCGGGGAGTCAGACGACGAAGCGGCTGACGACAGTGACGAAGAAGCCAACGACGAAGAAACCGACGACTCGGGACCGACTGACGAGACCGCCAGCGACGACGACGTTTCGACCCCCGACGATCTCGATGAAACTGACGACATCGGCCTCGTTGACCGCTTCAATTCGTTCATCGAAACGCTCCTTTCGCTGGGTGACGACGGGAGCGGAACCTGACACGACCACGATCTGCCGTACGTACCACCGACACAGGCCCCCAACGCAGACAAATTGTGAACGAGGACGGAACTGCGTTCGATCGAAGCCACTCGCTGAATGTACCCCTGGCTCGGTAAACATTTAATCGGGCAGAGCCCTTACCGTCAGATATGCTCGAGGCCCTCTTCGGGAACATGCCGCTTTTGCTCTTGTCGGTGGGACTCCTCCTGATGGCGCTGGAGGCAGTCTCACCCGGCGCACACTTCATCGTCATCGGTGTCGCGCTGGTCGGCGCGGGGCTGGTCGGCGTGCTCTTCCCGCCAGTTGCGAGTCCGTTCATCCTGGCAGGGCTGACGCTGCTGATCGGGCTCATTGCAACCTACGTCTACCACGAGTTCGACTTCTACGGTGGGAAAGGAACCGCCCAGACATCCGATTCGGGCTCGCTGGCCGGAACGACCGGCTACGCCACCGAGACGATCACGAACCGCGATGGGGAGGTCAAACTCGACCAGGGCGGCTTTGCACCGTTTTACAGCGCCCGAACGACCAGCGGGACCATCGAAGAAGGCGAAGAGATCATCGTCCTCGATCCCGGCGGTGGCAACGTCCTCACCGTCGAGTCGATGGACGCTATCGGCCAGGACGAGATCGATCGCGCTCTCGCCCAGGGACCAGCCACGGACGACGAGGACGAACACGACGACGGTTCCCTCGAGGAGCATCTCGACGATCCCGAATCAGCAAACGTCGGCGACGACAACCGGGAGTCGTCGTCCAACCCGGCGGCCGACACCGACTCGGCGACCGAACGCGAGACCGAAAAGTCGAGTTGAGCATCCGGTTCGCGGATCACACCGGCCGCCTACACGGGGTTTGCAGCCGGATATGTCGGTAAAACAAGGGAACGCTTTTCACCTCACCACCATAACGTCGATGTATGGTCGTAGAACTGTTCCCCATGCAGACGACGGGCGGTGCCGTACTGTTCGTCGGTGCCCTCGTCCTCGTCGTCGTTATCGCTGCGTTGCTCAGTGCGATCGAAATCGTCGACGCCTACGAGAAGCGCGCGCTGACCGTCTTCGGCGAGTACCGCAAACTCTTAGAGCCCGGTATCAACTTCGTGCCACCGTTCGTGTCGAACACCTATCGATTCGATATGCGTACCCAGACCCTCGACGTCCCCCGTCAGGAAGCGATCACACGGGACAACTCGCCGGTGACGGCCGACGCTGTCGTCTACATCAAGGTGATGGACGCCAAGAAGGCGTTCCTCGAGGTCGACGACTACAAGAAGGCGGTCTCGAACCTCGCCCAGACGACCCTGCGTGCCGTCCTGGGCGACATGGAACTCGACGATACGCTGAACAAACGCCAGGAGATCAACGCCAAGATCCGGACCGAACTCGACGAACCCACCGATGAGTGGGGGATCCGCGTCGAGAGCGTCGAAGTTCGCGAGGTCAACCCATCCAAGGACGTCCAGCGCGCGATGGAACAACAGACCTCCGCCGAGCGCAAACGCCGTGCGATGATCCTCGAGGCACAGGGTGAACGCCGCAGCGCCGTCGAGAAGGCCGAAGGT